>NZ_JBVIPQ010000010.1:0-30847 GCF_055577795.1 Streptomyces sp. NPDC033174
TCCCCCCTCTCCCCCCCCCCCCCCCCCCCCCCTCCCCCCCCCCCCCCCCCCCCCCCCCCCCCCCCTCCCCCCCCCCCCCCCAAACACCCCCCCCCCCCCCCGGCACCTTCACGTTCGGCGGCCGGGTGTTCCGTCCGGTGCGAACCCCAGCTGTTCCGCCCTCCTGTGACGTGTGGCACGATGCTGGCCACCCCCCGCCGCACGACCGCCACAGGAGACATCCCGCGTGCAGACCTCCGTCGTCCCGGACCTCGCGCACACCCACGCCCGCCCGGTGCACTGGCTCGCCACGGCCACCGCGATGGCCGGGGTCGTCGCGGCCGCCGGTCTGCTGCAACCCGGCCCGGCCACGGCCTCCCAGACGGCCCCGCAGGCCGCCCCCGCGGCCGTGGCGGCGCCCGACCCGGCCGCCGTGCGGTTCCCCCTGGAATGCGGCCCCGTGGGCAGCGTGGTGGCTCGCGAGGCGTCCGGGGACCTCGACGGGGACGGGCGTCCGGAGACCGTCGCGGTGGTCCACTGCGACGCCGGCTCCGGGACGCCGCCGAGCGGCGTCTACGTCCTGACCCTCGGCAGGGACGGCGCGGCACGCGTGGTGGCCACCCTGGTCGAGCCCGGCCGGAAGAAGAACGTCGAGTCCCTCGCGGTACGTGACGGATCGGTCACGGCGACGCTGCTCGGCTACTCGTCACCGGACGTACCGGGCTGCTGTCCCGATCAGAGGGAGCGGGTCAAGTGGCAGTGGAGGGGCGGGAAGTTCGTCCGCACCACCCAGGTCGAAGCGCTGAGTGCCTGAGCGGTCACTCGGCGTCGGGGCCGTAGACCTCGACCCTGTCCGACACGCGCCGGACGTGGATGCAGTCGCCCGGGCACTCCTTCGCGGAGTCCACGACGTCCTGCAGGAGGGTCAGCGGCACCGGCGTGGTCGCCCCCGGGGCCTGCAGCAGCTCGTCCTCCCCGTCCTTCACATAGGCCAGGCCGTCGATGTCGAGCTCGAAGACCTCCGGGGCGTACTGCGCGCAGATGCCGTCGCCGGTGCAGAGATCCTGGTCGATCCAGACCTCCAGAGCCTCCCCGGCCGGTGCGGTCGGAGCCTCGTGCTGCACGGTCATATCTCCTGCCGTTTCCTGCGTCGGATGAGCTTCGCGCTTCTAAGTCGGGCCAGCCCTGACGGGTGTTGACCACTCCGACGATACAACCGCCCGCTTTCCGATGTTGATGGGTGGGTATTCACCTGGCGTGAGGGAGAGCGCAAGGGTGAAGATCGGACACACCTCGACAGTCTTTGTGATCTAGGGGTTTCAATCGACACCCACCCAGGTAGGGTCAGGAAGCGTCCAGCTCCCCTTGGAGGAGGTGAGGACCGTGGCAGCCCACGACGACGACATCAACCGCGGCATCCGGCCGGGGCGGGGGTCTGAAGACCCTGCCGGCCAGGTTGCCTATCTCGAGCAGGAAATCGCCGTCCTGCGACGTAAGCTCGCCGACTCTCCGCGTCATACGAGGATTCTCGAAGAGCGGATCGTCGAGTTGCAGACCAACCTGGCCGGCGTGTCCGCTCAGAACGAGCGGCTCGCCAATACGCTCCGTGAGGCCCGCGACCAGATCGTGGCCCTCAAGGAGGAGGTCGACCGGCTCGCACAGCCGCCGGCCGGCTTCGGTGTCTTCCTGCAGGCGAACGAGGACGGCACGTGCGACATCTTCACCGGGGGCCGCAAGCTCCGGGTGAACGTCAGTCCCAGCGTCGAGCTCGACGAGCTCCGGCGCGGCCAGGAAGTCATGCTCAACGAGGCGCTCAACGTGGTCGAGGCCATGGAGTTCGAGCGTGCCGGGGACATCGTCACCCTCAAGGAGATCCTTGAGGACGGCGAGCGTGCCCTGGTGATCGGGCACACCGACGAGGAACGGGTGGTCAGGCTCGCCGAGCCGCTGCTGGACATCACCATCCGCCCCGGCGACGCCCTGCTTCTCGAGCCCAGGTCCGGCTACGTCTACGAAGTGGTCCCCAAGAGCGAGGTCGAGGAGCTCGTCCTCGAAGAGGTCCCGGACGTCGACTACGACAAGATCGGCGGACTGGGCAACCAGATCGAGCTGATCCGCGACGCGGTCGAGCTTCCGTACCTCTACCCGGACCTCTTCAAGGAGCACGAACTGCGGCCCCCGAAGGGCATCCTGCTCTACGGTCCGCCCGGCTGCGGCAAGACGCTGATCGCGAAGGCCGTCGCCAACTCCCTTGCCAAGAAGGTCGCCGAGGTGACCGGTCAGCCCGCGGGGAAGAGCTACTTCCTCAACATCAAGGGCCCCGAGCTCCTCAACAAGTACGTCGGTGAGACCGAGCGGCACATCCGTCTCGTCTTCCAGCGTGCCCGGGAGAAGGCGAGCGAGGGTACCCCCGTCATCGTCTTCTTCGACGAGATGGAATCCCTCTTCCGCACCCGTGGCTCCGGTGTCAGCTCGGACGTGGAGAACACCATCGTCCCCCAGCTGCTCGCCGAGATCGACGGTGTGGAGGGCCTGGAGAACGTCATCGTCATCGGCGCCTCCAACCGTGAGGACATGATCGACCCCGCGATCCTGCGGCCGGGCCGGCTCGACGTCAAGATCAAGATCGAGCGTCCGGACGCCGAGGCCGCGAAGGACATCTTCGCGAAGTACCTCACGGCCTCGCTGCCGCTGCACGCGGACGACCTGTCCGAGCACAGCGGCTCCAAGGAGGCAGCTGCCCACGCCATGATCCAGTCGGTCGTGGAGCAGATGTACGCGGAGTCCGAGGAGAACCGCTTCCTCGAGGTCACGTACGCCAATGGCGACAAGGAAGTCCTGTACTTCAAGGACTTCAACTCCGGCGCGATGATCCAGAACATCGTCGACCGGGCCAAGAAGATGGCCATCAAGGCCTTCCTCGACCACAACCAGAAGGGCCTTCGGGTCTCCCACCTCCTCCAGGCTTGCGTGGACGAGTTCAAGGAGAACGAGGACCTGCCCAACACCACGAACCCGGACGACTGGGCCCGGATCTCCGGTAAGAAGGGCGAGCGGATCGTCTTCATCCGCACCCTTGTCACCGGAAAGCAGGGCGCGGACACCGGCCGCTCGATCGACACGGTGGCGAACACCGGTCAGTACCTGTAAGACACCGGCCGGCTGCGGATGTCCTGGGATCCCCCGCGAAGGCGGGGGAGGGCGTCCGCAGCCGGTTGCATTCCACGGTCTTCGGCCATGATTCGACGACACCGGAGCAATGACGGAATTGATCTCCCCACCAGCGCAGAGCCGCTCTAGGCTCTTCGGTACCGCCGGGTCGCGCAGTGCGGAGACGGGCCCCGCACACGCACCGGAGAAGCAGCGGTACTTGAGCGCCGTTCCCGAGCGGGAGCGCCGCCGGGCAAGGAGGGCCGCATGACCGTACGGCGAGTAATGGGCATCGAGACGGAGTACGGCATCTCCGTTCCGGGCCACCCGAACGCCAATGCCATGCTCACCTCGTCCCAGATCGTCAACGCGTACGCGGCGGCGATGCACCGGGCGCGCCGCGCCCGCTGGGACTTCGAGGAGGAGAACCCGCTGCGGGACGCCCGCGGCTTCGACCTCGCCCGCGAGGCCGCCGACTCCAGTCAGCTCACCGACGAGGACATCGGCCTGGCCAATGTCATCCTCACCAACGGCGCCCGGCTCTACGTGGACCACGCGCACCCGGAGTACAGCGCCCCCGAGGTCACCAATCCCCGCGACGCCGTGCTCTGGGACAAGGCCGGCGAGCGGATCATGGCAGAGGCCGCCGAGCGCGCGGCCCAGCTCCCCGGGGCCCAGCCGATCCACCTCTACAAGAACAACACCGACAACAAGGGCGCGTCCTACGGAACGCACGAGAACTACCTGATGAAGCGGGAGACCGCCTTCTCGGACATCGTGCGCCACCTCACGCCCTTCTTCGTCTCCCGGCAGGTCGTCACGGGCGCCGGCCGGGTCGGCATCGGCCAGGACGGCCGCGAGCACGGCTTCCAGCTCAGTCAGCGCGCGGACTACTTCGAGGTCGAGGTCGGCCTGGAGACCACCCTCAAGCGGCCGATCATCAACACCCGGGACGAGCCGCACGCCGACGCGGAGAAGTACCGCAGGCTCCACGTGATCATCGGCGACGCGAACCTGTCCGAGATCTCGACCTACCTGAAGCTCGGCACGACCTCCCTGGTCCTCTCCATGATCGAGGACGGCTTCATCAATGTCGACCTGGCCGTGGACCAGCCGGTCCGCACCCTGCACCAGGTCTCCCACGACCCCACGCTGCACCATCTGATCACGCTCCGCAGCGGCCGGACACTCACCGCCGTCCAGCTCCAGATGGAGTACTTCGAGCTCGGCCGCAAATACGTCGAGGAGCGCTTCGGCGCGGACGCCGACGAGCAGACCAAGGACATCCTCGTGCGCTGGGAGGACACCCTCAACCGGCTCGAGAACGATCCGATGAGCCTGTCCGGGGAGCTGGACTGGGTCGCCAAGCGGGAGCTCATGGAGGGCTATCGCCGCCGTGACAGCCTCGACTGGGACGCCGCCCGGCTGCACCTCGTCGACCTGCAGTACGCCGACGTACGGCCCGACAAGGGCCTGTACAACCGTCTGGTGGCCCGCGGGAAGATGAAGCGGCTCCTGGACGAGACGGCCGTGGAGAGGGCCGAGACGAAGCCCCCGGAGGACACCCGGGCCTACTTCCGGGGCCGCTGCCTGGAGCAGTACGCCGACGACGTGGCCGCCGCCTCCTGGGACTCGGTCATCTTCGACCTGCCGGGGCGCGACTCGCTCCAGCGCGTCCCGACCCTGGAACCCCTCCGGGGGACCCGTAACCACGTCAAGGAGCTCCTGGACCGGTGCCGTACGGCCGAGGAACTCGTCCGCGTCCTTTCGGGCAGCTGAGGGCCTCTGAGGGGGCACGAGGGCGGCCTCCGGACGGATCCGCGCACGCCCGGGGCCCCGAGTACGGCTGAAAGGGCTCCCGGCCGGGAATCATGGTGGTGGCCCCCGGACGTTCCCGTAACTGCGGGGCCGATGTCAGACCTGGCTTGTAGGGTCTGATCTTGAGAGACCGAACCAGGCGGGCAAACCGAGCGGGGTGAGGGAAATGGCGACCAAGGACACCGGCGGCGGACAGCAGAAGTCGACGCGTTCCACCGAGGAGGTCGAGGAGCAGGCGCAGGACGCGCAGGCATCCGAGGACCTCAAGGAGCGTCAGGAAAAGCTCTCGGACGACGTCGACTCCGTACTCGACGAGATCGACGACGTTCTCGAGGAGAACGCCGAGGACTTCGTGCGGTCCTTTGTGCAAAAGGGCGGCGAGTAGCTCCCCGGACTGCCTCCGGGACGACCGCAGTTGTCCGTTCCGGTGTCCTCGGCGAAAGCTGTCGGCACCGGGACGGATGACCGGCGGCGACACGGGTAAGGTCCGTGCACAGTACGCAAGATCGGCCCGGCCGTCCCACTGGCGGGCCGCCTCTCTCATCCGGAAGGAAACGCGTGGAAGCCAACCCTCGTAGCACCGGGCGTCTGCCGGCAGCCTTCCTGACGCCGGGCTCGTCCTCGTTCCTGGACTTCCTGGCCGACCACTCGCCCGAGATGCTGCCGGGCAATCGGAGTCTGCCCGTGCAGGGCGCCATCGAGGCACCGCACGGGACGACCATCGTCGCCACGTCCTTCCCCGGCGGCGTGGTGCTCGCCGGTGACCGGCGGGCCACGATGGGCAACATGATCGCGCAGCGTGACATCGAGAAGGTCTTCCCCGCCGACGAGTACTCGGCCGTGGGCATCGCCGGCACCGCCGGCCTGGCCGTGGAGATGGTCAAGCTCTTCCAGCTGGAACTGGAGCACTTCGAGAAGGTCGAAGGCGTCCAGCTCTCCCTGGAGGGCAAGGCCAACCGGCTCTCCACGATGATCCGTAGCAATCTGGGCATGGCCATGCAGGGCCTGGCCGTCGTCCCGCTCTTCGCGGGCTGGGACGTGGACCGCGAGAAGGGCCGCATCTTCTCGTACGACGTCACGGGCGGCCGTTCCGAGGAGCAGGGGTATGCGGCCACCGGCTCCGGCTCGATCTTCGCCCGTGGAGCGATGAAGAAGCTCTACCGCAGCGATCTGACGGAGGAGCAGGCCATCACCCTGGTCATCCAGGCGCTGTACGACGCCGCCGACGACGACTCGGCGACCGGCGGCCCGGACGTGGCCCGCCGGATCTACCCCATCGTCACCGTCATCACGGACGAGGGCTTCCGCCGCCTCACCGAGGCGGAGTCCTCCGACGTCGCCCGCGTGATCCTGGAGCGCCGTCTCGAACAGCCCGACGGCCCGCGCGCCGCGCTGCTCTGATGATCCGCCAGCCACGGCTGGAAGGTGCCTCCACGCCAATAACAGAAAGGGACGGATAGCCGGTGTCGACGCCGTTCTATGTCTCACCTCAACAGGCCATGGCCGACCGGGCGGAGTACGCCCGCAAGGGCATCGCCCGTGGACGCAGCCTCGTAGTGCTGCAGTACGCCGACGGCATTGTCTTCGTCGGCGAGAACCCGTCCCGCGCGCTGCACAAGTTCAGCGAGATCTACGACCGGATCGGCTTCGCCGCGGCCGGCAAGTACAACGAGTACGAGAACCTCCGCATCGGCGGCGTGCGCTACGCCGACCTGCGCGGCTACACCTACGACCGCGACGACGTCACCGCCCGTGGCCTCGCCAACGTCTACGCCCAGACGCTGGGCACGATCTTCTCCAGCGCCGGCGAGAAGCCGTACGAGGTGGAGCTGGTCGTCGCCGAGGTGGGCGTCTCACCCGAGGGCGACCAGATCTACCGGCTGCCCCACGACGGATCGATCGTCGACGAGCACGGTTCGGTCGCGGTCGGCGGCAACGCCGAGCAGATCGGCAGCTTCCTCGACCAGCGGCACCGCGACGGCATGTCGCTCGCGGAGGCGCTGAAACTGGCCGTCCAGGCCCTGTCCCGGGACACCAACGGCAGCGAGCGGGAGATCCCCGCGGAGCGCCTGGAGGTGGCGGTCCTGGACCGCACCCGTCCGCAGGAGCGCAAGTTCAAGCGGATCGTCGGCCGCCAGCTCGCCCGCCTCCTGGAGGCCGACGGCGCCCCGTCCACCCCGACGGATGCACCGTCCGACGAGGCCCCGGAACCGGGCAAGGACGCCCCCGGCGGCCCCGCGGTGTAACCGCCGCCCGGTGTTCGTCTCGGCCGCCCCGGCCCGCCGCACCAGCGGACGGGCCGGGGCTTCGCCGTTTCCCGGGGCCGGCAAGCCCCTCGGCCTCACCGGCTGGAAGGCGGGCCGGGTCGCCGCGGGCGCGGACCGGCCGGCCGCCGTGCGGGGCCCGCGCGGGCGGTCAGGCCCGGGGCGGGGGGCCCGAGGAGGCCCGGGCGGCCAGGGTCACCGGTAGGTCCACGGTCTCCGGCGGCCGGCCGGCCAGGACCGCGAGCAGCGCCTCCATGCCCCGCTCGCCGACCCGCTCGGCAGGCAGCCGGACCGTCGTGAGCTCCGGTTCCACCGCCGTCGCCAGCGCCAGATCGTCGAAACCGGTCACCGAGACGTCCTCGGGAACCCGCAGCCCGAGCCGCCGCACCGCCTTGCAGGCGCCGGCGGCCAGGATGTCGTCGTCGCAGATCAACGCCGTCGGCCGGGGGCCCGGCGCGGTCAGCGCCCGCTCGGCGGTCTCCAGGGCCGCGTGCACGTCCAGCGGAGCCCGTACGGTCCGCACGGAGACGCCCCGGAGCGACTCGGCCAGCGCCGCGGCCCTTACATCGAAGGTCCAGGACGGCACCGCCGACGCCAGATGCACGAAGCGGCGGTGGCCCAGACCGAGCAGATGCTCCGTCACCTGCCGCATCCCGTCGGCGATGTCGAGGTTGACATGGGCTGCGGCGGACTGGTCCGAGGGATCGCTGTCCAGCATCACCAGAGGAAGGTCGGTGCCGCGGAACGCCGTGAGGGCGTCGGCCGCCATCGAGGAGGCGATCACCCCGTCCAGCGCGGCCCGCGCGGAGGCGAAGGGGTCCTTGGCCGGACCGACGCCGGCGGGGGAGGGGTACAGCACCACGCCGAAGCCGTGTCGCGCGGCCACCGTGGCCGCGCCCGTGTAGACGCGGGCGAAGAACTCGTTGGTGAGCGCCGGAACGACCAGCAGCGCCGTCCTGGTCCGGCCGAGCCGCAGATTGCGGGCCGCCAGATTGGGCCGGTAGCCCAGCTCCCGCGCCGCCTCGCGGACGACCCCCGCGGTGCGCTCGGAGACCCGTCCGCGCCACTTGTCGCCCAGCACCAGGGACACGGTGGCCTGGGAGACCCCCGCGACGCGTGCGACATCCCGGCTGGTGGGGCGCGTCCCGCCGACGGACTCCGGGGTCTGCACACATGCCTCCGCGATCGACGTCACCGCCCCGAGGGTGGACCCACGGGCTGCCGACATGGTACGTATGACCCAGGACGTTATACGTAAAACCTCGGTCGGGACGCCCGGGGGAGAGGAGCCACATGGCCACCGAGGCCAAGGCAGCCACGGGATATCTGGACATCCTGAAGGCGCCGCACGCCGCCCGGCTGCTCGCCGGGACCCTCGTCGGCCGGCTCCCCAACGGCACCGCGCCCATCGCCATCGTGCTCTTCACCCGCTCCGAGGGCGGCAGCTACAGCCTCGCCGGAGGCCTCGCCGCCGCCTACGGCCTCGCCACCGCCGTCGGCCAGCCCCTGCTCGGCCGTGCCGTCGACCTGCGCGGCCAGCCCCGCGTCCAGTTCCCCGCGGCCGTCGTCTCCGCCCTGGGCATGGCACTGCTGGCGCTCATAGGCATCGAGCCGCTCCTCCTCGCCTACCTCGCAGTCACCGTCGCGGGCCTCTTCACCCCGCCCCTCGAAGGCGGTCTGCGCGCCCTGTGGCCGAGCGTCCTCGGACGCGAGGACCGGGTCCACCGCGCGTACGCGATGGACGCCGTGGCCCAGGAAGTCATGTTCACCGTCGGACCGTTGCTGGTGACCGTGATCGTCTCCCTGTGGTCCCCCGCCGCCGCGCTGCTGGTCATCAACGTGCTCGGCGTCCTCGGCGCCCTCTCCGTCGTCGTCAGCGAGCCCTCCCGCGCCTGGCGCTCCGCACCCCGGGAGGCCCACTGGCTCGGCGCGCTGCGCTCACCCGGACTCCTCGCCCTGCTCGGCTCGTTCTTCTTCGTCGGCCTCGCTCTCGGCTCCATCACCGTCGCCGGTGTCGCCTACGCCGACGACCACGGCCGCGAATCGGTCTACGGCTGGCTGATGGCCGCACTCGGACTCGGCGCGCTCCTCGGCGGAGTCGTCTACGGCGCACGTCGGTGGGCAGGTCCCCCCGAGCGCCGACTGCGTGTCATCGTCGGCCTGCTCGCCCTGGGTTATCTGCCGCTGACGCTGACCCCCGGCGTGCTCGCCATGACCGCACTCGCCGCCGTCTCCGGCGTGTTCCTCGCCCCCGCCATCGCCTGCGCCTTCATCGTCGTCGACCGCCACGCCCCCAGCGGTACGGTCACCGAGGCGTTCTCCTGGCTGGTCACCACCTTCGGCGTCGGCGCCGCCGTCGGAACGGCCGCCGCCGGCCCGGCCGTAGAGCTCTGGGGGACCCCCGCCGGCTTCGCCGTCGCCGGCGCCGGTGGAATCGCCGCCCTGCTGGTCCTGATGGCCACCGGAAGGGTCCTCGCAGTTCCCGGCCGTTCGGCGCGACACGCCGAGGTCATCACGAGCTCATCGGAAAATGATCGAAACGGTGCAGTCGAACCCGGTTTCAGCTCACGCCATCAGGCGTAATGTTCAGTCATGGACCGCCGCATTTTCGGGCTGGAGAACGAGTACGGCGTCACGTGCACGTTCAGGGGACAGCGCCGACTGTCACCTGACGAAGTGGCGCGCTACCTCTTCCGCCGTGTTGTGTCATGGGGCCGCAGCAGCAATGTCTTCCTGCGGAACGGCGCCCGCCTGTACCTCGACGTGGGATCGCATCCGGAATACGCGACACCCGAATGCGACAACGTGACCGAACTGGTCACCCACGACAAGGCGGGCGAGCGCATTCTCGAAGGCCTGCTCGTCGACGCCGAACGCCGCCTGCACGAGGAGGGAATCGCGGGCGACGTCTATCTCTTCAAGAACAACACCGACTCGGCGGGAAACTCCTACGGCTGCCACGAGAACTATCTCGTCGCCCGCCACGGAGAGTTCTCCCGGCTCGCGGACATCCTCATTCCGTTCCTCGTCACCCGGCAGCTGATCTGCGGCGCCGGCAAGGTGCTCCAGACGCCGCGCGGAGCCGTCTACTGCGTCAGCCAGCGTGCCGAGCACATCTGGGAGGGCGTCAGCTCCGCCACCACCCGTTCGCGTCCCATCATCAACACCCGCGACGAACCGCACGCGGACGCCGAGCGCTACCGCCGTCTGCATGTCATCGTCGGCGACTCGAACATGTCCGAGACGACGATGCTCCTCAAGGTCGGCGCCACCGACCTCGTTCTGCGCATGATCGAGGCCGGTACGGTGATGCGCGACCTGACCCTGGAGAACCCGATCCGGGCGATCCGCGAGGTCAGCCACGACATCACCGGCCAGCGCAAGGTCCGCCTCGCCAGCGGGCGCGAGGCATCCGCGCTCGAGGTCCAGCGGGAGTACTACGAGAAGGCCGTGGACTTCGTCGACCGCCGGGGCATCCGCACCGGCACCGTCGCCCAGGTCCTCGAGCTGTGGGGCCGCACGCTCGACGCCATCGAGGCGGAGGACCTCGACCGGATCGGCACCGAGATCGACTGGGTCATGAAGTACAAGCTCATCGAGCGGTACCGCGCCAAGAACAACATGACCATGTCGCACCCCAGGGTCGCGCAGATAGACCTCGCCTACCACGACATCCACCGTCGGCGGGGTCTGTACTACCTCCTCGAGCGCAAGGGCCAGGCCGCCAGGATCTGCAACGACCTGAAGATCTTCGAGGGCAAGTCGGTGCCCCCGCAGACCACCAGGGCGCGGCTGCGCGGCGACTTCATCCGCCGCGCACAGGAGCAGCGACGGGACTTCACGGTCGACTGGGTCCACCTCAAGCTCAACGACCAGGCGCAGCGCACCGTGTTGTGCAAGGACCCCTTCCGGTCGGTCGACGACCGGGTGGAAAAGCTGATCGCCGGAATGTAGAACCGCCCTCCGGAAGGCGACCCGGGCCCCGCACGTTCCTCGTGCGGGGCCCTCGGCACGCCCTAGAGTGTCGGGCAACTACTGTGCCGTCTGAGATCTGAGGAACACGTGCGCCGACTTGCCGGCCTTCTCGTCGTCCCCTTGCTGCTGCTGTCGGCAGCGGCCTGTGGCAATGACAAGGGATCCGAATCCGCCTCGATGAAGAACGGGCTCCCCGCCATCACCGCGGGTGCCAAGTTCGGAGAGAAGCCCACCCTCGCCAAGGGCGAAGGCGACCCGCCCAAGGAACTCAAGGTCAATGTCATCAGCGAGGGCGACGGCGCCGTCACGAAGAAGGGCGACGCCCTTCAGGTCAACTACCTGGGTCAGGCCTGGGACTCCGACAAGCCGTTCGACAACAGCTTCGACCGCAAACAGCCGTTCGACCTGACGCTCGGCGCCGGACAGGTCATCAAGGGCTGGGACCAGGGCCTGGAGGGCCAGAAGGTCGGCAGCCGCGTCGAGATCGGCATCCCGCCGGCGCTCGGCTACGGCGATCAGGGCCAGGGCGACATCAAGCCCAACGCCACCCTCGTCTTCGTCGTCGACATCCTGAAGGCGACGACCATCCCCAAGTCCGCCGCGGGCACCCCGGTCGCCCAGGACAACATCGACCTGCCGAAGGTCGGCACCAACACGGACGGCAAGGCCCCCACGGTCACGGTCCCCAAGTCCGCCCCGCCGGCCAAGCTCGTCTCCACCTACGTCCTGGAGTCCAAGGGCGAGGTCGTCAAGGCCACCGACACAGTCGTCGTGAACTACGTCGCGCTGCTGTGGAAGGACGGAAAGAAGTTCGACTCCACCTTCGACACGGGCAAGACCGCGAACTTCCCGCTGGCGCAGGTCACGCTCAAGGGCCTCAAGAACGGCATCGTGGGCAAGAAGGTGGGCAGCCGCATCCTCATCGTCGCACCCCCGGCCGAGGCGTTCGGTGACAAGGAACAGCAGGGCATCCCGAAGAACTCCACCCTCGTCTTCGCCGTGGACATCCTGGCGAAGATGTAAGACTGTCCCGGTTGCCCAGTTCATCAGTTGAGGAGCAAGTTCAGTGAGCATCGAGAAGCCCGAGATCGACTTCCCGGGCGGCGAGCCGCCGGCCGACCTGGAGATCAAGGAGATCTGGGAGGGCGACGGCGAGGTCGCCGGCGCCGGTGACTTCGTCAAGGTCCACTACGTGGGCGTGGCCTTCTCCACGGGCGAGGAGTTCGACGCGTCCTGGAACCGTGGCACCCCGCTGGACTTTCAGCTCGGAGTCGGCCAGGTCATCCAGGGCTGGGACAAGGGCGTGCAGGGCATGAAGGTCGGCGGCCGCCGCCAGCTGATCATCCCCGCGCACCTCGCGTACGGCGACCGTGGCGCCGGTGGCGCCATCGCCCCCGGCGAGACGCTGATCTTCGTCTGCGACCTGGTGGGCGTTGCCAAGCGCTGATCATTTCTGATCGAAACGAGGGCCCGTGCCTGGCTGCACGGGCCCTCCGCTTTTGCCACGACACCCCGGGGCGGTACGGTCATCGGGCGATAGTGTGACTCCATCAGAAGAGGTGCAGGGCGTCGATGGCGATTGCCAAGGCCGAGCGGCTGATGAATCTGGCGCTGTGCCTGCTGGGAACCCGGCGCCCGCTGAGCAAGCGTGAGCTGCGCGGCTCCATCGAGGCATACGTCGAGGCCTTCAGGCCCGGAGACGGCGCGGCCGGCAACGACGACTCCTTCAACCGGATGTTCGAGCGCGACAAGGATGACCTGCGCGAGCTCGGCCTGGTGATCGAGACCGTGGAGAACCTCGACGGCGACACCGGCTATCTCGCCCGCCGCGACTCCAACCGGCTGCCCCCCATCACCCTGGATGCCGAGGAGGCCGCCGCCCTCGGCCTCGCCGCCAAGGTCTGGCAGCAGGCGCGCCTCGCGGGAGCCGCCAGTGGCGCCCTGCAGAAGCTGCGCGCCGCGGGGATGCCCGAGGCGGAGGACACGTACGACGCCCAGCACAGCGCGCTGGAACCCCGCATCCCGGTCCACGAGACCGCCTTCGAACCGCTGATGCTCGCCTGCCGCGACCGCCGCCCCGTCGTCTTCGACTACCGCAAGGCGAACGCCGCACGCCCCGAGACCCGCCAGGTCGAGCCCTGGACCCTGGAGTGCTGGCGCGGCCACTGGTACCTGGCCGGCTGGGACCGCGACCGTGGCGCCGAGCGCGTGTTCCGCCTCTCCCGCATCACCGGCAAGGTCCGATCCCGGGCCGGCGCCTTCACCGCCCCCGTACCCGACGTCTCGACCGTCCGCGAGACCGTCGAGAGCTGGGCGGGGGAGACCGCGACCCGTTCGGCGGTGATCAGGCT
Organism: Streptomyces sp. NPDC033174; assembly: GCF_055577795.1. Classification (NCBI taxonomy): domain Bacteria; kingdom Bacillati; phylum Actinomycetota; class Actinomycetes; order Kitasatosporales; family Streptomycetaceae; genus Streptomyces; species Streptomyces sp. NPDC033174. Next base: position 13,538 of record NZ_JBVIPQ010000010.1, read on the forward strand.
GCGCTCCGGCTGCGGCTACCCGCTGCGCGCCCGCGCCCTCGCCGTACGGGAGCGCGAGGACGGCTGGGACGAGTTGGAGATTCCGTACGGACACGGCCTGGACGCCTGGCTCGTCGAGTTCGGCCCGGACGTCGTCGTACTGGAGCCCGCGGATCTGCGGGCCGATGTGGTGGACCGGCTGCGCGCCGTCGCCAAGGGTTGAGGGGGACCGTACAAGCGATGGCCACGAACGCGATCGACCAGACCAGGCGGATGCTGTCACTGGTGACCTATCTCCGGGAGCGCCCGGGCGCGCACGTCTCCGACGTCGCCCGCGCCTTCGGGATCACCGAGGACGAGCTGATCTCCGACCTCGACGTCCTGCCCATGTGCGGGACGAGCTTCCGGGGCGGCGACCTCCTGGACATCGACACCGACGGCGACCGGATCTGGTGGCACAACCCCGACGACGTCGCCGAGCCGCTGCGGCTCGCCGCCGACGAGGCCACCGCCCTGCTCGTCGCCGCCCGCGCCGTCGCCACGCTCCCGGGGCTGCGGGAGGGCGACCGCGAAGCGCTGCTGCGCGCCACCGCCAAGCTGGAGACCGCGGCCGGCGAGGCGGCCGGCGCCAGTTCCCGGCTGTCGGTCACCTTCGAATCGGAGGGCGGGGTCTTCGCCGAGGTCGACCGTGCCATCTCCGAGCGGCGCCGCCTCTGGCTCCGCTATTACTCGCCCGCGCGCGACGAGCTCACCGAGCGCGAGGTCGATCCGATCCGGCTCTTCGCCGTCGGCCACACGTACATGGAGGCGTGGTGCCGGCTCTCGGAGGCCCGGCGCACCTTCCGTCTCGACCGGGTCGCCGAGATCCGGATCCTCGACGACCCCTCCGCGCCGCCGGAGATCGAACTGCGTGATCTCTCCGAGGGGCTCGTCCAGCCGTCGGCCGACGACCCGGAGGTCGTGGTCGAGGTCGGGCCGGGCGGCCGCTGGGTCGCCGAGTACTACCCGCACGACAGCGCGGAGGAGCTGCCGGACGGCGGCCTGCGCATCACCCTGCGGACCCCCGCCCCGGCGTCGCTGCGGCGGCTGGCGCTGCGGCTGGGCCGGGACGGGCGGATCGTCTCCCCGCAGGACCTGGCGGACAGCGCCCAGCGGGCGGCGGCCGAGGCCCTCGCCGCGTACGACGCGCAGGAGTGAGCGGTCCGGCCGCGAAGGCCCGGGGTGGTTCCGCCCGGCGGACCTGACGGAGACGGCCGGGCAGAGCACGGAGTCGACCGAGCAGACGAAGGTGAGAAAGTTGAGGGAAATGTCCGTGATGCACGGAATCTCCGCCTCCATGGCGCCGGTCCTCTTCAAGGCCGCCTGCCCCGACTGCCGTTCTCGCATCGAACTCTCCGCAGGCGCCCTGCGCCTCGCGATCGGCGGCAGCAGCCGCACCACCTTCTACTCCTTCACCTGCCCCGAGTGCGGCAGTGCCGTCCGCAAGCCGGCGGGCGAACGCATCATCGAACTCCTCACCGGCGGCGGAGTGCGCACCCTGCGTCTCCACTCCACCTCCACTGCCTGACCACCCCCGCACCGTTTAGGCTCAGCGCATGTTCTGGCCCATGCTCGCCATCGCCCTGGGGTTCCTCGGGATCGCCGTGCTCGGCATCCTCGGCATCAAGGTCTTCGTCGAGGCCCAGCGCCTCGGCCGCCAAGTGGCCCGCACCACAGAGCGGATCACCCGCGCCGCCGAGGATCTGGAGCGCGCGGCCACCGATCTGAGCCGTACCGGCGAGGCCTTGCGCTAGCGGGCGCGGTCTCCTCCTCGACAGACCCGACAGGTACGCTGCTGATCGCGGCGCAGGTGATGAGGCGCCGGCCGCAACGGGAGTATGCGCGGGGATTGCCGTGCGTTTACCCGTGCGAGTTACGATCGCTGAAGGCCGCTGTTCGGACACCAGTCCGTTCGACGGCCAGCAGCCCAGCCCCATGCCGCCTCGGTGAGAAGGTAGACAACGCTTATGTTCCGACAGATCGGTCCCACCGAGATCATTCTGATCCTCCTCGTCGTCGTCCTCCTGTTCGGCGCCAAGAAGCTTCCGGAGATGGCTCGTTCGCTGGGCAAGTCCGCCCGCATCCTGAAGAGCGAGGCGAAGGCGATGAAGTCGGAGGGCCAGCAGACCGCCCCCACCGACCCGCCGGCCGAGCAGCCCGCGGCGCCGCGCACGATCAAGGCCGCGCCCGGCGACGTGACCAGCGCCCGCCCCGTCACGGAGCCCACCGACACCACCCCCCAGCGCTGACCCCAAGGCCGCCCCTCGCGGCCTGCCGCACGAGATGAGGACGTGGGTTGCTCAAGCCTGCCCGCAGCAAGAAGGAGAAGGACCCCGAGGGGCGGATGCCGCTCTCGGACCATCTGCGTGAGCTTCGCAACCGGCTCGCGAAGGCGATGCTGGCGATCACGATCGCGTCGATCGCCGCCGCGTTCTACAGCCAGGAGCTGATGGACTTCCTCTCCTCGCCCGTGCCCAAGTGCCCTCCAGGCACAGGCATCGCGGACAACACCGGCGGCCGGTGTGTGATCATCGCGTACCAGACGATGCTGTCCCCGTTCACCTCGACCATCAAGGTGATCATGCTGGCGGGCGTCATCGTCTCCTGCCCGGTCTGGCTCTACCAGCTGTGGGCGTTCGTCGCGCCAGGACTCCACAAGAGCGAGAAGAAGTACACGTACTACTTCGCCAGCGTCGCCGTGCCGCTCTTCGCCGCCGGCGCCTACATCGCCTACCTGATCATGCCGGTCAGCGTGAAGGTCCTCATCAGCATCACCCCCGACGTCGCGTCGAACTTCCTCTCCCTCGACGACGTCCTGGACTTCACCACCAGAATGGTGCTGATCTTCGGCCTCGCCTTCGAGCTGCCACTGCTTCTGATCATGCTCAACTTCGCGGGCATCGTCACCGGCAGGCGGATGGCCGGGTGGTGGCGCGGAGTGATCATGGGCATCTTCGTCTTCGGCGCCGTCGCCACGCCCTCGACCGACCCGCTCGGCATGATCGCCCTGTCCGGACCGATCATCGTCCTGTACTTCATCGCCGTCGGGATCTCGATCCTCAACGACAAGCGCCGCCGCAGGAACGATCTGGACGCGGAGCTCGACGACGGCGAGGCGTCCGACCTCGACCTCACCCCCTCGGCCATCGGCGAGGTCGAGACCGTGCCCTCCGCGCGGGCCCTGCCCGAGCAGGCCGGCGGTGAGGCGGACGGCGGAAGGTCCCCCCGTATCAACGGTTACGACGACATCACCTGACCTTGTAAGGTCCGGAAGGGTGACCAGCGAGATCACCCTCTTCGTCAATCCCACCGCGGGACGCGGCCGGGGCGCGCACGCCGCGCAGCCGGCCGCTCGTGCGCTCCGGGACGCCGGATACTCCGTACGGACCGTCCTCGGAACCGACGCCGAGGACGCGTTGCGCCGCGCACGCGAAGCCGTCGACGGCGGTACCGGCGCCCTGATCGCCGTCGGCGGCGACGGACTGGTCTCCCTCGCCCTGCAGGCGGTCGCCGGCACGCTCACCCCTCTCGGAGTCGTCGCCGTCGGCACGGGCAACGACTTCGCCCGCGCCCTCGGACTGCCCATCCGTGCCCCCGCCGAAGCGGGAAGACTCGCCGCCCGGTCCCTCAAAGGCGGACGGACACGGGACATCGACCTGGGAAGGGTCGGCGACCGCTGGTTCGGGACGGTCCTCGCCTCCGGTTTCGACTCACGCGTCAACGACCGCGGCAACCGGATGCGCCGCCCCAGCGGCCGGCTCAAGTACGACCTCGCCATGATCGCCGAGCTCGCCGCCTTCCGGCCCATCCCTTACCGGATCGCCCTCGACGACGGCCCCGAACTGGAGATCGAAGCGACGCTGGTCGCCGTCGGCAACGGCACCTCCTACGGCGGCGGCATGCGCATCTGCGCCGACGCCTCGCTCGACGACGGGCTCTTCGACATCACCGTCGTCGGCGACTGCTCACGCGCCACCCTGCTCAAGGTCTTCCCGCGCGTCTACCGGGGAACCCATCTGACCCACCCCAAGGTCACCGTCCACCGGGCCGCCCGCATCACCCTCGAGGCGCCCGGCAGCACCGGATACGCCGACGGCGAGCCCCTTGGAGCCCTGCCGCTCACCGCCACCTGCGTCCCCGCAGCCGCTCGCGTCCTGGTCGCCTGAGCCGCCCGCGATCAGTACCACCATCGGAAATTAAAGATCGCGCCCACTGTCAGAGGCGGCGGGTAGGCTCGACAACAAGATGACAGAGGACCTCACACCAGCCGAAGCGTACGCAGCTGCCCGGATCCGCGCCGCCGAGCAGGCCTCCGCGCTGGCACCCTTCCGAGAGATGTACGACTTCGATCTGGACCCCTTCCAGATCGAGGCATGCAAAGCCCTCGAAACGGGCAAGGGCGTGCTCGTCGCCGCCCCCACCGGTTCCGGCAAGACCATCGTCGGCGAATTCGCCGTCCACCTCGCCCTCCTCCAGGGGCGCAAGTGCTTCTACACCACGCCCATCAAGGCGCTGTCCAACCAGAAGTACTCCGACCTGGTCAAGCGCTACGGCCCGGAGAAGGTCGGCCTCCTCACCGGTGACAACAGCGTCAACGGCGACGCGCCGATCATCGTCATGACCACCGAGGTCCTCCGCAACATGCTGTACGCGGGGTCCCAGGCGCTCAGCGGCCTCGGCCATGTCGTCATGGACGAGGTCCATTACCTCTCCGACCGCTTCCGGGGCGCCGTCTGGGAAGAAGTGATCATCCATCTCCCGGAATCGGTGACCCTTGTGTCGCTCTCCGCGACCGTGTCCAACGCCGAGGAGTTCGGCGACTGGCTCGACACCGTCCGCGGCGACACCGAGGTCATCGTCTCCGAGTCCCGGCCGGTGCCCCTGTGGCAGCACGTCCTCGCCGGACGCCGGATGTACGACCTCTTCGAGGAGGAGACCGACCACGGCGGCCGCGGAGCCACCCGCCGGGAGGTCAACCCCGACCTCGTCCGTCTCGCCCGCAGCGAGAACCAGCGCACCTACAACCCGCGCGAACGCCGCCGGGGCAAGATGGTCCGCGAGGCCGACCGCGAGCGCGAGCGCCGTCAGCGCTCCCGGATCTGGACGCCCGGCCGGCCCGAGGTCATCGAACGGCTCGACGCCGAAGGCCTCCTGCCCGCCATCACCTTCATCTTCAGCCGCGCCGGCTGCGAGGCCGCCGTACAGCAGTGTCTGTACGCCGGTCTGCGCCTCAACGACGACGAAGCACGCCAGAAGGTCCGCGAAATCGTCGAAGCGCGCACCGCGACCATCCCCGGGGAGGACCTCAACGTCCTCGGCTACTACGAATGGCTCGAAGGCCTCGAGCGAGGCATCGCCGCGCACCACGCCGGCATGCTTCCCACCTTCAAGGAAGTCGTCGAGGAACTCTTCGTCCGCGGGCTCGTCAAGGCCGTCTTCGCGACCGAGACCCTCGCCCTCGGCATCAACATGCCCGCCCGTTCCGTCGTGCTCGAAAAGCTCGTCAAATGGAACGGCGAACAGCACGCCGACATCACCCCCGGCGAATACACCCAGCTCACCGGCCGGGCCGGACGCCGGGGCATCGACGTCGAAGGCCACGCCGTCGTCCTCTGGCAGCGCGGCCTCGACCCCGGCCAGCTCGCCGGACTCGCCGGCACCCGCACCTATCCGCTGCGCTCCAGCTTCAAGCCGTCCTACAACATGGCCGTCAACCTGGTCGACCAGTTCGGACGCCACCGCTCCCGCGAGCTGCTGGAAACGTCCTTCGCGCAGTTCCAGGCCGACAAGTCCGTCGTCGGCATCTCCCGCCAGGTCCAGCGCAACGAGGAGGGCCTCGAAGGCTACCGGGAGGGCATGACCTGCCACCTCGGCGATTTCGAGGAGTACGCGCGCCTCCGCCGCGAACTCAAGGACCGCGAGACCGAACTGGCCAAGCAGGGCGCCGCCCAGCGGCGCGCCGCCGCCGCGAGCTCCCTGGAGAAGCTCAAGCCGGGCGACGTCATCCACGTCCCCACCGGCAAGTTCGCCGGACTCGCACTCGTCCTGGACCCCGGCGTCCCGGCCGGCCGCACCAACGGCCACCGGGGCTTCGAGCAGCACGACGGGCCGCGCCCGCTCGTGCTCACCGCCGAACGACAGGTCAAGCGGCTCGCCTCCATCGACTTCCCCGTGCCCGTCGAACCGCTGGAGCGGATGCGGATCCCGAAGTCGTTCAACGCGCGCTCGCCCCAGTCCCGCCGGGACCTGGCCTCGGCCCTGCGCAGCAAGGCCGGACATATCGAGCCCGAGCGGCACCGCAGGCAGCGCGCCGCCGCCGCCGACGACCGCGAGATCTCGCGCCTGCGCACCGAGATCCGCGCCCACCCCTGCCACGGCTGCGACGAGCGCGAGGACCACGCCCGCTGGGCCGAGCGCTACCACCGCCTCCAGCGCGACACCCGCCAGCTGGAGCGGCGCATCGAGGGCCGGACCAATACCATCGCCCGCACCTTCGACCGGATCGTCGCGCTTCTCACCGAACTGGACTACCTCCGCGCCGACTCCGTCACCGAACACGGCAAGCGGCTGGCGCGGCTCTACGGCGAACTCGACCTCCTCGCCAGCGAGTGCCTCCGCGACCGTGTGTGGGAAGGCCTCAACCCGGCCGAACTCGCTGCCTGTGTCTCTGCGCTGGTCTATGAAGCACGCCAGTCCGACGACGCCGTAGCACCCAAGCTCCCCACCGGGGCCGCGAAGGCCGCACTCGGCGAAATGGTCCGCATCTGGGGCCGACTGGACGCGCTCGAGGAAGAGTTCAAGATCAACCAGGCGGAGGGCGTCGGACAGCGCGAGCCCGACCTCGGGTTCGCGTGGGCCGCCCACCAGTGGGCGTCCGGCAGAGGGCTCGACGAAGTACTGCGCGAAGCGGAAATGCCCGCCGGTGACTTCGTGCGCTGGTGCAAGCAGGTCATCGATGTACTGGGCCAGATCGCCGCGGCCGCGCCACGCGACAACAGCACCGTGGCGAAGAACGCGCGCAAGGCCGTCGACGGGCTGCTCAGAGGCGTCGTCGCCTACAGCTCCGTAGGCTGACGGCCTTCTGGGCCGAAACGGGAAGGGGGGCCTCGCGGTGCGCCACCGCGGGGCCCCTTCCCGTATTTTCGAAAGCCGGCCGACTCAGACCGTGGCGTGCTCTCTCGCCCCGGTCTCCGCGCCGGTCCGTGCCTTCGCCTCCGCGCCGGCCTGCGCCTGCGCCTCGGCGCCCGTCTTCGCCTTGGCGGCGTCCCGCTTGGCGACCTCCTCGCGCACCAGCGGGATCACATGGCGGCCGAAGTCGATCGCGTCGTCCAGCAGGTCGTAGCCGCGCGCCGACAGCACCTCCACGCCCAGGTCGTAGTAGTCCAGCAGCGCCTGCGCCACCGTTTCCGGCGTGCCCACCAGAGCCGTCGAATTGCCCGCGCCACCCGTCTCCGCGGCCGTCGGTGTCCACAGGGCCCGGTCGTGCAGCTCGCCCTGGCGCGCCACCTCCAGCAATCGCTGCGAGCCGGTGTTCTCCGGTGACTTCAGCGGATGGCGACGGCTCAGCTGCCCGCCCGCCTTCCGCGCCCGGATCCGCGCCAGCGTCTCGTGCGCCTTCTCCCAGGCCAGCTCCTCCGTCGGCGCGATGATCGGCCGGAAGGCCACCTGGATCCTCGGCACATCCGTCCGGCCCGCCTCGGCCGCCGCCGCGCGCACCGACGCGATCTGCTCGGCCGTCTGTGCCAAGGGCTCGCCCCAAAGGCAGTAGATGTCCGCCTCGGCGCCGCCGGCCGCGTAGGCGGCGGGCGACGAACCACCGAACGACACCAGCGGATGCGGGTCCTGCACCGGGAAGGTGTCACTTACGAAATCGTTGAAACGGTAGAAGGATCCCTCGTGATCGAAGGCCTCCCGGCTCGTCCAGGCCTGCTTCACGATGCGTATGTACTCCAGCGTGCGCGCGTACCGCTCTTCCTTGCCGACGAAGTCGCCCTCGCGCTGCTGCTCGTGGTCATTGCCGCCGGTGATGAAGTGCACCGCCAGACGGCCGTCACTGATCGCGTCCAGCGTCGCGAACGTCTTCGCGGCGAACGTCGGGTACGACACGTTCGGCCGGTGAGCGACCAGGATCTGGAGCGTCTCCGTGCGTGCGGCGATGTACGCGGCCGCCGGGGAGGGATCGGGGGACCCCGAACCGTAGGCGAACAACACCCGGTCCCAGCCGTACTCCTGATGCGCACGCGCCAACTTGAGCGTGTACTCCTTGTCGAAGGACGCACCCGAACGGGCGGTCACTTCGGACCCTGCGTTGGTGGCGGCGATACCGAGAAACTCCACAGGCATGGTGCGGCCTCATTTCACACAACAGTGTTCGGTCGGGGCGACGGACGGACGGGGAGCCGTCACCGACAACACGACGCGGACCACACACGACCGAAGTCGATGTGGTCACGGGTGACCAACCGCGGTAGAGGACGCATCAGGCGCATCGCGTCAGTGGAACAACCCCGGCGTGGGAGCGTCAACAGATCCGGTCCCCAACCCGGGCACTGTTCATACGGTGTTATTCCGCGCCGATTCCAGTGCCTCCGCCGGTGTGCGGAGATCCGCTGCGCGCGGCACCCGGCCAGGCTGCCTCGTTCGAGGAGGGATTCCCCGACGAGGACGGCCATCTGCGTGTCGTCCATGGCCTCACCGGGGTCCCAGCCCCCCGCCCCCGCACATCTCGCCCACGCCGTCCGGGAAGCGTTCCTGATGGACACCGGGCAGCCCGGACTCGAAGGGTGCGCCCCGGAGGCGAACCGAGCCGAGACGAGGAGCGTCGCCGACGGCGGGAACTATGGCTGCTCCCGCGGCGCGGGACGGGCGGGGGCCGGGTGGGCGGCGTAGTTCATCGGATCGGGGCAGGTGGCGCTTCGGCTCGGTCGGCGTCGGTGGACGAGCGGGTCTTCGCGGCCCGCAGCACGAGGAACACCAGCAGTCCGAACGGGGACAGCAGAATCGTCAGGACCAGCAACGGCCCCATCACCAGTGGGGATATCCCGAGCTTGCGCGACTGCAGGAACATCCACTGGCCGAGCAGCAGGTCCCAGGCGATGACCTGGGCCCAGATGGCCCCCGCGCCGTTCGCGAGTTCGGTGAAGTCCCGGAAGACGTCGAGACCGGGGCTGCTGACTGCCGCCCACAGCTCAGGGAAGACGGGAAGCGCCAGGACCAGATAGACCGTCAGGATCGGTACGACGGTCAGCGGCGACTTGGCGACGCGCAGGGTGTGCCGCCACCCGGGAGCGAAGATCATCAGCAGCCAGACGGGGGCCGCGAGCCAGAAGGAGAGGGAGAAGAGGAACCCGGTCACGCGGCGAACTCCTTGACGGTCAGTGGTGCGGACGGCGCTCTCACCGGTGTGCGCAGCGCCACCAGGAGACCCAACGCGCTGCCGATGAGGATGACCGCGGCAGCGGTGAGCGTCGCGGCGTCCGGCCGGGTCAGCGCCTGCCCACGCAGCGCCTGCCAGGTAACCAGGGCGAACAGCGCCGCATACGCCCCCGATCCGACCAGGACGAGGCGCAGCCTGACCCGCTCGTCGCGCAGCCGGAGGAAGCGGGGCGCGAGGGCGGCCGCGATCAGGAGGATCAGCGGCAGCAGCTGGAGGGCGTGCATGCCGACGAAGTGCGGGATGCGCAGGTCGCCGCCGGTTGAGGACCAGCCTGTGAGGGGCATGGACGGCCCGCCGTCGGCCACGCCGACACTGTGCGCGCCGATGATCGGGGCCTCCTCGCCGTTGGCGATCGCGCGCTGTTCCGGCGTCGGCTGTGTCATCAGGAAGCCGATTCCGGCGCCGGCGAGGGCGATGACCGCGCCCAGGCGGACGGCCCAGGCCGCCGCACGGTCCGCGATCCGGGCGCGGAACAGCAGGATCGCGATGGCGAGCGCGCCGCCCCACAGGACGACCACGGTGATGCCCATGGCGGCGAACACCCGCTCGTCGAAGGGCGTTGCGACATTGAAGTGGCTGCGCTTGCCCCGGATCACCTGGCCGGTGATCAGCACCATCTCGATCATTCCGGCGACCGCGACCACCGTGCCGGCCCACCAGCCGGCCCTTCGGCCGCGGGTGAGCAGGGAGAGCATCCAAGCGAGCGACAGCGCGTACGCGATGAACGAGACCGAGAACTTGAAGGGCTTGAACCAGATCGGGGCGCCGGTCAGCACGCGGTCGTCCACGACGAGGCCGACGGCCGACACCAGGGTCGAGACAACCATGGCCGCGGCGAACCAGACGAGCGGCCGGTGCAGGCCGGCCAGGCGGCTTAAGGGGCGGGATGCGGACAGGGACTGCGACATGGAGGACCCCCGTGAGGAATAGATAGTGGCGCTTACCGCTATCTGATAGTGGAACTATCTATGATGGAGGCCGGATTGGCAAGGGCGGAAAGGTGAACGCAGCGTGCGCATCGGAGAGTTGAGCCGGAAGTCCGGAGTCGCCATCCCGACGATCAAGTACTACGTACGGGAAGGGCTGCTGCCGCCCGGGCAGTTGACGAGCCCGAACCAGGCTTCGTACAACTCCGTGCACGAGCGCAGGCTCAAGCTGATCCGGGCGCTGCTCGAGGTCGGCGGCCTCTCCGTCGCCGGGATCCGCGCCGTTCTCGCGGCCGTCGACGACGAGGACCGCCCGGTGCACAAGGTCCTGGGCGCCGTGGCCGAACTTGTCGTTCCCCGTTACGCCGACGAGCCGGGAGAGGGGATTCTGAGCGCCCGTGAGACGGTCGCCGAGCTCATCGCGCGGCGCGGCTGGGACGCGTCTCCCGACTGCGCGGCCGGCGAGGCCCTGGCGGTGGCACTCACCGCGCTCGCCGACGTGGGGCACGGCGCCTTCGAGGAGGTGCTCGACGAGTACGCCGAAGCGGCGGAGCGGGTGGCGGCGGAGGACCTCGCGTACGTCGGCCGCCACGCCGTCCGCGAGAGTCTGGTGGAGAGCGTGGTGATCGGCACGGTGCTGGGCGACGCCATGTTCGGCGCGCTGCGGAGGCTCGCGCACATCGACGCGTCGTCGCGCGCGTTCGGAAACCGGACCACCCATGAGATGGGGGAGCGGGGGGAGCAGACGGGCCCGGACGCGGACGGGACCCCCGCCTGAGACGGGTCCGGACGCGGATGGACCCTCCCCGACGAAAGGCTCGCGCGTGCACGGTGCCGCGCCCGACGACGCGCCCGTGCACGCACGAAACCCCCCGCCCGGCGACCCGCCCGTACACGCACGTAACCCCCGCCCGACATTCGTCGCGCGGGGGTTGCGTTGAGTTCCTCGGCCTGAGACGAGGCCGCGGCGTACGGCTACGGGGCCGTCCTCACCCGTTCGCCTCCACCTGATCCTCCGCCTGCTCCTGCTCCCTCTCCACCTGCTCGTTCCACTGGCGCTTCACCGCGCGCCACGCCTCGTCCGACTGGCCGAGGCGCCAGTAGCCCGAGATCGACAGCCGCTCCCGCGCCACTCCGCGCTCCAGGCGCAGATGGCGGCGCAGCTCCTTCACGAAGCCGGCCTCGCCGTGGACGAACGCGTGGACGTCGCCGGCGGGGAAGTCCAGCTTCTTCACGGCGGCCACCAGGGCCTCGCCCGTCGGCCGGTCGCCCCGGTGGAGCCAGGTCACCGCGACCCCCTCGGACGTGGTGAGCTTGTGCTCCTCCTCCGGCCCCGCGACCTCCACGAACGCACGGACCACCGCGCCCTCGGGCAGTTGCTCCAGCGCGACGGCGATCGCGGGCAGCGCGCTCTCGTCACCGGCGAGAAGGTGCCAGTCCGCCGCCGGGTCCGGGGTGTAGCCGCCGCCCGGGCCGAGGAAGTGGACCGTCTCGCCCTCCTGGGCGCGCGCCGCCCACGGGCCGGCCAGCCCCTCGTCCCCGTGGACGACGAAGTCGACCGTCAGCTCCCGCTGCACCGGATCCCAGGCCCGTACCGTGTACGTGCGGGTGCTCGGCCACCGATCGCGCGGGAACTCCTCGCGGATCCGCGCCATGTCGAACGGCTCCGGGTAGGTGACGCCCTCGGCGGGGAAGAGCAGCTTGATGTACTGGTCGGTGAAGTCGCCCGGGCCGAAACCGTCCAGCTCACCGCCCAGCACGACACGCACCATGTGCGGGGTGATCCGCTCCGTCCGCACCACGCGGGCCTCGTGGGCCTGCGGTGTCTTACGGGCCGTCTGCTCTTCTGCCACGGCGCTTCTCCCCTGGGCTCGGTCACTTAGGCATGCCTAAGTTAACACTTCGCAGGGCCACGGAGGGTCGCGGCGGGGGAACCATATGATCAATGGCCGAGCGCGAATCCCACCCGGTGCACCGCGCCCCCCAGACCCCACCGCGCGACCAGCTTCTGCAGCGCGGCCGGATCGCGCGGAGCCGTGGGCAGCGCCGCGTCGAAGTCGGGCAGCGGCACATCCCCGGCGACCCGCACCACCTTCGGCGCCACCGCCACATAGTCCCGTGCCTCGTCGAGCCGCTTGCGCTGCGACGGGGTCAGCTTCGCCCTCGGGTCGTCCACCGCCGCCATGATCCCGGTCAGGTCGCCGTAGGTGGCGAGCAGCTTCGCGGCCGTCTTCTCGCCGATCCCCGGCACTCCCGGCAGGCCGTCGCTCGGGTCGCCGCGCAGCAGGGCCAGATCCGCGTATCCGGGGCCGTCGACGCCGTACTTCTCCCGCAACCAGGCCTCGTCCGTGACCTGGAGCGAGCCGACGCCCTTGAGCGGGTAGAGCACCCGCACGCCCCGGGCGTCGTCCACCAGCTGGTACAGGTCGCGGTCGCCGGTGACGATGTCGACCGGGCCCGTCGCCCGGCCGGCGAGCGTGCCGATGATGTCGTCCGCCTCGTACCCCGCGACCCCCACGCGGGCGATCCCCAGCGCGTCCAGGACCTCCTCGATGATGGGGACCTGCGGGGACAGCGTGTCGGGGATCTCCTCCTCGTCCGGCCCGGTCTCGGTCTCCACCGCCACCCGGTGCGCCTTGTACGAGGGGATCAGCTCCACCCGCCAGTGCGGCCGCCAGTCGGCGTCCATGCAGGCCACCAGGTCGTCCGGATGGTGGTCCTGGACGAGCCGGGTGATGAAGTCGAGAAGCCCGCGCACGGCGTTGACCGGGGTGCCGTCGGGGGCCCGGACCGAGTCGGGGACCCCGAAGTAGGCACGGAAGTACAGGGAAGCGGTGTCGAGGAGCATCAGGCGTCGCGTCACACCCCGATGATGCCGTACCCCACTGACAGTGAAGTGGATCACCTTTCCGTTTGTGCCCCGGGGGCAAGGGCAGGCGGGGGCCCGGAGCGGACCCTGTACCGGTTTCAACGAACCGACCCGGGGACGACGGGCGGACCCCGTTCCGCTCCACGGCCCGGCTGCGGGGGTGGCGGGCCGTTTTCGTTTCAACGCGTGAGGTATATGTGTCCAGGCTCCAGGCCGATCACCTGTACAAGGTCTTCGGCAGACGACCCGACGAAGCGGTACGAAAACTCGAAGGCGGCGCCGACCGCGACGAGCTGCGTGCCGACGGAACGACCCCGGCGGTGATCGACGCGTCCTTCACCGTCGAGCCGGGCCAGATCTTCGTCGTCATGGGTCTGTCCGGATCCGGCAAGTCCACCCTCCTGCGGATGCTCAACGGCCTTCTCGAGCCGACCGCCGGGCGCGTCCTCTTCGACGGCCGGGACCTCACCGCGCTGAGCGCCCGCGACCTGCGGACCGTGCGCTCGAGCAAGATCAGCATGGTGTTCCAGCACTTCGCGCTCTTCCCCCACCGCAGCGTGCTGGAGAACGCCGCGTACGGCCTGGAGGTCCAGGGCGTGGCCCGCGCCGAGCGCGAGCGGCGCGCCACCGAGGCGCTGGAGCTGTGCGGCCTGGCGGGCTGGGAGAAGTCCTGGCCCGACGAGCTCTCCGGCGGAATGCAGCAGCGCGTCGGCCTCGCCCGGGCGCTCGCGACCGACGCCGACCTGCTCCTGATGGACGAGTCGTTCAGCGCGCTCGACCCGCTGATCCGCCGCGACATGCAGGACCAGCTGCTCGAACTCCAGAAGCGGCTGAAGAAGACCATCGTCTTCATCACCCACGACCTCAACGAGGCCATGCGGCTCGGCGACCGCATCGCGGTGATGCGCGACGGCCGGATCGTCCAGCTCGGCACGTCCGAGGACATCCTGCTGCGCCCCGCCAACGACTACGTCGCCTCCTTCATCCAGGACGTGGACCGCTCCCGGGTCCTGACCGCGGAAGCCGTCATGAGCGAGCCGCACCGGCCCGACGCGGGCGCCTGCGGCTGCGAGAGCGTCACCCCCGACACCCTCGTCGCGGACCTGTGCGCCATCAGCGCGCGGGTCCCGCACCCCGTCGCCGTCAGGGACGCCGAGGGCGCGGTCGTCGGCGTCGTCGCGCAGTCCCGCCTGATCGGCTTCGTCGGAGACGAGCACGGCGGCCCGGCCACCTGCGACGCGGGCGGCGCCAGCAAGGAGGTGGCCCATGCCTAGGCTCCATCTCGGCGACTGGGTCGACAGCGGTGTCGACTGGCTCCAGGCGCAGCTCTCCTGGCTCTTCGACGCCATCAGCGCGGTCGTGACCGGTATGTACGACGGCATCGACGCGGTCCTCTCCGCGCCCGCTCCGCTGCTCTTCGCCGGCATCCTCGCCGTCGGAGCCTGGTGGCTTCGCGGCCTGGTCGCGGGCGTGCTCGCCTTCGCCGGATTCACACTGATCGACTCCATCGAGCTGTGGGGCGACGCCATGTCGACCCTCTCGCTGGTCCTCGTCGCCACCATCGTCACGCTCGCCATCGCGGTCCCGCTGGGCATCTGGGCCTCCCGCTCCACGACCGTGAGCGCGGTCCTGCGGCCGGTCCTGGACTTCATGCAGACCATGCCGGCGATGGTCTACCTCATTCCCGGCATCATCTTCTTCGGCGTCGGGGTGGTCCCCGGCATCATCGCGACCATCGTCTTCGCCCTGCCGCCGGGCGTAAGGATGACCGAGCTCGGCATCCGTCAGGTCGACGGGGAACTCGTCGAGGCCGCCGAGGCGTTCGGCACCACACCGCGCAACACCCTCCTGCGCGTACAGCTCCCGCTCGCCCTGCCCACGATCATGGCCGGCATCAACCAGGTCATCATGCTCGGCCTGTCCATGGTGGTCATCGCCGGCATGGTCGGCGGCGGCGGTCTCGGTGGCGCGGTCTACCGGGCCATCGGCAATGTCGACATCGGCCTCGGCTTCGAGGCGGGCATCTCGATCGTCATCCTGGCGATGTACCTGGACCGCATCACCGGCGCCCTCGGCCGTCAGGTCTCGCCGCTCGGCCGCCGTGCCCTGGCCAAGGCGAAGTCCGTGACCGGCGGCGCCAAGGTCTGGAACTACCGGCCGCAGCCCGTCGTGGCCGTGGTGGGCGTCGTCGTCCTCGCGCTCGTCGCGGGCGGCATGGGCATGTTCGGCGGCTCCAAGCCGGCCGACGCCTCCGACGCCACCGACGTCGGACAGGGCAAGAAGGTCTCCCTCGGCTACATCCCGTGGGACGAGGGCATCGCCTCCACCTTCCTCTGGAAGGAACTGCTCGAACAGCGCGGCTTCCAGGTGGAGACCAAGCAGTACGAGGCCGGGGCGCTCTACACCGGCATGGCCAACGGCCAGATCGACCTCCAGACCGACTCCTGGCTGCCGGTCACCCACGCCACGTACTGGAAGAAGTACCAGGACAAGCTGGAGGACCTGGGCGCCTGGTACGGCCCCACCTCGCTGGAGCTGTCCGTCCCCTCGTACATGAAGGGCGTCGACTCCCTCGACGACCTCAAGGGGAAGGCTGGGCAGTTCAAGGGCCGCGTCGTCGGCATCGAGCCGAGCGCCGGAATGATGGGCATCCTCAAGGACAAGGTCCTCAAGGACTACGGCCTGGAGGGCGAGTACAAGGTCGTCGACGGCTCCACGCCCGGCATGCTCGCCGAGCTGAAGCGGGCCTACGCCAAGAAGGAGCCCGTCGTCACCACCCTGTGGTCGCCGCACTGGGCCTACTCCACCTACGACCTGAAGAAGCTCAAGGACCCCAGGGAAAGCTGGGGCAAGGGCGACGGGGTGCACACACTGGCCCGCAAGGGCTTCGCCGCCGAGAACCCGCAGGCCGGCCGGTGGCTCAAGGACTTCAAGATGACGGAGAAGCAGCTCACCGGTCTCGAGGCGAAGATCCAGGAGACAGGCAAGGGCAAGGAGCAGGAGGCGGTCCGCGCCTGGCTGAAGGACAACCCCGGCCTCGCCGACAAGTGGACGCCGGTCGCCAAGGCCGCCAAAGGAGCGGACGGCAAGGACGAGCGCGCCCGCGCCCTGAACGTCGCCTGGTTCCCCTGGGAGGAGGACATCGCCGCCACCTACCTGTGGAAGGCGGTCCTGGAGCAGCGCGGCTACACGCTGAACCTCAAGCAGTTCGAGGTCGGCCCGATGTACGCCGCCATGTCACGTGGCCAGGTCGACGTCCAGTTCGACGGCTGGCTGCCCAACACCCAGAAGAACTACTGGGGCCAGTACGGCGACAGGCTCACCGACCTCGGCCCCTGGTACAGCCCCACCTCCCTGGAGGTGGCCGTGCCCTCCTACGTCAAGGACGTGAAGACGCTGGAGGACCTCAAGGGCAAGTCGTCGCGGTTCAAGGGCAGGATCATCGGCATCGAGCCCGGCACCGGTGTGATGGGCCTGCTCAAGGACAAGGTCCTGCCCGGGTACGGCCTGGACGAGGAGTACAAGGTCGTCGACGGCTCGACGCCCGGCATGCTCGCCGAGCTGCGGCGCGCCTACCAGGCCAAGGAGCCGATCGCCGTCCTGCTCTGGTCGCCGCACTGGGCGTACGACGAGTACGGGCTGACCAAGCTGGCGGACTCCAAGAAGCTCTTCGGCGAGGGTGACAAGATCCACACCGTGGGCAGCAAGGACTTCCCGAAGCAGTACCCGCGGCTGGCGAGGTGGTTCAAGAACTTCACGCTGGACGAGAAGCAGCTGGCCGGCCTGGAGAACGAGATCGCCCGGCGCGGCAAGGGCCACGAGGACGAAGCCGTGAAGGCCTGGATGGAGAAGAACCCCGGAATGGTGGACCGGATGGCCCCGCTGTAGCGGGCGCTCCCGGGCGGGACCGCTCTCGCGCGGGAGCGGTCCGCACGAGGCGGATCACACGGAAGAGGGGCGGGAGGGCCAAGGGCATCCCCCCCCCCTTTCCCTCCCGCGGACCCCCCCCTCGCCCCCCAACCCCCCCACAGGTGTGGACAACGTGGCGAAACCCCAACCAA
>NZ_JBVIPQ010000010.1:30857-241039 GCF_055577795.1 Streptomyces sp. NPDC033174
GGGGTTTTTTGGGGGGGGGGGTTTGTGGGGGGGGGGACCGTTGGGGGGGGGGGGATGCCAGGAGGGGGGGAGGGGAGGCCCCCCCCCCCCCCCCCCCCCCCCCCCCCCGCCCCTCTTCGCCGTCCGGCGACCGCCTCGCGCGCCCCCGAGCCCCGCAGCGGGTGTGACAACTGTGGCGAACCCCGGCCCGAAGCTGCGTAGGGTGCACGTGACCGACCAGTACGACTGAACCGGCGGCGGGTGGGCACCACGGAGAGGGAGGGAGCCGGAGACATGGACGACAAGGACACGCTTCGGGTGGGCTCGGCCGTCCGGAGGAGACGCAGGGCGCTGGACATGACGCTCGCGGCGGTCGCCGCGCGCAGCGGCCTCTCCGTGCCCTTCCTCAGCCAGGTCGAGAACGAGCGCGCCCGCCCGAGCGCGCGCTCGCTGCAGCGGGTCGCCGACGCCCTCGGGACCACGCCCGCAGAGCTCCTGGCCGCCGCCGACAGCGCCCGCACGGTCGATGTCGTACGGTCCGGCGACCACGCGGAGCTGTCGCCCGGACCCGGCATCCGGGCCCTGGTGCGCGGCCATCACCAGCTGCACGCCCTGGAGTTCACCGGCGAGCAGGACGCCGGCCGGGAGTACCTCCACCCCAATGACGAGCTGCTGTACGTCGCCGACGGCGCGGCCGAGGTCGAGGCCGAGGGCCGCGCCTACCGTCTCGCGCGCGGCGACACCCTCTACCTCTCCGGCGGCGTACGCCACCGCTGGCGCGCCACCGAGCCCGGCACCCGCCTCGTGGTGGTGGCCGTCGCCGACCACGTCGAGACGACCGGGCGCTGATGCGGGCCGTGCCCCGGGTCGTCTCCCTCGTACCGTCGCTGACTGAAGCCGTCGCGGCCGGCGCCCCCGGCGTGCTCGTCGGCGCGACCGACTGGTGCACCCACCCGTCCGGTCTGGACGTCGTACGGATCAAGGGCACCAAGAACCCCGACACCGACGCGATCATCGCCCTGCGCCCCGACCTCGTCGTCGCCAACGAGGAGGAGAACCGCGCCGCCGATCTGGCCGTCCTGCGGGCCGCCGGGACAGAGGTCCTGGTGACCGAGGTACGGACCCTGGACCAGGCGTTCCGCGAGCTGGACCGGGTCCTGCGGGCCTGCGGTGTACGCACCCGGCCGCGCTGGCTCGACGAGGCCGAAGCGGCCTGGGGCGCGCTCACCCCGGCCGGGCCGCCCCGCACCGCTGTCGTGCCGATCTGGCGGCGGCCCTGGATGGTCCTCGGCCGCGACACCTTCGCCGGCGATCTGCTGGCCCGCCTGGGAATCCACCACCTGTACGCGGGCCACCCGGAGCGCTACCCCCGGATCCCGCTGGACGAGCTGCGCTCGGGCGGCGCCGACCTGGTGGTCCTGCCCGACGAGCCGTACCGCTTCACCGCCGGCGACGGGCCCGAGGCGTTCGCCCCGATGCCCGTGGCCCTGGTCAGCGGCCGGCACCTCACCTGGTACGGGCCGTCCCTGGCCGAGGCGCCCCGGGTGCTGCGAGCAGCTCTCCGCTGACCAGCCCCCGTACGGTGCGCGCCCCCGCGACCAGCCACGCCGCCACCAGGGCGGCGTACAGCACGACGGCGAGCCACCGCAGCGCGTCGAGGCCGGTGTGCGCGGCCAGACCCTCCGCGCCCGTCACACACGTGCCCACCGGGAACGTGAACGCCCACCAGGTCATCGCGAAGCCCATCCCACGGTGCCGGGCACGGACCACCATCGAGGCGGCCAGCGCCAGCCACAGCAGCGCGAAGCCCATCATCGGCACCCCGTAGATCACCGCGAAGACCGTGAACCCCTCGGCGTACGGCGCGGGCAGCACGCCGGGTGCCACATCGGCGAATTTGTTCACCGCGGTCGTCGACTGGCCCAGCGGCCCGAGCACCAGGAACAGCGTCGGAGTGAGCGCGAGCGGCAGCGGACCGCCGGTCACCAGCCGTCCGAACACCAGCGGCAGCATCACCAGCGTCGCCAGCAGGCTCAGGCCGAACATCGCGTAGCAGCCGAGCAGCATGGCCTCCCGCGCCTGGCCGGCGGGCAGATGCCCGACGAGGAGCGGGCCCAGCGCGGCGGAAACCATCGGCGCGACGACCGGGAGCAGCCACACCGGTGACGCGCTCTCGATCCTGTGGTGGACGACCATGAGGTACGGCACGGCGACGGCGGCGGCCAGGCCGATCGCGGTCCCCGCCGTGAACAGCACGACATCGAGCGCGAGGGCCGCCTCCCCGCCGATCCAGTCCCGGCCCACCAGCATCGCCCCGCCGCCGACCGCGAGCAGCGCCATCGACAGACAGCCGTAGAACGGCGCGACGGCCGGGTCCAGCAGGTGCTCGCGCGCCCGGTCCCGGTGGTGCCTCCAGTGAAGGGCCCTGGCCGTCAGCAGCGCCGTCAGCATCGCCAGGGAGAGCGCCCAGACCGCTGCGCACGCCGTCCGCAGTCCCGGAACGCCGACCGGCAGCGCCGCGCCCGCGTTGGCGACGATCGCGGTGCCCATGACGGAGGCGTACCAGTTCGGGCCGAGGTGACGTACCGCTGCGGCCTTGACCTTGTGGGGGGCGGCGGGACGGTACGTACAGGGTTGAGCGAGGGTGACCATGAACCCAGCCTCCGCGCGCGAGGGAACCCCGACCAGGGATCACCGGCCTATGCCGTCATAAGCTGGGCTTATGAGCAGCGACGCACCCCTGTCCCACCGGGTCCCCGACCTCGGCGCCCTCGAACTGCTCCTCGCCGTCGCGCGGCACGGCAGCCTCGGCCGGGCGGCGCGTGAGGTCGGCATCACCCAGCCCGCCGCGAGCAGTCGCATCCGCTCCATGGAACGGCAGCTCGGCGTCGCCCTGGTGGACCGCTCGCCCCGCGGCTCACGGCTCACCGACGCGGGCGCGCTCGTCACCGACTGGGCCCGGCGGATCGTCGAGGCGGCGGAGGCCTTCGACGCGGGCGCGCAGGCGCTGCGGGACCGGCGTGACTCCAGGCTGCGGGTCGCCGCCTCGATGACCATCGCCGAGTATCTGCTGCCGGGCTGGCTCATCGCGCTGCGCGCGGGCCGCCCCGACACCGCGGTGTCGCTTCTCGCGGGCAACTCGGCGGCCGTCGCCGAGCGTCTCCTGGACGGCGAGGCGGACCTCGGTTTCGTGGAGGGCCTGGCCATACCGGACGGACTGGACGGGGTCGTCGTGGCGCACGACCGGCTCACCGTCGTCGCCGCCCCGACCCACCGGTGGGCCCGCCGCCGGGCGCCCGTCGCCCCTGCCGAGGTCGCCGAGACCCCCCTGATCCTGCGCGAGCGCGGTTCCGGCACCCGGCAGGTCCTCGACTCGGCGCTCGCGGCTTACGGAGGCCTCGCCGAGCCGCTGCTCGAACTGGCCTCCACGACGGCGGTGAAGGCGGCGGCGGTCAGCGGCGCGGGCCCGGCGGTCCTCAGCGAGCTCGCCATCGCGGAGGAGCTGGCCTCACGCCGGCTGGTCGAGATCCCGGTGGAGGGCGTCAGCCTCCGCCGCGACCTCCGCGCGGTCTGGCCGACGGGCCACCGCCCCACGGGTCCGGCCCGCGACCTCCTGGCTCTGACGCGGACGTGAGCGGGCCGTGACCGGAGCGGGGGCCGAGGCCGGGGCTTCGGTCGCCCGCGGCCGGGACCAGTGCCCGCCTCGTCTCGGTCGCCCGCGGCCCGGTCCTCATCACCTCAGCGCTGCCCGGCCCGGCCCGCATCACCTCGGTCGCCCGCGGCCGGGACCAGTGCCCGCGCATCGTCTCAGCCGCCCGCGGCCCGGACCAGTGCCCGCATCACCCGTAGGTCCTCGCCCATCTCCGGGTGCCACTGCACGCCGACTACCCATGCCGGTTCGGGGAGTTCGATCGCCTCCACCGTGCCGTCCCCGGCGTACGCGGAGATCGTCAGGCCCTCGCCCAGCCGGTCCACCGCCTGGTGGTGATACGTCGGCACCGACGTCTCCTCCGGTGCCAGCGACGCGTACCGCGTCCCCGGCACCGGCTTCACCGGATGCCGCCCGAAGACGCCCACCCGCTCGACGTGCCCGTCCAGGTGCTGCACGAGCGTCCCGCCGAGCGCGACGTTCAGCAGCTGCATGCCCCGGCAGATGCCGAGCAGCGGTGTGCCGGACTCCAGTGCCGCGTGGATCAGGGCGAGTTCCCATGCGTCCCGCTCCCGGGCCGGCGGTCCGGTACGGGGCCCGGGCTCGGCTCCGTACCGGACGGGCTCCACATCCGCCCCTCCCGCGACGACCAGCCCGTCGAGCCGGGCCACGACCTCGGCGGCGAGGCCCGGATCGTCCGGGGGGACCATCGCCGCGATACCGCCCGAGGCCTGGACGAGCCGGGGGTAGGCGGCGGGCAGCAGCGCGGCGGGCAGGTCCCACACGCCCCACTGGGCGGACGTCTCCAGATAGGTCGTCACACCGATGAGCGGCTTGGACACGGTCGGGCCTCCGGCAGGGGTGGGTGCGGGGATCAGTCGCGTTCGAGTTCGGCCTCGGCCGCGGCCAGTGCCGCGAACTCCTCCTCGGGCGCGCGGGCGACCAGGTGGTGGCGACTGTAGAAGGCGAAGTAGGCGAGGGCGACGACATAGACGCCGAGCGCCATGAACGCCGCGTCCTTGTCGACCAGGAAGGTCGCGACCAGCGCCGACAGGGCGAGGACGAAGGCGACTGACGAGGTGACGATGCCGCCGGGCGTCCGGTACGGCCGGGCGAGCCCGGGCTCGCGACGGCGGAGCACGATGTGCGAGAGCGCCATCAGCGCGTACGAGATGGTCGCGCCGAAGACCGCGATGTTCAGCATCCGCGCGCCGTTGCCCGTACCGGCGGCGAGCGCGAATCCGATCGCGCCCGGGATCAGCAGGCCCAGGTAGGGGGACTTGCGGCGGCTGGTCAGGGACAGGAACCGGGGCAGATAGCCGGCCCGGGAGAGGGCGAAGAGCTGGCGCGAGCCCGCGTAGATGAGCGAGAAGAACGAGGCCACCAGGCCGGCCAGGCCCGCGTAGTTGACGAAGCGGCTGAGCGCCGTCGGGTCGCCTTCGCCCTGGAGGGCCACGACGAGCGGGTTGCCGGCCTCCTGGATGGCGGCCGAGCTCCGCGCGCCCGTGGAGGCGAAGAAGGTGATGACGGCGAGCAGGACCAGGATGGACATCGAGATGGCGAGCGCCTTCGGCATGGACTTGACCGGATCCTTGGCCTCCTCGGCGGCGAGCGGGACACCCTCCACACCGAGGAAGAACCACATGCCGAACGGGAAGGCGGCCCAGATGCCCAGCAGGCCGAACGGCAGCCAGGAGCTGGAGCCCGTCGCGTCCGGGTCGACCGGGATGTCGTCCAGGCCGCTCACCTGGAAGTCGGTGAGCGCGCCGAGCGCGAAGATCAGCAGCGCGGCCACCGCGACCGCGGTGACGATCAGGCTGAAGCGCAGCGCCTCGCCGACGCCCCACAGATGGATGCCGATGAAGATCACGAAACAGGCGAGATAGACCGGCCAGCCGGACTCCAGGCCGAACAGCCCCAGGGATTCGACGTAGTCGCCGATGAAGATGGAGATCGCGGCGGGGGCGAGGATGTACTCGATGAGGATCGCCGTGCCGGTGAGGAAGCCGCCCCAGGTGCCGAGCGCGCGGCGGGCGAAGCCGTAGCCGCCGCCCGCCGTGGGCAGGATCGCGGAGAGTTCGGCGAGGGCGAAGACGAGGCAGGCGTACATCGCGCCCATGAGCAGGGTGGCGATGGCGAGCCCGCCGAAGCCGCCCTTGGACAGGCCGATGTTCCAGCCGGAGAAGTCGCCGGAGACGACATAGGCCACGCCGAGCCCGGTCAGCAGCAGCCAGCCGGCGCTGCCGCGCCGCAGGGCCCGGCGTTCCAGATAGTCGTCCGATGGTGCCGTCGGCGTGGTACGGCTCTCGTTGGTCTCGTCGAGCGTCATGGCAGCAGAGCTCCCGCGTCGGACCCAATGGAATGGGACCATACCTTTGCGCCGCGCCGCCGTGAACGCAAGACCTCTGCGTTACTTTCGGGTTACGCCCGCCCCCGCGCGGCCTGCGCCCGCCCTTGGGCACTGTCTCAGGTGAGAAAGCCCCGCAGCAGCGCCGCCGTGCCGCCGCAGTGCTCGCGCATCACCTCGCGGGCCGCGTCCGCGTCCCCGTCGAGGATCGCCTCCACGAGAGCGGTGTGCTGGTGCTGGGAGTGCTCCAGATTGCGTACGAGCAGGGGGATGCAGTCCAGCAGGTCGTTCACCGATGCCCGCACGGCGGCGTACTGGGCCGTCAGCGTCGCCGAGCCGGACAGCTCGGCGATCGTCAGATGGAGCAGGGTGTCGAGCCGGCGGTAGTCGCCGAGCTCCGCGTCGTGCGTCGCGGCGAGCGCCGCGCGCAGCCGCTCCCCGCCCTCCTCGGTGAGTCCGTGGGCCGCGCAGAGCCCGGCCGCGCCGACCTCCAGCACCTCACGGAAGCGCAGGGTGTCCTCGACGTCCACCGAGGCGATCCGGCGCCGCAGTTCGTCCTCGCCGCCGGTTCGGTCCCGCTGGAGCACAAACGTTCCGCCGTACCGGCCGCGCCGGCTCTCCACCAGCCCCTGGTCCTGGAGGACCTTCAGCACCTCCCGCAGGGTGACCCGGCTGATCCCCATCCGGTCCGCCAGCTCCCGCTCGGCGGGCAGTCGCTCCCCGCCGGGCACGAGCCCGAGCCGCACGATCTGGAGGATCTGCTCCAGCGCCTCCTCGAAGCCGTTGCCCGCCCGCACCGGCCTGAGAACGGGCGTCAGCCGGTCCGCCGGTTCACTCGTCCTGGCCACGTTGTGGTTTCCCCTTCCCAAGCAATGGTCTTCGGCAATACCTTATGGCTTCCGGCAGGCCGTCACCATGACGTGAATCGGAGTATTCCCGTGGCAGACCGCAAACCCCCGCTCGCCGTCGAGGAGCTGCGCGCCCTCGTCGCGAACGGTGAGATCGACACAGTCGTCCTCGCCTTCCCCGATATGCAAGGGCGGCTCCAGGGCAAACGGTTCGCCGCGCCCTTCTTCCTCGAGGAGGTACTGGAGCACGGCACCGAGGGCTGCAACTATCTCCTCGCCGTGGACGTGGAGCTCAACACCGTCGACGGCTACGCGATGTCCTCCTGGGACAGCGGCTACGGCGACTTTGCCATGCACCCCGACCTCTCCACACTGCGACGCGTCCCCTGGGACGAGGGCACCGCCCTGCTCGTCGCCGATCTCGCCTGGAACGACGGCTCGCCCGTCGTCGCGGCGCCCCGGCAGATCCTGCGCCGACAGCTGGAGCGCCTCGCCGAGCACGGCTTCACCGCCCACGTCGGCACCGAGCTCGAGTTCATCGTCTTCAAGGACACCTACGAGCAGGCCTGGGACGCGAACTACCGCGACCTCACCCCGGCCAACCAGTACAACATCGACTACTCGGTCCTCGGCACCGGCCGCATCGAACCGCTGCTGCGCCGCATCCGCAACGAGATGGCCGCAGCCGGACTGACCGTCGAGTCCGCCAAGGGCGAGTGCAACCCCGGCCAGCACGAGATCGCCTTCAAGTACGACGAGGCACTGGTCACCTGTGACCAGCACGCCGTCTACAAGACCGGCGCCAAGGAGATCGCCTCCCAGGAGGGCGTCTCGCTCACCTTCATGGCCAAGTACAACGAGCGCGAGGGCAATTCCTGTCACATCCACCTGTCCCTCCAGGACGCCGACGGGCGCAATGTGATGGCCGGAGACGGCCCGGGTGGCATGTCGCCCGTGATGCGTCACTTCCTCGCCGGGCAGCTCGCCGCCCTCCGTGACTTCTCCCTGCTGTACGCGCCCAACATCAACTCGTACAAGCGCTTCCAGCCCGGTTCCTTCGCGCCGACCGCCGTCGCCTGGGGCTACGACAACCGCACCTGCTCGCTCCGGGTCGTCGGCCACGGCCGCTCGATGCGCTTCGAGAACCGCCTCCCCGGCGGTGACGTCAACCCGCACCTCGCCGTCGCCGGGCTCGTGGCCGCCGGCCTGTACGGCATCGAGAACCAGCTGGAACTCCCGGACGCCTGCACCGGAAACGCCTACACCGGCGACTACGCGCATGTGCCCACCACCCTCCGCGAGGCCGCCGAGCTGTGGGAGAACAGCCCCATCGCCAAGGCCGCCTTCGGCGACGAGGTCGTCGCCCACTACCGCAACATGGCCCACGTCGAGCTGGAGGCCTTCGACGCCGCGGTGACCGACTGGGAGCTGCGCCGCTCCTTCGAACGCATGTGAGGAACGCCTTGTCGTACGAGCACCCCGCTTCCGCACACCAGGTCCTGAACCCGGCGACCGAGGAAGTCATCGCCACCGTCCCCGCGGCGGCCGCGGCCGACATCGACGCCGCCGTCGCCCGGGCCCGCGCCGCACAGCGCGGCTGGGGCGCCGCCGCGCCCGCGGACCGCGCCCGGCTCCTGCGCCGCTTCGCCGCCGTCGTCGACGACCACATCGAGGAACTCGCCCAGCTGGAGGTCCGCGAAGCCGGTCACACGATCGGCAACGCCCGCTGGGAGGCCGGGAACGTCCGTGATCTCCTCGACTTCGCCGCCGGGGGAGTGGAGCGGCTCTCCGGCCGCCAGATCCCGGTCTCGGGCGGCCTCGACATCACGATCCTCGAACCACTCGGTGTGATCGGCGTGATCGCGCCGTGGAACTTCCCCATGCCGATCGCCGCCTGGGGCACGGCCCCGGCCCTCGCGGCGGGCAACGCGGTGATCCTCAAGCCCGCCGAGACCACCCCGCTCACCGCGCTGCGCCTCGCCGAACTCGCCCTGGAGGCAGGCCTTCCCGAGCATCTGTTCCAGGTGCTGCCGGGCGCCGGCGACGTCGCGGGCAACGCGCTCGTCGAGCACCCCGGCGTCGCGAAGATCGTCTTCACCGGCTCCACCCGGGTCGGAAAGTCGATCATGGCGAAGTGTGCCGACCGCGTGAAGCGGGTGACCCTGGAACTCGGTGGCAAGAGTCCCAACATCGTCTTCGCGGACTCGGACATCGAGGCCGCGGCGGCCGCGGCCCCCATGTCCTTCCTGGACAACTCCGGCCAGGACTGCTGCGCCCGCACCCGCATCCTGGTCCAGCGCTCCGCGTACGACCGCTTCATGGAGCTGCTCACCCCGGCCGTCCAGGAGATCGTCGTCGGCGACCCCTTGGACGAGAAGACCCAGATGGGCCCGCTGATCTCGGCCGCGCAACTCCAGCGCGTACGGTCCTATGTCACCGACGACCTCAAGGGCATTCGCGGCACCGCCCCCGACGGCCCCGGCTTCTGGTTCCCGCCGACCGTCCTCACCGAGCTGCCCGAGGACGCGCCCTGCGCCACCGAAGAGGTCTTCGGCCCGGTCGCCGTCGTCCTGCCCTTCGAGGACGAGGAGGACGCGGTCCGGCTCGCCAACGCCACCGACTACGGCCTCTCCGGCTCCCTGTGGACCCGCGACATCGGCCGGGCCCTGCGCGTCTCGCGGGCCGTCGCCGCCGGCAACCTCTCCGTCAACTCCCACTCCAGCGTCCGCTACTGGACGCCGTTCGGCGGCTACAAGCAGTCCGGTCTCGGCCGCGAGCTCGGCCCCGACGCCCTCACCGCTTTCACCGAAACCAAGAACGTCTTCATCAGCACGGAGGCCTGAGCACATGACCGACAGCACCAGCGAGAACATCTGCCGCCGCCTGGCGGGCCGTACCGCCGTCATCACCGGCGCCGGCAGCGGCATCGGCCTGGCCACCGCGCGCCGCCTCGCCTCCGAGGGCGCCAACGTCGTCTGCGGCGACATCGACGAGACCGCGGGCAAGGCCGCCGCCGAGGAGGTCGGCGGGACGTTCGTACGCGTCGACGTCACCGACCCCGAGCAGGTCGAGGCGCTCTTCAAGACCGCCTTCGACACCTACGGCAGCGTCGACATCGCCTTCAACAACGCGGGCATCTCTCCGCCCGACGACGACTCCATCCTCACCACCGGCCTCGAGGCCTGGAAGCGCGTCCAGGACGTCAACCTGACCTCCGTCTACCTGTGCTGCAAGGCCGCCCTGCCCTACATGCAGCGCCAGGGCAAGGGCTCCATCATCAACACCGCGTCCTTCGTCGCCATCATGGGCGCCGCCACCTCCCAGATCTCCTACACCGCCTCCAAGGGCGGCGTGCTCGCCATGTCCCGCGAGCTCGGGGTGCAGTTCGCCCGCGAGGGCATCCGGGTGAACGCCCTGTGCCCGGGGCCGGTCAACACACCGCTGCTTCAGGAGCTGTTCGCGAAGGACCCCGAGCGTGCCGCCCGTCGCCTGGTGCACATCCCGGCCGGCCGGTTCGCCGAGGCGGAGGAGATCGCCGCCGCCGTCGCCTTCCTCGCGAGCGACGACTCCTCGTTCATCAACGCCACCGACTTCCTCGTCGACGGCGGTATCGCGGGCGCGTACGTCACCCCGCTCTAACCGTTCACCCCGCTTCCACCCACCCGACAGCCGGGCGTCGCACGACGCCCGGCTGTCGCGCACAGATCAGGAGTGTGCTCATGAACGCCAAGCGCCGCTGGTCCGCCGCGACCGCCGCTCTCGCCCTCGCCGCCACGGGCCTTCTCGCCGCCCGCCCCGCCCAGGCGCACACCCCCCGACCCTGCCCGACGCTGAAGATCACTCAGGGCTGGTACGGCGACAACCGGGCCGCGCTCCAGCGGCTCATCGACACCCACTGCGCGGAGCGGACCTCCACGGCACGCAAGGGGAACAAGCCCGTCGCCGTCTTCGACTGGGACAACACCGTCATCAAGAACGACGTCGGTGACGCCACCCTGTTCTGGCTGCTGCGCAACAGCGCGATACGACCACCCCGCCACGGCGACTGGCGCACCACCAGCCGCTACCTCACCGATGAGGCCGCCACCGCGCTCGCCGCCGCCTGTCCCACCGGCGTACGCACCCTCCCCACCGCCACCGACACCCGCTGCGCCGACGAGATCCTCTCCGTCTACGCGCGGGGCGCGACGACCACCGGCGCCGCCGCCTTCGCCGGCTTCGACCACCGCCGCATGGAACCCCAGTACGCCTGGCTCGCGCAGCTCCTGCACGGCTGGACCACCCGCCAGGTCGCCTCCTTCGCGGCGGCCGCCCGCACCGAGAACCTCGCCGCGCCCGTGGGGACCCAGCAGCGCGTCGGCAGCGGCACCGCCACCGGCTGGGCCCGGTACTACGACCAACAGCGGGACCTGATCCGTACGCTCCAGCAGGCCGGCTTCGACGTCTGGATCACGTCCGCGTCCCCCGAGCCCGTCGTCGACGTCTGGGCGGCCGGTGTCGGCATCGAGGCCTCCCACGCCCTCGGGATCCGCAACACCACGGAACACGGCCGCCTCGGCTCCCACCTCAAGGGCTGCGGCACCGTCCGCGACGGCGACGACTCGATGATCACGTACATCGACGGCAAGCGCTGCTGGATCAATCAGGAGATCTTCGGAGTGCGGGGCGCGGCCGCCGAGAGGATCCAACCCCCGGCCCACCGACAGGTGTTCGCGGCCGGCGACTCCGACACCGACATCTCCTTCCTGCGCGACGCCACCGAACTGCGGCTGGTCCTCAACCGCAACAAGAACGAGGTGATGTGCCGGGCGTACGACAACGAGGACGGCCACTGGCTCGTCAACCCGATGTTCATCGAGCCGAAGAAGCGGAAGACGAGCCCCTACCCCTGCGCCACCTCCGGCTACACCGCCGGCGACGGGTCCACCGGCCCCGTGCGGCGCGACGACGGGAGCGTCGTGCCCGACCAGCGGGACTCGGTGTACGCCTCCTGAAGTCGCCCTCTAGGGTGATCGAATGAGCATGACGACCCCTCCCCCTACGCCTGGCGGCCTGGGGGGACCCCCAGGCTGGTATGCGGACCAGGGCACGCCCGGCGTCGAACGGTGGTGGGACGGTGCGGCGTGGACGGCGCACACCCGGCCGCTCACGTCACCGGTGACGGTTCCCATGACGTCTCCCACCGTGTCGCCGCCGCAGCGGACCCTTACGAGCGGCACCGTCGTCGCGGTCGTCGGCGCGGCCCTCGTGGTCGTGGCGGCGGCCGTGACCGGCGTCCTCGTCCTCGGCGGTGACCAGGACGACCCGCCCCGGGCGGCCGCCTCCACCAGCGCTCCCACCGACGACAAGAACACCACTTCGCCGGCGCCCGCCTCCTCCGCACCGGCCGAGGACCCCACCCGCGTCACGGACCAGCTCAACGGCATCACCCTGCCGATCCTCACGGGCTGGGAGAAGCCGGAGTACTTCGCCGAGGACGCGACGGCGGTGACCACGGTCGGCACCTATGACTGCCCCGACGGCGCCGTCAAGTACTGCCGCCGGGGCACCGTCTCCTCGCGCCCCGGCCCCGCCGGGGACGGGACCACCTCCGAGGCTCTCGCCAAGGCGGACATCGCCCAGGCCGCGAAGACCGCCTACGGAGAGGACTTCCTCGGCAACACCATCCGCGGGGGCATCCGCTCCCACACCGTGCTCGCCTCCAAGCCCACCGTGGTCGCCGGCCGCACGGGCTATCTGGTGCGCTGGCGGATCGTCAACGGCAAGGGACCCGGCGGCTACGTCCAGTCCGTCGCCTTCCCGTCCTCCCTGGGCAGCGAGTCGCCCGTGATCCTCCGCTTCGTCTTCGACGCGGGGACGGACGGGCCCGCGCTCGCGCAGATGGACGAGATCCTGAAGGGCATCCGCCCCATCGGCAGCTCCACCGGTGGCGGGGTCGGCAGCAGCGTCGGTCCCTGAGGGAGCCAGCAGCCGGGGCCTGCCGTTCGGATCCCGCCGGGCCGAACATCCAGGCCCGACCCGGAAGCCAGGTCTTGCGCGGGCCGGAGGCCAGGCCCCGCACGGGCCGCGAGCCAGGCTCTCCCCGACCAGGACGACAGTTCTTGCCCGATCCGGAGGACAGTCCCTGCCCGATCCGGAAGCGGGGCCCTAGAGGAAGGTGCGGCCCTCGCCGCGGTACGTCGGCACGGTGGCCGTGATCCGGTCGCCCTCGATCAGATGCAGCCGGTCGAACCGCTCGCACATCTCCCCGGCCTTGGCGTGCCGGAACCACACCTTGTCGCCGATCAGCAGATCGTCGGCGGCGGAGCCGAGGAGCGGTGTCTGCACCTCTCCGGCGCCCTCCTGCGGGTCGTAGCGCAGGCCCTCGGGGAGGTACGGCACCGGCAGCCGGTCCGGCCCCGCCGCGCCGGACGCCGGGTAGCCCCCGCCCAGCACGGTCACCACGCCGACGCCCGGCCGGCGCACGACCGGCTGGGCGAAGAGCGCGGCCGGGCGTGCGCTGAAGGACGTGTAGTTGTCGAAGAGCCTCGGGGCGTAGAGCCCGGAGCCTGCGGCGATCTCGGTCACCGCGTCCTCGGCGGCCGTGTGCTGCACGCTGCCGGTGCCGCCGCCGTTGACGAACTCCAGGTCCGGGGCGACGGCGCGCACCGCCCGCACCACGGCCGCCCTGCGCTCGGCCAGCTCCCGGCGCGCGGCGGCCTGCATCAGCCGGATCGCCCGCGAACGCACGGGCCGGCCCGCCAACGAGTCGCCGACACCGGCCACATGCCCCTCGTACGCCATGAGCCCCACCAGCCGGAAACCGGGACGGCGGTCGATCGAACGGGCCAGCTCGGCCAGGTCCGCGGGCTCCCGCAGCGGCGAGCGCCGGGCACCGATCCGTACCCGGCCCCCCAGCAGACGCAGGGCGGTGTCCAGCTCCAGACACACCCTGATCTCCTCGCCACCGCCGGCGCGGGCCGTGTCGATCAGCTCCAGCTGCGCCGGGTCGTCGACCATCACCGTCACGGCGGCGGCGAGCTTGGCATCCGACGCGAGCTCGGCGAAGCCGGCGCGGTCCGCGGACGGATAGGCCAGCAGCACGTCCTCGAACCCGGCCCGCGCGAGCCACAGCGACTCGTCGAGCGTGAACGACATGATCCCCGCGAACCCCTCCCGCGCGAGCACCCGCTCCAGCAGCGCCCGGCACCTCACCGACTTACTGGCGACCCGGACCGGCTTCCCACCGGCGCGGCGCACCAGATCGTCGGCATTGGCGTCGAACGCCTCGAGATCGACCACGGCGAGCGGCGCGTCGAGATGGGCGGTGGCCCGGTCGTAGCGGGCCCTGTCGGCGGCACGGGGAGTCATGGGCCGAGCTTGCCAGACCGGATTACCCGGGGGTAGGGGGATGTTCCGGTCAGATGCCCCGCGCCCCAGGTCTCGTTGGAGCGGGACGGGGAACAGCCCGTAGAGTGACGGGGCCGCGCCATCGAACGGGCCTGCTCCGGAAGGCGATCGGCAGGCGGTACGAACGGCGACGACGGGGGGCGGGATGAGCACCGAAGCAAGACGCCCACGCCCCCGCCCCACGAATCCCGGCACCCCCCGCGAGCTCCCCCCGGCACCGCCGCGGGGACCGAGCGCGCCCGGAGAGGGCCGGGCCGGCGGAGGGGGTTCGCCCACGGCGGCGCCCGGCACGGGCCGCATCGAGGACGGCCCGCAGGTGGCACCCGAGCGCAGGCTGCCCGGCGCGCTGCCGGTGGATCTGTCCGAAGCACGCGAGCGCACGACGCGGGGTCCGGTCCCGGCGGATTCGTCCAGCGCCGCCGCCTCACCGCGCCCGGACACCGACCGAAGCCCTTCGTACGGGTCGCTTCCCGGGACGCCGTCCGACCTTCAGCGGCCCGCCGCGAGGACCGTTCCCAGTCCCACTCGGGGCGTCCCCGGCCACGCGGCCGGCCCCGCCACCCAGGCACCCGACTCCCGGCCCGCCAGGGGCGTCGCGGGCAGCCGCCCGGCGACTTCGGCGCCGGAGGCCCGGTCGCTCACGGAGGCGGCGCGGTCGGCACAGCAGCCGCCCGCCCCGTCCGCGGCGAACCCGGCCACGGCCGGCCCCGCCCCGCAGGCAAGGGCGCTTCCTCCGGTGCCGACGCCCGCGCCCACGCACCCCGCACAGCAGCCGGAAGCTCCGCGACTCCCCGATGCCGCGGCCCCGTCCGACCGCCGCCCCCCGACGGGCTCCCCGTACCCGTCCCAGGCCACGTCCTCCGCGCGGCCTGCCCTACCCCCGGCCCCGTCCGCCCAGCCGCACGGCGCCGGCGGTGCGCGGGCCGAGGCCGGTCCGCCCGCGCTGCCGCCCCTGCCGAACACCCGCCCCGCCGTCGCGGCCGCCCCGGCGCACGTCGCCGGGACGCTCCCTTCGGCCGCCCGCCCCGGGTCCGCCCCGACGCACCCCCACATACCCCCTGCCCGCCCCGCCGCGCCCCCGTCGTTCGCGCCGCCCGAGCGGCCCGAGGAGACCACCACCCGGCTCCGGCCCGTCCCGGCGTACGGCGCGTACGACGGGTACGACGGCGGGTACCCGGCCCCGGCCGGCCCCTTCGCCCCGGCCGCCGACCGGGTGCGGCATCCCGCGCGGACCGCCGGGGCCGTCGCCTGCGTCGTCCTGGGGCTCGGGCTCATCGGGGGCGCCGCCACCGGGGCGTGGCTGACCGGGGACTCGGCCGCCGAGGCCGCCGCGCCCACGGGTTACAGCGAGGCGCGCAGCCTGTGGCACAGCGTGCCCGTGGACACGCTCTTCCCGCGCACCCTCAGCGGCAGCGGCGCCGGACCGGGCGGCGCCGACCGGGTGTGGACCCGGATCGCCGTCGCACCCGACGGGGCCTGCGCCGGGGCGCTCGACCCACTGCTCGTCAAGACGTTGGAGCCGGTCGGCTGCGAGCGCGTGCTGCGCGCCACGTACACCGACGCCACGTCCAGCCATGTCACCACCGTGGGTCTGGTCTTCACGAAGGCCGAGCCCGACGGCATGCGCGCCCTGCGGGCCCGCTTCACCGACGGCGCCCTCCAGGAGCGCGCCGACCTGATGCCGCGCACGCTGCCCGCCCCCGGCACCCCCGCCGCCGGGTTCGGCGACCCGCAGCGGGCCAGCTGGCGGCTGAACGTCCTCACCGAAGTCCCCGTCGTCGTCTACGCGGTGTCCGGCTTCGCCGACGGCCGCCCCGTCCCCGACCCGCAGCCCGCCGACGAGGCCATGGCCCCGGCCCAGACGACGGCCCCCGCCCAATCGGGACTCGGCCACGACGCCAAGGGCATCAGCGACCGCATCGAACGCGGTCTGCGCAAGGCCGTCACCGCGGCGACGGAGGAGCCCACATGAGCACGCGCCGGTCCCGCAAGGCGCTCATCGCCCTGAGCGCCGCCGCGTTCGCCGTCCTCCCCGCGACGCCCGCCCACGCCGACGGCATCCGCACCCAGCAGTGGGGCCTGGAGGCGATGCACACCAGCGAGGCGTGGCGTACGACGAAGGGCCACGGCATCACCGTCGCCGTGCTCGACACCGGCGTCGACGACACCCACCCGGACCTGGCCGGCAATGTGCTCCCCGGCCACGACCTGATCGGATTCGGCGCCACCCGCGGCGATCGGGCCTGGGCCCGGCACGGCACCGCGATGGCCGGCATCATCGCCGGCCGCGGACACGGCTCCGGTCGTCAGGACGGCGTCCTCGGCATCGCCCCCGAGGCGAAGATCCTGCCCGTCCGCGTCATCCTCGAAGGCACCGACAAGGCCCGCCAGAAGTCCCGCGCCACCCGTGGCTCCGCCCTCGCCGACGGCATCCGCTGGGCCACCGACCACGGCGCCGACGTCATCAACCTCTCCCTCGGCGACGACAGCGAGTCCGCCCACCCCGAGCCCGGCGAGGACGCCGCCGTCCAGTACGCCCTCTCCAAGGGCGCCGTCGTCGTCGCCTCCGCGGGCAACGGCGGCGAAAAGGGCGACCACATCTCGTACCCCGCCGCCTACCCGGGCGTCATCGCGGTCACCGCCGTCGACCGCTACGGCACCCACGCGGCCTTCTCCACCCGCCGCTGGTACGCCACCGTCTCCGCCCCCGGCGTCGACATCGTCATCCCCGACCCGGACCGCAAGTACTACTCGGGCTGGGGCACCAGCGCCGCCTCCGCCTTCGTCTCCGGCGCCGTCGCCCTGGTCCGCTCCGCCCACCCCGGCCTCACCCCCGCACAGATCAAGAAGCTCCTCATGGACACCGCTCGCAGCCGCCCCGACGGCGGCCGCAGCGACTCCAAGGGGTACGGGACCGTCGACCCGGCCGCCGCCATCAAGGCGGGCGGCGCCCTGCACCCGGGCGACCCGAAGACCGTCTCCGCCCCCGGCTACCGCGCCAAGTTCTTCGGCCCCGGCCCCACCCCGGACGCCGATGACGACGACACCGCCGGCCTGCTCGCCCCCCTCGCCGCCGGGGCGGGCGCGCTCCTCCTGGTGGCCGCCGTCCTCCTGTGGCGCGGCGGTCGGCGGCCGGGCCTCACAACACCGCGACGAACGCCCTGACCGCCGCCCGCGCCGCCTGCTCCACCAGCGCGACACCAGCCTCCTTCGTGGCATGTCCGTCCGAGAGCACCGCCACCAGCAGCCCCCGGCCGCCGACCCGCACGCGCCCGATGCTGTTGACGTCCCACAACCCGGTGGCCGTACGCGGCAGCCATCCGTTCTTCAGCGCCCAGCCGTCCCCGGCCGCCGACACACCCCAGTCCTGATCCCCCGCTGTCCGCCGCATCAGGCCCTGGGCGTACGTACGGGAGGGCGCGTCGAGCGCGGAGTCCGCGCCGAACAGCGCCGCCAGCAGCGCCAGCTGATCCCTGGCCGTGGTCTGCGTCAGCCCCCAAGCCGCCGCCGCGACGGTCTCGGCCAACCCCAGCCGGGAGTTGGCGCCGTCCAGCCCCTGAGCTTGGCCGACGACGTGCCAGAGCGCGGTGGCGGCGGCGTTGTCGCTGCGCTCCATCATGTCGGCCGCGTACGTCTGCTCGGCGGCGGTGAGCGCCCGCCCCGCGTCCTGCGCCCGCAGCAGCAGCGCGGCGAGGATGTCGGCCTTGACGATGCTGGCCGTGTCGTACGTCCTGCCCTCACCGAACACCGCGGAGCGTCCGCTCTCCGGATCGAGCACGCCGACCGACAGGCACGCCCCCTTCCCCGAGGCCACGACCGGCGCGAGCGCCTCGGCCAGTACCGCGTCCAGATCCACTTCCGGCTCCTCACTCACGACGGCCGACGGAGACGACGAGGGGAGCGCCGCCTGGTGCCGTCCCGGCACCGGAGAGTACGAGGGGCACGGCGATCGCCGTGCCCGACACGTGCACGCCCCCGCACGGAATGGACGGACGGCTTGCGAGGCACGCGGCGGACGCCGGCACCGCGCCCGGGTGCCGCCTGCGCCCCGGTCGGCAACCCGCCGGGAAGGCGGCGCCCGGCCGCCGGTTAGGCTCGACGCGTGGCGCTCAAGAACATCCCTGATCCCGGCTTCTCCGACGACGACGGCACCGCCGATCCGAGGCTCTCCGCTGCCCTCGCGGCCTGGGCCGAGAACCGGACCGACCGCTCCGCGCACGCCGCCGTCCTCGACGCCCTGCGCGACGCGCGGCTCCTGGTGCCGATCGTGGCCGTGCTCGGCGAGGTCGAGGTGGACGAGAACGGGCTGCGCCGCGAGAAGACCAGCGACATGGCCGTGCCGACGCTCACCGCCGGTGACCGCCGTGCCCTGCCCGCGTTCACCTCGACCGCGTCCCTCGCCCTCTGGGATCCCGAGGCCCGGCCCGTCGCCGTACCCCTGCACCAGGCGCTGCAGGCCGCCGCCCACGAGAAGGCGGACACGGTCGTACTGGACCTCGCGGGGCCCGTCCCGTACCAGCTCACCGGCCCGGCGCTGCTCGCCCTCGCCGAAGGCCGTACCAGCGCCGACCCGCTGGACGACCCGGCCGTCACGGCCGCGGTACGCGCCGCCGTGGCCGCCGAGCCCGCGGTCGTCCGTGCCCACCTCGGTCCGGGCAGTGCGGACGGAACGCTCGCCCTGGTGCTCGCCCCGGACGCGGCCCCGGGGGAGGCGGCCCAGCGCGTCGCCCGCGCCCTCGCCGCCGACGAAACACTGAGGGCCCGCCTGGTGCGCGGCCTTGACCTGGCACTCCTGCCGGCCTCGGCCACGCCTCCGGGCGAGCCCTTGTATGTGAAGGGGTGAAGCGGCTCTAGCCGTAGACCGGGCCCGTGTACTTCTCGCCCGGGCCCTGGCCCGGCTCGTCCGGGATGATCGAGGCCTCGCGGAACGCCAGCTGCAGCGACTTCAGACCGTCCCGCAGCGGCGCCGCGTGGAAGGAGCTGATCTCCGTCGCGCCCGCGTCCAGCAGACCCGCCAGCGCGTGCACCAGCTTGCGCGCCTCGTCCAGGTCCTTGTGCTCGTCGCCCTCCTCGGTCAGCCCGAGCTTCACCGCGGCCGCGCTCATCAGGTTGACGGCGACCGTCACGATCACCTCGACGGCCGGGACCTCCGCGATGTCGCGGGTCATGGCGTCGAAGTCGGGGGAGTCATTGGTGGGCGTGTCACTCATGCCCCACACGATATGCCCCGCCGCACGCGCCCCCTCCCGCACCCCGTCGCGCCGTCCGGTTAGCTCCTCCGGACAGGAGCTGCTAACCTTGTGTAACGACCGGCTGGACATCTACGTGCCCAGCCCACAAGTGGAGGCTCCGATCTCCCACCTGGCCGTCCTCCGGGACGGCGGGTCACCGGTCAGGTGGCGACCATCGTTCCGTACGGACGATGGAGCCGCCCGATGCGCGCCCCGCGGTTGACCGCGGCGGTGCTCCGGTATTCCCGAGGAGCCCCGCCTGTGTCCCGTCCGGGGCATTTTTCATGTACCGGCGCGGTTGGTCTTACGCAACAGACGTTACGCGTCCGTCCGCCAGACGGTCGCGTGGTGCTACCGAGGAGGATCCATCAGCGCCGAGCCCCGCATTAACGACCGGATTCGCGTTCCCGAAGTGCGACTTGTCGGTCCCAGCGGCGAGCAGGTCGGGATTGTTCCGCTTGCCAAGGCCCTGGAGCTCGCACAGGAGTACGACCTTGACCTGGTCGAGGTCGCGGCGACCGCCCGTCCGCCCGTGTGCAAGCTCATGGACTACGGAAAGTTCAAGTACGAGTCGGCCATGAAGGCCCGTGAGGCGCGCAAGAACCAGGCGCACACGGTCATCAAGGAGATGAAGCTCCGGCCGAAGATCGACCCGCACGACTATGACACCAAGAAGGGTCACGTCGTTCGGTTCCTGAAGCAGGGTGACAAGGTCAAGATCACGATCATGTTCCGTGGTCGTGAGCAGTCCCGCCCGGAGCTGGGCTTCCGGCTCCTCCAGCGCCTCGCTTCGGACGTCGAGGACCTGGGCTTCATCGAGTCCAACCCGAAGCAGGACGGCCGGAACATGATCATGGTTCTTGGCCCGCACAAGAAGAAGACCGAGGCCATGGCCGAGGCGCGTGAGGCCCAGGCCGCACGCAAGGCGGAGCGTCAGGGCGGTTCGTCCGACGACGTCGCCGAGGCTCCGGCAGAGGCGGCGGCTCCGGCCGACGCTCCGGCCGAGACCCCTTCCGAGGCGTGACCTGAGGGGCTGCCATCCAGGCAGCCCCGGGCCTCGCCCCGGATACCCAAACCAAAGATCTGACGCTCCCGGTTGCCCGGTGCCCGCACCGGGTGGGAGCGCCACTGACGAGGAGATACGGCGCGATGCCGAAGAACAAGACGCACAGCGGTGCCAAGAAGCGCTTCAAGATCACCGGCTCCGGCAAGGTGCTCCGTGAGCGTGCCGGCAAGCGCCACCTGCTCGAGCACAAGTCGTCCAAGCTGACGCGTCGCCTCACCGGCAACGCCGAGATGGCCCCGGGTGACGCCGCCAAGATCAAGAAGATGCTGGGCATCTGATTGACCTCGTGCCCTCGCCCGCCGAGGGCCTCCGGCCAAGACCGGGACCAATTCGTTTCCGGGTCGTGTGAGTCCAACCACGGCCCCGCTACAAGGAGTTAACAAGTGGCACGCGTCAAGCGGGCAGTCAACGCCCACAAGAAGCGCCGGGCGATCCTCGAGGCGGCCTCCGGCTACCGCGGTCAGCGCTCGCGCCTGTACCGCAAGGCCAAGGAGCAGGTCACCCACTCGCTGGTCTACAACTACAACGACCGCAAGAAGCGCAAGGGCGACTTCCGTCAGCTGTGGATCCAGCGCATCAACGCCGCTGCCCGCCAGAACGGCATGACGTACAACCGCCTCATCCAGGGTCTGAAGGCCGCCAACATCGAGGTGGACCGCAAGATCCTGGCCGAGCTCGCGGTCAACGACGCCAACGCGTTCGCCGCGCTCGTCGAGGTCGCCCAGAAGGCGCTCCCGAGCGACGTCAACGCCCCGAAGGCCGCTGCCTGATCCAGGCCCCTTCGCATGGCTTCTGCCGGACCCGCAGGCACTGCGCCTGCGGGTCCGGTGCGTTCCACCCGTTCACGTACACGAGAAGTGAGCCGCCGACCATGGGCACCCCCGAGCCGATTTCCCCGCGTTCCCCGCGTGTTGTCGCCGCAAGGCGGCTCGCCAAGCGGAACTTCCGGGGCAAGGACCGACTGTTCATCGCGGAGGGCCCGCAGGCCGTCCGCGAGGCCGTCGAACACCGCGGCGGCGACGGCCGGCCCACCCTCGTCGAGCTCTTCACCACCTTCGAGGCCGCCGAGCGGTACGCGGACATCGTCGACGCCGCCCGCGCCGCCGGCGCCCGGGTGCACCACGCCTCCGACGCCGTGCTCGCCGAGGTGTCCCAGACCGTGACCCCGCAGGGCCTGCTCGGGGTCTGCCGCTTCCTCGATTCGCCCTTCGAGGAGATCCTCGCCGCCCGGCCCAAGCTGGTGGCCGTCCTCGCCCACGTCCGCGACCCCGGGAACGCCGGCACCGTGCTGCGCTGCGCCGACGCCGCGGGCGCCGATGCCGTCGTCCTCACCGACGCCTCCGTCGACCTCTACAACCCCAAGTCCGTACGGGCCTCCGTCGGCTCGCTCTTCCACCTCCCGGTCGCCGTCGGCGTCCCGGTCGAACAGGCCGTCTCCGGTCTGCGGAGCGCCGGCGTACGGATCCTCGCCGCCGACGGCGCGGGCGAGGACGACCTGGACGCCGAGCTCGACGCGGGCACCATGGGCGGCCCCACCGCCTGGATCTTCGGCAACGAGGCCTGGGGACTGCCGGAGGAGACCCGCGCACTCGCGGACGCGGTGGTGCGCGTCCCGATCCACGGCAAGGCCGAGAGCCTCAACCTCGCCACGGCCGCCGCCGTGTGCCTCTACGCCTCAGCCCGTGCCCAGCGTGCTTCCGGAGGGTGCCGCTCCGTCACCTCCAGCTAGTAGGGTGACGGGCTCGGGGGCCCACTGCGCCACACGGAGGGTCGGGGGACGGATGACGGTCGGGACGGACAGGCTCACGCGGACGGCGGACGCCTCGGAGCGCGCCGCCGCGGACGACGGCCCCGGCGCGCCCACCCACGGCCCCGCCGAGCCGCCCACCACGGACGACCGCCCGGGTGAGCACGCCGCCGCGGACGACGGCCCCGGCGCGCCCGCCGATCCGGACAGCGCCCCCGACGGCCTCCCCGCCGCCCCGGGCATTCACCCCGACGACCTGCCCGACGGTCTGGTCGTCGCCGACGAGACCGGCCGGGTCGTGTGTTTCAACGCGGCCGCCGTCCGCATCACCGCCGTACCCAGCGCCGACGCCCTCGGTCTCCCCCTCGACCAGGCCCTTCCGCTGGAGGACCTCAAGGGCCGCCGCTGGTGGGCCCTGACCGATCCGTACGGCGGACTCGCCACCCGGGTCGGCCAGCCCGAGCGCAATCTGCTGCTCCCCGGCGGCCGCGAGGTGCTCGTCTCCGCCCGCTACGTGCGCGAGCACCCCACCGGCCCGGTGCGCCGGGTCGTCGTCAGCCTGCGCGGCACCGAGGCCCGCCGCCGTACCGAACGCAGCCACGCCGAGCTCATCGCCACCGTCGCCCACGAGCTGCGCTCGCCCCTCACCTCGGTGAAGGGCTTCACCGCGACCCTCCTCGCCAAGTGGGAGCGGTTCACCGACGACCAGAAGCGGCTGATGCTGGAGACCGTCGACGCCGACGCCAACCGCGTCACCCGGCTCATCGCCGAACTCCTCGACATCTCCCGGATCGACTCCGGCCGTCTGGAGGTGCGCCGCCAGCCCGTCGACATCGCCGCGGCCGTCGGCCGGCACGTCCAGTCCCACACCGCCGGCGGTCAGTCCCCGGACCGTTTCTTCGTCCGCGTCCAGCCGCGCCTCCCCGATCTGTGGGCAGATCCGGACAAGATCGACCAGGTCCTCGGCAACCTGCTCGAAAATGCGGTGCGGCACGGCGAGGGAACCGTCACCATCGAGGTGGCACCCGCATCCGTGAAGAGCGCGGATCAGACAGAGAAAGGCACGGCCGTCACCGTGAGCGACGAAGGCCCCGGCATCCCGGAGGAGTCGATGGGCCGCGTCTTCACCCGCTTCTGGCGGGGGAGCAAACGCGGTGGCACCGGTCTGGGCCTCTACATCGTCAAGGGCATCGTCGAGGCGCACGGCGGGACGATCACCGTCGGCCGCGGACCCGGCGGTGGCGCCGAGTTCCGATTTATCCTGCCCGTCGGCGCTCCGGCCTATCTCCAGTAGAAACGCCTGAGCGGCCCGCGGGCTCATTCGCGTCCTCGCACCCCGTTAGACTCGACCTTTGGCACGTTTGCGCCCTTGTCGTCGAGCAGGGCCTCGGGGCTCCGGGGGTGTCCCCCGGAAGGGCACAGTCAGCCAGCCGAACGGAAGCACGGGAAGAGATGTCCGCACCCAATAAGTCGTACGACCCGGTTGAGGTCGAGGCCTTGAAACCGGAAGAGATCGAGCGCATGCGGGACGAGGCGCTCGCCGCCTTCGCCGCCGCGGGTGACCTCGACGCGCTGGCTCACGCGAAGGTCGCGCACACCGGTGGCACCTCGCCGCTCGCGCTCGCGAACCGGGAGATCGGCGCGCTGCCGCCCCAGGCCAAGGCCGCGGCCGGCAAGCTCGTGGGTCAGGCCCGCGGAGCCGTCAGCAAGGCGCTCGCCGCTCGCCAGGCCGAGCTCGAGGCCGACCGCGACGCCCGTGTGCTGGTCGAGGAGGCGGTGGACGTCACCCTGCCCCACGACCGCGTCCCGGCCGGCGCCCGGCACCCGCTGACCACCCTCATGGAGCGCGTCGCCGACGTCTTCGTGTCGATGGGTTACGAGGTCGCCGAGGGCCCCGAGGCCGAGGCGGAGTGGTTCAACTTCGACGCCCTCAACTTCGTCCCCGACCACCCGGCCCGGCAGACCCAGGACACGTTCTTCGTCCAGGGCACCACCGCCGACGGCCAGGTCACCAGCGGCGACGAGTCCGGCATCGTGCTGCGGACGCACACCTCGCCCGTCCAGGCCCGCACGCTCATCGACCGGGAGCCCCCGGTCTATGTCGTCTGCCCCGGCCGCGTGTACCGCACCGACGAGCTCGACGCCACGCACACCCCGGTCTTCCACCAGATCGAGCTGCTCGCCGTCGACGAGGGCCTCACCATGGCCGACCTCAAGGGCACCCTCGACCACATGGTCCAGGCGCTCTTCGGGCCGGACATGAAGACCCGGCTCCGCCCGAACTTCTTCCCCTTCACCGAGCCGTCCGCCGAGATGGACATGCTCTGCTACGTGTGCCGGGGCGAGTCCGTCGGCAACCCGGACCGGCCCTGCCGCACCTGCGGCAGCGAGGGCTGGATCGAGCTGGGCGGCTGCGGCATGGTCAACCCGAAGGTGCTCATCGCCTGCGGTGTCGACCCCCAGAAGTACAGCGGCTTCGCCTTCGGGTTCGGCATCGAGCGGATGCTGATGTTCCGCCACAACGTCGATGACATGCGAGACATGGTCGAGGGTGACGTCCGGTTCACCCGGCCGTTCGGGATGGAGATCTGATGCGGGTCCCGCTTTCTTGGCTGCGGGAGTACGTCGACCTGCCGGCGACGGAGACCGGACGCGACGTCCAGGCCAAGCTCATTTCGGCAGGACTCGAGGTCGAGACCGTCGAGCAGCTCGGCGCCGGTCTGACCGGTCCGCTGGTGGTCGGCAAGGTCCTCACCATCGAGGAGCTGACGGAGTTCAAGAAGCCCATCCGCTTCTGCACCGTCGACGTCGGTGACGCCAACGGCACCGGCGAGCCCCAGGAGATCATCTGCGGCGCGCGGAACTTCGCCGAGGGCGACAAGGTCGTCGTGGCCCTGCCCGGCGCCGTGCTTCCCGGTGACTTCCGGATCGCCGAGCGCAAGACGTACGGCCGGGTCTCGCGCGGCATGATCTGCTCCGGCGACGAGCTGGGCATGGGCGACGACGGCACGCACGGCATCATCGTGCTGCCGCCCGAGCACGAGATCGGCACCGACGCCGCCGCGCTCCTCGAGCTGTTCGACGAGGTCCTCGACATCGCCGTCACCCCGGACCGCGGCTACTGCCTGTCGATCCGCGGCGTCGCCCGCGAGGCCGCCACCGCCTACGGTCTGCCGCTGCGCGACCCGGCGCTGCTGGACGTGCCCGCGCCGAACTCCTTCGGCTACCCGGTGAAGATCGCCGACCCGATCGGCTGCGACCGTTTCGTCGCCCGCACGGTCACCGGCCTCGACCCGGAGGCGCGCTCCCCGATCTGGCTGCAGCGCCGGCTGCAGAAGGCCGGGATGCGCCCGATCTCGCTCGCCGTCGACATCACCAACTACGTGATGCTGGAGCTCGGCCAGCCGCTGCACGCCTACGACCGCTCCCGCGTCGAGGGCGCCATCGGCGTCCGCCGCGCCGAGGCGGGCGAGAAGTTCACCACCCTCGACGGGACCAAGCGCGTCCTGGACGCCGCGGACCTGGTCATCACCGACGACCGCGGGCCGATCGGCCTCGCGGGCGTCATGGGCGGTGCCAACACGGAGATCGCCGACTCCGAGACCGACCCGGAGACCGGCGCCGTCAGCGGTACCACCGAGGTCGTCATCGAGGCCGCGCACTTCGAGCCGCTCTCCATCGCCCGTACCGCGCGCCGCCACAAGCTGGCGTCCGAGGCGTCCAAGCGCTTCGAGCGCGGGGTCGACCCGCAGGCCGCGGCCGCCGCCGCGCAGCGCACGGTCGACCTGCTGGTGCTGCTCGCGGGTGGTACGGCCGAGGTCGGCGTCACCGAGATCGTCGCCCCCGCCGCCGCCCGCACCATCACCATGCCGGCGGACCACCCCGACCGTGTCGCCGGTGTCGCGTACGGCCGCGAGACCGTCGTACGCCGCCTCCAGGAGGTCGGCTGCGACGTCTACGGGCAGGACGAACTGGTCGTCACCGTCCCGTCCTGGCGTCCCGACCTCAATGAGCCGAACGACCTGGCCGAAGAGGTCATCCGGCTGGAGGGCTACGAGAACCTGCCCTCCACCCTGCCCAGGCCGCCGGCCGGCCGGGGGCTCACCGAACGCCAGCGCACCCACCGCCGCGTGGGCCGCGCGCTGGCCGGCGCGGGATACGTCGAGGCGCTGAGCTACCCGTTCATCGGCGTGCAGGCCTTCGACCAGCTCGGCCTGGCCGCCGACGACCCGGCGCGCCGGGTCGTCACCCTGGTCAACCCGCTCTCCGACGAGGAGCCGGCGCTGCGCACCACGCTGCTGCCGGGTCTTCTCGCCGCCCTTCGCCGCAACGACGGCCGTGGCAGCCACGACCTGGCGCTCTTCGAGACGGGTCTCGTCTTCCACCCGGCCGACGGCCCGTCCGTCGCCGTGCGGCTGCCCGTCGACCGCCGTCCCACCGACGAGGAGATCGCCGGCCTCAACGCGGTCCTGCCC
Source organism: Streptomyces sp. NPDC033174 (assembly GCF_055577795.1). Classification (NCBI taxonomy): domain Bacteria; kingdom Bacillati; phylum Actinomycetota; class Actinomycetes; order Kitasatosporales; family Streptomycetaceae; genus Streptomyces; species Streptomyces sp. NPDC033174. The sequence continues at coordinate 57,589 of NZ_JBVIPQ010000010.1, forward strand.
CGGCAGCCGCGCCACGCCGCGGTCGTGCTCGCCGGTGCGCGCGAGCAGGCCGGCTGGTGGGGCAAGGGCCGTCCGTCCGACTGGGCCGACGCGGTCGAGGCCGCCCGGACCGTCGCCCGCGAGACCGGTGCGGAACTGATCGTCCGCCAGGGTCAGTACGGGCCGTGGCACCCCGGTCGCTGCGCCGAGCTCGCCGTCGTCGTCGACGGCGAGGAGAAGGTCGTCGGCTACGCGGGCGAGCTGCACCCGCGCGTCGTCAAGGCGCTCGGGCTGCCGGCCCGCACCGCCGCGATGGAGCTCGACCTCGACCTGGTCGAGGAGGCGTCCGCCGGTGCGCTGCGGGCGCCGCGGATCTCCACCTTCCCGGTGGCGACCCAGGACGTCGCGCTGGTCGTCCCCCAGGACGTTCCGGCCGCCGACGTCGAGAAGGTGCTGCGCGAAGGCGCCGGTGAACTCCTCGAGTCCATCCGGCTGTTCGACGTGTACGTCGGGTCGCAGATCGGCGAGGGGAAGAAGTCCCTGGCGTACGCCCTGCGCTTCCGCGCCCCGGACCGCACCCTGACGGTCGATGAGGCCACGGCCGCCCGCGACGCGGCGGTCTCCCTGGCCGCCGACCGCACAGGGGCATCCCTCCGCGGAGCCTGAGTACCCCGCCACACCCACGAAGGGCGCCCCCGGACCACCGGGGGCGCCCTTTTTCGGGTCGCCGGGGGCAGGGGTCCCGCCGACCCGCGCGCCCATGGCGCCCGCGCCGCCGGACCGCGTACGGGGCGATGCGCGATCCCGGGCCCGGCCCTTTGACGGACTCGCCCTCCGAGCACATGGACCGCGGGGTTCCGTCCGTCCGGTCGGCGGGTGCCGGTGCCGGTTCGCTGGCCCGGCCCTTTGACGGACTCGCCCTCCGAGCACATGGACCGCAGGGTTCCGCCCGTCCGGTCGGCGGGAGCCGGTGCCGGTTCGCTGGCCCGGCCCCTTGGCGGACTCGCCGTCTCTGAGCGCATGGTGCTGCGGGGTTCCGTCCGGCCGGCGGGGTGCCGGTGCCGGTTCGCCGGGCCGCGGGCCGCTGCGGGCGGTATCGCCGACCCTGATCCCGCACGGCTCCGGGCCCCGGCCCCGCCTCCTGGGGCGGACTCGCCGGCTCGAGCGGCCGCGGCGCCGTGCCGCCGGAACGCCCCCGCCGGGGCGAATCCCTCACCTCTCCGCCGTCTCACTCATTCGGGTGAGATCCCTGGCGGTTGTTCCTTCCGGGCGTCGACGATCGACAGAATCGTCCCGGCCGCAGGGGCGGGCCTGTGTGCTGTAGGGCCTGAAGGGGGCCATCGGAATGATCCGTATCAGCTCTTGGCTTCCCTTCCCGGCAGCGTCGCGAGGGTGGGCCGCCTCATCGGACCGGAGATGGGTGCGCCGGCTGGCCCCGCTCGCGCTCCCCAGTGTGTGGGGCGTCGCGGCGATCAGCTGGAAGATGGGGTGTCCGCTGGCCCAGCAGGAGGGGCTGGCCACCCGGATCGCCACCAGCGTCGTGTTCTTCACCGTCGGCACCGGACTGATTCTCGGTATCCGACGGGGCCTGGCCCGGGAGCTCGAGCAGGTCCGGGCGATCGCGCAGGCCGCGCAGCGGGTGCTGCTGCGTCCGCCGCCGGCCCGGCTGGACGGGCTGACGATCGCCGCCGGACAGCTCTCCGCATCCCGGGGAGCGGAGATCGGCGGCGATCTGTACGAGGCCGTCGCCACCCCGTACGGCGTCCGCGTGGTGATCGGCGATGTGCGCGGGCACGGCATAGCCGCGATCGGGGCGGTCGCCGCGGTCCTCGGCAGCTTCCGGGAGGCCGCGTACGACGAGGCCGAGCTCGCGGGCGTACTGCGGCGCCTCGACCGGGCCCATCAGCGCCATCTGCGGGAGCGGGCCCGCGACGAGCACCCGGCGGCCGGCGGGCGGGAGCCGGAACACCCGGCGGCCGAGGAGTTCGTCACCGTACTGCTCCTGGAGATCCGGCCCGACGGCGAGGTTCTGGCGCTCAACTGCGGGCATCCCTGGCCCTATCGGCTGTTCAGGGGCGCTCACCCCGTCATGGCCGGGGACCCGATGCCGCCGCTCGGCGCCTTTCCGCTGCCGGCCGAGCTGCCCCCGCGCCGGTGCGCGCGACTGCTGCCGGGCGAGGCGCTGTTCCTGCACACCGACGGCGCCGAGGAGGCCCGCGACGCGGCCGGGCGCTTCTTCGCCCTGGAGGCGGTCCTCGCCGAGGCCGCGGCCGGCGCTCCGGTGTCGCCCGCGGCGGTGGTCCACCATGTGCACGCCGCGCTGCTGCGGCACACCGGCGGCCGGGTCACCGACGACGTGGCGCTGCTGGTCCTGCGCAACGACCGTTCACGGGTGCCGGCGCAGCCCCCGGACCAGGGTCTGCGCCGTTCCCGTCCCGCACCCTCCCGTCACTAGAGCCGTCAGGTGTTCCGTACGGCCGGCGCCGCCCGCCCTGCCGCGGAGTGTCGGGCAGATCAGCAGGACGGACGGCGCGGAGCGGGCCGCCGCACTGTTCGAGGGGGAGCCGGCGGCCCGGCCGCCTCCATGAGAGGCAGTTCAGTCAACCGGCGCGGGAGGCACCGCGGCAGAGTACGCGGGGCACGGATGCGAGCACTCCGTTCACACCCCGTGCGAATCGACCTCCACTACGCTGTGCGCCACGAGTCGTCAAAGGGGCCCACCATGCAGCCCAACACCCTGCTCGACGCCTTGCTCGACGAAGCGGGCATCTCCCACGCGGGTCTCGCCGCGCACGTCAACCAGGTGGGCCGGGCCAGAGGCCTGGCGCTGCGGTACGAACACACCGCCGTGGCCCGCTGGTTGAAGGGGCAGCGCCCCCGGGGCCAGGTCCCGGACCTGATCTGCGAGGTGCTCGCCGCCCGACTGCACCGGGTCATCACCCTGGACGACATCGGGCTCGGCGTACCGGGCGGAGCGACCGAGCCCCATGGCTCACCGCTGTCCGGTTTCGTCGAGCGGGCAACCGCGCTGTGGCGCTCCGACGAGCAGCAGCGGCCGCACATACTCGGTGCCCCCGCCGTGACCGGCACCCCCGCCGTGATGCCCGTATGGGAGTGGGAGAACCCGCCGGAGGACTCCGATGTTTCGCGCGACGGCCAGACACGGGTGTCCATGGCCGACATCACCATGCTGCGCGCGGCCCGGGCCCACTACGAGCTGATGTACCGCAAGGCGGGCGGGATCGCCACCCGCGCCCGGATCGTCGGCTTCCTCAACGCCGAGGCCGCCCCGCTGCTGCGCGGGGCCTACAACGACGCGCTGGGCCGCCAATTGCACCGCGCCACCGGCGGCCTGGTGTCGGTGGCCGGCATCTGCGCGTACGACTCGGACGCCCACGGTCTGGCCCAGCGCTACTTCCATCAGGCGCTGCGGTTGGCCAAGGCGAGCGGCGACCGGGGACTCGGCGCGTATGTGATCGCCCTGCTGGTCAACCAGTCGCTGTTCATGGGGGAGTACCGGCAGGCGGTCGCGTTCGCCGAGGCCGCGCTGCGCAGCGCCGGGCGGCACATCACCCCGGCGCTCGCCGCCGATCTGTACGCGATGCAGGCGAAGGCGTACGCCCATCTGGGCGACGGGGGCAGCGCCCTGGGCCGCATCAGACGGGCCGAGGCGGAGGCGGAGCGGATCCGCCCCGGACACGAGCCGGACGAGACCGGCTATGTCCAGCCGGGCCTGGTGAACGTCCAGGTCGCCGAGGCGCTGCTCAGTCTGGGCGATCTGCCGGCCGCGCGGGAGCACGCTGCCGCCGCCGTCGGGACCCCGGCGCACGACCGGGGCCGGGTGCACCGGCTCGCCATGCTCAGCCAGATCGAGCTGCGGCAGGGCGAGGCTGACCGGGCCGCGCGGACGGCGGTCGAAATGGCCGAGCGCGCCAGGGGGATGGAGTCGCAGCGCCTGCGGGACCGGCTGCGCGAGGTGCGCGAACAACTGGTGGCGAGTGGCTGCGACGACGCACGGGAGGCGGCCGAACTCATCGACGGGGCCTTGCGCGTTCCCCTGTGACCGTTCCCCTGGGCGCCGGTGCCTGCTGCGATATTGCCACCTACTTGTCGGAAGGTGGCAGAACAGTGCAGTGGACGAAACAAAGCGAACAGACTGTGTATGAGAACCGCTGGTTCAAGGTCAATCTCGCGGACGTCGCACTCCCGGACGGCCGTCACCTCGACCACTTCCTCATCCGGCTCCGCCCGGTCGCCGTCGCGACCGCCGTCAACGAGGCCAACGAAGTACTGATGCTGTGGCGGCACCGGTTCATCACCGACAGCTGGGGCTGGGAACTCGCCGCCGGCGTCGTCGAGGACGGCGAGGACATCGCCGCGGCGGCGGCCCGGGAGATGGAGGAGGAGACCGGCTGGCGACCGGGGCCGCTCCAGCACCTGCTCACCGTGGAGCCGTCCAACGGCCTCACCGACGCCCGCCACCATCTGTACTGGTCGCGGGAGGCCACGTACACCGGGCACCCCGTGGACGACTTCGAGTCCTCGCGCCGCGAATGGATACCGCTGAAGCTGGTGCCCGACATGATCGCCGGGGGCGAGATCCCGGCCGCCAACATGGCGGCCGGGCTGCTGATGCTGCATCACCTGCGGCTGGGCTGACCCCGCGATACGGCGAGATCAGTGGCCGAGAGCCTGCCAGACCGTCACCGCCAGCGCCCCCAGGGCGGTGAGCGCGGCCACGGCGGGCAGCGGCCACCTGGTGTGCTCGAGCGCTCCGATGCGCACGGCCAGATCGGTCAGCTCACGATCGATCTGGTCGTTGCGCTGGGCGAGCAGCGCCAGATGCCCGTCGATCCGGGCAAGGCCGACGTCGAGACTGCGGCGCAATTCGGCGAGCTCTTCGACGGCCACTAAATGACCGGGGTCGGTTGTCACGGACGGGCTCCTCTTCGGGAAGGTTGTACAGCGGACCCTTGACTGAGCGGGACCGAGTCAACTCTCCCTGGTGGGAGGGCGGGAGCGTGTGCGCAGGGCATATGCGGGCACGCCCCGCACACTCCGTGTGAATCAGGAGTACGGGTAGAAACCCGAGCCCGTCTTACGACCGAGGCGCCCCGCGTCCACCATGCGCTGGAGCAGCGGGGGAGCGGCGTACAGCGGCTCCTTGAACTCGGCGTACATCGAGTCCGCGACCGAGGCGACCGTGTCCAGGCCGATGAGGTCCGAGAGCTTCAGCGGGCCCATCGGGTGGGCGCAGCCCATCTCCATGCCGTTGTCGATGTCCTCGCGGCTCGCGATGCCCGACTCGAACATCCGGATCGCGGAGAGCAGGTACGGGATGAGCAGCGCGTTCACCACGAAGCCCGAGCGGTCCTGAGCGCGGATGGCGTGCTTGCCCAGCACCTTCTCCACCAGCACCTGGGCACGGCTGATCGTGCCCTCGGAGGTGGTGAGCGCGGGGATCAGCTCCACGAGCTGCTGCACCGGCGCCGGGTTGAAGAAGTGGATACCGATGACCTGGTCGGGACGGGACGTCGCGACGGCCAGCTTCACCAGCGGGATGGAGGAGGTGTTCGAGGCGAGGATGGCGTCCTGGCGGGTGACGACCTGGTCGAGGATCTGGAAGATCTCCGTCTTGACCTGCTCGTTCTCGACGACCGCCTCGATGACCAGGTCGCGGTCGGCGAACTCGCCCAGGTCGGTGGTGAAGCTGAGCCGCGCCAGGGTCGCGTCGCGCTCCTCTTCGGTGATCTTGCCGCGCTCGGCGGCCTTCGACAGCGAGTTGAACAGCCGGGTGCGGCCGATCTCCAGCGCTTCGCCGGTGGTCTCGGCGACCTTCACCTCGAGGCCGCTGCGGGCGCACACCTCCGCGATGCCCGCGCCCATCTGGCCACAGCCCACCACTCCGACGCGTGCAATGTCGGCCATTGAGTCCGTCACCTCGTGCCTTTCACTGATTACTGCGGCGGGCCTCCGTGTGATTCCGGCGCCCGCCTCGACCCCACGACGTTACTCCGCCCGTGCGTGTGGATGTCGTGCCGGGGCGGGCATGCTCTGCGCGTACGGGGGACATTCCGGACGAAGGAGGGGCCATATATGCCGCAAACCGGTGCACGTGCGACTCGGGGTGGAGCTGAGGGCGAAATCGGCCGCGAAACCGGCGCCGCGTGTGAGGGGGGCGTCGTCGAAGGAGCCCGTGAGGGGGTCGTCGCGAGACGTGGATTCGTGGCGGGCGCGGCCGGCGCCCTCACGGCGCTCACCCTCGGCGCGGCCGCGAGCGCGGCGCCCCTGACCTCGCCCACCGCCCCCCTGGTCCGGCGCGGGGCGCAGAAACCGGAGTTCCGGGGCATGTGGCTGGCCACCGTCCTCAACCGCGACTGGCCCTCGCGCCCCGGCCTCACCGCCGCTGAGCAGCTGACCGAACTGCTGGCCCACCTCGACGCGGCCGTGGCCCGCCATCTCAACGCCGTCGTCCTCCAGGTCCGCCCCACCGCCGACGCCCTGTGGCCCTCTCCGTACGAGCCGTGGTCCCAGTGCCTCACCGGAGTCCAGGGCCGCGACCCCGGCTGGGACCCGCTCGGCACCGCCGTCGAGGAGGCCCACAGCCGCGGTCTGGAGCTCCACGCCTGGTTCAACCCCTATCGGGTGGCGGCCCACACCGACCCGACCCGGCTGGCCGAATCCCACCCCGCCCGGCTCCACCCCGACTGGGTCCTCCCGTACGGCGGGAAGCTCTATTACAACCCCGGGCTTCCCGAGGTCCGGGACTTCGTCCAGGACGCGATGCTCGACGCGGTCCGCCGCTACGACATCGACGCCGTCCACTGGGACGACTACTTCTATCCGTACCCCGTGGCCGGGCAGGTCTTCGACGACGACGAGACCTACGCCCGCTACGGCGCGGAGTTCCCGGACAAGGCCGCCTGGCGGAGGAACAACACCGACCGGCTGGTCAGTGAGACGGCCGAGCGGATCAAGGACATCAAGGAGGAGGTGCGGTTCGGCATCAGCCCCTTCGGCGTGTGGCGCAACGCCTCCACCGACCCGTCCGGCTCGGACACCCGCGCGGGAGTGCAGACCTACGACGACCTCCACGCCGACACCCGCAGATGGGTACGGGAGGGCTGGATCGACTACGTCGTACCCCAGCTGTACTGGAACATCGGCTTCGCCGCGGCCGACTACGCCACCCTGTTGCCCTGGTGGAACGACGTGGTCCGGGGCACCGGCGTCCAGCTGTACATCGGCGAGGCGCTCCACAAAGCGGGCGACCCCGCCCAGGGGGCTCCCTGGCAGGACCCGGCCGAACTCTCCCGGCACCTGACCCTCGCCAAGGAGTATCCGCAGGTGCGCGGCCACTGCTTCTTCTCCGCCAAGGAGGTGACGGCGGACCGGATCGGGGCGATGGCCACCGTGGTGGCCGATCACTACCCGACCAGGGTCCGTCCGCCGCGGTGATTCGTGCTCAGGCGGGTCCGGATTCCTGTCGGTGCCGCACGACGGTGTCGGGTCCCGGGGACATCAGGGCTTCGTGACCGTCGTCGTCGAATCGGACTCGGTAGGGGGGCGTGCCGTTCTCGCCCAGTACTTCGACGACCTGGGCCGTACGGTCGTGATGACCGACGGTCCGGCCGTGCACCAGCAACTTGTCGCCCACGCTCGCTTGCATCGGGAGTGACCTCCTCGTGCCCGGCCTTCGTACTTCGGAGCCTACGTCCGCCATTGTGACCCGGGCCACCCTCCGGCGCACGGCCAGGCATCCGGTGGTCCACCCGGTCGGCCACCGGTCAGCTGCTCGTGCGCTGGGTACCGCGATGCACACCAGGACGGCGCCGGCCCCCGGCGGGGCCGCCGGGGACAGGTGCTCACCGAGCACCGACACCGACATCCGGGTGAGCTTCGCGGGCGTCGCGGGACCGGCCGAGATCGCCGAGGGCGTCCGCCTGCTGCGCACGGCCTACGACGAGGCGCCGCGGGAGCGACCGCGCCGTTCGGCGGGCGGAGTGAGGCACCCCCCGCAGACGAACCTGCCTCCCGCACCACGTCGACCACGGCGTGTCACCCACCACTGACAACTCCCCTGTGGCCTGCGAGGCTTCGGGCATGAGTGAGACGACCCAGGGCGCACACGGCACCCCCGACGGCTACGAGATCTCCACCGACCCCGCCCGCCTCGACCCGGCACGCATCCACCACTGGCTCTCCACCGACGCCTACTGGGCCCTGGGCCGCACCCGCGAGCACCAGGACCGCGCCATCGCCGGGTCGCTCAACTTCGGTGCGTACGACCCGGCCTCCGGAGAGATCGTCGCCTACGCCCGTGTGGTCACCGACCACGCCACCTTCGCCTGGCTCTGCGATGTCTACGTCGCCCGCGCCGCGCGCGGCAAGGGCCTCGGCACCACCCTCGTCGAGGCGGTCCGCGACCACCTCGCGCCGCTCGGACTGCGCCGGATCATGCTCGCGACCGCCGACGCCCACGGCGTGTACGAGAAGATCGGTTTCACGCCACTGGAGGACCCGGGCATGTGGATGAACCTCGATCTGAACTGACCCGCCCACCCGCCGTCCCGCACCTCTTGACCTGCGGCGCCCCCGGCCTCACGATCACGGCCATGGGTCTTAGGGTCACGCTGGTCGCCGCGGCGCGCAGCTGCTCCCTGCTCGCCGAGCGGTTCGACGACGACCGGCCGCTCGACCAGGAGGGCTGGCACGAGGTGCGGCTCGCCGCGCACACGCTGGTGCCGCTGGGCGCGGCCGAGCTGCGCTACTGCTCGCCGACCGAGCGCAGCCGCGCCACCGGCCGGGCGCTCGGCTTCGCCCCGCTCGCCCAGCCCGCCCTGCGCGACTGCGACATGGGCCGCTGGCGGGGTTTCACCCTCGCCGAGGTGGCCGCTCAGGACCCGGCCGCCGTCGACGCCTGGCTCGGCGATCCGCGCGTCGCCCCGCACGGCGGGGAGGCGCTGCTGTCGTTCATCACGCGCATAGGGGGCTGGCTGGAGACCCGCCCCGCCGAGGACGGCGCCATCGTCGCCGTCGCCGAGCCCGCGGTCGTACGGGCGGCGCTGGTGTACGCCCTGAAGGCACCGCCCACGGCGTACTGGAACGTGGACGTCCGCCCCCTGTCCACGGTCACCCTCACCGGCCGCCCGGGCCGCTGGAACCTGTGCCTCGTGCCGGGCGCAGGGTGACGTACGCATGCGCCCTGTGCCCCGGCCCGGTGTCCGGCGCAGGGTGACGCCTCCCGTGCCACGTGTGCGGGGCGCCCCGCAAGGCCCCCCGTGAGCCGCGACCACGATCCGGGCGACCCTCACACGCGGCCAGTCACCCGTGGTCGATGCCTCTGGCCTGTGACGGGCGCCAGGCGACCGGCCGGGGGCGCCCCGAGCTCCCGCCCCAGGATCCTCCCCATGCCCCCACGCCCCCGCCTGAGAGCTTCGCCGACGCCCGGGAACGCCTCGACCCCGCGCCCCGGCGCTGCCTCACCCTCGCCCACCGGGCGCTGCGCACCGGCGGGCTCGCCGTCGGTTCCGTGCTCATCGACGCCACGGGCACGTCGTTTCCGAGGGCCGCAACCGCGCCTACGACCCCTGGGCGGTCGCGAACGACCGGCCCTCCGCCACCCCGGCCGCGCTCGGCCCCGCCGAACCGGTCTGGCGAATCGCCGCCACCGTCCTCTTCCTGCGCGGCGTCGTCGAGGCCGGCGGACCCGGCCATCCCACCGTGCGCCGCAACGCGGCCCTCGACCCGGCGGTCACCGCCCTCGCGACCGATCCGGACTTCCCCCGGGCGGACACCCCGACCGGGCTCCTCTCCGCACTGTGGGAACGGATCGGGGACGCGGCGGCGGGCTCGTCCGGCGCGAGCGGTTAGCCTGAGGGAACAATGAATCGTTTGACCACGTCATGGGGCGAGTTCGCACTCACCCGTTTTCCCGAGGACCCGCGCGACACCCTCCGCGCCTGGGACGCCGCCGACGAGTATCTGCTGCACCACCTGGCGGAGCGCGCCGAGGCCGACCTCTCCGGGTCAGTCGTGGTCGTCGGCGACCGGTGGGGGGCCCTGGTCACGGCGCTCGCCGCGCACGCGCCCGTACAGATCTCCGACTCGTATCTCGGCCACCGGGCCACCCTCGCCAACCTGGAACGCGCTGGGGCCGACACCGGCGCCGTACGTCTCCTGTCGCCACGGGACACCCCGCCGGAGCGGATCGACGTCCTGCTGATCCGCGTCCCCAAGAGCCTGGCGCTCCTGGAGGACCAGCTGCACCGGCTGGCACCCGCCCTGCACGAGGGCACGGTCGTCATCGGTACGGGCATGGTGAAGGAGATCCACACCTCGACGCTCAACCTGTTCGAGCGGCTCGTCGGCCCGACCCGGACGTCCCTGGCCGTCAAGAAGGCCCGGCTCATCCACTCCACGCCCGACGTCTCACGGGTCCGTCCGGCCAGCCCCTGGCCGTACTCCTACGCGCTGCCCTCCGACGCCGCGAAGGTCGCCGGCCGGACCGTCACCAACCACGCCGGTGTCTTCTGTGCCGACCGGCTCGACATCGGCACGCGCTTCTTCCTCCAGCACCTTCCCCAGGCCGGTGCTCCCGGCCGCCGGATCGTCGACCTGGGCTGCGGAAACGGTGTCGTCGGGCTGGCCGCCGCGCTGACCGAACCCGACGCGGAGCTGCTCTTCGTCGACGAGTCGTACCAGGCGGTGGCGTCCGCCGAGGCCACCTTCCGGGCCAACGCCGGCGCCGGCGCGAAGGCGGAGTTCGTGGTCGGTGACGGGCTCTCCGACGTACCGGCGGACTCGGTGGACCTGGTGCTCAACAATCCGCCCTTCCACAGCCATCAGGCGACGACGGACGCGACCGCCCGCCGCATGTTCAGCGGAGCACGCCGGGCCCTGCGCCCCGGCGGTGAACTCTGGGTCGTCGGCAACCGGCACCTGGGCTACCACGTCACCCTGCGCCGCATCTTCGGCAACAGCGAACTGGTCGCGAGCGACCCGAAGTTCGTGATCTTGAGAGCCGTGAAGAAGTAGGCCCGGGGACGGGCACGGCCGCGCGGGGTTGACCCTGACCCGCGGGTCAGGGGTTAGCGTCACGGCGCCGTTCGGCCTCCACGCCGTTCGGCGCCCACCGCCTCGACCCAGTCATCCGCGCAAGGAGGGCCCCGTGCCCCTGCCCGTCGTCTCCCGCGAACTCCGGCTCGCCGTACGCCCCGAAGGGCTGCCCGGAGCGGAACACCTGAGCCTCGTCGAGACCCCGGTCCCCACACCCGGCCCGGGCGAACTGCTCGTCAGGAACAAGTACTTCAGCGTCATCGCCGCCGTGCGCACGCTGCTGGCGGGCGGAGTGAAGGACGCGCCTTTCCCCGGTCTGCACCCGGGCGACACGCTCGTCGGGCCCGCCGTCGGCGAGGTCGTCACGGCTCCCGAGGGCAGCCCCCTGAGCCCCGGCGCACTCGTTTCGCACTGGCGCGGCTGGCGGGAGTACGCCGCCGTGGCCGCCGCCGAGTGCGTGCCCCTGGGGGACGAGCTGCCCGACCCGGCCGCCCATCTCGGTCAGGGCATGACGGCTTACGGGGCACTCACCCGAGGAGCCCGGGTGCGCCCGGGCGACACGGTGTTCGTCTCCGGCGGCGCGGGATCGGTCGGAACGATGGCGGGCCAGATCGCGCGCCTGCTGGGCGCCGGCCGGGTCGTCGGCAGCACCGGGACGCGGGAGAAGGCCGAGCGGATGGTCTCCGAGCTGGGCTACGACGCGGCCGTCGTCAGGACGTCCGGGCCGGGCGGCGGGACCCATGGGTCCATCGCCGACCAGCTGGCGAAGGCGGCCCCCGACGGCATCGACGTGTTCCTGGACAACGTCGGCGGCGAACAGCTGGGCGCGGCCGTCGACGCCGCCCGCCCCGGCGCCCGCTTCGTGCTGGTCGGAGCCCTGTCCGGACAGCTCGCCGCGGACGGCACGGGAACCACCGCGCCCGCCGCGATCGACTCGTTCCAGCTCATCCTCAAGCGCGTCGAGCTCCGCGGCTTCAGCGGCATGGACCACCCCGAGGTGCTGCGCGAGTGGACCGAGCGGTTCGGGGGCTGGCTGCGCTCCGGCGAGATCACCTTCCCCCATGTTCTCGTCCCGGGCATCGAACAGGCGCCGCAGGCGTTGCAGGACGTGATGCGCGGAAGGCACCTGGGAGCCGTCATCGTGCGGGTGCGCTAGCACCGAGGACGGGCGAAGAACGTACGGGAGGTCGGGATGAGGATCGGCGACGCGGCGGCAGCGGCGGGCACCACGCCCCGCGCCCTGCGCTTCTACGAACAGCGCGGACTGCTGCCGCCTCCCCGCCGCACCGCCACCGGTCAGCGGCAGTACGGCCCCGCCGAGGTGACCAGGGTGCGGCTCGTCCGGGAGCTGCTCTCCCTCGGACTGACCGTCGAGGACGTCCGCAGCTGTGTGGACCGCCTGCACCTGCTGGAGTCCGACACCCTGCCGGCGAACGGGGTGGCACCCGGCCTGTGCACGCGCGCGAGTGGGGTCGTGGGCCGTCGACTGGAGGCCCTGGACGAGGAGATCGCCCGTCTGACACGGCTGAGGGAGCGGCTGGCAGCCCGCTCACAGGGCCGGGCCCCGGCCGATCCCGGCGCCGCGCCCTGACGCCGGTCGGCCCGTCGGAGCGGCCGCCCCGCCCGGTTCAGTACCCGGCCGGGCGCACCAGGCCCGTCTCGTACGCGAAGACCGCCGCCTGCGTCCGGTCGCGCAGGCCCAGCTTGACCAGCATCCGGCTGACGTGCGACTTGACGGTCTGCTCGGCCACCACCAGCCGCCCGGCTATCTCCGCGTTCGACAGCCCCTGGGCGATCAGGGCCAGCACCTCCGTCTCGCGTTCGGTCAGATCGCCGAGACGCTCCTTCAGCGGAGCGCGTGGCCCCGCGCTCATCCGGGAGAACTCGGCGATGAGGCGCTTGGTGATGTTCGGGGCGAGCAGCGCGTCCCCGGCCGCCACGACCCGTACGGCCTGGGCGAGTTCATCGGCCGACGCGTCCTTCAGCAGGAATCCGGACGCGCCCGCGCGCAGTGCCTCGTAGACGTACTCGTCGAGGTCGAAGGTGGTGAGGACGAGTACTCTGACCGTCGTGTCGGCGGGCCCCGTGATGCGACGGGTCGCGTCGATGCCGCCCAGCTCCGGCATCCGGATGTCCATCAGGACGACGTCCGGGTCCAGTTCGGCGACCTTGGCGACGGCGTCCAGACCGTCCACGGCCTGGCCGACGACCTCGATGCCCGGCTCGGCGTTCAGCAGCACCGTGAAGCCCTGGCGGACCATCATCTGGTCGTCGGCGATCAGTACGCGGATGGTCATGAACGGTTCTCCCGGGGCAGGTGCGGGTCCAGGTCCAGCTCCGCGTCCCTGTTCAGGGGAAGCGAGGCCGCTATCTCGTAACCGCCGCCGGGAGTGGGCCCGTCGGCGAGCTCGCCGCCCAGCATGGCAGCCCGTTCACGCATGCCGAGCAGCCCGTGCCCGGCTCCCCGTGAGGGCGCGGGGCGGCCGGTGGGGGCCGAGTTGGTCACGCGGACCGTGAGGGCGGCCGAGCCGTAGGCGATCTCCACCCGCACCGAGGAGCCGGGTGCGTGCCGCATCACGTTGCTGAGCGCCTCCTGCACGATCCGGAACGCCGACAGCTCGACGCCGGGGGACAGCGGGCGCCGCTCACCCGTGATCCGGGTGCCGACCTCGACCCCGGCGCCCCGTACGTTGCCGACCAGTTCGTCCAGCCGGTCGAGGGTCGGCTGAGGGGCATGGCGTGCCTCTGTCGCCAGGGCGTCGTCGGAACGCAGCACGCCGAGCACCCGGCGCAGCTCCTTCAGCGCCTCGACGGCGTTGCCGCGTATCCCCGCCAGGTTCTCCTTGAGCTCGTCGGACGGGTTCTCGACCAGATGCGGGGCGACCTGCGCCTGGATGGAGATCACCGACATGTGGTGGGCGACCACGTCGTGCAGTTCACGGGCGATCCGGTTGCGCTCCTCCATGAGCGTCCGCAGGGCCCGCTCCTCGGCCGTGAGCACCTCCTGCTCCACCAGTCGCGTCTGCGCCACCCGGCTGAGGCGCAGCGAGGCGCCGACGAGCACAGCGGTGACGAAGGCGATGGCGCCCCGCCATACGTCGTCATTGTGGGGATGAACGGCCAGCGACTCGTTCAGGGCGCCCGACAGGACAGTGAACGCCAACGCCAGGACGGAGGCCCGGGGATGCACCCGCAGTGAGAGAAGGAGCAGCACCATCGTGTGCAGCGCGACGCTCCAGATGCTCCAGGGCCAGTGCGTGTCGTGGCTGACGCCGGACTCGTCGAGCTGCGCGGTCACGAACAGGGTGAGCGTGGACAGCCAATAGGCGGGCACCGGGCGGGACATCGCGAGGACGACGGACCCCGGCCCCAGCACGGACAGCAGCAACAGGACCGTCGTGCCGAACGGCCGCTCGTACTGCTGGTAGTCGTTCGCGTTGCCGCCGCCCACCAGGAGCGCGAAAAGCACCAGATGGAAATGCGGCAGCCGGCCGAGCCACCGCTGCCGGGGCAGCGGGTCACGGGCCACCGTCAGCAGGTCGTCGCGCAGGGTCCGCGGCACCGCGCGCACCGCCGCGACCAGGCGCTCCCTGTCCCCGATCTTCATCCGGTCCACCCTAGGCACGCCGCACCTCCGCCGGTCGGGCGGCCCCTTGCTCGCGTACGACCCGGCTTCCACCGCGTCTGCCTTTCCCGCCCCGTTCGTACGTATGGAAGGCGGCCCAGCAGATGAGGAGGGCGAGGGCGAAGACGGGGAGCCAGGCGAGGCGCGCGAGTATCCACGCCGGGCCGTCGGGGAGGGTGTGGAGGCCGGGGAGATGGTGCCCCGTGGCGAGGGCGAGGGCGGTGGTGGCCATCATCGCGGTCTGGTGCCACAGGAAGATCGTCATCGCGGAGAGGTTCACCAGCGCCACCGCAGCCCAGGCGGCCGGGTGTTGGAGGACGCGCCGCAGGGGGCCCAGGAGCAGGAGCGCCGCGCCACTCTGGGCGAGGCCGAAGGTGACGGCGGCGAGCGTGGGCGGGTTGAGGTTGGAGACCTCGGCGCCGGGGACGCCGACCATGGACGCGGGATAGCCCGCGAACAGCACCAGCACAACGGTCACCGCCGTGCCCGTGGCGAGGAGGGCCCAGCCGGTGGCGCGGCCCGGCAGGCCGTTGCGGGCGAAGGACGCGCCGAGGCAGTACGGCACCAGCCAGCCGGCCGCGACGTTGATCCAGCCGAGGTCCTGCGGGCCGTCGAGGCCGAAGCGGATCACGTCCACGTGGAGGACGACGGCGAGCGGCCACAGCGGATGGAGCCGGGCGACCAGCGGCGTCGCCGCCGTGAGCGCGGCGAAGACGAGGAGGAACCACAGCGGCGACAGGACGAGTTTGCCCAGGGCGTGGACGGTGGCCCAGGTGACGCCGGAGGCGAGCATGACGCCCGCGGCCAGGGTCCAGACGGCGAGCACGGCGGCGACCGGTCCGAAGAGGCGTCCCAGCCGGGCGCCCAGCCACTGCCGGTAGGTGTGGCCGCGCATCCGGGCGGAGGCGTAACTCCCGGCGCCCACATGGCCGCCGACGAGGAAGAAGACGGCCAGGGTCTGCAACAGCCAGGAGACCGCGGTGAACTGCGGCAGATGTGTCAGCGGGCTCGCGGCACGCAGGGTGCCGGTGTCGGCTATCAGCGCGGTGACCAGCCAGTGTCCGAGGACGACGCCCAGGATGGCGAGGGCGCGCAGGGCGTCGAGTCCACGGTCACGGCCGGGCGGCGTCGCGGCGTCGATCCGCCGCACCAGCTCACGCATGACCCGGCTCCTTCGGCATCCGTCCCTGGACGATGCGGGCGATGGCGGCCAGGGAGGCCGAGCCGGGGGTGAGGTAGTCGCTGTGACCGCCTGCGCCGGCGTCGAAGACCCGGGCACCGAACTCCTCCGTCATCGGATCGGTCCCGAATCCGACCTCGGTGAACAGCAGCGGAAGGCGCACATGCGGCACCGCGGCCACCCAGTCGCCGGCGCCCCGGCCCGCCCAGACCTGGGCCCGGGTGCGCAGGGCCGCGGCATTCTCGAATCCGGTGCCGGGGCTCCCGTACAGCACGAGGTCCGTGACCGGCAGCCCCGAGGCCGCATGCGCGCAGACCACAGAACCGTAGGAATGACACACCAACGCCATCCGCACCCCGGGCTTCACCGCCCCCAACCCGGTGACGAAGCCCGCCAGTTCCGGGGCGGCCTCCTCGGCCCTCCCCGGCGTCAGCGCCGCCGGGCTCACCGTCCCCGGCGTCCGGTAACCCAGCCACGCCACGACCGCCGACCGTGCGCCCAGCTCCCGTCGCAACGCCGTCGCCCCGGCCCGCAACCGTCCGTACGTCTCCAGGCCCGTGTCCGACCCGGGGACCAGGACGGCCACCCGGTCGGCCCCGGCCAGGTCGCCGAACACCTCCACCGTGCGCCCGCCGGCGCGCCCGTCGAAGGACAGGAAGTACCGTCCCGGGTCCGCCATCGCCTCCAGCGCGGCGGCCCGCCTACGGTCCCCGTGCGCCTCGGCCATCCGTCGGGCCGCGTGGATCCCTTCACGGCTCGCGGCATACCGCGCGCCGAGAACGTCCGGCGTCGCCGCCCGCAACGGGCCGAGCCCGACCGGCACCGGGGCCGGGACCCCGGCCGGGCCGGCGGCCCCGGACACCGGAACCGCCACCGAGGCCGCGACCAGCGCGGCCAGAAGAGTGCGCCGCAGACGAGAGCCGCGCCGAGAGGTGCCGCGTGGGCGGGACGCCATGGTGAACGTCCTTTCGTACCGGAGGGATGGGTGCTTCCGGTGACGAAGTTATGGATCATGCCGCGTCGTCCGCGTCCCGCCGGGGTACGCACCTTCCGACTGGCTCTCAGGTATGAGGGGTACGGGGTGCGTCGGCCCCGGACACACGTCCGCCCCGGCGGGCGGAGGCCTGCCGGGGCGGAACGGACCGGGACGCGGGAACGCCCCGTCAGGTATTAGCCGAGGGTCGCGATCGCCTGGTTGAAGGTCGCCGACGGGCGCATGACCGCCGAGGCCTTCGCCGGGTCGGGCTGGTAGTAGCCACCGATCTCGGCGGGCGAGCCCTGAACGGCGATCAGCTCGTCGACGATGGTCCGCTCCTGCTCGGACAGCGTCTTGGCCAGGGCCGCGAACGCCTCCGCGAGCTGGGCGTCCTCGGTCTGCTGCGCCAGCTCCTGCGCCCAGTACAGGGCCAGGTAGAAGTGGCTGCCGCGGTTGTCGATGCCACCGAGCTTGCGGCTCGGCGACTTGTCCTCGTTGAGGAAGGTGCCGGTCGCGCGGTCGAGGGTGTCGGCGAGGACCTGGGCGCGGGCGTTGCCCGTGGTCGTCGCGAGGTGCTCGAAGCTGACCGCGAGCGCGAGGAACTCGCCCAGGCTGTCCCAGCGCAGGTAGTTCTCCTTGACCAGCTGCTGGACGTGCTTCGGCGCGGAGCCGCCGGCGCCGGTCTCGAACAGACCGCCACCGTTCATCAGCGGGACGACGGAGAGCATCTTGGCGCTCGTGCCGAGCTCCAGGATCGGGAAGAGGTCCGTCAGGTAGTCACGCAGGACGTTGCCGGTGACCGAGATGGTGTCCTCGCCGCGGCGGATGCGCTCCAGGGAGAACGCCGTCGCCTCGACCGGCGACATGATCTCGATCTGAAGGCCCTCGGTGTCGTGGTCGGCCAGGTACGTCCGGACCTTCTCGATGAGGGTCGCGTCGTGCGCACGGCTCTCGTCGAGCCAGAACACGGCCGGGTTGCCGGTCGCGCGGGCGCGGGTGACGGCGAGCTTGACCCAGTCCTGGATCGGCAGGTCCTTGGTCTGGCACATCCGGAAGATGTCACCGGCGTCGACCCGCTGCTCCAGGACGACGTTGCCGGTGCCGTCGACGACCCGCACGGTGCCGGGGGTCGCGATCTCGAACGTCTTGTCGTGGCTGCCGTACTCCTCGGCCTTCTGCGCCATCAGACCGACGTTGGGCACCGAGCCCATCGTCGCCGGGTCGAAGGCGCCGTTGGCCCGGCAGTCGTCGATGACGACCTGGTACACGCCGGAGTAGCTGCTGTCCGGGAGGACGGCGAGGGTGTCGGCCTCCTGGCCGTCGGGGCCCCACATGTGGCCGGAGGTGCGGATCATGGCCGGCATGGAGGCGTCGACGATGACGTCGCTCGGCACGTGCAGGTTGGTGATGCCCTTGTCGGAGTCGACCATCGCGAGGGCGGGGCCCTCGGCGAGCTCGGCCTCGAAGGAGGCCTTGATCTCGTCGCCCATGTGGGGCAGCGACTCCAGGCCCTTCAGGATGCCGCCGAGGCCGTCGTTGGGGGAGAGGCCCGCGGCGACGAGCACCTCGCCGTACTTCGCGAAGGTCTTCGGGAAGAAGGCGCGCACCACGTGGCCGAAGACGATGGGGTCGGAGACCTTCATCATCGTGGCCTTCAGGTGCACCGAGAACAGCACGCCCTCGGCCTTGGCACGGGCGACCTGCGCCGCGAGGAACTCGCGCAGGGCGGCGACGCGCATGACGGACGCGTCGACGACCTCACCCGCGAGGACCGGTACCGACTCGCGCAGCACGGTGGTGGAGCCGTCCTCGCCCGCGAGCTCGATGCGCAGCGAGCCGGCCTCGGCCACGACCGCGGACTTCTCGGTGGAGCGGAAGTCGTCGGCGCCCATGGTGGCGACGTTCGTCTTCGACTCGGGCGACCAGGCGCCCATGCGGTGCGGGTGGGCCTTGGCGTAGTTCTTCACCGACGCCGGGGCGCGGCGGTCGGAGTTGCCCTCGCGCAGGACCGGGTTGACGGCGCTGCCCTTGACCTTGTCGTAGCGGGCGCGGATCTCGCGCTCCTCGTCGGTCTTGGGGTCGTCCGGGTAGTCCGGCAGCGCGTACCCCTGCGCCTGAAGCTCGGCGACGGCCGCCTTCAGCTGCGGGATCGAGGCCGAGATGTTCGGCAGCTTGATGATGTTGGCCCCGGGCGTCTTCGCCAGTTCGCCGAGCTCGGCGAGGGCGTCGTCGATGCGCTGCCCCTCTTCGAGACGCTCGGGGAAGCTGGCGATGATCCGGCCGGCCAGGGAGATGTCACGGGTCTCGACATTCACCCCGGCGGTCGACGCGTACGCCTGGATCACGGGGAGGAACGAGTACGTCGCCAGGGCAGGCGCCTCGTCAGTGTGGGTGTAGATGATGGTCGAGTCAGTCACCGGGTGCTCCGCTCCACGTCTGCGTCTGCGAGATTGCTCGACATCAAGATATCTCGTGAGCGCCTCCGTCTCGACAGACCCCTTCCCTCCCTTCGCCGATCTTCTCTCCGTATCCCTCATGCGGAGCGCCGATGCGAACTAGGCTCGTTCAGTGGATCACTCGCGACGGCTGGAGCATTGCATAAAACTGCGGTGATGCGTATAGTCATGCCATCGCCGAGGAGGGTTCGATGACGGTACGTGCAGCAGTGGCAGGAGCGAGCGGATACGCGGGCGGAGAGGTCCTGCGTCTGCTTCTCTCCCACCCCGAGGTGGAGATCGGCGCCCTGACCGGTTTCTCCAACGCGGGTCAGCGGCTCGGCTCCCTGCAGCCGCATCTGCTGCCGCTGGCGGACCGTATCCTCGAGCCGACCACCGCCGAGGTGCTCGCCGGACAGGACCGGCCGCACGACGTCGTCTTCCTCGCGCTCCCGCACGGCGAGTCCGCCGCGGTCGCCGAGCAGCTCGGGCCGGACGTCCTCGTCATCGACATGGGCGCCGACCACCGGCTGAAGGACTCCGCGGACTGGGAGAAGTTCTACGGCTCCCCGCACGCCGGCACCTGGCCGTACGGCCTCCCCGAGCTCCCGGGTGCCCGCGCGGCCCTGGAGGGCTCCCGGCGCATCGCGGTGCCCGGCTGCTACCCGACCGCCGTGTCCCTCGCGCTCTTCCCGGCCTACGAGAGCGGCCTGGCCGAGCCGGAGGCGGTCGTCGTCGCGGCCACCGGCACCTCCGGCGCGGGCAAGGCCCTCAAGCCTCATCTGCTCGGCTCCGAGGTCATGGGCTCGATGAGCCCGTACGGCGTCGGAGGCGGCCACCGGCACATCCCGGAGATGATCCAGAACCTCGGCCCGGTGGCCGGCGAGAAGGTGACGGTGTCCTTCACGCCGACCCTCGCGCCGATGGCCCGCGGCATCCTCGCCACCTGCTCGGCCAAGGCGAAGCCGGGTGTGACGGCGGAGACCGTACGGGCCGCCTACGAGAAGGCCTTCGCCGACGAGGCGTTCGTCCACCTGCTCCCCGAGGGGCAGTGGCCGGCGACGGCGTCCGTCTACGGTTCCAACGCCGTTCAGGTCCAGGTCGCGTACGACGAGGCGGCGCAGCGCATCATCGCGATCAGCGCCATCGACAACCTCACCAAGGGCACCGCCGGCGGCGCGGTGCAGAGCATGAACATCGCCCTCGGGTTCGCCGAGGAGACGGGTCTTTCCGCGATTGGAGTTGCGCCGTGAGCGTGACCGCAGCGAAGGGATTCACGGCGGCGGGCATCGCCGCCGGGATCAAGGAGAACGGCAACCCGGACCTGGCCCTCGTGGTCAACAACGGGCCCCGTCTGGCCGCGGCGGGCGTCTTCACCTCCAATCGCGTCAAGGCCGCGCCCGTCCTCTGGTCCGAGCAGGTCCTCAAGGGCGGGGAGGTGTCCGCCGTCGTCCTCAACTCCGGTGGCGCCAACGCCTGCACGGGCCCCAAGGGCTTCCAGGACACGCACGCGACGGCCGAGAAGGTGGCCGAGGTGCTCGGCATCGGCGCCGGCGAGGTCGCCGTCGCCTCCACCGGCCTCATCGGCGTCCTCCTTCCGATGGACAAGCTGCTGCCGGGCGTCGAGAAGGCCGCCGGTGAGCTGTCCGAGCACGGCGGCGAGAAGGCCGCCATCGCCATCAAGACCACCGACACCGTCCACAAGACCTCCGTGGTGACCAAGGACGGCTGGACCGTCGGCGGCATGGCCAAGGGCGCGGGCATGCTCGCTCCCGGCCTCGCCACCATGCTCGTCGTCCTCACCACCGACGCGGACCTCGACGCCCCGACGCTCGACAAGGCCCTGCGCGACGCCACCCGGGTCACCTTCGACCGGGTCGACTCCGACGGCTGCATGTCGACCAACGACACGGTCCTGCTGCTCGCCTCCGGCGCGGCCGCGGTGTCGCCGGCGTACGAGGAGTTCGCCGAGGCCGTACGGACCGTCTGCGACGACCTCGCCCGCCAGCTCATCGGCGACGCCGAGGGCGCCAGCAAGGACATCCGTATCGAGGTGATCAACGCCGCCTCCGAGGACGACGCCGTCGAGGTGGGCCGCTCCATCGCCCGGAACAACCTCCTCAAGTGCGCCATCCACGGCGAGGACCCCAACTGGGGCCGGGTGCTCTCAGCCATCGGCACCACGAAGGCCGCGTTCGAGCCCGACCAGCTCAATGTCGCCATCAACGGCGTCTGGGTCTGCAAGAACGGCGGCGTGGGCGAGGACCGCGACCTGGTCGACATGCGCTACCGGGAGGTCGAGATCACCGCTGACCTGGCCGCCGGCGACGAGTCGGCCGTCATCTGGGCCAACGACCTCACCGCCGACTACGTCCACGAGAACAGCGCGTACAGCTCATGAGCCAGACACGGAAGCACACGGCCCTGCCCAAGGCGCAGATCCTCATCGAGGCGCTGCCCTGGCTCACCCGCCACCACGGCAAGACCGTCGTCATCAAGTTCGGCGGCAACGCCATGATCGACGAGGACCTGAAGGCGGCCTTCGCCCAGGACGTCGTCTTCCTGCACCACGCCGGCCTCAAGCCGGTCGTCGTGCACGGCGGCGGCCCGCAGATCAGCGCGCAGCTCGACCGGCACGGCCTGGTCAGCGAGTTCAAGGCCGGTCTGCGGGTGACCACGCCCGAGGCCATGGACGTCGTCCGCATGGTGCTGGCCGGCAAGGTCCAGCGCGAGCTCGTGGGGCTCCTCAACGAACACGGTCCGCTCGCCGTCGGCATGACCGGCGAGGACGCCCACACCATCACCGCCACCCAGCACTTCCCGCAGATCGACGGCGAGTCCGTGGACATCGGCCGGGTCGGCGAGATCACCTCGGTCGACGCCGGCGCGATCGAGGCGCTCCTGGAGGACGGCCGCATCCCGGTCGTCTCCTCCATCGCCCGCAGCGCCGAGGACAACCACGTCTACAACGTCAACGCCGACACGGCGGCGGCCGCGCTCGCCGCGGCCCTCGGCGCCGAGACGCTGATGGTCCTCACCGATGTCGAGGGACTCTACGAGGACTGGCCGCACAGCGACGAGGTGATCAGCCGCCTCACGGCGAGCCAGCTGGAGAAGCTGCTGCCCGAGCTCTCCAGCGGCATGGTCCCCAAGATGGAGGGCTGCCTCCACGCCGTGCGCAACGGGGTCACCACCGCCCGTGTGATCGACGGCCGGGTGCCGCACTCGATCCTGCTGGAGATCTTCACCGACGAGGGCATCGGCACGATGGTCGTGCCCGACGGCCAGGGGGCGTCATGAGCGGCACACGTGGCAATGAAGCACTGACCCTGCGCTGGCAGGGCGCGCTGATGGACAACTACGGCACACCGAAGCTGTCCCTGGCGCGCGGCGAGGGCGCGAAGGTATGGGACGCCGACGGCACCGAGTACATCGACTTCGTCGGCGGTATCGCGGTCAACGCCCTCGGCCACGCCCACCCCGCCGTCGTCGAGGCCGTCTCCCGGCAGATCGCCTCCCTCGGCCATGTCTCCAACCTCTTCGTGGCCGAGCCGCCCGTCGCCCTCGCCGAGCGGCTGCTCCAGCTCTTCGGCCGCCCCGGCAGGGTCTTCTTCTGCAACTCCGGGGCCGAGGCCAACGAAGCGGCCTTCAAGATCGGCCGGCTCACCGGACGCCCGCACATGGTCGCCACCACCGGCGGGTTCCACGGCCGCACCATGGGCTCCCTCGCCCTGACCGGCCAGCCCGGCAAGCAGGAGCCGTTCCGGCCGCTGCCCGGCGAGGTCACGCATGTGCCCTACGGAGACGTCGACGCCCTGCGCGCCGCCGTCACCGAACGGACCGCCTTCGTGATCATCGAGCCGATCCAGGGGGAGAACGGCGTGGTCGTGCCCCCCGCCGGTTATCTGAAGGCCGCCCGTGAGATCACCCGCGCCACCGGCACCCTTCTCGTCCTCGACGAGGTGCAGACCGGCATCGGCCGCACCGGGCACTGGTTCGAGCACCAGGGCCACGACGGCGTGGAGCCGGACGTCGTCACCCTCGCCAAGGGCCTCGGCGGCGGGCTGCCGCTCGGCGCGACCGTCGCCTTCGGCGCGGCCGCCGACCTGCTGAAGCCCGGTCACCACGGCACGACCTTCGGCGGCAACCCGGTGTCCTGCGCCGCGGGGCTCGCCGTGATCGACACCCTCGCGGCCGACGGGACGCTCGACGCGGTGAAGCGACTCGGCGAGAAACTGCGGGAGGGAACCGAGGCGCTCGGCCACCCGCTGGTCTCCCACGTCCGTGGCGCGGGTCTGCTGCTGGGTATCGTGCTCACCGAGCCCCTCGCGCCCCAGGTGCAGAAGGCGGCTCAGGACGCCGGTCTCCTGGTGAACGCGCCCGCCCCCGATGTCGTACGGCTCATGCCGCCACTGATCATCGGGGACGACGAGGTGGACACGTTCCTCCGGGCGCTGCCCGGCGTCCTCGACGCGGTGTACCAGGCAGGACGATCCGGGGAATGAGACGACGACGATGACCGACGCGCAGGACACCGAGCACGGCGGGCCGTCCGTACCGCAGACCCGGACCGCCCGGCACCGGCGGATCGTGGACATCCTCAACCGGCAGCCGGTGCGCTCGCAGAGCCAGTTGGCGAAGCTGCTCGCGGACGACGGGCTGAGCGTCACCCAGGCGACGCTCTCCCGGGACCTGGACGAACTGGGCGCGGTGAAGATCCGCAACACCGGCGGTGAGCTGATCTACGCGGTGCCGAGCGAGGGTGGATTCCGCACCCCACAGGCGCCGCTCGGCGAGTCCGCCAAGGAGGAGCGCATGCGGCGCCTCTCCGGCGAACTGCTGATCTCCGCCGAGGCCTCGGCCAATCTCGTGGTCCTGCGCACCCCGCCGGGCGCCGCGCAGTTCCTCGCGTCGGCCATCGACCAGGCCGAGCTGAACGACATCCTCGGCACCATCGCCGGCGACGACACCCTGATGCTCATCTCCCGCGACCCGGCGGGCGGCCAGGCGCTCGCCGACCATCTGCTGCGCCTCGCGCAGAACGACCGCTAGGGCAGTCTTTCGGATCTTGCCGGGCTGGGTCCCCGCAGCGGGATCAGTAGCGGCTGACCGCCGTCGGCCCGCGCCTGGTCCCGATCGCGATGTGGGGGCGGCGGGCCGGTTCGGCCCAGGCGAGGATCCGGGCCATTGCCCCGGCAGGCACGGAGACACAGCCGGCCGTCGCCCCGCGCCCGTCGACGTGCAGGAAGATCCCTGCGCCCCGGCCGCGCACCGGCCGGTCGTAGTTGAAGCCGATGACGAGAGCGTGCGCGTACTGCGTCCCGTAGGCGACCAGATGCTCGGCCTCCGCCGCCCGGCAGTGCGGCGGCAGCCCCTCGACCCAGCGGTTGTACGCCCGTGAGCCGTTGTCCTGGCACCACCAGGACCGCTCGGTCACCCGGCGGTAGGGGTACGCGGTCCCGGCGGGCGCGGCCTTGTTCCCGAAGGCGTACGGCAGTGCGTACAGACCGGTCGGCGTGGTGGACGTTCCCTGCGCCCGCCGCTCGCCCTCCGTCAGCCCGTTCTTCCCGAACCGGGCGGGCGCCGACCCTGCCTCGATCCAGCGCCCACCCCGCAGGTCCCACCAGGTCACCCTCCCGGTGGTGGACCCGGCGCGCGGCGCCTCGGCGGTGATCAGCTGGCTGCCTCCGCCGGTGTCGGCCATGCGAGCCGGCAGTGGCGGGTGAGTCTCATGACCGGTGAGCAGACCGACCAGGACGGCGCCGAGCGCGAGAACGGTACGCATGATCGCGACGCTAGGGCCGGCGTGCCCGGCCGGCCACACGGTACTGGGCCGTTCGGCGGCCGCACCGCTCGTCGATCAGGGATCTCCGCTCCCCGTACCAGCGACTTTGCGGCGACGTTGACAAAACATACGGAGCTCTGCATAGTTATACCCATCAGTGATTGCAAGGTAAGGAGAAACCCGTGACCGAGCGCGTCGTACTCGCCTACTCGGGCGGCCTGGACACCTCCGTCGCCATCGGCTGGATCGCCGAGGAGACGGGTGCCGAGGTCATCGCCGTCGCCGTGGACGTCGGCCAGGGCGGCGAGGACCTGGACGTCATCCGCAAGCGCGCGCTCGCCTGTGGTGCGGTCGAGGCCGAGGTCGCGGACGCCAAGGACGAGTTCGCCGACGAGTACTGCCTCCCGGCGATCAAGGCCAACGCCCTCTACATGGACCGCTACCCGCTGGTCTCGGCGCTCTCCCGGCCGACCATCGTCAAGCACCTCGTCGCCGCCGCGAAGAAGCACGACGCCGGCATCGTCGCCCACGGCTGCACCGGCAAGGGCAACGACCAGGTGCGGTTCGAGGCGGGCATTCAGGCGCTCGGCCCGGACCTGAAGTGCATCGCCCCGGTCCGTGACTACGCGATGACCCGCGACAAGGCCATCGCCTTCGCCGAGAAGGCGAACCTGCCGATCGCGACCACGAAGAAGTCCCCGTACTCCATCGACCAGAACGTCTTCGGCCGGGCCGTCGAGACCGGCTTCCTCGAGGACATCTGGAACGCGCCGATCGAGGACATCTACGAGTACACGCAGAACCCGGCCGTCGCCCGCGAGGCCGACGAGGTCGTCATCTCCTTCAAGGAGGGCGTCCCGGTCGCCATCGACGGCAGGCCCGTCACCGTCCTGCAGGCCATCCAGCAGCTCAACGAGCGCGCCGGAGCCCAGGGCATCGGCCGGATCGACATGGTCGAGGACCGGCTCGTGGGCATCAAGTCCCGTGAGGTGTACGAGGCTCCCGGCGCGATCGCCCTGATCACCGCCCACCAGGAGCTCGAGAACGTCACCGTCGAGCGCGAGCTGGCCCGCTACAAGCGTCAGGTCGAGCAGCGCTGGGGCGAGATGGTCTACGACGGTCTGTGGTTCTCCCCGCTCAAGCGCGCCCTGGACGGCTTCATCAACGAGGCCAACCAGCACGTTACCGGTGACATCCGGATGACCCTGCACGGCGGCCGCGCCGTCGTCACCGGCCGGAAGTCGGAGGAGTCGCTCTACGACTTCAACCTGGCGACCTACGACTCCGGCGACACCTTCGACCAGTCGAAGGCACAGGGCTTCATCGACATCTTCGCGCTGTCCGCGAAGATCGCCGCGAAGCGTGACCTCGCGTAAGTACGACTCGTTCGACAGCCGCCTCCCTGTTCCTCCGCCGGGGGAAGGGGAGGCGGCGGCGTATCCCACCCTTGTCTTGAGGAGCATGCAGTGAGCAGCAACAACGGTGACGTCCGGCTCTGGGGCGGCCGCTTCGCCGACGGTCCGGCCGAGGCGCTGGCGAAGCTGTCCGCGTCGGTCCACTTCGACTGGCGGCTCGCGCCGTACGACATCGCCGGCTCCCGTGCCCACGCGCGCGTGCTCCACCAGGCAGGCCTGCTGACCGACGACGAGCTCACGCGCATGCTGGCCGGTCTCGACCGGCTCGAGGCCGATGTGGCGGACGGCTCCTTCGTCGGCACCATCGCCGACGAGGACGTCCACACCGCCCTGGAGCGGGGTCTCCTGGAGCGCCTCGGCGCCGACCTGGGCGGCAAGCTGCGCGCCGGCCGGTCCCGCAACGACCAGGTCGCCACCCTCTTCCGGATGTACCTGCGCGACCACGCCCGGATCATCGGCGGCCTCATCGCCGACCTCCAGGACGCGCTGGTCGGCCTCGCCGAGGCCCACGCGGACGTCGCCATGCCCGGCCGTACGCATCTCCAGCACGCCCAGCCGGTGCTCTTCGCCCACCATGTCCTGGCCCACGTCCAGTCCCTCTCCCGGGACGCCGAGCGGCTGCGCCAGTGGGACACGCGGACCGCGGTCTCGCCGTACGGCTCCGGCGCCCTGGCCGGCTCCTCACTCGGTCTGGACCCCGAGGCGGTCGCCCGGGACCTGGGCTTCGAGCGCGGCTCGGTCGGCAACTCCATCGATGGCACGGCCTCGCGCGACTTCGTCGCCGAGTTCGCCTTCATCACCGCGATGATCGGCGTGAACCTCTCCCGGATCGCGGAGGAGGTCATCCTCTGGAACACGAAGGAGTTCTCCTTCGTGACCCTGCACGACGCCTTCTCGACCGGCTCGTCGATCATGCCGCAGAAGAAGAACCCCGACATCGCCGAGCTGGCCCGTGGCAAGTCCGGCCGCCTCATCGGCAATCTGACCGGGCTCCTCGCGACCCTCAAGGCCCTCCCGCTCGCCTACAACCGGGACCTGCAGGAGGACAAGGAGCCGGTCTTCGACTCCTGCGACCAGCTGGAAGTCCTGCTCCCCGCCTTCACCGGCATGATGGCCACGCTGACCGTCAACCGGGAGCGCATGGAGGAGCTGGCCCCGGCCGGTTTCTCCCTCGCCACCGACATCGCCGAGTGGCTGGTCAAGCAGGGCGTGCCCTTCCGGGTGGCGCACGAGGTCGCCGGCGAGTGCGTCAAGGAGTGCGAGAGCCTCGGGATCGAGCTGGACGAACTCACCGACGAGCAGTTCGCCAAGATCTCCGAGCACCTGACCCCCGAGGTCCGGACGGTCCTCAACGTCCCCGGCGCCCTCGCCTCCCGCAGCGGCCGTGGTGGCACCGCCCCCTCGGCCGTCGCCACCCAGCTGGTCGAGGTGAAGGCGGACCTGGTGATCCAGCACGCCTGGGCCACCGCCAAGAAGTAGGTCAGCAAGGGCCCCTCAGGGGTCACAGCGCCGCCGCCCACTGCGCGAGCGTGTCGAAGTCCGGCCGGATCAGTCCGATCCGGGGATCGACGTGCAGCAGCAGGGCGGCGGCGAGGTGTTTCCGCTCCACGAATTCGTGGTCGTGCGGCGTGATGTCGTCGTCGACCCAGGCGAACGGCCGCCCGGCGGCGTACTCAACGATGTACTGCGTCTTCCAGAAGGTCCCGTGAGGGGCCTTTCCGTGCATCTGGGGCCAGTCGATGAACGGCAGCGCGGGCAGACCGAGATGGGGACCGATCCAGTCGTTGGCCTCGCCCTTCCAGGTCGTTGCCCAGACGAGCTCGTAGGAGTCGGTGAGCGCGAGGAGCTCCTCGCCGTGCCCGGGGTTGAGCCAGACCCGAAGCGGCTTGGTCTCATTCCACCCCGAGGGCCGCATCCGGTGTGTGGCGTACCCCGCCGGTCTTCGCTCCTTCTGCGCGGCGTACGGATTGAGCGGACCGTCCACGTCGATCAACAGCAGCGGCTTCATGGTCCCAGCATTCCTCTCGCCCCTCGATGAGGCATGGAAATATCGAATGAGACAGAGATGTCTCAGGCGGTGTATGGTTGTCTCATGTCAGTCGATCGTGAGCAGGTCCTCCGCACCGCCGCCGCCCTTCTCTCCCGCAAGTCCACGGCCACCATGGACGAGGTCGCGCGGGCCGCCGGGATCGGCCGGGCCACCCTCCACCGGCACTTCGCCGGGCGAGAGGCGCTGGTCAGGGCGCTGGAGGAGCTGGGCATCGCGGAATTCGACACGGCGCTCGAAGCCGCCAGGCTCGACGCCGGCAGCGCCGAGGACGCCCTGCGCCGGCTCGTCACCGAGGTGGAGCCCGTCGCCGGACTGCTGGCCTTCCTGGTCACCGAGAACCAGCTCTTCGAGGGCGACCAGCAGAACGAGGGCTGGTCCCGGCTCGACGCCCGCGTGTCCGCGCTCTTCCGGCGCGGCCAGGAGCAGGGCGCGTTCCGCATCGACCTGACCCCCGCCTGGCTGACCGAGGCCCTCTACGGGCTGATCGGCACCTGCGCCTGGGCCGTCCAGGACGGCCGCGTCGCGGGCAAGGACTTCCAGTACATGATCGTCGAGCTGTTGCTCGGCGGAGCACGCAGGAGCGTGGAGAAATGACCAGTACCGACCAGCTCGCGAGGGACGCGGAGGTGGTGCGCCGCCCGGGACGGTGGCTGGCTCTCGCCGTTCTCGTCCTGGCCGTACTGCTGGTGGCGGTGGACGCCACCGTACTCGGACTCGCGACCCCCTTCCTCAGCGAGGACCTCAAGCCGTCCGGCACCCAGCTGCTCTGGATCGGTGACGTCTACTCCTTCGTCATCGCCGGACTGCTGGTCTCCATGGGCAGCCTGGGTGACCGCATCGGCCGCAAGAAGCTGCTGCTCACCGGCGCCGTCGCGTTCGGTGCCGTCTCGGTGCTCAACGCCTATGCCACCAGCCCCGAGATGATGATCGCCGCCCGGGCACTGCTCGGTGTGGCCGGTGCGACCCTGATGCCGTCCACGCTGGCGCTCATCCGCAACCTCTTCCACGACCCGCGCGAGCGCAGCCTCGCCGTCGGTGTCTGGGGCGCGATGGCCTCCGCCGGCGCGGCCGTCGGACCCGTCGTCGGCGGCTTCCTGCTCGAACACTTCTGGTGGGGCTCGGTCTTCCTGATCAACCTGCCGGTCATGGCCGTCCTGGTGATCGTCGGCGTGAAGATGATCCCCGAGTCGAAGAACCCGTCGCCCGGCCCCTGGGACCTGATCAGCGTCGGCCTGTCGCTCATCGGCATGATCGGTGTCGTCTACGCCGTCAAGGAGGCGGCGGCGCACGGTTTCCGGTTGGATGTGGCACTCTCGGCCGCCATCGGCCTCGGCGCGCTGGCATGGTTCGTCCGCAGGCAGCTCACCCTGCCGTCACCGCTGCTGGACATGCGGCTCTTCCACCACCGCGGCTTCTCCGGCGCGGTGCTCGCCGACCTGCTGACCATTCTCGG
Source organism: Streptomyces sp. NPDC033174 (assembly GCF_055577795.1). Lineage (NCBI taxonomy): Bacteria > Bacillati > Actinomycetota > Actinomycetes > Kitasatosporales > Streptomycetaceae > Streptomyces > Streptomyces sp. NPDC033174. Next base: position 87,545 of record NZ_JBVIPQ010000010.1, read on the forward strand.
ACTGTCCGGCCTGATCTTCTTCCTCTCCCAGTTCCTGCAACTGGTTCAGGGCCGACAGCCCTTGGAGGCGGGCCTCGCCGAACTGCCCGCCGCCATCGGCGCGGTGACGGCCGGTCTGATCGCCGGTACGGTCGCCCGGCGCTTCTCCGTACGGTCCGTGGTGGCCGGCGGTCTCGCGGCGGTCGGCCTCGCGCTCGCCGCGCTGACGACCCTCGACCGGACCACCGGGTATCCGCTGCTCGGCGCGGCCCTGCTGGTCGTCGGCGTGGGCGCGGGCTTCGCCTTCACCGTCACCGCCGACGTGATCCTCTCCAGCGTCCCGCGCGAGCAGGCCGGATCGGCCTCGGCGGTGTCGGAGACCGCGTACGAACTGGGCGCCGCGCTCGGCATCGCCCTGCTCGGCTCCATCGTCACCGGCGCCTACCAGGGCTTCGCGACTCCGCCGGGCGTCCCGGGCGGCGCCGCCGCCGAGGCGCACGAGTCCCTCGGTGGCGCGGTGGAAGCGGCCTCCGCCCTGCCGGCCCCGAGCGGTCCGGCGCTGGTCTCGGCGGCCCAGGACGCCTTCGTCGAGGGTCTTCACTTCGCGGCGGGCGTCGGTGCGGCGGTGCTGCTGACGACGGCGGTGGCGGCGTGGTTCCTGCTGAAGGGCCAGAACCTGGAAGAGGGTGTCGAGCACCCGTAGACGTATGTGGGCCCCGACCGGTCACCGGTCGGGGCCCACATCGTTGCAGAGTTGCCCGAGCTGCCGCGTCTCGCGTTCTCGTGCTCCCGTGGCCGGAAGTGCTACGCGGCCTTGGCCTTGGTCGCGTACATGTCCACGTACTCCTGACCCGACAGCCGCATCACCTCGGCCATCACGGAGTCCGTCACCGCCCGCAGCACATAACGGTCGCGGTCCATCCCGTCGTAACGGGAGAACTCCATCGCCTCGCCGAAGCGGACGGTCACCCGTCCGGGGCGTGGCAGCCCCGCGCCGCCCGGCTGGATCTTGTCGGTGCCGATCATGGCGAAGGGCACCACCGGAGCGCCGGTCATCAGCGTCAGCCGCGCGATGCCGGTACGGCCCCGGTACAGCCGGCCGTCGGGGGAGCGGGTGCCCTCCGGGTAGATCGAGAAGATCTTGCCCTCCTCCAGCACGCGCCGGCCCGTCATCAGCGCGGCGACACCGCCGCGGCCGCCGTCACGGTCGACGGGGATCATGCCGACGCTCGTGAAGAACCAGGCCATCAGCCGGCCCTTGAGGCCCTTGCCCGTGACGTACTCGTCCTTGCCGATGAAGTAGACCGGGCGGTCCAGGCAGATCGGCATGATCATGGAGTCGATGAAGGTGAGGTGATTGCCCGCCAGGATGACGGGACCGGTCCCGGGAATGTTCTCCGCGCCTTCCACGCGTGGGCGGAACATCAGGCGCATGATCGGTCCGAGCACTGCCTTGATGAGCGCGAGACGGGACAACGGTTCCTCCGGTGTCGTGGCGGTCGTGGACGGCCGACGGTCTGGGCAGGTGATCTGTACAGCTGGTCCGTGCACGTGGTCTGTGCAGGTGAGGACGATACTCGCGGGTCGCTTCCGCGCGCACATCGGGTTCACCGAGTGGATACGCAGTGTTGACGTGAGTTTTCGGCCTGTTCGTCGAGGGTCTGCCCTCCGTACGGCGTAGGTGCCTACGATCAGCCTCCGTTTGACAGGTGCGGGACATCACACCGGCACGGCGCGGAAACAGCGGAAGAAGGAGAGTGCGATGACACAGGGCGCGCGCAGGACCCCGGCCCGGCGGACCGTTCTCGGAGCGGCGGTACTGGGCTCCGCGGCCCTCGGCGCGATCGGCGTCCCGACCCCGGCCGCCGCGCGGAACGCGGAGGGAGGCGGGCACCGCCCGCCCGGCCACGAACTGCCCGTGCCGACCGTCATCGCCCACCGGGGCGCCAGCGGCTACCGCCCCGAGCACACCCTCGGCTCCTACCAGCTCGCCCTCGACATGGGTGCCCATGTCATCGAGCAGGATCTCGTCCCCACCAAGGACGGCCATCTCGTCTGCCGTCACGAGAACGACATCACCGGCACCACCGATGTCGCCGACCGCCCCGAGTTCGCGTCCCGCAAGGTGACCAAGTCCGTCGACGGCATCTCCCTCACCGGCTGGTTCACCGAGGACTTCACGCTCGCCGAGCTCAAGACCCTGCGAGCCAAGGAGCGCATCCCCGGCACGCGCCAGGAGAACACCCTCTACGACGGGCGCTGGGAGATCCCCACGTTCGAGGAGGTGCTGCGCTGGGCCGAGAAGGAGGGCCGGCGCCGCGGCCGCCCGGTCTGGCTGCACGTCGAGACCAAGCACCCCTCGTACTTCCGGGGCATCGGCCTGGCCCTGGAGGAGCGGCTGGCGAAGCTGCTGCGCCGGTACGGACGCCACCGCGCGGACTCCCCGGTCTTCTTGCAGTCGTTCGAGCCGAGCAGCATCCAGCGGCTCTCCCGGCTCGTCTCCTCGCCGAGGGTGGTGCTGCTCTCCGGGGCCACCACGCGCCCCTGGGACTTCGTCGAGGCGGGGGATCCGCGCACGGTCGCCGATCTGATCACTCCCCAGGGGCTGAAGTGGATCGCGTCGTTCGCGCAGGGCCTGGGCCCGACGCTGGACCTGATCATCCCCAAGGACGCGAACGGCAGGCTGACGACGGCCACCACGCTGGTCCGGGACGCCCACGCCGAGGGGCTGATCCTCCATCCGTACACGGCCCGCAACGAGAACACCTTCCTGCCGGCCGAATTCCGGCGGGGCACCGACCCGGCGGCGTACGGCGACGCCTTCGGCGCGCTGAAGGTCTACTTCGGGACGGGCATCGACGGCATCTTCACGGACAACCCGGACACGGGCCTGCTGGCGGCGGCGGACTTCACCGGCCGCTGAGCCGTAACCCGGACGGCCCGCAGGCGCACCCGGACGAGGGGTTTGTGGCAGGGAGGGCAACCAAGCCGCGAACTCCGTGTGTCGTGCCCGTCATGACGAACAGCGACACGGCGCACAGCGACATGACGACGGGCGACGCGGCGGCGACCAGCGCGGCAGCGGGCGCCGCGGCTGCGGGCACTCGGGCGGCGGGCGGGGAGCCCCCGGCGAACGGACCGGACGGCGAGGGGCCGGACGGGGGAGTGAGGGACCGGCGGGAGACTGACGGCGGAGTGAGGGACCGCCGGCACGCGGATGGCGGGGTGAGGGACGGCGGGGTCACGGACAGCGAGGCGGGGGACGACGCCGTCCCGGACACCAACGCCCCGACCACGGACGCGCGGCGCGCGCCCTCCGCCGCGCCCGAACTGGTCGGCGCCCTGAGCCCCCTGCTCGCCGCCGAGTCCCTGGCCGAGGCCGCCGCCGCGGGCGTCGAACCCGGCGACCTGGAGCAGGCCGTCTGGCTGCGGCTCCTGGAACGTCTCCAGGACGACGGCGCCCCCGAGCGCCCCGCCGACTGGCTGCGCCGCGCCGTCCGCGCCGAGGCCCGCCAGGCGCGCCGCACGGTCGCCCGTGAGCAGCGCTACACGGACGAGGCACACGCACCCGCCCAGGACCCGCACGCCTCGCCCGAGCGCGCCCTCCTCGTCGCCGAACGCCGCCGGGTCCTGCGCGCGGCGGTCCGCCGCACGCCCGGCCGGTGCCCGAGCCTGCTCACCGCGATGCTGTCTCCGGCCGACCCCACCTACCGGGAGATCGCAGGCGAGTTGGGTATCTCACAGGGCAGTCTGGGGCCGATGCGTTCCCGATGCCTGGGATGCCTGCGCAGAATGCTCGCTACAGAGGTTCCGCTCCTGAACTCCGGGGAAAGGAGCGGTAGACCGACCGGGCGGACCAGGTGAGCGGGAGGCATGCGCACATGGGCATGAGCGTGACCATCTCAGCGGCAGGCGCACAGGACGCCGAGCAGATCCTCAAGCTGCAGTACCTGTGTTACCAGAGCGAGGCCGAGCTGTACGGCGACTACACCATCGAGCCCCTCACCCAGTCACTCGACGCGCTGAGGACCGAACTCGACCGGGGCCACGCTTTGGTGGCGCGGCTCGGCGACGAGGTCGTGGCGTCCGTACGTGCCACCGCGGACGACGACGGCACGGTCAGGATCGCCAAGCTCATCGTCCATCCCCGGTTGCAGCGCCACGGTCTCGGCGGCCGTCTTCTCGACGCCATCGAGCAGCACTTCGCCGCCGATCCCGCTCCCGCCGCCAAGCGCTTCCGGCTCTTCACCGGGCATCGCAGCGAGGGCAACCTGCGGCTGTACCGCAGCAGGGGCTACGAAGCCGTGGCCACGCGCGAGGTCGGCCCCCGACTCACCCTGGTCATCCTGGAGAAGGCCGCCTAGGCGGCCCGGCGGGCCCTGCGGAGCCAGAGGATTCCGGTGACCGGAAGCAGGACGGGAATGAAGAGGTAGCCCATGCCGTACTCGGACCAGACCGTGGCGTCCGGGAACGCGGACGGGTCCGCCAGCGTCCAGGTCCCGACGGTCACGACCCCCACCAGCTCGGCCGCGCAGCACACCAGCGCCGCGCGGCGGGCCGTCTCACCGCCCCGGAAAAGGGTGTAGGTGATGAACGCGTACACCACGGCGGCGACAGCTGAGAGCGCGTACGCGAGCGGGGCCCGGTCGTATTCGGTGGCGATCTGGTAGACGGAGCGGGAGACCGCGCCGACCGACATCACCGAATACAGCCACACCAGCAGCATGCCGGGACCCTCGACCAGCCGGGTCCTCCCCCCGGTGGGGGCAGCGGACGTCGTCGGCTCAGGCACCGATGCCTCCCCAGATGTCGTACAGCCGTACTTCCAGCACCGCCAGGACGACCGCGCCGGCCGTGACCGTCGCCGAGCCCCAGCGGCTGCGCTCGGTCAGGGACATGAAACCGGCCGCCGGTACTGCCAGGAGCGCCCCGAGCAGATACGCGATGAAGATCGTCGTGCCCTCGTCGGCCTTCTCGCCGCGGGCCAGCTGCACGATCCCGACGACCAGCTGTGCCAGCGCCAGGACCGTGACCACGGCCATGCCAATGAAGTGCCAGTCCTTCGTCGGCTGGTCCCGTGAGAAGGCGAAGCCGCACCAGGCGGCGAGGGCGAGCGCGGCCACGGCGACCGCGACCGTCAGGGCGTCAAGCATGGCCCCGAGGGTATTACGGGCCAAAAGGCCCGGTGCGGGCGACCCCGGCGGCGGACGCCGGGCAGGGAGCGCCTCGCGGAGGAGGCCGTGGCCTTGGCCACAACGCACGCGGGCTCCGAGCTCCTCGCCGATGCCGTCGTCAGCGACCTCTCCGGCGGTGTCGGCCCAGGCCACGGCGGGACACCCGGGGATCACGGTCTCCGTCCGGCTGTCCGTATGGCGATGAAGTTCTGTCCGCTATACGGACACCGTCCATCGGCTCGCAAGGGTGTCTGGTTTACTGGCGCACATGACCACGACGAGCAGCCGCACCCTTGCGACCGAGGCGATCACGACGCCCGGTGCTCGTTGTATGTGTCGAATGTGCGCCTTCTGAGGGCCCCTGCCTGAGCCTCGCGCCCCGAAGCGAGACCCGACAGCCATGCCTCGCGTCCGTACGAACCACCGGACCGGGCCTGCCCCGCGCACACGCCGTCTCCCGGCCACCAGCCGAGCCGGCTCCCCGCGCCTGACTGTCCGAATGACGAATGCCCCGTGCCCGGCGGACCCCGCGCCGCGCACTCGACAGTGACGGAAACCCCCTGTGATCACCACTTCGGGCCTGACCAAGGTCTATGAGTCGCGAGGCCGCCAGGTCACCGCTCTGGACGGCGTCGACCTCCACGTCCGTGAGGGCGAGGTATTCGGCGTGATCGGCCAGAGCGGCGCCGGAAAGTCCTCGCTCATCCGCTGCGTCAATCTGCTGGAGCGCCCCACTGCCGGCACGGTGACCGTCGACGGCGTCGACCTCACCGCCCTGGCAGGCCGCGGCCGGCGCGCCGGCGCGGACCTGCGCCGCGCCCGCAGCAGCATCGGCATGGTCTTCCAGCACTTCAACCTGCTGTCCTCGCGCACCGTCAAGGACAACATCGAACTGCCGCTGGAAATCCTCGGCCTCTCCGGAGCCGAACGCTCCCGCCGCGCCCTGGAACTCCTCGACCTCGTCGGTCTCGCCGACAAGGCCAAGGCCTACCCCGCCCAGCTCTCCGGCGGCCAGAAGCAGCGCGTCGGCATCGCCCGCGCCCTGGCCGGCAACCCCAAGGTGCTGCTCTCCGACGAGGCCACCAGCGCCCTCGACCCCGAGACCACCCGCTCGATCCTGCAGCTTCTGCGCGACCTCAACCAGCAGCTCGGCCTGACCGTGCTGCTCATCACGCACGAGATGGACGTCGTCAAGACGGTCTGCGACTCGGCCGCGCTGATGCGCGGCGGCAGGATCGTCGAGTCCGGCACGGTCGGGGAACTGCTCGCCACCCCGGGCTCCGAGCTCGCCGCCGAGCTCTTCCCGGTGACCGGCGACGCCTCCGGCCCCGACCGCACCGTCGTCGACGTGACGTTCCACGGCGAGGCCGCCACCCAGCCGGTGATCTCCCAGCTGTCCCGTACGTACAACATCGACATCTCGATCCTCGGCGCCGCCATGGACACCGTCGCCGGCAAGCAGGTCGGCCGGATGCGGATCGAACTCCCCGGCCGCTACGAGGAGAACGTCGTCCCGGTCGGCTTCCTGCGCGAGCAGGGCCTCCAGGTCGAGGTCGTCGACGCGGACACGGTCGAGGCGGACGCCGCCCCGGCCGCGGACGGCCCGGCCGACACCGTCCCGGGCGCCGACGCCCCGTCCGTACCGGCGCAGAGCGCCCCGCTGGCCAAGGAAGGTGCCAAGTGACCTGGTCGGAGATGCAGCCCCTGCTCGAACAGGGCACCATCGACACCCTTTACATGGTGCTGTGGGCCACGCTCGTCACGATCGGCGGCGGACTGCCGCTCGGCATCCTCCTCGTCCTCACCGACAAGGGCGGACTGCTGCAGAACGCCGTGGTGAACAAGGTCGTCGGCGTGATCGTGAACATCGGCCGCTCGCTGCCGTTCATCATCCTGCTGATCGCCCTGATCCCGTTCACCACCCTGGTCGTCGGCACCTTCATCGGCCCCACGGCGATGATCGTCCCGCTCGCCATCGGCGCCATCCCCTTCTTCGCGCGACTCGTCGAGACGGCGATCCGCGAGGTCGACCACGGCCTGGTCGAAGCGGTCGAGTCCATGGGCGGATCCGTCCCCACGATCGTCCGCAAGGTCCTGCTGCCGCAGGCCCTGCCCTCGCTCGTCTCCGCCGTCACCACGACCGTCATCGTCCTCATCGGCTACTCGGCCATGGCCGGCGCGGTCGGCGGCGAAGGCCTCGGATCCAAGGCGATCACCTACGGATACCAGCGCTTCGACACCCAGTTCATGCTGGTCACCGTCGTCGTGCTGATCGCGATCGTCACCGTCGTCCAGCTCATCGGCGACGGTGCCGTCCGGCTCCTCGCCCGCCGCGGCCGCACCAGCTCCTGACTTCTTCCCCAACAAGCCCGCACTCCTTGTCCGGGCGTCCGTCGCACCACCAGAAAGAGGCACTTTTCGTGCGTAAGAACATCAAGCTCACCGCCGCTGCCGCCGCCACCGCCGCGCTCGCCCTCGGCCTCACCGCCTGCGGCACGGCCTCGGACCCGTCCTCCTCCAAGGACAAGGACGGCAACGCCGACACCTCCAAGGCGCTCGTCGTCGCCGCGTCCCCGACGCCGCACGCCGACATCCTCAACTTCGTCAAGGACAAGCTCGCCGCGAAGGAGGGCCTGAAGCTGGAGGTGAAGGAGTTCACGGACTACGTCCTGCCGAACACCGCCACCGAGTCCGGCCAGGTCGACGCCAACTTCTTCCAGCACAAGCCGTACCTGGACGACTTCAACCAGAAGAACAAGACCCACATCGTCCCGGTCGTCAACGTCCACCTCGAGCCGCTCGGCCTCTACTCCAAGAAGGTCAAGGACCTCAAGGACCTCAAGGCCGGCCACACCATCGCCGTTCCCAACGACACCACCAACGGCGGCCGCGCGCTCAAGCTGCTCGCGGACAACGGTCTGATCACCCTCAAGGACGGCGTCGGCTCCAACGGCAAGCTCTCCGACATCACCGACAAGAAGGGCCTGGAGTTCAAGGAGCTGGAGGCCGCCACCGTGCCCCGCGCCCTGAACGACGTGGACGCCGCCGTCGTGAACGGGAACTACGCCATCGAGGCCAAGCTCAACCCGGCCACCGACTCCCTGGCCCTGGAGAAGGCGGAGGGCAACCCCTACGCCAACTTCCTCGCCGTCAAGGAGGGCAACGAGAAGGACGCGCGCGTGCAGAAGCTCGCCAAGCTCCTCAACTCGCCCGAGGTGAAGAAGTACATCGAGGACACGTACAAGAACGGCTCGGTCATTCCGGCCTTCGGCGCGGCCAAGTAGGGCCCGCGGTACATTCCTTGAGGCGAAGGCCCCCCGCATCCCGTCCGATGCGTGGGGGCCTTCGCCGTACTCCGCCGCCGGTGACCCGGCCATGCACATCCCCGGCACCATGCTGCATGCTGTGCGTTCACGGTCCTTTACAGACGGTCCTCGGTATGGAGCTGCGCATGACTACCACCTTTCCGGACATCTCCATCAGCACGGAACGGCTGGTGCTGCGCGCGCTCGAGGACGACGACGCCCCCGCCCTGGCCGAAATGATGAACGACGAACTCGTCGCCTCCTGGACCGCCGTTCCCCAGCCCTTCACCGAGGCCGCGGCCCGCCACTGGATCACCGAGTACGCGCCCGCCGAACGCGCCGCGGGCCGCGGACTCGACCTCGCCGTCACCGAGTTCCTCACCCAGCGCCTGGTCGGCATCGTCCAACTGGGGAGCACCAACTGGCGCATCCGCTCCACCGAGATCTCGTACATCATCGCCCCCTGGGCCCGCGGCGAGGGCTACGCCTCCGAGGCCGCGCTCGCCACCGCCCAGTGGCTCTTCCGCGACCAGCGGTTCGAGCGCCTCGAACTGCGCACCGCGGCCGGCAACACCGCCTCCCAGCAGGTCGCCCAGAAGATCGGCTGCATCAGCGAGGGAGTCCTGCGCAACGCGTGGATAGCGCGGACCCAGACCGAGGACGGCGGCTGGACCGACATCAGGACCGACCTGATCGTCTGGAGCCTGCTCGCCGAGGACCTCGAAGGCGTCGCCGACCAGATGGCCGAGGCCGGCGGCTACGCCACCTTCGCCGACTGGAACTGACACACACCAGGTAGCCTCACCACTGCCGCGCCCGCACAACCCCGTGGACCGCGCCCGAGACGCCTCGACCCGCGGCGCCCACACCGTGGGCCGCGCCAGACGCCTCGACCCACGAGACCTCCTCACCCGCGAGACCCTCAGGAGACACACGACGATGGCCGACCGGGTCACGGTGATCGGCTGGGACGGTTCGCCCCTCACCGCGGCGGCCCGCTCCGCGCTCTCCGCCGCCACCCTGGTGGCCGGCGCCGCGCACCATCTGGCGCTCCCCGAGGTCCCGCCCGGGGCCGAGCGGATCCGCCTCGGCAGTGTCGACCTGGCCGCCCGGCGCATCGCCGGACACCGCGGCAGCCCCGTCGTCCTCGCGGACGGCGACCCCGGCTTCTTCGGAGTCGTCCGCTCCCTGCGCGCTCCGGAGCACGGCCTGGAGGTCGAGGTCGTGCCCGCGGTCTCCTCCGTCGCCGCAGCCTTCGCCCGCGCCGGAATGCCGTGGGACGACGCCCGGACCGTCGTCGCCCATCAGCGCACGCTGCGCCGCGCCGTGAACGTCTGCCGGGCCCACCCCAAGGTCGCCGTCCTCACCTCTCCCGGCGCGGGCCCCGCCGAGCTGGCCCTCCTCCTCGACGGCGTCCACCGGACCTTCGTCATTTGCGAGGAACTCGGCACCCCGCGCGAACAGGTCACCGTCCTCACCTCCGACAAGGCCGCCGACCATGCCTGGCGCGACCCCAATGTCGTCATCGTCATCGGCGCCACCGCCACCGCCACCGCCGCGCCGGGTGGTGGCTGGCTGATGGGCCACGACGCCGGCTTCCCGTCCGGGGTCCGGGGCTGGGCACTGCCGGCGGAGGCGTACGCCGACCACCAGGCCGGCGTGTCGCCCGGCGCCGTACGGACGGAGACGGCGCGGTCCAAGGCGGTACGGGCGGACGGGCCGCGGTCCGACGCCGTGCCGGCGGGGGAGTCGGCCGGGTTGCGCGCCGCTCAACTGGCCCGTCTCGGCCCGCGCATCGGCGACCTCGTGTGGGACATCGGCTGCGGCGGCGGCGCGCTCTCCGTCGAGGCCGCGCGCTTCGGCGCCGCCGTCATCGCCGTCGATCTGGACCCGGCCGCCTGTGCCCGCACCGAGGCCGCCGCCCGCCGCTTCGGCGTCCAGCTCCAGGCCGTACCCGGCCGCGCCCCGCACGTACTGGAATCCCTGCCCGAGCCCGACGTCGTACGGATCGGTGGCGGCGGCGTCCCCGTCGTCACCGCCTGCGCCGACCGGCGCCCCGAACGCATCGTCACCCACGCCGCCAACCGCGACGAGGCGGAGGCCATCGGCGCCGCTCTCGCCGAGGGCGGCTACGAGGTGGAGTGCTCGCTCCTCCAGTCCGTCGAACTCGACCCCGTCGCCTGGACCGAGCGTGAGCGCTCCGTCGTCTTCCTCCTCTCCGGCCGCAGGCCGGAACGCGCCCCGTGACCGAGACGGTACGGAACGGCAGGTAGGCTGGCCGATTGTTGTACCGCAGCCCGATGTTCGGCGGTTCTCTCCCAGCGACCGCTGGAAGGTGCCCCCGTCAATATCCGGAAAAGGGGCCCGTTTTGACCCCCCATGTGTGGTACGGCGGAACTGGGGGACGCGCGACGTGGCGCAGTCCACAGCGCACCGTGGCGGATCTCGCTGCCGCGGCGGGGGAAAGGCCGCGACAATGCTTCATGTCCGCGAGCCGTTTCGTGCCGCACGGCGGGCAGGCTCGTTCTTGTTGCGGGCGAAGGTCTGAAGGAGCACAACCGATGGGCGAGGGGTACGCATGACTGACACCGGCCAGATCCCGGGCGAGGGGCTGCCGGAGAACGCAGGCATGGTCGAGCAGCCGGGCATCCCCGCTCCGGGCGCGTACACCTTCCTGGACCCCTCCGAGAGCGCTGCCGAGGACGATGACCTGCTGCTGATGCCCGGTGCGCAGGGTGCGTGGAGCGAACCGCACCAGGGCGCCGCGTCCGCGTCGGCGCAGGTCCCCGGACAGGTCCCTGCGGTGGGGATCGTTCAGGGTCAGGTACCGATGGCGGGTCCCCAGTCCCCGGCCTCCGCACCCGTGACCGCCGAGCCGGTCGCAGACGGCCAGAGTCAGGGGCAGCCCCAGGCCTACGCCCAGGGGCAGGCGCAGGAACAGATGCAGGCCGTGCCCGTGTACGAGACCTACGAACCGGGCGTCCACGAGACCTCCGGCCGCGACTCCGGGTCCGTGGACCTCGGAGGCGTACGCGTGCCGCCGCCCGCCGCCGCCCAGGCGCCGCCCTCGCGCCGCCCCCTGCACATGGGCCCGCCCGTGCCCGAGAGCAGCGGTGGCGTCGTCCGCTCGCTCGCCGACCGCGGCCCGGCGAGCGCTCCGCCGAGCCCGATGCCCGCCCGTGTGTCCGCCCCCCAGGCGACGGGTCTCGAGTACTTGGACGTCTCGGGCGAGGAGGCCGCACCGGCCCAGGCGGCGGCCCCCGCCGCGGTGTCCGCTCCCCAGCCGGTCGCGGTTCCCGTCGAGGCTCAGCTGCCCGGTCCGCAGCTCGGGGAGATCCCGCCGCAGGCGGGCGCGCCGTGGGCGTCGCAGCCCGAGGAGTCGGTGCAGCTCCAGGAGGCGGTTCAGCCGCAGGGGGCAGTCCAGCCCCAGGAGGCGGCTCAGCCTCAGGGAGTGGACCTTCCTCAGGAGGCAGTCCAGTCACAGGAGGCGCAGCAGCCTCAGGCACCTGCACCTGTCCCAGCAGAAACGGTCGTCCCGGAGGCAACCCCGGACGCTCCGGCGGCCGCCGCCCAGTTCGTCCCGGTCGAGGGCTCCGTTCCGACGACCCCGCATCTGGCTCCGACGCCGCATCCGGCTCCGGCTCCGGCTCCGACGCCGGTGGCGGAGGCGGCTCCCGTTGAGCCGGTCGCCGCCGAGCCGGTGGCCGAGGCGGTTCCCCAGGCGGTGGCCGAGGCCGCTGTTCCGGCTGCGCCCGTCGAGCAGGCCGACACCGCGGAGGTCGTGGAGCCGGCAGAGGCCGTGGAGCCCATGGCGGTGGAGGAGCCTGCTCCGGTTTCCGCGCCGGAACCCGAATCCGTGTCCGAATCCGCACCTGAGGCTGCCGTGGCTGAGGTCGTGGCCGTCGACGAGCCTGAGGTCGAGCCGGTGGCTGAGGTTGTGGCCGAGGACGCGGTGGCCGTCGTACCGGCGCCGCGTGAAGGCGAGCCGGCTTCGGAGGCTCCCACCCCCGAGGCCGCCGCGGCCGTCGAGCCGGTCCCGCCCGTCGAGGAGCCTCAGGCGCCGGCGGTCGCCGAAGTCGTAGAGGTTGTAGAGGCCGCCGAGGCCGCCGAGCCGGTCGCGGCCGTAGCGGAGGATGTTCCGGTGGTCGTCGCGCAGGCAGAGGCGCCCGTGCCGGGCGAGCAGCAGGTTCAGGCGGAGCCCCAGCCGGAAGTGGCCGCTGAGCCGGTCCTTGCTGAGTCCGCCCCTGAGTCAGTCGCTGAGTCAGGCGCTGAGCCCGTCGGTGAAGCGGATGTCGAGCCGGACGCGCGGCAGTCCGACGTCGAGCAGCCCGTTGACGAGCCGGTCGAGCCGGCTGAGCAGCAGGGCGCCCCGGCGCCCGGCTACAACGACGCCGAGCGCGAGGCCGTCCTGCGCGTCATGCGCGAGCGCCGCGACATCCGTAACGGCTTCCGCAGCGACCCCATCCCGCACGAGGTGCTCCTGCGCGTCCTCGAGGCCGCGCACACCGCACCGAGCGTCGGCCACTCGCAGCCCTGGGACTTCGTCGTCATCCGCTCCGCCGAGACCCGCCGGACGATGCACGAACTGGCCACCCGTCAGCGTGAGGCGTACGCCAAGTCGCTGCCCAAGGGCCGGGCCAAGCAGTTCAAGGAACTGAAGATCGAGGCCATCCTCGACACGCCGGTGAACATCGTCGTGACCGCCGATCCGACCCGCGGCGGCCGCCATACCCTCGGCCGGCACACGCAGCCGCAGATGGCCCCGTACTCCTCCGCTCTCGCCGTCGAGAACCTCTGGCTCGCCGCCCGCGCCGAAGGCCTCGGCGTCGGTTGGGTCAGCTTCTTCGACGAGCGCGAGATGGTCCGGTGCCTGGGCCTGCCCGAGCACCTGGAGGTCGTCGCGTACCTGTGTGTCGGTTACGTCGACGAGTTCCCCGAGGAGCCCGAGCTGATGCAGGCGGGCTGGTCCAAGCGCCGCCCGCTGTCCTGGGTCGTCCACGAGGAGACGTACGGCCGCCGCGCCCTGCCCGGCGAGGAGCCGCACGACCTCCTGCAGGAGACCATCTCCAACATCCGCCCCCTCGACGCCAAGGCACTCGGCGAGGCGTGGGAGCGGCAGAAGCGGATGACCAAGCCCGCCGGGGCGCTCGGAATGCTCGAGATCATCTCGGCGCAGCTCTCCGGGCTCTCCCGCAAGTGCCCGCCGCCGATCCCGGAGCCGGCGGCCGTCGCGATCTTCGCCGGCGACCACGGAGTGCACGCCCAGGGCGTCACCGCCTGGCCCCAGGAGGTGACCGGACAGATGGTCGCCAACTTCCTGGGCGGTGGCGCGGTCTGCAACGCGTTCGCCAATCAGGTGGGCGCCGAGGTCTGCGTCATCGACGTGGGTGTCGCCTCGGACCTGCCCGCCACGCCGGGCCTGCTGCCGCGCAAGGTCCGCGCCGGTACGGGCGACTTCACCACGGGTCTCGCCATGTCCCGCGAGGAGGTCCTCGCCGCGATCGAGGTCGGCATCGAGACGGCCCGTGACCTGGTCGCCGCCGGCAACAAGGCGCTGCTGACCGGCGAGATGGGCATCGCGAACACCACGGCGTCGGCCGCGCTCATCTCCGTGTACACCGGCGTCGACCCGGTCGAGGTCACGGGGCGGGGCACCGGCATCAACGACGAGATGCACGCCCGCAAGGTCGACGTGGTCCGCCGTGCGCTGGACCTCCACAAGCCCGACCCGGCGGACCCGATCGGCGTCCTCTCGGCGGTCGGCGGACTGGAGCACGCGGCGCTCGTCGGTCTGATCCTCGGCGGCGCGTCCCTGCGTACGCCGGTGGTCCTGGACGGTGTCTCCACCGGCGCGGCGGCGCTGGTCGCCCGCGCGATCGCCCCGGAGGCCCTCGCGGCCTGCATCGCGGGCCACCGCAGCGCGGAGCCCGGGCACGTGGCGGCCCTCAACAAGCTGGGCCTGCGCCCGCTGGTCGACCTCGACCTCCGCCTGGGCGAGGGGACGGGCGCGCTCCTGGCCCTGCCGATCGTCCAGAGCGCGGCTCGTGCGATGCACGAGGTGGCGACGTTCGACTCGGCGGGCGTCACGGAGAAGTAGGCCCGCGGTCGGTCCGGCTTCCCCGCGTGCGTGGTGGCGGGGGCCGGGCCCTCCGGCGCGGGGTGTCCGGACCGCAGCCTCACCGCGCTTCGCGCGAGTTCCGGTGCTTCAGGTCCGAACACCCCCCACCTGCGGGCCGGTCCCGTTGGGCCGGTGGGTAGCTTCCCGCCGGACGGAGTCCCGGGGTTCGGCCCCTCCGGCCGGTGGGCAACCGCCGGACGGAGTCCGGGGGCCGGCCCTCCTGCCGTTGGGCAACCGTCGCGCCCGACAGAGCACCGGGGACGGCGCCTTCGGGCCGTTGGGCAACCGACGCGCCGGACGGAGCCCCGGGGGCCATCCCCCGCCCGGTGGGTAAGCGTCCTCCCGGGCGGAGTCCCGGGGTTCGGCCCCCTCCGGCCGGTGGGCAACCGCCGGACGGAGCCCGGGGCAAGCCCCCTCCGGCCGGTGGGCAACCGCCGGACGGAGCCCGGGGCAAGCCCCCTCCGCCTGGTGGGCAACCAACGCGCCGGACGGAAGGCGGGCATGACGCCGCAGCCGCCCTCACTTACGGTGGGCCGTGCGGTCCAGGGCCTTGAGGCCCCGGCTGCCGCCGCGCCCAAGGGCCCAGAACACCGAGGCCGCCGCACCCGTGAGGCCCTCGGCCCCGTGAACCGCCGCCCCGGTGCGAGACGAACCCCACTCCCCACCGCCACACCCCCCACCATCCCGCTATCGTGTTCGCTGGGCCCCCGGCCCACCCCGCACCCCCTCCCACCAGCCGCTTCACCGCCGCAGCGGCACCGCACACGCCAAGCCCCCTCCGAGGAGCCGCACCGCCATGGCCGAGCATGCCGAGCACCCCGCCTACCCCGTCGGACTGCGCCTGACCGGGCGCCGCGTTGTCGTCGTCGGGGGCGGCCAGGTCGCCCAGCGCCGCCTCCCCGCGCTCGTCGCGGCCGGTGCCGACGTCACGCTCGTCTCCCCGTCGGCGACCCCCTCAGTCGAGGCGATGGCCGAAGCGGGCGAGATCACCTGGGTGAAGCGCCGGTACGAGGACGGCGACCTCGCCGACACCTGGTACGCCCTCGTCGCCACGAGCGACCCCGACGCCAACACACGCGCGTCCGCCGAGGCCGAGCGGACCAGGACGTGGTGCGTGCGCTCCGACGACGCCGAAGCCGCGACTGCCTGGACCCCGGCGACCGGCCGCAGCGAGGGCGTGACCGTCGCCGTGCTCACCGGCCGGGACCCCCGCCGCTCCGCCGCCGTGCGCGACGCGATCGTGGAGGGCCTGCGCGACGGTTCGATCGCGGCGCCGCAGCACCGTTCCCGTACCCCCTTCGTGGCCCTGGTCGGCGGCGGCCCCGGCGACCCGGACCTGATCACGGTCCGTGGACGCAGGCTGCTCGCCGAGGCCGATGTGGTGATCGCCGACCGGCTCGGCCCGCGCGACCTCCTCAGCGAACTCCCGCCGCACGTCGAGGTCATCGACGCGGCGAAGATCCCGTACGGCCGTTTCATGGCCCAGGAGGCCATCAACAACGCGCTGATCGAGCACGCGAAGGCCGGCAAGTCGGTGGTCCGCCTCAAGGGCGGCGACCCGTTCGTCTTCGGCCGCGGCATGGAGGAGGCCCAGGCGCTCGCCGAGGCCGGGATCGCCTGCACGGTCGTCCCCGGCATCTCCAGCTCCATCTCCGTGCCCGGCGCGGCCGGTATCCCGGTCACGCACCGCGGAGTGGCGCACGAGTTCACCGTCGTGAGCGGCCATGTCGCGCCCGACGACCCGCGCTCCCTGGTCGACTGGGCGTCCCTCGCGAAGCTGCGCGGCACGCTGGTGATCCTGATGGGCGTCGACAAGATCGGAAAGATCGCCGAGGCGCTGATCGCCCACGGCAAGGCCCCCGAAACCCCCCTGGCCCTGGTCCAGGAGGGCACGACGGCCACCCAGCGTCGCGTCGACGCGACGCTCGCGACGGTGGCCGAGGCGGTCAGGGCCGAAGACGTGCGACCGCCGGCGGTCATCGTCATCGGCGCTGTCGTCGCCGAAGGCCCGAACAAGTAACCGGCGGTTACCGAACTCCGCCCAGCCGTTGGAACCTCACCCCGGACAAGGCAGTATCACCCTGTGGCCGAACTCATCACTGTTGACGACCCCGACGACCCGCGCCTGCGTGACTACACGGGTCTGACCGACGTCGAGCTCCGCCGCAGACGCGAGCCCGAGGAGGGCCTCTTCATCGCCGAGGGCGAGAAGGTCATCAGGCGGGCGAAGCAGGCCGGTTACGAGATGCGGTCCATGCTGCTGTCCGCCAAGTGGGTGGACGTCATGCGCGATGTCATCGACGAGGTACCGGCGCCCGTGTACGCGGTGAACCCCGACCTCGCCGAGCGCGTCACCGGCTACCACGTCCACCGCGGCGCGCTGGCCTCCATGCAGCGCAAGCCGCTGCCGACGGCCGACGAGCTGCTCGCCACGGCCCGCCGGGTGGTCGTGATGGAGTCGGTCAACGACCACACCAACATCGGCGCGATCTTCCGCAGCGCGGCGGCCCTCGGCATGGACGCCGTACTGCTGTCACCGGACTGCGCGGACCCGCTCTACCGGCGCTCGGTCAAGGTCTCCATGGGAGCGGTGTTCTCGGTCCCGTACGCCCGCCTCGAAACATGGCCCAAGGGCCTCGAATCGGTGCGCGAGGCGGGATTCAAGCTCCTCGCCCTCACTCCCGACGAGAAGGCGTCCTCGATCGACGAGGCGGCGGCGCACCGGCTCGAGCGGGTCGCGCTGATGCTCGGAGCGGAGGGCGACGGCCTGTCGACGAAGGCCCTGATGGCCGCCGACGAGTGGGTGCGCATCCCGATGGCGCACGGCGTCGACTCGCTGAACGTCGGCGCCGCGGCGGCGGTGGCGTTCTACGCGGTGGCGACGGGCCGCCCGCAGGACTGAGACTCAGCCCTGAAGTCCCTGGGCCGCCGCGATGCCCAGGGCCACGATCAGCGTCACGACGACGAATACGAAGATCCGCTGCCGCAGCAGACGGGGGTTGGCGGGCCTGCGGCCGGTGGACGTGGTCCGTACGCCGGGACGGGACGCCGGACGCCCACCGCCCGTGCGGGCACCGGTGGGACGGCCCTGCTGGGGCCGTGAGCCGCCGGTGCGCGGCCCCGGCGGGCGCGGCGAGGACCCCTGCGTCGTACGCCCCTGGGTGGACCCGCGCTCCGTGTACCGCTCCGTGAGCCGGCCCGTGGGCCGTTCCTGCTCCGTACGGTCCCGCTGGGCCGGCGGCCTCGCCTCGGGCAGCCCCTGCGCCTCACGTGCGGCGATCTCCTTGAGCCGCATGGAGAGTTGCAGGGTGCTGGGGCGCTCCTCGGGGTCCTTCGCGAGACAGGCCCGTACGAGCGGGGCCAGGGCGTCGGGAACCCCGTCCAGGTGCGGCTCCTCGTGCACCACCCGGTAGAGCATGACCTCCGAACTGCCGTGGCCGAACGGAGAGTCCGCCATCGCGGCGTACGCGAGGGTGGCACCCAGCGAGAAGACGTCCGTGGCGGGGGTGACCGCCGCGCCCCGTACCTGCTCGGGGGCGAGGAAGCCGGGCGAGCCGACGGCGGTGCCCACATGGGTGAGTGTGCTCGCGCCCGTGGCCCAGGCGATGCCGAAGTCGATGATCCGGGGGCCCTTGGGGGAGAGCAGGATGTTCGACGGCTTCAGATCCCGGTGCACGACGCCGGCCTCGTGAACGGCCACCAGGCCTTCGGAGAGGGCCGCGCCGATCGCGGCGACATCGGCGGCCCGCAGGGGCCCCTCGTCGGCGACGCGGTCGTGGAGGGAGGGGCCGGGGACGTACTGGGTGGCGAACCAGGGGCGGTCCGCCTCCAGATCGGCGGCCACCAGCCGGGCCGTGCACCCGCCCCGGATACGGCGCGCCGCAGAGACCTCGCGGGCGAACCGCGACCGGAACTCCTGGTCCTCGGCGAGATCCGGTCGGATCACCTTCAGGGCCACCCGCTGCCCGCGCCGGTCGGAGCCGAGATAGACGACCCCCATGCCGCCGGCGCCGAGCCGCCGATGGAGCCTGAACGAGCCGACGACCCGCGGATCCTCGCGCCGGAGCCGCATCATCGCCATGTCCGTCCCCTACCTACGGTGGGCAGGCCCCACCCCGCAGCCGCGGTTATCCGTTTGACGTGGCACAGCTTACGTATCCCTGCCCCGGTGCGCTCATAGGCCGCGCCCTCACGAGCCGATCGATTGTCAGTGCTGGGTGGGAAACTTGAGGAGTGGTCAGGGAGCCGCGGATCCAGGCTCCCTTGACCCGTGCGATATCCCAATGGTCCGTCGCAGAAGGGGGATTGGATCGATGAAGGGTGACCGCGTGGAGATAGTCGTGGACGCGGGAGACACGACGCGTACCTACGAAGTGGTGGCAAGCCGGGCAGGCCGCAGGGTCGAGACGGCGGTGCGCAGGGGGGTGGTCGAAGTGAGCGAAGTCACCCGTAACGGCTCGGTCGTCCGGACGGCCCGTTTCATGGCCAACCGTGTGCTGGCCCTGGTCGAGCAGCCGATCCCGAGGGAGGCCGAGCAGGAGTGACCCCTGGGGGATGACCCCCACCCGTGGACCCCCGTCTCCACCCAGGGGAGTACGCGGGGGAGGGGCGGCTCATCCTCCGGGAGGCCCGCCAAGCGGTACGCGGGCATGACGCCCGGGGGCCCCGGCGTCCCTAGTGTTGAGGCAAGCGGCGGGTGGAGTACTCGTCCCCCGAGGTCAGACACCCGCCGCTGCCAGACACGAAGGAGAGGACCCATGGCGGACACGGCAGTACGGAGCATGATCCGCACCCAGCGGCCCACGACCCCGTCCGGCCGCCGTCACCCCCTGGTGGCGGCCGCCATGGTCCTCCCTCTCGCGGCCCTGCTCGTAGTCGTCTTCGGCGGCTGGGACGCGGTGGTCACACAGGCGTCGTCCGTGGGCGTGATGCTGGGGCGCTGAGCGGCGCCCCGGACCCGGGAGAGCGGCCCGGGTCGGGGACATCCGGCCAACAACCCCGTGGGGACGGGGGTGCGGCGGACGGCAGCGTTTGGCCGGTCAGCTGGGGAGCTGACCGGCCATCGCGCTTTTCCGGGAGCGGGTCGGCCCGTGCCCGGTGACTGGAGGCTTCTCCGGCCCCCGGGGCAGGTCCCCCCATGCGGGTGGCTCAACGGCCCACCCGGCTGACGGCACGGCGAACGGCAGCGTTCTGGTCGGTCGGCCGGGGAGCCGGCCGGTCTTCGCGCGTTTCGGGGAGAGTTGGCCCGTGCCCGGTGACTGGAGGGTTGCCCGGGCTCTCGGCTCTCGGCTTCCGGCTGCAGGGGGCCTGCACCCGGTCACGGGAAGTGGTCGGGTGGGGACCGATTTCCCGCACAGCCCCCCGCGTAGGCTCCCTTCCGTGCAGTCCGACTCCCCGGTCCTTCTCCGCGCCCTCGGCGACGTCGCCCGTCACGCCGCGCACCTGGCCGCGCCCCGCGACCCCTGCCGAGCCTGCGGGGCAGCCGGCACCCCCGAAGGTCCCGTCCTCGCCGACCGGCCCGACGGCACCGTCGTCCGGCACGGGCGCGCTGTCGCCAAGGCGCACGCGCCCGGGACGGACACTGCCGCGCACCGCGTCCGCGTCGCCGTCGCCGGGCATCCGCGGCTCGCCGGGATTCTGCTGCCGCCCCTGCCGACGGCGGACGCGCCCGACGTCCACGGCCGCCCCGTCACCGCCTGGCCCTACGGCACCCCCGTCGACCCCGTCGACCCGGACGCCGCCCCCTGGGAGGAGGCCGCCGTCCTCCTCGCCCGGCTGCACCGCGTCCCGGCCGCTGCGATACCCGGGCCGCTCCCTGCGATGCGCGGCCCCGCGAAGGCCGCCCTCGCCGTCGCCCGGATGCGCGCCGCCGGACCGCACCCCGCGGTGCGGACCGTGCTCCGTGCCTGGGAGAGCCTTCCCGCCTGGGCCCGCGACGAGGCACCGTCCCCCCGCCCCGGCGCCGTCTGCCACGGCGATCTTCACCTGGGCCAGCTCGTCCGACACCCCGAGCCCGACGGCCCCTGGCTGCTCATCGACGTGGACGACCTCGGGCTCGGCGACCCCGCCTGGGATCTGGCCCGGCCCGCCGCCTGGTACGCGGCCGGTCTGCTGCCACCGGAGGTATGGACCCGTTTCCTCGGCGCGTACCGCGCGGCCGGTGGCCCCGCCACATCCCCGCACGGCGACCCCTGGCCACAACTCGACGTGCCCGCCCGGGCCCTCACCGTGCAGACGGCCGCCCTCGCTCTCGCCAAATCCGCCGCCGAGAACCGCGAGGTCGACGACGTCGAGCAGGTGATGATCGACACGTGTGCCCGAATCGCGTCGCTCCGAACCGAGTTGGCGGATCCGGCGTCATCGTAGGGTGAAGCCATCATCCGAACGGCGAGGAGTTGAGCCGATCATGCAGTGTCCCAAGTGCCACGCGGCGATGCACACGTACAACCGCAACGGCGTCCAGATCGAGCAGTGCAGCGGCTGCCGGGGCATCTTCCTGGACTACGGCGAGCTGGAGTCCCTGACCCGCCTGGAGTCCCAGTGGGGCCAGCAGGCTCCGCCCGCGCCGCCGGCCCCCCAGGCCTACCCCGCCCCCGCCGCTCCGGCCTGGGGCGCCCCGCAGCACCACGGTCACGGTGGTCACGGCGGTCACTACCGCCAGCGCAGCTTCGGCCGGATGCTGTTCTCCTCCTGAACGACGGAACCCCCGGCCGCGAGATGCGGCCGGGGGTTCCGGGCTGTGCGCGATACTGGGATTGAACCAGTGACCTCTTCCGTGTCAGGGAAGCGCTCTCCCGCTGAGCTAATCGCGCGGGACGGTACGAATACCGCAGGTCATGCCGTTACTGCGTGATGCTGCGTGCGCGATACTGGGATTGAACCAGTGACCTCTTCCGTGTCAGGGAAGCGCTCTCCCGCTGAGCTAATCGCGCGGGGACCCTTGCGGATCAGTGGACGATACTGGGATTGAACCAGTGACCTCTTCCGTGTCAGGGAAGCGCTCTCCCGCTGAGCTAATCGTCCTTGGAGGTGGAGACGGGATTTGAACCCGTGTAGACGGCTTTGCAGGCCGTTGCCTCGCCTCTCGGCCACTCCACCAGGAGTGAATACAGGGGTTCGGGAAGATCCCCCACATCGAGCGGACGACGAGATTCGAACTCGCGACCCTCACCTTGGCAAGGTGATGCTCTACCAACTGAGCCACGTCCGCTTGTCGTTTCCGTTCCGCTTGCGCGTCCCGGCGACGTGTTGAACTCTAGCGGATTCCTGGGCCAGCACAAAAACGCGTTTCCGCAGCGTGCTGACCTGTGTTCGTGTCGCGTTCGCCGTGGACACGCTCCAGCGGCACCGCCCGGCCGCCCCGGGGCATCCCGCCCCGCGCCGCCCTAGACTCACATCCGTGCACGACCTCGCTCCTCTGGCCCGCTTCGGCGGCCTCGTCGCAACCGACCTCCGGGATGTCACCAGTGATCCCGAGGCCCTCGACTCCTCCGGCTTCTGGGCCGTCGCGGCGGACTTCGAAGGCCGTCTGACCTGCGCCCGCTTCGGCGACGTACGGCACGAGCCGGTCCCCGCGCCCGCCCCGGGTGCCTGGCGCGGACCCGCTGCCAGTGACTGGACGTCGTCGCTCGACCGCGCCGCGTACACCGAGGGCGTCCGCCGTATCCGCGAGTACATCGCCGCGGGCGAGGTCTACCAGGCGAACCTCTGCCGGGTACTGTCCGCGTCGCTGCCCGACCCGGCCGCCGCGGACGTGGACGCGCTGACCTCCCTGCTGGCCCGGGGCAACCCGGCCCCCTACGCCGGAACGATTCGGCTGTCCGCCCACGGGGTCGAGATCGCCACCGCCTCCCCCGAGCTCTTCCTCCGCCGTTCCGGGGCCGTCGTCGAGTCCGGGCCCATCAAGGGCACCGGCCGGACCGCCGCCGACCTGCTGGAGAAGGACCACGCCGAGAACGTCATGATCGTCGACCTGGTCCGCAACGACCTGGGACGGGTCTGTGAGACCGGTTCCGTCTCGGTGCCGGAGCTCTGCGCGATCGAGGAGCACCCCGGCCTGGTCCATCTCGTGTCGACCGTGCGCGGGGTGCTGCGCGAGGACGCGGGGTGGCGCGAGCTGCTGGCCGCGACCTTCCCGCCGGGCTCGGTCACCGGCGCCCCCAAGTCCAGCGCGCTGAGGATCATCGACGCCCTGGAGACCGCCGCGCGCGGGCCGTACTGCGGTGGCATCGGCTGGGTGGACGCCGACGCCGGCACCGCCGAGCTCGCCGTCGGCATACGCACCTTCTGGATCGACCGAGCCGCCCCCGGGGGGCCCGCCCTGCGCTTCGGTACCGGCGCGGGCATCACCTGGGGCTCCGACCCGGAGCGGGAGTGGGCGGAGACCGAACTCAAGGCCTCACGGCTGCTCGCGGTAGCGTCGGGAGCGTACGAGGCGAGCGGAAGGGCCATATCGCGATGAAACTCTGGGTCAACGGCGGGCTGTACGACGAGGACGCAGCCCGGGTCTCCGTGCTGGACCACGGTCTGACGGTGGGCGACGGCATCTTCGAGACGGTCAAGGCGGTGCGCGGTGAAACGTTCGCGCTGACCCGTCACCTCGACCGGCTGACCCGCTCGGCCCGCGGTCTCGGGCTGCCCGACCCCGACCTCGAAGAGGTGCGGCGCGCGTGCGCGGCGGTCCTCGAGGCCAACCCGATGGAGCTCGGCCGCCTCCGCATCACGTACACCGGCGGTCTGTCGCCGCTCGGCTCCGACCGGGGCGACGCCGGGCCCACCCTGATCGTGGCGCTGGGCGAGTCGAGCCCCCGCCCCGACTCCACCGCGGTGATCACCGTCCCCTGGACCCGCAACGAACGCGGCGCGCTCACGGGCCTGAAGACCACCTCCTACGGGGAGAACGTCGTCGCCCTCGCCAGGGCGCGGGAGCAGGGCGCCTCGGAGGCACTGTTCGCCAACACCGTCGGGCAGCTCTGCGAAGGCACGGGGTCCAACGTCTTCGTCGTCCTCGACGGGCAGATCCACACGCCGCCGGTCGCCTCCGGCTGCCTCGCCGGCATCACCCGCGCGCTGACCGTCGAGTGGACCGGGGCGCACGAGACCGACCTGCCCCTGGACGTGCTGGAGCGGGCCGACGAGATCTTCCTGACCTCCACCCTCCGCGACGTCCAGGCCGTCCACCGCGTCGACGGCCGTCAACTCGCGGGCGCCCCGGGCCCGGTGACCGCCAAGGCCATGCGGATCTTCGACGAGCGGGCCGCGGCCGATCCGGACCCCATCACCGCGTAAAAGATGGTGACGGCCGGCCGCGGGGCAGGTAGAACACCCCTGATGACCACCACCCTGCGGCCGACCGGGCCGCTTCAGCAGGCCGCCGACGGCAACCGCTCGCGCACCTACGAGGTCTGCGTCAACAGCCGTCCCGTGGGCGCGGTCGAGCTGGCCACCATGGCCGACTTCGGACCCGCCGTGGGGACGATCAGCGGGCTGCGCATCGACGAGGCCGACCGCCGCCGGGGCCGGGGCACGGTCGCCGCGCTCGCCGCCGAGGAAGTGCTGCGCGGCTGGCGCTGCCGCCAGATCATGATCTCCGTACCGGCCGACGCGCGGGTGGCCCTGCGGATGGCGACCGCCCTCGGCTACACCGAACGCAGCCGGAACATGCTCAAGGAGCTCGGCCCTGCGCCCGCGCTGCCGGAAGGCCTCGACATGCGCCCGATGACGCAGGCCGAGTACGAGGTGTGGGCAGCCGCCACGCACGACACCTTCGCGCAGAGCTGGATCGACCGGGGGCTGCCCGAGGAGCAGGCCAGGACCAAGGCCGAGGCCAGCGCGCGGAAGCATCTTCCCGACGGGCTCGCGACCCGGGGCGTGGCCATTCATGTGGCCGTCCGCGACGGGCAGGTCGTCGGCACGCTCTGGACCGGGCCGCACGAAGTGGAACCGGGCGTCGAAGCGGCGTTCGTGTACGACGTCGAGGTCGCCGAGGCCCAGCGCGGCAAGGGCTACGGCCGGGCGCTGATGCTGCTCGCCGAACGGGTCGCCCTGGACGCCGGGGCGCGCCTGCTCGGACTCCATGTCTTCGCGGGCAACACCCCGGCCCTGCGGCTGTACGAGTCGCTCGGTTACCGGACGACCAGCGTGAACAGCCTCAAGGAACTGCTCTAGGACCTGGCCGCCCGGGCGCTCAGGCCGGGCGGCCCCCGGCCAGGAGCCGGTCGGCGATCTCCTCGATGCGGGCCCGCAGGCCCTCCTGGCTCTTGCCGCCGTCGAGGCGTTCGCCGTCGATCACGTAGGTCGGCGTGCCCGTGACCCCGATCGCCTTGCCCTCCGCCTGGTCGGCGTCGACGATCAGGATGTGCCGGCCGTCGATGAGGGCGGTGTCGAACTCCTCGGCGTCCAGACCCAGTTCGCGCGCCACCTCGACGAGCACCGGCTCACCCCGGTCGGCCAGCTCCGCGGTCCTGGCCAGGACGGCCTCCGCGTACGCCCAGCCCTGGCCCTGCTCGGCGGCCTCCTCGGCCGCCTGGGCGGCGGCGAAGGCGTGCTTGTGCTTCTCCAGGGGGAAGTGGCGCAGCCGCAGATCCAGACGGTCCCCGTAGCGGGCCCGCAGCGCGCGGATGTCGTCCATGGCGCTGTGGCAGTCGGGGCACTGGAGCTCGCACCAGACGTCGAGGACGACGGGGGCGGCGGCGCGGTCGGTGGTGGAGTCACTCATGGGGCCAGTCTTCCAGCCCCCGTGCCGGCCGCCCAACCGGCACCTGGGGAGGAGGGCCTCCCGGAGATCTTCCTGAGGTCCTTGGGAGGGCGTGGCCACCACCGGTCCATGAGGTGCAGGATGGAAGGGACGTATCGCCCATGCCTGGAGGACGGGATGCTTGCCGAGACCATTTGCTCCGCGGTGTCCGCGGCCGGGCTGGGCATCGCCGCGATCACGGCCTACCGCAAGCGGTTCCTGACCGCCGCACGGTTCGCGGCCTACGCGCTCGTCCCGATCGGCCTGGTGATGACGGGCGCGGTCGAGTGGCTGGCGGAGACGGCGTTCAGCCCGATGGCGTGGGCCGGCTTCGGCGTACTGGGCGTCGCCTGGCTGCTCTTCATGGTCACCCGGGCCGTCGAGCGCCGTACCGGTGGTACCCGCAAGGAGCGCAGGGCCGCGGCCAGGGCGTCCCGGGAGGACGCGGTCACCCCCGCCGCGTCCGCGCCGTCGCTCGGCCCCTCGTCGAAGCCCGCCGCCGGGCAGCCGACGGCGAAGCCACGCGCCGCCGACGCGGGGGAGGACTTCAGCGACATCGAGGCCATCCTCAAGAAGCACGGCATCTGACCAGCAGGCGGCCCGCAGCCCGACCAGCGCCTCCCGCGATCGTGGGAGGCGCTGACGAGATGTGATGAACTGCCGTCGCTTTGGGGCGTGTTGATCGTTGCGCGGCGGCCTCCTGCGCCATCATCGCCCCGAGATGCTGGAAACCTCGCGGGAACAGCCCCCCGCCCCCACCGAAGAGCCGCGAGGCTGCCTTTTCGCGCTCTCCCAGCCGCCGCTGATGATCTTTCTCGCGGTGATCGGCTGTCTGTTGCTCATGGCCTCCGTGCACGACCTCTTCCTGCTGTGAGGCCCTCGTACACGGCGCCGTGCGCCACCGCTCAGCCGGCCGCTTCCTTGCGCCGGGCCCGGTACGCGGCCACATGCAGGCGGTTACCGCAGGTGCGGCTGTCGCAGTAGCGGCGGGAGCGGTTGCGCGACAGGTCGACGAACGCGCGCCCGCAGTCCGGCGCCTCGCAGCGGCGCAGCCGCTCCTGTTCGCCCCCGACCACGATGAACGCCAGCGCCATCCCGCAGTCGGCGGCGAGATGGTCGGCGACCGAGGCGCCCGGCGCGAAGTAGTGCACGTGCCAGTCGTAGCCGTCGTGGTCGGTCAGCTGGGGGGTCGTGCCGGCGGCGGCCACCAGCTGGTTGATCAGCGCCGCGGCGACCCGGGCGTCGGGAGCCGCGAACACGGCGGCGAACCGGCCGCGCACGTCCCGTACGGCCTTCAGGTCGCGCTCCCCGAGCTCCCCGACGTCGCTGATGTCATGAGCGCGCACGAACGCGTTCAGTGCCGTGATGTCCCCGAGCTCATCGCCCCGCTCGCCCTCCGGCGCGGTGTTCATCAGATCGACGACGGTGTCGAGGGCGATCCGGGTGTCGTGGGGGATCAGCACGATTCGCTCCCTGGCCAGCTGCGGGCGGGCGCCCGCCGGATTGCGCTGACTCTAGCGGCTCGGCCGTAAGAGACCCGGGGCGGTCCGAAAGTGGGCACGAAGAGGGCGCGAACCGGGTCGGTCGGGGCCGAAAAGCGCATCGGCGCCCTCACCGCGGTGGCTTCGCGGTGAGGGCGCCGATGTCCGCCGTAGGGGGTTGTCCGCGCGGCGCCGTCGCCCCGAGTCGGACGGCGCCGTGCGGCTCTCGGCCTGGCTCAGCTTTCGGCCAGGATGTGGGAGAGCTCCGTGTCCAGGTCGAAGTGGCGGTGCTCGGTGCCCGGGGGCACCGCGGCGTCGGTCCGCTTCAGGAACGACTCCAGGGCCCTCGCGGGGGCCTCGAGCAGGGCTTCGCCCTCAGGGGAGCTCAGCGCGATGCAGACGACGCCCTGGCCATGACTGCGTGACGGCCAGACTCTGACGTCGCCGGTGCCGGTGGGCCGGTGAAGGCCCTCGGCGAGAAGGTCGCGGGCGAAGACCCACTCGACCGTCTCCTCGGCTCCGGTGTGGAAGGTGGCGTGCACGGCATAAGGATCGGCCGTGTCATACCGCAGGCCCGCGGGTACAGGCAGTGAGGACTCGCTCGACACAACGAGGCGCAGGTGCAGCTCGCAGCTGACCGTGGTGTTCATAAGCGCCAGGGCCTTTCGCTCAGTGTGCGCTCGGGGATTCGCACGTCGGCGAAATCGACATGCCACCTACGGTGCCGTTGTAAACCCCTCTGTCTGTTTTGTGATCCTTCAGGTAGCTCGTATGGGGGCGTGTAACTTCGGGTTATACGGCCATACGGGTGACGCGACGGAGTCCGGTAGGTTGGTGCCCATGAATGCGGAGAGTGACGAGCGGGGAAAGGTCGACGGGCCCCTGCCCGAGGCCCCCGCCACGGGGGACGCGACCGACGGTGTGACGCAGGGTGAGCCGGAGCTCGGCTCCCGCGCGCCCGAGTTCATCAAGGCACGAAGGACGCTCCATCTGAGCTGGCAGGTCGGCGTCTTCGTCATCGGCCTCGCCGTCGTCGGCGCGGGCGTCGCCATGCTGGTCCTGCCCGGACCGGGCTGGATCGTGATCTTCGGCGGCATGGCGATCTGGGCGACCGAGTTCGTCTGGGCGCAGCTGGTGCTGCGCTGGACCAAGCGGAAGGTGAGCGAGGCCGCGCAGCGCGCCCTCGATCCCCGCGTGCGGCGTCGCAACATCATCCTCACCACGATCGGTCTGGTGATCATCGCCGTACTGGTGGGGGTGTACCTCTGGAAGTTCGGCCTCGTCATGCCGTGGAAGATCGACGAGTGACCCCGGACCGGTCCGGAAGCGCCGCTGACATGGGGTAATGTTTGCGGTGCGCCCGGGCGATTAGCTCAGTGGGAGAGCGCTTCGTTCACACCGAAGAGGTCACTGGTTCGAACCCAGTATCGCCCACCACCCGGATCGAAGGCCCTGGAGATGATCTCCAGGGCCTTCGTCGTGCGCCCGTGCCGGGCGGCCTCAGCGCATCCGGCCCAGGCGCTCGCGCAGCCTGCGCGCGTCACGCAGCCGCTGCTCGTACGTCGCACCGAGTGCGAGCAGCAGCAGACCGGCGAGCGCGGGCGGCAGCCAGCGGGGCAGCGCCCCGACGACCTGGACGACGTACGGCGCCAGCTCGTGCAGCGCGTCGAGCCCGAGCACCAGCCCGCCGAGCACCAGGAGCGCCTGCAGCCGCAGCCGCGCGCCGGCCAGGGTGACCGCGAGCGCCGCGAGGCCCAGGAGGAGGGGGCGCGTCCACTCTTCGTCGCCCCAGGCGGCGAAGAGGCTCGGCAGCAGCGTCGCGGCGAGCCCGGGGCCGTACGCCGTCCAGGACGACGCCTCCGGGTCCCGGCGCCGTCGCACCACACCCACGGCCAGCGCGGGGAGCGTGACGGGAAGGGTGTACGCCTCCGGAGCGGTGACCTCCCACGCCCCGAGCCGCACCCAGGTCGCGACCACGAACAGCCCAGCGGCGACCCACCCGGCGACCGGGCGGCGTTCCTCCCGCACCGCGGTGGCCGCCGCGATCACACCGGCGAGGGCCAGAACCGTCGCCAGATACACGGGCCGGGGCGCCGCGAGGCCCACCGCCGGCAGTCCGGCGGCGGCACCGGTCAGCTCGACCGGCAGCGAGACCGGGTGCCGGCGCAGCCGCGCCCCGAGGCCGGCGGTGGCCGCCGGCACGGCGAGCAGCGCCAGGGCGGCCTGCGGGCCCGTGAGATCGGCGGCAGCCGCACCCGCGGCCACGAGCCCGGTGACGGCGACGACGGCGGAGCAGGCCGCCACCACCCTTACGGCACCGGCGGCGGCGAACCCCGCCCCCGCGAACAGAGCCACCAGCACGCCGAGCACGGCGAACGTCGCGGGCCGCGTGGCGAGAGCGAGGAGCACCCCGGTCACGCCGGACGCGAGCGCGCAGGCCAGAGCGGTCCACGCGACGGCGACGGTGGGGGACAGGGGCGTGGGCCGACCGCTAGCGGCGGAGGGCCCGGCCCGTCCGGGGGTGTCCGGTGTGCCGTCCTGACCCGCACCAAGGGCCGTGTGGGCCGCGGCCCCGAAGGTGCCGCTCGCCCCGACCGGCCCGGGCGTGGTGCCGGGTGCGTCGGGCGTTCCCGCTGCGCGGACCCCTTCCGGGGTCGCGGGACGGCCGGCGGTGTCCGGGGCGGTCGGTTCAGCCTGTCCGGGCGTGGTGCCGGGCGCCGGGCCCGGGGCTCCTTCCGGGACGGCGGTACGACCGGCGGTGCCCGCCGCGGAGTCCGTGCCCGCCCGGTCGGTCGGCGCGTTCAGGCCCCGCGCCAGGAGTGACGGGCGCGTCGCCGCGTACAGCGCGGCCGCCGTCGTCAGGAGGAGGACCGCCACCGTCGGGGCGTACGCGAGATCGAGGGACGAGGGGAGCACGACGGCCGTGGACCAGGTGAGGGCCAGGGCGGTGCAGCGGGTCCAGACGCGGGGGACCGCCGCCAGGACCGCGGCGACGATGAGCAGGATCAGCGGGGCCGCCGACAGGTCCGCCCACGGCAGGTCGCCGTGGGGGCGCGACGGGGCGCCCGACCAGATGTCCGTGACGACGGCGAGCGGCGCGGTGAGGGCCGTCGCGACCGCCGGCAGGGACCACAGGACCGAGAGTGCCTGCACGCCGCCCGAGGCGCCCACCAGGCCCTGCTTCACCGCGCGAGGCGCCGGTGTGCGCAGGACGGCCACCAGGGCGACCGCGCAGAGGAGATGGCCGAGGACCGACCAGCCCTCCGGGACGGCGGCGCGGATCACGCCGCCCACCGCGACGACCGCCGCGAGACCGGCCACCGCGGACGCGGTGACGGCGGCCGCCGTCACGCGCCAGGCCGCGTACAGCGCGAGCGACGCGCCGGCCAGCAGCAGCGCGCCCGGAGCAAGTGCCCCGGCCGGGCTCTGCGCCGTCACCGAGAACCAGCCGCCGGCCAGCAGCGCCCAGCCGCCCGTCAGGCATGCCCCCGTCGCGGCGAGCGCCCGGACGGCGACGGGCTTGGCCCACAGCACGAGCGCGAGGTCCACCGCCGCGGTGGCCAGCATGGCCCAGCCCGTCGTCAGCGCACTCGCGTTCACCGTGAGAGCCCAGAGCGGCAGCGGCAGTTGAGCCGCGACGACGGCGGCCGGCAGCGGGACGCGGAGCCGGTCGAGGGCCGATCCGTACGCCGTCCACAGGCCCGCGAGCGCTGCGGACGCCACCGCCGTGTAACCCACGCCGTCGGCCTCCGGCAGCGCGACCCGGTGCAGTGCGTACGCGTCCAGCACGGTCAGGACAAGGCCCAGGGCCGCCACCGACTCCGCCGTCGAGGCCAGGCCACGGCGCAGCAGGACGACCGGCGCCGTGAGGGCGGCCGCCGTCACCAGACCGAGGACCGCCGAGCGGCCGCCGATGCCCATGTGGCCCCAGCTGACCAGCGTGAAGGCGAGGGCGGCGACCGTCAGCAGAACCCCGCCGAGCACGAGCAGCACGTTCTGCACGCTCGGCGGGGAGGCGTCCGGACCGGACCGCGGTGGACCTGTCTGCCACTGCGGACCGGGAACGGACGCGACGGGCGGATGCAGAACCTGGAGCAGCCAGGCGCGTCGCGCCAGCAACTGGGACCGGCGGGCGTCGAGTTGAGACAGCTCCCGGTCGACGAGCGTCAGCTCCTCGGCGGGCGGCAGGGCATTGACCATGCCTGGAGTGTGTCCCCCGCCACACCGTGACGGTATGGGCGCGCGTACTCAGATCGCGTGTGAGTACGCCCCACCGGGTCACACTGGCCGCATGGACTGGTGCCGATACCGCTTCCGCAGCGTCTGGCAGTTGGCAGCGCCGCCCGGCGCCGTCCTCGCGGCGCTCGAACGGACCGAGGACTACCCCCGCTGGTGGCCGCAGGTCCGCGAGGTCACCCGGGTCGACGACCGGACCGGTACCGCCCGGTTCCGCTCCCTCCTCCCGTACGACCTCGTCGTCACCGCGACCGCCCGGCGTCACGACCCGGCCGCGGGTGTCCTGGAGATCGGGCTCACCGGGGACCTGGAGGGGTG
Organism: Streptomyces sp. NPDC033174; assembly: GCF_055577795.1. NCBI lineage: Bacteria > Bacillati > Actinomycetota > Actinomycetes > Kitasatosporales > Streptomycetaceae > Streptomyces > Streptomyces sp. NPDC033174. The sequence continues at coordinate 118,891 of NZ_JBVIPQ010000010.1, forward strand.
GGCGCGCTGGACCGTGACCCCGTGCGCCGCGGGCACCCGGGCGCTCTTCGAGCAGGAGGTGGAGGTGCGCAAGCCCCTGATGCGGCGCCTCGCGGTGCCCGGGCGGCCCGTCTTCACCGCCAATCACACCCTGATGATGCGCGCCGGCCGCCGCGGACTGGCCGCCCACCTGGGATCGGTTTGAAGGAAGCCCGCCGGGGGCTGTATGGTTCAACCCGTTCCCGGGCGATTAGCTCAGTGGGAGAGCGCTTCGTTCACACCGAAGAGGTCACTGGTTCGAACCCAGTATCGCCCACCGGGAAAAGGGCCGGTCCGCATCACGCGGACCGGCCCTTTCGCATGGAACAGCCCTGTCGGCCGGCACGCTCAGGCGGCCGCCGCCGGGAGTTCGGGCCGCAGCGGCCAGGCCGGGTCGACCGCCTCCGGTGATCCGTTGCGCGCGAACCACGCCTGCAGACCCCGGGCCTGAGCCGCGTGCCACACCGCCTGCAGGGTGTGCAGCTCCGCCGGGGACAGCCGCTCCATCCGGGACGCGAACCGCCGTGCCACCGCCCGTACGACCTCCAGCGCCGCCGTGGCGTCCGCCGCCGCGTCATGCGCGCCGTCCAGCACCACGCCGTACTGCGCGCACAGATCCGTGAGGGTGCGCCTGCCCTTGCGGTAGCGGTCCAGGTGCTTGTCCATGACCCGGGGGTCGAGCACGCACAGCGGGACGTTCTCCAGGTACCGGGCCAGCGACGACGCCCGGTGGCGCCGCAGTTCACGGTCGAGGAGCGTCAGGTCGAACGGCGCGTTCATCACCACGAGCGGGCGGCCGGCCGCGCACTGCTCGGCCAGCCCCCGGGCTATCTCCTCCATCACCGGCGACGGCCACCGCCCGTTGCGCCGCAGGTGATCGTCCGTCAGCCCGTGTATCTCGGTGGCCCCCGGCGGTACGGGCACTCCCGGGTTGACCAGCCAGCGGGTGACCCGGGCGCGCCCGCCCGCCGTGTCCTGGACGACGAGGGCGGCCGAAACGATCCGGTCCTCCTCGACGTCAACTCCTGTGGTTTCCGTGTCGAATGCGGCCAAGGGCCCCTCGTACCAGAGCGTCATCGCCGAACTCCTCGCACCTGACTGGCAGATGGCGTGATCCCCCTGCCCGAATCGGTGATACCCGGCCTGTTTGCGCCGTACGCCGGGTGGCGACAACACAGATGAGGGGAAGAAAGTTGACGCCCCGTCGCCACACGCACGAACGGGAAGCCGATCGGCACAGCCCGGAAGGCACGGGGAGCCATGGCACTCGCGCAGCCCGAATCCGGGGGGCTGCTACCCCAGCGGGTCGTACCGCTGCGCGGAGCGCTCGCCACCACCGCCTGCATGGAGACCTTCCAAGTGGGCTATCTGCACGCGGTCGCGGCCGCCGCGGGATGTTCTCTCGCGCAGCCGTTTCCGGACAACGGCATCGACTGGCACGTGAGCCACAGCGCTCCCGGGCACACGGTCGACGACGAAGTCACCATCAAGGTCCAGCTCAAGTGCACGTACCAGATTCCGCCGAACCCGCCCGGGGCCGCGTTCTCCTTCACCCTCGACAACGACCACCTGGTGAAACTGGCCCGCAGCCCCGTCGCGGTGCACAAGATCCTGGTCGTGATGCTCGTGCCCAGGACCCGGGACGAGTGGCTGCGGGCCGGCCACGACGGGCTCGACCTGCGGCACTGCTGCTACTGGATCAACCTGGCAGGCCACCCGGTGACGGGCAGGCGCAGGACCACCGTGCGCATTCCGACCTCGCGGATATTCGACGACCGGGCGCTCTGCGAGATCATGTCCCGGGTCGGGGTGGGAGGGAGACCCTGATGCACCGGCCGATCGACGAACCACCCGTCAATCCGGCGCTTCCGTCCGACGCGCGTGCGCGCGCGGCGGACGGCGCTCCGGACCCCTGGCACGACGCCGGCGGCCCTCCCGATCCCTCGCGCGTCGACCCGCGCGTCCTCGGCGCGCTCCTCGACCGGCACGGCTGGCGCCGGCGCGGAGGCGCCGCCGGGCGCTACACCCGCTGGACACCGCCCGGGCCCGCCGCAGGCGGCCCGAGTCTGCTCGTGCCCGAGAACAGTGCCTTTCCGGACTGCGAGGACCTGGTCGGCGAGGCCCTCACCGCGCTCGCCCGCAGCGCCGCGCCCTCCGCCCGTGACGTCCTGGTCGGACTGACCGTCCCCAGTGACGAGATCCGCTGGTGGCGCGACGTGCCGCAGGGGCCCTCCGGAGAGATCCCCTGGGTGGTGCAGGAGCAGCTCAGGTCGGCGGCCAGGCAACTGCTCCTGGCCGGCGCGCTGGCCGCCCGCGCACGCGCCGGGTACTACGGAGCGCGCCACCGGCGACAGGCCCAGGCCTCGCTCGACGGCGTCCTGGTCGGCTCCGCGGCCGGCGGGCGCGGCCTCACCGCGTTCGTGCCGGTCGACCCGGGCCGGGCGGTCACGACCCGGCTCTACCACGCGCTGTACGCGGTCCGGGAGGCCGCGGACTACCAGCGGGCGACCGGTGGCATGGAGGCCTTCGACGCCGCCGTCGAGGCGGGCGCGAGTCGTGAGCTGACGGAGGCCGTCGTCGTCCTGGTGCGCGGCGCCGAAGGGGCCAGGATCGCCCTGGAGTGGGCCCCTGCCGCCGGTGTGCCCGAGGGGTGCGCGGCGCGGCCCGAGCCGGTCGAGTTCTCCCCCGGGGACCTGCCCGCGCTGCGCGAGGCCGGGGCCCGCTACCTGACGGGCGAGCCGTCCGTGCCGGTCCGGATCACCGGCGCGGTGGTGCGGATGCGCAGGGCCGGGCCGCGCGGCCAGGGAACCGTACGGCTGAGGGTGCTCGGCGGCGCGGAGGTGGCGCACGTGCGGGTGGCGCTCGACGAGGAGTCGTACCGCACGGCCGGCCACGCCCATCTGGTCGGACTGCCCATCCGCGTCGTCGGGCGGCTGGAGAGCCGGGGCGGCTTCCGGCGGCTCACCGACGCGTCGGGAGTCGTGCCGGTACAGGTGGACGAGGCGGAGCGGGACCGGCTGATGAAGTCGCTCCAGGAGAACCTGGACTTCTTCGAGGAGGCGTGCGGGCCCGGCGACTGACCGCCCCCGGGCGGGCCGGGGAAACCGTTTCGCGAGCGCCCCCGGCGGCTCGGTAACATGACGTATTGCGTACGCACTACGTTATGCGGCGCTTCCCTTCAGTCAGGAGAGACCGGTGTCAGACGTCCGTGTGATCATCCATCGCGATTCCGAGCGGGAAGAGCGCGTGGTGACGACGGGGACTACGGCGGCCGAGCTCTTCGCCGGTGAGCGCTCCATCGTCGCCGCGCGTGTCGCGGGCGAGCTGAAGGACCTCGCGTACGAGGTGAAGGACGGCGAGGAGGTCGAGCCGGTCGAGATCTCCTCCGAGGACGGCCTCAACATCCTGCGCCACTCCACCGCGCACGTCATGGCCCAGGCCGTGCAGGAGCTCTTCCCCGAGGCCAAGCTCGGCATCGGCCCGCCGGTCAAGGACGGCTTCTACTACGACTTCGACGTCGAGAAGCCGTTCACGCCCGAGGATCTCAAGGCCATCGAGAAGAAGATGCAGGAGATCCAGAAGCGCGGCCAGCGCTTCTCGCGCCGGGTGGTGACCGACGAGGCCGCCCGCGAGGAGCTCGCGGACGAGCCGTACAAGCTGGAGCTCATCGGCATCAAGGGCTCCGCGTCGACCGACGACGGCGCGAACGTCGAGGTGGGCGGCGGTGAGCTGACCATCTACGACAACCTGGACGCCAAGACCGGTGACCTGTGCTGGAAGGACCTCTGCCGCGGTCCGCACCTGCCCACCACCCGTAACATCCCGGCGTTCAAGCTCATGCGCAACGCCGCCGCGTACTGGCGGGGCAGCGAGAAGAACCCGATGCTCCAGCGCATCTACGGCACCGCGTGGCCGTCGAAGGACGAGCTCAAGGCGCACCTGGACTTCCTCGCCGAGGCCGAGAAGCGCGACCACCGCAAGCTCGGCAACGAGCTGGACCTCTTCTCCTTCCCCGACGAGGTCGGCTCCGGCCTCGCGGTCTTCCACCCCAAGGGCGGCATCATCCGCCGGGTCATGGAGGACTACTCGCGCCGCCGCCACGAGGAGCACGGCTACGAGTTCGTGTACTCGCCGCACGCCACCAAGGGCAAGCTGTTCGAGAAGTCGGGCCACCTGGACTGGTACGCCGAGGGCATGTACCCCCCCATGCAGCTCGACGAGGGCGTGGACTACTACCTCAAGCCCATGAACTGCCCGATGCACAACCTGATCTTCGACGCTCGTGGCCGCTCGTACCGTGAACTGCCGCTGCGCCTCTTCGAGTTCGGCACCGTGTACCGGTACGAGAAGTCCGGCGTCGTGCACGGCCTGACCCGGGCCCGCGGCTTCACCCAGGACGACGCGCACATCTACTGCACCAAGGAGCAGATGGCGGACGAGCTCGACAAGACGCTCACCTTCGTCCTCGACCTCCTGCGCGACTACGGTCTGACCGACTTCTATCTGGAGCTGTCCACCAAGGACCCGGAGAAGTTCGTCGGCTCGGACGAGATCTGGGAGGAGGCCACCGCGGTCCTCCAGCAGGTGGCCGAGAAGCAGGGCCTCCCGCTGACCCCCGACCCGGGCGGCGCGGCCTTCTACGGCCCGAAGATCTCGGTGCAGGCGCGGGACGCCATCGGCCGCACCTGGCAGATGTCGACGGTCCAGCTGGACTTCAACCTGCCCGAGCGCTTCAACCTGGAGTACACCGGCCCCGACGGCACCAAGCAGCGCCCGGTCATGATCCACCGTGCCCTGTTCGGCTCCATCGAGCGGTTCTTCGCGGTGCTCCTCGAGCACTACGCGGGTGCCTTCCCGGCGTGGCTGGCCCCGGTCCAGGCGCTCGGCATCCCGATCGGCGACGCGCACGTCGAGTACCTCCAGGGCTTCGCCGCCAAGGCGAAGGCCCAGGGGCTCCGGGTCGACGTCGACGCGTCCTCCGACCGGATGCAGAAGAAGATCCGCAACGCGCAGAAGCAGAAGGTCCCGTTCATGATCATCGCGGGTGACGAGGACATGGCCGCCGGTGCGGTGTCCTTCCGCTACCGCGACGGTTCGCAGGAGAACGGCGTCCCGGTCGACGAGGCGATCGCCAAGATCGCCAAGATCGTCGAGGACCGCGTCCAGGTCTGATCCGCCGACGCCTCACGAGGCCCCCGGGGAGTCCCCCGGGGGCCTCCGCTCGTCCTCACGGGTGAACGTCTGCAGCAGCCATGACGAGAACGAGCCGGTCACCGTGCCCAGCAGCGCCAGACCGCACCCCATCAGACCCACCGCGACCACCCGGCCGAGCGGCGTCACCGGGGCCACGTCCCCGTACCCCACCGTCGTGAGTGTCGAGCAGGTCCACCACACCGCGTCCCCGAAGGTACGGATGGTGGCGCCCGGCGCCGCGTGCTCCACGTGGTAGACGCTGAGCGCCCCGGCGAAGCCGAGCAGGGTCACCGACACCCCCGCGTACACGATCACGCGCGCGTGCAGGCTCAGGCGCGGCCGGTCCTGGTGGCGCTGGACCCTCTCGTACAGCCTGACCATCCGCACCGGCCGCAGCAGCGGCAGGACGAGCACCACGGTGTCCAGCCAGTGCCGGTGGACGAACCCCGGGCCCTCGCCGCTGAGCCGCAGCCGCACCGCGTAGTCCACCGCGAAGACCCCCCAGGCGCCGAGCGTGACCGCCAGGCACACGTTCCGCCACCCCTCGGGGAGTCCGTGGGCCAGCACCCGGACCGCGTACCCGGCGAGGAACAGCAGCGACGCCACGGCCAAGGGGAGCTCGCTGCGGCGCTCCCAGCGCTCCTGAGGGGTCCCACGGCTGTCGGTCATCACGTCAGCATCGCCGGACGCCTTGATCGACCGCCCCGGCGACACGCTCCGAACGGGCGAAGCAATATGCTGCACAGCATGACGATTGAGCCGGAGCAGCAGATCGGAGTGGGGACGCAGGACGCGTTCCAGCGCCTCTGGACGCCCCATCGGATGGCGTACATCCAGGGCGAGAACAAGCCCACCGGGCCAGGGGCCGACGACGGCTGTCCGTTCTGCACCATCCCGGCGATGTCGGACGAGGACGGGCTGGTCATCGCCCGCGGCGAGAAGGTGTACGCCGTACTGAACCTCTACCCGTACAACGGCGGCCACCTGATGGTGGTGCCCTTCCGCCATGTCGCCGACTACACGGAGCTGGACGACGCGGAGACGGTGGAGCTCGCCGCGTTCACCAAGTACGCGATGACGGCGCTGCGGACGGCCTCCGGAGCGCACGGATTCAACATCGGCATGAACCAGGGCGGCGTGGCCGGCGCCGGTATCGCCGCCCACCTGCACCAGCACGTCGTGCCCCGCTGGGGCGGCGACACCAACTTCATGCCGGTCGTCGGCCACACCAAGGTGCTTCCGCAACTGCTCGCGGACACCCGCAAGATGCTCGCCGACGCCTGGCCGGCCGCCTAGGTCGTGTCCGGGCGCTCCGCGCGACCCGGGCTCCGCGCGGCTCAGGCGTCGTAGGAGTCGGCCTTCTTCGGCGTCGGGTCCTGGACGAACCCGCTCAGGACGAGGGAGCGGTTGCTGAAGCGCTCGGTGTCCACGCCGTGCTCCTCGAGCACCTTGATCGTCGCGGCGTGGACGGCCCGCATCACGGGCGTCGCCGCGCGGATCGCGTCGTCGGCCATGAAGCGGTGACGCCAGGGCTTGTCGGCCCAGGCGTGCCGCAGTCCGAAGGGCTCGGGCAGGACGAGCTTGCCGCCGAGGAAGTCCAGCACCGGCGGGAACCACGTGAGCGGGGCGCGGACCGCGAGACGGACGACCTCGTCCGTCGTGATGAGCGGCAGCGTTATCTCCTTGGTCTCCCAGAACCGGACCGTCTTGCTGATCTCCTTCGTGTTCGGCTTCGGCTTGGTGGTGAAGAGGGGATGCACCGGGCCGAGCGCGTGCCCCGTGACCTCGATACGGAGGGTGTGCAGCAGCGACGTCACCGTGATCATCATGGTGAGCACCAGCTGGCCGTCCCAGAGGGTGAACTGCACACCCAGGTAGTGGCGGTTGCCGCTGCCGAACTGCTGGTCGTTGCAGATGCGCTGTATCTCGTGCGGCTTGACCTGGAACGTGACGATGTTCTCGCCCTCGGGACGGGCGACCTCCGTGGCCCCCTCGCCCACGGGCGCCACGATCCAGTGCTTCACCACGGGCTTGGGGAAGCCGGTCTTGAGGGAGCCGCGCTCCAGCATCTTCAGCTGGTCGTGGATCGGCCGGATGACGTCCCAGCTGCGGAAGTCATGGATCTCCCGGCCCGCCTGCGGGACGAGCTCCTCGGCCAGGTGCCAGCTGCCCCAGCGGGTGCCCATGCCCAGTATTCCCTTGGGCCCCGCGTAGAAGACGACATTGGACTGCTGCTCCGCGGTGAGCTTCTCCAGGGACTGGCGCAGCTCCTCGGCGGCCGTCTGGTTCGGGTCCTGCGGGACGGCCTCGGGGATCTTCGCGCCGACGCCGCCACCGCTGAGCAGCGAGTCCCAGCGGGCACGCAGGTCCTGCGCGGTCGCTTCGCAGATCCGCTTGGCGAGCACCCAGCCGAGGACCGGGGCGACCATCATGGCGCGCAGGTATATCGAGAGCAGACCGCTGAAGGGCAGCTTGATCATGAAGATCACGGCGAGGATGCCGAAGCCCGCCAGCAGGATCGTCCCCAGGGCCCCGGCACGCCGGCCGGAGGCGCCGGCGATCATCCGGCGCAGCTGGAAGATGCCGAGCCACAGCAGCAGCCCGGGCAGGAAGAGCACGCCGAAGAAGAGCGTCACCAGGGTGAGCCGGGTGTCACGCTGCTTGCGGATCCCGGTGGCGGCCAGGCAGTGCTCGACGACCGGCTGCGGTTCGGTTCCGAAGGACTGGATGAGCGGCTTGCGGGCGCCGCCCAGCATCCGCACCTGCACAGCCCGGGAGAACGCCTCGCCCAGGTCCGGCCTGAAGAGGGCGAACTTACCCTTCTTGAGCGTGGACTCGTGCCACTCGTTGTTCGCCTTGAGTATCTCGTCGGCCGGGCCGTCGCGGTACGCGGCGGAGGCGAGCGCATGGGTCGCCGCCGTCTGCCCGTCCGAGCCCTGCAGGGGGATCTGCGCCCCGGGACCGAATCCGTCGAAACTCAACTGCGCCCCCATCGCCGCGTTGCCACGCGAGTACTCCGCTCTGCGGCCTGTTCCCCACCACCGCGCCCGGCACACCTTCTGAGCTGGGCACCCCAGCGTATCGGGGGAGCGGCGGGCGCGTCAGGTGGCAGGGAAAAGCGGGGCGCGCGCCCCCTCCCCGACCGGCCGAATACCGCCCACCCGCAAGCCCGTTGGGCGGGCGGTTTCCGGACGGCCCCTCAACTATGAGCCCTTCTCGGCCTGTTCGCGGATCTTGTCGGCCAGCTGGGGCGGCATGGGCTCGTGCCGGGCATACGAGCGGTCGAAGCGCCCGGTGCCGTGAGAGATGGACCGCAGGTCCACGGCGTAACGGCCGATCTCGATCTCCGGCACCTCCGCCCGGACGAGCGTGCGTCCCGGGCCCGCCTGTTCCGTGCCGACGACGCGACCGCGCCGCCCCGACAGATCGCTCATCACCGGACCGACATAGCTGTCCGGCACCAGTACCACCACCTCGACCACCGGCTCCAGCAGGCTGATCCGCGCCTCGGCGGCCGCCTCCCGCAGCGCCAGCGCGCCCGCCGTCTGGAAGGCGGCGTCGGACGAGTCCACCGAGTGCGCCTTGCCGTCCAGCAGCGTCACGCGCACGTCCACCAGCGGATATCCGGCCGCGACCCCACGGGCCGCCTGGGCCCGCACGCCCTTCTCCACGGACGGGATGAACTGCCGGGGCACCGCACCGCCCACCACCTTGTCGACGAACTCGAGCCCCGACCCGGGCGGCAGCGGATCCACCTGGATCTCGCAGATCGCGAACTGGCCGTGGCCGCCGGACTGCTTCACATGCCGGCCGCGGCCCGCCGAAGGTCCGGCGAACGTCTCCCGCAGCGACACCTTGTGCGGTACGGCGTCGACCTGGACTCCGTACCGGCTGCGAAGCCGCTCCAGCGTCACGTCCCTATGGGCCTCACCGAGGCACCAGAGCACCACCTGACGCGTGTCCTGGTTCTGCTCCAGACGCATCGTCGGGTCCTCGGCGACCAGCCGCGCGAGCCCCTGGGAGAGCTTGTCCTCGTCGGCCTTGCTGTGCGCCTGGATGGCGAGCGGCAGCAGCGGCTCCGGCATCGACCAGGGCTCCATCAGCAGCGGATCGTCCTTGGCGGAGAGCGTGTCGCCGGTCTCCGCGCGGCCCAGTTTGGCGACACAGGCGAGATCACCGGCGATGCACGCGTTCAGCCCGCGCTGCTGCTTGCCGAAGGGCACCGAAAGCGCGCCGACCCGCTCCTCGACGTCGTGGTCCTCATGGCCCCGGTCCTCCAGGCCGTGCCCGGAGACATGGACCGTCTCGTCGGGACGCAGGGTGCCGGAGAAGACCCGCACCAGCGAGATCCGCCCGACGTACGGGTCCGACGCCGTCTTGACCACCTCGGCCACCAGCGGACCGTCCGGGTCGCAGGTGATCGGCGGGCGCGGAGCGCCCTTCGGAGTGGTGACGGCGGGCGCCTGCCGCTCCAGTGGCGTGGGGAAACCACCCGTGATCAGTTCCAGGAGCTCGACCGTCCCCAGGCCCTGCTTTCCGCCGTCGGAGGCCGGCGCGGCCGCCAGGACGGGATGGAACGTGCCCCGGGCGACGGCCTTCTCCAGGTCGTCGACGAGGGTCTTCAGATCGATCTCCTCACCGCCGAGATAGCGGTCCATCAGGGACTCGTCCTCGCTCTCGGCGATGATCCCCTCGATGAGCCGGCTGCGTGCCTCCTGGATCAGGGACTCCTGGCCGGAGTCCGGCGCGCTCTCCGTCCGCGAACCGGACGAGTAGTCGAAGATCTTGCGTGTGAGCAGGCCGACGAGACCGGTGGCGGGCGCGTGACCGTCGGCCGCCTCCGCGCCGTGCACCGGCAGGTACAGCGGCAGCACGGCGTCGGGGTCGTCGCCGCCGAAGATCCGGCCGCAGACCGAGGTGAGCTCGTCGAAGCCGGTGCGCGCGGTGTCCAGATGGGTCACCACGATGGCGCGCGGCATCCCGACCGCCGCGCACTCCTCCCAGACCATGCGGGTGGCCCCCGCCACGGCGTCCGCCTCCTGGGCGGCCGAGACGACGAAAAGGGCCGCGTCCGCCGCACGCAGACCGGCCCTCAGCTCACCGACGAAGTCGGCGTATCCGGGAGTGTCCAAGAGGTTGATCTTGTACCCGCCCCATTCGACGGGGACCAGGGACAGCTGTACGGAGCGTTGCTGACGGTGCTCGATCTCGTCGTAGTCGGAGATCGTGCCGCCGTCCTCGACCCGGCCCGCCCGATTGACCGCTCCCGCCGTCAGCGCGAGGGCCTCGACCAGAGTCGTCTTTCCCGAACCGCTGTGGCCGACCAGCACCACGTTCCGTACCGCCGAGGGCCGGTCGGCCGCTGTGGCCCTGCCGGCGGCCCCGGGGTGTGCGTGCGCCTTTTCGCCCATGATTCTTGCCCTCCGATGTCCCGATCCGATCACACGGTGAGGAGAGGAGTGGGGGCGCGGGCGAGGGGGAGCATCCGCGGCGGCTCCGACGATGCCCGCGGTCGTCCTTCGAGCTTCGCATTGCCGTCACGGTGCGTCCATACGTCGTACGTGACCCCGGCCATCCGCCGGACGCGACGCGACCGGCCGGGTGCCCGGCGCTGGAGCCCGGGCGTCCTGGCTACGATGGGCCAGCCGGAGGCCATTGGGGCCGCCCGGCCACCGACCCTCGGGAAGGCCATGCTGAACAAGTACGCGCGTGCGTTTTTTACGCGTGTCCTCACACCGTTCGCCGCGTTTCTGCTCCGACGAGGGGTCAGCCCGGACGCGGTCACGCTCATCGGTACGGCCGGGGTGATGGCGGGTGCGCTGGTCTTCTTCCCGCGGGGAGAGTTCTTCTGGGGCACGATCGTCATCACCCTCTTCGTCTTCTCGGACCTGGTCGACGGGAACATGGCCCGGCAGGCCGGGATCTCCAGCCGCTGGGGCGCGTTCCTGGACTCGACGCTCGACCGGGTCGCCGACGGGGCGGTCTTCGGCGGTTTCGCGCTCTGGTACGCCGGCACCGGCGATGACAACATTCTGTGTGCCGTGGCCATCTTCTGCCTGGCCAGCGGCCAGGTCGTCTCGTACACCAAGGCGCGCGGCGAATCGATTGGCCTGCCGGTCGCGGTCAACGGACTGGTGGAGCGCGCCGAGCGCCTGGTGATCTCGCTGGTCGCGGCCGGCCTCGCCGGACTCCACGGCTTCGGTGTGCCGGGCATCGACATCCTGCTGCCCATCGCCCTGTGGATCGTGGCCATCGGCAGCGCCGTCACCCTCGGACAGCGGGTCGTGACCGTGCGCCGGGAGTCGGCCGAGGCGGACGCCGCCTCCCGGGGAAGCGGGGCGACCTCGTGAGCGGAGTGAAGGACAGGCTGACCGACGCCCTGTACGGGCTCGGCTGGAGCGCCGTGAAGAAACTTCCCGAGCCCGTCGCGGCCGGACTCGGCAGGCGCATCGCCGACACGGCCTGGAAGCGGCGCGGCAAGAGCGTGCTGCGGCTGGAGTCCAACCTCGCGCGCGTGGTCCCCGACGCCACGCCCGAGCGGCTCGCCGAGCTGTCCAGGGCCGGAATGCGCTCGTACATGCGGTACTGGATGGAGTCCTTCCGGCTGCCGGCCTGGAGCGCGGAGCGAGTGTCCGCCGGCTTCGACGTGAAGGACGTCCACTACCTGAAGGACGGCCTCGCGTCCGGCCGCGGCGTCGTCCTCGCGCTGCCCCACCTGGCCAACTGGGACCTCGCGGGAGTCTGGGTCACCCGCTCCCTCGGCGTGCCGTTCACGACCGTCGCCGAGCGGCTCAAGCCCGAGACGCTGTACGACCGGTTCGTGGCCTACCGGGAATCCCTGGGCATGGAGGTGCTGCCGCACACCGGAGGCGCCGCCTTCGGGACGCTGGCGCGCCGACTGCGCGCCGGTGGCCTGGTCTGCCTCGTCTCCGACCGGGATCTGTCCGCCTCGGGCGTCGAGGTGAAGTTCTTCGGCGACACCGTGCGCATGCCGGCGGGGCCGGCGCTGCTGGCCCAGCAGACGGGCGCGCTGCTGCTGCCCGTGACGCTCTGGTACGACGAGTCGGACGTCATGAAGGGGCGGGTTCACCCGCCGGTCGACGTACCCGAGACGGGTGGCCGGGCCGAGAAGACGGCCTCCATGACACAGGCGCTGGCCGACGCCTTCGCCACCGGAATCGCCGAACACCCGGAGGACTGGCACATGCTCCAGCGACTGTGGCTCGCGGACCTGGAGGAGCGGCGTCCGTGAAGATCGGCATCGTCTGCCCGTACTCCTGGGACGTGCCGGGCGGCGTCCAGTTCCACATCCGGGACCTCGCCGAGCATCTGATCGGGCTCGGCCACCAGGTCTCCGTCCTCGCCCCCGCGGACGACGAGACCCCGCTGCCGCCGTACGTCGTCTCGGCGGGCCGGGCCGTCCCCGTCCCGTACAACGGCTCGGTCGCCCGCCTCAACTTCGGCTTCCTCTCCGCCGCGCGGGTACGGCGCTGGCTCCACGACGGCACCTTCGACGTCATCCACATCCACGAGCCGACCTCCCCGTCGCTCGGGCTGCTCACCTGCTGGGCGGCGCAGGGTCCGATCGTCGCGACCTTCCACACCTCGAACCCGCGCTCGCGGGCGATGATCGCCGCGTACCCGATCCTCCAGCCCGCGCTGGAGAAGATCAGCGCGCGGATCGCGGTCAGCGAGTACGCGCGACGGACGCTGGTCGAGCACCTGGGCGGTGACGCGGTCGTCATCCCCAACGGCGTCGACGTCGACTTCTTCGCCGAGGCCGAGCCCAAGGCCGAGTGGCAGGGCGGCACGCTCGGCTTCATCGGCCGGATCGACGAACCGCGCAAGGGCCTGCCGGTCCTCATGCGCGCCCTTCCCAAGATCCTCGCCGAACGGCCCGACACCCGGCTCCTGGTGGCCGGCCGCGGCGACGAGGAGGAGGCGGTCGCCTCCCTCCCCAAGGAGATGCGCTCCCGCGTCGAGTTCCTCGGAATGATCAGCGACGAGGACAAGGCAAGGCTGCTGAGCAGCATCGATGTGTACGTGGCCCCGAACACCGGCGGCGAGAGCTTCGGCATCATCCTCGTCGAGGCCCTCTCGGCCGCCGCGCCGGTCCTCGCCAGCGACCTGGACGCCTTCGCGCAGGTCCTCGACCAGGGCGGCGCCGGCGAACTCTTCGCCAACGAGGACGCGGACGCCCTGGCCACGGCGGCGATCCGGCTCCTGGGCGACCCGGCGCGCCGCGAGGAACTGCGCGAGCGGGGCAGCGCGCACGTCCGGCGCTTCGACTGGTCGACGGTGGGCGCGGACATCCTGGCGGTGTACGAGACGGTGACGGACGGCGCGGCGTCGGTGGCGGAGGACGAACGCACCGGCTTGCGGGCGCCGTGGGGCGGACGCTGGAACGGAAGCCTGGCGCGGAAGGGGAACGGCGGGTAGCCCGGCGAGGTCCAAACGGGAGGCCCTCGGCGCGGGCCGCGGTCGCGCGCACGCGTGGGGCGTCCAACCGGCGGGCAGTGGCACCGCCACCAGGGCGGGCCGCGGCCGCGCGCACCCGTGGTGCGTGCACCCAACGGGGAGTGGCACCGCCATCCAGCAGGCCGCCCGGGCCGCTTTCACCTGCCCGGTAGGCCTGTGTGCCGTGGCCGGGAGGTCCGGACATCGGGCGCCGGAGACCCCCGGCCCCGCCGCCCCCGGCGCACCCGCGGATCTGCCCGGTAGCCTGTGCGCCCGTGACCGCAACTCTCATCTGGATCATCGTCGGCCTGTTCGCGATCGGCCTCTATCTGAGCTGGACCGCCGGACGGCTCGACCGGCTCCACGCCCGGATCGACGCGGCCCGCGCGGCGCTCGACGCCCAGCTCGTACGCCGCGCCTCGGTCACCCAGGAACTGGCCACCTCCGGTGTCCTCGACCCGGCGGCCTCCATCGTGCTCTACCAGGCCGCGCACGCCGCCCGCCAGGCCGAGGAGGACCACCGGGAAGTGGCCGAGAGCGAGCTCAGCCAGGCGTTGCGCGCCGTCTTCGGGGAGCCGGAGCAGGTGGAGGTCGTACGGGAGGCCCCGGGCGGCGAGGAGGCGGCGGGCGAGCTCGCGGCCGCCGTACGCCGCGTCCCCATGGCCCGCCGCTTCCACAACGACGCCGTCCGCGCGGCCCGCGCGCTGCGCCGTCACCGCAAGGTCCGCTGGTTCCGGCTGGCCGGCCACGCCCCCTTCCCGCTGGCCTTCGAGATGGACGACGAACCCCCCACCGCCCTGGCGGACCGCCCCGGAACATGACCTTGAAACCCCTGAACCACCCGGTAATCGAAGCCGACCCTCACCCCTGACCTCGGAAAACGAGCCACCGGCTCGCTATTGGCCCTTGCAGTGGACTGGTCCTGGCCTGTTTCCTCACTGGTGTCGTAAAACCCCCGTTCTCACGAGTGAGGTCGTCCCGTGTCCAGCACGCTTCCCACCACCCCCCAGACCCCCGAGACCGGCACCGCCCGCGTGAAGCGCGGCATGGCCGAGCAGCTCAAGGGCGGCGTGATCATGGACGTGGTCAACGCCGAGCAGGCGAAGATCGCCGAGGACGCCGGCGCCGTGGCGGTCATGGCCCTCGAGCGGGTCCCGGCCGACATCCGCAAGGACGGCGGCGTGGCCCGCATGTCCGACCCGAACATGATCGAAGAGATCATCGAGGCCGTCTCCATCCCGGTCATGGCCAAGTCCCGCATCGGCCACTTCGTCGAGGCCCAGGTCCTGCAGTCCCTCGGCGTCGACTACATCGACGAGTCCGAGGTCCTCACCCCGGCCGACGAGGTCAACCACTCCGACAAGTGGGCCTTCACGACCCCCTTCGTCTGTGGCGCCACCAACCTGGGCGAGGCCCTGCGCCGCATCGCCGAGGGCGCGGCCATGATCCGTTCCAAGGGCGAGGCCGGTACCGGCAACGTCGTCGAGGCCGTCCGCCACCTGCGCCAGATCAAGAACGAGATCGCCCGCCTGCGCGGCTACGACAACAACGAGCTCTTCGCCGCCGCCAAGGAACTGCGCGCGCCGTACGAGCTCGTCAAGGAGGTCGCCGAGCTCGGCAAGCTCCCCGTGGTGCTGTTCTCCGCCGGTGGCGTCGCCACCCCCGCGGACGCCGCGCTGATGCGCCAGCTCGGTGCCGAGGGTGTCTTCGTCGGCTCCGGCATCTTCAAGTCGGGCGACCCGGCCAAGCGCGCCGCCGCCATCGTGAAGGCCACCACCTTCTTCGACGACCCGAAGATCATCGCGGACGCGTCCCGCAACCTGGGCGAGGCCATGGTCGGCATCAACTGCGACACCCTCCCCGAGTCCGAGCGCTACGCCAACCGCGGCTGGTAACCCATGAACACCCCCGTCATTGGCGTCCTGGCCCTTCAGGGCGACGTACGGGAGCATCTGATCGCCCTGGCCTCGGCTGACGCCGTGGCCAGGCCGGTCCGGCGCCCCGAGGAGCTCGCCGAGATCGACGGTCTGGTCATCCCCGGTGGCGAGTCCACCACGATGTCCAAGCTCGCGACGATCTTCGGCATGATGCAGCCGCTGCGCGAGCGCATCGCGGCGGGAATGCCCGTCTACGGCACCTGCGCCGGCCTGATCATGCTCGCCGACAAGATCCTCGACCCGCGCTCGGGCCAGGAGACGCTCGGCGGCATCGACATGATCGTCCGCCGCAACGCCTTCGGCCGGCAGAACGAGTCCTTCGAAGCGGCCGTCGCCGTCACCGGCGTCGAGGACGGCCCCGTCGAGGGCGTCTTCATCCGCGCCCCCTGGGTCGAATCGACCGGTGCGCAGGTCGAGGTCCTCGCCGAGCACGAGGGCCACGTCGTCGCCGTGCGGCAGGGCAACGCCCTGGCCACGTCCTTCCACCCCGAACTCACGGGTGACCACCGCATGCACGCCCTGTTCGTCGACATGGTGCGCGCGGCGGTCTGAGCGGATCCCGGTAGGATCTCTCGGGTTCGTTCAGAAATTGGTTACGCGAAGGAGACAGGCAGATGTCCGGCCACTCTAAATGGGCTACGACGAAGCACAAGAAGGCCGTGATCGACGCCAAGCGCGGCAAGCTCTTCGCGAAGCTGATCAAGAACATCGAGGTGGCGGCGCGCACCGGTGGCGCCGACATCGACGGTAACCCGACCCTCTTCGACGCCATCCAGAAGGCGAAGAAGAGCTCTGTCCCCAACAAGAACATCGACTCCGCGGTCAAGCGCGGCGGCGGTCTCGAGGCGGGCGGCGTCGACTACGAGACCATCATGTACGAGGGCTACGGGCCGAACGGTGTCGCGGTGCTCATCGAGTGCCTCACCGACAACCGCAACCGCGCCGCCTCCGACGTGCGCGTCGCCATGACCCGCAACGGCGGCTCGATGGCGGACCCGGGCTCCGTCTCGTACCTCTTCAACCGCAAGGGCGTCGTCATCGTCCCCAAGGGCGAGCTGACCGAGGACGACGTCCTCGGCGCCGTCCTCGACGCGGGCGCCGAGGAGGTCAACGACCTCGGTGAGTCCTTCGAGGTGATGAGCGAGGCCACCGACCTGGTCGCGGTCCGCACCGCGCTCCAGGAGGCGGGCATCGACTACGACTCCGCCGAGGCCAACTTCGTCCCGACCATGCAGGTCGAGCTCGACGAAGAGGGCGCGCGCAAGATCTTCAAGCTGATCGACGCGCTCGAGGACAGCGACGACGTGCAGAACGTCTTCGCCAACTTCGACGTCTCGGACGAGGTCATGGAGAAGGTCGACGCCTGAACCGGCTGACAGTGGACGGGCCGACGGGACACACCCCCGTCGGCCCGTCGCTTTGTCGGTGCCGCCGATTGTCAGAGCCACCGGTTAGCCTGCACGAACAGGGGGCACCTCCCAGCGGTAGCTGGGGGAGAACGAAGGAGGGGCGGGGTGCGCGTACTCGGGGTGGATCCGGGGCTGACCCGGTGCGGTGTCGGCGTGGTCGAGGGCGTAGCGGGCCGCCCGCTGACGATGCTCGGCGTCGGTGTCGTACGGACCCCTGCCGACGCCGAGTTGGGCCACCGACTGGTCGCGATCGAGCAGGGCATCGAGCAGTGGCTCGACGAACACCGGCCCGAATTCGTCGCCGTGGAGCGGGTGTTCAGCCAGCACAACGTGCGGACGGTCATGGGCACAGCCCAGGCCAGCGCCGTCGCCATGCTCTGCGCCTCGCGCCGCGGCATTCCGGTCGCCCTGCACACCCCCAGCGAGGTCAAGGCCGCCGTCACCGGTAGCGGACGGGCCGACAAGGCGCAGGTCGGCGCGATGGTGACCCGGCTGCTGCGGCTCGACTCCCCGCCCAAGCCGGCCGACGCGGCGGACGCCCTCGCCCTCGCCATCTGTCACATCTGGCGGGCTCCCGCGCAGAACCGTCTCCAGCGGGCCGTCGCCGCGCACCAGACGGCGACGCACCAGGCGGCCGTGCGGCAGACCTCGGCGCGACCGGCCTCCGTGCCTCACGCGTCGACCCAACCCGCATCGACCCCCCACGCGTCAACGCCCCATGCATCGAAAGGCCGTTCCGCATGATCGCCTTTGTGAGCGGCCCCGTCGCCGCACTCGCCCCGACGACGGCCGTGATCGAGGTCGGCGGCATCGGCATGGCCGTCCAGTGCACCCCGAACACCCTCTCCACCCTGAGGATCGGTCAGGACGCCAGGCTCGCCACCTCGCTGGTCGTCAGGGAGGACTCGCTGACGCTGTACGGCTTCGCCGACGACGACGAGCGCCAGATCTTCGAACTGCTCCAGACCGCGAGCGGCGTCGGCCCCCGGCTCGCCCAGGCCATGCTCGCCGTGCACACCCCGGACGCGCTGCGGATCGCGGTCGCCTCCGGTGACGAGAAGGCGCTCACCGCCGTCCCCGGCATCGGCAAGAAGGGGGCGCAGAAGCTCCTCCTCGAACTGAAGGACCGTCTCGGCGAGCCGATCGGCGCGCACATCGGCAGGCAGGGCACCTCCGCGGCCGGTCCCGCGCCCTGGCGCGATCAGCTGAGCGCCGCGCTGATCGGGCTCGGATACGCGGCCCGGGAGGCCGACGAAGCGGTGACCGCCGTCGCCCCCCAGGCCGAGGCCGCCGTCGCCGAGGGCGGCACCCCGCAGATCGGCGGGCTCCTCAAGGCCGCCCTCCAGACCCTGAACCGCACGAGGTGATCCGGCTGTGAACTGGGACGACACCACACCGGGCCCCGAAGAGTCCCTGGACGGCCGCCTGGTCGAGGCGGTGGCCGACGGCGAGGACCAGGCCGTCGAGGCGGCCCTGCGCCCCAAGTCGCTCGGCGAGTTCGTCGGCCAGGAGCGGGTGCGCGAGCAGCTCGACCTCGTCCTCAAGGCGGCCCTCGCCCGGGGGGCCACCGCCGACCACGTCCTGCTGTCCGGCGCCCCCGGCCTCGGCAAGACCACCCTGTCCATGATCATCGCGGCGGAGATGAACGCCCCGATCCGGATCACCTCGGGTCCGGCCATCCAGCACGCCGGCGACCTCGCCGCGATCCTCTCCTCCCTCCAGGAGGGGGAGGTGCTGTTCCTCGACGAGATCCACCGGATGTCGCGTCCCGCCGAGGAGATGCTGTACATGGCGATGGAGGACTTCCGCGTCGACGTCATCGTCGGCAAGGGCCCCGGCGCCACCGCCATCCCCCTGGAGCTGCCGCCCTTCACCCTGGTGGGCGCCACCACCCGGGCCGGACTGCTGCCGCCGCCGCTGCGCGACCGCTTCGGCTTCACCGGCCACATGGAGTTCTACGAGCCCACCGAGCTGGAGCGCGTCATCCACCGCTCGGCCGGCCTGCTCGACGTCGAGATCGACACCGCCGGAGCCGCCGAGATCGCCGGCCGCTCGCGCGGCACGCCCCGCATTGCGAACAGGCTGCTGCGCCGCGTCCGCGACTACGCCCAGGTCAAGGCCGACGGGGTCATCACCCGGGAGATTTCCGCCGCGGCCCTCGGGGTGTACGAGGTGGACAGCCGGGGCCTCGACCGTCTGGACCGGGCCGTCCTGCGGGCCCTGCTCAAGCTCTTCGGCGGCGGACCGGTCGGCCTGTCCACCCTTGCGGTGGCGGTGGGGGAGGAGCGCGAGACGGTCGAGGAGGTCGCCGAGCCCTTCCTGGTGCGCGAGGGCCTACTGGCGCGTACACCCCGTGGCCGGGTCGCCACCCCCGCGGCATGGGCCCACCTGGGTCTCGTACCCCCGCAAGGGGGGCCCGGCGGCGGCGCGGGGACACCGAAACAGGCCGGCCTGTTCGGGGCCTGAGGGCGAGGAGAGTCGTGGTTGGAGGAACCGCGGTGCCATGCTGGGCGTTGTTCCATCGATGCGGACTCGCTTAGACTCCGCCGATGCCGCCCTTCAAGGTCGGCGTGCCCACCCCCGAAGATCAGGCCGCGCTTCCTCGCGGTCGTGCGAAGGAAACCCCGTCCCGTGAACCTCGTGACTCTCCTCCCCTTCATCGTGCTCATCGGGGCCATGTTCCTGATGACCCGGTCCGCCAAGAAGAAGCAGCAGGCCGCCGCGCAGATGCGCAATGAGATGCAGCCCGGCACCGGCGTCCGCACCATCGGCGGCCTGTACGCCACGGTCAAGGAGGTCAACGACGACACCGTCCTCCTCGAGCTGGCCCCGGCCGTCCACGCGCTCTTCGCCAAGAACGCCATCGGCGCGGTCCTCGGCGACGACGAGTACCACCGCATCGTGCACGGCGAGGTGGCCTCCGCCGGCGACGACACCGTCGTGCCGGACGACGTCTCCTCCCTGACCGAGGACACTGTCGTCGAGACGGACGCGCCCGCCGACGCCGCCAAGCCGGACCTCACCAAGAAGGCCGACGCGGACGACGTGGATGTCGTGGACGTCGAGGGCGACAAGAAGGACGGCAAGACCGACGGCGAGACCGACGCCAAGTAGCCAGGACCGGGGACCGCGGGGACGCCTACCGGCGCCCGCGGTCCCCGGATCGTGTCTACCTCTGCGGGGGCAGGTCCCCACAACACTTCGTGGCCGTCCCGCGCACACCCGGCGCGGGACGGTTGGACAGGGAGAAACGACAAGGTGGCAGCACCGAAGAAGGGCCGCGGGCCGGCGGGGGGACAGGGCAGGCCGGGGCGTGCCCTGGCACTGATCCTGATCGCCATGGTCGCCCTCACCGGCGGAATGTTCTGGTCAGGTCATGTCACGCCGCGGCTGGGCATCGACCTGGCGGGCGGCACGACGATCACGCTCAAGGCCAAGGCGGAGCCCGGCAAGGAAGACGCCGTCAACGAGACCAACATGAACACCGCGGTCGGCATCATCGAGCGTCGTGTCAATGGTCTGGGCGTCACCGAGTCCGAGGTGCAGACCCAGGGCAAAGAGAACATCATCGTCAACATCCCCAAGGGGACGAATTCCAAGCAGGCCCGCGAGCAGGTCGGAACCACCGCTCAGCTGTACTTCCGTCCGGTCCTGACCTACGCGCCGAGCGAGCCCGCGCCCAAGCCGAAGCCGTCGACCAGTCCCAGCTCCAAGCCCTCCCCGGGGGCCTCCGTCTCCGACGGCAAGGACAAGAGCAAGGACGACAAGGGCAAGTCCTCCGGGACGCCCACGGCGAGCGCCACCACTCAGGGCCGCGCGGTCACCGAAGCCCTGAAGAAGGCGCCCACCCCGGGCGCCACCCCGTCCGGCAAGCCCAAGGTCTCCGAGACCCCCAAGGCCCCGGCGCCGGACCCCGCCACCGCCAAGCTGGAGCAGCGGTTCGCCGCGCTGAACTGCCTCGACCCGAAGCAGCGGCGGGCCGCGGCCCAGGGCGCGAAGCCCACGGACCAGATCATCGCCTGTGGCAAGAACGGCATCGGTCAGTGGGAGAAGTACATCCTCGGCACGGCCGAGGTGGACGGTAAGGACGTCGACGACGCCAAGGCCGCCATCGACCCGCGCAACGGTCAGTGGATCGTCCAGATGGAGTTCACTGACGGCGGCGCCAAGAAGTTCCAGAAGATCACCGGACGCCTGTCGCAGCAGCAGCCGCCGATGAACCAGTTCGCCATCGTTCTCGACGGCGAGGTCGTCTCGGCCCCGTCGGTGCGTACGACGCTCAGCGCGAACGCGGAGATCTCCGGCAGCTTCAACCAGCAGTCCGCCCAGGACCTCGGCAACATCCTGTCGTACGGCGCGCTGCCGCTCACCTTCGAGGAGCAGAGCGTCACCACGGTCACCGCCGCGCTCGGCGGTGAGCAGCTGAAGGCCGGTCTGATCGCCGGTGCGATCGGTCTCGCGCTGGTCGTCATCTACCTGGTGGTCTACTACCGCGGCCTCTCGCTGATCGCCCTGCTCAGCCTGCTCGCCTCGGCGATCCTGACGTACACGATCATGACGCTGCTCGGCCCGGCCATCGGGTTCGCGCTCAACCTGCCCGCGGTGTGTGGTGCGATCGTTGCGATCGGTATCACCGCGGACTCGTTCATCGTCTACTTCGAACGCATCCGCGACGAGATCCGCGAGGGACGCACGCTGCGCCCCGCCGTCGAGCGCGCCTGGCCGCGTGCCCGTCGCACGATCCTCGTCTCCGACTTCGTGTCGTTCCTCGCCGCGGCGGTGCTCTTCCTCGTCACCGTCGGCAAGGTGCAGGGCTTCGCCTTCACGCTGGGTCTGACCACCCTCCTCGACGTGGTCGTGGTGTTCCTCTTCACCAAGCCGGTGATGACGCTCCTGGCGCGTACGAAGTTCTTCGGGAGCGGTCACGCGTGGTCCGGTCTCGACCCGAAGCGGCTCGGCGCCAAGCCGCCGCTGCGTCGCTCCCGCCGTGTCTCCGCCCCCACCGACCCGAAGGAGGCGTGAGATGTCCAAGCTCGGCAATCTCGGCGCCCGTCTCTACCGCGGTGAGGTCGGTTACGACTTCATCGGCAAGCGCAAGATCTGGTACGGCGTCTCGATCCTGATCACCATCACGGCCATCCTGGGCCTCGCGGTCAGTGGCCTGAACATGGGCATCGAGTTCAAGGGCGGCGCGGTCTTCACGACCGATCAGAAGGCCAAGGTCTCGGTATCCCAGGCCCACGACGCCGCGGTCGAGGCCTCCGGACACGAGGCGATCGTCCAGGAACTGGGCAACGGCGGCCTGCGGATCCAGATCAGCGAGGTCGACACCGCCAAGTCCGACGAGATCAAGCAGCAGCTCTCCGAGGACCTCGGCGTCCCCGAGGCGAAGATCAACGCGGACCTGGTCGGCCCCAGCTGGGGCGAGCAGATCGCCAACAAGGCCTGGACCGGCCTCGGCGTCTTCATGGTCCTGGTGGTCGTCTACCTGGCCATCGCCTTCGAGTGGCGCATGGCCGTCGCGGCCCTGGTCGCGCTGATCCACGACATCACCATCACGGTCGGCATCTACGCCCTGGTCGGCTTCGAGGTCACCCCGGGCACCGTGATCGGTCTGCTGACCATCCTCGGTTACTCGCTCTACGACACGGTCGTGGTCTTCGACTCCCTCAAGGAGGGCACGAAGGACATCACCAAGCAGACCCGCTGGACGTACAGCGAGATCGCCAACCGTTCGATCAACGGCACCCTGGTCCGTTCGATCAACACCACCGTGGTCGCGCTGCTCCCGGTCGCCGGTCTGCTCTTCATCGGTGGCGGTGTCCTCGGCGCCGGCATGCTGAACGACATCTCGCTGTCGCTCTTCGTCGGCCTCGCCGCGGGTGCGTACTCCTCGATCTTCATCGCCACGCCGCTCGTCGCCGACCTCAAGGAGCGCGAGCCGCAGATGAAGGCGCTCAAGAAGCGCATCCTGGCCAAGCGCGCCGCTGCCGCAGCCAAGGGCGAGCCGCAGGACGGCACGGACGGCATGGACGGGTACGAGGACGACACGCCCGCGACCGCCGGCGCCGTCGTCGGCCCGCGCGGCCGCCGTGGCCGCCCGTCGGGCAAGCGCCGATGACCGAGTCCACGCGGGAGCTCCTGCTCAGCCGGATCAGGGACGTCGCCGACTATCCGAAGCCCGGTGTGCTGTTCAAGGACATCACGCCGCTGCTCGCGGACCCGGAGGCGTTCACGGCCCTGACCCATGAGCTCGCCGAGCTGTGCCTGACGCACGGCGCGACGAAGGTCGTCGGCCTGGAGGCGCGCGGCTTCATCCTGGCCGCGCCCGTCGCCGTCCGCTCCGGCCTGGGATTCATCCCCGTACGCAAGGCGGGCAAGCTCCCCGGAGCGACCCTCAGCCAGGCGTACGAGCTCGAGTACGGCACCGCCGAGATCGAGGTGCACGCCGAGGACCTGGCCGCGGGCGACCGCGTCATGGTCATCGACGACGTCCTCGCCACGGGCGGCACGGCCGAGGCCTCGCTGGAGCTCATCAGGCGGGCCGGCGCCGAGGTCGCGGGCGTCGCGGTCCTCATGGAGCTGGGCTTCCTGTCCGGCCGGGCCCGGCTGGAGCCGGCCCTGCGCGGCGCTCCGCTGGAGGCGCTGATCACGCTCTGAGGCCGTGTCCACGGATACGGCGGGGCACCCCGGGATCTCCCCGGGGTGCCCTTCCCGTTTTTCCGGAGATGTCCTGGTTGGATCTTGGGGATGCCACCGATCGAGGCATCCGGACCGAAGGACATCCATGACCCGCACACCTCTGACGTTTACCCGCGAGGCCGTACTCGCCGCGCTGCTCGCCGTCGCGGCGCTCACCACTAGCGCGGCCCCGGCCGGTGCCGCGCCCACCGCCGACACCTGCGTGGGCTGGAAGAACTCGGGGGGCGTCCCGCTGAAGTGGAGCACGGCCCGGGACGGCTGCGGCCACTTCGGCTCCCCCGGGATGCGGATGGGCTATTCCTGGAAGGCCTTCAAGGGCAGCGCCTGCGTCAAGGTCAAGGGATTCGACAGCCGGGGCAGGAAGGCGTGGTTCGACGCGGGCTGCGGCAAGGGCGCGTCGATCAAGGTGCCGTGGGGCAACGTCGCCGCCGAGAAGGAGATCATGATCAAGGGGGCTTCGCTGATCCGATGGGCATAGCCGAGAGCCCCGCCAGGGCGTGTGGAGGGGCCTCGGTGCCGCCTCCACGTGTCCTTGGCAACAGCCCGTGAGCAGCGGGGCGCGCGGGTCGATACCATGGGATGTCCGGGCCTGACCGGGGGACCCGGATCCGCCCGAGGAGCGCTCTTGCCAGACGAGGCCCAGCCACTCTCCGCCGCGAACCACGACCAGCAGGCCGAGAAGGCCGCGGCGGGTCCCGCCGCGCCCCAGAACAAGCCCGCGGAGCACGAGCCGAAGCCCGCGGTGCCCGAGCGCGCGCAGAGCCCGGCACCGGCGCCCCTCTCCGCCCCCAAGCCCGTGCCCGCCTCCGCCGCCCGCACCGGCGGCGGCTCCTCCAACCGGGTCCGCGCCCGCCTCGCCCGCCTCGGCGTGCAGCGCTCCTCGCCGTACAACCCGGTCCTCGAACCGCTGCTGCGGATCGTCCGCAGCAACGACCCCAAGATCGAGACGGCCACGCTCCGCCAGATCGAGCGGGCCTACCAGGTCGCCGAGCGCTGGCACCGCGGCCAGAAGCGCAAGAGCGGCGACCCGTACATCACGCACCCGCTCGCCGTCACCACCATCCTCGCCGAGCTGGGCATGGACCCGGCGACGCTGATGGCCGGCCTGCTGCACGACACCGTCGAGGACACCGAGTACGGCCTGGACACCCTGCGCCGCGACTTCGGCGACCAGGTCGCACTGCTCGTCGACGGCGTCACCAAGCTGGACAAGGTCAAGTTCGGCGAGGCCGCGCAGGCCGAGACCGTGCGCAAGATGGTCGTCGCCATGGCCAAGGACCCCCGCGTCCTGGTCATCAAGCTCGCCGACCGGCTGCACAACATGCGCACCATGCGCTACCTCAAGCGGGAGAAGCAGGAGAAGAAGGCCCGCGAGACCCTCGAGATCTACGCGCCCCTGGCCCACCGCCTGGGCATGAACACCATCAAGTGGGAGCTGGAGGACCTCGCCTTCGCGATCCTCTACCCCAAGATGTACGACGAGATCGTCCGGCTCGTCGCCGAGCGGGCGCCCAAGCGCGACGAGTACCTCGCCATAGTGACCGACGAGGTCCAGTCCGATCTGCGCTCCGCCCGGATCAAGGCCACGGTCACCGGCCGCCCCAAGCACTACTACAGCGTCTATCAGAAGATGATCGTCCGCGGCCGTGACTTCGCGGAGATCTACGATCTGGTCGGCATCCGTGTCCTCGTCGACACGGTCCGCGACTGCTACGCCGCCCTCGGCACCGTGCACGCGCGATGGAACCCGGTCCCCGGCCGGTTCAAGGACTACATCGCGATGCCGAAGTTCAACATGTACCAGTCGCTGCACACGACCGTGATAGGGCCCAACGGCAAGCCCGTCGAGCTTCAGATCCGTACCTTCGACATGCACCGCCGTGCCGAGTACGGCATCGCCGCGCACTGGAAGTACAAGCAGGAGGCCGTCGCCGGCGCCTCCAAGGTGCGCACCGACGTACCGCGGAAGACCGGCAAGGACGACCACCTCAACGACATGGCGTGGCTGCGCCAGCTGCTGGACTGGCAGAAGGAGACCGAGGACCCCTCGGAGTTCCTCGAGTCGCTGCGCTTCGACCTCTCGCGCAACGAGGTCTTCGTCTTCACCCCCAAGGGCGATGTCATAGCGCTGCCCGCCGGGGCGACGCCGGTCGACTTCTCCTACGCCGTCCACACCGAGGTCGGCCACCGGACCATAGGGGCGCGGGTCAACGGGCGGCTCGTTCCGCTCGAATCGACCCTCGACAACGGCGACTTGGTGGAGGTCTTCACTTCCAAGGCGGCCGGCGCGGGCCCGTCCCGCGACTGGCTCGGCTTCGTCAAGTCGCCCCGGGCGCGCAACAAGATCCGCGCCTGGTTCTCCAAGGAGCGCCGCGACGAGGCGATCGAGCAGGGCAAGGACGCCATCGCGCGTGCCATGCGCAAGCAGAACCTGCCGATCCAGCGGATCCTCACCGGTGACTCGCTCGTCACCCTCGCCCACGAGATGCGCTACCCCGACATCTCCTCGCTCTACGCGGCGATCGGCGAGGGCCATGTCGCGGCCCAGGGCGTCGTCCAGAAGCTGGTCCAGGCGCTCGGCGGCGAAGAGGCCGCCAACGAGGACCTCGTCGAGACCACCCCGCCGTCCCGCGGCCGCTCCAAGCGACGTGCCAACGCCGACCCCGGCGTGGTCGTCAAGGGCGTCGAGGACGTCTGGGTGAAGCTCGCCCGCTGCTGTACGCCGGTGCCCGGCGACCCGATCATCGGTTTCGTCACACGCGGCAGCGGCGTATCCGTGCACCGCGCTGACTGCGTCAACGTGGACTCGCTCTCGCAGCAGCCCGAGCGGATGCTGGACGTCGAGTGGGCGCCCACCCAGTCCTCTGTCTTCCTGGTCGCCATCCAGGTCGAGGCGCTGGACCGCTCCCGGCTCCTCTCGGACGTCACGCGCGTCCTGTCGGACCAGCACGTCAACATCCTGTCCGCCGCCGTACAGACGTCCCGCGACCGGGTGGCGACCTCCCGCTTCACCTTCGAGATGGGCGACCCCAAGCACCTCGGGCACGTCCTGAAGGCGGTACGCGGCGTGGAGGGCGTCTATGACGTGTACCGGGTGACCTCGGCGCGCAGGCCGTAACGGAGCACAGGAAGAGGCCCCCGGTACGCATACGTACCGGGGGCCTCCTTCTCGTACGGGGAACTCTCAGCCGCCGAACTCCTCCAGGCCCTTCAGAGCCTGGTCGAGCAGCGCCTGACGGCCTTCGAGCTCACGGGCGAGCTTGTCGGCCTTCCCGTCGTTGCCCGCCGAACGGGCCGCGTCGATCTGCTTCTGCAGCTTGTCGACGGCGTCCTGGAGCTGACCGGTCAGACCCGCCGCACGCGCGCGTGCCTCGGGGTTCGTACGCCGCCACTCGGACTCCTCGGCCTCCTGGAGCGCCCGCTCCACCGCGTGCATCCGGCCCTCGACCTTCGGGCGGGCGTCGCGCGGTACGTGGCCGATGGCCTCCCAGCGCTCGTTCAGGGCACGGAAGGCCGCACGGGCCGCCTTCAGGTCCTTCACGGGCACCAGCTTCTCGGCCTCGACCGCGAGCTCCTCCTTCAGCTTGAGGTTCTCCGTCTGCTCCGCGTCCCGCTCGGCGAAGACCTCGCCACGCGCCGCGAAGAAGACGTCCTGGGCGCCGCGGAAGCGGTTCCACAGGTCGTCCTCGTGCTCGCGCTGGGCGCGGCCCGCCGCCTTCCACTCCGTCATGAGGTCGCGGTAGCGCGCGGCCGTCGCACCCCAGTCGGTCGAGTTGGACAGCGACTCGGCCTCGGCGACCAGCCTCTCCTTGGTCTTGCGGGCCTCCTCGCGCTGGGCGTCCAGCGAGGCGAAGTGGGCCTTGCGGCGCTTGGAGAAGGCCGAGCGGGCGTGCGAGAAGCGGTGCCAGAGCTCGTCGTCGGACTTCCGGTCGAGCCGCGGCAGGCCCTTCCAGATGTCGACCAGAGCCCTCAGCCGCTCCCCGGCCGAGCGCCACTGCTCGCTCTCGGCCAGCGACTCGGCCTCGGCCACCAGCTTCTCCTTGGCCGCCTTGGCCTCGTCGGTCTGCTTGGCCTTCTGGACCTTGCGCTCCTCGCGACGCGACTCCACGGTCTCGACGAGCTTGTCGAGGCGCGTGCTGAGCGCCGCCAGGTCACCGACGGCGTGGTGCTCGTCGACCTGCTTGCGGATGTGATCGATCGCCGCCGTCGCGTCCTTCGCCGAGAGGTCGGTGGTCTTCACCCGCTTCTCGAGGAGGCCGATCTCGACCACCAAGCCCTCGTACTTGCGCTCGAAGTAAGCCAGTGCCTCCTCTGGAGTTCCGGCCTGCCACGATCCGACGACCTTCTCGCCCTCGGCTGTCCGCACGTACACGGTGCCCGTCTCGTCGACGCGGCCCCACGGGTCGCTGCTCACAGCGCCTCCTCCACATGATGCCGCTGAGGGGGTTGTGCCCCCTGGGCATCGTCCACAGTTCCTGACGGGCCTCGCCCGCCCTCCACAACGCGGGTCGAGCCCGCGCTGCCACAACGCCAATCTAGGCGACCGGCCGCCCGGCTGTCCGCACTCAGCGCGACCGGATTTCGCCGGTTCACACCTTCCGGACAGCGGCCTTCTCGATGGTGACGGCCTTCTTGGGCGGACCGTCCTTGGCACCGCCGTCGACACCGGCCTTCGCCACGTCCCGGACGACCTTCAGACCGGCCGCGTCGATCGTGCCGAAGGGGGTGAACTGCGGCGGCAGCTTGGTGTCCTCGTAGACGAGGAAGAACTGGCTGCCGCCCGTGTTCGGCTGCATCGTGTTGGCCATCGCCACCGTCCCGGCCGGGAAGGTCACCGAACCGTCCTTGCCCGCCTTGCCCAGCGCGTTCAGGTTCTCGTCGGGGATGGTGTAACCGGGGCCGCCGGTGCCGTCGCCCTTCGGGTCGCCGCACTGCAGCACGAAGATCCCGGACGTGGTCAGGCGGTGGCACTTCGTGTGGTCGAAGTACTTCTTGTCCGCGAGGTGCTTGAACGAGTTCACCGTCCGCGGGGCCTTCGACGCGTCCATCGTGATCGTGATGTCGCCCTGGCTCGTCGCGAGCGACATCGCGTACGTGGCCTTCTTGTCGATGGCCATCGCGGGCTCGGGCACCTTCGACTCGCTCGCCGAGGGCGTCGGGCTGTCGGACGGAGTGGCGGCGTCGTCCTTGCGGTCGCCGTCGGTCAGCCCGACGGAGGCGTACACGGCGGCGCCGGAGGCCAGCACGACGGCCAGCGCGGCGGCGATGATCGTGTTGCGGCGCCTGGCCTTCTTCCGTGCTTCCTGCCGGCGCTGCTGCTGCCGCTCGAACTTCTCCCTGGCGAGCTGCCGCCGCCGCTGATCGCTGCTGACCACCGGTTGTGCTCCTTGTCGGTCGTCTGTTCCTGTCCTGCCCGGATGTGCCCGTACCGTATACGGGTTGGCTGTGGAATGAGCAGCGCCGGTAGGCTCTGATCTGCCGCATTCCGCTCTGCCGTATCCGTCGGCGGGACGACATCTAAGGACGATCGTGCTCATTGCCGGGTTCCCCGCCGGGGCCTGGGGGACCAATTGCTATCTGGTCGCCCCCGCCGCAGGCGAGGAGTGCGTGATCATCGACCCGGGCCACCAGGCCGCCCAGGGAGTCGAGGAGACGCTCAGGAAGCATCGGCTCAAGCCTGTCGCCGTTGTGCTCACCCATGGCCACATCGACCATGTCGCCTCCGTCGTCCCGGTCTGCGGGGCCCATGACGTACCCGCGTGGATCCACCCCTCCGACCGGTACATGATGAGCGACCCGGAGAAGGCCCTCGGCCGCTCCATCGGGATGCCGCTCATGGGTGAGCTGACCGTGGGGGAGCCGGACGACGTCAAGGAGCTGAGCGACGGCGCGAAGCTGAGCCTTGCGGGTCTGGAGTTCTCGGTCGCGCACGCGCCCGGCCATACCAAGGGGTCGGTGACCTTCCAGATGCCCGAGGCGCCGGACGTCCCGTCCGTGCTCTTCTCGGGGGATCTGCTCTTCGCCGGCTCCATCGGACGCACCGACCTGCCCGGCGGCGACCACGCCGAGATGCTCGAGTCGCTGGCCCGTGTGGCCCTGCCGCTCGACGACTCGACCGTGGTGCTGTCCGGCCACGGCCCCCAGACGACCATCGGCCGCGAGCGCGCCACCAATCCCTACCTCAGGGAAGTGGCCGCAGTCCGCCGAATCAGCAGAGCGCAGCCCGCTCCACGACGAGGAATGTGACGAGAAGTCCCGTGAGCACCTTCAAGGCCCCCAAGGGCACCTACGACCTCATCCCGCCGTACTCCGCCACGTACCTGGCCGTGCGCGACGCGATCTCCGGCCCGCTGCGCAAGTCCGGCTACGGATACATCGAGACGCCGGGTTTTGAGGACGTCGACCTGTTCGCCCGCGGTGTCGGTGAGTCGACCGACATCGTGACCAAGGAGATGTACACCCTCACCACGAAGGGCGGCGCCAACCTGGCGCTGCGCCCCGAGGGCACCGCCTCCGTGCTGCGCGCGGCGCTGGAGGCCAACATGCACAAGGCCGGCGGTCTGCCGGTCAAGCTCTGGTACTCCGGTTCGTACTACCGCTACGAGCGTCCGCAGAAGGGCCGCTACCGCCACTTCTCGCAGGTCGGCGCCGAGGCCATCGGAGCCGAGGACCCGGCGCTCGACGCCGAGCTGATCATCCTCGCCGACCAGGCGTACCGCTCGCTCGGCCTGCGGAACTTCCGCATCCTGCTGAACTCGCTGGGCGACAAGGAGTGCCGTCCCGTCTACCGCGACGCGCTCCAGGGCTTCCTGCGCGGCCTCGACCTCGACGAGGAGACCCTGCGGCGCAGCGAGATCAATCCGCTGCGGGTCCTCGACGACAAGCGCCCCGAGGTGCAGAAGCAGCTGGCGGGCGCGCCGGTGCTGCGCGACTACCTGTGCGACGCCTGCAAGGCGTACCACGAGGAGGTCCGCGAGCTGATCACGGCCGCCGGGGTCGCCTTCGAGGACGACGAGAAGCTGGTGCGCGGCCTGGACTACTACACGCGCACGACCTTCGAGTTCGTCCACGACGGTCTGGGCTCGCAGTCCGCCGTCGGCGGCGGCGGCCGCTACGACGGTCTGTCCGAGATGATCGGCGGCCCGGCGCTCCCGTCGGTCGGCTGGGCACTCGGCGTGGACCGTACTGTCCTGGCTCTGGAGGCGGAAGGGATCGAGCTCGACATCCCCGCCACCACCAGCGTCTTCGCGGTCGCCCTGGGCGAGGAGGCCCGCCGGGTGCTCTTCGCCAAGGTCACCGAGCTGCGCAAGGCGGGCGTCGCGGCGGACTTCTCGTACGGCTCCAAGGGCCTCAAGAGCCACATGAAGAACGCCAACCGCTCGGGCGCGCGCTTCACGCTCGTCGCCGGTGAGCGCGACCTCGCCGAGGGCGTCGTCCAGCTCAAGGACATGGAGTCCGGCGAGCAGGAGGCCGTCGCCGTGGACGCGGTGACCGAGACGATCCGGGCGAAACTGGCCTGATCCGGATACGGCGACGTGGGGCCCGGACCGCTTGAAGTGGTCCGGGCCCCTTCGCGTAGCGCTCGGCCGAGCGCTACCGGGACGGGTCCAGCAGCCCCTGGCGCATCGCGCTCGTCACCGCTGCCGTGCGGTCGTCCACGCCCAGCTTCCCGAAGATCCGCAGCAGGTGCGTCTTGACCGTCGACTCGCCGATGTACAGCCGGCGGCCGATCTCCGCGTTGGTGCAGCCCTCGGCGACCAGGCGCAGCACCGCCGTCTCGCGCTCCGAGAGCCGCGGCCGTTCCGGCTTCGTCCGCAGCTGGTCGACCAGGCGCGCCGCCACCGAGGGCGCGAGGACGGTCTCCCCCCGCGCCGCCGCCCGGACCGCGTCGGCGAGTTCCCCGCGGGCCAGGTCCTTCAGCAGATAGCCGGCCGCGCCCGCCTCCACGGCACGCAGGATGTCCCCGTCCGTCTCGTACGTCGTCAGCACGATCACCCGGCACGGCAGCCCGGCCGCCGAGATGCGCTGGATCGACTCGACCCCGCCGCCGCCGGGCATCCGCAGATCCATCAGCACGATGTCGGGGCGCAGTTCGGCGCACAGCGCCTCGGCGCGCGGCCCGCTGGACGCCTCGCCGACCACGGTCAGATCGGGTTCGGCGCCGAGCATGCCGCGCAGCCCTTCGCGGACCACCGGATGGTCGTCGGCGAGCAGGATTCGGATCATGCGGTGCTCCTGGCGGGAATGGGCAGTTCGACGGTGACGGTGGTGCCCTCGCCGGGGGCACTGCGGACCTCGGCGGCGCCACCGACTTCCGAGGCGCGGGCCCGCAGCCCGCTCAGACCGTATCCCTGGTGCGGTGCCCGGGGATCGAAGCCGGACCCGCTGTCCCGGACGGTCAGCGTCAGGGAACACGCGCCGTACCGCAGGGACACGGTCACGGCCGTCGAGGGGCCCGCGTGTTTACGGGCGTTGGCCAGCGCCTCCTGGCAGGAGCGCAGGGCGACCACTTCCAGACCGGCGGGCAGCGCCCGTTCCTGGCCGGTGACCGTGAGCGTGGCGAGTGAGTCGTGGCGCGCGGTCAGCCGGCGCAGCGCGTCCGGCAGCGAGCCGCCCGCCAGGTCGGCCGGTGATCCGTCCGCGACCAGGGCGCGTGCCTCGGCCAGGTTCTGCCGGGCCGTCTCGGCCATCAGCCCCAGATGGCGCCGGGCTTCCGGAAGATCGTGGTCCAGCTCCGACTGCACGACCTGGGCGAGCATCAGCAGACTGGTGAACCCCTGGGCGAGGGTGTCGTGGATCTCGCGCGAGAGCCGCTCCCGCTCCGCCAGCGCGCCGTGCGCCGCCGAGAGCCGGGAGACCTCCTCACGGCTCGCGTCGAGCTCGGCGATGAGCGCGGCCCGTTCCTGGCTCTGCTCCAGGACCCGGATGATCCAGGTGCCCAGCACCACCGAGAAGCACAGGGTGACGGCGGCGAAGACGCAGTTGAAGTAGAGATCGGCCGGCTCCGGCCGCCACAGCACCGCCCAGCCGACGACCGGCACGGCGTTCACCACCACGACCGCCAGCCGCGCCACGCCGAGGCGCAGCAGCATGAAGCACTGCGGTACGAGGACGAACGCGGCGAGCCGGGTCTCGCCGACCAGCGCCGCGGACGGCAGGAACAGCAGCAGCGCACCCACGATGTAGCGCT
This sequence comes from Streptomyces sp. NPDC033174, assembly GCF_055577795.1. Taxonomy (NCBI): domain Bacteria; kingdom Bacillati; phylum Actinomycetota; class Actinomycetes; order Kitasatosporales; family Streptomycetaceae; genus Streptomyces; species Streptomyces sp. NPDC033174. Next base: position 151,797 of record NZ_JBVIPQ010000010.1, read on the forward strand.
GGGCCCGCCGGTCGTCCGGCCGCTCCGCCACCATCTGCGGGCGGCCCGCCACCAGGTACCACGGCACCAGCAGGGAGAAGAGGCCGGCGGCCGCCAGCCGGACGGGCCACGGCGGGTGCCCCGCGCCGAGCGCGAAGGCCAGCGTGCCCGTCCAGACGACGGTGAAGTACGCGTCCCAGTTCCGGAAGGTCCGGTTGTGCACGTCGGAGTCGCGGGCCCCGGCCGGCCCGCTCAGCCGTCGCTGCGGCTCTTCCAGCGGAACGTCAGCAGACACAGCAGCAATCCTCCGATGCACCAGGCGCCCAGGACCAGGGCGATGCGCCCGAACTCCCAGCTCCCGGCGGGTTCCATGACGGCCGCGGCGTCCGGCAGGAACACTCCGCGCAGCCCCTGCACCATCCACTTGAGCGGGAACAGCGCCCCGATGGTCAGCATCCAGTCCGGAAGCGCGTCGACCAGGATGTAGACCCCCGAGATGAACTGCAGGACCAGGAAGGGCAGGACGACCACCGATGTGGCGCTCTTCCCCGACCTGGGCAGGCTGCTGATCGCGATGCCGAGCAGGGAGCAGCCGATCAGCCCGAGCAGGAAGATCCAGCCGAAGGTGAGCCAGCCGGTGGCGTCGCCGGGCAGGTCGACATCGTAGAGCGTCGTGCCGAAGAGCAGCAGCGCGGCCGTCTCCAGGGCGCAGGTGAACAGAACCAGCCACACCTTGCCCAGGAAGTACGCGGCCGGTGGCATCGGCGTCCCCCGCAGCCGCCGCAGCACCTTCTCGTCCCGCTCGATCGCGATCGAGATACCGAGCGACTGGAAGCTGGTCGACATGATGCCGGCGGCGATCATCGAGGCCACATAGTGCTGGGACGCGGTCGTGCCGGTGCCCTCCATCTCGTCGCCGAAGATCGAGGCGAAGAGGAAGAGGAAGACGATGGGGAAGGCGAAGGTGAAGACGACCTGTTCGCGCAGCCGGAAGAACTGCTTGATCTCCAGCGCCCCACGGCTCAGCCCGAGCGACCAGGCCCCGGGCAGCCGCCCGGCGCGCCGGGCCTTCGGCTCGTTCTCGGTGAGAGTCATCGCGTGGCCTCCGGTGTGCCTGTCCTTGCGTCCTGAACCTGGCCGGTGAGCCGCAGATAGACGTCCTCCAGCGTGGGACGGCTGATCACCAGCCCCGGGATCTCGCCGTCGAAGCGCCCCATGAGCGCGGCGACGGTACGCGTCGGGGCGGAGGTCTCCTCGCTGCGCGGCGAGCCGTCCGCCTCCCGCCAGGCGACCGTGGCGCCGCTCCCGTACCGCGCGCGCAGCCGGGCCGGGGTGTCCTCGGCGACCACCCGGCCGCCGGCGACCACCGCCAGCCGCTCGGACAGTGCCTCGGCCTCCTCCAGGTAGTGCGTGGTCAGCACGATCGTGGTGCCCTCGGCCGCCAGCAGCCGAATCAGATCCCAGAACTGGCGGCGGGCCGCCGGGTCGAAGCCCGTCGTCGGCTCGTCGAGCAGCAGCAGCTCCGGCCCGCCGATCACGCCGAGCGCCACGTCGAGACGCCTCCGCTGGCCGCCGGAGAGAGCCTTGACCCGGCTCGACGCCTTCTTCTCCAGGCCGACCATCGTGATCACCTCGTCGGGATCGCGGGGCCACGGGTAGTAGCGGGCGAACTGGGCCACCGTCTCCCGTACCGTCAGCTCCGCCGGCGCCGACTCGTCCTGCCAGACGATGCCGACCCGCGAGCGCCAGGAGCGGTCGCCGGTGGCGGGGTCCGCCCCGAGCACGGCGACCTCGCCCGCGTCCCGCGACCGGTGGCCCTGCAGGATCTCCACCGTGGTGCTCTTGCCCGCGCCGTTGGGCCCGAGTATCCCGAACACCTCGCCGTGGCGGATGCCGAGATCCAGGCCGTCGACCGCCGTCACACCGCCGTACCGCTTGCGCAGGCCGCGCACCCGCACGGCGAACTCTGTCTCTGTCATATGAGGGAGCGTCTCGCGGAACCACCGCCTCCACGACGGCCGGTCAGTCCTCCTTATGTCCATCGAACGGTGGACACCGCGGCCCGTGCGGCAGAATGTCCGTGCCCAGCGGCCCCGAGTGATGGAACGGCGATATGACGAAAGCAGCGGTTGACGGCGCCACCTCCGAGCGGAGCGGGGGCGTGGGTGCGAGCCGGGCGCTGGCGTGGCTGTTCGTGGTCACCGGTGCGGCCGGGCTGCTGGCCGCCTGGGTGATCACCATCGACAAGTTCAAGCTCCTCGAGGACCCCAGCTTCACCCCGGGATGCAGTCTGAATCCGGTGGTGTCGTGCGGGAACATCATGAAGAGCGAGCAGGCGTCGGTGTTCGGGTTCCCGAATCCGATGCTGGGGCTGGTCACCTACGGGATGGTGATCGCGATCGGCGTGGGCTTGCTGGCGGGTGCGCGCTATGGCCGGTGGTACTGGCTGGGTCTGAACGCGGGGACGCTGTTCGGTGTCGGTTTCTGCATGTGGCTGATGTATCAGTCGCTGTACGAGATCAATGCGCTGTGCCTGTGGTGCAGCCTGGCCTGGGTCGCCACGATCGTCATGTTCTGGTACGTGACCTCGCACAACGTGCGTAAGGGTCTGTTGCCGGCGCCGGGGTGGCTGCGGGGGTTCTTCGGCGAGTTCACCTGGGTGCTGCCCGTGCTGCACATCGGGATCATCGGGATGCTCGTCCTCACCCGCTGGTGGGACTTCTGGACCAGCTGACGGGCGCGGAGGGCGTTGTCAGTGCCCTGACTTAGGCTTCATGACGTGGAGCCCGACCTTTTTACCGCAGCCGCCGAAGAGCGCCAGGAGAAGGACCCGTCCAGCAGCCCCCTGGCCGTACGGATGCGTCCGCGCACCCTGGACGAAGTCATGGGCCAGCAGCATCTGCTGAAGCCAGGATCCCCGCTGCGCCGGCTGGTCGGCGAAGGCTCGGGAGGCCCGGCCGGGGCGTCCTCGGTGATTCTGTGGGGACCGCCGGGCACCGGAAAGACGACCCTGGCCTATGTGGTCTCCAAGGCCACCAACAAGCGCTTCGTCGAGCTCTCCGCGATCACCGCCGGTGTCAAGGAGGTCCGCGCGGTCATCGACGGTGCCCGCCGCGCCTCCGGCGGCTTCGGCAAGGACACCGTCCTCTTCCTCGACGAGATCCACCGCTTCAGCAAGGCCCAGCAGGACTCACTGCTCCCCGCGGTGGAGAACCGGTGGGTCACGCTCATCGCCGCCACCACCGAGAACCCCTATTTCTCGATCATCTCGCCGCTGCTCTCCCGCTCCCTGCTGCTCACGCTGGAGCCCCTTACCGACGACGACCTGCGCGGGCTGCTGAAGCGTGCCCTCACCGAGGAGCGGGGGCTCGGCGGAGCGCTCACCCTGCCCGAGGACGCCGAGGCCCATCTGCTGCGGATCGCGGGCGGCGACGCCCGCCGCGCTCTCACGGCGCTGGAGGCGGCGGCCGGTGCGGCCCTTGCGAAGGGCGACCCGGAGATCACTCTCCAGACCGTCGAGGAGACCGTCGACCGGGCCGCGGTGAAGTACGACCGCGACGGCGACCAGCACTACGACGTGGCCAGCGCGCTGATCAAGTCCATCCGGGGCTCCGACGTGGACGCGGCACTGCACTACCTGGCACGGATGATCGAGGCGGGGGAGGATCCCCGGTTCATCGCCCGTCGTCTGATGATCTCGGCGAGCGAGGACATCGGCCTCGCCGACCCGACCGCTCTGCCCACGGCGGTCGCGGCCGCCCAGGCGGTCGCCATGATCGGTTTCCCCGAAGCGGCCCTCACCCTGAGCCACGCCACCATCGCGCTGGCCCTGGCGCCCAAGTCGAACGCGGTGACGACCGCGATCTTCGCGGCCCAGGCGGACGTGCGGGGCGGTCTGGCCGGCCCGGTCCCGGCCCATCTGCGCGACGGCCACTACAAGGGGGCCGCCAAGCTGGGCCACGCCCAGGGCTATGTCTATCCGCACGATGTGCCGGGCGCAATCGCCGCCCAGCAGTACGCGCCGGACGCGGTCCACGGCAAGCGCTACTACGAACCCACGCGGTACGGCGCGGAGGCGCGCTACGCCGACGTGGTCGAGAAGGTCCGCGAACGGCTGCGCGGCGAGGGCGGGCAGGAGACGCGCTGACGCGCGGGGCCCGGGGGCGCCCGGCGCGGTCCCGGCTCAGTGCTGGGCCGCCTCGAAGAGCCGGTGCATGGCCCGGCGCAGCTCGTTCACGTCCCGCACCGGCTCGGGGAAGTCGAAGCGGGTGTCGAAGGAGTGTCCGGCCCCGTCGCTGAACCGGATCCGCAGCCCGAACCGGTCGAGCGCCAGTGGCACCACGTCCCGCACGGCCAGTCCGGCCCGCGCCCGGTCACCGAGCAGCGTGGAGAGCTCCCGGACCTGGGGGCCGTGCGCCGCGTGCAGATGCTGGAGCAGTTCCGTCTCGTGCGAGACCAGCGGATCGGGAGCGGCGGCCGCGAATTCCTCGGCGTCGACGTCCCCAGCGCCCCAGAGGTCGTCGACGCTCGCCTCCCCGACCTCCAGCCGCAGCATCATGTGTCCGGGTTCGGCGAGCTCGGGCACGGTGGTGAGCCAGCCGGAGACCCGGGCCCGGCCCCGGATGCGGTGGGGCACGGAGACCGGCGCGACGTCGGTGATCTCCAGCACGGCCGCCAGCTCGTCGTCCTGGGCGTGCGTGGCGGCGCGTACAGCCGGTGCGTCGGCCGGAAACAGCAGGAACACCTCGCCGTCGGCGCCCACCGCCCGCGCCTCGGGCATCAGCTGGTCGAAGCGGGCACCCTCGGTCCCCGGAACGAGCAGCACCGCGGAGCATGTACTCTGTACGAGAGTTCGTGTGCGCTCGGCTGCTGACGGCATCCGCGCGATTTCAAGCCCGTTGGACGCGGCTGACCATGAGCTGATCGGACCTCCGTCACATTCGATGCTCTCAGAAGCATCGCTCTTTGTGTTGCTGTCTGTGATGCGCTTGGTGTTCCCAGGGCGAGACATGCGATCTCCTTGAGTAAGGTGAGCCTAACCTAACCTACAACGGAGGTCTGGAGAACGTGCCTAACCAGTCGCGTCCCAAGGTCAAGAAGTCTCGCGCGCTCGGTATCGCGCTGACGCCGAAGGCTGTCAAGTACTTCGAAGCGCGCCCGTACCCGCCGGGTGAGCACGGCCGTGGCCGCAAGCAGAACTCGGACTACAAGGTCCGTCTGCTCGAGAAGCAGCGCCTGCGTGCGCAGTACGACATCAGCGAGCGCCAGATGGCCCGCGCGTACGACCGCGCCAAGAAGGCCGAAGGCAAGACGGGTGAGGCGCTGGTCGTCGAGCTCGAGCGTCGCCTCGACGCCCTGGTCCTGCGTTCGGGCATCGCCCGCACCATCTACCAGGCCCGCCAGATGGTCGTTCACGGCCACATCCAGGTCAACGGTGGCAAGGTCGACAAGCCGTCCTTCCGTGTCCGTCCCGACGACGTCGTGACGGTCCGCGAGCGCTCCCGCGAGAAGCCCCTGTTCCAGGTGGCCCGCGAGGGTGGCTTCGCCGCCGACGGTGAGACCCCGCGCTACCTGCAGGTCAACCTGAAGGCCCTGGCCTTCCGCCTCGACCGCGACCCGAACCGCAAGGAAATCCCGGTCATCTGCGACGAGCAGCTGGTCGTCGAGTACTACGCCCGCTGACCCTGGCGTAGCACCCCCGCGGTGTTCAGCCCGCCGCTTCCCCGCCCTTACCGGTGGGGGAGTCGGCGGGCTTTCGCGTGTCCGGGAGGGGGCGCACGCGACGGGCGGGCCGCCTCCACCGCGGCCGGCGGCGCCGTGCGCCCGGACCGTGTCGGGCATCCCGTAGCGCGGGCCCGCCGGCCCGCCCCGTGTCACACCGGCGACCGGGCGACCAGCCCGTCGAGCACGTCGGCCGGGTCGCGCAGTGTGGACAGCTCGGCGAACCGGACCCCGTCGGCGGGGCGTTTCTGCGATGCCGCCGCGGCCCGCAGGGCCAGCCGGGTTTTGCCGACCCCGCCCACGCCGACCACCGTGACCAGCCGGTACTCCATCAGCAGCCGCCGTACGTCGTCCAGCTCTCCGGCCCGTCCCACGAACCGGCTCGGCTCGGCGGGAGATCGCTCCGCCGCATGGGACACGGAGCGTACTCATCCGGGCGCACTCCGCACGATCCGACCGCGTCACCGCCGTCCCGCGGACCGCAAATGCGGTACGGGACAAGACCGCGGGCGCGATAGGGTCGGAGGACGACTTTCAAGGTGCCCTTCGATGAGCAGAGAGCGGTGCGCAGTGACCGGTGGAGAGGTTGCCGGGATTCTGGTGGCCGTCTTCTGGGCGATCCTGGTCTCCTTCCTCGCCGTCGTCCTGGTGAGGCTGGCCCAGACGCTCAAGGCGACCACCAAAATGGTGGCGGACGTGACCGAACAGGCGGTTCCGCTGCTCGCCGACGCCTCCGCGACCGTGCGCTCGGCACAGACCCAGCTCGACCGGGTCGACGCCATCGCCTCGGACGTCCAGGAAGTCACCTCCAACGCCTCCGCGCTCTCCACGACCGTCGCGTCCACCTTCGGCGGGCCGCTGGTCAAGATCGCTGCCTTCGGCTACGGCGTACGCCGGGCGCTGGGCCGCGACCGGAGTGACGTGACGCAGGCGCCCACCCGCCGCACCGTGATCGTCGGCCGTACCGTGCCGTCCGCCCGGCGCCGGAAGCAGAAGGGCTGACCCCGATGTTCCGCCGTACGTTCTGGTTCACCGCGGGCGCCGCAGCCGGCGTCTGGGCCACCACGAAGGTCAACCGCAAACTCAGGCAGCTGACCCCCGAGAGCCTCGCCGCGCAGGCCGCGAACAAGGCGATCGAGACGGGCCACCGGCTCAAGGACTTCGCGCTCGACGTCCGGGCGGGAATGGTCCAGCGGGAGGCCGAGTTGGGTGAGGCGCTGGGCCTGGAGGCGCCGCCGGACCGGGACCTCCCGGGGCCTCGGCGCAGGGCCGAGCTCGACCGCACCCCCCACAAGACCACGCATGCGTACCCGAAGCATGCGCCCCACACGCGTTCGTACAACCGGAATGAGGACCACTGATGGAGTCGGCTGAAATTCGCCGCCGCTGGCTGAGCTTCTTCGAGGAGCGCGGGCACACCGTCGTGCCTTCGGCGTCGCTCATCGCCGACGACCCGACTCTGCTGCTGGTCAACGCGGGCATGGTCCCCTTCAAGCCCTACTTCCTCGGTGAGACCAAGCCGCCCGCCCCGCGCGCCACCAGCGTGCAGAAGTGCGTCCGGACGCCGGACATCGAAGAGGTCGGCAAGACCACCCGCCACGGCACGTTCTTCCAGATGTGCGGCAACTTCTCCTTCGGCGACTACTTCAAGGAAGGCGCCATCAAGTACGCCTGGGAGCTGCTCACCAGCTCCGTGGCGGACGGCGGCTACGGCCTCGAGCCGGAGAAGCTCTGGATCACCGTCTACCTCGACGACGACGAGGCCGAGCAGATCTGGCGCGAGAAGATCGGCGTCCCCGCCGAGCGGATCCAGCGCCTGGGCAAGAAGGACAACTTCTGGTCCATGGGCGTCCCCGGCCCCTGCGGCCCGTGTTCGGAGATCAACTACGACCGCGGCCCGGAGTTCGGCGCCGAGGGCGGCCCGGCCGTCAACGACGAGCGCTACGTGGAGATCTGGAACCTGGTCTTCATGCAGTACGAGCGCGGCGCCGGTGACGGTAAGGAGGACTTCCCGATCCTCGGCGACCTGCCGTCGAAGAACATCGACACCGGTCTCGGTCTCGAGCGTCTCGCCATGATCCTGCAGGGCGTACAGAACATGTACGAGACCGACACCCTGCGCGTGGTCATGGACAAGGCCACCGAGCTGACCGGCGTGCGGTACGGCGCCGCGAAGGACACCGACGTGTCCATGCGCGTGGTCGCCGACCACATCCGCACCTCCGTCATGCTCATCGGCGACGGCGTCACCCCCGGCAACGAGGGCCGCGGCTATGTGCTGCGCCGCATCATGCGCCGCGCCATCCGCAACATGCGTCTCATGGGCGCCACCGGACCGGTCGTCCAGGAGCTCGTCGACGTCGTGATCGACACGATGGGGCAGCAGTACCCGGAGCTCGTCACCGACCGCAAGCGCATCGAGACCGTCGCCCTCGCCGAAGAGGCCGCCTTCCTGAAGGCCCTCAAGGGCGGCACCAACATCCTCGACACCGCCGTCACCGAGACCAAGGCCTCCGGGGGCACGGTCCTCGCCGGCGAGAAGGCGTTCCTGCTCCACGACACCTGGGGCTTCCCGATCGACCTCACCCTGGAGATGGCCGCCGAACAGGGCCTCTCCGTGGACGAGGACGGCTTCCGCCGTCTGATGCGGGAGCAGCGGGAGCGCGCCAAGGCCGACGCCAAGGCCAAGAAGACCGGCCACGCCGACCTCTCCGCCTACCGCGAGGTGGCCGACACCTCCGGCGAGACCGACTTCACCGGCTATGTCTCCACCGAGACCGAGTCGACCATCGTCGGCCTGCTCGTCGACGGCGTTCCCTCGCCGGCCGCCACCGAGGGCGACGAGGTCGAGGTCGTCCTCGACCGCACCCCCTTCTACGCCGAGGGCGGCGGTCAGATCGCCGACCAGGGCCGGATCCGGCTCGACACCGGCGCCATCATCGAGGTCCGCGACGTGCAGAAGCCCGTCCCGGGCGTCCACGTCCACAAGGGTGTCGTCCAGGTCGGCGAAGTGACCGTCGGCGCCTCCGCCTACGCCGCCATCGACGTCACGCGCCGCCGCGCCATCGCCCGCGCCCACAGCGCCACGCACCTGACGCACCAGGCGCTGCGCGACGCTCTGGGCCCGACGGCCGCCCAGGCCGGTTCGGAGAACTCCCCGGGCCGCTTCCGCTTCGACTTCGGCTCGCCGAACGCCGTCCCCGGCTCGGTCATGACCGACGTCGAGCAGAAGATCAACGAGGTCCTCTCCCGTGAGCTCGACGTCCAGGCCGAGGTCATGTCGATCGACGAGGCCAAGAAGCAGGGCGCCATCGCCGAGTTCGGCGAGAAGTACGGCGAGCGGGTCCGGGTCGTCACCATCGGCGACTTCTCCAAGGAGCTGTGCGGCGGTACGCACGTCCACAACACCGCCCAGCTGGGCCTGGTGAAGCTGCTCGGCGAGTCGTCGATCGGCAGCGGCGTGCGCCGCATCGAGGCCCTCGTCGGTGTCGACGCGTACAACTTCCTCGCCCGTGAGCACACGGTCGTCGCCCAGCTCCAGGAGCTGGTCAAGGGCCGCCCCGAGGAGCTTCCGGAGAAGGTCTCCGCCATGCTCGGCAAGCTGAAGGACGCCGAGAAGGAGATCGAGAAGTTCCGCGCCGAGAAGGTCCTCGCCGCTGCCGCCGGTCTCGTCGAGACGGCCAAGGACGTGCGTGGCGTCGCGCTGGTCACCGGCCAGGTCCCCGACGGCACCTCCGCCGACGACCTGCGCAAGCTGGTCCTCGACGTCCGCGGCCGCATCCCGGGCGACCGGGCCGCCGTCGTGGCACTGTTCACCACGGCCAACGGCCGCCCGCTGACGGTCATCGCCACCAACGAGGCCGCCCGCGAGCGGGGCCTCAAGGCCGGCGAGCTGGTCCGCACGGCTGCCAAGACCCTCGGCGGCGGCGGTGGCGGCAAGCCGGACGTCGCCCAGGGCGGCGGTCAGAACCCGCAGGCCATCGGCGACGCCATCGACGCCGTCGAGCGTCTGGTGGGGGACGTCGCCTGATGCGACGCGGCCGTCGCCTCGCGATCGACGTCGGGGACGCCCGGATCGGGGTCGCCTCGTGCGACCCCGACGGGGTCCTCGCCACGCCGGTGGAGACCGTGCCGGGACGCGACGTCCCGGCCGCCCACCGCAGGATCGGACAGATCGTGGAGGAGTACGAACCGATCGAGATCGTCGTCGGCCTCCCTCGCTCCCTCAGTGGGGGCGAGGGGCCTGCCGCGGCAAAGGTCAGGGTCTTCGCCCAGGAGATGGCCCGCGTCGTCGCCCCCGTACCCGTCCGGCTCGTCGACGAACGCATGACGACGGTGACGGCCAGTCAGGGCCTGCGCGCCTCGGGGGTGAAGTCGAAGAAGGGCCGCTCGGTCATCGATCAGGCCGCCGCTGTGATCATCCTTCAGAACGCTCTTGAGTCCGAACGGGTATCAGGTAATCCGCCCGGCGAGAGCGTCGAAGTGGTCATCTGATCGCGATACGGTAACGTTCCGCGCGATGCGGCCGTTTTCGAACAGCTGCCGCACTACGTAGAGGCGGACCGTCCGGCCGCCTCGCGGCTGTTTGGGGATCGATGACTGAATATGGCCGGAGCCCCGGCTCCGAACCGTGGCATCCCGAGGACCCGCTGTTCGGGGACCAGGGATGGGGAGGTCAGCAGGCCGGCGGCCGGGAGCAGTACTACCAGCAGCAGGCCCAGGACCCGTACCAGCAGACCCAGTACGGCGGTCAGCAGGACCCGTACGGGCAGGAGTACGCGCAGCAGCCGCAGTACGCCGATCCGCAGTACGGCGGCACGGGCCAGGGCGCGCAGGGGTACAACGAGCCCGGTTATCCCGCACAGCCGTACGACGGCACCTGGGAGGCGTCCACCGGTCAGCAGGTGGCGATGCCCTACAGCGCGCCGCCGGCCGAGCCGTACGCCGCCGGGCCGGGCCCGGACCTCTACGGCACCCCCGAGGCGTACCCGCCGCCGCAGCCCCCCGGTCAGCGGCAGACCCCGCCCGAACCCACGTCCGGCTGGCAGGCGGAGCCCGAGGAGGAGGAGAAGCACTCCTTCTTCAGCGGCGGCGGCGACGGTCACGGTGACGACGACGGGGACGACCCGGCGGGGCGGCGCTCCGGCGGCGGCCGCGGCCGCGGCGGCCGGAACAAGAAGAAAAAGGGCAGGAACGGCATTGCCTGCCTGGTCGTCGCCACGGTCCTCGTCGGCGGCCTGGGCGGCGTCGGCTACTTCGGCTACCAGTTCTGGCAGGGGCAGTTCGGCGTGGCCCCCGACTTCACCGGCGAGGGCGCCGGCTCGGTCGAGGTGGTGATCCCGAAGGACGCCGGCGGCTACGACATCGGCAACATCCTCAAGAAGAACGGCGTGGTCAAGAGCGTCGACGCCTTCGTCTCGGCCCAGGAGCGCAACCCCAAGGGGAAGATGATCCAGGACGGCGTCTACATCCTGAAGAAGGGGATGTCGGCGGCGAGCGCGGTCGAGCTGATGCTCAACCCGGTGAGCCGGAGCAACTTCATCATTCCCGAGGGCAGGCGGAACGTCTGGGTCTACGCGGAGATCGACAAGCGCCTGGGACTGAAGGCGGGCACCACCGCGGGCGTCGCCAAGGCCCGGGCCAAGAGCCTCGGTCTGCCCGCGTGGGCCAACGGCCATGCCGATGTGAAGGACCCGCTGGAAGGGTTCCTCTTCCCGGCGAGCTATCCGGTCGCCAAGGGAGCCGAGCCCGAGGACGTCCTGCGCAGGATGGTCGCGCGGGCGAACGAGGAGTACGACAAGCTCGACCTGCAGTCCAAGGCCACCTCGCTGGGGCTCAAGAGCCCCTGGGAGCTGGTCACGGTGGCCAGCCTCGTCCAGGCGGAGGGCAAGACGCACGACGACTTCCGCAAGATGGGCGAAGTCGTCTACAACCGTCTCAAGCCCACCAACACCGAGACGAACCAGCTGCTCCAGTTCGACTCTGCCTTCAACTACCTCAAGGGGCAGAGCAAGATCAAGATCAGCGAGTCGGAGATCAACAGCAACCAGGACCCGTACAACACCTACACGCAGAAGGGCCTGACACCCGGGCCCATCGGCAACCCGGGCAGCGACGCGCTGGCCGCTGCCCTGAACCCGACGAAGGACGGCTGGCTGTACTTCGTGGCGACCGACGGTATGAACAAGACCGAGTTCGCCAAGACGCACGCCGAGTTCCTGACACTGAAGGAAAAGTTCGATGCAAACTCGGGGAGCAACTGAGGGCCGCCGCAGGGCAGCCGTACTCGGCTCGCCCATCGCCCACTCGCTCTCCCCGGTGCTCCACCGGGCCGCGTACCAGGCACTCGGCCTCGCCCACTGGTCGTACGACCGCTTCGAAGTGGACGAGGCCGGGCTCCCCGGATTCTTCGGGGAGCTGGACGACACCTGGGCGGGCTTCTCCCTCACCATGCCGCTCAAGCGCGCCGTCATCCCGCTGCTCGACGAAGTCAGCGCGACGGCGGCCGCGGTGGAGGCGGTGAACACGGTCGTGTTCACCGCGGACGGCCGGCGGGTCGGTGACAACACCGACATCCCCGGCATGATCGCCGCGCTCGGCGAGCGGGGCGTGGAGAAGGTGGAGACCGCGGCGATCCTCGGCGCGGGCGCCACCGCCTCGTCCGCGCTCGCCGCGCTCTCCCACATCTGCACCGGGCCCGTCACCGCGTATGTCCGCAGCGAGGACCGTGCCCGTGAGATGCGCGGCTGGGGTGAGCGGCTCGCCATCGAGGTCCGCACCGCCGACTGGAAGGACGCGGCGCAGGCCCTGGCCGCACCTCTCGTCATCGCCACCACCCCCGCGGGGACGACCGACGCCCTCTCGGCAGCCGTCCCGGCCGCGCCCGGCACGCTCTTCGACGTCCTCTACGACCCGTGGCCGACGGCTCTCGCCGCTGCCTGGTCGCAGCGCGGTGGCCGGATCGTCGGGGGTATGGACCTCCTGGTCCACCAGGCGGTCCTCCAGGTCGAGCAGATGACCGGAATCGTCCCCGCGCCACTGGAGGCCATGCGCGCGGCGGGCGAGCAGGCCGTGTCGGCCCGGTGACGCTCGCCGCCAACTGGGGGAGCGGGCTCTTCAAGCTGCTCCTCGGGCTGCTGCCGGACTGGCTGGAAGCCGTCCTCGTCTGGACCGGGCTCGCGGTCCTCGCGGCGGTGGCCGTCCGGTGGCTCTGGCGCGTCCTCCCGGCCTCCCGACCGGGCTCCACCGGTTCCGCGCGACCCGGCGACCCGGGCGACCCGGACGTCCGACAGCTGGACTGGCGATCGGGTCCACCGCCCGGACGTGGGAGGATCGGAGGTGGCGGGCCAGGGCCGCGCACCCGGTCGCGCCGCAGCAGTTCCAGGCGCGAGCATGAGGAGCATCGTTGAGCAGGTTGCGTTGGCTGACCGCTGGGGAGTCCCACGGACCCGCGCTGGTGGCGACGCTGGAGGGTCTTCCCGCCGGCGTTCCGGTCACCACTGAGCTGGTGGCGGACCATCTTGCGCGGCGGCGTCTGGGTTATGGGCGTGGTGCCCGGATGAAGTTCGAGCAGGACGAGGTCACCTTCCTGGGTGGTGTGCGGCATGGGCTGTCGCTGGGTTCTCCGCTGGCTGTGATGGTGGGGAACACGGAGTGGCCGAAGTGGGAGAAGGTCATGTCGGCCGATCCGGTGGACCCTGCGGAGTTGAAGGAGACGGGGCGCAACGCCCCCCTGACCCGGCCCCGGCCCGGACACGCCGACCTGGCCGGAATGCAGAAGTACGGCTTCGACGAGGCCCGTCCGATCCTGGAGCGCGCCAGCGCCCGCGAGACCGCCGCGCGTGTCGCGCTCGGCGCCGTCGCCCGGTCCTTCCTGAAGGAGGCCGCCGGGATCGAGATCGTCTCCCACGTGGTCGAGCTCGCCGCGGCCAAGGCCCCGTACGGCGTCTACCCCACCCCCGCCGACGTCGAGAAGCTGGACGCGGATCCGGTGCGTTGTCTGGACGCGGATGCGTCGAAGGCGATGGTCGCGGAGATCGATCAGGCCCACAAGGACGGCGACACCCTCGGTGGTGTGGTCGAGGTGCTGGCGTACGGGGTTCCGGTCGGTCTCGGCTCTCACGTGCACTGGGACCGTCGGCTGGACGCCCGGCTCGCCGCCGCGCTCATGGGCATTCAGGCCATCAAGGGTGTCGAGGTCGGCGACGGATTCGACCTCGCCCGCGTGCCTGGTTCGAAGGCTCACGACGAGATCGTCAAGACCGCCGAGGGCATCAAGCGGACCTCCGGCCGTGCCGGCGGCACCGAGGGCGGCCTGAGCACCGGCGAACTCCTGCGCGTCCGCGCGGCGATGAAGCCCATCGCCACCGTCCCGCGCGCGCTGGCCACCGTCGACGTCGCCACCGGTGAGGCCACCCAGGCCCATCACCAGCGTTCCGACGTGTGTGCGGTGCCGGCGGCGGGGATCGTCGCGGAGGCGATGGTCGCGCTGGTTCTGGCGGACGCGGTGGTGGAGAAGTTCGGTGGCGACTCGGTTCCCGAGACCCGCCGCAACGTCCAGTCCTACCTCGACAACCTGCGCATCCGGTGACCCCCCGTCCTCTGGTCGTCCTGGTCGGGCCCATGGGGTCCGGCAAGTCCACGGTGGGCGCTCTCCTGGCCGAACGGCTGGGCGTGCCCTACCGCGACACGGACGCCGACATCGTCGCCGCCGAGGGCCGCGAGATCTCGGACATCTTCATCGAGGAGGGCGAGGCGCACTTCCGCGAGCTCGAGCGACAGGCGGTGCTCGCCGCCGTCGCGGAGCACGAGGGCGTTCTCTCCCTCGGCGGCGGCGCCGTCCTCGACGACAGCACCCGCGAAGTCCTCGTCGGCCTGCCCGTGGCCTATCTGTCGATGGACGTGGAAGAGGCGGTCCGCCGCGTCGGACTCAACACGGCGCGCCCGCTGCTCGCCGTCAACCCGCGCCGTCAGTGGCGCGAGCTGATGGACGCGCGCCGCCATCTCTACACCGAAGTCGCCCGTGTCGTCGTCGCCACTGACGACCGGACCCCCGAAGAGGTCGCCCAGGCGGTCCTCGACGCACTGGAGCTGAAGGACGTATGACCGACCAGGAAGTAACCCGTATCGAGGTCGGCGGTACGGCGGGCACGGACCCGTACGAGGTGCTGGTCGGCCGGCAGCTCCTCGGTGAGCTGCCCGCCCTCATCGGTCCGCGGGCCAAGCGGGTCGCCCTCATCCACCCGGAGGCGCTCGCCGAGACCGGCGAGGCCCTGCGTCAGGACCTCGCCGACCAGGGCTACGAGGCCGTGGCCATCCAGGTCCCCAACGCCGAGGAGGCCAAGACCGTCGAGGTCGCGGCCTACTGCTGGAAGGCGCTCGGACAGACCGGCTTCACCCGCACCGACGTCATCGTCGGTGTCGGCGGCGGTGCCACCACCGACCTCGCGGGTTTCGTGGCCGCGAGCTGGCTGCGCGGTGTGCGCTGGATCGCCGTACCGACCACCGTCCTCGCCATGGTGGACGCGGCCGTCGGCGGCAAGACCGGTATCAACACCGCCGAGGGCAAGAACCTCGTCGGCGCCTTCCATCCGCCGGCCGGCGTCATCTGCGACCTGGCCGCCCTGGACTCGCTCCCGGTCCACGACTACGTCAGCGGACTGGCCGAGATCATCAAGGCCGGATTCATCGCCGACCCGGTCATCCTCGACCTCATCGAGGAGGACCCGGCCGCCGCGCGGACCCCCGCCGGTCCGCACACGGCCGAGCTCATCGAGCGCTCCATCCGGGTCAAGGCCGAGGTCGTCTCCAGCGATCTCAAGGAGGCGGGCCTGCGCGAGATCCTCAACTACGGCCACACCCTGGCGCACGCGATCGAGAGGAACGAACGGTACAAGTGGCGTCACGGCGCCGCCGTCTCCGTCGGCATGGTGTTCGCCGCCGAGCTGGGCCGGCTCGCCGGCCGCCTCGACGACGCCACCGCCGACCGGCACCGCTCGGTCCTGGAGTCCGTCGGTCTGCCGCTGACCTACCGGGGCGACCAGTGGCCCAAGCTTCTGGAGACCATGAAGGTCGACAAGAAGTCCCGCGGTGACCTGCTGCGCTTCATCGTCCTCGACGGACTGGCCAAGCCGACCGTGCTCGAGGGCCCGGACCCGGCCATCCTGTTCGCCGCGTACGGCGAGGTCTCGGCGTGAGCCGCCGGGTTCTCGTCCTCAACGGCCCGAACCTCGGCCGTCTCGGGTCCCGCGAGCCCGACGTCTACGGCGCCACGTCGTACGCCGGCCTGGTCGACAGCTGCCAGAAGCTCGGCGCCGAGCTGGGTTTCGCCGTCGAGGTCCGCGAGACCAACGACGAGGGCGAAATGATCCGCTGGCTCCACGAGGCCGCGGACGGTTCGATTCCGGTCGTTCTCAACCCGGGCGCCTTCACTCACTACTCGTACGCGGTACGTGACGCGGCGGCCCAGCGGACCGCCCCGCTCATCGAGGTGCACATCTCGAACCCGTACACACGTGAGGAATTCCGGCACACTTCGGTGGTCGCGTCCATCGCCAGCGGCACCGTCGCCGGCTTCGGAATCGGCTCGTACCGGCTCGCTCTGCGGGCTCTCGCGGACGAACTGACAGGCTGACTGGCCGACAGGGCACTCTGGACCTTCCCCGGCCGTTCCCCCTGCGGAGGCCGGGGAAGGTACCTTTCGGTAGCGGGGGCCCAGCCGCCGCCGATCAGCGTCAGTCGTACGAGACGGAGTGGCACCGGATGCAGCACGCAGTGGGGGCTCCGTTGCCGCCCGGACACGGGGGCCAGGGCTGGGAGCAGGGAGCCCGTCCTCCCGTACCTCCCGCCCCGCAGGGCCACCCGCCCATGCCGCACGGGCACCCCGCTCCCTATCCGCAGGCGACCCCCGCGTCCGCCCCGCCTCCGCAGGGCCCGCCCGGCCACCCGGGCGCTCACGGACAGGCCCCCGGTCACCCGGGCGCTCACGGGCAGGCCCCCGCGCACCCCGGCACCCACGGACAGCCCGGGCAGCCGTCCGGCCCCTCCGGCACGCATGGCCAGGCGCCCGCACCGGGCTGGACCGGGGGAGCGCCCCAGCAGGCCCCGCCCCCGCCCTCCCGGGACACGACCGGGCACATACCGCTCCCGCCCGGCGGCCCCGTCGCGATGCCCGCGCCGCCCCCGGCCGACCTGGGCACCGGCACCGCCACCCTCGCCGTGCTGCTCATCGGCCCCGCCGGCGCGGGCAAGACGACCGTGGCCCGGCACTGGGCGCAGCGCCGCCGGGTCCCCACCGCGCACATCAGCCTGGACGACGTCCGCGAGTGGGTGTGCTCCGGATTCGCCGACCCGCAGGCGGGGTGGAACGACCACTCGGAGGCGCAGTACCGCCTGGCCCGCCGTACCTGCGGCTTCGCCGCCCGGAACTTCCTGGCCAACGGCATCTCCTGCATCCTCGACGACGCCGTGTTCCCGGACCGCCCGGTCGTGGGCCTCGGGGGCTGGAAGCGCCATGTGGGGCCCGGGCTGCTGCCCGTCGTGCTGCTCCCCGGCCTGGAGATCGTCCTGGAGCGCAACGCCGAGCGCAGCGGCAACCGGCGGCTGTCCGACGAGGAGGTCGCCGGCATCCACGGCCGGATGGCGGGCTGGTACGGCTCGGGGCTGCCGATCATCGACAACTCCAAGTACGACGTGGAGACCACGGCCCGGGTGCTCGACGAGGTGCTGGCCCGCTCCATAGCCAGCCCGCCCAGCTGGTAGCGGAACCGGACGGCCGCCGGCGCCCGTCCGCCACCCCCGGTCGGACGCGCTGCCCGCGCCGAGCGCCCCGTCCGCTCGTACGCTCGAAGCATGTCAGAGGTGTATGCGGACCGTCGTGCCCGGCTGCGCGACCGGTGTGCAGCAGCGGGAAGCACGGCCGCACTGGTCTCCCGCCCCGCCAACGTCCGCTATCTCGCGGGCGGCTCGCCGCCCGGTGCGGTTCTGCTGCTCGGCGCCGGTGAGGACGTCCTGCTGTGCCCCACCGCCCCGACCGGTGATCCGGCGGAAGGCCGCCCTGACGAGGAGCTGCGGCTGACCGTGCTTCCCACCAGCAGCGGGGACCCCGCGGTCGCCGCCGTCGACTTCGCCCGGAAGGCCGGGGCGGACGCGCTCGCCGTGGAGGAACACCATCTGACCGTCGCCCGCCACCGGGCCATGGGCTCCATCGCGTCCCGGCTGCGCCTCGCCGACCTGGGAGGGGCCGTCGAGCAGCTGCGGATCGTCAAGGACGAGGACGAGATCGCCTGTTTGCGGATTGCCGCCGAGATCGCCGACCAGGCGCTCGGAGAGCTCCTGGAGTCGATCCTCGTGGGGCGTACGGAACGGCATCTGGCGCTGGAGCTGGAGCGCAGGCTCGTCGACCACGGCGCGGACGGCCCCGCGTTCCCCACGTCCGTGGCGACCGGGCCGCACTCGGGCCTCGGTGCCCACCGGCCCACCGACCGCCGCGTCGAGGAGGGCGATTTCCTCTCCGTCTGCCTCGGCGCCAACTACCGCGGCTACCGTTGCGAGATCGGCCGTACCTTCGTCATCGGAACGACCCCGGCGGACTGGCAGATCGAGCTGTACGAGCTCGTCTTCGCCGCTCAGCGGGCCGGCCGGGAGGCACTCGCACCCGGCCGCGAGTACCGCGAGGTGGACCGCGCGGCCCGTCAGCCGCTGGAGTCCGCGGGCCACGGCGAGGGCCTCCCGCCGCTCACCGGCCATGGTGTAGGGCTCGAAATCGACGAGGACCCGCAGCTCGCACCCTCGGCCATGGGTAAACTGGACGCTTGTGTGCCGGTCACCGTCGAACCGGGGGTCCACCTCCCGGGCCGGGGCGGAGTCCGGATCGATGACACGCTCGTCGTGCGCCAGGAGGCGGACGGCGGACCCGAGCTACTCACCATCACGACCAAGGAGCTGCTCGCGCTCTAGCGCGCGCCCGCGAACCCTTCGCATTCCTCGGTCGTCCACCAGCGTCAGTCCAGGAGATTCCGCAACCGTGGCTTCCACGAACGACCTCAAGAACGGCATGGTGCTCAAGCTCGACGGAGGCCAGCTCTGGTCCGTCGTCGAGTTCCAGCACGTCAAGCCCGGCAAGGGCCCCGCCTTCGTGCGCACCAAGCTCAAGAACGTGCTCTCCGGCAAGGTCGTCGACAAGACGTTCAACGCCGGTGTGAAGGTCGAAACGGCCACCATCGACCGCCGCGACATGCAGTTCTCGTACATGGACGGCGAGTACTTCGTCTTCATGGACATGCAGACGTACGACCAGCTCATGGTCGACCGCAAGGCCGTCGGCGACGCCGCCAACTTCCTCATCGAGGGCTTCACCGCCTCCGTGGCCCAGCACGAGGGCGAGGTGCTCTACGTGGAGCTCCCGGCCGCCGTCGAGCTGACCGTCCAGGAGACCGAGCCGGGTGTTCAGGGCGACCGCTCCACCGGTGGCACCAAGCCGGCGACGCTGGAGACCGGTCACCAGATCCAGGTCCCGCTCTTCATCACCACCGGTGAGAAGATCAAGGTCGACACCCGCACCAGCGACTACCTCGGCCGGGTGAACAGCTAACCGTGGCTGCCCGGAACAAGGCCCGTAAGCGGGCCTTCCAGATCCTCTTCGAGGCCGATCAGCGCGGCACGTCCGTGCAGCAGGTCCTCGCGGACTGGATTCGGCACGCGCGCTCCGACGACCGGCAGCCGCCGGTCAACGAGTACACGATGCAGCTCGTCGAGGGGTACGCGCAGTACGCGGACCGCATCGACGACCTGATCGCCACCTACGCGGTGGGCTGGTCCCTCGACCGGATGCCGGTCGTGGACCGGAACATCCTGCGGCTCGGCGCGTACGAGCTGCTCTGGGAGGACGAGACGCCCGACGCGGTGGCGATGGACGAGGCGGTGCAGCTCGCCAAGGAATTCTCCACCGACGAGTCGCCGTCGTTCGTCAACGGACTGCTGGCCCGCTTCAAGGACCTGAAGCCGAGCCTTCGCCGGGACGCCTAGCCGACCGGCTCTCCCCGGCAGGCGAAGGGGCCCGCAGCACTCGGTGCTGCGGGCCCCTTCGCCGTACGGCCCGGAAACGCCCTGCGGCCCCCGAACGCCTACGGCCCCGAAACCCGGAGCGCAAACGGAAAACCGCCGGGGCGGCGGGCACCCGAAGGCTCCCGCCGCCCCGGCGGCAACGTTTCTGCTGAAGCGGCGTAAGCCCTGTCTCACGCCTCTTCGTGGGCGACCGCGCGGCGCGCGTCCGCGTCCAGGACGCCCCAGCTGATCAGCTGCTCGGTCAGCACCGAGGGCGACTGGTCGTAGATCACGGCGAGGGTGCGCAGGTCGTCCTGGCGGATCGACAGCACCTTGCCGTTGTAGTCACCGCGCTGGGACTGGATCGTGGCGGCGTAGCGCTGCAGCGGGCCGGCCTTCTCCTGCGGGACGTGGGCAAGGCGCTCGAGGTCGAGGACGAGCTTCGGCGGCGGCTCGGCGGCTCCGCCCGGTGTGGTGCCCGGCAGGAGCTCCTGCACCGGGACCCCGTAGAAGTCCGCCAGCTCGGCGAGGCGCTGTACCGTGACGGCACGGTCGCCGCGCTCGTACGACCCGACCACGACGGCCTTCCAGCGGCCCTGGGACTTCTCCTCCACACCATGGAGGGACAGGCCCTGCTGGGTGCGGATAGCGCGGAGCTTGGCCCCGAGCTGTTTTGCGTATTCGCTGGACATATAGCTCCCCGGACGCTGTGACAACGTGCGGCTCCGCCGCGCGGCTGGTAACTCACTGTGAGGTTACGCAGCGTTACAAGCTTGCGTCAAGCCGAATGGATCCGCACCCGATCACCCAAAGGGGTGAGGGTCAGGACCCCTCCGGGCCCTGGTACCGTGGATGGCGCAAATCCGACGTCCTTTAAGGTCCGTCCCGTGAGGCGGAGAAGGAGGTCCGTTTCATATGGACGCCCAGCAGCAGACAGCGCACCATCCCGATGCCGCACGCCCCGTTCTCGAGGGGCCCGACATCGCGCGGGTACTGACCCGTATCGCCCATGAGATCGTCGAGCGCGCCAAGGGCGCCGACGACGTGGTGCTCCTCGGCATTCCCACGCGCGGCGTGTTCCTCGCCCGCCGACTGGCCGACAAGCTCGCGGAGATCACCGGACGGAAGATCCCGGTCGGCTCCCTCGACATCACCATGTACCGCGACGACCTGCGGATGCGGCCCGCCCGCGCGCTGGCCCGCACCGAGATCCCCGGGGACGGCATCGACGGCCGCCTGGTCGTCCTGGTCGACGACGTGCTCTTCTCCGGCCGCACCATCCGGGCCGCCCTCGACGCGCTCGGCGACATCGGCCGGCCCCGGGCCGTCCAGCTCGCCGTCCTCGTCGACCGGGGCCACCGCGAACTGCCCATCCGTGCCGACTACGTCGGCAAGAACCTCCCCACGTCGCTGCGGGAGACGGTCAAGGTCCAGCTCGCCGAGGAGGACGGTCGCGACACCGTGCTGCTCGGTACGCAGCCCGCCTCCGCCTAGGACCGGCTCCACCGGCGGGCCCGGGGGCACACCCCTGCGCGCCCGCACGCCCACGAGTCTTCCGGGGTACCCCCGGGGCCCTGATCTCCCACCACGGAGCACACCCAGATGATGCGTCACCTCATCTCGGCCGCCGACCTCACCCGCGACGAAGCCGTCCTGATCCTCGACACCGCCGAGGAGATGGCCCGGGTCGCCGACCGGCCGATCAAGAAGCTGCCGACGCTGCGCGGCCGCACGATCTGCAACCTCTTCTTCGAGGACTCCACCCGGACCCGCATCTCCTTCGAAGCGGCCGAAAAGCGCCTGTCCGCCGACGTCATCAACTTCGCCGCCAAGGGCTCGAGCGTCTCCAAGGGCGAGTCGCTCAAGGACACCGCCCAGACCCTGGAGGCGATGGGAGTCGACGCGGTCGTCATCCGGCACAGTGCCTCCGGCGCCCCCTACCGGCTCGCCACCTCCGGCTGGATCGACGCACCCGTCATCAACGCCGGTGACGGCACCCACCAGCACCCCACCCAGGCCCTGCTCGACGCCTTCACCATGCGCCGCCGCCTCATCGGCCGCGACGAGGGCCTCGGCCAGGACCTCTCCGGCAAGCGCATCACCCTCGTCGGCGACGTGCTGCACAGCCGCGTCGCCCGCTCCAACGTCGACCTACTGCACACCCTCGGGGCCGAAGTCACCCTCGTCGCGCCGCCCACCCTGCTGCCGGTCGGCGTAGGGAACTGGCACGCGGAGGTGTCGTACGACCTCGACAGCGTGCTCCCGAAGTCCGACGCGGTGATGATGCTTCGTGTGCAGCGCGAGCGCATGAACGCCGCCTTCTTCCCGACCGAGCGCGAGTACTCGCGGCGGTACGGGCTCGACGGCGAGCGCATGTCCAAGATGCCGGAGCACGCCATCGTCATGCACCCCGGCCCGATGGTCCGCGGCATGGAGATCACCGCCGAGGTCGCCGACTCCGACCGCTGCACGGTCGTCGAGCAGGTCACCAACGGCGTCTCCATCCGCATGGCCGTCCTGTATCTGCTTCTGGGCGGCAACGAGCCCGCCGTCACCCACGCGCGTACCGAGGAGAAGTAAGACATGAGCAAGATCCTGATTCGTGGCGCGAAGGTGCTCGGCGGCGAGGTGCGGGACGTCCTGATCGACGGCGAGACCATCGCCCAGGTCGGCACGGACCTCGACGCGGCCGGCGCCCAGGTCGTCGACGCCGGGGGACAGATCCTCCTCCCCGGCCTCGTCGACCTCCACACCCACCTGCGCGAGCCGGGCCGCGAGGACTCCGAGACCGTCCTGACTGGCACCAAGGCCGCCGCCAAGGGCGGCTACACCGCCGTGCACGCCATGGCCAACACCTTCCCCGTCGCCGACACCGCCGGTGTCGTGGAGCAGGTCTGGCGGCTCGGCCGGCAGTCCGGCTACTGCGACGTGCAGCCCGTCGGGGCCGTCACCGTCGGCCTGGAGGGCAAGCAGCTCGCCGAGCTCGGCGCCATGCACGACTCCGCCGCCGGGGTGAAGGTCTTCTCCGACGACGGCAAGTGCGTCGACGACGCCGTGATCATGCGCCGCGCCCTGGAGTACGTGAAGGCCTTCGACGGCGTCGTCGCCCAGCACGCCCAGGAGCCCCGCCTGACCGAGGGCGCCCAGATGAACGAGGGCGTTGTCTCCGCCGAGCTCGGTCTCGGCGGCTGGCCCGCCGTCGCCGAGGAGTCGATCATCGCCCGCGATGTCCTCCTCGCCGCCCACGTAGGCTCCCGGGTGCACATCTGCCACCTCTCCACCGCCGGCTCCGTCGAAATCGTCCGCTGGGCCAAGTCCAAGGGCTGGGACGTCACCGCCGAGGTCACCCCGCACCACCTCCTCCTCACCGACGAGCTGGTCCGGACGTACAACCCCGTCTACAAGGTCAACCCGCCGCTGCGCACCGAGGCAGACGTCATGGCCCTGCGCGAGGCGCTCGCCGACGGCACCATCGACTGCGTCGCCACCGACCACGCCCCGCACCCGCACGAGGACAAGGACTGCGAGTGGGCCGCGGCCGCCATGGGCATGGTCGGCCTGGAGACCGCTCTCTCGGTCGTCCAGCAGACGATGGTCGACACCGGTCTCATCGACTGGGCCGGCGTCGCCGACCGGATGTCCTTCCGCCCGGCGCAGATCGGCCGCCTCGAGGGCCATGGCCGTCCCGTCTCGGCAGGTGAGCCCGCCAACCTGACCCTGGTCGATCCGGCATACCGTGGAGCAGTGGACCCCGCGGGCTTCGCCTCCCGCAGCCGCAACACCCCCTACGAGGGCCGCGAGCTGCCGGGTCGCGTCACCCACACCTTCCTGCGGGGCCGCGCCACGGTCGTCGACGGGAAGCTCGCGTGACATCTCTCCTCATCCTCGCCGCCGAAGAGCGCTCGGCGGAGGTGACCAACTGGGCCGGACGCATCGGCTGGGTGGTCGGCCTCGCGCTCTTCGTCGCCTTCGTCTACTGGCTGATGCGCCAGGGCTGGAAGTGGCGGGAAAGCCTCCAGTCGGGGCTTCCCGAGCTCCCCACCGCGCCCGGGGCGCCCGGCGCGACGAAACTGAGCATGAGCGGCCGGTACCACGGCTCGACGACCGCCGGGCAGTGGCTCGACCGGATCGTCGCCCACGGTCTCGGCAGCCGCAGCCGCGTCGAGCTGACCCTCACGGACGCGGGCGTGGAGGTCGTACGCCCCGGGGCGAGCGACTTCTTCATCCCGGCCGCGGCGCTGCGCGAGGCCCGCCTCGACAAGGGCATCGCGGGCAAGGTCCTCGCCGAGGGCGGCCTGCTGATCATCACCTGGGCGCACGGCGACCAGCTGCTCGACTCGGGCTTCCGCTCCGACCGGGCGGCCGAGCACGCCGACTGGGTCGAGGCGATCAACTCCATGAACCAAGCAATCACGACGGAAGGCACCGCACGATGACGACCTCCACCCGGGGAGCTGCCGAAGCTCCCGCCGTACTCGTCCTGGAGGACGGCCGCACCTTCCGCGGCCGCGCCTACGGGGCCGTGGGGGAGACCTTCGGCGAGGCCGTGTTCTCCACCGGCATGACCGGCTACCAGGAGACCCTCACCGACCCGTCGTACCACCGCCAGGTGGTCGTCATGACGGCCCCGCACGTCGGCAACACCGGCATCAACGACGAGGACTACGAGTCGCAGCGGATCTGGGTCGCCGGTTATGTCGTGCGCGACCCCGCCCGCGTCCCCTCGAACTGGCGCTCCCGGCGCTCGCTCGACGAGGAGCTCGAGCGCCAGGGCGTCGTCGGCATCAGCGGCATCGACACCCGCGCCCTCACCCGCCACCTGCGGGAGCGCGGCGCGATGCGGGTCGGGATCTTCTCCGGCGCCTCCCTCGCCGACGACGCCGCGCTGCTGGCCCGCGTCAAGGAAGCCCCGCAGATGAAGGGCGCCGACCTCTCCGCGGAGGTCGCCACCAAGGAGACGTACGTCGTCCCCGCCATCGGCACCAAGCGCTTCACCGTCGCCGCCGTCGACCTCGGCATCAAGGGCATGACCCCGCACCGGATGGCCGAGCGCGGCATCGAGGTGCACGTGCTGCCCGCCACCGCCACCGTCGAGGACGTGTACGCGGTGAACCCGGACGGAGTCTTCTTCTCCAACGGCCCCGGTGACCCGGCCACCGCCGACGGCCCCGTCTCCGTCATGCAGGGCGTGCTGGAGCGCAAGACCCCGCTCTTCGGCATCTGCTTCGGCAACCAGATCCTCGGCCGCGCGCTCGGCTTCGGCACCTACAAGCTGAAGTACGGCCACCGCGGCATCAACCAGCCGGTGCAGGACCGCACGACCGGCAAGGTCGAGGTCACCGCGCACAACCACGGCTTCGCCGTCGACGCCCCGCTCGACAAGGTCTCCCAGACCCCCTACGGGCGCGCCGAGGTCTCCCACGTCTGTCTGAACGACCAGGTCGTCGAAGGCCTCCAGCTGCTCGACCAGCCGGCCTTCAGCGTCCAGTACCACCCCGAGGCGGCCGCGGGCCCGCACGACGCCGCGTACCTCTTCGACCGCTTCGTTTCCCTGATGGAGGGCCAGCGTGCCTAAGCGCTCCGACATCCAGTCCGTCCTGGTCATCGGCTCCGGTCCGATCGTCATCGGTCAGGCCGCCGAGTTCGACTACTCCGGCACCCAGGCCTGCCGCGTCCTCAAGTCCGAGGGTCTGCGCGTCATCCTGGTCAACTCCAACCCGGCCACGATCATGACCGACCCGGAGATCGCCGACGCCACCTACGTCGAGCCGATCACCCCCGAGTTCGTCGAGAAGATCATCGCCAAGGAGCGCCCCGACGCGCTGCTGCCCACCCTCGGCGGCCAGACCGCGCTGAACACCGCCATCTCCATGCACGAGCAGGGTGTGCTGGAGAAGTACAACGTCGAGCTCATCGGCGCCAATGTCGAGGCCATCAACAAGGGCGAGGACCGCGACCTCTTCAAGGGTGTCGTCGAGGCCGTCCGCGAGAAGATCGGCCACGGCGAGTCCGCCCGCTCGGTCATCTGCCACTCGATGGACGACGTCCTCAAGGGCGTCGACACCCTCGGCGGCTACCCCGTCGTCGTCCGCCCCTCCTTCACCATGGGCGGCGCCGGCTCCGGCTTCGCCCACAACGAGGACGAGCTGCGCCGCATCGCCGGCCAGGGCCTCACGCTCTCCCCGACCACCGAGGTGCTCCTGGAGGAGTCCATCCTCGGCTGGAAGGAGTACGAGCTGGAGCTGATGCGCGACAAGAACGACAACGTCGTGGTCGTCTGCTCCATCGAGAACTTCGACCCGATGGGCGTGCACACCGGTGACTCGATCACCGTCGCCCCGGCGATGACCCTCACGGACCGCGAGTACCAGCGGCTGCGCGACATCGGCATCGCGATCATCCGCGAGGTCGGCGTCGACACCGGCGGCTGCAACATCCAGTTCGCGGTCAACCCGGACGACGGCCGGATCATCGTCATCGAGATGAACCCGCGTGTCTCCCGCTCCTCGGCGCTCGCCTCGAAGGCCACCGGCTTCCCGATCGCCAAGATCGCGGCCCGGCTCGCCGTCGGCTACACGCTCGACGAGATCCCCAACGACATCACCGAGAAGACCCCGGCCTCCTTCGAGCCGACGCTCGACTACGTCGTGGTCAAGGCCCCGCGCTTCGCCTTCGAGAAGTTCCCCTCCGCCGACTCCACGCTGACCACGACCATGAAGTCGGTCGGCGAGGCCATGGCGATCGGCCGGAACTTCACCGAGGCGCTGCAGAAGGCCCTGCGCTCCCTGGAGAAGAAGGGCTCGCAGTTCACCTTCGTCGGCGAGCCCGGCGACAAGGCCGAGCTGTTGCGCGAGGCGGCCCGCCCGACCGACGGCCGCATCAACACCGTCATGCAGGCCATCCGCGCCGGCGCCACCCAGGAAGAGGTCTTCGACGCCACGAAGATCGACCCCTGGTTCGTCGACCAGCTCTTCCTGATCAAGGAGATCGCCGACGAGCTGGGCGCCGCCGAGAAGCTCGAGCCCCAGCTGCTCGCCGAGGCCAAGCGCCACGGCTTCTCCGACGTCCAGATCGCCGAGCTGCGCGGCCTGCGCGAGGACGTCGTCCGCGAGGTCCGGCACGCGCTCGGCGTCCGCCCGGTCTACAAGACGGTCGACACCTGCGCCGCCGAGTTCGCGGCGAAGACGCCGTACTTCTACTCCTCGTACGACGAGGAGTCGGAGGTCGCCACCCGCGAGAAGCCCGCCGTGATCATCCTGGGCTCCGGCCCGAACCGCATCGGCCAGGGCATCGAGTTCGACTACTCCTGCGTCCACGCCTCCTTCGCGCTCAGCGACGCGGGCTACGAGACCGTGATGGTCAACTGCAACCCGGAGACCGTCTCCACCGACTACGACACCTCCGACCGGCTCTACTTCGAGCCGCTCACCCTGGAGGACGTCCTGGAGATCGTCCACGCCGAGTCGCTGGCCGGCCCGATCGCCGGTGTCGTCGTCCAGCTCGGCGGCCAGACCCCGCTGGGTCTCGCCCAGGCGCTCAAGGACAACGGCGTCCGGGTCGTGGGCACCTCCCCCGAGGCCATCCACGCCGCCGAGGACCGCGGCGCCTTCGGCCAGGTCCTCGCCGAGGCGGGCCTCCCGGCCCCCAAGCACGGCACCGCGACCACCTTCACCGGGGCCAAGGCCATCGCCGACGAGATCGGTTACCCCGTCCTCGTGCGCCCCTCGTACGTGCTCGGCGGCCGCGGCATGGAGATCGTCTACGACGAGACCCGTCTCGAGTCGTACATCGCCGAGTCCACCGAGATCAGCCCCACCCGGCCGGTCCTGGTCGACCGCTTCCTCGACGACGCCATCGAGATCGACGTCGACGCGCTCTACGACGGCACCGAGCTCTACCTCGGCGGCGTCATGGAGCACATCGAGGAGGCCGGTATCCACTCCGGCGACTCGGCCTGCGCCCTGCCCCCGATCACCCTCGGCGGCTTCGACATCAAGCGCCTGCGCGCCTCCACGGAGGCCATCGCCAAGGGCGTGGGTGTGCGCGGACTGATCAACATCCAGTTCGCGATGGCCGGCGACATCCTCTACGTCCTGGAGGCCAACCCCCGTGCCTCCCGGACCGTCCCCTTCACCTCGAAGGCGACCGCGGTCCCGCTGGCGAAGGCCGCCGCCCGCATCTCGCTGGGCGCCACCATCGCCGAGCTCCGCGCCGAGGGCCTGCTGCCGAAGAACGGCGACGGCGGCACCCTGCCGCTCGACGCGCCGATCTCCGTCAAGGAGGCCGTGATGCCGTGGAGCCGCTTCCGCGACATCCACGGCCGCGGTGTGGACACCGTCCTCGGCCCCGAGATGCGCTCCACCGGTGAGGTCATGGGCATCGACTCGGTCTTCGGCACGGCGTACGCCAAGTCGCAGGCCGGCGCGTACGGCCCGCTGCCCACCAAGGGCCGCGCCTTCATCTCGGTCGCCAACCGCGACAAGCGCTCGATGATCTTCCCGGCGCGCGAGCTGGTCGCGCACGGCTTCGAGCTGCTCGCCACCTCCGGCACGGCCGAGGTCCTCAAGCGCAACGGCATCAACGCCACGGTCGTGCGCAAGCAGTCCGAGGGCGAGGGGCCGAACGGCGAGAAGACCATCGTCCGCCTGATCCACGACGGCGAGGTCGACCTCATCGTCAACACCCCGTACGGCACCGGCGGCCGCCTCGACGGCTACGAGATCCGGACCGCCGCGGTCTCGCGCGGCGTCCCGTGCCTGACGACGGTCCAGGCGCTCGCCGCGGCCGTCCAGGGCATCGACGCCCTCAACCACGGGGGTGTGGGCGTGCGCTCACTCCAGGAACACGCGCAGCATCTGATCGCGGCCCGCGACTAGCAGCCCACGAGGGGGACACCGGAAACGGTGTCCCCCTCCTCATGAGGACATCACCATGTACAAGTTCTTCTTCCGGCTGGTCTTCAAGCGCATGGACCCCGAGCAGGCCCACCACCTGGCCTTCCGGTGGATCCGCCTCGCGGCCCGCGTCCCGGTCCTGCGGACCTTCGTCGCGGCCGTTCTCGCGCCCCGCCACAAGGAGCTGCGCACCGAGGCGTTCGGCCTGCGCATGCACGGCCCCTTCGGGCTCGCGGCGGGCTTCGACAAGAACGCCGTCGCCATCGACGGCATGTCGATGCTCGGCTTCGACCACGTCGAGATCGGCACGGTCACCGGCGAGGCCCAGCCCGGCAACCCCAAGAAGCGCCTCTTCCGGCTCGTACCGGACCGCGCCCTGATCAACCGCATGGGCTTCAACAACGAGGGCTCCGCCGCCGTAGCCGCACGGCTCGCCGCACGCGTTCCCGTCTTCAGGACCGTCGTGGGCGTCAACATCGGCAAGACCAAGGCCGTCCCGGAGGCCGAGGCGGCCGCCGACTACGTGAAGTCGACCGAGCGTCTCGCCCGCCACGCGGACTACCTGGTCGTCAATGTCTCCTCCCCGAACACGCCCGGCCTGCGCAACCTCCAGGCCACCGAGTCGCTCCGGCCGCTCCTCACCGCCGTACGCGAGGCCGCCGACCGCACGGTCACCGACCGCCGGGTCCCGCTCCTCGTCAAGATCGCGCCGGACCTCGCGGACGAGGACGTCGACGCCGTCGCGGACCTGGCCCTGGAGCTCGGTCTGGACGGCATCATCGCCACCAACACCACCATCGCCCGTGAGGGCCTGGGCCTGAAGTCCTCTCCTTCCCTGGTCAAGGAGACCGGCGGCCTGTCGGGTGCCCCGGTCAAGGCACGCTCCCTGGAGGTCCTCAGGCGCCTCTACGCGCGCGTGGGGGACCGGATCACCCTCGTGGGCGTCGGCGGCATCGAGAACGCCGAGGACGCCTGGCAGCGCATCCTCGCCGGCGCCACCCTCGTCCAGGGCTACAGCGCCTTCATCTACGAGGGCCCCTTCTACGCCCGCGCGATCCACAAGGGCCTCGCCGCGCGCCTCAAGGCCGGCCCCTACTCCACCCTCGCCGACGCGGTCGGTGCCGAGACCCGGAAGGCCTCCCTGTGACCCTCGACTCCTTCGGCGCCCGTCTGCGCCACGCCATGGACACCCGGGGCCCGCTCTGCGTCGGCATCGACCCGCACGCCTCGCTGCTGAGCGCCTGGGGCCTGGGCGACGACATCCAGGGCCTGGAGACCTTCACACGGACCGTGGTGGACGCGCTCGCCGACCGGGTCGCCGTATTCAAGCCGCAGTCCGCGTTCTTCGAGCGGTTCGGCTCGAAGGGCATCGCCGTCCTCGAGCGGGCCGTCGCCGACCTGCGCGCCGCGGGCGGTCTGGTCGTCATGGACGCCAAGCGCGGTGACATCGGCTCGACCATGGGCGCCTACGCGGAGACCTTCCTGCGCAAGGACTCGCCGCTGTTCTCGGACGCGCTGACGGTCTCCCCGTACCTGGGCTACGGCTCGCTGCGGCCCGCGGTCGACCTGGCGCGGGAGAGCGGCGCGGGCCTCTTCGTCCTGGCGCTCACCTCCAACCCCGAGGGCGCCGAGGTCCAGCGGGCGGTCCGGGCGGACGGCCGCACGATCGGGGCGACGATGCTCGCCCACCTCGCGGAGGAGAACGCCGGCGAGAGCCCCATGGGCTCCTTCGGAGCCGTCGTGGGCGCCACCCTCGGCGACCTGTCCTCCTTCGACCTGGACATCAACGGACCGCTCCTGGCCCCCGGCATCGGCGCCCAGGGCGCCACCCCCGCCGACCTCCCGGCGGTCTTCGGCGCCGCCGTGCGCAATGTGGTGCCCAATGTCAGCCGCGGTGTGCTGAAGCACGGCCCCGACGCGGCCGCGCTGCGGGACTCCGCCGCCCGGTACGCCGACGAGGTCAGGACCGCCGTGAACGGTTGAAGTGACCGGATGCCGGACCCCACCGGGACCGGTGGGTGGACAACCGGAAGATCGCTTGACGGAAACTTGGCTCAAATCCCGGTCTTTATGACCTAATTGTCCTGGTCGGTCGATGCTGACCAGGACTTTTAGTCTTTTCTCGCTGACTGGAGCGGCCATGGCCGCTAGTCTCCGTCGAGAGTCGGCGTCGCAACAGTCACTGGGTTGCGGCGTTGCTCCCCTGGTGTGGGGCGACCTCGTTCCTCACCGGTCCGTATCCGACAGTTCGACATCCGAGGTGACGTAGGCGTGGCTCTTCCGCCCCTTACCCCTGAACAGCGCGCAGCCGCGCTCGAAAAGGCCGCCGCGGCTCGCCGGGAGCGGGCCGAGGTCAAGAATCGACTCAAGCACTCCGGCGCCTCCCTGCAGGAGGTCATCAAGCAGGGCCAGGAGAACGACGTCATCGGCAAGATGAAGGTCTCCGCCCTCCTGGAGTCCCTGCCGGGCGTGGGCAAGGTCCGCGCCAAGCAGATCATGGAGCGCCTCGGCATCTCCGAGAGCCGCCGCGTGCGGGGTCTCGGGTCCAACCAGATCGCCTCCTTGGAGCGCGAGTTCGGCAGCACCGGCGCCTGAGTCCCGGGCATACCCGGGAAGCTGGAATAATCGCCGCATGGCTGCACACGTACGTCCGCGGCTGACCGTGCTCTCCGGCCCCTCCGGGGTCGGCAAGAGCACGGTCGTCGCTCATATGCGCAAGGTCCACCCAGAGGTCTGGCTGTCGGTCTCCGCCACCACCCGCAAGCCGCGCCCCGGCGAGCGGGAGGGCGTCCAGTACTACTTCGTATCGGACGAGGACTTCGACAAGCTGGTCGCCAATGGCGAGCTGCTGGAGTGGGCCGAGTTCGCGGGCAACCGCTACGGCACACCGCGCGGCGCCGTACTGGAGCGGCTGGACCGGGGTGAGCCCGTCCTCCTGGAGATCGACCTCCAGGGAGCGCGGCTGGTCCGTGAGTCGATGCCGGAGGCCCAGCTGGTCTTCCTGGCACCGCCGAGCTGGGACGAGCTGGTCCGCCGGCTGACCGGCCGGGGGACCGAGTCGCCCGAGGTCATCGAGCGCCGGCTCGCCGCCGCCAAGATCGAGCTGGCGGCCGAGTCGGAGTTCGACACCACCCTGGTCAACACCTCCGTCGAGGACGTGGCGCGTGAGCTGCTAGCCTTGATGGAAGTTGTTTGATCTTTTTCTGATCACCCCAGTAGTTTCTTCGGAAGGCTAGAGCGTGTCCTCTTCCATCACCGCGCCCGAGGGCATCATCAACCCGCCGATCGACGAGTTGCTCGAGGCCACTGACTCGAAGTACAGCCTCGTGATCTACGCGGCCAAGCGTGCACGCCAGATCAACGCGTACTACTCGCAGCTCGGTGAGGGCCTGCTCGAGTACGTGGGTCCGCTCGTGGACACCCACGTCCACGAGAAGCCGCTCTCGATCGCCCTGCGGGAGATCAACGCGGGACTGCTGACCTCCGAGGCCATCGAGGGCCCGGCCCAGTAGCGCATATCGCTTTTCACCACAGGCCCGGCGGAACATCCGCCGGGCCTGTGGTGTCTGATGGAGGGTGTCCGATGGAGGCGTACGAAACCGAATGCCGGGAGGCGCAGTGAGCGCGAGCGCGGGGGACAGGCCGAAGGTCGTCCTGGGGGTCACCGGCGGAATCGCCGCCTACAAGGCGTGCGAGCTGCTGCGGAGGCTCACCGAGTCCGGACACGACGTACGGGTCGTCCCGACCGGGTCGGCGCTGCACTTCGTCGGCGCCGCAACCTGGTCGGCGCTCTCCGGGCACCCGGTGTCCACCGAGGTCTGGTCGGACGTCCACGAGGTCCCGCACGTACGGATCGGACAGGCGGCCGACCTCGTCGTCGTGGCGCCGGCCACCGCCGACATGCTCGCCAAGGCCGCCCACGGGCTCGCCGACGACCTGCTGACCAACACCCTCCTCACCGCACGCTGTCCGGTCGTGTTCGCGCCCGCCATGCACACCGAGATGTGGGAGCACCCCGCCACCCAGGAGAACGTGGCCACGCTGCGCCGCCGCGGCGCCGTCGTCATCGAACCCGCGGTCGGCCGCCTCACCGGTGTCGACACCGGCAAGGGCCGGCTGCCCGACCCGGAGCAGATCTTCGAGGTCTGCCGACGGGTGCTGGCCCGTGGCGTCGCCGAGCCGGATCTCAAGGGGCGCCATGTCGTGGTCAGCGCAGGCGGGACGCGCGAACCCCTCGACCCGGTCCGCTACCTCGGGAACCGGTCCTCCGGCAAGCAGGGATACGCGCTCGCCAAGGCCGCCGCCGCCCGGGGCGCCCGCGTCACCCTGGTCGAGGCCAACACCGGCATCCCGGACCCGGCAGGTGTCGACGTCGTCCATGTCGGCACCGCCGTCCAGCTGCGCGAAGCCGTTCTCAAGGCGGCCGCCGACGCCGACGCGGTGGTGATGGCCGCGGCGGTCGCGGACTTCCGCCCCGCCTCCTACGCCCCGGGGAAGATCAAGAAGAAGGACGACGGGGGAGCGCCGACCGTCGAGCTGGTGCGCAACCCCGACATCCTCGCCGAGGTCTCCGCCGACCGGGCCCGCCCCGAGCAGGTGATCGTCGGCTTCGCCGCCGAGACCGACGACGTGCTGGCCAACGGCCGCGAGAAGCTCCGCCGCAAGGGCTGCGACCTGCTCGTGGTCAATGAGGTCGGGGAGCGCAAGACCTTCGGCTCCGAGGAGAACGAAGCCGTGGTGCTGGCTGCGGACGGCGACGAGACGCCCGTCCCGTACGGTCCCAAGGAAGCGCTCGCGGAGATCGTCTGGGACCTCGTGGCACCGCGTCTCGCCCCTCGGCCGGCCTAGAAACCGGCTGGAGCGCAGGTGGGAGCAGTCGGAACGGATGGAATCGTGAAGATTTCAGACGAATTCCCGGTTAGCCTGAGGGGCGGACCAACCCAGTGATCCCGGGCCTTCCGGTCGCCGGAGGGGGCCGTTCGCCGTACGGTGGGTGTCCCTTTCGCGGGTGATACGGCTCCCACCTTGCGAGACACCTGGTCCACCGGGCGAGAGCGCCCGATAAACTGTTCTCGGAACGACGCGGGGCGCAGCCCCCTGCCGGTCCTTCATTGATCAGCCAGCAGCCGCTGCAACCACAGGGAGCATTGTGTCCCGTCGTCTCTTCACCTCGGAGTCCGTGACCGAGGGTCACCCCGACAAGATCGCTGACCAGATCAGCGACACCATCCTCGACGCGCTGCTCCGTGAGGACCCCACCTCGCGTGTCGCGGTGGAGACCTTGATCACCACCGGTCTGGTGCACGTGGCCGGCGAGGTGACCACCAAGGCTTGGGCCGACATCCCCACCCTCGTACGCAACAAGATCCTCGAGATCGGGTACGACTCCTCGAAGAAGGGCTTCGACGGCGCGTCCTGCGGCGTCTCGGTCTCCATCGGGTCGCAGTCGCCCGACATCGCCCAGGGTGTGGACACGGCCTACGAGAAGCGGGTCGAGGGCGACGACGACGACCTCGACGCACAGGGTGCCGGCGACCAGGGCCTGATGTTCGGCTACGCGTCCGACGAGACGCCCGAGCTGATGCCGCTCCCGATCCACATCGCGCACCGGCTGTCCCGCCGTCTGACCGAGGTCCGCAAGAACGGGACCATCCCGTACCTGCGCCCCGACGGCAAGACCCAGGTCACCATCGAGTACGACGGCGACAAGGCCGTCCGCCTCGACACCGTCGTCGTCTCCTCGCAGCACGCCTCGGACATCGACCTGGAGTCGCTGCTCGCGCCCGACATCCGCGAGTTCGTCGTCGAGCACGTCCTCAAGCAGCTCCTGGACGACGGCATCAAGCTGGACACCGAGGGCTACCGCCTCCTGGTGAACCCGACCGGCCGCTTCGAGATCGGCGGCCCGATGGGCGACGCCGGCCTCACCGGCCGCAAGATCATCATCGACACCTACGGCGGCATGGCACGCCACGGCGGCGGCGCCTTCTCCGGCAAGGACCCGTCCAAGGTCGACCGCTCGGCCGCCTACGCCATGCGCTGGGTCGCCAAGAACGTCGTGGCCGCCGGCCTCGCCGCGCGCTGTGAGGTCCAGGTCGCGTACGCGATCGGCAAGGCGGAGCCGGTCGGTCTCTTCGTCGAGACCTTCGGCACCAACACGATCGAGACCGAGAAGATCGAGAACGCCATCGCCGAGGTCTTCGACCTCCGCCCGGCCGCGATCATCCGCGACCTCGACCTGCTGCGCCCGATCTACGCCCAGACCGCGGCGTACGGCCACTTCGGCCGCGAGCTCCCCGACTTCACCTGGGAGCGCACGGACCGCGTGGACGCACTGCGCAAGGCCGCCGGCCTGTAGTCACCGCTTCGCCACGAGAGCCCGGTACCCGGTGGGGTGCCGGGCTCTCGGCCGTTCCCGGCCTTGCCCCGCGCCCGCCACGGCTGTCAGTGGGGTCTGGTTGACTTTGGCTGTGAGCAGCGAGAACGAGACCCCCGAGCGCCCCGCGGGCGAGCCGCCGGAGCAGCTCGCGCTCATCAGGGAGACCGTGCGGAAGGCGAAGGTGCCCCGCGCGAAGCCACGGACGTGGCGGGGGGCCGCGCTGGCGAAGGAGCTGCCCGTCGCGCGCGTGGTCGTCAACAAGGGCGTGCTCCACCTCGATCAGTTCTTCGACTACGCGGTGCCCGAGGAACTGGACGCGGACGCGCGGCCGGGGGTGCGGGTGCGGGTGCGGTTCGGCGCCGGGGCGCACCAGGTGCGCGACGGGCGGCGCGAGGGCGGGCGGCTCATCGACGGGTTCGTGATCGAGCGGCGCGCCGACTCGGACTACTCGGGGCCGCTGGCCGCGCTCGCCGACGTGGTGTCGCCCGAGCCGGTGCTCAGCCCCGGCCTGCTCGGGCTCGCCCGGGCTGTCGCCGACCGGTACGCGGGCAGCCTCGCCGACGTGCTCCAGCTGGCGATCCCGCCGCGCAGCGCGCGCGCCGAGTCCAAACCGTCGCCGGAGCCGCTGCCCGCGCCGTCGGCGCCGGAGCCCGGGACATGGGGGCGGTACGGGAAGGGGCCCGCGTTCCTGGCGGCGCTCGCACAGGGCGGGGCGCCGCGCGCCGTCTGGAACGCGCTGCCCGGGCCGCACTGGGCCGAGGAGCTGGCCCGCGCGGTGGCCGCGACGCTGGCCTCGGGGCGTGGCGCGCTGGTGGTCGTGCCCGACGGGCGGGCCGTCGGCCGCGTGGACGCCGCGCTGACCGCCCTGCTCGGGGAGGGGCGGCACGCCGTGCTCACGGCCGAGGCCGGGCCCGAGAAGCGCTATCGCGAGTGGCTCGCCGTCCGCCGGGGGTCCGTGCGGGCCGTCGTCGGGACCCGCGCCGCGATGTTCGCGCCGGTACGCGAGCTCGGGCTCGTCGCGATCTGGGACGACGGGGACTCCAGCCACAGCGAACTCCACGCTCCGCTGCCCCACGCCCGCGAGGTGCTGCTGCTGCGCGCCGCCCACGACAAGTGCGCCTTCCTGCTGGGCAGTACGAGCTGCACGGTGGAGGCGGCGCAGCTGGTCGAGACCGGGTGGGCGCTGCCGTTGACGGCGGACCGGGAACAAATACGGATCGCCGCGCCGCTCGTGCGGACCGTCGGCGACACGGACCTGGCGCGTGACGAGGCGGCCAGGGCGGCGCGGCTGCCGTCGCTCGCCTGGAACGTCGTACGGGACGGCTTGAAGAACGGGCCCGTACTCGTCCAGGTGCCGAGGCGCGGCTATGTGCCGAGACTCGCCTGCGAGAGGTGCCGCACGCCCGCGCGCTGCCGGCAGTGCGCGGGGCCGCTGGAGGCGCCGGAGCAGCAGGACCTGCGCTGCGGGTGGTGCGGGCGGGGAGAGAGCGGCTGGCACTGCTCCGAGTGCGGGGGTACGCGGCTGCGGGCCCAGGTGGTCGGCGCGCGGCGCACGGCGGAGGAGCTGGGGCGGGCGTTTCCGGCGGTGCCGGTGCGGACGTCGGGACGGGACCATGTGCTGGACACCGTGCCGGGGCGGCCGGCCCTCGTCGTCAGCACACCCGGCGCCGAGCCGGTCGCCGAGGGCGGCTACGCGGCCGCGCTGCTGCTCGACGGCTGGGCGATGCTCGGCAGACCCGACCTGCGGGCCGGCGAGGAGGCGCTCCGGCGCTGGATCGACGCGGCGTCGCTGGTGCGCGGACAGGCGGAGGGCGGCACGGTCGTCGTCGTGGCCGAGCCGACGCTGAGGCCCGTCCAGGCGCTGGTCCGGTGGGACCCCGTGGGACACGCGCAGCGTGAGCTCGCGGAGCGGGCCGAGCTGGGCTTTCCGCCGGTCTCGAGAATGGCGGCGGTGAGCGGCCGCCCCGACGCCCTGGCCGCGTTCCTGGCGGCGGCCGAGCTGCCCCCCGACGCGGAGGTCCTGGGCCCGGTCCCCCTCCCGGTCACCCGCCCGGGCGGCCCCCGTCGCCCCGGCGACAGCCCCCCGGGGGAGGTGTGGGAACGCGCCCTGCTCCGCGTGCCCCCGGGCAGCGGGTCGGCCCTGGCGGCCTCTCTGAAGGCGGCCCAGGCGGCCCGGATGGCCCGCGGCGCGGGCGAACCCCTCCGCATCAGGGTGGACCCGCCGGACATCGGCTGAGGGCGTGGGGCCGCCTGCGGCGGGCTTTCCCCACCCGCCCCTTCCCGGAACCGGGGCTCCGCCCCGACCGCGTGGGCCATCGGGCTCGGCCGCCGGCCGTGCGGGCGGCTTCCTCCCGGCCCCCCGCACACCACAGCCGCCCCACCGCACCCCGTACGGCAAGGCGGCCAGAGCGCGGGAAGTCAGCCGTTGCGAGGGCCGGGGAAGGCGTTCGGGCGGAGGTCCTCGCGGAGGGACTGGGTGGTGGCTGAAGGCTGGGGGGGCATCGAGCGGGCCGCCGGGACCGCGGGGACGGGCGGGGCGGGGAGGGTACGGGTCGTACCCGGCTCCGGGGCGCGGTCGGCGTCCACCACCGTGCCCGCGGGCTGCACCGCGCGGCGCGCGCCGTAGCGGCGGTGGACCGCCTGTTTCGTGACCCCGAGCGCCGAGCCCACCGCGTCCCACGAGAAGCCCAGCGAGCGGTCGAAGTCCACCGCGGCGGTGACCAGGGTCTCGACGCTGTCCCGCAGTTCCTGGGCGAGGCGGACTGTCGGGGCCGGAGCCCTGCCGTACACGACGAAGCCCGTCGACGGGCCGGAGCGGCGCGGACGGTAGACATTGCCCAGCTGGGCCGTGAGCGTGCGCAGAGCGTCCACCTGCCGGCGGACCCGCTCGATGTCCCGCACCAGCAGGTGCAGGCTTGCCCGGGCTTGGGCGTCGTGCGTTGCGTGGTCGGCCATTTACAAGCCTCTCGAACCGGCGTTGAAAAGGATCGGGCCGCACCGGGGCGGCCCGTTTTGGTCAATCTCTCTTGACCAACGCGCCAGCCGTCGTTGTGGTCACGCTGTGGGGGCGTATGCGCATATGCGCGGGGCGCACACCCATACGTACGCCCCCTGGCGCCCCGGCCCATAGACTGGTGCGCTGCCCGCAACCGCCCCGAACAGACAGGCAGTCAGCCAACGATGAAGCTCGTCTTCGCAGGCACCCCCGAGGTCGCCGTACCCGCCCTGGACGCCCTGCTCGCCTCCGGGCGGCACGAGGTGGCCGCGGTCGTCACCCGTCCCGACGCGCCCGCCGGGCGCGGCCGCAGGCTGGTCGCGAGCCCGGTGGCCGAGCGGGCGGAGGAGGCGGGGATCGAGGTCCTCAAGCCGCACCGGCCGCGCGACGAGGAGTTCCTCGCCCGGCTGCGCGAGATCGCCCCCGACTGCTGCCCGGTCGTCGCCTACGGCGCGCTGCTGCCCAAGGCGGCCCTCGACATCCCGGCCCGGGGCTGGGTCAATCTGCACTTCTCGCTGCTGCCGGCCTGGCGCGGCGCCGCGCCCGTCCAGCACTCCCTCATGGCCGGGGACGAGGTCACCGGCGCTTCCACGTTCCTGATCGAGGAGGGGCTGGACTCCGGGCCGGTGTACGGAGTCGTCACCGAGGACGTGCGCCCCACCGACACCAGCGGCGACCTGCTCACCCGGCTCGCCTTCGCCGGCGCCGGGCTGCTGGCCGCCACCATGGACGGCATCGAGGACGGCACCCTGAAGGCCGTCCCGCAGCCGACCGAGGGCATCACCCTCGCACCCAAGATCACCGTCGAGAACGCACGCGTGGACTGGACGGCGCCGGCCATGCGCGTCGACCGCGTCGTCCGCGGCTGCACCCCCGCGCCCGGCGCCTGGACCGTCTTCCGCGGCGAGCGTCTCAAGCTGATCCAGGTCGCCCCCGTCCCCGACCGCGCCGACCTGCGCCCCGGCGAGCTCGCCGTCGGCAAGAACAACGTCTATGCCGGCACCGGCTCGCACGCC
Source organism: Streptomyces sp. NPDC033174 (assembly GCF_055577795.1). Classification (NCBI taxonomy): domain Bacteria; kingdom Bacillati; phylum Actinomycetota; class Actinomycetes; order Kitasatosporales; family Streptomycetaceae; genus Streptomyces; species Streptomyces sp. NPDC033174. The sequence continues at coordinate 190,824 of NZ_JBVIPQ010000010.1, forward strand.
GTCGAGCTGCTCTGGGTCCAGCCGCAGGGCAAGAAGCCGATGCGCGCCGCCGACTGGGCGCGCGGGGTGCGGATCGCCCCGGGCGAGAAGGTCGGCGGCGCGGACGTAGGCTGAGAGGGTTCAACCTCTCACTTCGTCAGCGGAGCACCTTTTGAGCGAGCAGGCACGTCGCCGTCCCCCCACGCCGCACCGGCGCCCCAAGAAGGATCCCGTCCGGATCCTCGCCTTCGAGGCGCTGCGGGCCGTCGACGAGCGTGACGCCTACGCGAACCTCGTCCTGCCCCCGCTGCTCAAGAAGGCCAGGGACAAGGGCGACTTCGACGGCCGCGACGCGGCGCTCGCCACCGAGCTGGTGTACGGGACGCTGCGGCGCCAGGGGACCTACGACGCGATCATCTCGGCCTGCGTCGACCGGCCGCTGCGCGAGGTGGACCCGCCGGTGCTCGACGTCCTGGCGCTCGGCGTCCACCAGCTCCTGGGCACCCGCATCCCGACCCATGCCGCGGTATCCGCGAGCGTGGAGCTGGCCCGGGTGGTGCTCGGCGACGGGCGGGCCAAGTTCGTCAACGCGGTGCTCAGGAAGGTCTCGCGGCAGGACCTGGACGCCTGGCTCGAACAGGTCGCACCGCCGTACGAGGAGGACGCCGAGGACCACCTCGCCGTCACGCACTCGCACCCCCGCTGGATCGTCTCCGCCCTGTGGGACGCGCTCGGCGGCGGGCGCGCGGGCATCGAGGACCTGCTGGAGGCCGACAACGAGCGGCCCGAGGTCACCCTCGTCGCGCGGCCCGGGCGCTCCACCCCGGAGGAGCTGCTCGACGTCCTGGGCGAGGAGTCCGGCCTGCCCGGGCGCTGGTCCCCGTACGCCGTGCGGATGGCGGAGGGCGGGGAACCCGGCGCGCTGGCTCCCCTGCAGGAGAACCGCGCGGGTGTCCAGGACGAGGGCAGTCAGCTCGTCGCGATCGCCCTCGCCAACGCCCCCCTGGAGGGCCCCGACGCCCGCTGGCTCGACGGCTGCGCCGGCCCCGGCGGAAAGGCGGCCCTGCTGGGTGCGCTCGCCGCCGAGCGCGGCGCCGCGCTCCTCGCCTCCGAGAAGCAGCCCCACCGTGCCCGGCTCGTCGAGCGGGCGCTGGCCGGCAACCCCGGCCCGTACCAGGTCATCACCGCCGACGGCACCAGGCCGCCATGGCGTCCCGGTTCCTTCGACCGGGTTCTCATGGACGTTCCCTGCTCCGGCCTCGGCGCCCTGCGCCGCCGCCCGGAAGCCCGCTGGCGCCGCCGCCCCGAGGACCTGGAGAGCTTTGCACCGCTCCAGCGCGGGCTGCTGGCCGAGGCCCTGAAGGCCGTCCGGGTCGGCGGAGTGGTGGGCTACGCGACCTGCTCCCCGCACCTGGCCGAGACCCGGGTGGTCGTGAACGACGTACTGAAGAAGACGGACGGCGCGGAGCTGATCGACGCCCGGCCGCTCATGCCCGGCGTGCCCGCGCTCGGCGAAGGGCCGGACGTACAGCTGTGGCCGCATCTGCACGGCACGGACGCGATGTACCTGGCGCTCGTACGGCGCACCGCCTGACCCTCGCCGCCCGGTCGGGGAAGGCGGGCGGGGCCCTCGGAAAGCCGGGATTGCCCGGACTGTGGGGGTCCCGTCGGGCATGGCTCCCGAACGAACCCGCTCCGAAACCGCTTCGCGGCAAAGAAGTGGCCAAGAGCATGGCAGGCTTGGCACATGGCCCAGATCTACCCCAGCATTCTGTCCGCAGACTTCGCCCGCCTCGCCGAGGAGGCCAAGGCCGTCGAAGGTGCCGACTGGCTCCATGTCGATGTGATGGACAACCACTTCGTGCCCAACCTGACCCTGGGCGTGCCGATCGTGGAATCGCTGAGCCGGGCGACCAAGACGCCGCTGGACTGCCATCTCATGATCGAGGACCCGGACCGCTGGGCCCCGCAGTACGTCGAGGCGGGCGCCGGTTCGGTCACCTTCCACGTCGAGGCGGCGGCCGCGCCGGTGCGGCTGGCCCGGGAGATCAGGGCCAAGGGCGCCCGAGCCTCCATGGCGCTGAAGCCCGCGACGCCCATCGAGCCGTTCGAGGACCTGCTCCCCGAGCTCGACATGCTGCTCATCATGACCGTGGAGCCGGGCTTCGGCGGCCAGGCGTTCCTGGACATCATGCTGCCGAAGATCCGCCGCACCCGAGAGCTGATCTCCAAGCACGGCCTGGAGCTGTGGCTCCAGGTCGACGGCGGCGTCTCGGACTCCACGATCGAGCGCTGCGCCGAGGCCGGGGCGGACGTCTTCGTCGCGGGGTCGGCCGTCTACGGCGCGCAGGACCCCGCTCAGGCCGTGCGCTCGCTGCGGGACAAGGCGGACCGGACGATCGCCGCGGCACCCTGGGCGTGCGCCCACTGAGTCGGGGTGACGCCGTGCGACCGCTGGGCCACGGGCAGATGAACGCAGCCCAACAGGACTGATCAAGGACCGTCGCATCTGACAGGATGAACGGCGAGTCCAGAGTGTGAACAGCAGTGAGGAGATCGCGGTGTCGGGTATGTCGGCGGGACGGTCAGCCCTGCGGATGGGACCCGCGGAGCTGGTACAGGCGGCGGCCATGGCCCGCCGCTTCTATCTCGAGGGCAAGTCCAAGATCCAGATCGCGGAGGAGTTCGGCGTCAGCCGCTTCAAGGTCGCGCGGGTCCTGGAGACGGCTCTCGAGCGCGATCTCGTACGGATCGAGATCCGGGTGCCCGCCGAGCTGGACGCCGAGCGCTCCGACGCGCTCCGTGCCCGGTACGGCCTCCGCCACGCGGTCGTCGTCGAGTCCCCGTCCGAGGGCGACGACGAGTCGCCGGACCCGGAGAACCTCGGTGAGGTCGCCGCCGACCTGCTGGGCGAGCTGGTGAACGAGGGCGATGTCCTCGGACTGGCCTGGGGCCGCTCCACGATTCACATGGCCGCCGCCCTCGACCGGCTGCCCCCCTGCACCGTCGTCCAGCTCACGGGCGTGTACGACGCCGGGACCGCCGAGCGCGGCTCGGTGGAGGCCGTCCGGCGTGCCGCCCAGGTCTCCGGCGGCGAGGCCCACCCCATCTACGCGCCGATGCTGCTGCCCGACCCGGCCACCGCGGCCGCGCTGCGCAACCAGACCGGGATCGCCCGGGCCTTCGAGTACTTCGACAAGGTGACGGTGGCGGCCGTCTCCATCGGCTCCTGGGAGCCGGGCATCTCGACCGTTCACGACATGCTCTCGGACGAGGAGCGTGCCCACTACGCCTCCCTCGGTGTGGCCGCCGAGATGTCGGCGCACCTCTTCGACGGGCAGGGCCGCCGGGTCGGGCGTGACCTGGGGGAGCGGTGCATCACGGTCGAGGCGGACCGGCTGCGCCGGATCCCGGAGGTCGTGGCGATCGCGGGCGGCCAGCGCAAGGCGGCGGCGATCGGGGCCGTCCTGCGGTCGGGGCTCGTCACCAGCCTCGTCACCGACACGGCGGCGGCCGACTTCCTGCTGACGGAGTCCGAGCCGGGCCCGCGGCCGGCGCTCGAGCGGGCGGACCCCGACGAGTGAGCCGGTGGGGGTGAAGCCCCCGTCTTGGAGGATTCGACAAGAGGGACTCCCCAAGCCCTGGACGTTCGGCCGGGACCGCATGGGCGTGCGGGCGTGGGAGAATGAACTACGTGCTTTTTCCCCTGGCTGAAATGCCTAGGGGCCACTCCGAACGACTGGGATGTTCAGCACGTGCGTTTCCTCAATGACGTCAAGCCGCCGTACGACCTCACGTACGACGATGTGTTCATGGTGCCGAGCCGCTCGGCCGTCGGTTCCCGCCAGGGCGTGGACCTCTCCTCGCCCGATGGCACCGGTACGACGATTCCGCTGGTCGTGGCCAACATGACCGCCATCGCCGGCCGCCGCATGGCCGAGACCGTAGCCCGCCGTGGTGGCCTCGTCGTCATCCCCCAGGACATCCCGATCGAGGTCGTCACCGAGGTCATCTCCTGGGTCAAGAGCCGCCACCACGTGCTCGACACCCCGATCGTGCTGGCTCCCCACCAGACCGTCGCCGACGCGCTGTCCCTGCTCCCCAAGCGGGCGCACGACGCGGGCGTCGTCGTGGACGAGGACCAGCGGCCGATCGGTGTCGTCACTGACGCCGACCTGTCCGGAGTGGACCGCTTCACCCAGCTGTCCGAGGTGATGACCCGCGAGCTGCTGCTGCTCGACGCGGACATCGACCCGCGCGACGCCTTCAACAAGCTGGACCAGGCCAACCACCGCTACGCCCCCGCCGTGGACAAGGACGGCCGTCTCGCCGGCATCCTGACCCGCAAGGGCGCGCTGCGCGCGACCCTCTACACCCCGGCCGTCGACGGCCGGGGCAAGCTGCGGATCGCCGCCGCCGTGGGTATCAACGGCGATGTCGCGGGCAAGGCCAAGCAGCTCCTCGACGCAGGCGCCGACACCATCGTCGTGGACACCGCGCACGGCCACCAGGAGTCGATGATCTCCGCGATCAAGGCCGTCCGCGGTCTCGACCCCCAGGTCCCGATCGTCGCGGGCAACATCGTCGCCGCCGAGGGTGTGCGCGACCTCATCGAGGCCGGCGCGGACATCATCAAGGTCGGTGTCGGACCCGGTGCGATGTGCACCACGCGCATGATGACCGGCGTCGGCCGCCCGCAGTTCTCGGCCGTGCTCGAGTGCGCCGCCGAGGCCAAGAAGTACGGCAAGCACGTCTGGGCCGACGGCGGTGTCCGTCACCCGCGCGACGTCGCCATGGCGCTCGCCGCCGGTGCGTCCAACGTGATGATCGGCTCCTGGTTCGCCGGGACGTACGAGTCCCCGGGCGACCTCCAGCAGGACGCGAACGGCCGGTACTACAAGGAGTCCTTCGGTATGGCCTCCGCCCGCGCCGTCCGCAACCGCACCAGTGAGGAGTCGGCCTACGACCGCGCCCGCAAGGCGCTGTTCGAAGAGGGCATCTCCACCTCACGGATGTTCCTCGACCCGTCCCGCCCGGGCGTCGAGGACCTGATCGACTCGATCATCGCGGGCGTCCGCTCCTCGTGCACCTACGCCGGTGCGGGCTCGCTGGCCGAGTTCGAGGAGAAGGCGGTCGTCGGGATCCAGAGCGCCGCCGGCTACGCCGAGGGCAAGCCGCTGCACGCCAGCTGGAGCTGACCTCCCGCGCGGAGCACGGGCTCGTACGACGCGCTCGCACGACGGCCCCCGGAAACCTTTCCGGGGGCCGCCGTCATGTCCGCGCGCCTTCCTCGTCAAGCGCCTCGGCCGACGAAGCCCGCGGCGCGCAGCGCCCCCGCGACCGCCCCGGCGAGCCGTGCGTGGCCCGCGTCGTTCGGGTGGAGGCCGTCGGCGAGCAGGTCCGGGGTGAGGAGGTCCCTGCCGGGCAGGAGGGCCAGCCGGGCGTCGCCCGCCGCGATGAGGTCCCGGACCGCCTCCTCCATCGCCGTACGCAGCTCCGAGAGCGTCGCCGCGAGGGCGTTGCCGGTCGACTCGGCGTCCGGACGCAGGACGGGGGAGACGAGCAGCAGCGGGGTGTCCGGGTGGCCATGGCGTACGAGCGTGATGAAGGCCCGGGTCGTCTCGTACAGCAGGGGCGCCGAGTACGGGATCCGGGACCAGCAGTTGGTGCCGAAGGCGAGCGTGAGCAGGTCGGCGGGAAGCGACGAGAGCTGCTCGGCGATCGGGAGCTCGCCCCGGGCCGCGCCCGCGTAGCCGAGGTTGACGGTGTCCAGGTCCAGCGCGCGGCCCGCGACGGCGGGCCAGGCGTGGGCGGGGCGGGTGGACCACCAGCCCTCGGTGATGGAGTCGCCGTGCACCACCCAGCGGGGGCGTGCGGGGGCGGGCTCCACCACGCCACCGACGGCCCGTACGCCCAGGATCACCGGAGCCTGCGTCTCCGGCGGGTGGACGGTGAACGGTCCGGCGCCGTCCGGGAGCCGTATCGTGATCGCCGCTTCCTCGGCCGGTTCGGTGAACGACTCGGCCACGCACCGGCCGTCGTGCCACAGCGAGAAGCAGTGCGCCAGCTCCCGCATGGCGTCGGCCGGCCCCGGCACGGCCGCGCGATAGCGGATCTCCACGGCCCGGGTGCCGGGCGCGGCCGTGAACTCGAGCCGTACCCCGATCGGCAGCCCCGCCCGTTCGGCCGTGTCCCACGGCAGCCGGGCCATGTCGGCGGGGTCCGCGCGTACCGGCCGGCCCTTGTCCAGCCAGGCCGTGCCGCGCAGAAAGGGACCAGGGTCCAGCCAGCTCATCGAGGGCCTCCGATCGTCGGGTACGGGAACTTCACCCCTACCCCGCCATCCACCACCAACGTCTGCCCGGTGACACAGGAAGACATCGGCGAGGCCAGAAAGTGCAGCGCCGCGGCGATGTCGGAGGTCGAGGCGACCCGGCCGAGCGGCGCGTTCGCGGCGTTGCGGCGGCGGCCCTCCTCGCCGAGGAGCTCCGCCACCCGGGGCGTCCACACGACCCCCGGGGCGACCGCGTTGACCCGCACACCCCGGGGCCCCAACTCCACCGCCGCCGACCGCACGAGGGACACCAGGCCGGCCTTCGCCGCCCCATAGGCGGCGTGCAGCGGCGCGCCGGTGAGGCCGGAGACCGAGGCGACGAAGACCAGCGGGCCCCCACCGGACGAGGCGACGGCCTCGCCGCCGTACTGGACGGCGAGCCAGGCGTGCCGCAGCACGATGGCGAAGTGCCAGTCCCAGGCGGCGTCGTCCAGGTCCATGAGGCCCGCGTACCGCGCCATCCCGACGATGTCGACGACGCCGTGCACCGCGCCCGACTGCCGCAGGGCGTCGGCGAAAAGGGCTTGAACGGACTCCCGGCGCGTCACGTCGCAGACGTACGGCACTCCTCGCGTCTCGCGCGCGACGGCCTCGGCGCGCTCCTCCTCGACGTCGACGCACAGGACCCGTGCGCCGACGGCCGCGAGCGCGTGCGCCGTCTGCCGCCCGATGCCGTTGCCCGCGCCGAGCACCACGAAGGCACGGCCGTCGAGCCGGTGCAGCCGGGCGTAGTCCGGTACGGGCTCCGGCTCCGCCATCAGCGCGGCCGGGGTGTGTACGACGCCAGCTCCGGGATGACTTCCTTCCCGAGGATCTCGATCGTGCGCAGGATCTCCCGGTGCTCCAGATGGCCCCACTGGACGTAACAGATCAACTCGTCGACGCCCAGGTCCGCGTAGCGCTTGGCCTTGCGTACGATCGTCTCCGCGTCGCCTATGAGAATCATGTCCCCGTCGCTGAACTCCCGTACGGGGACATCCCCCTCGAGGATCGGGGCAAGCAGCGGAAAGGCCTTCGCGCGCTCCTCGGGCGGCAGATGGGGCAGTTCCCAGTCGAGCGTGAACCGGGCGAGATTGCCGTACCACCAGGCGACCGAGTCCCACACGCGCTGCCCGGGCCGTTCCGCGGCGTGGACCAGGGTGTAGGCGCTGACCCGGTTCGTGGTCACGTCCGTGAGCGGGGACGCGGTGCGCGCGGCGGCGCGGTAGGCCGTCACCTGACGGGCCATCGCCTCCAGCGGCTGCATGATCGAGAACGACAGCAGACCGAGCCCGGCCGCCCCGGCCACCTCCGCCGAGCCGGGCGAAGTGGCCGCCATCCAGCAGGGCGGATGCGGGTCCTGCACGGGCTTGGGGGTGACCATGCGCCGGGGGAAGCTGAATCTCGGGGACTCGTACGCGAAGTACTCCTCGCGCCACATGGCCGTGACGATCTCGACCGCCTCGCGCCAGTCGGCCCGCGACTGCTCGCGGTCCACACCGAACGCGGCCTGCTCCATGGGGGTGGACCGGCCCGTGCCCCACTCGACCCGGCCGCCCGACAGGACGTCCACCGTGGCGACCTTCTCCGCGATCCGCTGCGGGGGAGTGAAGCCGAACGGGGTGAGGGTGACGCCGAAGCCGAGCCGGATCCGCTCGGTCAGCCCGGCCAGATGACCGAGGAGCACCTCGGGAGCGGGGCAGTGCGAGCGGCCCTCACGGAAGTGGTGCTCCACCGCCCAGACCGTACGGAACCCGGCCCGGTCGGCGAGTCTGATCTGCTCGACCGCCTCGCGGTACGCGCGCTGCTCGGCGGCGCGCTGTCCGTGCGGATGCGGTCCGTCCCACGGCCGGGGGACGTCGATCTCATACAGCACATCCAGCTCCATGGCGGTGGAGCGTGGGTCATCGCGCGCCAAGAGTCAATGTCGGGCGCAGAGCAGATGTCAGTCCGTCGTGAGGTGAACAGGGGTCGGTCAGTGACTCGTGAGTTCACCGGTGAGCTTGCCGTGGAGGTCGGCGCTCGGGTCGTTCAGACCGATGATCTCCACCGTCTTGCCTCGCTGGGCGTACCTGGTCTCGATGGCGTCGAGGGCGGCGACGGACGAGGCATCCCAGATGTGCGCCGCACTCAGGTCGATGACGACCTTGTCGGGGTCGGTGGCGTAGCGGAACCGGCCGACGAGGTCGTTGGACGAGGCGAAGAACAGCTCGCCGGTCACGGCGTAGACCACGCTGGTGCCGTCGGGCTCGGTGGTGGCAGTGACATTGGCGAGGTGGGCGACGCGTTTGGCGAAGATGACCATCGCCGTGATCGAGCCGACGACGACACCGATCGCCAGGTTGCCGGTGGCGACCACGCAGACCACGGTGATGACCATGACGACGATCTCCCCGGCCGGCATCCGCTTGAGGGTCCTGGGCGCGACGGAGTGCCAGTCGAACGTCGCGAACGACACCATGACCATGACGGCGACCAGCGCGGCCATGGGGATCTCGGAGACGACCGGGCCGAAGACGATGCACAGCACCATCAGGAATGCGCCCGCGAGGAACGTGGAGAGCCGGGTCCGGGCTCCGGACACCTTCACGTTGATCATCGTCTGGCCGATCATCGCGCAGCCGCCCATGCCGCCGAAGAATCCGGTCACGATGTTGGCGATGCCCTGACCGATGGACTCTCGCGTCTTCGAGGAACGGGTGTCGGTGATCTCGTCGACCAGCTTGGCCGTCATCAGCGACTCCATCAGGCCCACCAGCGCCATCGCGATCGCGTAGGGGGCGACGGTGGTCAGGGTGTCCAGCGTGAACGGCACGTCCGGCAGCCCGGGCACGGGCAGCGAGGACGGCAGCGCGCCCTTGTCACCGACCGTCGGGACCGCGATCCCGGCCGCCACGGTGATCACGGTCAGGATCACGATCGAGACCAGCGGTGCCGGGATCACCGTGGTGACCTTCGGGAAGAACACCAGCAGCGCCAGCCCGGCCGCGATCAGCGGGTACACGGGCCACGGCACGTTGTGCATCTCGGGGACCTGGGCCATGAAGACCAGGATGGCGAGCGCGTTGACGAATCCGACCATCACCGAGCGCGGCACGAACCGCATCAGCTTCGCCACTCCCAGCGCGCCGAGGGCGACCTGGAGGACACCGGCCAGAATGACGGCGGCGATCAAGTGGCCCAGGCCGTGCTCACGGTTCAGCGGGGCGATCACGAGCGCGACGGCGCCCGTGGCGGCGGAGATCATCGCGCGGCGTCCGCCGACGATCGAGATCACGACGGCCATGGTGAACGAGGCGAACAGGCCAAGAGCCGGGTCGACACCGGCGATGATCGAGAACGAGATCGCCTCGGGAATCAGCGCGAGCGCGACGACCAGGCCCGCGAGGACCTCGGTACGCCACACCTTGGGATCGTTCAGCCAGTCCGGGCGCAGGCCACGCAGCCGCGCGGCGGGAGACATCACGGAAGTGGAGGACACGGGATCGGGAACCTGTCGTGCTCGGGCACACCCCGCTCTGGACAGGCCAAGGGGGCGCGGGAGGACGCGGAAGGCCGGCCGGCACCCCGCGGGACGGCCCGCAGGACGGGCCGGAAGCAAAAGGGACGGAGCCGGGGCGACGCGCGGAGCGCGGCCGGCCACCCGTCAGGGGCGCAGCATCACGGTGGGCAGGCGACGGCGCCGGGCATCGTGGGCTCGCGCACGCTCTCTCCCGCAACCATCGGATCTTCGCCGGAGGCTTCATCGGCCCCGACATGACAACGGGGGACCGTACGGGCCGCCCTCACTCCGGCGATTCTACCGAGCATGCCGCCGTCGGAGACCGGTGCGGATCACCGCACCCGACACCACGTCAGGAGGGCCTCGGCGGCCCCGATGTGTCGATTCGTGCGGCAGGGCGCAATGTTTCCCCGTCTGTGCCGCAAGTGCGCAATGATCAATCACTCATGCGCAACAACGCTGCATTAACAAGTGCGACGCCCTGGCCTTAGGCTCAAGCCTCGTACCAGGAGTGGCGGCGACCGCCTGCTCGGCGGTTCCCCCTTCCCCCGTGGGCTGTGTCACAGCGCCCGCGTACCGCCGCAGGTCGCTTCCGTTCGATCCGCAGCGATGAAGGAGCCACCGCAGTGCTCGACCAAGGCACAGCCGCGCCCGCCACCGAGGGTCCGGCGCCCAAGGCGTCCGGGCTCTCCGCTCTCACCCGGCGAAAGCCCGTGGAAAGGCTGGTCGCAGAGGGTGGGCAGGGTGAGGGCGGCAGCCTTCGCCGCTCGCTCTCCATGTGGCAGCTAACCATGATCAGCATCGGCGCCACCCTTGGCACCGGCATTTTCGTGGTCCTCGGCGACGCCGTTCCGCAGGCGGGCCCCGCGGTCACGCTGGCGTTCGTCATCGCCGGTCTCACCGCGCTCTTCTCGGCCCTCTCGTACGCGGAACTGGCGGGCACCATCCCGGTCGCCGGCTCCTCCTACTCGTACGCGTACGCAACGATGGGCGAACTCGTCGCCTGGGTCTGCGGCTGGTGTCTGGTCCTCGAGTACGGCGTGTCGGTGGCCGCCGTGGCCGTCGGCTGGGGTGAGTACCTCAATGAGCTGCTCGACGGCACGATCGGCGTCACCATCCCCGACGTGCTCTCCTCGGCCCCCGGCGAGGGCGGCATAGTCAACCTCCCCGCGCTGATCGTGGTGCTCCTCGCCATGGTGTTCCTGCTGGGCGGCGCCAAGGAGTCGGCCCGCGCCAACACGATCATGGTCGCCGTGAAGATCGGCGCGCTGGCCCTCTTCTGCACCATCGGCTTCATGGGCTTCAAGTCCGGCAACTACGCCGACTTCATGCCGCTCGGCATGGCCGGTGTCAGCGCGGCCGGTGCCAGCCTGTTCTTCTCGTACATCGGCTTCGACGCCGCCTCCACCGCCGGTGAGGAAGCGAAGAACCCGCAGCGCGACCTGCCGCGCGCGATCATGCTGTCGCTGATCATCGTCACCGCGCTCTACGTCCTGGTCGCCGCGGTCGCCGTGGGCGCCTGGAACTGGAAGGACTTCGAGGGCTCCGAGGCCACGCTCGCCGCGATCATGAACGATGTGACCGGACACGCCTTCTGGGGCACGCTCCTCGCCGCCGGCGCCGTCATCTCCATCGCCAGCGTCGTGCTGACCGTGCTCTACGGCCAGACCCGTGTCCTCTTCGCCATGTCCAGGGACGGCCTGGTCCCCAAGGCGTTCGGCAAGGTCAGCAAGAAGACCGGCACACCGCGCGTGAACACGGTGATCGTCTCGCTCTTCTGCGGTGTGCTCGCGGCCCTGATCCCGCTGGGCAAGCTCGTCGACGCCACCAGCATCGGCACGCTCTTCGCCTTCGCCCTGGTCAACATCGCGGTCGTCGTCCTGCGCCGGACGCGCCCGAACATGCCGCGCACCTTCAAGGTGCCGCTGGGCTGGCTCTTCCCGCTGCTGGGCTTCTTCTTCTGCGTCTACAACATGTTCAGCCTCGACTCCACCACCTGGACCGTCTTCGGTGTCTGGATGGCGGTCGGGCTCGTGTTCTACTTCGGATACGGCATGCGCCGTTCCCGTCTGGCCTCGGCCGAGGCCTCAGCAGAGAAGTGATCCACCCGTAGTGCGACTCAACGACCTCGACGAACGCATCGTCCACGCCCTCGCCGAAGACGCCCGACGCTCGTACGCCGATATCGGCTCGCTCGTCGGGCTCTCCGCCCCGGCGGTGAAGCGCCGGGTGGACCGGCTGCGGGCCGAGGGCGCCATCACCGGCTTCACCGTACGGGTGGACCCGGCGGCGCTCGGCTGGGAGACCGAGGGGTTCGTCGAGATCTACTGTCGCCACAACACCTCGCCCGACGACATCCGCCGCGGGCTGGAGCGATACCCCGAGGTGGTGTCCGCGTCGACCGTCACCGGCGACGCGGACGCCGTCGTCCAGGTCTTCGCCTCCGACATGCGCCACTTCGAGCGCGTACTGGAGCGGATCGCGGGCGAGCCCTTCGTGGAGCGCACCAAGTCGGTCCTGGTGCTCTCACCGCTGCTGCGGCGGTTCTCCTCGGGCTCGCCCGCGTAGCACCTCTCATTCGCCCGGATAGGGCACCTGCCACGGCAGCACCCTGAGATCGCCGGAGCCGGCCTTGAGCTTCTCGAACGGCGCCGAGCTCGTGCACTGCGGCACCGAGTCCTTGGACGGGTCGTTCGACATCGCCCACGTGTAGCCGAGCCGGTCGCGCCTGCCGACGTCGTGCACCGAGATGCCGATCCGCTTGCCCAGCGAGGGCTTCAGCTCACCGTCCGCCCGGGTGATGACCCCCGTGACCACGGCGACCTTCCCGCCCGTCATCAGACAGTCGACCTTCACATCCGCCGACGCGGCGAAGTCACCGATGTAGTGGCTGAAGCTGAAGGTGCCCGTGGCCTTGCGGGGGTCCGCGTTGTCCTTCGCCGCCAGATGGGCGTCGAACGAGAAGGTGATGTCGTCCCCGGCCGGCCGGTACAGCTTTCCCCTGCCGGTGAGGGAGGCGGCCTCGCGGGCCCCTCCGTCGCCATCCCCCGAGGCGACGGCGGAGCCCGCGGCACCCGCACTGATCAGCACGGCGGAGCAGAGTGCGACCAGCTTCGTACGGCGGTTCATGAAGGTCCTTTCGGCAGGTGAACCGGACAGCCACCACTCTGCCGAGAGGCCCTGCGCACCACATCGCGTCGCAGGACGATTCCCCCTCCGCCGCGCGGCGGGGACGCACTACGACCTCCGCAGGAGGCGCACGCAATGAATCATCGCCGCCCCCGGGCACGGCGCAATGGATCGACGGTCGGTCCGCAACGGTCGCGCCTTGTCCGGGGAGGAGCCCGAACCGTACCGTTTTGACGTCTCCCCTCACGCTTCCTTCACCGACAGAGGTCTGCCGATGCCGTCGCTGCGCACCGCCCTGCTCCAGAGCTCCGGACAGCCCGGTGATGTGGCCGCGAACCTCAAGGTGCTCGACGCGGCGGCCGCCCGCGCCGCCGCCACCGGCGCCGGGCTGCTGGTGGCCCCGGAGCTGTTCCTGACCGGGTACGCGATCGGTGAGGACGTTCCCCGGCTGGCCGAGCCCGCCGACGGCTCCGGCGCGCGTGCGATCGCCGAGATCGCCGTACGGCACGGGCTCGCGATCGTCTACGGCTACCCGGAGCGCGACGGCGAGACCCTGTACAACGCGGCGCAGCTGATCGGCGCCGACGGCGCCCGCCTCCTGAACTACCGCAAGACGCATCTCTTCGGCTGCTTCGAGCAGACCTGGTTCACCCCCGGTGACCAACCGGTGGCCCAGGCCGAGCTCGGCGGTCTGAAGCTCGGCGTGATGATCTGCTACGACGTCGAGTTCCCCGAGAACGTCCGGGCGCACGGTCTCGCCGGCACCGACCTCCTCCTGGTGCCCACGGCGCAGATGCACCCCTTCCAGTTCGTCGCCGAGTCCGTCGTCCCGGTCCGCGCCTTCGAGAACCAGATGTACGTGGCCTATGTGAACCGGACCGGACCCGAGGGCGAGTTCGAGTTCGTCGGCCTCTCCACGCTCGTCGGCCCCGACGGCACCGCCCGCGCCCGGGCCGGCCGCGGCGAGGAGATCGTCGTCGGCGACGCCGATCCGGAGTTCCTGCGCGCATCCCGCGAGACCAACCCGTATCTGCGCGACCGCCGCCCCGGCCTGTACACGTCCCTGATCTGAGCCCCGCTTCTCCTCCGCCTCCCCCTTCAGCTTTCCGTGCAAGGAGTCCGTACCCCATGACGTCCACGGTGCCCACCGCCGTCCAGCACACCGACGCGCAGCCGCCGATCACCATGTTCGGTCCGGACTTCCCGTACGCCTACGACGACTTCCTGGCCCACCCGGCCGGGCTCGGCCAGATACCCGCGACCGAGCACGGCACCGAGGTCGCCGTCATCGGTGGCGGTCTCTCCGGGATCATCGCCGCGTACGAGCTCATGAAGATGGGCCTCAAGCCCGTCGTCTACGAGGCCGACCAGATCGGCGGCCGGCTGCGCACGGTCGGTTTCGAGGGATGCGACCCCTCCCTGACCGCCGAGATGGGCGCGATGCGCTTCCCGCCGTCGTCGACCGCGCTCCAGCACTACATCGACCTGGTGGGCCTGGAGACCAAGCCGTTCCCCAACCCGCTCGCGCCGGAGACGCCGTCGACCGTCGTCGACCTGAAGGGCGAGTCGCACTACGCGACGACCGTCGACGACCTGCCGCAGGTCTACCGCGACGTGATGAACGCCTGGAACGCCTGTCTGGAGGAGGGCGCCGACTTCTCCGACATGAACCAGGCCATGCGTGAGCGCGACGTCCCGCGCATCCGCGAGATCTGGGCCAAGCTCGTCGAGAAGCTGGACAACCAGACCTTCTACGGCTTCCTCTGCGACTCCGAGGCGTTCAAGTCCTTCCGCCACCGCGAGATCTTCGGCCAGGTCGGCTTCGGCACGGGCGGCTGGGACACCGACTTCCCGAACTCCATCCTGGAGATCCTGCGCGTCGTCTACACCGAGGCCGACGACCACCACCGCGGCATCGTCGGCGGCTCCCAGCAGCTGCCGCTGCGCCTGTGGGAGCGCGAGCCCGAGAAGATCGTGCACTGGGCCCCGGGCACCTCGCTGTCCACCCTCCACGGGGGCACCCCGAAGCCCGCCGTGACCCGGCTGCACCGCACCGCCGGGAACCGGGTCACCGTGACCGACGCCTCCGGTGACATCCGTACGTACCGGGCGGCGATCTTCACCGCCCAGTCCTGGATGCTGCTCTCCAAGATCGCCTGTGACGACTCGCTCTTCCCGATCGACCACTGGACGGCGATGGAGCGCACCCACTACATGGAGTCGTCCAAGCTGTTCGTGCCGGTGGACCGGCCGTTCTGGCTCGACAAGGACGAGGTGACCGGCCGCGACGTCATGTCGATGACGCTGACGGACCGGATGACGCGCGGTACGTACCTGCTGGACGAGGGCCCGGACAAGCCGGCCGTCATCTGCCTGTCGTACACCTGGTGCGACGACAGCCTGAAGTGGCTGCCGCTGTCGGCGAACGAGCGCATGGAGGTCATGCTCAAGTCGCTCGGCGAGATCTACCCGAACGTCGACATCCGCAAGCACATCATCGGCAACCCCGTGACGGTGTCCTGGGAGAACGAGCCCTACTTCATGGGCGCCTTCAAGGCGAACCTGCCCGGGCACTACCGCTACCAGCGGCGTCTGTTCACGCACTTCATGCAGGACCGGCTGCCCGAGGACAAGCGGGGCATCTTCCTCGCCGGCGACGACATCTCCTGGACGGCCGGCTGGGCCGAGGGCGCCGTGCAGACCGCGCTGAACGCCGTCTGGGGCGTCATGCACCACTTCGGTGGCGAGACCGACGCCACCAACCCCGGCCCGGGCGATGTCTACGACGACATCGCGCCCGTGGAACTTCCGGAGGACTGAGTCACGTTGGGGGTGTGGGGCGGTAGCACTGGTGTGAGAGCGTTCAGCCGCACAGTGTGAGCGGCGTCAGCAGCATCCGCCCCACCAGACCCACGGAGCGGTCGAGGCGTTCGGTGAACTCCTCGGCCAGCTCCGGCACTCCGCCCAGCTCCCACAGGGTGCGGGCCGCGAACCACGCCCCGTCCCTGGCGCGGTCCAGGCTCCAGCAGCCGAGCAGATGCGTCAGCGGGTCCGCGATCTCCAGCAGATCGGGGCCCGGCATCAGTTCCTCGCGGATGCGCTCCTCCAGGAGGACGAGGAGATCGCCCACCCGGTCGAACTCCCTCTCCAGGTCCACCGGCCGGCACTCCAGCGCGCGGCAGGTGTCGACCACCGCCCGGGCGAGGTCGTGGCCGATGTGCGCGTTGATCCCGGCGAGGGCGAACTGCAGCGGGCGCACCCCGGGATGACGCCGGTACTGGAACAGCGGCTTCCAGCAGGCCGGTGCGGGAAGGCCCACGGAGGCCGATTCCACGGCCGAGAGGTAGCGCTCGGCGAAGAGCACGTCGAGCGTGACGGCGGCGTGCCGATCGCGGAAGAACCCGGCGTCGACGCACCGGTCGAACTCCTCGGTGACCGAAAGGTAGACCCGGTTGAAGACGGCGACGCCGTCGTCCGGATGCCACCCCGCACCGAAGACGCGCATCCGTTCCAGTACCGAGTCGACCGCTGTGCACTCCTCGATCCACGCCATGGGGGCAGCGTCGCAGCCGCGGGGCTCCCGGGGGGTCCCGCCGAGCCCGGCTTACCCAGAACGGGGGAACGCCCCTACGGTCCCGCGACCGGCTTCTGGTCCCCGTCCTCGCTGTCGTACTGCGAGGTTCCCGCGTCCAGCAGGGGCTCCTGAGCCTTCAGATGGGCCGGGGCGAACGCCCGCAGCACGTGGTAGCCGGTGATCACCACGAGCGTGCCCAGGGCGATCCCGCCCAGCTCGAAGGTGTCGGTGAAGGTGAGCTTCACGCCGCCGACGCCGATGATGATGCCCGCCGCGGCCGGCACCAGGTTCAGCGGATTGCGCAGATCCACCCCGGAGTTGATCCAGATCTGGGCGCCGAGCAGGCCGATCATGCCGTAGAGGATCACGGTGATGCCGCCGAGGACTCCACCGGGGATGGCGGCGACGACCGCGCCGAACTTGGGGCAGAGTCCGAAGAGCAGCGCGAACCCGGCGGCGGCCCAGTAGGCGGCGGTCGAGTACACCCGGGTGGCGGCCATGACGCCGATGTTCTCCGAGTACGTGGTGTTGGGCGGGCCGCCCACCGCGGTGGACAGCATCGAGGCCGCTCCGTCCGCGGCGATGGCCGTGCCCAGCTTGTCGTCGAGCGGGTCGCCGGTCATCTCGCCGACGGCCTTGACGTGTCCGGCGTTCTCCGCGATCAGCGCGATGACGACCGGCAGCGCGACCAGGATCGCCGACCACTCGAAGCTGGGACCGTGGAAGGACGGAAGTCCGATCCAGTCGGCCTTCGAGACACCGGAGAGATCGAGCCGCCAGTGGTCGGTGACCCGGCCGTCGGGGCCCATGGAATGGATCCTGCCGAAGACCAGGTCGAAGACCCACGAGATGCCGTAGCCGAAGATCAGGCCGAGGAAGATGGCGATCCGGGACCAGAACCCGCGCAGGCAGACCACGGCCAGCCCGGTGAACAGCATCACGAGCAGCGCGGTCCACTGGTCCTGCGGCCAGTACGTGGCGGCGGTGACCGGCGCGAGGTTGAAGCCGATGAGCATGACCACGGCGCCGGTCACGATCGGCGGCATCGCGGCGTGGATGATCCTCGCGCCGAAGTGCCGCACCGCGAGACCGGCCAGGAACAGCACCGCGGCGACGACGAGCACCGCGCCGGTGACGGTGGCGCTGGTGCCGCCGGAGGCGCGGATGGCCGCGGCCACGCCGACGAAGGAGAGCGAGCAGCCCAGATAGCTCGGGACGGTGCCCCGCGTGGCGAGCAGAAAGATGATCGTCGCGACACCCGAGAGCATGATCGCGAGATTGGGGTCCAGACCCATGAGGACCGGAGCCACGAACGACGCGCCGAACATGGCCACCACGTGCTGGGCGCCGAGCCCGATCGTACGGGGCCAGGACAGCCGTTCGTCGGGTCGTACGACAGCGCCGGGAGCGGGTGTGCGTCCGTCGCCGTGCAAGGTCCAGCGCACGCCGAGGTTCATGGGCCGCTCCAGTTCTCCGTGTCCGTCGGCCTGGCGTGGCCGAAAACGATCAGCGCCATGGTAGTGCGCCCCTGGTGGAGGGGGCTGTGCGCGCCGATCCGGCGGCCGGGGGAGCGTCAGGTCCGGCGCTCGGGAGCGGGGGCGCTCACGGGGGCGGCCTTCGCCGATGGCCGGGCACCGGCGCGCAGGACCCCGGCGCCCACCACGAGACCGAACGTCAGCAGGGTCACCAGGCTGAACGACACCACCAGCGAGGTCGCGTCCGCCAGGCCGCCGATTGCCGAGGGGGCGATGAGCCCAGAGGTGTACGTGATGGTCGCGACGCCCGCGATCGCCTGGCTGGGGTTGGGGCCGCTGCGCCCGGCCGCCGCGAACGCCAGCGGGACGACGACGGCGACGCCCAGACCGATCAGACCGAATCCGGCCATCGCGACCGCCGGGTGCGGGGCGAGGACGACCAGGACCCCACCGGCGGTCGCCGCCACCCCGCCGACGCGCACGGTCCGTACGGCTCCGAACCGGTCGACGACCTTGTCGCCCACCAGCCGCGCCACCGCCATCGTCAGCGCGAAGGCGGTCGTGGAGGCGGCCGCGAGGCCCGCCGACGTACCGAGCTGGTCCTCCAGATAGACCGCCGACCAGTCCAGGCTCGCCCCCTCCGCGAACACCCCGCAGAATCCGATCGCCCCGATGACCAGCGCCGACCTGGGCGGCAGTGCGAACCGCGGCGGCGGCTCCTCGTCGGGGGCGCTGCGCAGGTCCAGGACCCCCTGGCAGAACACCGCGCCCAGTACGGTCAGTACGGCGGCCGCGAGCAGGTGGTGCAGCCGGGCGTCCGCGCCCAGGTGAGCGGCGAGGGTGCCGCCGGCCGAGCCGATCAGGGCGCCCGCGCTCCACATTCCATGCAGGCTGGACATGATCGACTTGTCGATACGGTTCTCGATCTCGACGCCCAGGGCGTTCATGGCGACATCCGACATGCCGGCCGTCGCGCCGTACACGAGCAGCGCCCCGCACAGCCCGTAGATGTTCGGGGCCAGTGACGGAAGCGTCAGCGACAGCGTCCACAGTGCCAGCAGACCGCGCAGGGCGGCGCGCGAGCCGAAGCGGTGGCTGACCGCGCCCGCCAGCGGCATCGCCAGTGAGGCCCCGATCGCCGGGAAGGCGAGGGCGAGGCCGAGCTGGCCCGCGCTGACGTCCGCATGGTCCTGGATCCACGGAATGCGGGTGGCGAAGCTGCCGGTGACCGCGCCGTGCACACAGAAGATGGCGGCCACGGCGTAGCGCGCCCGCCTCAGCTGCTGGGGGCCGTACGCCCCGTTGGTCGACATGCGGCGTAAACTATCAGGGACCCTGCCTGATAAATAGACGGCAGGGTGATCTGGAAGGATCCCCGGCATGCAGTCCGCATCCCCGAGCACCGCACGGGCCATCAACGACCGGCTGGCCCTGCGATTCCTCCAGCAGGAGGGGCCGTTGACGGCAAGTCAGCTCAAGACGCTGACCGGACTCTCCCGCCCCACCGTCGCCGACCTCGTCGAGCGGCTGCAGGGGGCGGGCCTGATCCGGCTGGTGGGGGAGGCGGGTGCCGAACGCCGGGGGCCGAACGCGCGGCTGTACGGCATCGTCGCGGACCGCGCCCATCTGGCGGCCCTCGACGTGCGGACGCGGAGCGTGTCCCTCGTCGTCGCCGATCTGCTCGGCACCACTCTCGCCGAGGCCACGCTGGCCATCGACTCCGACGCCGGGACGGAACCGGCCGTCGAGCAGGCCGCCGCCCTGCTGGAGCGCACCGCTCGCGAGGCGGGGGCGGGGCGTCTGCACAGCGTCGGCATCGGCGCGCCCGGGCTCATCGACCCCGCGACGGGCGAGCTGCGGGACTCCTCGGGGCTGCCCGCGTGGCACCGCCGGCTCGTCGCGGCCCTGCAGGAACGTCTCCCTGCCACGGTCCTCGTGGAGAACGAGACCAACCTCGCGGCGGTGGCCGAACAGCGCCTCGGCGCCGGCCGGGACCGCGAGGACTTCGTGCTGCTCTGGCTCGGCCAGGGCGTGGGAGCGGCGGTCGTGCTCGGCGGCGCACTGCGCCGGGGAGCGTCCGGCGGCGCGGGCGAGATCGGCTTCCTTCCCGTCCCGGGGACGGGCGGCCTGCCGTCGGCCACGGGCTGCGACGGAGGGTTCCACGCGCTGGTCGGCGCCGCGGCGGTCCGCGAACTCGCCGCGGAGTTCGGCCTCCGGGGCGACGCCGAACAGACCGTCCGGCACGCGGCGCAGTCCTGCGGGGAGCACGGGGGCGCATCCGGCGCTCGCGAGGCGGCCTTCCTGGACGCCTTCGCCGACCGGCTGGCCGTCGGCGCGGCGGCCGTCGCCTCCGTGCTCGATCCGGGATGTGTGATCCTCGGCGGCGAGATCGGCCATGCCGGCGGCCGGCCCCTCGCCACCCGCGTCGAGGCCCGCCTCGCGGCGCTCTCGCCCCTGCGCACCCTCGTGCGCCCCGCGTCGCTCGACGGCACGGCGGTCCTGCGCGGCGCCCTCCTCACGGCCCGCGAGTCGGCCCAGGACGCACTCTTCGGTCCGGGCGCGTAGCCGGGACGGGGCCCGGGACGACGCACAGGGACCGGCGGCCCCGGATGGGACGGGCCCGGGGACCCGGCGGCGGCAAGGGCCGGTTGGACCGCCGCCGGGCGTCTTTTCCGGGGGTCAGCAGGCGCCGAGGTCCTGCCACACCCCCCATTCACCGGTGGTCCCGGGCTCCTCGCCCTTCGTCCACCACTTGGCCTTCCAGGTGTGCGCGTTGTGGGACACGGACGCGCCGCCGCCGTACTCCGCGGTCGCGCTCCACGCGGGCGCCGCGCAGCTCCCGCCCGGGTTCGTCGGAGTCGGGGTCGGCGTCGGGCCGGCTCCCGTGCCCGGCTCGACCACCTTGGCGCCGCGCGTCAGGTCGCCGGCCAGGGCGTAGGTCTTGCCACCGAAGCTCACCGTCCAGTTCGACGGCGTGGATGTCGGCAGGTAGTAGACGAAGTCCAGCTCCACCGAGGCGCCCGGCGCGAGGGTCTGCCAGGACGGAAGCTTCAGCGAGACACGGTTGTAGTCGCCCTTGAGCCCGCCCACGTTCGAACCCGTGTGGTCGCTTCGGACGATCGTGGTCCCGAAGCCCGACTGGTCCTTGGCGTTGGCCGGTGCCGAGGTGGAGTAGTCGAACTGGAACTCCGTACCGCCCGGCAGTGCCGTCTTCGTGTTGTTGGTGATCTTCAGCTTGGGGCTGATCGGGTAGTTCGAGTCGCCGAGCGGGAACTGCCCGAACTCCACCCCCACGTCGACCGCGTCCGCCGGCAGCGTGACCGCCGAGCGCTTGGCGCCGTACGGCGAGGCCGCCTTGAACTTCTGGTACATCGCGTCGGTGAGCGTGGAGCCCATCTCGTACTGGCCCTTGGCCGCGTTGTACGCGTAGTCACCGGCCAGCTCCCACACCATCGTGCCGCCGATGCCCTTGCCGACCACATAGTCGGCCTTGGCCTTCACCGACTGCTCGTCCTCGGTGGACAGGAAGACCTTCTTCTCGGCGTTCCACAGCCACGGCGCGACCAGCGTCGCGTCGTACTTGCGGGCGTAGGTGCCCGTCAGCCTGGTGGTCGCGGGGAAGCCGTACTTCGTGACGTAGTCGCCGACGACCCCCTTCTCCAGGTTCTTCGCGTGCCACATGGGGTTGGACCCCGCCGGGGACTCGGCGCCGTTGGTGTCCTTGTCGTGCCACAGGTTGTCGATGCCGACGGCGCCGTCACCGCACTTGGTCAGACCCGCGCCCGCCGGGCACGTCGTGGTGGCCGCCTTCCCCCACAGCCCGTCCGTGCCGCCCTGCACGTTCTTGAAGCCGCGGGTGTAGTACGGCAGGCCGATGTTGATGCGGCCGGCCGGCATCGAGCCGCGGAAGTAGTGGTAGGCCCAGTCGGTGTTCAGATACCCGACGCCGCCGTACTGGGAGGTCGAGTAGACGCCCGCCGCGGCCAGTTCGGCGTCCTTGCCGTCGTCGAAGAGCGAGGCGTTCGGACCCACGTACTCGTTCCAGGCGCCGTGCAGGTCGTAGGACATGATGTTGACGTAGTCCAGATACTTCTGCATCTGGAAGGTCTCCATGCCGCGCAGCAGATAGCCGGACGAGGGCGCGGCGACCGTCAGCATGTAGTGCCTGCCGTCGGCGGCGCCCGCCCGGTCGAGCTTCTCGCGCAGCGTCTTCATCAGTGCCGCATAGCCCTTGACCAGACCGGCGCGGCGCCCGTTGGAGAGCGTGTGGTCCAGCGGGTTGCCGGCGTCCTTCATCGTCGTCGGGTACTCGTAGTCGATGTCGACGCCGTTGAAGCCGTACTTCTTGACGAAGGAGACGGCCGAGTCCGCGAACGTGTCGATCCCGGCCTGGTTGACCGAACCGTCGGCGCTGGTGGCCATCGAGTAGAAGCCGCCGGAGTTCACCCGGCTGCCGCTGTCGTCGAAGTAGCCGCCGGTCTCGGCCCAGCCGCCGACCGAGATCAGCGTCTTGACGTCGGGGTGCTGCTTCTTGAATTTGTTCAGCAGATTGAAGTGGCCCTTGTACGGGAGGGCCGGGTCCATCTCCGCGCCGGCGACACCGGGCCAGGTCATCCCGGTGGCGGCGTTGTTCGCGCCGTCCGTGCCGACCGACAGCTTGTTGGCGCCGTCGATGTGCCCGAACGCGTAGTTGATGTGGGTGACTTTGTCCCAGGGGATGTCCGAGGCGAGGTAGGCGGGGGTGCCGTCCTTGCCGGTGCGCCAGCCGGTGAAGTAGCCGATGACCCGGCGCTGGTGGTCGGCGCCCATCTTCTCGCGGCCCTCGGTGTCGTAGACCGAGCAGTACGGGACGTCGACACCGGGAGTCCTGTAGAGCCCGTCGGGGCGACAGGACTCCTGGTCGGCGGCGTGGGAGACGCCGCCGGAGAGCGAGCTGAGCAGCAGTCCGGCGACGGCCGCGCCGGACGCGAGCAGCGCCGCTCTGGTACGGGTGGGGGACAGCACGATCTGTTCCTCCTGGGAGGTGGGCGGAACACAACTGGCAAGGCGATTGCTTGTGTTGGGCCCCGATGTGCGCACACCCGGCCCCGTACCTCGGAGGTGACACGGAGATTAAGAGGACTAGACCAGTGCGTCAATAGGTCTGGACCAGTTGAAGGCTCATCGATTACTGTGAGCCAGCCCACAGCTACTCACCCTGATGGCCGACGATCAGTCGTGGCACACTGGCCCTGTATCAGCAGCAGCGCACTCCGGGGTCGGTGTAATTCCGAACCGGCGGTATAGTCCGCGACCCGTCCGCATCCAGCGGCCGGTTGACCAGGTGAGATTCCTGGACCGACGGTGAAAGTCCGGATGGGAGGCAGTGCGCGGCGGGTGGTCCTTCCCGGACGCCGGCCGTCTTTTGCTGGCCGCCGCGCTCGTCGGCGACCGGTGAATCCGGCCTCGGCATCCCCGTGAAGTGACGTACCCGCTCTCTGTCGTCATCGACAGGCCCCGGAGTCCGTGCCCGAAGAGGCAGGAGGACCCGGTGGCCACCGCAGCCGACGTGGACGCCATGCGCCGAGCCATCACGCTCGCCGCACACGGACTCGGCTCCACGAGCCCCAACCCAGTGGTCGGGTGCGTCCTCGTCGACGCCTCGGGACACCAGGTCGGAGCCGGTTACCACCAGCGCGC
Organism: Streptomyces sp. NPDC033174; assembly: GCF_055577795.1. Taxonomy (NCBI): domain Bacteria; kingdom Bacillati; phylum Actinomycetota; class Actinomycetes; order Kitasatosporales; family Streptomycetaceae; genus Streptomyces; species Streptomyces sp. NPDC033174. The sequence goes on from NZ_JBVIPQ010000010.1 coordinate 214,475, forward strand.
CGGCGGACCGCATGCCGAGGTCCACGCCCTGCGCGAAGCGGGCGACCTCGCCCGCGGCGCCACCGCGTACGTCACCCTCGAACCCTGCAACCACACCGGTCGCACCGGCCCCTGCGCCCAGGCGCTGATCAAGGCCGGCGTCAGCCGTGTCGTCTATGCGGTCGCCGACCCGAACCCGCAGGCCACCGGCGGTGCGGACACGCTCCGCGCGGCCGGGGTGCAGGTCGAGCAGGGCGTCCTCGCCGACGAGGCCGAGGCGGGCAACATCGCCTGGCTCACCTCCGTACGCCGCGGGCGGCCGTACGTCCTGTGGAAGTACGCGGCCACCCTCGACGGGCGGATCGCGGCGAAGGACGGCACCAGCCGCTGGATCACCTCGCCCGAGTCCCGCGCCGACGTCCACCGGTTGCGCGCCGAGGCGGACGCCGTGATCGTCGGCTCCGGCACCGCCCGCGCCGACGACCCCCACCTCGCCGTACGGGACGTCCCGGGAGCCACCCAGCCGCTGCGCGTGGTCGTCGACACCGAGGCCACCGCAGTGAAGCCCGGCGCCCGGGTCCTGGACGACGCGGCGCCCACCCTGATCGCGGTCGCCGAGGACGCGGTCACCGACCTGCCCGGCGTCGTCCGGCTGCCCCGTGCCGACCGGGGGCTCTCCGTACCGGCCCTCCTCGCGCACCTCCACGAGCGGGGCGTCCGCTCCGTACTCCTCGAAGGCGGCCCGACCCTGGCCGGCGCCTTCGTCGCCGCGGGAGCCGTCGACACCGTCGTCGGCTATCTCGCCCCCGTCCTCCTCGGCGCGGGCCCCGCCGCCCTCGCCGACGCCGGAATTTCCACCATCTCCGATGCGCTGCGTCTCGACGTCACCGAGACCGTCCGCGTCGGTCCCGATCTGCGGATCACCGCCACCCCCAAGGGAGCCTGAGCGTGTTCACCGGAATCGTCGAAGAACTGGGTGAGGTCACCGCCGTCGAGAACCTCGGCGACGCCTCCCGCTTCCGTCTGCGCGGCCCCGTCGTCACCGACGGCGCGAAGCACGGCGACTCCATCGCCGTCAACGGCGTCTGTCTGACCGTCGTGGAGTTCGGGAACGGCGAATTCACCGCCGATGTGATGGCCGAGACGCTGCTGCGCTCCTCGCTCGGCGCGCTGGAAGTCGGCTCCCGGGTCAACCTGGAACGGCCGACGGCCGTCGGGGACCGCCTCGGCGGTCACATCGTCCAGGGCCACGTCGACGGCACCGGCACGATCGTCTCCCGCACCCCCTCCGAGCACTGGGAGATCGTCAAGATCTCGCTCCCCGGGCACCTCTCGCGGTACGTGGTCGAGAAGGGCTCCGTCACCGTCGACGGCGTCAGCCTGACCGTCGTCGAGGCCGCGGACGACTACTTCACCATCAGCCTCATCCCCACGACCCTCGCCCTGACCACGCTGGGCATCAAGAAGCCCGGAGACCCGGTCAACCTCGAGGTCGACGTCATCGCCAAGTACGTCGAGCGGCTGCTCGGCGCCAACGCCAAGGAGAACGTCAAGTGAGCTGGCTGAACTCCGAGGCCTTCAGCGCCTTCGGGCAGCACATCATGTGGTCCGACATGATCGGCAACACGATCGGACTGATCGCGCTGGCGCTCGGCTGGCGGCGCTCCATACTCACCTGGCCGGCCCAGCTGCTCTCCGGCGTCATCCTCGTCGGGGCCTACGCCTCCGCCCACCTCAGCGGTGGCGTCGGCAAGCAGCTCCTGGTCATCGGTGTCGCCGCGTGGGGCTGGCGCCAGTGGACCCGCGGCCGGCAGCAGGCGCAGGACGGCACAATCGCCGTCCGCTTCGCGACCTGGAAGGAGCGCGGGCTGCTCCTCGGCGGGGCCGTACTCGGCACCGCCGCCGTCGGCGGCCTCTTCACCCTCTACCCGTCGCTCTCCTGGAGCCCCTGGGCCGACGCGTACATCTTCGTCGGCACCCTCGTCGCGATGGTCGCCCAGGCCCGTGGTCTGGTCGAGTTCTGGTTCGCCTGGCTCCTCGTCGACCTCGTCGGCGTCCCGCTTGCCTTCAGCAGCGGCCTGGCCTTCTCCGGTCTCGTCTACGTGATCTACTTCGCCCTCGTCATCTGGGGTATGCGCGACTGGTGGCTCCGGTCCCGCACCGCTCCCGCTCTGGAAGGAGCACCCGCATGACATCCCTCCCCATCTGGGACGCCACCGACCTCGCCCTCGACCCCGTCGAGCAGGCCATCCGGGACATCGCCGCCGGCCGGCCCGTCGTCGTCGTCGACGACGAGGACCGCGAGAACGAGGGCGACCTCGTCATCGCGGCCGAGAAGGCCACCCCCGAAATAGTCGCCTTCATGATGAGCGAGTGCCGCGGCCTGATCTGCGCGCCCATGGAGGGCGACGAGCTCGACCGCCTCGAGCTCCCGCAGATGGTCGACAACAACACCGAGTCGATGCGGACCGCGTTCACCGTCTCCGTCGACGCGGGCCCCGCCTACGGTGTCACCACCGGCATCTCCGCCGCCGACCGCGCCACCACCCTCCAGCTGCTGGCCGGCGGCGTGGCCGAGGCCGGCGACTTCGTCCGCCCCGGCCACATCTTCCCGCTGCGCGCCAAGTCCGGCGGCGTCCTCGTCCGCAACGGCCACACCGAGGCCGCCGTCGATCTGGCCCGCCTCGCCGGGCTGCGCCCGGCCGGCGCGATCGTCGAGATCGCCGGTGAGGACGGCGTGATGCTGCGCCTGCCCGAGCTCGTCCCGTTCGCCCGCAAGCACGGCCTGACGATCATCTCGATCGAGGACCTCATCGCCTACCGCCGCTCCTCCGAGCCGACGGTCCGCCGCGAGGCCGAAGTCAACCTGCCCACGGCACACGGGCAGTTCACCGCCTTCGGCTACCGCTCCACGGTCGACGGCGTCGAGCACGTCGCCCTTGTCCACGGGGACGTCGGCGACGGCGAGGACGTCCTGGTCCGGGTCCACTCCGAGTGCCTGACCGGCGACATCTTCCACTCGCTGCGCTGCGACTGCGGCCCCCAGCTCCAGGCGTCCATGGAACGGATCACCGAGGCCGGCCGCGGCGTCGTGGTCTACCTCCGCGGACACGAGGGCCGGGGCATCGGACTCCTGTCCAAGCTGCGCGCGTACGAACTCCAGGAGCGCGGCCACGACACCCTGGACGCCAACCTGGAGCTCGGTCTGCCCGCCGACGCCCGCGACTACGCGGCCGGCGCCCAGATCCTCGCCGACCTGGGCGTCCGCAGCCTCCGGCTGATGACCAACAACCCCGAGAAGATCACCGCGCTGGTCCGGCACGGACTGACCGTCGAGGGTCGCGAGCCGATGCCCGTCCAGGCCGGTGAGCACAACCTGCGGTACCTGCGCACCAAGCGCGACCGGATGGGGCACGACCTGCCCTGGCTCGACGCGTCCACCTGCGGCAACCAGTAATCACCCCCCCCGTACACCCGAACAGCACCGAGGAGAGACGTGAGCGGCAAGGGCGCACCCGAACTGAGTGTGAAGAACTGCGGCGACCTCCGGGTCGCGGTCATCGCGGCGCAGTGGCACGAGAAGATCATGGACGGACTCGTCAACGGCGCGCTGCGCGCCCTGCACGAGCTCGGCATCGACGAGCCGACGCTGCTGCGCGTCCCCGGAAGCTTCGAGCTGCCGGTCGTGGCGAAGGTCCTCGCCGGACGCGGCTACGATGCCATCGTCGCCCTCGGCGTGGTCATCCGCGGCGGAACCCCGCACTTCGAGTATGTGTGCCAGGGCGTGACGAACGGCCTCACCCAGGTCTCGATCGACACCGGCGTACCCGTCGGATTCGGCGTCCTGACCTGCGACAACGAGGAGCAGGCCCTGGACCGGGCCGGCCTTGAGGGCTCCAACGAGGACAAGGGCCACGAGGCGGTCACCGCCGCAGTCGCCACCGCCGCCACGCTGCGCACCGTCAGCGAACCCTGGCGCTGAGCCACGAACCCCACCCCGTACTCTTAGGACATCATGGCGAACAAAACCTTCGAAGAGCTCTTCACCGAGCTCCAGCTCAAGGCCGAGAACGGCGACCCGGCCACCTCCCGCACCGCGGAACTGGTGGGCAAGGGCGTCCATGCCATCGGCAAGAAGGTCGTCGAAGAGGCCGCCGAGGTCTGGATGGCCGCCGAGTACGAGGGCAAGGAAGCCGCCGCCGAGGAGATCTCGCAGCTGCTGTACCACGTCCAGGTGATGATGGTCGCCCGCGGGATCTCGCTCGACGACGTCTACGCCCACCTCTGAGCACCACCCCGTCACACTCCACCACCCCGCAACGCCCCGGCACTCCCACGCGAAGGAAGCTCACCTCATGCTGCGCATCGCCGTCCCCAACAAGGGTTCACTGTCCGGACCTGCGTCGGCGATGCTCCATGAGGCCGGCTACCAGCAGCGCAAGGAGTCCAAGGAGCTGGTGCTGGTCGACCCGGAGAACGAGGTCGAGTTCTTCTACCTCCGCCCCCGCGACATCGCCATCTACGTCAGCTCCGGCAAGCTCGACATCGGCATCACCGGCCGCGACCTGCTGCTCGACTCCGGCGCCAGCGCCGAGGAGATCCTGCAGCTCGGCTTCGCCCGCTCCACCTTCCGCTACGCCACCAAGCCGGGCACGGCCAAGGGCCCCGCGGACTTCGGCGGGATGACGATCGCCACCTCGTACGAGGGCATCGTCGCCAAGCACCTCGCCGACCAGGGGATCGACGCCTCCGTCGTCCACCTCGACGGCGCCGTCGAGACCGCGATCGAGCTCGGTGTCGCCCAGGTCATCGCCGATGTGGTGGAGACCGGCACCTCGCTGCGCAACGCCGGCCTCGAGGTCATCGGCGAGCCGATCCTCAAGTCCGAGGCGGTCGTCATCCGGCGCACCGGAGCCCCCGCCGACGACCCGAAGGTGGGCCAGTTCCTGCGCCGCCTCCAGGGCGTCCTGGTCGCCCGCAGCTACGTGATGATGGACTACGACTGCCGCGCCGAGCACCTCGAGCAGGCCGTCGCCCTCACCCCCGGCCTGGAGTCGCCGACGGTCTCCCCGCTGCACAACGAGGGCTGGGTCGCCGTGCGCGCCATGGTCCCCGCCAAGGAAGCGCAGCGGATCATGGACGACCTGTACGAGCTCGGTGCCCGCGCCATCCTGACGACGGCCATCCACGCCTGCCGGCTCTGAAGGACCGGGACCACCGATGTCACAGACCTCCCTCCCCGCTCTCCCGGTCACCTTCCGGCCGACCCGCACCCGGGCCGTCCTGCTGACCGTGGGGGCGGCGATGTTCGCCGTCATCACCGCCGTCGCGCTCATGCTGGAGAAGCTCGGTCCGGGGGAGCGCGCCAGCTTCATCCTCACGGCGGCGGTCTTCTTCGGCGTCCTGGCGCTGCTGAGCCGCCCCAAGGTCGTCGCGGACGACAGCGGCGTCACCGTGGTCAACATCACCCGGACACGCCGACTGGCCTGGGCGGAAATCCTGCGCGTCAACCTACGCCCGGGTGACCCCTGGGTGTTCCTCGACCTCAGCGACGGCACCAGCATGCCCGCCCTCGGCATCCAGCCCGGTGTCGCCAAGCAGCAGGCCATCCGGGACGCCCGCGCGCTGCGGGCACTCGCGGACAGCCGCGGCACCGGCGCCGAGAACCAGTAGCGCCCGCCCGACCCCACCGACCCCGCCGTCCGCCCGGACAGGACCCCAGGTCCCCCGGACGGGCGTCGACCCCCTGCCGTGGCCGGCGCCGCCGTGATTACTCTTGTCACGGTGGCGCCGAGCGCGCCCCGCTCCGCACCAACCGGCCACGCACCAAGGCCCGCGGGGCACCTGCGACCCGAGGAGTGACTCCCTCCAGCAATGGACGGATCGTCCGGTAGTACCTGCGCCGCCACCTCCCAGGAGTCGGCGGCATGATCATCCCCGTTCTGCTGCTCGCCGCGGCATTCCTTCTGATTCTCGCCAACGGCTTCTTCGTGGCAGCCGAGTTCGGCCTCGTCACCGTCGAACGCGCGGACGCCGAGCGGGCCGCCGCCGGCGGCGACCGCCGCGCCCATGGTGTCGTCAAGGCCCTCCGGGAGCTGTCCTTCCAGCTCTCCGGCACCCAGCTCGGCATCACCCTCACCTCCCTCGTCACCGGCATGCTCGCCGAGCCCGCCCTCGCCGGGCTCCTCCACGGACCGCTGACCGCCACGGGCCTGCCCGCCGGCGCCGTCTCCGGTATCGCCGTGGTGATCGGTATGCTGCTCGCCTCCGCCGTCCAGATGGTGATCGGCGAGCTCGTCCCGAAGAACTGGGCGGTGTCCAGGCCCCTTCAGGTGGCGCGGTTCGTCGCCGTCCCGCAGCAGCTGTTCTCGTCCGCGTTCCGGCCGGTGATCACGCTGCTCAACACGGTCGCCAACCGGCTCGTCAGGCTGCTCGGCGTCGAGCCCACCGACGAACTGGCCTCCGCGCGGACGCCCGGCGAGCTGGTCTCCCTGGCCCGCCACTCGGCGCAGGCCGGCGCCCTGGAACAGGACACCGCCGACCTGTTCGTCCGCACCCTCACGCTCGGCGGACTCACCGCCCAGCACCTCATGACCCCTCGGGTGAAGGTCAGCGCGCTCCGGTCCGACGCGACCGCCGCCGACGTCCTCAACCTGACCCGGGCGACCGGCCTTTCGCGCTTCCCGGTCTACCGGACCCGGATCGACGAGATCGTCGGCATGGTCCACCTCAAGGACGCGCTCGCCGTCCCCCGGCACGAGCGGCTGCGCACCCCCGTGGGTCCGATCGCCGTTCCGCCGCTGCTCGTCCCCGAGTCCCTCCCGGCGCAGCAGCTCCTGGAACGGCTGCGCGCCGAACAGCCCATCGCGGTCGTCGTCGACGAGTACGGCGGCACCGCGGGCGTGGTCACCCTGGAGGACATCGTCGAGGAGCTCGTCGGTGAGGTCCGCGACGAGCACGACGGCGACGGCGACGCCCGCCCGGAGCTGGCCGCCGTCGCCGCCGAGGACGGCCACGCCGCGTGGGAGGCCGACGGCAGCTGCCGCGTCCATACCCTGCGCCGGATAGGACTCGACGTGCCCGACGGCCCCTACGAGACCGTCGCCGGGCTCGTCGCCGATCTGCTCGGCCGCATTCCCGCACCCGGTGACCGGGCGGAACTGCCCGGCTGGCGCCTGTCCGTCCGCCAGGTCGACCGCTACCGCGCGGAGCGGGTCCGCCTGGTGCGCACCACCGGCGCCCCTGCCGCGGACACCCCGGACGCCCGGGAGACCCCGGACGCCCCGGACACCCCGGGCGCCCCGGAGACCTCGGACTCTCCGCACACTCCGGAGACCTCGGACACCCGCGCCACCGGCACCCGGCGCGCTCCTGTCGCGGAGGCGACCCGATGAGCGTGCTCCAACTCCTCTTCGCAGCCCTGCTGGTGATCGCCAACGGGTTCTTCGTCGGCGCCGAGTTCGCCCTCGTCTCCGTACGCCGCAGCCAGATCGAGCCGCTCGGCACCAAGCGGGCCCGGCAGGTGCTGTACGGCCTGGAGAACCTGCCCCAGATGATGGCGGCGGCGCAGTTCGGCATCACCGTCTGCTCCCTCACCCTCGGCGCGGTCGCCGAGCCGACGGTCGCGCACCTTCTGGAACCGGTCTTCCACGCGGCTCACCTGCCCGAGGGGCTCATCCACCCGCTCGGCTTCGTCCTGGCCCTCGCCCTGGTCGTCTTCCTCCATCTCGTCATCGGCGAGATGGTGCCCAAGAACCTGGCCATGGCGGCACCGGAGCGGACCGCGCTCCTGCTCAGCCCCGGTCTGGTCGGCTTCGCCCGGATGTGCCGTCCGGTGACCACCGCGCTCGACGCCTGCGCCCGGCTGGTCCTCAAGCTGTTCCGGGTCGAGCCCAAGGACGAGGTGGAGGCGGTCTTCACCAGCGACCAGCTCGGCCGGCTCGTCGAGGACGCCGGTCAGGCCGGACTACTCGACCCCGGGGAGCAGGAGCGCCTGGAGGACGCGCTGGAGCTGGGCAGCCGCCCGGTGACCGATGTGCTCATCGGCCGCTCGTCGCTGGTCACGGTCACGCCGGCCGTCACCCCGCGCCAGGTCGAGGAGCTGACCGTGCGCACCGGCTACTCCCGCTTCCCGGTGTGTGCCGAGGGCGGCGGCACCTTCATGGGATTCCTCCACGTCAAGGACGTGCTGGACCTGGAGGACGGCGAACGGGCCGTGCCCCAGCACATCTGGCGCCCGATGGCGACCCTGCGCGCCGAGCTGCCGCTGGACGACGCGCTGACTGTGATGCAGCGCGCGGCCACGCACCTGGCGCAGGTGGCGGACGCGTCGGGCCGCGTGCTCGGTCTGGTCGCGCTGGAGGACGTCCTCGAGATGCTGGTCGGCGAGGTCCGCGACCCCGCCCACCGTGCGCACCGCCCGCCGGCCCCCCTCGTCACCGAGCCGCGCTCTGCCCCGGCGGAGGGGGTCCTGGCGCGCTGACGGGTCAGATCCCCGGCGGTTCCTGCGGGCCGCGGTCCACCGGACCGCGGCCCGACAGCACCTCGCCGTAGGCCTGCATCAGATCCGCCAGCCGGAGCGTGGCAAGATCGTCCCGGGTCGGCTCCACCGCGTAGCCCGACAGTCTCAGATCCCGGTACGCGCACGACTTCTCGTACAGCGTGCGCAGGAAGCGGCCGTTGCCGAGTTCGTCGATCCAGCCCTGGTCCACCACGTGGCCGCTGATCGAGCGCAGCTCGTCCAGGGCCTCCTCGTCCCACCGGTCGCCGTTCTCCGCGGCCAGTACCTCGCCGATCGCGGTGAGCTCCAGCGGGCGGTACGAGGGGAAGTCGACCCGGGTGGTGAAGCGTGACGAGAGTCCGGGGTTGGTGGCGAGGAGCCGGTCCATGCCCTCCGGATAGCCGGCCAGGATCACCACCAGATGGTTCCGGTTGTCCTCGGCGCGCTTCAGCAGCACCTGCAGGGCCTCGTCGCCGTAGGCGTCGCCCTTGCTGTAGCCGGTGTTGGACAGCGCGTACGCCTCGTCGACGAACAGCACCCCGCCGAGCGCCGAGTCGATCAGCTCATTGGCCTTGACCGCGGTCTGGCCCAGGAACTCGCCCACCAGATCGGCGCGCTGGGCCTCGACCAGATGGTCCCCGCCGAGCAGTCCGAGGGCGTAGAAGACCCGGCCGAGGATCCTGGCGACGGTGGTCTTCCCGGTGCCCGAGGGGCCGGAGAAGACAAAGTGCCGTTTCGGCGGCTGTACGGGGAGCCCCTGGCCGGCTCTGAGCCGGGCCATCTCCAGCTGCGCGGACAACGCCTTGACCTGCCGCTTCACCGGCTCGAGACCCACCATCCGCTCCAGCTCGGCAAGGGCGGCGGCCAGCAGGACCGGGTCGGTGGGGCTGGCCGGGAAGCGTGGTGGCGCGGGCTGGACGGGGATGACGGCCTTCTCCCGCACCCGGTCCGGCGGCGCGGGCGGGGCCGGCGGGCCGGGAGCCGCGGCCGGCGGCTGTGCGTCGGTGCTGAGCCGCAGGCCCTCGCCGATCGGGGTGTCGAGGTCGGTCTGTCCGTCCGCTGTGTCCTGGCCGAACCCCGCCAGGGAGACGGCGGCGAGTCCGGCGGGGTCGTCGGTGCCCTCGAAGCCGTCGTACTCGGTGATCGCCGCGAGCCGGGCCGAGGTGTCCATGAAGGCGGGGTCGATCCGGTGCACGGCCCGGTACAGGGGGAGCGCCGCCGCGCTGCGGCCGGTGCCCTCATGGGCGCGGGCCAGCCAGTACCGAAGCTCCTTGCGCTGCGGCTGCTCACTGCGGCAGCGCATCAGCGCTGCCGAGAGCAGCGGCTCGGCCTGCCCGTACATTTCGAGCCGGACCCGGGCCATGCCGCCGAAGAGACCCGCCTCGATGCCGAGGAGCGGATCGTCGACGAGCGGTTCGGTGTGCCGTACGAGCTGCTCCCAGTCCTTGACCAGGTAGGCGCGGCAGGCGTGCAGAAAGCGGACGTGCGGATCGGCGTCGACCGGCGGCAGTCCGGCGAGCGCCCGGTCCAGCTCGGGAACATGGCGCCCGTCCAGCCAGTGCGAGGCGTGCGCCAGCAGCAGATCGCGCGGGCTCTCGAGGACCGGCTGCACCCACCAGCCCAGCCAGTACCAGGAGTTCAGGGTGCGGCGGTGCCGGGAGCGCTGTTCGCCGAAGCGGTCCCTGTTGTGGTACATCCGCAGGAGCGCGGTCGTCGTATCGACCCGTAACGCGTGCAGTCCGAGCCAGGCGTCCGCCATCGCGGGATCGTGCCGCACCGCGGTCCTGAACTCCTCCTCGGCCTGCGGATACGCGCCCATCGTGTAGGCGTCGACGCCGCGCAGCCAGGCGAGGTCGGCCGGGGCCTGTGCGCCCTGCGTGCCGATGTCCATCGGGTCCCCCACAAACCGTGCCCCCGTTGCTGTCCCGCCGGGCGGGCGCCCGCCGGAGCCGTACCCAACAGCGTTCTCGTGGACGGGCTTTGACCGCACCGAGCAGCATCGTACCTGCGCAGGGGGTGTGCGATTAAGGGCTCGGCACGGCCCGGCATCCGTTCCGGTGACGGTGACCCAGGGTGAGCGTGGGGTGTTCCGCGGCGGGCGGCGAGGGAGGGAAGGGGCGGAACGAAGCCCCCGATCACGGGGGAACAACCGGGGGCTTCGCGTCCGCGGCGGCTTCGAAAAGCCGCACATTGAGAACGTAAGACCTGTACGCCCCGTCGGTCAAGCAGAGTTGAGGGCTTCACGGAAGGTGAAGTCCGACTGGTCAGTATGGGGGCGAAACGCCGTCACGGTGAGTGATGGAGTGGTGCGGGGCTGCGGTCGCAGAAGGCCCTGGCAGCCACTCGTATCCCTCCTGGCACTCCCGTACCAGCGCATCGGCGAAGGGGCGGGACGGGTCCTCGGCGAAATGGCGGGTCTCCGCCACCGTCCAGCCGTCCCAGAACGCGGACTGCCCAGGTCCGTCCCGGTGGCGCCCACGCGCCCAGGACTCCTCGGGGCCGCGTTCCATCCACAGCAGCCGAGCCAGACGAGGCCGCAGGGCGCGCCGGCCGGCGCCGACTCCCTCGACGAGGACGACGGGGGCGGGCGGCAGCTCGCGCGGCGGCCCGAAGCGCCGCAGATTCCAGTCGTACGGGTGATAGTGCGCGCTTTCCCCCCTCGACAGCGGCTCGACCACCTGCGCCCGCATCCTCTCCGTCCACGAGAACAGCTCCTCGTGCGTCGCCAGGTCGTCCAGCCGCAGGACGGGCGCGCCGCCGAGCGCCGCCGCGAGCCGGCCGGCGAACGTGGACTTGCCCGAGCCGGCGTGACCGTCGACCGCGACCAGACGGACGGCACCGCACGAGGGAGGCAGCGCGCGGAGTTCGGCGGCACGGCGAGCGAGGTGGTCCATGGCGTCCACCCTACGAGGCGGCGTTCCGGGCGGTCGGCGCAGCCGCAGGTCATGCCACTGGTCGAGACCAATATTGGCCGCACGGCACACCGTCGAAGCGCTGGCAGAAGCCGCCCGCCAACCGCGATAGTTGGCCCACACCCGCCGTCCGACGCCTCATCCGTTCTCGACCGGGGGTCACCGCCCATGACCAGTTCCACCCCACGCAGAACCGTGCTGGCCGCTGCGCTCGCCGCCGCCGCGGGCATGGTCACGGCCACGACGGCCCCGTCCGTCGCCGCGACCCGCGAGCCCGCTCCCCCCGAGGGGAAGCCCGCGGGGCAGGCGCGCGCACCCGACAGCGCGGGCCTCGTCGACAACCACTTCTGGACCACGTGCACGCACTGGCGCAGTGGCGTCGCGGCCGGGACCGGCGCCGTCGCCGGGCGCCGCCCCGGGCTGGTGATCAGGACGCCCGCGGGGCGGCGCGACTACACCGACCCGCACACCGGCAAGACCTCCGCCTGGGAGTACGCGACCTGGACTTCCCCGACGCACGCCCCGTCGGTCCCGGCGAGCGAGGTCATCGCCTCCTGGAACGCGCACGCCCCCGCCGGCACCTGGATCCAGGTGGACCTGTGCGGCACCTACTCGGACGGCACCTCGACGCCCTGGTACGTGATGGGGCGCTGGGCCGCCGGGGACGGTGACATCCGCCGCACCTCCGTCGACGACCAGACCGACGGCAGGAGCACCATCTGGACGGACACGTTCTCGATCGATGCCGGTGCGGGCGGCCTGCGCCTGGTCGCGTACCGGCTGCGGCTCACCCTCCACCGCAAGCCCGGCACCACCCTCACGCCCACCGTGTGGCGGGTCGGCGCGATGGCGTCCGACATCCCGGACCGCTTCACGGTCCCGGCGTCCGTGCCCGGGCTCGTCCGGGAGCTGACCGTTCCGCGCTACTCGCAGAACACCCATGTCGGCCAGTACCCCGAGTACGACAACGGCGGCGAGGCGTGGTGCAGCCCCACCTCCTCGCAGATGATCGTCGAGTACTGGGGCCGCCGGCCCGCCGCCGCCGACCTGGCCTGGGTCAACCCGGCCTTCGCCGACCCGCAGGTCTGCCACGCGGCCCGCCGCACCTTCGACCACCAGTACAACGGCTGCGGGAACTGGCCCTTCAACGCCGCCTACGCGGCGACCTACGAGGACATGAGCGCGGTCGTGACCCGGCTGCGGTCGCTCACCGAGCTGGAGACCCTGGTCCGCGCGGGCATCCCGGCCATAACGTCCCAGTCCTTCCTCAAGACCGAGCTCACCGGCGCCGGCTACGGCACCTCGGGGCATCTGATGACCGTCATCGGGTTCACCGCCGACGGGGACGTGATCGCCAACGACCCGGCGTCGCCCAGCAACGACGCCGTGCGCCGGGTCTACCGCCGCCGGGAGTGGGAGAACATCTGGCTCCGCACCAAGCGCTACAACGCGAGCGGAAAGGTGGTCTCGGGCACGGGAGGCGTCTGCTACCTGTACTGGCCCGCCCGCCCCACGGCCGCCCAGCGCAAGGCCCTGGCCGCTGTCGGCATCAGCTGAGCGTCCCGCCGGGGCCCCGGGGGCAGTGACCGACGTCTCGCCCCCGGGGCCGTGTTCCCCTGGCACTGTGGAAGCCATGACCGCTACCACCGCTCCCGCCGCGCGGACCACGACCGGCGGCCCCGAGGAAGACGGCCCCAAGGTGCTGGAGCACATCCTGGGCTGGACACTCGTCGTCGTTCTGGCCATGTTCGTCACGCAGGCCGGGCTCATGTGACCGTGCGGGCCGGGGCGACCGGCCCGCACCGACGTCAGCCGTGCCCGGGGTCTGCCCGCCAGTGCCGGTCAGGGACGCCCACCATCGCGTACAGCCACCGCACCGGACTGCGGCGCGGCAGCAGCACCGAACCGGCAAGGAGCGCGAACAGCCCGAGGCCGAGCGGCCCGCCGAGCAGCCGCATCAGTACGCTCGCGCCGAGCGCGCCGAGGAACGGCAGGCCGTATACCCCGGCCGCCGCGATCCCGACCGCGATCACCCGCGGCACCCGGCGGTCCTCGTCGGCGCCCGGCAGCCGCCATCCCTCCACCAGCCAGCCGATCTCGGTCAGCAGCATCGTGCCGATGACGGCCGTCCCCAGCACCAGCAGGGCGAGGAAGGTGCCCGAGGTGAGGAAGTCGAGCACATGGTTGACGACGCTGTCGTCCGCCCAGTGCGCGTAAGCCCGCGCGTCCGTGCTGAGAAAGCGCCGGTAGCCGTTGCCGTCCCAGCCGTGGATCAGTGTGCCGAAGAGCAGGAAGTGGCCGCCGACGGTCTGCAGATAGGCCCAGTACCCGGCGCCCACCAGGACCAGCGCGCGGGCAGCGAGGAAGCCGAGCAGAGTGCCGACGACGATCCCACCCGCGTAGAGCAGTACGAACCCGGCCCAGAGCCCGTGATGCGCGGGCGCCACGTGCATCGTCGCCCAGGACGGGTTCTGCCAGAGCAGGAAGAGCCCGGTGGGCACGAGCAGTACCGCCGCGAAGAGCAGTGTCAGCGCCAGGTACGGGTTGGCGGCGTGGCTGCGGGTGCGGACGCCCTCCTCACGCACCGCTCGCTCCCACCACTGGAGCTGTCTGCCCGCCGAGAGCGCGAAGGTGGCACCGATCGCGTACGCCCAGAAGAGAGCCGCCTGGATCTGGATCATGACGTCTCCCTCATGAGGCCGAGAGCGTCAGCCCATCGGCCTCGATCACGTCCGAGGTGACCAGGGCCTGTTCGGCGGTGACGTCCGTCATGAAGACGAACGGGGGGACGACGGGCGGCACCGGAAGCCCGTCGGGGGTGAAGGTCAGGCAGAGCAGACCCTCCAGGCACCCGCTGAACCGCGTGAGATAGAGCGTGACGTCCCCGCTGAGGTCCAGGGAGTCGGCGCCCAGGGTGAGTTCGTCGCGTCCGTCGCGGGTGGTGAGCCGGTAGTCGGTCAGCGAGGCCGACCGCATCCGCAGCACCATGACCTTCACCGGTCCGTCGGCGCTCCGGACCTGCCGTACGCCGGCGAGGGTGAAGCCGTGCGGCGCGAAGCGGGTGGTGGTCACCGTCGGGGGAGTGCGCGGCACCTCGGGCGTGGCGCCGTCGTCCGCCTGCCGTGCCGGGCCGCCGAGTGTGGCGAGCAGGACGAGCGGCAGGCCCACCGCCAGCGTCCGCGGACCCTGCGTCTTCACGGGAAGGCCGTCCTCGCGCTCCGGTACGCGCGTCCAGCCGACGCCCATCGCGCTGCCCGCGATCCCGAGCCCCATCCCGACCAGGAACCCGCCGAGATTGGTCGCGGCGAAGGAGAGCACCGAGAGGATCAGCGCGTGGACGGACACATAGAGACGGGCCTGCGGCAGGAACCACAGGAAGAGGCCCGCCGTGATCAGACCGAGCCCGATGGCGATAGCCGCGATTCCGCCGATTCCCAGACTGACCAGCACGGTCAGCGGCGAGAGCGGCACCAGGAGCAGTTCGGCGCCGCCCAGGACCAGCAGCAGTCCGGCCCAGAAGGGCCGGGTCCGCCGCCAGGCGCGCAGCCGGCGGCGGAGGTCCGGCAGCGGCAGCCGCTCGTCGAGCCACCTCGTGCGCGGCCGGGTCAGAAGCACTTCTTGCCGCCGATGCTCACATCGACCTTCATCCCCTTCAGCCGGAAGTTCCCGCCGGTCGCGGACCAGGCGTGCGACTTCACGCCCAGGACCTCGATGTCCCCGGCCTGGAGACCGAACTTCCCGCGTTCGCCCTTGACCCCCTCCACCTCGTCGAGGGTGGAGGCGTCCCGGCCGATCTGCGCGGTGCCGAAGCGGGCGTCGCCGACCAGGTCCTCGCCGTCGATCACCAGATTGCTTGCGGTCACCTCGCCCGCCTCGCCGCCGGCCGTCAGCTTGAAGACGACCTTGCCGACCGGGGTGTCCACCTCGGCGGCCTGGCAGATGTCGCTGAGCCGGGCGTCGCCGATGCCGAGCAGCGCGACCGGATGGCCCTTGCCGTCGGCGGACCTGTCGGTGTGGACGTACGAGGCGAGGCCCTGGCTCGTCAGCTTGCCGGACGAGACCTGGAAGCTCGAACCGGAGACCGCGAAGGAGGCGGCGAGCGCCCCTTCGGCCATCACCGACGCCATGACGCCGACCGCGAGCACGGCCGGCAGGGCCACGGTGGCGGTCTTCTTCCAGGACGTTCTTCCCGTACTGTGCCGGGGCGTCAACGCCCCTGAAGATGCGCTCACTTGACCCTCCCGTACGTCTGCCATACTGCGGGGACTGTCGTGGCAGTGGGAGACTAGGGCTCGATTTGAATAATAGTCAACAGCGCGGGACGACCGAACGATCCCAGGCGCGGCGCTCCGAACTCATCGCAACGGGACGGAAGTTGTTCGCCGACACGTCGTACGACGCGCTGTCCGTGGATGACATCGCCAAGCACGCGGGAGTCGCCAAGGGGCTGATCTACTACTACTTCAAGAACAAACGCGGTTACTACCTCGCCATCGTCGAGGAGTCGGTCGCCGAACTGGTCGCCCGCGCCTCCAGCGACACCGATCTGCCGCGCCGGGAACGGGTGGAGCGAACGGTCGACGCCTATCTGCGCTACGCCCAGAACCATCAGGCGGCCTATCGGACCATCGTGACCGGCGGCGTCGGCTTCGACACCCAGGTGCAGGCGATCCGTGACGCCGTCCGCCAGGAGCTGATCGCCACGATCGCGGAGGGCGCCTACGGCCGCCGGGAGATCCCCCGCCTGGCCCGGCTCGCGCTCCTCGGCTGGCTCAGCAGTGTCGAGGGCATCACGCTCGACTGGCTGGAGGACCAGGAACCCGACCGGGCGACGGTGTGCGCGCTGTTGGTGAGGCTGCTGAGCAACACCCTGGCCACCATCGAGGAGTACGTACCGCAGTGCCCGGCTCCGGAGCCGGCCGGGGCATGACGAAGGGGCGGGGACCCCCTCGTGGCCCCCGCCCCTCCTTGGACGCCTCAGTTGATCGCCTTGATCAGCTCCCCGGCCGAGGTGTCACCGCTGAGCTCCCAGAAGAAGGTGCCGCCCAGCGCCTGCTGGTTCTTGTAGGTCATCTTCCCGGCGATGGTCGCCGGGGTGTCGTAGCTCCACCAGTTGGTGCCGCAGTGGGCGTACGCCGTCCCGCCGACCGTCCCTCCCCCAGACTTCGTCCAGGAGGCGCCCCCAACGGGGCACTTGGTCTTGAGGACCTTGTAGTCGTCGATGCCCTGCTCGTACGTCCCCGCCGCGGGCCCGGTCGCGGTGCCGCCCGGCGCCTTCTGCGTCACGCCGGTCCAGCCGCGCCCGTAGAAGCCGATGCCGAGCAGCAGCTTCTGCGAGGGGATGCCGAGGCCCTTGAGCTTCTTGATCGTGGCGTCCGTGTTGAAGCCCTGCTGCGGGATGCCGCTGTAGGACGTCAGAGGGGAGTGCGGGGCCGTGGGGCCCTTGGCGGCCCAGGCGCCGAAGAAGTCGTAGGTCATCGGGTTGTACCAGTCGACGTACTGAGCGGCGCCCGCGTAGTCCGTGGCGTCGATCTTGCCGCCGCTGCTCGCGTCCGCGGTGATCGCCGCCGTCACCAGGTTCCCGCCGCCGAACCTCGCGCGGAGCGCGGCCATCACCTTCTTGAAGGCGTCCCGGCCGCTGGTGTCGCAGGAGAGGCCGCAGGCGTTGGGGTACTCCCAGTCGATGTCGATGCCGTCGAAGACATCGGCCCAGCGGGGGTCCTCTACCAGGCTGTAGCAGGACTGGGCGAAGGCCGCCGGGTTGCGGGCCGCCTCGGTGAACCCGCCGGACCAGGTCCAGCCGCCGAACGACCAGATCACCTTGAGGTTCGGATGCTTGGCCTTCAGCTTGCGCAGCTGGTTGAAGTTGCCGGCCAGCGGCTGGTCCCAGGTGTCGGCCCTGCCGTCGACGGACTGGGCGGCGGTGTACGTCTTCTGGTAGTCGGCGTACGCGTCCCCGATCGCGCACTTCCCGCCCGTGACATTGCCGAAGGCGTAGTTGATATGGGTCAGCTTGGCGCCGGACCCCGAGGTCTCGATGTTTTTGACATGGTAATTGCGGTCGTAGACACCCCAGTTGGTGAAGTATCCGACGACCTTCGAGCCGGCTGCCCGCGCTCCGGCCGTGGCGGCTGGCGCTTGCGACTGCGACGTCGCTCCGGCCGTCGCGGTGCCGGTGAGGCCCAGCAGTCCCGCGCCGAGAACGGCGGTACAGGCGGCGGCGACGAGGGTGCGGAGGCGGGTCGAGTGGGGTCCGTGCATGGTGTCTCCTCGTGGGGGAGGGAGAGCGAGTGGGGGGCATGCGCCGAGGGTGTGGCATGAACGCGGCAACGCGTCCGTGGGAACCGTAGAAGGACTAGACCAGTGGGGTCAATGGTGCGGACCAATTTCGCGGCACCCTCGAGCCCGGCCCTGTCCGATACGTCCACCCCGTGACGGGAGCCCGCCGATCGGGCATACTCAACCCGCCACAGCCGCTGGTCAGCCACTTCCGTGATCCGGGAAGGCAGCATCGGCGCAGTAGTGAGACCCGGCGGCGCCGCTCAACCCTTCGCGCGCGCCCGCCGTAGCGCCCGACAGGGAGGAGAGCGCCGCAATGCCCGACCGCGCCCCGCAGCCGGTGGAACGACAGCTGCCCACCGAGGAATCCAGGGATCTCGTCGCTCTGGTACGCGACATGATCCAGCGAGAGATCGCACCCCGCGCGGCCGAGGAGGAGGAAGCCGGGCATTTCCCCCGCGAGGTCTTCTCCCTGCTCTCCGAATCGGGACTGCTCGGTCTGCCCTACGACTCCGCGTACGGCGGCGGGGACCAGCCGTACGAGGTCTATCTCCAGGTACTCGAAGAACTCGCCGCCGCCCGGCTCACGGTCGGCCTCGGCGTCAGCGTGCACTCCCTCTCCTGTCACGCCCTCGCCGGTTACGGCAGCAAGCAGCAGCAGTCGGACCATCTGCCCGCCATGCTCGGCGGCGGACTGCTCGGCGCGTACTGCCTCTCGGAACCGGCCTCGGGCTCGGACGCCGCGTCCCTGCGCACCAAGGCCGTGCGCGACGGTGACGACTGGATCA
Source organism: Streptomyces sp. NPDC033174 (assembly GCF_055577795.1). Lineage (NCBI taxonomy): Bacteria > Bacillati > Actinomycetota > Actinomycetes > Kitasatosporales > Streptomycetaceae > Streptomyces > Streptomyces sp. NPDC033174. Next base: position 232,933 of record NZ_JBVIPQ010000010.1, read on the forward strand.
TCACCGGCACCAAGGCGTGGATCACTCATGGCGGAGTCGCCGACTTCTACACCGTGCTCGCCCGCACCGGCGGTGAGGGAGCGCGGGGGATCACCGCGTTCCTGGTCCCCGGCGACGCGGAGGGACTGACCGCGGCCGCGCCCGAGAAGAAGATGGGTATGAAGGGCTCGCCCACCGCCCAGCTGCACTTCGACGGCGTACGGGTCCCCGACGCGCGCCGGATCGGTGAGGAGGGCCAGGGTTTCGCGATCGCGCTCTCGGCGCTCGACTCCGGGCGGCTCGGGATCGCCGCGTGCGCCGTCGGTGTCGCGCAGGCGGCGCTGGACGAAGCGGTCGCGTACGCCACCGGGCGGCAGCAGTTCGGCCACCCCATCGCGGACTTCCAGGGGCTGCGCTTCATGCTGGCGGACATGGCCACGCGGCTCGAGGCAGGCCGTGCGCTGTATCTGGCGGCGGCGCGGCTGCGGGACGCGGGCCGGCCCTTCTCCAGGGAGGCGGCGATGGCCAAGCTGTTCTGCACCGACGCGGCGATGCAGGTGACGACCGACGCTGTCCAGGTGCTCGGCGGCTACGGCTACACCGCGGACTTCCCGGTCGAGCGCTATATGCGCGAGGCCAAGGTGCTGCAGATCGTCGAGGGCACCAACCAGATCCAGCGCATGGTCATCGCCCGTCACCTTCTGGGGCCGGAGTCCCGCTGACCCGGGAGGCCCGGTCCGCCCAGGCGGGGGCCGTCGTGAGCCGGTTCCACTCCGGATCGCGGCGGCCCGGCAGTGTTCTGCCGTCGCTGGCCCACTGGTGGAGCATGACCTGGTAGATCGGCGGATCGGGCGGCTGCGGAACCGATTCTTCGAAGCCGGGCGTCGTCAGGCGCCGCCGGCCGTGGCCGCCCGTGGAGTAGAGCGTTTTCATGCCGGGCCCAACGTGACCCGCCGCGCCCGGGTCACCCCCCGGCGCATTCGAGCGCCAGTTCGCTGCCTACCCGGTCGCACACCTCCCGGTGCCCCGCGCCCCCTGTGGATGATCCGCGCACGCGAGTATGGCCTCCCGAAGGGTTTCTGACGTACCGTCAACTTCCCTTTCCGAGCAGGAGGCAGGCGTGCTGGACGACCGACCGATCGCCCTCGACGAGTACCCTGTGCACCAGGCACCGCTGTCGATGAAGCACCACGTCAGCGGCGACCGCAACGCCTACGACCGCTGCATCTTCCATGTCTTCGACCACAGCGGCCGCGCCCTGCTCATCGCCGGCCTCGGGGTCTACCCCAACACGGGCGTCATCGACGCCTACGCCACCCTCCGTGTCGGGGACCGGCTGCACGCCGTCCGCGCGTCCGACGCGCTCGGCGACGACCGGCTCGACCTCTCCGTCGGCCCGCTGCGCATCACCGTCGACGAGCCCCTGAAGAGGCTCACCCTGCACTGCGACGCCGACCCGGACGACCCGGACTCCCTCGCGTACGACGTCACCTGGGCCGCAGCCTTCCCGGCCGTCTGGGAACCCCACCACACCCAGCGCCGGGGCGACCGCCTCACCCTCGAAGGGCGCCGCTTCGTCCAGGCCGGCAGCTGCACCGGCGTCATCCGGGTGGGCGGCGAGGAGATACCCGTGACGCCGGGGGAGTGGACCGGCACCCGCGACCGCAGCTGGGGCGTGCGCCCCATCCCCGGCGAAGAGCCGGGCCGCGCCGAGGAGTTCCGCCCCGAGGGATTCCACTGGCTCTGGATCCCCATGCGTTTCGAGGACCGGTTCCTGATGGTGATCGCCCAGGAGGACGCCGACGGCTACCGGACCCTCAACGAAGCCGTTCTCGTACGCAACGGGCAGCGCGACACCCAACTCGGCTGGCCCCGCACCGACATCACCTACCGGCCCGGCTCCCGCGACCCCGAGCGCGCCGTCATCCACCTCACCGACCAGAGCGGCGCGCCCCTGGAGATCGGCGTCGACATCCTCGCCTCCTCCCCGCTCGCCGTGGGCGCCGGCTACCCGCCCGCCACCGACTGGCAGCACGGCACCTGGCAGGGCCGCGGCTGGAGCGACCGCCGCGTCTACGACCTCTCCGACCCGGCCGCCCACCCGATGGCCGCCTTCGGCGTCACCGACCACGCCGCCCGCTTCACGCTCGACGGCCGGACCGGACACGGGATCTTCGAGCACGGTTCCTTCGGCCGCCACGACCCGAGCGGCTTCAAGGACTACACGTCCACCGCCGACTGACGCCGACCAGACGAGCGAGGCAACCGAGAATGGCCACGGCCCCCCGTCCCCGCACCTCCACCCGCGACCCCGAGGAACTGGCCCGCCGGCTGACCGTCTGGCTGGAGCACCGTCTGCCCGGCGCGAAGGTCTCGGGTCTGAGGGTCCCCGAGTCCAACGGCATGTCCAGCGAGACCCTGCTCTTCGACATCGACCACCCCGAACCGCCCGTACGCGCCTGCGCGTTGCGCCTCGCCGCCGACCCCGAGGCGTACACGATCTTCCCCGTCTACGATCTGCGGACCCAGTACACGACGATGCGCGACGTCGCCAGACACACGGACCTGCCCGTGCCGCGCGTGCTCTGGCTGGAGGAGGACCCCGCCCCCCTCGGCGCGCCCTTCTTCCTCATGGAACGGGTGGAGGGCCGCGTACCGCCCGACGTCATGCCCTACACGTACGAGGGGAACTGGCTCCACGCCGCCACCGACGCCGAACGGGCCGCCCTGGAAGAGGCCACCCTCTCCCTGATAGCCCGGCTGCACGACCAGTACCCGGCCGGACCCGTCGAGGGCAGTGCGCTGCGCCGCCATGTCCGGGCACAACGCGACTACTACGCCTGGGTCGTCGACGGACTGCCGCGCTCACCGCTCATCGAGAGCGCCTTCGACCGGCTGGAGACCCTGTGGCCCGCCGACGAGGGCACCGCCGTCCTCAACTGGGGCGACGCCCGCATCGGCAACATCATCTACGACGGCTTCGAGCCCGCCGCCGTGCTCGACTGGGAGATGGCGGCACTAGCCCCGCGCGAGGTGGACCTCGGCTGGACCGTCTATCTGCACCGCTTCTTCCAGGACCTGACCGTCGGCTTCGGACAGCCGGGCCTGCCCGACTTCCTCCGCCGCGAACAGGTGGAGCGCAGATACGCGGAACTCACCGGGCACACCCCGCGCGACATGGATTTCTACACCCTCTACGCGGCCCTGCGGCACGCCATCGTGATGCTGCGCGTGGCCTACCGCCAGGTCCACTTCAACGAGGTGAGCGTGCCGGAGAACCCGGACACGATGATCCTGCACCATGCCGAGCTGGCCGCCATGGTGCGGGGAACGTACTGGTAGGGCGAGGGCTCAGGCCGCGCGCCGCATCGGCGGCACCCTGAGGGGACGCGAGCCCGGACCGCCGACGTGCGAGAAGGGCTGCGTCCGCCAGTCGAGTCCCTGGGGGAGCGTCAGCAGCAGCGCCGTGTCCTGCTCGAGGACCTCGAGCGTCTCGTCCGCCGGACGCGCGTCCGAGGCGGCGCGGCCCGTGCCGGCACAGACCGTCAGGACGAACGGGTTCCACGGCGTCGGGCACAGCGCGTGCTCGGGGAGCCGGTCCTCGTCCGCCAGCAGCGCGATCGGCTGGGCGCAGTCCGGGCAGATGACCCGGAACATCTCAAAAGTGTCGTACGCGTCGAGTTCGTCGGACTCTTCGGTGTCGACGGAACTGACAGGCTCCGGTTCAGTACGTCCGGTGCGCTTCACGCTCTGCATGGGAATCTCCCCCTCGGGTGGGCCGATCAGGCACTCGTGGCCTCGACCAAAGCAAGCACTTCCCTTCGCGCGCGCCGGATAACCGTGAGGTCACGGCCGACTGCGGTCCCATGCCTGTGGTCTTCGTCACATGCCCGTCGCAGATGCCCCGCAGATGCCCGTTCCGGCTCGTCTGTGACTGTGCCGTTTCCCCTCCGGGGCAATAGGTTGATCGGCATGGAGGAGCTGGATCGTCAGATCGTTGAATTGCTCGTCAAGGACGGGCGCATGAGCTACACCGACCTGGGCAAGGCCACGGGCCTGTCCACGTCGGCGGTTCATCAGCGCGTACGCAGGCTGGAGCAGCGCGGGGTGATCCGGGGCTACGCCGCGGTCGTCGACCCCGAGGCCGTCGGCCTGCCCCTGACCGCCTTCATCTCGGTGAAGCCGTTCGACCCCAGCGCCCCCGACGACACCCCGGACCGGCTCGCCGACATCCCCGAGATCGAGGCCTGCCACAGCGTCGCCGGCGAGGAGAACTACATCCTCAAGGTCCGTGTCGCCACCCCGCTCGAGCTGGAACACCTGCTCACCCGGATCCGCACCCAGGCCGGAGTCTCCAGCCGCACGACGGTCGTCCTCTCGACCCCGTACGAAGCCCGGCCGCCGCGAATCTAGGCTGGTCACCATGACCGAGAGCGAACACCGCACCGTGCTGCTGCGCGGTGGAGACGTCCACAGCCCCGCCGACCCCTTCGCCACCGCCATGGTGGTGGAACGCGGCCATGTCGCCTGGGTGGGCTCCGAGGGCGCCGCCGACGCGTTCGCCTCCGGTGTGGACGAGGTCATCGACCTCGAAGGCGCCCTGGTCACTCCCGCCTTCGTGGACGCCCACGTCCACACCACCGCCACCGGTCTGGCCCTCACCGGCCTCGACCTCACCGGCGCCGCGTCGCTCGCAGAGGCGGCGGAGCGCATCCGCGCCTACGCCACCGCCCGCCCCGCCGACCGGATCCTCATCGGGCACGGCTGGGACGCCTCCCGCTGGCCGGAGGGGCGCCCGCCGAGGCGCGACGAACTGGACGAACTCACCGGCGGCCGGCCCCTCTACCTCACCCGCGTCGACGTCCACTCGGCCGTCGCCACCACCGCCCTGCTCGACCTCGTGCCGGACATCCGCTCCACCTCCGGCTACCGCGACGGCGAACCCCTCACCGGCGACGCCCACCACGCCGTCCGCGCCGCCGCCTACGCCGCGCTCTCGCCCCAGCAGCGGACCGACGCCCAGCGCGCCGCCCTGCGGCACGCCGCCTCCCTCGGCATCGGAACGATCCACGAGTGCGGCGGTCCCGACATCTCCTCCGAGGACGACTTCACCGGACTGTTGAAGACAGCCACCCAGGAGGCGGGGCCCCGCGTCGTGGGCTACTGGGCCGATCTCGACGTCACCCGCGCCCGTGCCCTCGGCGCCCTGGGCGCGGCCGGAGACCTCTTCGCCGACGGCTCCCTCGGCTCGCACACCGCCTGCCTCCATGAGCCCTACGCCGACGCGGCCCACACCGGCGCGGCGCACCTCGACGCGGCCGCCGTCGCCGCCCATGTCGTCGCCTGCACCGAGGCGGGCCTCCAGGCCGGCTTCCACGCCATCGGCGACGCCGCCGTCACCGCCGTCGTCGACGGCATCCGCGCCGCCGCCGAGAAGCTCGGCCTCGCCCGCGTCCGGGCCGCCCGGCACCGCGTCGAGCACGCCGAGATGCTCACTCCCGAGACCATCGCCGCCTTCGCCGAACTCGGCCTCACCGCCTCCGTGCAGCCCGCCTTCGACGCGGCCTGGGGCGGCGACGAGGGCATGTACGCCGAGCGCCTCGGCGTCGAGCGGGCCCGCACGCTCAACCCGTACGCGGCCCTGCTGCGTACCGGCGTCCCGCTCGCCTTCGGCTCGGACAGCCCCGTGACGCCGCTGGATCCTTGGGGAACCGTCCGCGCCGCCGCCTTCCACCGCACACCCGAGCACCGGATCTCGGTGCGTGCCGCCTTCACCGCCCACACCCGTGGCGGCTGGCGGGCCATCGGCCGCGACGACGCGGGCGTCCTCGTGCCCGGCGCCCCGGCCGACTACGCACTCTGGAGCGCCGACGAACTGGTCGTCCAGGCGCCGGACGACCGGGTGGCCCGCTGGTCGACCGACCCCCGCTCCGGAACGCCCGGCCTGCCGGACCTCACCCCCGGCGGCGAACTCCCCGTCTGTCTGCGCACGGTGGTCTCCGGGCAAACGGTTTTCGTGCGGCCGAACGCATGACATAGGGGCATTTCGTACCGCCGATCGATGCCCGCACGGCTCCTCCACGCACTCCGGAACCTCCCCGCTGACCAGGCGGTATGGATCATCACCGCAGGTCGTACGACTGTTGACAGCGAGGCGCCAGGGGCCGGTAGGTTCGGCCGAGTCCACCACAGGACGTCCGACCGGTCGAGCTTCCACGCAGTCGTCGAACGCCGCTGGGTCATGGGGTGGTGTGCCGCACCGGCGCACCATCACCGGGAGCCAGGTTCAGCGCCCGCGCCTCGGGGGCGAGGGAAGGTTTCTTCCGGATGGGGGTCCCCCCTGCTCCCTCAGGAGCTCGGGAAGGATGCGACCCGGGTGGGGCCCGGACGTTCAGTAGACAACGGCTCTCGGTCGACCCGCAGCCAGCGGGTCCCAGGTCGGCCCGAAGGACACCGGGCCCCGATCCGCAGTTCCGCCGCACGGCGCCAGATCCGTCCGCACGGCGCCCGAACACCGTGCCGCCGCGGCGCCGCCCCGGAGGCTCGCTATGGTGGGCTTCTGCGTACGGACGTCAAAGGGGCAGTAGTGAACGACGGTGGCCAGAGGCGATACGGCCCGCTCGGCAGAGCCTTGGTGATCATCCCCACCTACAACGAGGCCGAGAACATCAAGCCCGTCGTCGCCCGGGTGCGCAAGGCCGTTCCCGATGCCCACATCCTCGTCGCCGACGACAACAGCCCCGACGGCACGGGCAAGCTGGCCGACGAGCTGGCGGCCGAGGACGACCACGTCCACGTCCTGCACCGCAAGGGCAAGGAAGGTCTCGGCGCGGCCTACCTGGCCGGCTTCCGCTGGGGCATCGAGAACGACTACGGCGTCCTCGTCGAGATGGACGCCGACGGCTCCCACCAGCCCGAGGAGCTGCCCCGGCTGCTCACCGCCCTCAAGGGCGCCGACCTCGTCCTCGGCTCCCGCTGGGTGCCCGGCGGCCGGACCGTCAACTGGCCCAAGTCCCGCCAGTTCATCTCCCGGGGCGGCAGCCTCTACTCGCGGATCCTGCTCGACGTCCCGATCCGCGACGTCACCGGCGGCTACCGCGCCTTCCGCGCCGAGACCCTGGAGGGCCTCGGTCTCGACGACGTGGCCTCGGCCGGCTACTGCTTCCAGGTGGACCTGGCCCGCCGAGCCGTCGGCGCCGGATTCCATGTGGTGGAGGTGCCGATCACCTTCGTCGAGCGCGAGCACGGCGACTCCAAGATGAGCCGGGACATCCTCGTCGAGGCGCTGTGGCGGGTCACCGGCTGGGGCATCACCGCGCGGGCGAACCGTCTGCTCGGCAGGGGTTCCTCCAAGCCGTCCGCCTGATCACCTCTTTACGCCGCCCCGGCGGACCGGCGGGCACACTGGGAGCATGACGACCGGCCCCACCGCCCCCTCGCCCGCCCGCAAGCGCTCACGCGCCCGCACCCTCGTTCCCCTCGGCGTCGCCGCATGGCTGGTGCTCGAGATCTGGTTGCTCACCCTCGTCGCCGGCGCGGCCGGCGGCTTCGCCGTGCTCGGCCTGCTCGTCGCGGGCGTCGTCCTCGGTGCGGCGGTGGTCAAGAAGGCGGGCCGGCGCGCCTTCCGCTCCCTCACCGAGACGCTCCAGCGGCAGCAGTCGGGACTCGCGCCCGCCCAGGACCCCAAGAGCACCGGAAACGGTCTGCTGATGCTCGGTGGTCTGCTGCTGATGCTGCCGGGCCTGATCTCGGACGTACTGGGTCTGCTGCTGCTCCTGCCGCCCGTCCGCACGGTGGTCGGCCGGTACGCGCAGAAGACGCTGGACCGCACGATGCGCGGCGCCGTTCCCGGCGGCCTCGGCGGCGCCTTCCAGCAGGCCCGTACGTACCGCCCGGACGGCAAGGTCGTCCAGGGCGAGGTGATCCGTGAGAACGAGCCGGGCGGTCCTCGCGGCGGAACCGGGGACTCGCGGCCGCCCCTCACCCCATGAGCGTCACCCCGGGCACGGGGGAGCGCGCTTGACGGCACGCGAAAGAGCCGCGGGGGGGGGGGGGGGGGAGGGGGGGGGGGAGGGAGGGGAGGGGGGGGGGGGGGGTGGTGGGGGGGTGGGGGGGGGGGGGGGCGGCG
>NZ_JBVIPQ010000010.1:241047-289221 GCF_055577795.1 Streptomyces sp. NPDC033174
CGCACGGCCGCGGGCGACCTGGGCTGATCGGTTCGATGTGAGATACGGCCCCGGGGCTCTCCCCCCGGGGCCGTTCGCTTTCACCCACACCCCCCCCCCCCCCCCCCCCCCCCCCCCCCCCCCCCCCCCCCCCCCCCGCGGCTCTGTTTCGGCCTGAAGTGGTGCGCTTAGGCGGACTTCCGGCTGTCGCGCGGATGCACGGCAATGTTCATGGCACCGGAGCGCAGGACGGCCAGCCTCTCGGCCAGCACCTCCTCCAGCTCTTCGCGGGTGCGCCGCTCCATGAGCATGTCCCAGTGCGTACGCGCGGGCTTGCCCTTCTTTTCCTCGGGGCCGTCCCCGTCTACGAGGAGTGCCTGGCTTCCGCAGACCTTGCACTCCCACTCCGGCGGAATCTCCGCCTCGACCGAGAAGGGCATCTCAAAACGATGTCCCTTCTCGCATGCGTACTCCACCGCCTGGCGCGGGGCCAGATCGATGCCGCGGTCGGTCTCGTAGCTGGTCACCACGAGGCGCGTGCCGCGAAGAGCTCGCTCACTCATGAATCGTGCCTCCCGGGCTTGTCGCCCACAGGACAGGTGTCGCTGTCGTCGTCATCCGGTCAACGTCCGGTCGGCGGTAAAGATTCCCGTTGCGGGTCATGCGTCGCCCGTCGTGCCGCCCCTTGTTGTACCCACCAGTGCCCGGTTTGTCACATCTGGCAGCAGATGTCACCCAGCGTCTTCACTTTTAGAGCACGCAGTAACGGTCCGCCTGGCAGGCCAAAGGCGTACACTACCGGTTTTCACTTCAACGGCTAAATCCGTTCCGGAACCGGGTTTCCCGCAGCGGCCACCGCACGCCTCACGGGTACCCGCGCCAGCAGCGCGAAACCCAGTCCGAAGAAGATCACCAGCGAGATGATGGCATCCCGATAACTGCCGGTCAGCTGGTACGCGAGGCCGAACACCAGGGGCCCCAGCCAGCTCAGACCGCGATCGCTCATCTCGTAGGCCGAGAAATACTCGGCCTCCTTGCCGCGCGGCACCAGGTGTGAGAACAGCGAGCGCGACAGTGCTTGACTGCCCCCGAGGACCAGGCCGATCGCCGCCGCCATGCCGAAGAACCAGACCGGCGCCCCGGCCGGCAGGAAGTACCCGGCGGCCAGGATCAGCGTCCAGACGGCCAGCGAACCCAGGATCGTGCGCTTGGCGCCGTACGACCGGGCCAGCCGTCCCATCCCGAGCGCACCCGCCACTGCAAGGATCTGGACCAGCAGGACCGCGGTGATGAGCGTCGTCTGGTCGAGACCCAGCTCCTCGGAGCCGTAGATCGACGCCTGCGAGATGACCGTCTGCACGCCGTCGTTGTAGATGAGGTAGGCGAGCAGGAAGGACAGCGTCAGCGGATGGCGGCGCATGTCCTTGAGGGTCGCCGTCAATTGGCTCCACCCGCCGCCGACCGCGCCCTCGCCGCCCTGCACCACCCGTCGGTCGCGCAGCCGCCGCAGCGGTACGAGCGTGAACGCGCCCCACCACAGGCCCGCCGACGCCAGACAGATCCGGATCGCCGTCCCCTCCGACAGGCCGAAGGAGTCGTGGCCCGAGTACAGGACCAGATTGAGGACCAGCACCAGCGCGCCCGACGTGTAGCCGAAGGCCCAGCCGCGCGAGGAGACCGCGTCCCGCTCGTCCGGCTCCGCGATCTGCGGCAGATAGGCGTTGTAGAGCGCCATCGACACGGCGAGCGAGGCGTTCGCGACGATGAGGAGGAAGACGCCCAGCAGATAGCGGTCACCCTCGAGGAAGAACATCCCCGTCGTCGCGGCCGCCCCGAGATACGCCGCGACGGCCAGCAGCGGCTTCTTGCGCCCCGTACGGTCCGCGGCCGCGCCCACGGCCGGCATCGCCAGCACGGCCACCACGATCGAGGCCGACACGGCGTACGCGAACAACGACCCCGCGCGGACCGGGATGCCCAGTGGATGGACGAACCCCTCCGCGTCCGCCCCCGCCTTGGCGACCGAGGTCAGATAGGGGCCGAGGAAGACCGTCAGCACGCTCGTCGAATAGACCGAACACGCGAAGTCGTAGAAATACCAGCCGCGTTGCTCGCGTCTGCGGTCGCCGGGACCGGCGGTGTGCCCGCCGGCGGCTCCCTCTGTGTCGACGGTGTCGCCGCTCACGCCCGCGCCCCCTCGTTCGTCCCCGTGGCGAAACGCCCCGCCCGGAGGGCCGGACCCGGACTCCCGGTCGTCAGACCCAGACTCCCCGGTCGGTGAGCACCGTGCGCAGCGTCTCCAGATGATCGGTCATGATGCCATCCACCCCCAGGTCGAGGAGAGTGCTCATGCGCTCCGGATCGTTGACCGTCCACACATGGACCTGAAGGCCGCGGGCGTGGGCCGTATCGACGAACCGGCGGTCCACCACCCGTACGCCGTTCTGGCTCTCCGGGACCTGCGCGGCGACCGCGCCCCTCCGCAGCGCCGCCGGGATCCCGTACGACCGCAGACGCAGACCGAGCACCCCGCCCACGCCGTACGACGTGGCCAGCCGGGGACCCGCCAGCCGCAGCGCCCTCGTCACCCGCCCCTCGTTGAACGAGCCCACGCACACCCGGTTCCAGGCGCCCCTGCGGCGTATCAGCTCGATCAGCGGCGCGAGGGCCGACTCCGCCTTGATGTCGACGTTCCAGCGGGCGTCGGGGAACTCCTCCAGAAGGTCCTCGAACAGCGCCAGCGGCTCCTTGCCCGCCACCCGCGCCTCGCTCACCGCGCTCCACGGCAGGTCCCGGATCCGGCCGCGGCTGTCCGTGACCCGGTCAAGGGTCGCGTCGTGGAAGGCGACCAGCGCGCCGTCCGCCGTCGTGTGCACATCCGTTTCGAAGTAGCGGTATCCGGCCGCGGCGGCCCGCCTGAAGGCGGCCGCGGTGTTCTCGAGACCCTCGGCCGTTCCGCCCCGGTGGGCGAACGGGATGGGCGCGGGGTGGTCCAGGTAGGGGTGGCGTACGCGAGTCACCGCCGCAGTATCGCCTGCTCCGGGGTCCCGGAGGCGACCACGGTGCTGCCGTCGCCCTGAGCGGGGATGGCGAAGACGCGCAGGAAGACCTGCGCGAGCGGGCCGATGGCGAGCGCGTAGAGGACCGTGCCGACGCCCAGCGAGCCGCCGAGCAGGAAGCCGGTGACGACCACGGCCACCTCGATCGCCGTCCGGACCAGCCGGATCGAGCGGCCGGTGGCCCTGTGCAGACCGGTCATGAGCCCGTCACGGGGCCCGGGGCCGAAGCGGGCCGCGATGTACAGACCCGTCGCCACCCCGTTGAGGACGATGCCGGTCGCCATCACCGCGATCTGCGCGGTGAGACCGTGGCCCTCCACGTCCGGGACGAGGGCGAGGGTGCCGTCCATCGCGATACCGATCGCGAAGACGTTGGAGACCGTGCCCAGGCCCGGCTTCTGCCGGATCGGGATCCACAGCAGCAGCACCGCCGCGCCCACGATGATGGAGACCACGCCGATCGTCAGACCCGTGAGCTCGGCGAGGCCCTGATGGAGCACGCCCCACGGCTCCAGCCCGAGGCCGCCGCGGACCAGAAGGGCCGAACTGACCCCGTACAGAGCCAGTCCGACGTAGAGCTGAAGCAGGCGACGGGTGAGATGCCGGCCGGAGCGGCCGGAGGCGTCGGACAAGGTGTGCCCCCCTGGTGTGGTGGTAGTGGACTGGTTCATGACACTCTGTGGCTGTGGATCGGATGCCAACCAGGTCCAATTCGAGGAAGGTGGACTGAGTTCCATGGCGCAGTGGACTTCGGCGGTGGGACCGGCTCAGCTGGCCCGGCAGCTCAGCGCGCAGCAGCCCCGGCCCGCGGGCCCCGGCACCCGCAAGCCTCCCGCCTACCGCGGACTGGCCGACGGGATCCGCCTGCTCGTGCTCGAAGGACGGGTCCCCGTGGCCGCCCGGCTGCCCGCCGAGCGCGAGCTGGCACTGGCACTGTCCGTGAGCCGCACGACGGTCGCCGCGGCGTACGAAGCCCTGCGCGCGGAGGGCTTCCTCGAGTCCCGGCGCGGCGCCGGGAGCTGGACCGCCGTACCCGCGGGGAACCCGCTCCCCGCCCGTGGTCTCGAACCCCTGCCCCCCGAGTCCCTCGGCTCCATGATCGACCTCGGGTGCGCGGCACTGCCCGCCCCCGAGCCCTGGCTCACCCGCTCCATCCAGGGCGCGCTCGAGGAACTGCCGCCGTACGCGCACACCCACGGGGATTACCCGGCCGGCCTGCCCGCGCTCCGGCAGATGCTCGCCGACCGGTACACCGAGCGCGGCATCCCCACGATGCCCGAGCAGATCATGGTGACCACCGGTGCGATGGGGGCCATCGACGCCATCTGCCATCTCTTCGCCGGGCGCGGGGAGCGCATCGCCGTCGAATCCCCCTCGTACGCCAACATCCTCCAGCTCATGCGCGAGGCCGGCGCCCGGCTGGTGCCCGTGGCCATGGCCGAGGGGCTGACCGGCTGGGACCTGCCCCGCTGGCGCCAGGTGATGCGGGACGCGGCGCCGCGCCTCGCGTATGTCGTCGCCGACTTCCACAACCCGACCGGAGCGCTCGCCGACGAGGACCAGCGGCGGCAGCTCGTCGACGCGGCCCGCTCGGCGGGGACCGTTCTCGTCGTCGACGAGACCATGTCCGAGCTCCACCTCGACGACGTGGAGATGCCCCGGCCCGTCTGTGCCTTCGACCCCGCCGGCAGCACGGTCCTCACCGTCGGCTCGGCCAGCAAGGCCTTCTGGGCGGGCATGCGCATCGGCTGGGTCCGCGCGGCGCCCGACGTGATCCGCTCTCTGGTCGCCGCCCGCGCCTACGCGGACCTGGGCACGCCCGTCCTGGAGCAGCTGGGTGTCAACTGGCTGATGGGGACGGGTGGTTGGGAGGAGGCGGTGGCGATCCGCCGCGACCAGGCGCGGGAGAACCGGGACGCTCTGGTCGGCGCGGTCCGCGCGCAGCTGCCGGACTGGGAGTTCGTCGTGCCCAAGGGCGGGCTGACCCTCTGGGTCCGCACCGGAGGGCTGTCGGGCTCCCGGCTGGCAGAGGCCGGCGAGCGCGTGGGCGTCCGGGTGCCGTCGGGACCGCGCTTCGGCGTCGACGGGGCCTTCGAGGGATATGTCCGCCTGCCGTTCACGGTGGGCGGCCCGGTCGCCGAGGAGGCGGCGGCGCGGCTGGCGGCGGCGGCGCGGCTGGTGACGTCGGGTGGTGCGGGGACGGCGGCGGGGGCGGGGCCGGGTGCGGAGCCGCCGAGGACGTTCGTGGCGTAGGCCTTGGGCGGCCGGGGGGGCGGCCGGTCGGTCCGGTCACCGCGTGGGTGGGGCGGGGGTAAGCGTCCCGCCGGCTGAGGGCGACTGGGCCGCCGGGGTGGGGATCCGGTCCCCCCGGACGGCGTCCGGGGGAGGGTGGGCGCAGCCGCACGGCCGGCTGCCGGCAAGCCGCGGCCCGGGTCAGCCCTCCGCCGGGACCGGGGGCAGGGACTCCGCTGCCGGGCCCGGGTCCGGGCCGGGGACGGAGCCCATGGGTGCCTGTCGCTCGGGCAGCAGGTCCAGGACCGCCTGGCGGTGTGCCTCGCTCGTCTCGTCGTCGTACGGATCGGGCGTGGCCGGGACCTGGAGCCGCAGGACCTCCCCCGTACCCAGCCGGGCGTACCCGCGGCCCGGGGGGACGGTCGGCGTGGGGGTCGTGTGGGGCTCGGCGCCCAGGACGGACGCGATCTGCTGCGCTGACGCGGGCCCCAGGACGACCCGGGCGCGCGTGTGCGTCCGTACCGTCTCGCTCAGCGCCTCCACGCAGTCGAACTGCTCGGCCACGACCACCGTCACCTGGGCCGTCCTGCCGTGGCGCAGGGGCACCTGGAGGAGCTCCTGCGGGTCGGGCCGCCCGTCGGCCGCCGCGAGGTGGCCGAGGACGCTCGGGCGGTCCAGCAGGATCCACAGCGGGCGCTTGGTGTCGTCGGGGGGCGGGTGGCCCGCCTGGCGCGCCCGGTTCGCGGCGATCAGGCGGCGTTCGGTCTCGTGGGCCGCCCACTCCAGGCTTCCCAGCGCCCCGGCGAGCCCGCACTCGACCGTGAGGACCCCGGCGCGGCCGGTGAGGCATGCGTACTCCCCGGTGCCGCTGCCCTCGACGATCAGTACGTCGCCGTGCGGCAGGGCCTGGAGGGCGAGCGAGCGCAGCAGTGTGGTCGTGCCGCTGCCGGGCTGGCCGACGACCAGCAGGTGCGGCTCGGTCGAGCGCGGGCCGGTGCGCCAGACGACCGGGGGCGCGTCAAGAGGGCCGTCGTCGGTCGTGACCGGGACCGTGCGCGGGACGGCGCCGGCGTCGGTGAAGCCCAGCACCGTCTCGCCGGGAGCGGTGACGAAGTGCTGGGCGGCGATCGTGGTGGGCAGGGCCGGCAGCACGCTCATGTGGAGCTGGTTGCCCTCCTCGTCCCAGTCGAAGAGGTACTCACGGCCGCGCCCCGACTTGGCGCGCAGCAGCTGTTCGATGCGGGCCCGGGCGGTCGGCTCGCCGTCGGTGAAGTACGCCGGGTAGGCGATCCGCAGCCGGGTGGGCCGCCCGCCGTCGTCGAAGGCGTGGTCGGCGAAGACGGCCGACCAGTCGCCGCCGTGGGTGAAAAGCGGCGCCGGGTCCTCCGGCACGGAGAAGTACGGGACCAGTGCCTCGTACAGGCCCCGGAGGCGCTCTCGCTCGGATTCGTCGGGACCGGTCTTGGCGACCGTGCGCTCACGCCCCTTCCACGCGGCCGCCGCCATCACCGAGACCAGGGCGAGAAGCGGCCCGTACGGCACGAGGGCGACGACCAGGACACAGGCCGCGACCAGGAACAGCAGGGGACCACGCCGGTCTGTGGGGGTCGCGGCCCACTTGGCACGCACGAGGGCGGCCAGCCTCCGCAGACCACGAGTGATCATGATCAGCGGATGGAGGACGTCGGTGGCGCTGTCGGCGGCCGTGCGCGCGATCTCTCGGCTGCGAGCGATCTGGGCGCTGCCGCTGCTCAGAATGCGGGGAAGTGGTCGCCGGGCCACGTCGTACTCCTGAGGTGTGGAAGGGGGCGCGAGGCGTCAGAAGTTGATCCCGCCCAGGAGGCTGGCCAGGCTCTGGCCGCCTGCCGTGATACTCGGCGCGATCGCGGTGCCCGCGAGGTAGAAGCCGAAGAGCGAGCAGACGAAGGCGTGGGAGGCCTTGAGCCCGTCCTTCTTGAAGAACAGGAAGCAGATGATTCCGAGCAGCACCACACCTGAGATGGACAGGATCATGAGAGTTCTCCTGGTTGAGGGGGACAGTCACCATGAGTCCTTCCAGGTTCACAGGAAGTATCTATGCGATAAAAGGTGCTAATGGGTGAAAGTCGGACGTTTTCACTTGACTGGCCGATGGGCGGCGACCCCCCCGGGTGGCGGCCTGGTACGCGAGCCTTTCCGGGGACGGTTGGGGGGACGCCGGGCCGGGAAGGGTCGCCGTGATCTTTGCCATGGACGGGCCGGGTCATGTCGCCGGGCGCGCAGTACCCTGTCGATTCACTCGTACGGCGGCCCTGCCGTGCAGGTCAGCATGGGAAACGAAGCAAGCGAGAGGTGGTCGGTCCGATGAGCGAAGCCCCGGACTCCGAGGTGATCGAGCTGGCGTCCAAGATCTTCGATCTGGCGCGCCGGGGGGAGGCGGAGGCGCTCGCCGCATACCTCGACGCCGGCGTCTCCGCGAACCTCACCAACGACAAGGGTGACTCGCTGGTGATGCTCGCCGCCTACCACGGCCACGCCGGGGCGGTGGAGGCCCTGCTCGCCTGGGGCGCCGACGCCGACCGCGCCAACGACCGCGGCCAGACTCCGATCGCGGGCGCCGTCTTCAAGGGCGAGGACGCGGTCGTCCGTGCGCTCCTCGACGGCGGCGCGAATCCGGAAGCCGGGACTCCGTCCGCCGTGGACACCGCACGTATGTTTGGGAAGACGGAACTCCTGGAGCTGTTCGCCTCCCGGTGAACGGGGGTTGAACCGCAGGTGAGAGCCGTGCCGTAAATGTGGTCGCGGTGGCGAAATGGGTGGGTCATCATGACGTCGAGCCCGCATGGGGCCACCGACGAGAGGCAGAGGAAGATGGGAAACAGCAAGCGGAAGACGACGGGCGGCCACACATGTTGCTGCGCGGCCTAGGCGATCACCTTGTTCCGGTATTCCCCGGTTGCGTCGACAGCTTGATGTGAGGCATCTTCCATGTTCGATCCAGTCATAGCGCCGAGCGGCACCCTGCTCGGCCTGCTGCAGAGAGGCCGCGGCGACGGCACACTGCACGCGCTCGCGGCGCCTCGCGCCGAAGCGCTGGCCGCCCTCAACCACTGCGTTCTCCAGGACCCCCGCCACGACTGGCAGGTCGAGAACCGCTCCCTCTACTACGCCCGTCTCTTCCTGGACCTGCACGGCGGTCTCCAGGAGATCGAGGCCCACCTCTTCTGCGCCGAGGACCACTTCGAGGACGAGGAGTCGAGGACCGGGCTCGCGCTCGCCGTCCTCGGACACCTCGCCTCCTACGGCCGCAAGGATGCCCTGGTGCTGCTGCGGCGCTACGCCGCCACCGGTGCCAACTGGGCGTGGGCCCTCGACGAGCTCGCCCTGCGCGACGACGACTCCGGGCTGCGCTCCCTCGCCCTGCCGGTCCTCGCCCGTTTCCCGGCGACGCCGGAGGGCGCGGCCGAGCTGGGCGCCGCCGTACGGGACGCCTTCGAGCCCCGGCCGTGGCGGCTGTGGGCCGAGGACCCCCGGGACGCGGTCGGCGCCCGGGTGCGAGCCGCCCAGGAGCAGGGCTCCTTCGACCGCTGGCAGCGGCAGATGCGCCCCAGCGGCCCCCGGCCCGGCTGGAGCGTCCAGGCCGTCTTCGACTGGGCCCAGCAGGGTCTGGAGCGCGGCAGCCCGCTGCATGTGCCGGCCGCCCGCTGCCTCACCGCCGTCGCGGGCCCCGAGGACCGGCCCCTGATCCTCGACGCCGCGCGCGGCGGCCCCGACGGCGCCCGGTGCGCCGCTCTCCACTACCTCGCCGAATCACGCGACCCCGCCGTGCTCGACCTGATCGAAGCCGCCGCGGGCAGCGCCTCCCGTACCGTCGCCGAAGCCGCCGTCAGCGCCTTCGAGCGCATGTGCGGCGAGGACGCGGTCGACCGGGCCCGAGGCTGGATCCACCGGCCCGACGCGCTCGGCGCCTCCGCCGCCGGCGTCCTCGCCTGCCGCGGCGGCGCCCAGGACGCCCAGCTCGTCCTCGGCGCCCTGCGCGAGACCGTACGGGCCGAAGGCCCCGACGCCACGCCCCTCTACACCCTCGTGGACGGCGCGGGCCGGCTCGGCATCGCCTGTGCCGCGCCCGTACTGCGCCATGTCTACCGGGAGACCTCGTCCTCGCAGCTGCGCGGACGCACGGCCCGCGCCCTCGCCGCGACCGACCCGACCTTCCCCATCGGCTTCGCCGTCGAATGCCTGTGGGACTGCGAGGAGACGACCCGCGAGGTCGCCGCGCTCCACGCCGAGACCGGCGATGTGCGGGTGGCCGAGCGCCTGCGGCGACTCGCCGCGGACCCGGCCGAGGAGGCCGACGTACAGCTGGCGGTACGGAGCCGCATCGGCGGAGGCGGCCAGGAGACACCCGCCGTGTGAGCGGGGTGGCCGGGCGGGACCGGAGCGCGTGCGACAGGCCGCGTGACCGGGCGCCGAACAGGCCGGAGTGACGTTCCCGCGGTGTGACCGGCCGGCGGGACGGGGGAACGGCCGCCCTTCGGCACGGCAACACTGCGGCAGCCAGCCAGCCAGCCAGCCAGCCAGCCAGCAGGCCAGTCAGCCCGCCCACAGCGGCAGCCATCACGCGCGGCACGGCGCGGAAGGACGATCCGGCAAGCGGTCCCATGTCCTTGGCTCGGGGCCGTATGAAACGCGGCTTCCCCGCATGCCTCGCACGGGCCGGGGTCAAACGCTCATAGGACGTTCCCCGCCCGGAAAGATCCACGTTGGCGCAGCCACGCTGGGCGCGACGACAACACGAGTACGCGTGTCGTCATCGTCACCGAATCTTTCCCCCCGACGTCAACGGTGTGGCGCACTGCGCGGTCGGATTCCGGCCCGACATCGCGGCCGTCGTCGTCGGCGTCAACGACACCCTCAGACGCCCCCTCGACATCGAGGAGTTCGCCCTGCGCATCGACCGGGTCTGCGCGGACCTCACCGGGCGCGGGGCCGTGCTTCTCACCGCCTGTCTGCCCGACCCGGGCCGGATGCTCGCTCTGCCCGCCCCGCTCGCCCGGCCGCTTGCCCGCCGGCAGCGGGCCGTCAACGCCGTGATCCACGCGCTGTCCGCCCGCTACCGCGCCGTGCACGCGCATCTCGCGGACGTGGCCCGGGTCGACGACCGGAGGAAGTGGAACGCCGACCGGGGCCGCACCCCGGCGAGCGCGGCCACCGGATGGTCGCCAGGCGGTTTCACGCGCTGCTGGACGCCGAGGGCCTGGCCCGTGGCCCGGCGCCGGGCCACGAACCGGAAGAGCAGCCCCCCAGCCGTACGGACACCCGCACTGGCCGGCCACCGCCGGCACCGGCTGGGTGGCCCGGCGGTGCCACGACCTGCTGCCGCAGCTCCTGCGGCTGGCCGGCGCCGGACTGCGCCACCGGGCCGACGGCACCGGCGCCCGCCTCGACCGCCATGCCGAACACGCGCTGAGCGCCGCACTCGCGGCGGTGTCCCTGGACGTTCCGACGGCCAGAATGGGGGAATGAGCGGGCGCTGGGAGTTCTGGATCGACCGTGGCGGCACCTTCACCGATGTCGTCGGCCGCAGGCCCGACGGCCGGCTCGTGACCCGCAAGCTGCTCTCCCACGATCCGGAACGCCGTCAGGACGCGGCCGTCGCCGGGATCCGGCTGCTGCTCGGGCTCGGCCCCGACGACGCCGTACCGGCCGACCGGATCGACATGGTCAAAATGGGCACGACCGTGGCCACCAACGCCCTGCTGGAGCGGGGCGGCGAGCCCACCGTGCTGGTCATCACCCAGGGTTTCCGGGACGCGCTGCGGATCGCGTACCAGAACCGGCCCCGGCTCTTCGACCGCCGCATCCTGCTCCCGGAGGCGGTCTACGAACGTGTCGTCGAGGTCCCGGAGCGGATCGACGCGCACGGTGGCGTCGTGCGTCCCCTCGAAGAGGAGCCGGTGGCCGAGCAGTTGAGGGCCGCCCACCGGGACGGCTTCCGCAGCGCCGCCGTCGTCCTGACGCACGGATACCGCAACCCCGGCCACGAGACGCGTGTCGCCGCCCTCGCCCGCTCCGCCGGCTTCACCCAGGTCAGTTGCTCCCACGAGGTCAGCCCGCTGATCAAACTGGTGCCGCGCGGCGACACGACGGTCGTCGACGCGTATCTGTCGCCGATCCTGCGCCGCTATGTCGACGAGGTCGCCGCCGAACTCGCCGGGATCCGGCTGATGTTCATGCAGTCCAACGGAGGCCTGCGGGAGGCGGCGCACTTCCGCGGCAAGGACGCCGTCCTGTCCGGGCCGGCCGGTGGTGTCGTCGGCATGGCCCGTACGTCACGGCAGGCGGGATTCGACCGCGTCATCGGCTTCGACATGGGCGGCACCTCCACCGATGTGTCGCACTACGCGGGCGAGTTCGAGCGTGAACTGGGTACACAGGTGGCCGGCGTGCGGATGCGCGCGCCGATGATGAACATCCACACCGTCGCGGCGGGCGGCGGTTCGGTCCTGCACTTCGACGGCCGCCGCTACCGCGTCGGCCCCGACTCGGCGGGCGCGGTCCCCGGCCCGGCCTGCTACCGGCGCGGCGGGCCGCTCACGGTCACCGACGCCAACGTGATGCTGGGCCGCGTCCAGCCGGACCACTTCCCCGCCGTCTTCGGGCCCGGCGGCGACCAGCCGCTCGACGCCGAGGTCGTCCGCGAGCGCTTCCGGGTCCTGGCCGACGAGGTGGGCGGCGGCCGCTCGCCCGAAGAGGTCGCCGCGGGCTTCCTGGAGATCGCCGTCCTCAACATGGCGAACGCCGTCAAGAAGATCTCCGTCCAGCGCGGCCACGACGTCACCCGCTACGCCCTCACCAGCTTCGGCGGCGCCGGAGGCCAGCACGCCTGCGCCGTCGCCGACGCCCTCGGCATCGACACCGTGCTCGTACCGCCCCTGGCCGGGGTGCTCTCCGCGTACGGCATCGGACTCGCCGACGCCACCGCCATGCGGGAGCGGTCGGTCGAGGCGGAGCTGGACGGCGAGGCGCTCGACCGGGTCCGGGAGGTGTGCGCGGAACTCGGCGAACGGACCCGGCAGGAGCTGCGCGCCGACGGCCTCCCGGACGACGCCATCACGACACGCGCGCGCGTTCTGCTGCGCTACGCGGGTACGGACGCGAGCCTGCCCGTGCCGCTGGCCTCCGCCGAGGAGATGCGCGAGACCTTCACCGCCACCCACCGCGCGCGCTACGCCTTCACCATGGACAAGCCGCTGATCGTCGAGGCGGTCTCGGTGGAGGCCGTCGGCCTGGCCGGACCGCACGGACCCGCGGCGGTCGGCGAGGCTGCCAGGAAGGGCGCGCCGGGGCCGCGTGCGACGGTACGGATGTACGCGGAAGGCGCACCGGCCGACACCCCGCTGTACCGGCGCGAGGACCTGCGGCCCGGGGACACCGTCCCCGGGCCCGCGATCGTCGCGGAGGCCGACGCCACCACCGTCGTCGACCCGGGCTGGACGGCCTCGGCGGGCGACACGGGGCATCTGCTCCTGAGCCGCGCGACTCCGCGCCCGGCCAGGGTCGCCGTCGGCACGGACGTCGACCCGGTCCTCCTGGAGGTCTTCAACAACCTCTTCATGGCCATCGCCGAACAGATGGGCGTGCGCCTGGAGAACACCGCTCACTCGGTCAACATCAAGGAACGGCTCGACTTCTCCTGCGCCCTGTTCGACGCGGAGGGCAACCTGATCGCCAACGCGCCGCACATCCCCGTACACCTCGGCTCGATGGGGGAGTCCATCAAGGAGGTGTTGCGCCGCAACGGCCCGTCGATGCGGCCGGGGGATGTGTACGCCATCAACGACCCGTACCACGGCGGCACCCATTTGCCCGATGTCACCGTTGTGACACCGGTCTTCAGCGATTCCGGGGAGGAGCTGCTCTTTCTCGTCGCCACGCGCGGACACCACGCGGAGATCGGCGGCATCACGCCCGGCTCCATGCCCGCCTTCAGCCGGACCGTCGACGAGGAGGGTGTGCTCTTCGACAACTGGCTGCTCGTGCGGGACGGGCGGCTGCGCGAGAGCGAGACCCGCGCTCTGCTCACCGGCGCCCCGCATCCCTCCCGCGACCCGGACACCAACCTCGCCGACCTGCGCGCCCAGGTCGCGGCCAACGAGAAGGGCATCGAGGAACTACGGGCCATGGCGGCCCACTTCGGGCTCGATGTCGTCCACGCCTACATGCGGCACGTACGGGACAACGCCGAGGAGTCCGTGCGGCGCATCGTGGCCGGCCTGCGGGACGGCGCCTACCGCTACGAGACGGACAACGGAGCCGTCATCGAGGTCGCCGTGCGCGTCGACCGGGACCGGCGCGGCGCCGTCCTCGACTTCACCGGCACCTCGCCCCAGCAGCCCGGCAACTTCAACGCGCCCACCGCCGTGGTGATGGCCGCGGTGCTGTACGTCTTCCGCACCCTCGTCGCCGACGACATTCCGCTCAACAGCGGCTGCCTGGTTCCTCTCGACGTGCGCGTTCCGGACGGCTCGATGCTCGCGCCCGCCCACCCGGCCGCGACGGTCGCGGGGAACGTGGAGACCTCGCAGGCGGTGACGGGCGCCCTGTACGCGGCGCTCGGCGTCCAGGCAGAGGGCTCCGGCACCATGAACAACGTGACCTTCGGAAACGACCGTGTGCAGTACTACGAGACAGTGGCGAGCGGTTCCGGCGCGGGCGACGGCTTCGACGGCGCCGACGCCGTGCAGACCCATATGACCAACTCCCGCCTGACCGACCCCGAGATCCTGGAGTGGCGCTTTCCGGTGCGCGTGGAGAGTTTCACGGTACGGCGCGGCAGCGGCGGGCGCGGCCGGTGGCACGGGGGCGACGGAGTGGTCCGCCGGATCCGCTTCCTGGAGTCGATGACGGTGGCTCTGCTCACCGGCCACCGCCGGACCGCCCCGTACGGGATGGCCGGCGGGGCCCCCGGCGCGCTCGGCGAGAACCGGGTCGAGCGGGCCGACGGCACCGTCGAGGTCCTTGGCGGCGTCGACACGGTCGAGGTCGGTCCGGGCGACGTACTGGAGGTCCGCACGCCGGGAGGCGGCGGCTACGGCCGCCCGGCGGACTGATCAGAGCACCACGAACCGCAGCGGCGTGCCCGGTACGGCCTGCGCCGCCGCGCCCAGGTCGCGTTCGCGGACCACCGCCACCACCGGATATCCGCCCGTGGTCGGATGGTCGGCGAGGAACACCACGGGACGTCCGTCCGGCGGGACCTGGACCGCGCCCAGCACCATGCCCTCGCTCGGCAGTTCTCCGGCGACGGCCCGTTCGAGCCGTGGGCCCTCGGTGCGCAGACCGATCCGGTTGCTCGCCGCCGAGACCCGGAACGCGCTCCCGGAAAGGAGCCGCCGTGCCGCGTCCGGGAACCAGTCGTGGCGGGGCCCGAGCCGCACCCGCAGCACCACCTCGTCCGGCGGTCCGGGCCAGGGCACCGGATCGAACCGGGCCGGGCGGCCCGACGGCGTCCCCAGCGGCAGTACGGCGCCGTCGCCGAGCGGCTCGGGACCGAGGCCGGACAGCAGATCGGTGGAACGGCTCCCGAGTACCGGCCGGACCGCGACGCCGCCCGCGAAGGCCACATAGGAGCGCAGGCCGCGCGCCGCGGGGCCGATGTCGAGCAGGCCGCCCGCCGGGACCCGTACGGCCGTGCCCCACGCGGCAGGGCGCCCGTCGACCGTCACCGGACAGGGCGCCCCGCCCACCGCGACGGTCACCGTGCGACGCGGCCGCACGGCGCAGCCGTTGACCGTGGTCTCCAGCACCGCCGCGCTCTCCGGATTGCCCACGAGCCGGTTGACGAGACCCGCCGCGTGCGGATCGAGGGCACCGGAGCGCGGCACCCCCAGATGGGCGTGGCCGGGCCGCCCGAGATCCTGCACCGTGGTGAGCGCCCCGGCCCGTACGACCGCGAAGGCCCGGTCGGTCATCGCTGCTCCGCCGGCTCGGGCACGAAACGGACCCTGGTCCCGGGCGCCAGCAGTGCGGCCGGCTCCCGCGCCGGATCCCAGAGCAAGGCCCGGGTCGTGCCGATCAGCTGCCAGCCGCCGGGCGACGAGCGGGGGTAGACGCCGGTGTACGGCCCGGCCAGCGCGACCGAACCGGCCGGGACGGAGGTACGGGGAGTGGCCCGACGGGGCACGGCGTACCGCTCGGGCAGCCCGGTCAGATAGCCGAAGCCGGGCGCGAACCCGCAGAAGGCGACCCGGAATTCGGTCGCCGAGTGGATCCGTACGGCCTCTTCCACTCCGACTCCCCACAGCGCGGCGACTTCGGCGATGTCGGGACCGTCGTAGCGGACGGGGACCTCGATCGCGGGCGTCGCGCGCGCGTGCGGCGGTGGAACGGTCCACGAGACGATTTGCGCGGCGAGCCCGCCGGGCTCGTCGACACCGTCGAGCAGGACGGTCCGGGCGGCCGGCACGATCTCCCGCACCGGCGGCAGCGCACCGGACGCGCGGCGGCGCAGCAGCTCGGCGTGGAACGCCTCGGTCTCCTCACCGCTGTCCAGCTCGACGAGCAGGGCCCGGTCACCGACCGGCAGGGTCCTCATACGAACGCCTCGACGCGGATCCCGGACGCCTCCATCCGGTCGCGGACGCGGCGGGCGAGCTCCACCGCGCCCGGGGTGTCCCCGTGCAGGCAGAGCGAGCGTGCCCGTACGGCGATGGACCGCCCGCAGCGGGAGGCCACGACCCCGAAGCGCGCCAGGGAGACGGAACGCTCCACAACGGTCTCCGGGTCGGTGATGACGGCGCCCTCCTGCCCCCGTGGCACCAGGGTGCCCTTCGACGTGTACGCCCGGTCGGCGAACGCCTCCGGGACTGCCGGCAGCCCTTCCTTCTCGGCCACGGCGTGCAGCAGGGAACCGGGAAGCCCGAGCACCGGAAGCCGTTCACCGGCCAGCAGCACCCCGTCCACCACGGCCCGTGCCTGCTCCTCGTCGTGAACGACGCGGTTGTAGAGCGCACCATGGGGTTTCACGTACGACACCCTGGAGCCGGCCGCCCGGGCGAAGACCTCCAGCGCGCCGATCTGGTAGGCCACTTCGGCGGCCAGCTCGTCCGGCGGGACGTCCATGGAACGCCGCCCGAAGCCCGCCAGATCGCGGTACGAGACCTGGGCGCCGATCCGTACCCCGCGCTCGGCCGCCAGGGAGCAGACGCGCCGCATGGTGACGGCGTCCCCGGCGTGAAAGCCGCAGGCGACGTTCGCGCTGGTGACGACGGAGAGCAGTCGCTCGTCGTCGGTCAGTTCCCAGCGGCCGAAGCCCTCTCCGAGGTCGGCGTTGAGGTCCATCGAGGCCCAGGTCATCGTCGTGTCTCCCGTCGTGCGCGGATCAGACCAGCTCGCGGCCGCGGGTCTCCGGCAGCCCCAGCAGCGCCAGCACGGCGATGCCGTAGCCGACGGCGCCGAAGACCAGCGCGCCGCCCACGCCCCAGCTGTCGGCGAGGAAGCCGACGAGGGTCGGGAACAGCGCGCCCACGGCGCGCCCGGTGTTGTAGGTGAATCCCTGCCCGGTGCCGCGTACCGCCGTCGGGTACAGCTCGGCGAGGAAGGAGCCGAACCCACTGAAGATCGCCGACATGCAGAATCCGAGCGGGAACCCGAGGAAGAGCAGCAGGGTGTTCGCCCCGGAGGGGAGGTGGGTGTAGGCGAGGACGCACACCGCGGACAGCACGGCGAACAGCGCGATGTTCTTCTTCCGGCCCAGCCGGTCCGTCAGATAGCCCCCGGTCAGATAGCCGATGAAGGCGCCGGAGATCAGGAACGTGAGGTAGCCGCCGGTGCCCACGACGGTCAGCCCGCGCTCGGTCTTCAGGAAGGTCGGCACCCAGGTGGCGAGCGTGTAGTAACCGCCCTGCACACCCGTGGACAGCAGCCCCGCGAACAGCGTGGTGCGCAGCAGGTCCCGCTTGAAGATCGTGGTGAAGGAGCCGCGCGCGGCGCTGGTGAGTCGGGCCTCGGCGGCCTCCGGCGCGTCCTGCACATTGCGCCGTACGTAGACGACCAACAGGGCCGGCAGCGCGCCCGTCCAGAACATCACGCGCCATGCGGTGTCCGCGTCCAGGAAGTGGAACACCAGCGTGTAGACGACCACGGCGAGGGCCCAGCCGGCCGCCCAGGCGCTCTGGACGCCACCGAGCGTACGGCCCCGGTGCTTGGCAGAGGCGTACTCGGCGACCAGGATCGCGCCGACCGCCCACTCGCCGCCGAAACCGAGGCCCTGGAGGGCGCGGAGGACCAGCAGCGTCTCGTAGTTGGGTGCGAAGCCGCACAGGACGGTGAAGAGCGCATAGGTGATCACCGTGATCATCAGCGCCTTCACCCGCCCGATGCGGTCGGCGAGGATTCCGGCGACGGCGCCGCCGATGGCCGAGACGACCAGGGTGACCGTCGTGAGCAGGCCTGTCTGGCCGCTGTCGAGGCTGAAGTAGGCGGAGATCGCCACCATGGACAGCGGCAGCGTGAAGAAGTCGTAGGAGTCCAGGGCGTATCCGCCGAAGGCGCCGCCGAACGCGCGCCGTCCGCGCGGGCCGAGGGCGCGCAGCCAGGCGAACGCACCGGTGTCCTCGGGCAGTTCATCGTGCGCGGATCGGTAGGTCCGGGTCGTACTCATGTGCACCTCGCAGAGGGGGAGGAGCGTGCTGAGTGGGTGACCACAAGGTAGGGGATCGTTGAACGATCCGACAAGAGTCGTGTTGTCTCGTTCTTGTTTCTGCGCTTGACTCGCCGCGGGACGACGGAAGGGAAGAGGCGCTGTGGGCACAGGCGGGGCCGAAACCGGCGCGCTGGCGGACGACCGCCCGCTGCTGGGACGTACGAGCACGGCGGAACGCGTCGCCGACATCCTGCGCACGCGGATCGCGGAGGGCTTCTTCCCGCCCGGCGCGCGCCTCTCGGAGGAGAGCATCGGCGGCGCGCTCGGTGTGTCCCGTAACACACTGCGCGAGGCGTTCCGGCTGCTCACCCACGAGCGGCTGCTCGTCCACGAGCTCAACCGGGGCGTTTTCGTCCGGGTCCTCGCCGTCGACGACGTCGTGGACATCTACCGCACCCGCCGGCTCGTCGAGTGCGCCGTCGTCCACGGCCTCGGCGCCCCGCCGTTCACGCTCGACGGGCTCGTCGCCGCCGTGGCCGACGGCGAGCGGGCCGCCCGCGCCAAGGACTGGAAGGGCGTCTCGACCGCCAACATCCACTTCCACCGGGAACTGGTGGCCCTCGCGGGCAGCGCCCGCACCGACGAGCTGATGCGCGGGGTGCTCGCCGAACTGCGTCTCGCCTTCCATGTCGTCGACGACCCACGCGGCCTGCACGAGCCCTATCTCATACGGAACCGGGAGATTCTGGACGCCCTTCGGGGAGGCGAACGGTCCGCCGCGGAGCGGCTGCTGGCCCGCTATCTCGACGACTCCAGGGCCCAGCTCGTCGACGTGTACGCGCGGTTGGTCGAAGAAGGGGACAAAAGGGATATCTAAGCAGGTGTGCCGCCCTGAGCGGTGGCAGGCACCGCGGTCGCTTCTGCGCCGTTTCGACCGGTGTCAGTGCGAGGACCTAATCTGTGCAGCGTGACTTCGCCTGCCTCGACGGACTTCGTTCCGCCCCAGCTCAGCGCGGGGCCGCGGCCCGCGCAGGGCCCGGCCGCCGACGAAGGGCTCGCGCGGCGGCTGCGTGCGCTCGCGTGCACCGCGCCCCTGCACGACCTGGACACCCGCAAGGCGAATCTGGCCGGCGAGTACTCGGTCTACGCGATGGCGGAAGTGGCGCTCGCCGCGATCGACCTCGTCACCCTCAACATGGACTTCGACACCGGCGCCGACCACGAGCAGATCGTCGCCCGGCTCCTGCCGCGCGTCGCCGCGCAGGCCCCCCGCCGCCCGGCCGCCGAACACGAGCGGGTCGCCCGCTGGGTGCTGGAGAACCTGATCAACGTCGGCAGCGTGGACCGCGGCTTCCGCGCGGTGTACGGCACGTTCGGCGCGGACGGGGTCTATGTCCGCAGGGACTACGACTTCAAGCTCATCGAGGAAGTCCCCGGCTGCGGCGGCAGCGTCTTTCTCCGCACCACCGACGAAGCGGTCAACGTGCTGGTCGGCGCCCTCGACACGGATGTGACCAGCGCCCAGATCGCCGCCGAGGTGAAGCTGGAGGTGCTGATCAGCCGGGGCCGGCTGGCCGACGCCCAGCTCGCCGCCGAGCAGGCGCGGTACCGGACGGTGCAGTACGCCGAGACGCTCCGCAGGACCCTGGAGGCGACCCGGCGCAATGTCCGCGCGGTCGACTGGCTCAACCAGGTACCCGACATGATCGCCGAGGCGCTCGACCATGTCGCCGACCGCTACCGCCACGAGAACGCGATCCTGACCAACATCCGCAAGGCGCGCGACGAGGCCGAGGACCACGAGCACAAGCGGCGCGCGGCCGAGCTCGTCGACATCGTCAAGGACTGCATCCGGCGCCACACCCAGCTCCAGTCCCGGCTCCTGGAGGCGGGCCCGCTGTTCCGCGCCGAGCAGGACCGCCAGGCCTTCGCCAAGCCCGCCGCGCACAGCGGCACAGACCTGTACGGCCAGCTCCTCGCCCCGCTGCTGCCCCTCCCGGTGGAGCGGGCGATCCGCGTCACCGACGCCTTCTTCGCCCACGGCACCGGCCTGCGGACCCCCGCGTCCGTGCGCGTCGGCGACCTCGTGGACATGCTGCTCACGCCCCCCGTCGAACGCGAGCACCTCGGCGCCGAGATGCCCGAACCGGACCTGATCGCGACCCCCGACGACAGCCGCTTCAGCGAAGAACAGCTGGCGAGCGCCAAAGAGCTGCTCGACCTCGAACACGACGCCCCCCGCCGTCTCTCCGGCCTCCTGGCCGAGGCCCGTCGCCGTGACCCCGAACTCCCCTACCTGGTCGCCCTCCTGGCCGTCCACGCGGCGAGCCCGCCGGTCGGCACGGCCTACCGCCAGGGCGAGGAGCGCCTCCTCTTCGCCGTCGACGACGGCACCGAACTCGACGACCCGGAATTCGGCGGAGCCGACCTCATCGTGGGCACGGCCCTCCTGGACGCGGCGGGCATGGCCGCGGACCGGAAGGAGTCCGCATGAGCGGGGCGGGAGCTCGCACGGGCACGACGGCACCGGGCACCGCGGTGGCGCCCGCGCGGCCGGCGGTACTCGCCGGGCAGGTCCGCCGGGCCGGATGCGGACCGGCGCACGGGGGAGTCGTACGCACCGCTCCGGGCGCCGGGGCGACCGGGGCGGCGTCCGCGCGGGCGGTCGTACTCGCCGGGCATACCGCCAAGCGGGGTGAGGCGCCGGCGTGCGGGGGAGCGGCCGTAGGTTCCTCGCCGGGCGCCGCTGGATTGAGCGCGGCGCCGGGGTCCCGGTGGGCGGTCGTACTCGCCGGGCGCGCCGCCGGGCAGTGTGAGGCGCCGGCGCGCGGGGGAGTCGTACGCACCGCGCCCGCCGCTTCACCGGCGCCGGTGGCCGACGCACCAGCCGTCCCCGCGCGCCGTGGCGGCCCCATCACCCCGCCGCCGGTCCCGGCCCCCACCGGCCGCACCGGCCCCCTTCCCCGTCCCGTCCTCCCCACCTTCCGTACCGAGGAGTCCCCGTCGTGAGTGACCACCACGCAGAGCACGCCGACGCGTGGAGCGAGTCCGACGGGGCACAGGCGGCGTCCGCCGCCACCACGCCGACCGGTTCCGCCGCCGTCACCCCCGTCACCCCGGCCGACGCCGCCGACGCCGCACGGCTCGTCTCCTTCGGGCTGCAGCCCAAGCTGCTGCCGGCCCGCGACGCCGAGTACACCGACCTGCTGCGCCGCTACCGCGAGGAGCCCGCCTTCGCGCGCCTCGCCGACGCCGTCGCGACCGGCCTGGGCCTCGTCGTCCTCGAGGTCTCGCCCCGCGCCGGAATGGCCGTCACCGCCGGTGAGGACTCCGTCTTCGCCGTGCGGATGGGCGACTACGCGCGCCGCGCCTCCGCCGACTCCGCCGACCGGTTCCTGCACGGCCTGGCCCATCTCGCCGTCGCCGCCATGGCGTTCCCCCGCCCCGAGGACCTCGCCGACGACGGTTACATCGGCCGGCTCACCGTCAACGGCGTCGACGCGTTCGTACGCCAGGCCTGCCGCCGCCTGGAGGAGCGCGCCGACGCGGAGGGGGAGAACACCGACCCGGCCTCCGACGCTCCCGGGCTCGAGGCCGCCTGGCGGATCTACGCCCGCCGCAGCGCCACCGGCGCCACCAAGGACGCCCGCCGGCTGGCCGGATCCACCACCGGAATCGTCGGCAAGGCCGTCGCCTTCCTCACCGACTCCGGCTTCCTCCAGCGCACCGGCGACGACGCCGGCGGCTCGTACCGCACCACCGCCCGCTACCAGCTCCAAGTCCGCGACATGGCCGGCAGCGCCGCGATGGCCGAGCTCCTCGAACTCGGCGTCGTCCCCGTCGGCGACGGCACCGCGACCCTGCTGCCGCCGCCCGACGGCGACGACCTCGAGCTCGCCGCCGACGCCGGCCTGCCCTTCCACGCGTAACCACCTCCTGACGACGAGAGTCCGCTGATGTACGAGCTGTCCCGGGTCCGCCTCTACTCCATCGGTCCCGCCGGTGCGCGCTACGCCGACACCGTGCTGGACCTGCGAGGAGTCGGCGAGCCCGTGCCGCACCCCGCCCCCGCGCAGGCGGAGTTCTTCGAGGAGGAGCCGGTCGGGCCGCCCCGCCGCCCCGCACCGGCCGGCGTGCTCTTCCTGGAGAACGGCGGCGGCAAGTCGGTCCTGCTCAAGCTGATCTTCTCGGTCATGCTGCCCGGCCACCGCAACACCCTGGGCGGCGCCAGCTCGGGCGTGCTGCGCAAGTTCCTGCTCGCCGACGACTGCGGCCATGTCGCCCTGGAGTGGCAGCACACCCTCACCGGCGAACTCGTCGTCGTCGGCAAGGCCAGCGAGTGGCGCGGGCGCCAGGTCTCCAACGACCCGCGCAAGTTCGCCGAGGCCTGGTACTCCTTCCGCCCCGGCCCCGGACTCAGCCTCGACTCGCTGCCCGTCGCCGAGGCCACCTCCGTCCGCCCGCCCGTCGAGGGCGCCTCCGGCGCCCAGGGCCGCCGCCGCACGATGAAGGGCTTCCGCGACGCGATCACCGAGGCGGGCAAGGCGTATCCGCACCTGGAGGTGTACTGGGAGGAGATCCACGACCGCTGGAACGAACACCTCGGCGACCTGGGCCTCGACCCCGAACTCTTCCGCTACCAGCGGGAGATGAACGCCGACGAGGGCGAGGCCGCCGGCCTCTTCGCGGTCAAGAAGGACTCCGACTTCACCGACCTGCTGCTCCGCGCGGTCACCGACACCCGCGACACGGACGGCCTCGCCGACCTCGTCAGCGGCTTCGGCAACAAGCTCGGCCGCCGCGCCGAGCTCACCGCCGAGCGCGACTTCACCGCCGGTTCCGTCGACCTCCTCGGCCGGATCGTCGAGGCCGCCGAGACCCGCGCCCGGACCCGCGACATCCACGCCGGTGCCGAGCGCCGCACCCGTACCCTCGCCCGTCGTCTCTCGGCCCGCGCCGGCGAGGAGCGCGGCCGCGCCGCCGAGCTCGCCCAGCAGGTCACCGCCGCCGCCCACACCGTCACCGAGGCCGAGCAGGCCCGCAGCCGCAGCTCCCTGATCTCCGCCGAACTGGCCTACCGCCACGCCTCGCTGGCCCTCACCGCCGCCGAGAAGGGCGCGGCCTCCCAGCGGCGCGAGCTGACCGACGCCCGTACGCTGCACGCCGCCTGGCAGGCCGCCGAATCGGTGCTCCGCCACCGCGCCGCCGCCGACCGTTCCGCGCGTGTCGCCGCCGCCATCCGCGAGGCCGAGCGGGACGCCGCCCCGGCACTCGCCGCGCGTGCCAAGGCCGCGGGCGACCTCGTACGGGCCCTGCACGCCGCCGCCGAGGACGGCGAGCGCCACGCGACCGAGGAGGAGGAGCGCTCCGCCGCCCTCCAGGAGGCCGGCGAGGCCGCGCACCGCGACGCCACCGCCGCCGCCACCGAGGCGCAGCGCGCCCGCAGTGAGGCGGGCCATCTGCGCCAGCGCCTCGCCGAGGTCGAGCAGGAGACCGCCGAGGCGGTTCGGGCCGGCTGGCTCGACGACACCGCCCCCGACGCCGACCCGGCCCGCGCGGCGCTCGCCGCGAGCGATGCCGAGAAGACCGCCGTCGCCACGTGGGACACGGCCCGCGAGGCCGCCCGTACGGCCGCCGAACGTGCCAGGGAGGCCGCCGCCACCGAGAGCCGCGCCGAACTGGCGGCCGCCCGCGCGGCCGACGCGGCCCGCGCCGCGGAGAACGCGTACGGCGCCGAACACCGCGCCGCCGAGTCCCTCGCGTCCGACGAACGGCTCGCGGAACTGCTGAGCCTCCCCACGGCCCCGACCGCGTCGGCGCTTCCCGGCCAGCGCGTCTCGGGCACGGGCCCGGGCGCGGACGGCCCTCTTGCGGCCGGCCCCGGCGACGGCCGCTCCGGATCGGCCGCGGCCGCATACGGCCGGGGTCCAGGTGCCCCCGGCCGGGCCCCCGCCGCGGCGAGCGGCCACGCCCCCGGCTCGGGCACGGCCGCCGACCGCGCCGGCTCCGCAGCCGGCGCCGGGCCCGGGACCGAGCCCGGGCACCCCGAGGGCCCCCTCACCGTCGCGGAGTTCGACCGGTACGCCGACGAGCTGCGGGAACTGCTCGACCAGTCGATCGCCTCCGCCGAGCGAAGCCTCTTCGACCTGCGTACGGCCGCCGCCGACGACTCCCGGATCCTGGGCGCCCTCGGTGACGGCGGGCTGCTGCCGCCCGGCCCCGACGTCCTCGCCACGGTCGAGTACCTCGGAGAGCACGGCATCCCCGCCCTCCCCGGCTGGCGCTACCTCGCGCAGGCCGTCGACCCGGCCGACCACGCGGCGGTACTGGCCGCGCGCCCGGAGCTCGTCGACGGTGTGGTCATCACCGACCCCGTCTCGTACGCCCGCGCCCGTGACGTCCTGGCCCGTGCGGCTCTGCTGCCGCGTTCCGCCGTGGCCGTCGGTACGACCGCCGCGCTGCTCGCGCCCGTGCCCGGACCCGGCACCGGGGAGGACGCGGGTGTCTTCCTCGTACCGCCGAACCCCGCGATGCACGACGAGCACGCCGCCGACGAGGAGCGCCAGGCACTGCGCGCCCGCGCCGCCGCCCGCGACGAGGAGATCCGCACGCTGGCGGCCCGGCTCACGGCCGACCGTTCGCTCGCGGCCCGTATCGGCTCGTGGCGCGCGGACTGCCCGCCGGGCATGCTGACCGAGCTCGCGGAGGCGGCGGCCACCGCACGGGAGGCGGCCGAGGCCGCCGAGGCGGCGCTCGCCGAGGCCCGGGCCGCCCGGACGGAGGCCGACGAGGCCGCCGCCGACACGGCCCGCGTACGCGACGAGCGCCAGGAGGCCGCCCAGCGCGCCCGCCGCGCCGCCGACGCCCTCGCCGGCCTGGCCTTCCGGCTGCGCGAGCGAGCCGGATGGCAGGCGCAACTCCGCGAACTCGCCGACGACGCGGCCGAGTCGGAGGCCCGCGCCCAGACGTTCCTGGAGCGGGCCCGCGCCGCCGACGAGGACCGCCGCGCGGCCCAGCGCGCCGCCGACGACGCCCACCGCACCGCCCGCGCCCTGCGGGCCGAGCGCGCCGAGATCGCGGGCGCCCCGGAAACCCTCCCGGAGGCCGACCCCGACGCCCCGCGCGTCTCCCTGCCCGCGCTGCGTGAGGCGTACCGCGCCGCGTCCCAGCTGTACGAGAAGGTCGGCGTCGGCGCCGACCTGCGCGCCGAGCAGGCCCGGGCCGAGAGCGACGAGAGCGCCGCCCTCGCCGAGCTGGACCGGCTCACCAACAAGGTCCGCACCCGCGCCGAGCACCTCCTCGAATCCACCGACGGCGCCGACGGCCCGTCGCGTCAGGCCGCCGCCGCACGCGCCGAATCGCTCGTGCAGATGCTGGAGACGCGCGCGTCGGAGGCGAGCGAGAAGCTCGGCCGGCTGCGCGGTGAGGCCGAGCGGCTGGCCCCCGCCGACGGCGAGGCGCACACCGAACTCCCCGAGGAGCTCGTCCCCGCCGACGCCGAGCAGGCCCAGACCCTGCTGCGAACCGCCACCACCGAACTCGCCGCCCGCACCGACGCCCTGGAGACCGCCCGCGCCACCCACGCCGGGCTGCTCCAGGCCCACCGCGCGTCCGAGGACGCCGCCGGAGGGTTCGACGAGACGTCGGCCCTCCTGCGCGACCTCCTCCGCGACCACACGGAGGAGGAGCAGGAGGAGACCGAGCCGTACGCCGGCACCCTGGAGGAGGCCCGGCACTCCGCCGCCGAGGCGCGCCGTTCCCTGCGCGGCTGTGCGGCCGACCTGTCCGCCGCCGACGCCGCCGTACGGGAAACCTGTGACGTGCTCGTACGGCACGCCAACTCCACCCGCTACGAACAGGTGCGCACCCCCGCGCGCCAGCAGATCCGCGAACTGCCCGCCGCCGCGCTGCCGGAGCACGCCGCCAAGTGGGCCGAGGCGTTCGCGCCGCGCCTGCGCGTCCTCACCGACGAGCTGGTGCAGCTGGAGCGCAACCGTGACTCCATCGTCGACCGGCTGCGCGGCCTCGTGGAGTCCGCGCTCACCACTCTGCGCTCCGCGCAGCGTCTGTCCCGGCTCCCGGAGGGGCTGGGGGAGTGGTCGGGCCAGGAGTTCCTGCGGATCCGCTTCGAGGAGCCCGACCAGGCCACCCTCACCGAGCGGCTCGGCGAGGTCATCGACGAGGCGACCCGCGCCGCCGTCAAGAAGAACTCCGACCTGCGCAGGGACGGCATGTCACTGCTGCTGCGCGGAGTCCAGGCGGCCCTGGAACCCAAGGGCATCGCCGTCGAGATCCTCAAGCCCGACGCCGTTCTGCGGGCCGAGCGCGTCCCGGTCGGGCAGATGGGCGACGTCTTCTCCGGCGGACAGCTGCTCACCGCCGCCATCGCGCTCTACTGCACGATGGCCGCCCTGCGCAGCAACGACCGGGGCCGCGACAAGCACCGCCACGCGGGCACGCTCTTCCTCGACAATCCGATCGGCCGCGCCAACGCCACCTATCTGCTGGAGCTCCAGCGGGCGGTCTCGGACGCCCTCGGTGTCCAGCTCCTGTACACCACGGGCCTGTTCGACACGACGGCCCTCGCGGAGTTCCCGCTGGTCATCCGACTGCGCAACGACGCGGACCTGCGGGCGGGGCTGAAGTACATCAGCGTCGAGGAGCACCTGCGCCCCGGGCTGCCGCAGCAGAACCCGGACGGCGAACCGGTGCACGGAGAGATCACCGCCACCCGGATGTTCCGCCGCGGTGGGACAGAACCGGCGGCGGCCGTGCCGTCGCGTGAGCCGGCGGGCAACCAGGTGGCTGACCCGGCCTCGGCCTGACGACGGTATCTCCGCGGGGTACGGGAGTTCAGGCCCGGGAGAGCCTGCCCGTGCCCCGCCGCCGTATCCGGGCGCGCGCCGCCTCGCGGCCCGACGCCCGTGCCTCACGCCGCGCCCTGCGGCGCTCCCGCCGCAGCTCGCGCGCCGTGCTGCTCGGCATGGAGACCACGCCGTGGCGCTGGTTCCACACCTGGCGCGTCACCCACACATCCAGCACGCTCCACGTCGCCACGACCGTGCTGGCCACACTGCTGAGCACCATCGGAAACGCCAGCCAGGAACCGGTGAGCGTGGCGAAGAAGGCCACCATCGCCTGAATGAGCGTCACGGACGTCAGCAGCACCGCGCGCACCGCGGCCGTTCTCACCGGGTCCGGCATCCGGCGCCGCACCGCCGGCTCCTCCACCCACAACTGCCGCGGGGCTTCCCGCTCGTCCGCCGCGGCCGGTATCGCCGCTCGCGTTCCGTCCGTCTCCGGCGCCGCCTCTGCCCGGCGCTCGTACGTGTCCATCGCTTCCGTCACTCCCCACCACTGACCGACTTCAGGGTGGCTGCCCGTCTTCAGTCGCTTTACGCAGACAGTCCCCGTCCCCGTACATAAGGACGACTGGTCGGAGAAGAAGATTCCCTCCGAAGCGCTCTCCGAACGAAGACTTCCAGCCATCCGTCCCTCTGGGAAAAATGAGGCTCCGCCAGGTGTCCTGCGCCACGGCGAGAATGCCAACTCGCCGAATACCAGGACAACTCATGATCAAGACGCCCCTCCTCGGCCGAAAATCGTCCGGACGTGTCTTCGAGTTGGCTGGGAGGCAGTAGTAGGCTCACGCCGTTTGTTGCCGGTTGACGCGAGAACTCCCGTTCCAAGCGGGGGTTGAGCTGGGGGAGGCCATGCGCTTTCGCGGGAAGTCCATCCGCAGGAAGATCGTGGCGTTGCTCCTTGTGCCGCTTGTCTCCCTCACCGGTCTCTGGGGCTTCGCGACCGTGCTCACGGGACGCGAGGCCGACCAACTCCTCGACGTCGGCTATGTCATCGAGAAGATCGGCTATCCGCTCGAGGACGCCGTCCGCGTCATCCAGAAGGAACGCCGGCAGACCCTGATCTATCTCGCCGACCCCCGCGCCTCCGACGCCCTGGCCGCACTCCGCGAGCAGCGCACCGCCACCGACAAGGCCATCTCCAGGATCCGCGTCAACGCCGAGGACGCCGACGTCCGCGAGGCGATGCGGCTCCCGGCGAGCCAGCGGCTGAACTCCCTCCTCGAAGCCCTCGACGGGCTCACCGCCCTGCGCCGCTCGGTGGAGAACCGCAGCCTCGGCCGGATGCAGGCCCTCGAGTTCTACAACCGCCTCGTCGACCCGTGCTACGGCTTCATGATGACCCTCCACGCTCTGGAGAACGTGGAGATGGACAAGCAGGGCCGGGCTCTCGTCGGTGTTGCCCGGGCCCGGGAGACACTCGCCCGCGAGGACGCCCTCGTCGTCTCCGCACTCATCACCCGTCGCGTCACCACCGCGGAGCTCCGCGCCGTCTCCGACCTCATCGCGAGCCGCAAGCAGTTCTACGAGGTCAACCTCGAGGTCCTGCCCGCCTCCGAACGCGAGATCTTCGAGCAGTACTGGCAGAGCCCCGACACCGAGCCGCTGCGCGACGCCGAGGACGCCCTCATAGTCGCCGGCCCCAGCAAGAACCCCCGCACGACCGATGCCGCCCGCTGGCAGGAGATGGCGGGGCCCGTCCTCGACGACCTCGCACGCGAGGACACCGAGGCCGGCGACCGCTACCAGGACCGCGTCCAGCCCGCCGCGTACAGCGTCCTGCTGAAGGCCGGTGTCGCCGGTGTCCTCGGCTTCCTGGCGCTTCTCGTGTCGGTGATCGTCTCCGTGCGCATCGGCCGGGAACTCGTCCGCGACCTGCGACGCCTGCGCAAGGAGGCCCATGAGGTCTCCGGCGTCCGGCTGCCCAGCGTGATGCGCCGGCTCG
Organism: Streptomyces sp. NPDC033174; assembly: GCF_055577795.1. NCBI lineage: Bacteria > Bacillati > Actinomycetota > Actinomycetes > Kitasatosporales > Streptomycetaceae > Streptomyces > Streptomyces sp. NPDC033174. The sequence continues at coordinate 269,749 of NZ_JBVIPQ010000010.1, forward strand.
CCGCCGGCGAGCAGGTCGACGTCGAGACCGAGGCGCCGCACCTCGAATACGCCAAGGACGAGGTCGGCGAGGTCGGCCAGGCCCTCAACACGCTCCAGCGGGCCGCCGTCGAGGCAGCCGTCAAGCAGGCCGACATGCGCCGCGGTGTGGCCGAGGTGTTCGTCAACCTGGCCCGCCGCAACCAGGTGCTGCTCCACCGCCAGCTCACGCTCCTCGACGCCATGGAGCGGCGCACCGAGGACACCGACGAGCTCGCCGACCTGTTCCGCCTCGACCACCTCACGACCCGGATGCGGCGCCACGCCGAGGGCCTCGTGATCCTCTCCGGCGCCGCCCCCTCCCGCCAGTGGCGCAAGCCGGTTCAGCTCATGGACGTCGTACGGGCGGCGGTGGCCGAGGTCGAGGACTACGAGCGCATCGAGGTGCGGCGACTGCCGCGCCTCGGCGTCGGCGGACCCGCCGTCGCCGACCTCACCCATCTGATCGCCGAACTCCTGGAGAACGCCACGGTGTTCTCGCCCCCGCACACCGCGGTGCAGGTCCTCGGCGAGCGTGTGACCAACGGCTTCACCCTGGAGATCCACGACCGCGGCCTCGGCATGGCCCCCGAAGCGCTGCTGGACGCCAATCTGCGGCTGGCGGAGACCCCGGAGTTCGAGCTCTCCGACACAGACCGGCTCGGCCTCTTCGTGGTCAGCCGCCTCGCCCAGCGACAGAACGTACGCGTCTCGCTCCAGCCCTCGCCCTACGGCGGCACGACCGCGGTGGTCTTCATCCCGGCCACGCTGCTCACCGACGCCCCCGAGACCGAGGGCACCGGCTTCCGCCTGGACCGCAAGGGCGGCGAGAACGCCTCGCGCCGCCCGATGCTCTCCAAGGTGCCTTCGCCCGGCGGGAAGCGCGTTCTCGACGGCCCGGTCGAACTCGAACCGCCGCTCGGCATACCGGGGTTCGACGACCGGCCGCTGCCGGGCCCGCGGCGGGGGAGCGGGATGCGCCCGGCCCACGGCGAGCGGCCCGCCCTCACCGACCGGCCTGCGTTCACGGCCGCCGACGCGCTCCTCGACCCGATGACCGACCCGCTGACCGATCCCCTCACCGGGACCGGGAGCGGCCCGGTTCCCGGCCGGGCGGCCGACCCGAGCGCCGACCTCGACGAGACGGAGAGCGAGCGCGGCGGCATCTTCCGGGCCCGGGCGCATCTGCGCAGGATGCCCTCGGAACAGCACCAGCAGGCGGCCGACCAACTGCCCGAGCGCGCCACCGGACCCGTCCCGCTGCCCCGCCGCCGCCCGCCGACGCTGATCGCCGATCACGGTCGCCGGGTCGACGAGCCGGGGCGCGCGCACCCGGCGCCCCCGCAGGGCCCGGACGGCCGGTCCGCCCAGGCGCCCTCGCATCCGCTCACACCCGTGAACCAGCGCTCGGCGTCGGCCTCACCGGCGCTGTCCTCCGTGCCGACGCCGGACGATCCTCCCGCCGGGCTCGGCGGGCTGCCCCGCCGGGTCCGCCAGGCCAGCCTGGCCCCCCAGCTGCGGGAGACCACCGAGACGGGAGCGGCCGACCGCGCGGGCGCCCCGGCACAGACGGACAGCGACATCGAGCGCGACGCGGAACAGGTACGCAACCGGATGGCATCGATGCAGCGAGGCTGGCAGCGGGGCCGCCGGCAGAACGCCGCCATGGACCAGACCGGCGGGACAGCACCAGGAACGACACCGGAGGGGGACGGTCGATGACCGCACCGAACGCCGCAGCACAGCACGCCACCGGAAGCGGGTCCGGCGAACTCAACTGGCTCCTCGACGAGTTGGTCGACCGCGTCGGATCCATCCGCAAGGCCCTCGTGCTCTCCAGCGACGGCCTCCCGACCGGCACGTCCAAGGACCTGACCCGGGAGGACAGCGAGCACCTGGCCGCCGTCGCCTCCGGATTCCACAGCCTCGCCAAGGGCGTGGGCCGTCACTTCGAGGCAGGCAGGGTGCGCCAGACCGTCGTCGAACTCGACGACGCCTTCCTCTTCGTCACCGCGGCCGGGGACGGCAGCTGTCTCGCCGTCCTGTCCGACGCCGACTCGGACGTCGGCCAGGTCGCGTACGAGATGACGCTCATGGTCAAGCGGGTCGGGGTCCACCTCACGACGGCACCCCGGACCGGCCTGCCCGCCGGAGGGTGAGTGGGATGGCATGAGTGACACCGGCCGCCGTACCCAAGAGGACGCCCGGGCCCATGAGGCCACCGGGGGCCCGGGGCACCCCCCGGCCTCCGGGGGGCCACGGACCGCCGAGGACGCCCGGACCCTCACCGACTCCCGCGGCTCCACCGACTCCCGGTACCCCGGCGGCGCCCCGCCCTCCGAGGACGCCCAGGACGGGCACCCGCACCACTGGTTCGACGACGAGGCGGGGCCGGTGGTCCGCCCGTACGCGATGACCCGGGGGCGCACCAGCAGCGCCTCCCGCCACCGGCTCGACCTCATCGCCCTGGTGGTGCCCGAGCCCGCGGCCGACGACCCCGGCCGGGACCAGACGCTCTCCCCGGAACACGTCGAGATCGTCGAGCGGTGCAGTGAGCTTCCCCAGTCGATCGCCGAACTCGCCGCCGGGCTCGACCTCCCCGTCGGGGTGGTACGGGTCCTGGTCGGCGACCTCGTCGAGGACGAACTCGTCCACGTAACCCGCCCCGTTCCGCCGGCCGAGCTGCCGGACGTGAGCATTCTCCGCGAGGTGATCAATGGCCTTCGGGCGCTCTAGCCGCAAGAAGCGGCTCGTCGAACCGGTGACGCTGAAGATCCTCGTCGCCGGCGGCTTCGGGGTGGGCAAGACCACCCTGGTGGGCGCGGTCAGCGAGATCAGACCTCTGCGCACCGAGGAGACGCTGAGCGAGGCCGGCCGCCCCGTCGACGACGTGCACGGCGTCGAGAGCAAGACGACGACCACGGTCGCCATGGACTTCGGGCGGATCACCCTCCGCGAGGACCTGGTGCTCTACCTCTTCGGCACGCCCGGCCAGGACCGCTTCTGGTTCCTCTGGGACGAGCTGGCGCAGGGAGCTCTGGGGGCCGTCGTCCTCGCGGACACGCGCCGCCTGGAGGACTCCTTCGCGGCCGTGGACTACTTCGAGCGGCGCGGGATTCCGTTCACCGTCGCCGTCAACTGCTTCGAGGGGGCCGACCGGTTCCCGGCCGAGACGGTACGCGCCGCGCTCGATCTGGACCCCGAGGTCCCGCTGATGATGTGCGACGCGCGCGACCGGGAGTCCGTCAAGGACGTCCTGGTGTCAGTGGTCGAACACGCGCTGCTCCTGGCCGCCCGGGAGCGTGAGCCGGCGACGACCTGATCCACGACACGCACCACGGGAGCGAGGCCGGGCACGACCGGCGCAAGGTCACACCCGACCTCGCTCACCGGTGGCGGTGTCAGGGGCCACGGCGGCGCGAGGTCATGCCCGACCGGTCTCCTCCCAGCCGGAGCTCCGCTCCACCGCCTTGCGCCAGTTCGCGTACTCCCGCTCCCGCGCCGGCGCCTCCATCCGTGGCGACCACTCCACGTCCCGCTGCCACTGGGCGTACTCCGCCGGTCTCAGCGCACCACGACGACCGCCGACCCGTGCCCGAAGAGCCCCTGGTTCGCGGTGAGGCCGACTCGTGCGTGCGGAACCTGCCGGTCACCCGCTGTGCCGCGCAGCTGCCAGGTGAGTTCGCAGACCTGGGCGATGGCCTGCGCCGGCACCGCCTCCCCGAAGGAGGCCAGCCCCCCGCTGGTGTTCACGGGGACGCGTCCGCCGAGCGCGGTAACACCCTCGCGTACGAGCTTCGCGCCCTCGCCGGTCCCGCAGAGCCCGATGTCCTCGTACCACTCCAGCTCCAGCGCGGTCGACAGGTCGTACACCTCGGCCAGAGACAAATCCTCGGGGCCGATCCCGGCCTCCTCGTATGCGGCCCTGGCGATGGAGGACCGGAACGTATGGGGCGAGGGGCTGACGGCCGCCGCCGAGTCGGTGGCGATGTCGGGCAGGTCGAGGATCGCCTTCGGATAGGTCGGCGTGACGGTGGAGACCGCCCGGATCCGCACCGGGTCGGCGGCCCCGCGCCGGCGTGCGAACTCCATGCTGGACAGCACCAACGCCGCCCCGCCGTCCGATGTGGCACAGATGTCGAGCAGCCGCAGCGGATCGGCCACGATCGCCGAGGCGGCGACCTCCTGGGCCGTCACTGCCTTGCGGTACCGGGCCCGGGGGTTGAGCGCCCCGGCGGCCGAGTTCTTCACCTTGACCTGCGCGAAGTCCTCCGGAGTGTCGCCGTGCAGTGCCATGCGACGGCGGGCGTACAGCGCGAAGTACGCGGGGTTGGTCGCCCCGAGCACACGAAAGCGCAGCCAGTCGGGGTCGTCCCGCCGGTCTCCTCCCGGGGGAGCGAAGAAGCCCTTCGGGGCGGCGTCGGCGCCGACGACCAGGACGACGTCCGCCATACCGGCGAGGATCTGCGCACGCGCCGTGCTGATGGCCTGGGCCCCGGAGGCGCAGGCCGCGTACACACTGGTCACCCGGGCCCCTTGCCAGCCGAGCGCCTGGGCGAAGGTGGCTCCGGCCACGTATCCGGGATAGCCCCCGCGGACGGTGTCCGCGCCCACCACGGACCGGATGTCCTGCCACCCGATTCCGGCATCGGCGAGAGCCTCGCGGGCCGCCGCCGTGCCGTACTCCACGAAGCCGCGCCCCCACTTCCCCCAGGGGTGCATTCCGGCGCCGAGCACGGCGATGTCACCCATCACGCCACCTCTCGAGGGGGCACCCGGTCCGAATCCCGGTCCTTCGCATGATCCGAGACACGGTCCGAGACACGGTCCGAGACACGGTCCGAGACACGGTCCGAGGCCTGGTCCGACGCGGCAGGCGCCGACATGGCCGGCTCGGAAGTTCCTCGCTCCCGCGCGACCGGTCGCCAGTGCCAGGTGGTCCAGATCGTCCGTGCGTCCTCGTTGAGGACGCCCGGCACGACCTCGACCTCCATGCCCACGGCCAGATCCCCGACGCCGATCCCTGGCGCGGCCTGCCCCAGAACGACCATCGCCTCGGCCTCCAGCTCGACGGCGACGAGAGTGTACGGCTCCCACTCCGCCTCCGGGTCGGAGACGTACGGTGCGGGCGGCCGGTATCGGCCGTCGGTGTAGGACCAGACGCGGCCGCGCTTGGAGAGCGGCACCTGCACCAACTCCGTGCCCTCGCAGGCCGGATTGCGGCAGAAGGAGTCCTCGCGGGGGAAGAAGACCGAGGCGCAGGCCGTGCAGCGGGTGCCCAGCAGCCGGAACCCCTCATCGCCCGCACCGAGTTCGCCCGCACCGAGTTCGCCCGCACCGAGGTCGCCCGTACCGGGGTCACCGGCGCCCGGGTGGCCGCCGTCATACGTGGTGAACCAGCCGGCGACGACCGGCGTACGTGATGCGCTTGGCACACCCGCCCCACCAGCCGCCAACGCCTCACCGGCCGTACCCGCTGCCCTGGCCGTGCTCGCCGACTGCGTCAAGATCCCTCCCCGGCTCCACTCATCTGACGGATCGTCAGGAGTGTGCCATGGATCGCCGCAGGGGTCAGCGGTTCTCCGCGAGCCATTTGGCCGCGATCTCGGCCAGCTCCGCGTCCCGCCCGGCCAGCATCATGCGGATCATCTGCGCGTCGCCCCGCAGCGACCACCCCGGATGCCCGAAGGTCGCCGGGTTGTTCTTCTCGATGAAGAAGTGCGCCGGCCACGCGGTGCCGTACCCGATCAGCGGCAGCGCGGCCAGATACCGCTTGCGCCCCCGGGCCAGCCCGTACGCGCCGATCGCGAGCCCCGTCAGGGTTCCCGTCAGATGCACCCACCGGGTCGCCGCACGGGAGTGCATGGCGACGTAGTAGGGCCAGAATTCCTCGTACGAATCAAACGTCTGCTCGGTCATGGGGGAACCGTAGTGCCGTTCCGGAGAACCGGATACGGGCCCACTGCGTCCGTCAGAGAAGAACGGGCGGCCGGGATCCACGGGGGTGGTCCCGGCCGCCCGTTCCTCGCCTCCTCGGCCGGGGCTCGCTCAGTGCCCGGCCACCGACCGCCGGGCAACCGGGAAGTCGAAGTAGGTGGACGGGAACGGCTCGGGCTTGAAGGTGAAGTGCCACCACTCCTCCGGCAGGTTCACGAAGCCGAGCTCGCCGAGGGTTGTCCTGAGCAGCTGCCGGTTGGCCCGCTGGGCGCCCTGGACGCGCGGGTCGTCCGTGTGCGACAGCGTGTCGAAGCAGTCGAAGCCCGTTCCCATGTCGACGGAGTTGTCGGGGAAGCGCTCGGCCCGGGGGGCGTAGCACTCCACCAGCTCCTCGCCCGGGACGTACGGTCGCGTCGGCGCCGCCGGCAGCTGCACCAGGGTCAGGTCGACCGTCGAACCGCGACTGTGCCCGGACTTCTCCGCGATGTAACCGTCCGTGAACAAGCGCGACTTGTCGACATGGGGATAGAACTCCGCCTTCATCCTCTCGTCGGCCAGGTCCTCGGCCCAGCGAACGAAGTGATCGACGGCCCGCTGAGGCCGGTAACAGTCGTAGACCTTCAGGGAGTAGCCCTGCCTCAGCAGCTTCAGCTGCGCCCGGTGCAGCGCCTGTGCGGCGGGCCGGGTCAGGATGCACAGGGGCTGGCGGTAGCCGTCCACCGGTTCACCCACGAAGTTGTGCTCGGTGGTGTAGCGCATCTCCTGGATGATCGTGGGGTCCACCGAGCGCAGTGCCACGAACTGCTCGGGGGCCTTCGGCTCGGGCGTGGCCCGTGCGGCGGGCGCGGAGGCGGTGAGGGCGCCGGCCGCGACGATCCCGGCCGTGGCGGTGGCGAGCAGGGAACGGAGGGCGGAAGCAAGTCCTGTCATGTGCACCGTCTATCAGTTCCGGACCGGGTCGGGAAAGACCGATCGCATACGGTCCACGCCGACCGGCCTCCGGCTCGCGAACCGGCCCCGCCCGTCCCTTGCGCACACCGCCCCCGCCCGTCCCTTGCGCACACCGCCCAGGACCTCCGCTATCGTCCGCGCCCGTGAAGAACTCCCATTGCTCCGCCTGCGGCACGCCCTACGCCTCGACCGACGCCTGGCCCCGCGTCTGCGCCGCCTGCGGTGACCTCGCGTACCGCAATCCGCTGCCGGTCGCGGTCACGCTGCTCCCCGTAACCGATCCCGATGGCACGTCACTTGTCGTCATCACCCGCACCATCGAGCCCCAGCGCGGCGGCATCGCCCTCCCCGGTGGCTTCATCGACCACGCCGAGGACTGGCGCCACGCCGTCGTCCGCGAGTTGAGGGAGGAGACCGGGATCGACGCGGCGGAGAGCGAGGTCCGGCTCGCCGACGCGATGAGCTCCCCCGCGGGCCATCTGCTGCTCTTCGGCCTGCTGCCCGCGCGCCCGGCTGCCCAACTCCCGCTCTCCGCCGCCACGGACGAGACCGAGGGGTGGCATCTGCTGCGCGCGCCCGCGGAGCTGGCCTTCCCGCTGCACACCGCGGCGGTACGGAACTGGTTCGCGGGCAGGTACTCCCAGCCCCAGCCCCAGCCCCGGCCCAGTCCCCGTACCCCTCCGACCCCCCACCCCCAGCCCTAGGCCGTGTCCACCCTCGAACTCGCAGGTCCGCCTGTGTGGAAGCCCGGGACGGTGTCGCTATTTTCGTGGTTTCCGCCAAGCCTGACGGCCTGCCAGTTTAGGAGAGACTGCCAGCCAGAGGCCGCGCCCCGCCCCGATCGCGGGCGGGCCGCCGGCATGGTGAAACACACGGGGAGGACGGCACGATGAGCGCGCAGCAGCAGTACGACGAGATCGGTGAGGCGTACGAGGGGTTCAAGGCCCTGCCTCTGGAACAGTATGCGGTGGTGCCCGGCTTCCTGGCCCTGGTCGGGGACGTGAGCGGCAAGTCGGTCCTCGACCTGGCCTCCGGCACCGGCTTCTACAGCCGGGAGTTCAAGCGACGCGGCGCCACGGACGTGCTCGGAATCGACATCTCCGGCGAGATGGTTGCCGTGGCGCAGAAGCTGGAGGAGCACGACCCGCTGGGCGTGCGCTACGAGGTCGGTGACGTGTCCGCGCTGCGGAGCTTCGAGCACCCCTTCGACGTGGGCCTGGCGGTCCAGCTGCTCAACTACGCACCGGACATCGCCACCACCGAGCTGATGTGCCGCAACATCCACCAGAGCCTGAAGCCCGGCGCCGAGCTGTTCGTGCTCAACCAGTCGCCCGACTTCCGCTTCGACGGGCCGTCCCCGGAAAAGTACGGCTTCCGCAGCGAGCTCACCGGCGAGGAGGTCGAGACCGGACCGCAGGTCCGGACCACGGCGCTGCTCGACCCGCCCGTCTCGTTCGTCGCCAACCGTCCGCGCCGCGAGGTGTACGAGGACTGCCTGAAGGCGGCCGGATTCAGTGAGCTGACCTGGGTCCCGGTGGAGGTGTCCGAGGCCGGCGTACGCGAGTTCGGTGCCGACCACTGGGCGGACCTCTACGCCAACCCCCCGCTGGAAATGCTGCGCTGCCGCGCCTGACGACCCACCGGGCATCCCGGCGGCCCGACCTCCGATGCGCCCGCACCGGGGCCGGGCCGCCGGCTCCGGTGCGGTCCCGGCAAGATCCGATGGAGACGACCTAGTCCCGGCCCAGCCCCCGTACCCGTACCCGGTCCGTCACCTCCACCGCTCCCTCGTCCGTCATCCGTTCCACCACCACCCGGTCGTCCACGAGCCGCGTCGTGTACCGCTCGATCTCCGCCGGCTCCCATCCGTCACCCGTGTCCCGGACGACGAGTCCGCCCCCGGTGCGCCCCACCGCCGGGGCCCAGACCTCCAGCTCCACGTCACCGTCCCCGCCGCGCACCGCGAGGACCGCGCCCGCCCTCGCCAGTACCGGGATACGGGAGAGCGGCGCGTCGACGAGCACCTGTCCGGGCCCCTCGTACGCCTCGCCGGTCACGGTGTCGTACCACCGGCCGCGCGGCAGCCGGACCGCCCGCCGGTCCGTGCCGCGCTCAAGGACGGGCGCCACCAGCAGGGCGTCTCCGAGGAGGAAGGCGTCCTCGCAGTCGCGCAGCGCCCGGTCCTCCGGTGCGCCCCACCACAGCGGCCGCGCATAGGGGGCGCCCGTCAGCCGGGCGAGCTGCGCCAGGGTGATGAAGTACGGTCGCAGCCGTTCCCGCTCCGCGAGCGCCGCCCGCGCGTGCTCCAGCACGGCCGGGCCGAACTCCCACGGCTCCCGCCGCCCCGCGTCGATCGCCGCGTGGGTGCGGAACAGCGGCAGCCACGCCCCGAGCTGGAACCACCGCAGGAACAGCTCCGGTGTCGGGCTCCCGTCGAATCCGCCCACGTCCGGGCCCGAGTACGGCACACCGCACAGCCCCATCCCGAGGACGAGCGACAGCGAGGCCCGCAGTCCCGGCCAGCCGGTCGTCACGTCTCCGGACCAGGTGCCGCCGTAGCGCTGCATCCCCGCCCAGCCCGACCGCGAGAACAGGAAGGGCCGCTCGTCGGGCCGCAGCCGCCGCAGCCCTTCGTACCCGGCCCTCGCCATCGCGAGGGCGTACACGTTGTGGGCCTCGCGGTGATCGCCACCGCGTCCCTCCAGCGCGTGCCGTGCCGAGCGCGGCAGCGTCCGGTCGCCGAACGGCGCGAACGACACGGGCTCGTTCATGTCGTGCCAGATTCCCGAGAAGCCCTGCGCGAGCCGCTCCGCGTACAGGCCGCCCCACCATTCCCGTACGGTCGGATCGGTGAAATCCGGATAGGCGCACTCCCCGGGCCAGACGACGCCCCGCACCTCGTTCCCCCGGGCGTCCCTGACGAACGCGTCCGCCGCCCTGCCGCTGTCGTAGACCGTGTTTCCGGGCTCAGCCTTGACCGCGGGGTCGACGATCGACACCAGCCGCACCCCCTCGGCACGCAGCTCCTCGGCGAGCGCGGGCAGGCCGGGAAACCGCTCCCGGTCGACGGTGAAGACCTGATGCCCGTCGTAGTGGTCGATGTCGAGGTGCAGTACCGACAGCGGCAGGCCCCGGTCCCGGTATCCGGCCACCACCCGGCGTACCTCCCGCGCGCTGCCGAAGCCCCACCGGGCGTGCTGCGGGCCCAGCGCCCACGACGGCGGCAGCGCCGGCGCGCCCGTGAGCGCCGCCCAGCCGTGCAGCACGCGCGCGGGGGTGCCCACGACCACCCAGCAGCGCAGGGGCCCACCGCCCATGCGTACCTCGCTGGTGGCCGGCCGGTCGTGCCCGGACCCGGCCCCCTCCTCGCCCTCGCGCAGCGTGACCTGCCCCTCCCAGGAGTTGTCGTGGAACGCCAGATGCGTCCCGGCGTCCGCCACCACCAGCTGCACCGGCATCGTGATGTACAGCGGATCCGCGCCGGGGAAGACGCCGCCCCGGGGGTCGGTGTTCCACAGCCGGTACGTGCCGTCCCTCAGCCGCGGCCCGGACGCCCGCCCCCCGAGGCCGAAGAACCGGGCGTCCGCCGGAAGCTCGGACCGCTGCACCCAGCGCGCGGGCCCACCCGCCACCGGCTCCCACCACCGGGGCGGCAGATCCCGCCGCAGCACCACACCCCCGGGCGTACGGATCTCCACGTCGCCGTGCCGGGACACGGCGACGGTCACCCGCTCCGAGACCACCCGCCAGCCGCCGTCCTTGTCGGGCTCCAGCTCGGTGCGCGGATCCGGCTCGGGCGGCTCGCCCGCCAGCGCGTACGAGGGCAGCGGCTCCGCCCCGTCCCAGCCCCAGAAGACCGCCCCGCCGGTGGTCACGGACACGCGGAGCACGGACCGGGCGAACCGGACGGTCCCCCCGCCCGCCATGGGCTTCGCGCCCTCGACCTGCCCGGGCACGCGCGCCCTCTCCGGGCCGCGCGGCGGCAGCCCCAGGGCATCCGTCCGCCGCTGCCGCCACGCCGACCGCATCGCCCGCAGCCCCCGCACCGACCCGATTTCCCGCACCGAACGCACCAGCTCACGACCGTCCATGGCGCCCACCCTGCCATTTGGATCAGGTCGTACGGGGTGCGTTCAACTGCCGTTCACCCGTGGTGAGACCACATATTCAGCTATCCGACCATGGGTGGGGAGCCCTGGTGCGAAAGACGATCACATGGCATCGTCCTGTCAGCCGCGTCACGCGTACACCCCAGCACGTGCGCGGGACACACGCCTACACCGCGTACAGCCCGGGAGCCGCCCCATGACGTCAGAGACCACCGAGCCGCTCTGGCAGCCCGACCAGGACCGCGTCGACGCCGCGGCCGTGACCCGCTTCCAGGCGTGGGCCGCCGAACGGTACGGCGCCCCGGCCGACGGCGGATACCCGGCCCTGCACCGCTGGTCCGTCGACGAGCTCGAAACGTTCTGGCAGGCCGTCGCCGAGTGGTTCGACATCCGCTTCGCGACGCCGTACGAGCGCGTCCTCGGCGACCGCTCGATGCCCGGAGCCCAGTGGTTCCCCGGCGCGACCCTCAACTACGCCGAGCACGCCCTGCGGGCCGCCGCCGAGCGCCCCGACGAGCCGGCACTGCTCCACGTGGACGAGACGCAGGTTCCGACCCCCATCAGCTGGGCCGAGCTGCGCCACCAGGTCGGCGCCCTCGCCGCCGAGCTGCGCGCCCTCGGCGTACGCCCCGGGGACAGGGTCAGCGGCTACCTGCCGAACATTCCGCAGGCCGTCACCGCTTTCCTCGCCACCGCCTCCGTCGGCGCCGTCTGGACCTCGTGCGCCCCCGACTTCGGCGCCCGCAGTGTCCTCGACCGCTTCCAGCAGGTCGAGCCGGTCGTCCTGTTCACCGTCGACGGCTACCGCTACGGCGGCAAGGAGCACGACCGCCGCGACACCGTCGCGGAGCTCCGCGCCGAGCTGCCCACCCTCCGCGCGGTCGTCCACATCCCGCTCCTCGGTACGGAAGCGCCCGAAGGCGCCCTCTCCTGGTCCGACCTGATCGCGGCCGAGACCGAGCCGGTCTTCGAGCAGGTCCCTTTCGACCACCCCTTGTGGGTCCTGTACTCGTCGGGCACCACCGGCCTGCCCAAGGCCATCGTGCAGTCCCAGGGCGGCATCCTCCTGGAGCACTTCAAGCAGCTCGGACTGCACTGCGACCTCGGCCCCGAGGACCGCTTCTTCTGGTTCACCTCCACCGGCTGGATGATGTGGAACTTCCTCGTCTCCGGCCTGCTCACCGGCACCACGGTCGTCCTGTACGACGGCAGCCCCGGCTACCCCGACACGGGTGCCCAGTGGCGGATCGCCGAGCGGACGGGCGCCACCCTCTACGGCACCTCCGCCGCGTACGTCATGGCCTGCCGCAAGGCGGAGGTCCACCCCGCCCGTGACTTCGACCTCTCCCGGATCAAGTGCGTCGCGACCACCGGCTCCCCGCTCCCGCCCGACGGCTTCCGCTGGCTCCACGACGAGTTCGCGGACGCGGGCGCCGACCTCTGGATGGCGTCCGTCAGCGGCGGCACGGACGTGTGCTCGTGCTTCGCCGGGGCGGTGCCCACCCTCCCCGTCCACATCGGCGAGCTCCAGGCGGCCTGTCTCGGTACGGACCTCCAGGCCTGGGACCCCCAGGGCAAGCCGGTCGTCGGCGAGGTGGGGGAGCTGGTGGTCACCAACCCCATGCCGTCCATGCCCATCCGCTTCTGGAACGACCCCGACGGCAGCCGCTACCGCGAGAGCTACTTCGAGATGTACCCGGGTGTCTGGCGGCACGGCGACTGGATCACGATCACCGACCACGGCTCGGTGATCATCCACGGCCGCTCCGACTCCACACTGAACCGTCAGGGCGTCCGTATGGGCAGCGCCGACATTTATGAGGCCGTCGAACGGCTCCCCGAGATCCGCGAGACCCTCGTCATCGGCCTCGAAGAGCCGGACGGCGGCTACTGGATGCCCCTCTTCGTCCATCTCGTCCCGGGCGCGACCCTGGACGACGCCCTGCGGGACAGGATCAAGCAGACCATCCGCACCGAACTCTCCCCCCGGCACGTCCCCGACGAGATCATCGAGGTCCCGGGCGTCCCGCACACGCTGACGGGCAAGCGCATCGAGGTTCCGGTCAAGCGCCTCCTGCAGGGCACGGCCCTCGCGAAGGCCGTCAACCCGGGATCCGTGGACAACCTCGAACTGCTCCGCTTCTACGAGGAACTGGCGAAGAAGCGCCGCTGAGCCCCCGACGGTCCGGCCCGCCGGACCGCTAACCCCCGTAGGTGGCCTCGGACTCGCCCAGTACCCCGGCGAAGTCCGAGGCCAGCCGGGCGGCCTCCGCGGGCTCCAGCGTCGCCGTGGTGATCCGTACGGCCGGCGGCGCCGCGATCCGGAACCGCGCTCCGGCGGCCACCCACCAGCCGCGCGAGCGCAGGCCGTTGACGACCCCCGACTCGTCCCGCACCGGCACCCACACATTCAGCCCGCTCGCCCCGTGGGCGCCGATCCCGCGCCGCGCCAGCTCCCCGATCAGGGCCTCACGCCGCTCCGTGTACGCCCCCTGCGCCGAGGCCACCAGCGCGCGCACGCGCTCGTCGGCCAGCAGGCCCGCCACGGTCTCCTGAAGGACATGACTGACCCAGCCGGAGGTCAGCAGCAGCCGCCCGTCGTGCCGCGCCAGCGTGGCGGCGTCGCAGGCCAGGCCGGCCCACCGCAGATCGATTCCGAGATGCTTGGACACCGTGCGGATCTGCGCCCAGCGGGCCGGTCCGGCGGCGGCGAGGGAGTACCCCGGGGCGCCGGAGATGTCGGCGTTGTGGTCGTCCTCGATCACCAGGACCTCCGGGAAATCGCGCAGCACGCGCGCGAGTTCGTCCCGCCGGCCCTCCGAGAAGCAGGCGCCCGTGGGGCTCTGTCCGCGCGGACTGCACACCAGGGCCCGCACCCCGGCGCGCAGCGCGCCGCGCAGGGCCTCGGGCAGTAGTCCCTCGTCGTCCACGGCCACCGGGACCATGCGCAGGCCCAGCGCGGGGATCAGATCCAGCAGATGGTGGAACCCGGGGTCCTCGACGGCCACCGAGTCACCGGGCCGCAGCTCAGTGGAGAGCAGCCGGCCGATGCAGTCCAGCGCCCCGTGCGCGAACGTCACGTGCTCCGCGGGTACCGCGTCCCGCGCGAACCACGCCCGCGTCAGCCCCTCCAGGCCGGCCAGCCGGGGCGACGCGCGGTGGGACCCGTACACCGGGCTCACGACTGCCGGCGGGCGCAGCTCCGGCATGAACGCCGGATCGGGGTGACCGCCCGCGAGATCACGCAGCCCGGCGGGGACCTTCGGCGGCCGGCGCGAGGCGACCGAAGGAGCCGCGGCCACCACCGTCCCCCCGCGTCCCCGGGTCACCACCACGCCGCGCTGCCGCAGCTCCTTGTACGCCGTCGCGACCGTGCCGGGACTCACCCCGAGCTCGTCCGCGAGCCGCCGCACCGGAGGCAGTGCGGCCCCCGGCCCGAGCCCGCCTTCGGACACGCCCCGCTCCACGGACGCGGCAATGCCCTTGGCCGTCGTCCCACTGATCGCATATTGTGTTGCCACGTACTCCAGTCTGTACTGATACATAACTGAAGTCAAGGGGGAGACAGTGAGCCTGCACCAACGCCGGGCCGCGCTATCCGCACGCATCCCGGGCGGCCGCGACGGACGCCGGATGCTCCTCATCGCATTCATCGACAAGACGGGCACCGGCCTCTGGGCAGCCGCCACCGCCCTCTACTTCACCTACGTCACCGGGCTCTCCGTCGGACGGATCGGCCTGCTCATAGGCGTCTCCGGAGCCATCGGCATCGCCGGAGCACCGCTGGCCGGCCGTCTCGCCGACCGCTTCCCGGTCACCCGCGTGCTCATGGCCGTCCAACTCCTGCGAGCCGCCGCCCTGCTCGCCCTGCTGACCACGGACGTCTACGCCCTGCTCGTGCTCTACTCGGCACTGGGCGCCCTCCCGGACCGCGCCGCCAACGTCCTCACCAAGCTGTACGCCGCTCGCGTGGCGGGCAAGGACCGTGTCCGCTACCAGGCCATCAACCGCACCGCAGGCAACCTCGGATGGGCCGTCGGCGGCCTCGCGGCCGCGGCCGCCCTCGCCGTCCACACGAGCACCGTCTACCAGCTGCTCCTCGTCGGCAACACCCTCACCTACCTCGTCATGGCCGCCCTCACCTTCCGCTGCGGCGAGCCACCCGCGCCCTCCCGCATCGTTGCCGACTCCCGCACCGAAGCCTCCACCCCGCTCTCCAACCCCTGGCGGGACCGCACCTTCCTGCTCTTCACCGCCACCGAAACCGCCCTCTTCCTCGACGACACGATCCTCCAGGTCGCCATGCCGCTGTGGATCGTGCACGCCACGGACGCCCCCGTCGGACTCGCGCCCCTGCTCCTGGTCCTCAACAGCGTGCTCGTCG
Source organism: Streptomyces sp. NPDC033174 (assembly GCF_055577795.1). NCBI lineage: Bacteria > Bacillati > Actinomycetota > Actinomycetes > Kitasatosporales > Streptomycetaceae > Streptomyces > Streptomyces sp. NPDC033174. Next base: position 285,147 of record NZ_JBVIPQ010000010.1, read on the forward strand.
TGGCGCTCCAGGTGCCGCTCACCCGCTTCGGCTCCACCACGAAGGCAGCCCGCACCCTGCTCGTCCCGCTGGCCGGCCTCCTCGCCGCGGGCACGCTCGCTCTCGCTGCTTCCGCCTCCGGCGGCCGCTGGTTCGCCGTCGCCATGCTCGTCGCCGCGGCCGTGTTCCTCACGTTCGCCGAGATGATCCACGCCACCGCGTCCTGGGAACTCTCCGTCGCCCTCTCCGCGGACGACGCCCAGGGGGCCTACCTCGGCGTCCACGGCCTCGCCGTCGCCGTCCAGCGCAGCGCGGGCCCACTTCTGCTCTCCGCCGTCATCGCCGCAGGGCCCCTGGCCTGGCCCGTCCTCGGCGCGGGCCTCGTGGCCACCTGCGCGACCCAGCACCGCCTCACGGGCAAACGCCTCCTCCGGACGTCACTGTCAGTGCCCCCGGTTACGGTGAGTGAGCACTGATCGACAGCGCACAGGGGGATTCATGGCGCACACCAGCACGACCACATCCATGCGACGCGCACTGCGCCGCGAAGTGCCCAGCACCGTCGGCCTCCTCGCCGACGCGGAGGACTTCGCGGCCATGCGCCACTACCGCTCCTTCGCCTTCGACGACCACCCGGCGTACCTCCGCCAAGTGGAAGGCCTGCTGCGCGCACTCGCCTCGCAGGGCGGCCACACCACCGTCGCCCTCTTCGATCCCGAGGAGTACGCGGCGTACTGCGACGACACCGGACTCGACCCCGACAGCGCCGCGAGCCGCAGCCGCTACATCGCCGAGATCGCCGCGACCGGCGCGCGCGTCCCCTACACCGGGCAGCCCATGGACACCCTGCTGCCCACCCTCATCACGACCGCCGTCCGCCAAGCCACCTGGGAATACGCCACCATGCTCCTGGCCGACCTGGGGGAGTGCGCCGACTGCGGCCAGGACGTCGGAAGAGCCGCCTTCGACCGTGCCTCCCACGTCCTGATGACCCTCCTCGAGGCAGCGGGACCGGGCACCCACCACCTCGTCTGCAGCGTCCCCTCGACCGACGAACCCCTCATGGCGGCTCTGCACGCCACCCGCGAGCCCGACACCCCCACCCACCTCGACGCGACCGAAGGCGCCGAATTCGTCACCGTCCTCGCCGCCGGCATCGCACTCGACAGCCCGGGCGGAGTCGTCCTGCGCACCACCGCTCCCGACACCCCGGACCGGCTCCACGGCTGGCGCCTGCGCCAGGGCACGCTCCACCCCCTCACCGAGGCCGAGGTGTTCAGCGCCTACTGCACCGACGCCGACACCGGCGAACCCGTCTCCCCGGAACCGGGCGTGGAATACCGCGCGGGCTTCCCGCTTCCCACCGACGACTGGCCGAGCCACCACTGAGCCCTCCGGACGAGAAGGCGAGAACAAGAAGAAGGGGCTCCCCGCCGCGACCGGCGGGAAGCCCCCTCAGAACCCAACAGCCCGGATCACTCCCCGGACAGCACCGCCTGCGCGGCCACACGGGCCTCCTCGGCGGAATCAGCGGCGCGCGCGGCGGCCGCCGCACGCTCGCACTGGGCCAGCGTGTGCTTGGCCAGCGTCGCCCGCACATACGGAATCGACGCCGCGCCCATGGACAGGCTGGTCACACCCAGACCCGTGAGCACACAGGCCAGTAGCGGGTCCGACGCCGCCTCTCCACACACACCGCAGCTCTTGCCCTCGGCCTTGGCGGACTCGGCCGACATCGCGACCAGGTCCAGCAGCGCCGGCTGCCACGGATCCTGCAGTCGCGACACCGCACCGACCTGCCGGTCAGCGGCGAAGGTGTACTGAGCGAGGTCATTGGTGCCCAAAGAAAGGAACTCGACCTCCTGCAGGATCGAACGCGCCCGCAGCGCGGCGGACGGAATCTCCACCATCGCGCCGAACTTCGCGTTCAGCCCCGCCGCACGGCACGCGTCGGCGAACGCCTTCGCATCCGTACGGTCGGCCACCATGGGGGCCATGACCTCCAGGTACACCGGCAGTCCTTCGACTGCCTTCGCCAGCGCGGTCAGCTGCGTCCGCAGCACCTCCGGGTGATCCAGCAGCGTCCGCAGACCCCGCACACCCAGCGCCGGGTTCGGCTCGTCGGCCGGAGTCAGGAAGTCGAGTGGCTTGTCGGCGCCCGCGTCGAGCACCCGCACCACCACGCGCCCCTCGGGGAACGCCTCCAGCACCTTGCGGTACGCCTCGACCTGCTTCTCCTCGGACGGCGCCTGCTTGCTGTCGTCCAGGAACAGGAACTCCGTACGGAACAGACCGACACCCTCGGCCCCGGCGTCCACGGCGGCCGGCACGTCGCCCGGCCCGCCGACGTTCGCCAGCAGCGGCACCTTGTGCCCGTCCGAGGTGGCACCGGGACCACTGGACGCGGCCAGCGCGGCCTTGCGCGCGGCAGCCGCCTCCTCGAGCTCCGCGCGCTTCTCGGCACTCGGCTCGACGAAGATCTCGCCGGTGCTCCCGTCGACCGCGATGAGCGTGCCCTCGGCCAGCTCACCCGCCCCCGGCAGCGCCACCACGGCCGGCACACCCAGCGCCCGCGCGAGAATCGCGCTGTGGCTGGTCGGCCCGCCCTCCTCGGTCACGAAACCCAGGACGAGCGCCGGGTCGAGCAGAGCCGTGTCGGCGGGCGCAAGATCCCGCGCGATCAGTACGTACGGCTCGTCACTGTCCGGCACACCCGGCATCGGCACACCGAGCAGCCGCGCGACGATACGGTTCCGCACGTCGTCCAGGTCGGCGACCCGCCCGGCCATGTACTCGCCCGCACCCGCCAGCAGCTCCCGGTAGTGCGAGAACGCGTCGTAGATACCGCGCTCCGCCGTGCTGCCGACCGCGATGCGGCGATCGACGTCGGCGATCAGCTCCGGGTCCTGAGCGATCATCGCCTGGGCCTCGAGCACTGCCTGCGCCTCGCCCCCCGCCAGATTGCCTCGCGCGATCAGATCGGCGGCGACAGCTTCGACGGCCTGGCGAGCGCGCCCCTGTTCGCGCTCAGCCTCCTCCGCCGGAATCTGCTTCGCCGGCGGCTCCAGGACCGCCGTGCCCATGTGCCGGACCTCGCCGATCGCCACACCGTGGCTCACACCGACGCCTCGCAGCGTTGTCTCCATCTCACCCGTCTCCGATTGAGCGGCGGCCCCAGCCGCCGCGTGGAATGTCCGGCTCGCGGTCGTCACGGGGACGACGCCGGCCTACTGCCAGCTGAAGAGCGAGTCCCCGGCCTTCACATCGCCCTCGTCGACGACATCGGAGAGAGAGCCCGCCGTGGCCTCGAGCGCGACGACGGGGCAGATCGCGGACTTGCCCGCGGCCTCGACCGCGGCGGGGTTCCAGCGCACGACGCCCTGTCCGCGCGTGACCGTGTCCCCCTTGCCGACGAGCAGCTCGAAGCCCTCGCCATTGAGCTGAACGGTGTCGATACCGAGGTGGGTGAGGACCCCGTGCCCGTCACCGTCCACGACGACGAACGCGTGCGGGTGCAGAGAAACAATGACGCCGTCGACGGGCGAGACCGCCTCCGACGGCTCACGTACGGGATCGATGGCGGTACCGGGCCCGACCATGGCACCGGAGAAGACCGGGTCGGGTACAGCGGCAAGACCGATGGCGCGTCCAGCAAGTGGCGACGTCACGGTTGTCATGGGAAGCCTCCCAGGGGCGGAGATTGTGTCGCCGTCACTACCTGTCCCGGACGGCGTACTGATCAGAAGGGTAAGTCATAAGAAGTCCTAGTTCCGCACGGGAAGCACCAGTTGGCGGCCTAGGGACTACCGGAAGCGATTTGCCTCTACTGACGGTGGGATGTACTGTCGTAGTCCTGCCTGGCCCCAACGCGGCGTTGAGTCGTAGGTCGGCAGCACCGATTGAGTCGAGATTCTAACTGGTCTAAACCACTCCTGGTCTACACCTCTGCGCGTCTGCAGGGTGGTGGTCAGGGAGACGGAAAAGTCCTGCTAGAGTCTGACCCGCCGGAAAGGGAATCGCGAAAGCGAGGAACTGGAAAGCAAATCGAACCCCGCTCCGACGGGGAATCGGACACGAAAGAGTCTGATAGAGTCGG
>NZ_JBVIPQ010000011.1:0-131119 GCF_055577795.1 Streptomyces sp. NPDC033174
CCCCCCCCCCCCCCCCCCCCCCCCCCCCCCCCCCCCCCCCCCCCCCCCCCCCCCCCCCCCCCCCCCCCCCCCCCCCCCCCCCCCCCCCCCCACCCTCCCCCCCCCCCCCCCCCCCCCCCCCCCCCCCCCCCCCCCCCCCGGCACCGGTGCGTTAGGGAGGCGTCAGCCCTTGTTGGGGCCTTCGTAGTCCTCGCCGTAGGCGCCCTTGGCGGGGCGGCGACGGCGCATCGGGGGCTCCACGCCGTCCGCGAGGCGCCGGGCGGTGACCAGGAAGCCGGTATGTCCGATCATCCGGTGGTCGGGGCGGACGGCCAGGCCCTCGACGTGCCAGTTGCGGATCATCGACTCCCACGGCTGGGGCTCCGCGTAGCAGCCGAACTCGCGGATGGACTCCACGGTCCGCGCGAGCTGGGTGGTGGTCGCCACGTAGCAGCAGAGGATGCCGCCGGGCACGAGTGCCTTGGAGACGGCCTCCAGGCACTCCCAGGGCGCCAGCATGTCCAGGATGACGCGGTCGACGTCGGTGTCGGACAGGTTGTCCTGGAGGTCGCCGACGGTGAGCTGCCAGGCGGGGTGCGGGCCACCGAAGTAGCGCTCGACATTGCCCTTGGCGATCTCGGCGAAGTCCTCGCGGCGCTCGTAGGAGTGCAGCATGCCCTCGTCTCCGATGGCACGGAGCAGGAAGCTGCTGAGCGAGCCGGAACCCACCCCGGCCTCCACGACGCGGGCGCCGGGGAAGATGTCGGCGAAGGCCAGGATCTGCCCCGCGTCCTTGGGGTAGACCACGGCGGCGCCGCGGGGCATGGACAGGACGTAGTCGGGGAGCAGGGGGCGCAGCGCGAGGTACGCGACGTTCCCCGTGGTACGGACAACACTGCCCTCGGGAGCGCCGATCAGCTCGTCGTGGGGGAAGGAACCCTTGTGGGTGTGAAAATTCTTCCCGGCCTCGAGCGTGAACGTGTAGTGGCGTCCCTTGGGGTCGGTGAGCTGGACCTGGTCCCCGACCTTGAAGGGCCCGCGACGGCGGGCGGCACCGGTCGGTTCGGACATGTGACCAGCCTACCGGCAGCTATGCGGTGGGTCGTGCCATGGCCCTGACGAAGGCCCGCTCGACGTCCATGGTGGACAGGACGCCGTAGATCTCGCCGGTCTCCTCGACGACGAGGTACTCGGTGGCGGGATGGGCGCGCAGCCGGTCGAGGAGGGGCTCGCCGGCCAGTTCGGCCGGAATGCGCATGTCGTCTGTGAGGTCCTGGGCGAGGCCGCTGACGGCGACCCAGGGGCGGCGGTGCTGGGGGACGCCCACGATGGCGGTCTCGCGGACGAGGCCGGTCGGGGTGCCCTGGCCGTCGACGACGACGAGGGCGCGGGCGCCCGCTTCGTTGGCGCGGCGCAGGGCCTCGGAGAGCGGAGTCGCGGACTCGACGGGGACGGCGCGCCGGGTGAGGGTGCGGGCGCGCAGTTCGGGGAGGTGTTCGCGCAGCCGCGCCATGCGCAGGCTGTTGCCGGCGCCGGTCCAGATGATGGCGGCGAGGATGGCGGCGAGGAGCGCGTCCATCACCGTGTCCATTCCGCTGATCTCCTCGGTGGCGTTGCCGAGGGCGCCGGTGTGGGTGAGCAGGGGCAGGCCGATCAGGACGCTCACGGCCAGGGCCCGGCCGACCCAGGCGGCGGCGACGGTGCCGCTCATCGGCTTGCCGGTGATCTTCCAGACCAGGGCGCGGAGCATCCGGCCGCCGTCCAGGGGCAGGCCGGGGAGGAGGTTGAAGACGGCGACGATCAGGTTGGAGATCATCAGGCCGGCGAGCAGGACGCCGGGGACGGTGCCCGGCTCCACGGCGGCCATGCCCAGGTAGAAGACGCCCGCGAGGACGAGGGAGAGCAGGGGCCCGACGAAGGCGAGGACGAACTCGCAGCCGGGGGTCTCGGACTCCTTCTCGATCTCGGAGACGCCGCCGAAGAACTGGAGCTGGATGCGGCGCACCGGCAGTTTGAAGCGCAGGGCGGCGATGGTGTGGGCCAGTTCGTGGACGAGTACGGAGGCGTAGAAGGCCACCGCGAAGAAGAGCGAGACGAGATAGCGCAGGTTGCCCAGCTCGGGCAGGACACGGTCGAGCTGGCCGCCGAACACCCAGGTGATGAGGGCGGCGACCAGGAACCAGCTGGGGGCGACGTAGACGGGCACTCCGAACGGGCGGCCCATGAGGATGCCGCCTCCGGCCTCCCGGGACCGCCGGGGGGTGCCGCTGCCGGGGTTCGGTTGCGCCGTGTCGGACCGCGGCCTCGTGCTCTCGTCGCCGCTCTCGTCGTCCTTTTTCACGGGTTCCCTTCGTTGCCTGCGCCTGCTCCGGGAGACCGACCGCGTGCTGTGCGTTTCATCACCATCTCGCCGGAAGTCACCGGGTTACTGGCTCGATCATGCAGTGCGTGAGGGTCTGGAGTCGATGGTATTCCGCTCGCTGTCAGTGGCGGGTCGTAGGGTCTGCGTCATGAGTACCAGCCAGCAGCCGCCGTCGGACGCCCGGCAGCCCACGTCGTTGTCGCCCTCGCGGGCGAACGATTTCATGCAGTGTCCTCTGCTGTACCGGTTCCGGGTGATCGACAAACTGCCGGAGAAGCCGAGTGAGGCGGCTACCCGCGGCACGCTGGTCCATGCCGTGCTGGAGCGGCTCTTCGACGATCCGGCGGTGGAGCGGACGGCGCCTCGGGCGAAGGCGTTGATCCCGGCGCAGTGGGACCGGCTCCTGGAGTCGAAGCCGGAGCTCGGGGACCTGTTCGAGGCGGACGCGGAGGGTGAGGGGCTGCGGCGCTGGCTGGGCGAGGCGGAACGACTGGTCGAGCGGTGGTTCACGCTGGAGGATCCGACGCGCCTGGAGCCGGCCGAGCGGGAGCTGTTCGTGGAGACCGAGCTGGAGTCGGGGCTCCGGCTGCGGGGCGTGATCGACCGCATCGACGTGGCGCCGACGGGCGAGGTGCGGATCGTCGACTACAAGACGGGCAAGGCTCCGCGGCCGGAGTACAGCGAGGGCGCGCTGTTCCAGATGACGTTCTACGCGCTGGTGGTCCGACGGCTGAAGGGGGTCCTTCCGCGCCGGTTGCAGCTGGTCTACCTGGGCAGCGGTGACGTCCTGACGTACGACCCGGTGGAGGCGGATCTGCAGCGGGTGGAGCGGAAGCTGCTGGCGCTGTGGGAGGCGATCAAGGAGGCGACGCAGACGGGCGACTGGCGGCCGCGTCCGACGAAGCTGTGCGGGTGGTGCGACCACCAGGCCCTGTGTCCGGAGTTCGGCGGGACTCCCCCGGTGTATCCGCTGAGCATCGGGATGCCCGGGGCGGCACAGGTCCCGGCACAGGGCCCGGCGCCGGAGGAGGTCCCGGCACAGGTCGCGGCGGCGCAGCCCGCGGCCGCTTCGGTGGATCCGGCCGCCCCTGCCGCAACGGACGTCCCTGTTCGGGAGGACCACGACGGGGAGTGACGCGAACCACGTCGGCGGCGGCGCGGTGAGCGGTGTGCCCGGCGGAGTCCGGCGAGGGGTGCCAGGGCAGAATGGGCGCGTCTAGCGAAGGAGAACCCGTGGCGATCCGCGTCCTATTGGTCGACGACCAGCCCCTGCTGCGCACCGGCTTCCGGATGATTCTGGAGGCCGAGCAGGACATCGCGGTCGTCGGCGAGGCCGGGGACGGCCTCCAGGCCCTCGACCAGGTTCGGGCGCTGCAGCCCGACGTGGTGCTGATGGACATCCGGATGCCGCGGATGGACGGGGTCGAGGCGACCCGGCAGATCACCGGGCCGGGCCGCGACGGGCCCGCGAAGGTGCTGGTGCTGACCACGTTCGACCTCGACGAGTACGTGGTGGAGGCGCTGCGCGCCGGGGCGAGCGGCTTTCTGCTGAAGGACGCGCCCGCCAATGAGCTGGTGCAGGCGATCCGGGTGGTCGCCGGTGGCGAGGCGATGCTGGCTCCCAGCATCACGCGGCGGCTGCTCGACAAGTACGCGGACCACCTGCCGTCCGGCGAGGAGCCGGTGCCGGGCGCGCTGAACACGCTGACCGAGCGTGAGGTGGAGGTGCTCAAGCTGGTGGCGCGGGGCCTGTCCAACGCGGAGATCGCGGCGGACCTGTTCGTCAGCGAGACGACCGTCAAGACGCATGTGGGCCATGTACTGACGAAGCTGGGTCTGCGCGACCGGGTGCAGGCCGCCGTGTACGCCTATGAGAGCGGTCTGGTGCGCCCAGGCGCCCAGTAGCCGGACACGCACACCCGGCGCGGCCCGGGTGTCGCCGGCGCCGTGGAACACCGGCAGAACGGCGGCCGCGGCCCTCAGGACGGCAGTGTGACGGCGGACGTGCGGCGGCTCCCCGGCGCTCGATCCACCGCCTCGTGACGTGCGTGTGCCCCTGGGACCGGCGGTCCCAGGGGCACACTGCTGCCCGACCGGCCTAGTCCTTCTTGATCTCCCAGAAGCGGAAGACCGTCGAGGCGTCCAGCGTCCACTCCAGACCGGTGATGTCGTCGTGGGCCACCGCGTACTGCTTGCCCTGCCAGAGCGGGATGACCGGGACGTCCTTGGCCACCAGGTCCTGGAGCTCCGCGAAGTCCTTCTCGGTCGCCTGGCGGTCGGTCGCCGCCGAGGTCCTCGGGATGAGCGTCCCGGTGATCTTCTCGTTCTTGTAGTTGTTGCCGAGGACGTTGCCCTCGCCGAAGAACGGCGCCGTGAAGTTGTCCGGGTCCGGGTAGTCGGGGACCCATCCCTTCACGTAGACGCCGTACTTCCCGGCCTCGATGTCCTTCTCGTACTGGTCGATCGGGACCGACTTCATCGTCGCCTCGAACAGCCCGCTCTTGTTGAGCTGCGCGGCTATCGCCTTCAACTCCTGGTCGGTGGAGGGGCCGTAGCGGCTCGGCGTGGACCAGAGGGTGATCTTGACCTTGCCGTTGACGCCGGCGGAGCGCAGCGCCTTGCGCGCCTTGGCGACGTCCGGGCGGCCGCCATAGGCGTCGAAGAAGGCCGTGTTGTGGCCGATGATGCCGGCCGGGACGATCGAGTAGAGCGGGCTGGCCGTCGAGCGGTAGACGTCCCGGACGAGGGCGTCGCGGTCGACGAGGTGCGCGATGGCCTTGCGGACGCCGAGCTTGCCCGTGACCGGATCGTTCACGTTGAAGACCAGGTGCTGGACCTCGGCGCTGGAGCCCTCGAGGACCTCGCTGCCCAGGGCGTCGGGCGTCGCGGACTGCTCGAGCGCGGCGATGTCCTCGGAGGCGAGGCCACGGTAGGCCACGTCGACGTCGCCCTTGCCGAGCGCTTCGGAGAGCGCCTCGCGGTCACCGCGGAAGAACTTGAGGGTGACTCCGCCGTTCTTCGGCTTGGCGGTGCCCCGGTACTCCGGGTTGACCGAGAAGACGGCCTGGCCGTCGTCGAAGGACTCCAGCTTGTACGGGCCCGAGCCGACGGCCTTGCCGTCGGTGCGCAGCCCGTCCTCGGTGTACTCGCGGTGGTCGACGATGGACCCCGCACCGGAGGCGATCTTGCTGGGGAAGGTCGCGTCGGGGACCTTGAGCGTGAAGACGACCGTCCGGTCGTCCGGCGTGTCGATCTTGGCGATCGTCGCCAGCAGGGGCGCCGGGCCGGACGGGTTGTCGATCTTCAGGGCACGCTCGAAGGAGTACTTCACGTCCTTCGAGGTCAACTGGTTCCCGTTGGTGAACTTCAGGCCGTCCCGCAGGGTGCAGCGGTAGACGGTGCTGCCGCCCTTGGCGAATTCGCACTTCTCAGCGGCTTCGGGCTCGGGCGACGAGGCGCCCTTGGGGAAGCTGAGAAGGGACTGGAAGACATTGTTGAACAGCAGCCAGGAGCCGGGGTCGTAGCCCGCGGCCGGGTCCGTCGCCAGGACCTCGTCCGACATGCCGACGACCACGGACCCGTTCGCGCCCTGGCCCGGGCCCTTGTCCGTACCGCAGCCGCTGAGCAGCGCGGCGGACAGCCCCGCGGCGAGCGGAGCCGTCAGCCACTTGTTATGTGCCTTCACAGAACCTTGCCTCGTGATCTCTTTCAACCGGCCACGCGGGAGCGCGCGGCCGGGGTGACGAAGGGGTCAGGCGGTGCCGCGGCCGAGCTCCCAGAGCTGCAGGTCCGACGAGGTGTTCAGCGCCCATTCGACGCCGGTCACGTCATCGCGCGCGGCGACGTACTGCTTGCCCTGCCACAGCGGCAGAACCGGGACGTCGCCGGCGACGATGTCCTGCATCTGCTCGAAGGTGGCGGCCGCCCTGCTGCGGTCGGCCTCGCGTCGCGACAGCGGGATCAGCTGGTCGCGGACGGCCTTGTTGGCGTAGGGCGTGTTGAGGAAGTTGTCCGCGTCGAGGAACGGCGCGATGTAGTTGTCCGGGTCCGGGAAGTCGGGGAACCAGCCGAGGCCGTAGACGGCGTAGTCACCGCGCTTCTGGGCGGGGCGGAACTTGGCCCACTCGGTGCCCTGGACGGTGACGTCGAAGAGCTGGGTGGCGTTGAGCTGGTCGCGCAGCGCCTCGAACTCCTTGGCCGTGCCCGGGCCGTAGTGGTCGGTGGTGTAGTTCAGGGTCAGCTTCACCGGGGTGGTGATGTCCGCGCCACGGAGGATGGAGGCGGCCTTCTTCGGGTTCGGCTCGCCGTACTTGTTGAAGAACGAGTTGGTGTGCGTGGCGATGCTGGAGGGGATCAGCGAGTACAGCGGCTGCGCGGTGGAGCCGTAGACGCCGGCGAGGATCCGGCCACGGTCGATGACGGCGGCCATCGCCTGGCGGACGGCCTTGTCCTTGACCGAGGGGGCCTGGGTGTTGAAGCCGAGGTAGCGGATCTCCAGGCCGGGCACCTCGGTGAGCTCGATGCCTTCCTTGGGCTTCTCCGTGAAGCTCTTGATCTGCTCCGGCGACAGGGTCCGGGTCATCATGTCGATCTTGCGCGCCTCGAGCGCCGCCCCCATGGCGTCGGCGTCGGCGAAGGAACGCAGCTCCACCCTGTCGTTGAGGAGCTTGACGTCGCCCTTGTACTTGGCGTTCTTCGTGAAGACGGCCCTGGTGGCGTGCTCGCCGTCGTGCTCGATCTTCACGGTGTACGGGCCGGAGCCGTCGACAGCGAAGCCGTCGCGGAGCTTCTTGCCGTCGTACTTGTCCTTGCTGAGGATGCCGGCGACGGGGGTGGAGAGCTTGTACGGGAAGGTGGCGTCCGGGGTCTTGAGGTGGAAGACCACCTCCTTCTCACCCTTGGGCTCGACGGCGTCGACGTTGGCGAGCAGGGCCGCCGTACCGTTGTCGGACTTGATGTCCAGGACGCGCTCGATGGAGAACTTCACGTCCGCGCTGGTGATCGCCTCGCCGTCGGCGAAGGTGAGTCCGTCGCGCAGGGTGCAGCGGTAGCTCTCGCTGGCCTTGTCGGTGAAACCGCACTTCTCCGCGGCGTCCGGGACGGGCAGGCCGCCGCCGCGGGGCACGTGCATCAGCGTCTGCACGGTCTGCCTCAGGACGTTCCAGGCGCCGGTGTCGTAGGCGAAGGCCGGGTCGAAGGGCGCGGGGGCTTCCTTGGTCGCGACGAACTGGTCCGTGGTGCCGACGACTATGGCGTTGCCACCGCCGGACCCGCCTTCCGAGGCGCCACAGGCGACGAGCACGGGCGCGAGCAGGCCGACCACGGCCGGCAGCACCAAAGTCTTGCGGTTCATCCTGGACGTTCTCCCTCATCCGGCACTGAGATACAGCGGTGTCATGGACACTCCGCCGCGGCCGCCCGGTCGGGGCGGGGCGATCGGGCCGGGAAACAGTGCGATCGGTCCTGTGTTCGCGGTGACTTGGTTGACACCGGGGCACGCGGATGGTGCGGCGAAGTACTCGCGAAAGATTAGTGGGCGGCGCCAGGAAAGCAGGACTCGGGCAGAGTTGGGGAGTAATCGCACAGTGATCGGTAATGCACGGGGATCGATGATCATGCGAGGGAATGATTCGTACACCACTCCATGAACCGGGACACATGGGCCTGCCTGAAGTGGCTTGATCCGGACATGACGCCCTACCGGGCCACCTCCCGGGCGCCACACTGGGTGACGAAGGTCACTCGGTCCGCCTTTCGGTGAGGGGCCCGGTCATTTTCCCGGGCATTCCCCGGAACGCACGCTGGGTGCGCGGTTCAGTTCATTCGTGTGATCAGCGTCCGAAGAAAGCGGAGATCGACTTCTTCGAGGGACCGCACGACGACCCGCCCGTCGGAAGGGGCGATGGGCGCGACCGATGGCACGGCGACGACCCGGCAGCCCGCGGCCTCGGCGGAGGCCACGCCGGTCGCCGTGTCCTCGATCACCGCGCAGCGGGCAGGGTCTGCGCCGAGGCCGCGGGCGGCGAGGAGGTACGGCTCCGGGTGCGGCTTGGTGCGCCCCACCTCGTCCCCCGCCACGGTGAGGGTGAAGCGGTCACGGCCGAGCGAAGCCAGTACGCGGTCGATGACGTGCCGGTGCGAGGCGGACACCAGGGCGGTGGGGATGTTGTGCGCGGCGAGCTCGGTGAGCAGGCGCTCGGCCCCGGGCATCAGCGGCACTCCCCGGTCGATGCGCTCCACGAACTTCTCGTTCAGCAGGACGGTGAGCTCGGCGAGGGTGATGTCGGCGCCGGTGGCCTTGATGAGATAGCCGGCGCTGCGGCTCATCGGGCCGCCGACGACCACGTCGCGCCAGGCCTCGTCGAGCCGGTGGCCCAGGGCGCCGAACGCCTCGACCTCCGCGTCCCACCAGAATCCCTCGGTGTCGACCAGGGTGCCGTCCATGTCGAGGAAGACGGCCTGAAGGGCCGATCCTTCCGCCGTACGGGTCAGGGACGCGGGGACCGTACTGGTCATCCGGCACACCTCCATGAGGGACGAGAAGGCCGGCCGCCCTCCCAGCTGGGGAAGGCTGCCGGCCTGCACTGGACCGACCAGTGTACGTCTCGATGCTCCGGGGCGCGCTGTTGTTTCCCCCGGCCCGTCGTACTGTCGCCCGCTCGGGCGCCCCGGCGGACGTACGGGACGGTCCGACCGGCTCCCACGGGCGGGGTATCGCGGTCTACCGGGCGTTGAAGTACTTCGCCTCGGGGTGGTGGATGACGATCGCGTCGGTGGACTGCTCCGGGTGCAGCTGGAACTCCTCGGAGAGGTGCACACCGATCCGCTCGGGCTGGAGCAGCTCCGCGATCTTGGCGCGGTCCTCCAGGTCCGGGCAGGCGCCGTAGCCGAGGGAGAAGCGCGCGCCCCGGTACTTGAGGGCGAACATGTCCTCGACGTCGGCGGGGTCCTCGCCGGCGAAGCCGAGCTCGGCGCGGACGCGCGCGTGCCAGTATTCGGCGAGCGCCTCGGCCAGCTGCACGGACAGGCCGTGCAGCTCCAGGTAGTCGCGGTAGGAGTCGGCCTCGAAGAGCTTGGCCGTGGCCTCGCCGATGCGGGAGCCGACGGTGACGACCTGCAGTCCGACGACATCGGTCTCGCCGGACTCCTCCGGGCGGAAGAAGTCGGCGAGGCAGAGGCGGCGGCCCCGGCGCTGGCGCGGGAAGGTGAAGCGGGTGCGCTCGGCACCGTCCTCGCCCAGGATGATCAGGTCGTCGCCCTTGGACACACAGGGGAAGTAGCCGTAGACGACCGCTGCCTCCAGCATGTTCTGGGTGTGGAGCTGGTCGAGCCAGCCGCGCAGCCGGGGCCGGCCCTCGGTCTCGACGAGCTCCTCGTAGCTGGGGCCCTCGCCGGTGCGGGCCTGCTTGAGTCCCCACTGGCCCTTGAACAGGGCGCCCTCGTCGAGCCAGCTCGCGTACTCCTTGAGCTGAATGCCCTTGATGACGCGGGTGCCCCAGAACGGAGGCTCAGGCACCGCGTTGTCGGTGGAGACGTCGGAGCGGCCGCCTTCCTCGGGCTCGGTGACCTCCACGGCGGTGGTGGCCCGCACACGGCGCTGCTTCAGCTCGGGGAGCGCAGCTCCGGGGACGCCGCGCTTGACGGCGATGAGGGCGTCCATGAGGCGCAGGCCCTCGAAGGCGTCGCGGGCGTAGCGGACCTCGCCCTCGTAGATCTCGTGCAGGTCCTGCTCGACGTACGCCCTGGTCAGCGCGGCGCCACCGAGGATCACCGGGTAGTCGGCGGCCAGCTTGCGCTGGTTGAGCTCCTCCAGGTTCTCCTTCATGATCACGGTGGACTTGACGAGGAGTCCCGACATGCCGATGACGTCGGCGCGGTGCTCCTCGGCGGCCTCCAGGATCGCGGAGACAGGCTGCTTGATGCCCAGGTTGACGACGTTGTAGCCGTTGTTGGACAGGATGATGTCGACGAGGTTCTTGCCGATGTCATGGACGTCACCGCGGACGGTGGCGAGCACGATCGTGCCCTTGCCGTCCTCGCCCTCGACCTTCTCCATGTGCGGTTCGAGGTAGGCGACCGCGGTCTTCATCACCTCGGCGGACTGGAGCACGAAGGGGAGCTGCATCTGGCCGGAGCCGAAGAGCTCGCCGACGACCTTCATGCCGTCGAGAAGGGTCTCGTTCACGATGTCCAGCGCGGGGCGGGTCCGGAGTGCCTCGTCGAGGTCGGCCTCCAGGCCGTTCTTCTCGCCGTCGATGATCCGCCGCTTGAGACGCTCGTCCAGCGGCAGGGCGAGCAACTCCTCCGCCTTGCCGGCCTTCATCGACTTCATGTTGACGCCCTCGAAGAGCTCCATGAGCTTCTGGAGGGGGTCGTAGCCCTCGGCGCGGCGGTCGTAGATGAGGTCGAGCGCGACCTTGACCTGCTCCTCGTCCAGGCGGGCGATCGGCAGGATCTTCGAGGCGTGCACGATCGCCGAGTCGAGGCCCGCCTTCACGCACTCGTCGAGGAAGACGGAGTTCAGGACGACACGGGCGGCCGGGTTCAGGCCGAAGGAGATGTTGGACAGGCCCAGGGTGGTCTGGACGTCCGGGCGACGGCGCTTCAGCTCCCGGATCGCCTCGATCGTGGCGATGCCGTCCTTGCGGGACTCCTCCTGGCCGGTGCAGATGGTGAAGGTGAGGGTGTCGATGAGGATGTCCGACTCGCGGATGCCCCAGTTCCCGGTGAGGTCGTCGATGATCCGCTCGGCGATGGCGACCTTGTTCTCGACGGTACGGGCCTGGCCCTCCTCGTCGATGGTCAGGGCGATCAGGGCGGCGCCGTGCTCCTTGGCGAGCGCGGTGACCTTCGCGAACCGCGACTCGGGCCCGTCGCCGTCCTCGTAATTGACCGAGTTGATGACCGCGCGTCCGCCGAGCTTCTCCAGGCCGGCCTGGATGACGGGCAGCTCGGTGGAGTCGAGCACGATGGGCAGGGTGGAGGCGGTCGCGAACCGGCCCGCCAGCTCCGCCATGTCCGCCACGCCGTCCCGGCCGACATAGTCCACGCACAGGTCGAGCATGTGCGCGCCCTCACGGATCTGGTCGCGCGCCATCTCGACACAGTCGTCCCAGCGGCCCTCCAGCATCGCCTCGCGGAACTTCTTCGAGCCGTTGGCGTTCGTCCGCTCGCCGATCGCCATGTAGGCGGTGTCCTGGCGGAAGGGGACTGTCTGGTAGAGCGAGGCGGCGCCCGGCTCGGGGCGCGGGTCGCGGACGGGTGGGGTGAGGTCACGGACCCGCTCGACGACCTGGCGCAGGTGCTCGGGGGTCGTACCGCAACAGCCGCCGACCAGGGAGAGGCCGTACTCGCGGACGAAGGTCTCCTGGGCGTCGGCCAGCTCGGGCGCGGTCAGGGGGTAGTGCGCACCGTTCTTGCCGAGCACGGGCAGGCCGGCATTGGGCATGCAGGACAGCGGGATCCGGGAGTGCCGGGCGAGGTAACGAAGGTGCTCGCTCATCTCGGCGGGGCCGGTGGCGCAGTTCAGCCCGATCATGTCGATGCCGAGCGGTTCCAGCGCGGTGAGCGCGGCACCGATCTCGGAGCCGAGCAGCATCGTGCCGGTCGTCTCGACGGTGACGGAGCAGATCAGCGGCAGATCGAGGCCCGCGGCGTCCAGGGCGCGGCGGGCACCGAGGATGGCGGCCTTCGTCTGGAGCAGGTCCTGGGTGGTCTCCACCAGGAGGGCGTCGGCGCCACCGGCGATCATGCCTTCGGCGTTGATCTGGTAGGCGTCGCGCAGGGTGGTGTACGCGGCGTGGCCGAGGGTGGGGAGCTTGGTACCGGGGCCCATGGAGCCGAGGACCCAGCGCTGCCGGCCGGTGGAGGCGGTGAACTCGTCGGCGACCTCGCGGGCGATCCGGGCGCCGGCCTCGGACAGCTCGTAGTTGCGCTCGGGGATGTCGTACTCGTTGAGCGCGGCGAAGTTGGCGCCGAAGGTATTGGTCTCGACACAGTCGACGCCGACGGCGAAGTACTCCTCGTGGACCGAGCGGACGATGTCCGGGCGGGTCACGTTCAGGATCTCGTTGCATCCTTCGAGGTTCTGGAAGTCCTCGAGGGTGGGGTCCTGCGCCTGGAGCATGGTGCCCATGGCTCCGTCGGCCACCACCACACGCGTGGCGAGTGCCTCACGGAGGGCTGCGGCTCGGGTCCGGCTGTCAGCGGAAGGGGTAGGCAACGAGGCCATGGATTGTGCTCCCTGGAGTGCGACGGCTGTCGGCTTTGCGTCTTCGGAGGAAGGCGCACGGGGCCAGGGTAACCGCGGGACCGCCGGGGTGGACACGTCGTCCCACGGGCCGGACGGCATGCTGTGGCAGGGGCCCGTATCGGGGAGCGCGGTTGCGCGAACTCTTGACGGGCAATTTCAGTGGTGACACAAGTTCGGCATGGACCGATAGTGTTCAGCATTGTCGAACTTCATGATCCACGGATCCAAACGGCAAGGGAGAAGGCCGGGCGATGGCGAAGAACATCCAGTCGCTTGAACGGGCAGCGGCGATGCTGCGGCTGCTCGCGGGCGGCGAGCGCCGGCTCGGCCTGTCCGACATCGCGTCCTCCCTGGGCCTGGCCAAGGGGACGGCCCACGGCATTCTGCGCACGCTCCAGGCCGAGGGCTTCGTGGAGCAGGACGCGGCTTCGGGCCGCTACCAGCTCGGCGCCGAGCTGCTGCGGCTGGGCAACAGTTATCTGGACGTCCACGAGCTGCGGGCCCGCGCCCTGGTCTGGACGGACGACCTGGCCCGCTCCAGCGGTGAGAGCGTCCACCTCGGCGTCCTCCACCAGCACGGCGTCCTGATCGTCCACCACGTCTTCCGGCCCGACGACAGCCGTCAAGTGCTGGAGGTCGGCGCGATGCAGCCGCTGCACTCGACGGCCCTGGGCAAGGTGCTCTCGGCGTACGACCCGGTGGCGCACAGCGAGGTGCTGGAGGTCGAGCGCCGGACGTTCACGCCGCGCACGATCACCGGCCTCCACGACTTCGAGGCCGTCCTGGACATGACCCGCGCGCGCGGCTGGGCCGCGGACGTGGAGGAGACCTGGGAGGGCGTGGCCTCGGTGGCGGCGCCCATCCATGACCGCCGCCGGATGCCGGTGGGCGCGGTCGCCATCACCGGTGCGGTGGAGCGGGTGTGCAACGACGGGGAGCTGCGCTCCGAGCTGGTGGCCGCGGTGCGGGACTGTGCCCGTTCGGTCTCCCGCGACCTGGGTGCCGGCCGCTTCTGACGGGCTCCCGCGGCCGGTCGGCTACGGAGCCCCCACCTCCGGACACTTACGCCCGGCCCTCGGCCCGGCCCCGCCCGTACGCAGGCCGCCTCCGAGGGCCCCCGGTCCCGCCCCGCCCGGCCCTGACGCACGGGCCTTTCGGCCACTCGCCCCTGACCTGGGCATACGAGCCCCCGGGCGCTCCCCGCGCCCCGCGCGGGACCCTCGGTAACGAATCGGCTTTCGGCCACAGAACCCTTGACTCCGTGTTAACCGGGGCGCAAAACTGCCGTTCATCGGTCGGCATTGTCGAACACCTACCGGCAATACACGTTAGAGTGTGGCAACGCCAACGGCCGGGACAACGCCCTCACCTGAGGGCACGGACCACCGGAGGGACCCGGGGTTCGCCTTCCCCTGGACGAAGGACAAAGGAGTCGCGGGTGTCCAGCTCCGACATCTTCATCGGCGAGATCATTGGTACCGCCGTACTCATTCTGCTCGGTGGTGGCGTCGTCGCCGCCGTTGTACTCAAGCGCTCGAAGGCGCAGAACGCCGGCTGGCTCGCCATCACCTTCGGGTGGGGCTTCGCGGTCATGACCGCCGTCTACATGACGGGCACACTGTCCGGCGCCCACCTCAACCCTGCGGTCACACTCGGCATCGCGATCAAGGACGGCGACTGGAGCAACGTTCCGGTCTACTTCGCCGGCCAGCTGCTCGGCGCCATGCTCGGTGCCGCTCTGGTCTGGGTCGCGTACTACGGACAGTTCCAGGCCCACCTCACGGACCCGGAGATCATCTCCGCGCCTCCGCACGAGGAGGGCATGGTCGACCAGAAGGCCGCCCCCAAGGCCGGCCCCGTACTCGGCGTCTTCTCGACCGGCCCCGAGGTCCGCAATGTCTGGCAGAACCTCGCCACCGAGATAATCGGCACGGTCGTGCTGGTCCTCGCGGTCCTCACCCAGGGTCTGAACGACAGCGGCAAGGGCCTCGGTGTGATCGGCGCCCTGATCACCGCCTTCGTGGTCGTCGGTATCGGCCTCTCGCTGGGCGGCCCGACCGGCTATGCGATCAACCCGGCCCGCGACCTGGGCCCGCGTATCGTGCACGCCCTGCTGCCGCTCCCCAACAAGGGCGGCTCCGATTGGAGCTACGCCTGGATCCCGGTCGTCGGACCGTTGATCGGTGGAGCCCTCGCCGCGGGTATCTACAACATCGCGTTCGCCTGAGCCGTCCTTCTTCCACACTTCCGGGAGCAACCGTGACCGACGCACACACCCCCAGCACCTCCTCCCACGGCACCGGCCCGTTCATCGCCGCGATCGACCAGGGCACGACCTCCAGCCGCTGCATCGTCTTCGACCGCGACGGACGCATCGTCTCCGTCGACCAGAAGGAGCACGAGCAGATCTTCCCGAAGCCGGGCTGGGTCGAGCACGACGCCGCCGAGATCTGGACCAACGTCCAGGAGGTCGTGGCGAGCGCCATCGAGAAGGCCGGCATCACCTCGGCCGACGTCAAGGCGATCGGCATCACCAACCAGCGCGAGACGACGCTGCTGTGGGACAAGAACACCGGTGAGCCCGTCCACAACGCCATCGTCTGGCAGGACACCCGCACCGATGCCCTGTGCAAGGAGCTCGGCCGCAACGTCGGCCAGGACCGCTTCCGCCGCGAGACCGGCCTTCCGCTGGCCTCCTACTTCGCCGGCCCGAAGGTCCGCTGGCTCCTGGACAACGTCGAGGGGCTGCGCGAGCGCGCCGAGCGCGGCGACATCCTCTTCGGGACCATGGACTCCTGGGTCATCTGGAACCTGACGGGCGGTGTGGACGGCGGTCACCACGTCACCGACGTCACCAACGCCTCACGCACCATGCTGATGAACCTGCACAC
This sequence comes from Streptomyces sp. NPDC033174, assembly GCF_055577795.1. Classification (NCBI taxonomy): domain Bacteria; kingdom Bacillati; phylum Actinomycetota; class Actinomycetes; order Kitasatosporales; family Streptomycetaceae; genus Streptomyces; species Streptomyces sp. NPDC033174. Next base: position 15,485 of record NZ_JBVIPQ010000011.1, read on the forward strand.
CATGGAGTGGGACCACAAGATCCTGGAGTCCATGCAGGTCCCGGCGACCGTGCTGCCGGAGATCCGCTCCTCCGCCGAGGTGTACGGCCACGTCAAGGGCGGCGTCCTGGACGGTGTCCCGGTGGCCTCGGCACTGGGCGACCAGCAGGCCGCGCTCTTCGGCCAGACGTGTTTCGCCGAGGGCGAGGCGAAGTCGACCTACGGCACCGGCACCTTCCTGCTGCTGAACACCGGCGAAAAGGTCATCAACTCCTACAGCGGCCTGATCACCACCGTCGGTTACAAGATCGGCGACGAGGCCCCCGTCTACGCCCTCGAAGGCTCCATCGCCGTCACCGGCTCGCTCGTCCAGTGGATGCGCGACCAGATGGGCCTGATCAACTCCGCCGCCGAGATCGAGACCCTCGCCTCCTCGGTCGAGGACAACGGCGGCGCCTACTTCGTGCCGGCCTTCTCCGGACTGTTCGCCCCGTACTGGCGCTCCGACGCCCGCGGTGTGATCGCCGGCCTGACCCGGTACGTCACCAAGGCGCACATCGCGCGCGCCGTTCTCGAGGCCACCGCCTGGCAGACCCGCGAGATCACCGACGCCATGACCAAGGACTCCGGCGTCGAACTGACCGCGCTCAAGGTCGACGGCGGCATGACCTCCAACAACCTGCTGATGCAGACCCTCTCGGACTTCCTGGACGCGCCGGTGGTGCGCCCGATGGTCGCCGAGACGACCTGCCTCGGCGCCGCCTACGCCGCCGGCCTGGCCGTCGGCTTCTGGCCCGACACCGACGCACTGCGCGCCAACTGGCGCAGGGCCGCCGAGTGGACCCCCCGCATGGACGCCGACAAGCGCGACAGCGAGTACAAGAGCTGGCTGAAGGCGGTCGAACGCTCCATGGGCTGGCTCGAAGAAGAGAACTGACGAGGAGTAAGCGACATGACCACCCTGCAGAGCGTCCCCGCCCTCGGGACGCACCCGGCTGCCGGTTCCCTGCCGAGCCGCGCCGAGACCCGGGAGCAGCTTTCCAAGGCGACGTACGACCTCCTGGTGATCGGCGGCGGCATCCTCGGCATCTCCACCGCCTGGCACGCCGCCCAGTCCGGGCTGCGGGTGGCCCTGGTGGACGCCGGTGACTTCGCCGGCGCCACCTCCTCCGCCTCCTCCAAGCTGCTCCACGGCGGTCTGCGCTATCTGCAGACCGGCGCGGTGAAGCTGGTGGCGGAGAACCACTTCGAGCGGCGTGCGGTGTCACGCCAGGTGGCACCGCACCTCGCCAACCCGCTCACCTTCTACCTGCCCGTCTACAAGGGCGGCCCGCACGGCGCCGCCAAGCTGGGCGCGGGCGTCTTCGCCTACTCGGCGCTGTCCGCCTTCGGCGACGGCGTCGGGCACCTGCTGAGCCCCTCCAAGGCCGCGCAGGACGTCCCGGAGCTGCGCACGGACAACCTGAAGGCCGTGGCCGTGTACGGCGACGACCAGATGAACGACTCCAGGATGGCGCTGATGACGGTCCGCGCGGCCGTCGACGCCGGCGCCGTCGTCCTCAATCACGCCGAGGTCACCGGACTGCGCTTCACCCGCGGCCGGGTCACCGGCGCGGAGCTCAAGGACCGTACGAGCGGTGACGAGTTCGGCGTCAGCGCACGTCTCGTCCTCAACGCCACCGGCCCGTGGGTCGACCACCTGCGCAAGATGGAGGACCCGAACGCGGCTCCGTCCATCCGTCTCTCCAAGGGGGCGCACCTGGTCCTCAAGCGGACCTCCCCGTGGAAGGCCGCGCTGGCCACCCCGATCGACAAGTACCGCATCACCTTCGCCCTCCCCTGGGAGGACATGCTGCTGCTCGGTACGACCGACGAGGAGTACGAGGGCGACCCGGGCGAGGTCGCCGTCACCGAGAAGGACACCGCGCAGATCCTGGACGAGGCCGCGTTCTCCATCCGCGACCAGCAGCTGTCCCGTGATCTGATCACCTACTCCTTCGCCGGTCTGCGGGTGCTGCCGGGCGGTCCCGGCGACACCTCCAAGGCCAAGCGTGAGACGGTCGTCACCGAGGGCCGCGGCGGCATGCTGTCGGTGGCCGGCGGCAAGTGGACGACCTTCCGCCACATCGGCCGTACGGTGATGCGGAAGCTGGAGTCGCTGCCGGGCGGGCCGCTGGGCGAGGACTACGAGCCCGTGTCCGAACTGCCCAAGCGGATGCCGCTGCCCGGCATAGCCAACCCGAACGCGGTCGCGCACCGGCTGCTGGTCGACGGCCCGGCGCCCGGTCCGCGCATGGCCGCCGACACGGCCAAGCACCTGGCCACGCACTATGGTTCGCTCTCCTTCGAGATCGCTCGCATGGCGAACGAGAACCCGGAGCTCGCCGAGCGCGTCCACCCGGACGCGCCGGAGATCTGGGCGCAGGTCGCCTACGCCCGTGACCACGAGTGGGCCGAGACGGCGGACGACGTCCTGCGCCGCCGTACGACGCTGACGATCCGCGGTCTGGCGACGGACGAGATCCGCGCCAAGGTCGAGGGAATGCTCGGCAAGTAGCACGGCACGTGTAAGGGGCGGCCTCCTGAAAGGCCGCCCCTTACTCATGCCATACGGCCGCCACAGTGCCGCAACATCCCGCGGGGAGAGTTGAAGCATGAAGTTTCAGGTGCTCTCCATCATCAGCCATGCGCCGCATCCCCTGACCGGTGAACTCGTCCCGGCGGCCGACCGGTTCGAGCAGGTCCTCGCGGTCGGTGAGGCCGCTGAGCGGCTGGGCTTCGACGCGTACTCCATCGGCGAGCGGCACGCCGGGCCGTACCTCTCCTCGAGCCCCACCGTGGTTCTGGGCGCCCTGGCCGCCCGTACCTCACGGATCAGACTCTTCACCGGTGTCACGGTCGTCGCCATCCTCGACCCGGTGCGCGTCGCCGAGGACTACGCGACGCTCGACCAGATCTCCCGGGGCCGGATCGAACTCGTCGTCGGCAAGGGCGCGGAGGCCGGTCACTTCTCGCTGTTCGGGCTCGACGAGGACCGCCAGTGGGACCTGCAGAAGGAGAAGTACGAGCTGCTGCGCCGGCTGTGGAGCGAGGAAGGGGTGGACTGGGAGGGCGAGTTCCGGCCCCCGCTGAAGGACGTGACCACCCTTCCGCGCCCGTTCGCCGGGGTCCCGCGCATCTGGCACGGCTCGGCGACCAGTCTCAACTCCCCCGAACTCGCGGCCAGGCACGGTGATCCGCTGTTCACGGCGAACGCCGTCCAGCCGCGTGAGGCGTACGCGCGGCTGATCGCCCACTACCGCGAGAAGTTCGAGGAGTACGGACACGACCCGGCCCGCGCGCATGTGGCGGCCGGCTCGGGCGGTCTGCTCGTCGCGGACACCGCCGAGCAGGCGGTCACCCGCTACAAGGAGCTCTACGAGGCGCGGGTGCGGCAGAGCTTCCAGCCTCATCTGGAGGGGAAGGCCGGCTACAACACGCCGTACCGCACCATCGAGGACGCCATCGCCGGCGGGCCGCAGCTGATCGGCTCGCCGCAGCAGATCATCGAGAAGATCCTCGGTTACCACGCGGTGTACCGCCACGACCTGCAGTCGATCTCGGTGGACAACTTCGGCCTCGGCGCGTCCGAGCAGATTGAGACGCTCCAGCGGTTCGCCGAGGAGATCGCCCCGGTCGTGCGGAAGGAGGCTCCGAGCACCCTCTGGGAGGAGTGATTCCCCACACCGCGGCGCATCGCGGAGCCCGTCGTCCCCGTGTGGGCGGCGGGCTCCGCGATGCGCCGTGTGCGAACCCGTGCGGATGGGTAGTCGATCAAGGCCAGGAACCCACCCGCCGGTGCACAGGGGCTGCGGGCCGGGCCCCTGAAAGCCGTAAGGTTGGTCCGTACGGCAGGAACTTCGGAAGGAGGCGCTGGGTGATCGAGCTCGAGGGGGTTCCCGAGCTGATCGACCCGGTCATGGTGGCCGCGTTCGAGGGCTGGAACGACGCCGGCGACGCCGCCTCCACCGCGGTCGCGCACTTGGATCGGGAGTGGAAGGGCGAGGTGTTCGCGGCGCTCGACGCCGAGGACTACTACGACTTCCAGGTCAACCGGCCCACGGTCTGGCTGGACGGCGGGGTACGGAAGATCACCTGGCCGACGACCCGGCTCTCCGTGGTCAGGGTCGGCGGCGAGAAGCCCCGCGACCTGGTCCTGGTGCGCGGCATCGAGCCGTCGATGCGCTGGCGTTCGTTCTGCAACGAGATCCTGGGCTTCGCCCATGAGCTGGGCGTGGAGATGGTGGTGATCCTGGGCGCGCTGCTCGGCGACACCCCGCACACCCGCCCGGTGCCCGTCAGCGGTGTCACCTCCGATCCCGACCTGGCGCGGACGATGGACCTGGAGGAGACGCGCTACGAAGGCCCGACCGGCATCGTCGGCATCCTCCAGGAGGCGTGCACGCATGCGGGCGTCCCGGCGGTGAGCCTGTGGGCGGCGGTGCCCCACTATGTGTCGCAGCCGCCGAACCCCAAGGCCACGCTGGCGCTTCTCAACCGGCTGGAAGACCTGATCGATCTGCGGATCCCGCTGGGCGAACTGCCCGAGGACGCCCGGGCCTGGCAGCTCGGGGTCGATCAACTGGCCTCCGAGGACAGCGAGGTGGCGGAGTACGTCCAGACGCTGGAGGAGGCGCGGGACACCGCTGAGCTTCCGGAGGCGTCGGGTGAGGCCATCGCCCGTGAGTTCGAGCGGTATCTGCGGCGGCGCGACGGCGGACCCGGGACGGGGCCGGGGCACGCCACCGACATCGGTGACGGTTCCTATCTGCGGGACACTCCCCCTGCGCCCGGCGGGCGCGGCGCGAACCCCACCAGCGGGCGGGCGAAGCCGCCCAAGCCGCCCAAGGCGGGCTCCGAGACGGGACAGAACGCGGGCGCGGACGCGGGGCCGGAGACGGGGCCGGATCAGCCGGACTCCGAGGCCGGGGGCGGCGGCACCCCCGACTCGTCCGAGGACTGAGCCGGGAGGGACCCACCGGAGCAGAAGCGTGCGGAGGGGGGCGGTGCCGGTTCGGCGCCGCCCCCCTCGCGTCACACCCGATCGACCGCCACGACGTCGTACTCGACGTCCGGGGCGGGCTCCACGTCGAAGCGGGCGTTGGGCAGATAGATCCGGTCGCCCCACGCCGCCGCCGTGGTCGGGATCCGGAACCGCTGCGGGTCGGTGATCCGCGCGACTGCGACTCCCGCGCTGCCCGACCCGTTCAGCCGCACCACGTCGATCTGGTTGAGCTGCTGCTGCACGATGTAGAGCGTGCGCCCCAGGAGCAGCAGCCCGTCGCCGAAGGGGATCTTGAGCCCGCCGAGATCGACCGCACGTGCGGCGCCGTCACGCGGGTCGATCCGCATCAGTGTGCCGCCGTCGGCGACGGTGTTCACGACCAGGAGGGCACGGCCGTCCGGTGTCCGTTCGATGCCGTTGGCCGTGAAGTCGGGGCCCTGGGCCCAGTCGCCACCGAGCGGGAGGGTCGTCACCTCGCGGCCGGGCTCGCCCTTGCGGTCCAGGGCCAGCCGGTAGAGCTGCGGCTGGTACGAGTCGGTGAACCAGGCCGCGTCCGGGGTGAGGACGACGTCGTTCACCATGGTCGTGTCGGCGCCGAGGCCTGAGAAGGTGCGGACGAGCTCCCCCGAGCGGGCGTCGGCGACCCGGATCTCTCGGCTCCAGCCGCCGGCGAGGAACAGCCGCCGCTCGGCCCGGTCGATCTTCAGCCCTACGGTGGCGCGACCGTCCCCGAGGCCCTTGCTGACGATCCGGCCCCGGCCGGTGGCCAGACTGGCCCGGTACACGTCCCCGTTGCCCAGCGAGCCGAAGTAGGCGTAGGGGCTGTGGCCTATGGCAATGCCCTCCGGCTGGAATCCGGGAGGCAGGAGGAAGCGGGTCGGCCAGGCTCCTCCCGGTCCGGGCCCCGCCTCCTGGCCCGTCCCGGCCGCGTGGGCCGTGCCGCCGAGCGGTGCGAGGAGCGCGGCGCCGCCGAGGCCCACGGCGGCTCCGAGGAATCTTCTTCTTGCCAGGGAACGAGGCATCGAGCGTCCTTCCGAACATACGTCTGTGGTCGCTGATACCTCATCACATGTGCTTGCTGCGCGCACCGTTGGCCGAGTGGAGCGAGGGGCGCCGGGCGGGCAGGGAAGGACCCGCCCGGCGCCCGGTCCGGTGTCAGGCGCAGTCGAACCTCGCGGAGGCCCAGTCCGCGTGGTCACCGCTCTTGGATCCGTTGGTGTCGGTGACCTTCAGGCGGACATGCCGCGCCCCGGTCACATCGACGTGTGCGGGTACGGTCGCCGACGCCCCGGTGAGCTTGGGCGAGGTCCACAGCACCTTGCCGTCAGCCTCCACGGAGAAGGCCACCTCCCCATAGCCGTTGATCTCGTCGTCGATGCCGACGTCGGCGGTGAAGGCGGTGCATCGGCCGCCGAGGTAGACCTCGATGTCGGAGTCGGCGTGGGCGCCGATGCCCTTCTCGTAGGTCTTCCCGGCGAGGGTGAGCGTACGGCCGTCGTTCGCGCCGGACTCGCCGTTGGAACGGTCGCGTTCCGGCGGGCCCCAGCCGTTCGTCGCCTTCAGCCACACCAGGTCGCTCGCCCACGCGTCGGCGGACGGCGGCTCGGGCATCACTCCGACCGCGAACCGCTGGACGGCGGTGCGCGCTTCGCCGGCCGAGCGGTAGCGCGCGGTCGCGGTGAGCGTCACCTCTCCCGGCGTGGCGTTCTTGGGCGGGGTGACGGCCACCGTGACGCGCTTGGTCGTGCCCGCCGGGACGCGGTCCACCGTGGACGGGGAGACCTGCCAGCCGGCCGGGGCGGTCGGCCGCACCTCGACGCCGGTGGCGTCGCGGGTGCCCGCGGTGACGTCGACGGTGACAGCACCGGTCGCTCCCGCGCCCAGCTCCTGGCCGGCGGGTACGGCGACGGTGGCGGCGGCGCCCGCGACGGCGCCGCCGACCGCGCTGGTGTCCTCCAGCTCCAGGTCGAAGGGTCGGTCGGTGCGCAGGGAGGCGGTCTTGACCTTCACCACTCCCCCGCGGTCGTCGCGGTCGTACCACCAGCCCTGGGCCGCCGCTTCGAACGCGGACCGCGAGGTGAGCCTCGGCAGGGCGCGGTCGGCGACCGTCACCCTGCTCGGCGCGTCACCGGTGTGCACGGTGAAGTTGTACGGTCGCGTCGTCTGCTTGCCCTGGTAGGAGCCCTTGCTGGCGCCGATGTGCACGGTCACGTCGCCCGCGCCGCGCCGCGGTGCCTCGACGTCGGCGCGCTGGGTGGCGTACCTCCCCGTGCGGTGCTGCCGGGTGACGCCGTCGTCCTCGTACAGCTCGAAGGACGACCGTCCCTGCGGGTAGATGTCCCAGGCGAGCGGCGAGTCGGCGGTCCGGTCGGCGTACGAGCGGATGCCGCCGGGCCACATCGGGACGGTGGCACCGGCGCGGACGAAGAGCGGCAGGGTGTCCAGCGGGGCGCTGTAGTCGTCGACGGTGACCGGGCCCTCGTAGGTGCGCCCGCTCCAGTAGTCGATCCACGTTCCCTTGGGGAGATAGATCCCGTCACGCTCGGTGGCGTCCTGGTAGACGGGGGCCACCAGGAAGTCCTCGCCGCTGAGGAACTCGTACTTCGCGGCGTCCGTGGCGGCCGTGGGGTCGCCCGGGTATTCGAGGGCCAGCGGCCGCGCCAGGCCCACCCCTGTCGTCGTCGCACGGTGGGCGTGGGTGTAGATGTACGGCAGCAGTGACTCGTGGAGCTTCAGGTAGTCGCGGTTGACGGAGGTGTACGGCTCGCCGTACCGGAAGGGCTGCTTGTCGTTGGCGGCCCAGCCGTCCATGGTCATCGTGACCGGCAGGAACATCTTCCACTGGAGGTCGCGGGTGTAGGTTTTGGCGCTGCCGCCGAAGATGCCGTCGACGTCTCCGGTGGTGTAGGCGAGGCCGGACATGGAGGCGCCGGCGTAGGTCGGGATCTGCCAGCGGATGTACTCCCAGGTGCCGGACTGGTCGCCGGACCACTGGACGCCGCAGCGCTGGGCGCCCGACCAGCTCTCGGGGGCCCAGGTGAAGCCGCGGGCGTCACTGTTGTCCTCGATGCCCTTGTGGGCGTCCTTGCAGCCGTCGAGGGCGAACTTGTAGCCGTCGCCGACCCAGGCGACATCGAGCTTGGCGACCCGCTGGCCGGCCTTGACCTGCTCGCCGAGCTTGGAGATGCCGTCCTCGGTCCACAGGCCGAGCTGTGTCTTGCGCTGCTGGAGGCCGGTGGCGGTCTCGGCGAGGTTCTCGTAACCGCAGCCGTAGCCGTCGTTGACGAGCATCCAGCCGTTGGGCATGTCGTTGCGGACGTACCCGTCGGCGACCTCGAGGGCGTCGAGGGTGTGGCGCTCGCCGCGGTTGGCGTTGTGCAGATAGCAGTCGGCGTCGCCGATCTCCAGGCCGTAGACCGGGGGCATGAAGGGCTTGCCGGTGAGCTTGGTGTACTGGCCGATGACGTCCTTGGCGCCGGGGCCCGCCAAGTAGTAGGCGTCGAAGCGCTGTTCCTCGGCGGTGGTGGTGACGGGCTCGCCGAAGACATAGGTGTTGGGCGCGTAGGTGTTGCGGTAGACGCCGTACCCGGCCGAAGACAGGTAGAACGGCACCGAGTTGGGGTGGCCGCCGTCGTTCCAGTTGTAGTCGACGCCGACCTCGACGGTCTTGCCGCGGTGGGAGGTGTTGCCGCGGCCGTTCTGCATTCCGGCGCCGTAGAACTGCTCGGCCGCACCCCGGGCGAGGGTCTGCGTGGTGCGGTCGCCGGTCCAGCTCAGGCCCTTGGTCTCGGCCCAGATCTGGCTTCCGTCGGCGCGGTGGAGGGCGAAGCGCAGCGGTGTCTTGTAGGCGCGCAGGGTGACGTGTGACGTGCTGAGTTCATAGCGGTCACCCTTGTCCTGCCAGCGGGTGGCGGGCGGGCCGCCCTGGGGCAGGACGATGTCGGTGCCGGTGGGGTCGGTGAACTTCCCGTCCGGCGCGAGTTCGATGCGGAAGGTCTCGGCGGAGACGAAGGTGACGCGGGCCTCCGCCTTGCCGGCCGTCAGGCGGTAGACGGGTCCGGCGTCGGTGAAGCCGGTGACGTCGCCGACGGTGGTGGGCGCCGGCTCGGCCCGGTCGCTGCCCTGGGCGCTCGCCGGTCCGGCGAACACCGCCAGAAGACCGAGCAGAGCGGCGGCCACCACAGCTCTCATGCGTATTGGTGATTGCATAGAGCGTATTTAGCGCAGAAACGAGCACCCGGCCAAGGACAAAACGGAACCGCCCTTGGACTTCGACGAGAAGTCCAAGGGCGGCTGCGTGAAAGGGGATTGCGCGGAGCTGCTTGTTACAGGGCCACACCGAGCAGTGCGTCGACGGTGCGCGAGACGAGTCCCGGCGCGCCCTCGTCCGTACCGCCCTCGGACCGCTGCCGCTCGGCCCAGCGGTCGACGGCCGCGAGGGCGGCCGGCGCGTCGAGGTCGTTCGCGAGCGCCTCGCGGACCTCCTCCACCAGGGCGTCGGCCGACGGACCGTCGGGCCGCGACACGGCGGCGCGCCAGCGGCCGAGCCGCTCCAGAGCGTCCTCGAGGACCTGGTCGGTCCACTCCCAGTCCGCGCGGTAGTGGTGCGAGAGCAGCGCGAGCCGGATGGCCGCAGGGTCCACGCCGTCGCGCCGCAGCGCGGAGACGAAGACCAGATTGCCCTTGGACTTGGACATCTTCTCGCCGTTCAGGGCGACCATGCCGGCGTGCACATAGGCCTTGGCCATGGGGAACTCGCCGGTCAGCGCCTGGGCGTGCGAGGCGCCCATCTCGTGGTGCGGGAAGACCAGGTCGGACCCGCCGCCCTGCACGTCGAAGCCCATGCCCAGGTGGTCCAGGGCGATGGCGACGCACTCGATGTGCCAGCCGGGCCGGCCGGGGCCGAGGCTCGCGCCGTCCCAGCTCGGCTCGCCCTCGCGGGCGGCCATCCAGAGCATCGGGTCGAGCGGGTTCTTCTTCCCGGGCCGCTCGGGGTCGCCGCCACGCTCGGCGGAGAGCCGCCGCATCAGTTCGGCGTCGTAGTGCGACACCTCGCCGAAGTGCGGGTCGGCCTCGACGGAGAAGTAGATGTCGCCCTCGAGCTCATAGGCGGCGCCCGCGTCCCGCAGCCGCTCGACGAGCGGCACGATGCCGGGTATCGCCTCGACGGCGCCGATGTAGTGCTGGGGCGGCAGCATCCGCAGAGCGGTCATGTCCTCGCGGAACAGGGACGTCTCGCGCTCGGCGAGCCCGACCCAGTCGATCCCGTCGCGGAGGGCGCGCTCCAGGAGCGGGTCGTCCACGTCGGTCACGTTCTGGACGTAGTGAACCTGCCGCTTGTTGTCGAGCCACACGCGCTGCACGAGGTCGAACGCGTTGTAGGTCGCCGCGTGACCCATGTGGGTCGCGTCGTACGGCGTGATGCCGCACACGTAGATACGGGCGACGGGACCGGGATCCAGGGTCACGGGACCCCCGGTCGCGGTGTCGTGGATCCGGAGGTCGCGGCCCTTGCCGGGCAGGGCGGGGACCTCAGAAGCGGGCCAGGCATGCATGTCTTGAGCGTAACCGGACGCATGTTCCGGATACGAACCGGATCCGGGATCTTGACCGATTAGGCACTCTTGCGATGTGGCGGCGTGCGTGCATGGCGGAACGTACCGGGGCAGAGCGGACCGGGGGCCGCTCGCCGGGCGAACCGACCAGGTCAGACGGGGGGCCAGGGGATGGCGGGCCACTGCCCGGACGGCTCCGGGTGGCGTCCGGTCGCCCGGAGCCTGCCCACCCGGGCGCGGACCGCGTCGATCTCGGCGGCGGTGATCAGTTCCGCCAGCCGGGTGGCGAGAGGGGTGCCCGGCGCGAGGTCGGCGTCCAGCCGGTCGAGCACCGCGGACGCCTCGGCCGGCAGCGGTTCGCCCGCCCAGCCCCACAGCAGCGTGCGGAGCTTGTCGTCGACGTTGAAAGTGACGCCGTGGTCGATGGCGTACAACCGCCCGTCGGGCGCTGGCAGCAGGTGACCGCCCTTGCGGTCACCGTTGTTGATCACCGCGTCGAGCACCGAGAGGCGCCGCAGCGCCGGGTCGTCGGCGTGGACCAGGAGCGCGGTGCGGTCCCCGTCGACCTGGGCGAGGCCGACCGTCTTCCAGCCGTCCCCCGGCTCGTCGTCCTCGACCAGGGCGAGCAGCGAGGTGACCGAGGAGGGAGCCGTCTCGATCCAGAGCTGGCACATGCCCTCGCCGTAGGGCCCGTCGCGCAGGACGGTGGGCGGGACGAGTCCCCAGCCGGTGGCCTCGGACAGTTCGTAGGCGGCGACCTCCCGCTGGGCCAGCGTCCCGTCCGGGAAGTCCCACAGCGGCCGCTCACCGGCGACCGGCTTGTAGACGCAGTGCGCTTCCTCGCCCTCGTACGCGACGGAGCAGTACAGCACCGCGTTGGACGCCTCGCGGACCTGGCCCCGGACGGTCAGCTCGCCCTTGACGAGGAGGTCGAGCACGCTCAGGCCCCCCGTCGGTATCCGTTCTGGCGCGGGCATACGTGTCCTTCCGGGTCGAGCGGCAGGCTGCACAGCGGGCACGGCGGGCGGCCGGCGTTGACCACGTCCAGGGCGCGCTTGGCGAACGCCCTGGCCTGCGCCCCGGTCAGCCGGACCCGGAGCATCGGCGGGCCGTTCTCCTCGTCCTGGAGCAGCCGCTCCTCGGCCTCGGCGAGGTCTTCCTCGGAGTCGACGTCGAGTTCGACGAGCGCCTGCGCCTCGACGATCATGCGCTGGTCCTCGCCGTCCCAGGCCAGGGCCATGGTGCCGACGCGGAACTCCTCCTCCACCGGGGCGTCCAGCGGCGCGGTGTCGGAGATCTCGGCGGGGGCGACGGCCGGCACCGGCGCGTTGCCGCCGGTGCGCCGGACGACCTCGTCGAGCAGTTCGTCGATCCGCTCGGCGAGCGCGGCGACCTGGGTCTTCTCCAGGGCGACGCTGGTGACCCGTCCCGCGGCGGAGGCCTGCAGGAAGAACGTACGGCGGCCAGGCAGCCCGACCGTACCGGCCACGAAGCGCTCCGGCGGGTCGTAGAGGAACACCTGACGGGACACGTTCCTGTCTCCCTTGTGTATCGACGGCCGGGATTCGGCGGCTGTCGGGCTAGCGACGGCAATCGGGCCGTGGGGCCCCGGGGTTGTTCCCGTGGCCGTGCGGCGGCCCGTCCACCCTACTGCGCGAAGCGATCACGGTGCGCCCGCACCGCCCCCTACCTCCGCGGCCCCGTTGCCGCTGTCCTCTCCGGTGCCCTCGCCGGCGGTCTCGCGCGGGGCGAGCGCGCCGAAGTCACCTGTGTCGCCGAGCCGCACCACGAAGGGCCGCAGCCGGGTGTAGCGGATGGCGGTCACCGAGCAGGGGTCCACATGGATCCGCTGGAAGAGGTCGAGGTGCATGCCGAGCGCGTCGGCGACGATCGACTTGATGATGTCGCCGTGCGAGCACATCACATACGCCGCGTCCTCGCCGTGCTCGCGGTCGATCCGCTCGTTCCACTGCCGTACGGCCTCGACGGCACGCGCCTGCATGGCACGCATCGACTCGCCGCCGGGGAAGACGGCCGCCGAGGCGTGGTGCTGGACGATCTCCATCAGCGGCTCGTCGGAGAGCTCGGCGAGCTTGCGCCCGGACCAGTCGCCGTAGTCGCACTCGCCGATCCGGTCCTCGGTGTGGAGCGTCAGCTCCGGGCGCGCGTCGAGCAGTGGCTGCAGGGTCTCCCGGCAGCGCTGGAGGGGGCTGCTGACGGCGGCGGCGAGCGGCACGGAGGCCAGCCGTCCGGGGAGCGCGGCGGCCTGTGCGGCGCCGCGCTCGTCGAGCGCGACCCCGGGGGTCCAGCCCGCGAGGATTCCGGCGGTGTTGGCGGTGGACCGTCCATGACGGACGAGGATCAGCGTGGCCATGCCCGTCAGCCTAGAAGGCCGGGGGCGGACGTGTAGGTGCGAGGTGCCCGGCAGCGGGAAGAATATCCGCCGTGATCGTGGACTGCGCCATTTACCGGGACGGAAGCCGCACGGAAGGACCCTCCGATCTGTCGGACGCGCTCGATGAGGCGCGGGCGGCCGGGGACTCCTTCCTGTGGATAGGGCTGCATGAGCCGACGGAGAAGGAGTTCGCACATGTCTCCGAGGAGTTCGGCCTGCACCCGCTGGCCGTCGAGGACGCCCTGAAGGCCCATCAGCGGCCGAAGATGGAGGTCTACGACGACTCGCTCTTCGTGGTGCTCAAACCGGTGGTGTACGAGCCGGAGAGCGACCGCGTGACCACCGACGAGCTGATGGTGTTCATGGGCGATTCGTTCGTGGTGACCGTCCGGCATGGGGAGAGCGCGCCGCTGGCGGACGTACGCCGGCGGCTGGAGGCCGCGCCGGACGTCCTGCGGCACGGGCCGACGGCCGTGCTGTACGCGGTGAGCGACGCCGTCGTGGACCACTACACGGAGGTGGCGGCCGAGCTCCAGATCGACCTGGAGGAGCTCGAGGCGGAGGTGTTCGCGCCGAGCGGTGGCAATCCGAAGACGACGGCGGCGCGGATCTACACGGCCAAACGGCAGGTACTGGAGTTCCGCCGGGCGACCGGCCCGCTGATGGGCCCGATGGCGCGCCTCGCGGGCGGCACCGTGCCCTTTGTGAACGTCGAGTCGCAGCCCTTCTTCCGGGACGTCAGCGACCACCTCATCCGTGCCAACGAGCAGGTGGAGGGGCTGGACCGGCTGCTGTCGGACGTCCTGTCGGCGCACCTCGCGCAGATGGGGGTGCGGCAGAACGACGACATGCGCAAGATCTCGGCGTGGGCGGCGATGGCCGCGGTGCCGACGATGGTCGCCGGGGTCTACGGCATGAACTTCGAGCACATGCCGGAGCTGGGGTGGGGGTGGTCCTATCCGGCGGTGGTGCTGCTGATGGCCGGTGCGGTGCTCGGTCTCTTCCGGCTGTTCAAGCGGCGGGGCTGGCTCTAGCCGTTCCCGGCCCGCCCGCCCGGTCAGAACGCCGGAGCGGGCTTGGCCGGTCCGCCGAGCGCGTTGCGCCGCTCGGGCATCCTGAGGTCGACCATGCGCCGCCAGCCGCCGGCCCGCTCGAGGGCGTACATGCCGTGGATTCCGGCGGCGAGCGCGGCCGATTTGGCCTTCGGCCAGCCGAGGAGGGGTCCCATGTGGGCCATGACGGCGAGGCTGACGTCGCGGTAGATCCTGATCTCGGTGAGGGCGCACTCGCGCAGGGTGCGCTGGATGGCACGGCCGACCCCGGCGTAAGCGAGGCGCAGCAACTCCTCGTGGCAGTACGACAGATGGTTCGTCTCGTCTTCGCTGATGATCCGGATCGCCTTGCCGACCTCGGGATGATCGCCGAAGTTCTTCATGAGCATGACCATCTGGTCGGCGGCGCGCTGTTCGGTGACGCGGCTGTGCGAGAGGTAGACGAGGATGTCCTCCTCGGTCAGCGGCTCGTCGCGGCGCAGCTTGTCGTGGGCGAGGCCGATGCCGCTCTTCTCGAGCAGCATGGTGTAGTCGGTCTCGGGGGGCACCTCCACCGGCTTCAGACCGCGCTTCTTGAGCAGCGCGTTGAAGATCCGGCCGTGCTTGTCCTCGTCCGCGCCATGCCGGGTGATCTTGGGCGCGAGGTGCCGCATGCTCTCGGGGACGAGTGCGGCGATCCTCGCGTTCTCCCAGCCCCCCTGGGTCTCACCGCTGGCGGCGATGGAGCAGAACAGCTGGAACGAGTCGTCGCTGTCGATGATTTCCTGGAACAGGCTTCGGGCCGAGAGCATCACTGCCACCTCCATGCGGGCGTGCGCATGGAACGAGTGAAATCCGGGACGGGGGGCCCGGCAACAGGTGGGCGCGGTGGCTGCGCCAAAAGAATGACTCCGAGGACGCGCGCGCCAGTAACCCCGGGGGACCGTGACGCGTTGTGCTGCGTGACGGCCGTGGCGGGGAAGACCCCCCGAGCCCCCACCACGGCCGCAGACTTGTTTTCGGCTCTCCCAGCGCGTACCCGGGTCCACACGGTGACCCGGGCACCACGGCCGCAGACTTGTTTTCGGCTCTCCCAGCGCGTCCCCGGGTCCGCACGGTGACCCGGGCACCACGGCCGCAGACTTGTTTTCGGCCCCTCGTTATTACGCCGGCCCCGGCCGATTACGCGAGGCCCGCCCGCTCCAGGGCTTCGGTGCCGGCGCGGAGGGCCGCGAGGCGCTCGTCGAGGGTGAAGCCCGCCGGGGCGAGCGTCAGAGTCGTGACACCGGCCTCCGCGTACGCGCTCATCCGGTCCGCGATCCGCTCCACGGAACCCAGCAGCGTCGTCTGGTCGATCAGCTGCTGCGGCACGGCCGCGGCGGCTCCCGCCTTGTCCCCGGCGAGGTACTTCTCCTGGATCTCGGCGGCTTCCTTCTCATAGCCCATGCGCTGCGCGAGCTGGTTGTAGAAGTTCTGCTTGCGGCTGCCCATGCCACCCACATAGAGCGCGGTGTACGGGCGGAACATGTCGGCGAGGCCCGGGATGTCGTCGCCGAGGGCCACCGCCAGCGTCGGATGGACGTCGAAGCCGTCCATCGTCTTCCCGGCCTTCTCGCGGCCCGCGCGGATGTGGCGGATCGCCGTGTCCTCCAGGTGCTCGGCGGAGGGGAAGATCAGCAGGGCGCCGTCGGCGATCTCGCCGGTCTGCTCCAGGTTCTTGGGGCCGATGGCGGCGATGTAGAGCGGGATGTGCTCCCGCTCCGGGTGCACGGTCAGCTTGATCGGCTTGCCCGGGCCGTCCGGCAGCGGCAGGGTCCAGTGCTCGCCCTCGTACGAGAGCCGCTCGCGGGACATCGCCTTGCGGACGATCTCGACGTACTCGCGGGTGCGGGCCAGCGGCTTGTCGAACTTCACGCCGTACCAGCCCTCGGAGACCTGCGGCCCGGACACGCCTAGGCCCAGCCGGAACCGGCCGCCCGAGAGCGAGTCGAGGGTGGCGGCCGTCATGGCGGTCATCGCCGGCTGGCGGGCCGGGATCTGCATGATCGCCGAGCCGATGTCGATGGACTCCGTCTGCGCGGCGACCCAGGACAGCACCGTGGGGGCGTCGGAGCCGTACGCCTCGGCGGCCCAGCAGACGTCGTAGCCGAGGCGGTCCGCCTCCTGGGCGACCGCGAGGTTGTCGCTGTCCATGCCCGCGCCCCAGTAGCCGAGGTTGATGCCGAGCCGCATAAACGCTCCCTCTTTACTGATCAGTAACGTCCCTGTGGCGGGGACTCTAGCGCGCGGGTGCCGGATCCGTCAGGGGGAGGTTGTCCACAGGCTCTCTCCGCGTGGGGTCTTGGCCAGTAATCTCGCGCCCATGGAGCAGAGGCATCTCGGCCGAACGGGCCTGCGCGTGTCACGGATCGGGCTCGGCACCCTCACCTGGGGCCGGGGTACCGAGGAGCACGACGCCGCCGACCAGTTGAAGGCGTTCTGGGACGCCGGCGGCACGCTGGTGGACACTGCGGACGTGTACGGCGGCGGGGAGGCGGAGTATCTGCTCGGGCAGCTCATAGAGCGGCTCGTGCCCCGGCGGGATCTGGTCATCGCAACCAAGGCGGGCAGCGTGCCGGACCCCGACCCGGGACGGCGGTTCGACGCCTCGCGGGGGCATCTCCTGGCGGCGCTCGACGCCTCCCTCGCCCGGCTCGGCACCGACTACGTCGACCTGTGGCAGATCCATGCCTTCGACCCGCACACCCCGCTGGAGGAGACCCTCCAGGCGCTGGACATCGCGGTGGCCACCGGGCGCGCCCGGTACGCGGGCGTGTCGAACTTCTGCGGATGGCAGCTCGCCAAGGCCGCGACCTGGCAGCTCTCCGCACCGGGGACGCGGACCCGGCTGGCGGCCACGCAGATGGAGTACTCGCTGCTCCAGCGCGGCATCGAGCGCGAGGTGCTGCCCGCCGCACTGGACCTCGGGATCGGGCTGCTGCCGTCCTCGCCCCTGGGGCGCGGGGTGCTGACGGGCAAGTACCGCAAGGCGACTCCGGCCGACTCGAGGGGCGCGTCGGAGACGATGGCGCCGTTCGTGGAGCCGTATCTGGACGACGCGGCGAGCAGGATCGTGGACGCGGTGGCGACGGCGGCGGACGGGCTCGCCGCCACCCCGCTGCAGGTGGCGCTGGCGTGGGTGCGGGACAGACCCGGGGTGACCGCCCCGATCGTGGGCGCGCGCAACGCGCAGCAGCTCGCGGCGGCATTGTCAGTGGAGAGCCTTAGTCTTCCTGACGAGATCTGCCAGGCGCTCGACGACGTGTCGGCGCCCGTGCACCGCTATCCCGATCAGGACTGGAGCACGCTGTGACTGTGCCTTCCCGGGAAACCGCCCCCGGACCCCCGGCCGAGGACGACGCCGTCGAGACCGGCGAGACCGGCGTCGACGCGGAGACGGCCGCGGAGGAGGCCGGGACCCCGGCCGAGGTCGAAACCGAGCCGGGGACCGAGGAGACCGGGGCGGAGAGCGCGGCCGCCGGCGCGGCGGAGAGCGCCGGAGAGGCGGCGGAGGCGGCACAGGAGACGGCTCAGCTGTCCGAGGCCGCGGCCGAGCTGGCCGCCCAGCGGGAGCTGCGTGAGCGGATCGAACAGCGCAAGGCCGAGAAGGCGGGACCGGTCGAGGCGGGCACCAAACTGAGCGGCAAGGCCGCCGACCTGCTCGCGGCGGTACGGGCCGTGGAGAGCGGCGAGAAGTCGGGCAGCGCGTTCTACGACTCCCCCGCGCCCGAGCCCCGGCGTCCCGCACCCCCCGCCGTCACCCCGGCGCGGCCCCCGGTCCCCGAGACGGCGCAGGCGCCCGCCCGCGCCGCCGCTCCCGAGACCCTGGAGTCCGTAAGGGCGGTGCTGGTCCGGGGTGGCGCGCCCGAGTCGCTCGCGGCGAAGGTCGTCGGCGTGCTGGGCGAGTCGGCCGGGGACGTACTGGCCGAGGACCCGTGGCAGCTGCTCTCGGTGCCGGGGGTCCGGCCCGAGCAGGCCGACGGCTTCGCGCGGGCGCTGCTCGGCGATGCCTGCGGCCCGGGCGATCCGCGCCGGGCCACCGCGCTCGTGGGCTGGCTGCTGGAGCGCGCCGCGCTCCAGGGGCACACGGCTCTGGAACTGGCCGCGGTGCGCGCCGCGCTCGCCGAGCGCAAGGTGCCGGACCCGGCCGAGGCAGTGCGGCAGGCCGTCGCCGAAGCCGTGGTGCTGGTGTTCCAGGAGGAGCAGGACGGCCTCGGCTTCGAGGCGCCCGAGGGGGAACCCGGCGAAGAGCCCGGCGACGAAAGCGTCCGAGAGGCACCACCGGCGGAGGAGAGCGGCGAAGCCGCACCGGTGTTGCTGGGCCTCGACCGGTACGCGCTGGCCGAGGAGTCGCTGGCCGACGGGCTCGCCCGGCTCGTCAGGACGGGCCCCTCGGACAGCTGGGACGATGCGGCGGCCGACGCGCCCTCGCCGTCGGCGGCCGAGCTGATCCGCGCGTGCGCCGGTCACGGCCTGGTCGCCCACACGGGCGGCGAAGCGGCCCGTGCCGAGCCGGTCGCGCTGGCCGCCGCCGCGCGCGAACTGGGCTTGCGGACCGTCGTGGCGACACACAGCGACAACGGGGCACGCAGGCTCGGCGCGGCGGCCGGTGCCGTCACCGTGGCCGCTCTGCTGTCGGGGGCGGCCGGGCCGGGGCGGGACGCGGAGGGAGCCTTCGCACTCGATCTCCTGATCGTCCTGGACGCCCCGCAGCTCGACGTGGAGACGGCCGCGATGCTGGTGGAGTCCCTCCCGGACGGCTGCCGACTGGTGCTCAGCGGCGACCCGGGGGTACTCGGGTCGGCGGGAGCGGGCCGGGTGTTCGGGGATGTGCTGGCCGCGCGGGTGTGCCCGCAGATCGCCTCGCGGACGCCTGATCCGGGGCCGATCGGCGAGCTGGTCTCCGGGATCGGGATCGGGGAGCTCAACCCGGTCGAGGCCCCCGGCAAGGAGGTCGTGATCGTCCCCGTCAAGGACGCGGGCGAGGCGGTCCACCGGGCGGTGCAGCTGGTCGCCGACTCGGTGCCCCGGGCCTTTGACATCCCGTCCGAACAGACCCAGGTGATCACCGTGGGGCACGGCGGCTCGGCCGGAACGCGGGCGCTGAACACCGCGCTGAAGCAACGGCTCAACGCGGGCCCCGGCCGGTTCGGCGGTTTCGACCCGGGCGACCGGGTGGCGTACTCACCCGCGCCCGGTCGCACGCTGGCCGGGACCGTCGTCTCGGCGGACGCCGAGGGCCTGCGGCTCGACTGCGCGGGCGACGCCGTCGTCGTACCGAAGGAGCGGGTCGAGTCGGCGGTCCGCCACGGCTGGGCGCTGACCGCGCACCAGGCGGCGGGAATGCGCTGGCCGGCGGCGGTCGTGGTGCTCCCGGGCGACGCCGCGCAGGGGCTGAGCCGCGCCTGGGTGTACACGGCCTTCGGACGTGGTGAGCGCCATCTCTCGGTGGTGCAGGGCGTGGACCAGGCGCTGCCCCGGGCGGTGGCGGCCGGTGCGCCCCAGGACCGTACGACGCGGCTGCGGCCGCTCCTCGAGGGGCTGCTGACCGTGACGCCCGCCGAATAGGGGCCGAAACAAGGACGGGGGGTACCGATGCCGGTACCCCCACCGAATCCCGGGACGCGGGTCAGACGCCTTCGGTGTCGTCCTCCCCGTCGTCCTCGAGGTCGTCGTCGAACACGGCGCTGACGTCGAAGCGGCAGACGATGCTCTCGGGGTCCGCCTGGTCGAAGGGCGTGGTCAGCCACTCTCCGGGGTCGGGCAGTTCCTCGGCGGCGGTGACCCACAGGGTGGAGTCGCCCTCTTCGAGGCCGAACTCCTTGTGACGGGAGGCGATCTCGTCCGGTTCGAACTCGCCGAACAGCACGCCGAGGGCCGCGTGGACGCTGGCCCCGACCGCGGGCACGTCCTGCGTCCCTTGGCCGTCCGGGTCGAGGTCGGCGATGCGCTGCGCCTGGGCGAGCAGGCGGTGAGGCTCCACCACCGCGTAGTCGCGTCGGATCAGCACGCTGAGGGCGTTCGGTTCCTCGGGGCCCGCGTAGGGCGGCATGGAATCGTCGGCGCCGGGGATCTCGAAGGGCGTGACCTCGTCGTACCGGTCGTAGAGCCGCTCGTCGTACGCCTCGGCGGCCGCGGCGAGGGCGTTGAACGCGCTGTAGACGGCCGGGTCGTCATCGCCCGTGCGGCGTTCCACCGCCTCCAGATGACGGTCCAGTGCGGCTTTGACCGCCTCGGCGGCGGCACGTACCTCGGCAGCGGTGGGCTGCGCAGCATCAGACATAGGACAGACGCTATCCGTACAGGGCCTCTGCCCGCACAATAGATGCGATGCCGGAATACGAATTTGTCGACGTGTACGTGCCGCGCGGTGTCTCCCGCAAGGAGGCGACGCGCCTGCTGACCGACCATGCCGAGTACGGACACTGGGAGTTGGACCGCCTGAGCCTGCACCGGGACGGCAGTCGCAGGGTGCGGCTGCGCCGGCGCATCATCCGCCAGATCCGCGCCACCTGGTGAGACCCCGCCCCCGCGATGTGGGACGGAGCACACACGAAGGAGCGGGCCCCGCGACGGCGGGGCCCGCTCAGTGCGCTTGTGGCGCGGACCGCGTTACTGGGCGGACCGGCGGGCGCGGCGGTACAGCACCGCGCCGCCGAGCAGCAGAGCCGCTCCGGCCGGGATCACCGCGGCGAGCGGACCGGAACCGGTCTGCGCGAGCTCCTCGCTGCCGCCGAGCGGCGGCGTGAGGGTCTGCGGGCCGGGCACATTGGGCTCGTTCGGCTCGCCGGGCTTGCCCGGGTGGCCGGGGTTGCCGGGCTCACCGGGGTGACCGGGGTTACCCGGCTCTCCCGGGTGGCCGGGGTTACCCGGCTCTCCCGGGTGGCCGGGGTTACCCGGGTTTCCGGGGTTACCCGGGTTTCCCGGGTTTCCGGGCTCTCCCGGGTGGCCCGGGCGCTCGACGCCCGACCCGTTGGCGCACTCGTTGCCGATGGAGGGGTTGAGCACCCCGACGACGTCCACGGTGTTGCCGCAGGCGTTCACCGGCGCGTGCACGGGGACCTGCACAGTGTTTCCGGACGCGACCCCACCGGAGTTGGTGGTCTTCCCCGACGCGCTCGAACCGGACGCGCTGTGGCCCGGCTTCTTCGAGACATTGGCGCACTTGTTGCCGATCGCGGGATTGAGCACCCCGATGACGTTCACGGTGTTGCCGCAGGCATTCACCGGCGCGTGCACGGGGACCTGCACAGTGTTTCCGGACGCGATTCCCGAAGAATTCGACGTCTCACCACGGGCGTTCGAATCGGCGTGAGCATATCCGCCGCCGAGGGCGAGTACGCCGCCCGCGGCCGCCACAATGATCAGGCCTTTGCGGGTGACCTGTCGCATAGCTTGTTCCCTGCCTTCTAGGCTTCCGAAATGCCGCCGGGCGGATCACCCGGAGGCGAAATACCCACGGGCCCCGGAGCGCATGGCGCGCGCTCCGGGGCCGACCGGGCTCAGACCCTCATGGGTTGAGGCCCAACGTCACTTGATGATGCAGGTGTTGCCGAAGGTGGGGTTCAGCAGCCCGATCACGTTCACCGTGTTGCCGCAAAGGTTCACCGGCACGTGGATGGGGGCCTGGATGACGTTGCCGGAGAGCAGGCCACCGGAGTTGACGGCGGCACCCTGCGCACCAGAGTCGGCAACGGCCATACCGGCGCTCGCGAGCACCAGACCGCCAGTGGCAGCCGCAGCGGCGACAACCTTCTTGATCATGATTCCTCCTTGTTGGCAATGCGGTCCCAGCCGCGGACCGCACCACCTGTAACGAGGGGGAAGTAATCAGGCTACGAGCTTATGAGTTCATTCACCCTTTCCGGTAACGGGCGTACGCACGGGCGAATTTCGGAGTCCCGACGTGGGCCGTTGTCAGGAGGCGTCGATGAAACGGTCGAGTACGCGCGCGCCGAACTTCAGCCCGTCCACCGGAACGCGCTCGTCCACGCCGTGGAACATTCCGGCGAAGTCCAGCTCCGGCGGCAGCTGGAGCGGCGCGAAGCCGAAGCAGCGGATGCCGAGGTCGTCGAAGGACTTGGCGTCCGTACCGCCGGAGAGCATGTACGGGACGGCCCGGGCGATCGGGTCCTCGGCCCGCAGCGCCAGCTGCATGGCGTCCACGAGGTCGCCGTCGAAGCTGGTCTCCAGGGCCTTGTCGCCGTGCACGTCCTCACGCTTCACGCGCGGCCCGAGGATCCGGTCGAGGTCGGCGAGGAACTCGTCCTCGTAACCGGGCAGGAAGCGGCCGTCGACATGGGCGGTGGCCTGGCCGGGGATGACATTGACCTTGTACCCGGCACCGAGCATGGTCGGGGCGGCGGAGTTCCGCAGGGTCGCGCCGATCATCTTGGCGATGCCGCCGAGCTTGGCGAGGGTGGCCTCCATGTCCTCCGGGTCGAGCGGAGTACCCAGCGCGTCGGAGAGCTCGTCGAGGAAGGACCGTACGGTCTTGGTCATCCGCACCGGCCACTGGTGTCGCCCGAGCCGTCCGACGGCCTCGCAGAGCTCGGTGATCGCGTTGTCGTTGTTCGTCATCGAGCCGTGGCCGGCGGTGCCCTCGACGGTGAGGCGCATCCAGTGCATGCCCTTCTGCGCCGTCTCGACGAGATAGAGGCGCAGGTTCTCGTTGACGGTGAACGAGAAGCCGCCGACCTCGCCGATCGCCTCGGTCACCCCGTCGAACAGGTCCCGGTGCTTGTCGACCAGGTACCGGGCGCCGTAGGTGCCGCCGGCCTCCTCGTCGGCGAGGAAGGCGAGCACGATGTCGCGCGGGGGCTTGCGGCCGCTGCGCATCCGGTCCCGGACGACCGCGAGGGTCATCGCGTCCATGTCCTTCATGTCGACGGCACCACGACCCCAGACGCAGCCGTCGGCGATCTCGCCGGAGAAGGGGTGATGCGTCCAGTCCTCGGCGTTGGCCGGCACCACGTCGGTGTGGCCGTGGATGAGGAGTGCGGGCCGGGACGGGTCCTCTCCCTCGATCCTGGCGACGGTGGAGGCGCGCCCCTTGTGGGACTCGATGATCTTCGGATCGAGACCGACCTCGGCCAGCTTCTCGGCGACGTACTCGGCCGCGGCCCGCTCCCCCGGGCCGGAGTGGTCTCCGTAGTTGCTGGTGTCGATGCGGATGAGGTCGCGACAGAGGTCCACGACCTCGTTCTCGGCGGCTCCGCCGTTGCCGCTCCGGGCCGTGTTCGACTCGCTCACGCTGCTTCCTCCCACTGTCACTGCTGGTGGTCCCCCACATCCTCCCGCGCCCCGCCCCTGGACCCAAGGGCGGCCCAGTCCTGTCCTACGCCCGTCACGAGGGTCCCGGGCGGCCCCGCGCCCGGGGCGAAGGGGAGGTGACCGGGGGGTGATCAGGCACCTCTGAATGTTTGCTATGGTTTTCCACGTCGGAACGGCCGCAGGGCCGCGAGACAGACACCTTGTCCGGGTGGCGGAATGGCAGACGCGCTAGCTTGAGGTGCTAGTGCCCTTTATCGGGCGTGGGGGTTCAAGTCCCCCCTCGGACACCATACGAAGACCGGTCGGGCCCTCGGGCCCGGCCGGTCTTTCTGTTGTGGCGGCCCGGTCCGGTGCGTCCGTTCGGCCCACGGCCCGCCCTCTCCTCTTCCCGTTCGATTCCCGTCGACCCGCGCGCCGGTGTGGCAGTGCCGGGTGATCGGGGTACGTACGTACGGTCGTGGCGCGTGGCACAGCGCGTTTCCGCACGAGGATTGAGAGGCAAGGAGGCATGGACGTGGAGAAGTTCTCTCTGGAGGCCGTGGGCCGGGAGCAGCTGAAGGCGGCGCAGGCGGCGGCGTCCGGGCGCAGTGCGACCACCGTGGTGGGCGGCCACGAGCGGATCCTGCGGCAGACGATCGTCGCGATGACGGCCGGGAGCACACAGAGCGAGCACGAGACCGCCGCCGGGGAGGCGACGGTGCTGGTGCGGACCGGGCGGATCCGGCTGGACGCCGAGGGGCATGTGTGGGAGGGCCGCGACGGGGACCTGCTGGTGATGCCGGTGACGTCGCACACGGTGGAGGCGCTGGAGGACTCGGTGTTCCTGCTGACGGTGGCGATGCGCTGACCGGCGGTCGCCGCGGGGCGGCGGATATCGTTCCCGGGTGAGACGCAGAGCGCGGACCCCCGAGGCGCCGCTTCCCCAGCGGGCCGGGATCGACCCGGCGCGGCTCCGGCTGCCCGAGGACCCCGGGGGCGCCTGGGCGACGGTCCGTGACCATCTGGTGGAGCGGTTCGCCGGCGCCATCGGCGTGGAGCGGGTGGACGCGATGCTGAGTGAGGGCCGCTTCGTCGGTACGGACGGGCCGGTGGCGGCCGCGGAGCCGTACCGGCCGGGGATGCGTCTGTGGTTCCACCGCGACTTCCCGCCCGAGGTGCCGGTGCCGTTCGGGATCGGGATCGTGTACCGCGACGAGCGGATCGTCGTCGCCGACAAGCCCCATTTCCTGGCGACGATGCCGCGCGGGCGGCATGTCACCGAGACGGCGCTGGCCCGGCTGCGCCGCGATCTGGGTCTGGAGCGGTTGCAGCCCGCGCACCGGCTCGACCGGCTGACGGCGGGCCTGGTGCTGTTCGTCGTCCGGCCGGAGGACCGGGGGGCGTATCAGACGCTGTTCCGGGACCGGGCGGTGCGCAAGGTCTACGAGGCGGTGGCGCCGTACGACCCCGCTCTGACGCTGCCGGTGACGGTACGCAGCAGGATCGTGAAGGAACGGGGGGTCATGGCGGCGCGGGAGGAGCCGGGCGAGCCGAACAGCGAGAGCCGCGTCGAGCTCATCGGCCACGAGGGCGGGCTCGGCCGGTACCGGCTGCTGCCGGCCACCGGCCGCACCCATCAGCTGCGGGTCCATATGAACCGGCTGGGTGTGCCGATCCTGAACGACCCGGTGTATCCGGTGGTGGCGGAGGACGGGTCGGAGGACTTCTCGCGTCCGCTGCAACTGCTCGCGCGGACACTGGAGTTCACCGACCCGGTCTCGGGCGGGCCGCGGCGGTTCGAGAGCCGGCTTCGGCTCAGTGGCCTCGCTTGATCCGCTCCTCCAGGTGAGGTGCCTCGGCACCGATCGTGGTGGTGTCGCCGTGCCCGGTGCGGGCGACGGTGTCCGGGGGCAGGGTGAGCAGCCGGTCCCGGATCGAGTCGATGATCGTCGGGAAGTGGGAGAAGGAGCGGCCGGTGGCGCCGGGGCCGCCCTGGAAGAGCGTGTCGCCGGTGAAGACCGTCCCGAGGTCGGGGGCGTACAGGCAGACGGCGCCGGGCGCGTGGCCCGGGGTGTGGAGCACGGTCAGGTCGGTGCCGGCGATGGTCAGGGTCTGGCCGTCGGCGAGGTCGCCGTCGGGCGAGTGGCCGGGGTGGGTCTGCTTCCACAGTGGCTGGTCGTCGGGGTGCAGCAGGATCCGCGCGCCGGTGGCGGCGGCAAGGGCCGGGGCCGCGTCGATGTGGTCGTTGTGGGCGTGGGTGCAGACGATGGCCCGCAGGGCGCGTCCGCCGAGGGCGGCGAGGATCGCGGGGGCGTCGTGGGCGGCGTCGACGACGATCGCCTCCGCGTCGTCACCGACGATCCAGACGTTGTTGTCGACGTCCCAGGTGCCGCCGTCGAGGCTGAAGGTGCCCGAGGTGACGAGCCGGTCGATGCGGGCGGTCATCAGAACACCACCACCGAGCGCAGGACGTCGCCCTCGTGCATCCGGGCGAAGGCCTTCTCGATGTCGCCGAGTCCGATGGTCTCGGTGACGAACATGCCGAGGTCGATGCGGCCCTGCTGGTGCAGGTCGATGAGCATCGGGAAGTCGCGGGAGGGCAGGCAGTCGCCGTACCAGGAGGACTTCAGGGAGCCGCCGCGGCCGAAGACGTCGAGGAGGGGGAGTTCGAGCTTCATCTCCGGGGTGGGTACGCCGACCAGGACGACCGTGCCGGCGAGGTCGCGGGCGTAGAAGGCCTGCTGATAGGTCTCGGGGCGGCCGACGGCCTCGATGACGACGTCGGCCCCGAAGCCGCCGGTGAGGGCGCGTACGGCCTCGACGGGGTCGGTGGAGCGGGAGTTCACGGTGTGTGTGGCGCCCATGGCCTTCGCCGTCTCCAGCTTGCGGTCGTCGATGTCGACGGCGATGATCCGGGCGGCGCCCGCGAGCCGGGCGCCGACGACGGCCGCGTCGCCCACCCCGCCGCAGCCGATGACGGCGACGGAATCGCCACGGCCGACGTTGCCGGTGTTGAGGGCGGCTCCGATGCCGGCCATGACGCCGCAGCCGAGGAGGCCGGCGACGGCGGGCGCGACGGCGGGGTCGACCTTGGTGCACTGTCCGGAGGCGACCAGAGTCTTCTCGGCGAAGGCGCCGATTCCCAGGGCGGGCGAGAGTTCCGTGCCGTCGGCGAGGGTCATCTTCTGGCGGGCGTTGTGGGTGTCGAAGCAGTACCAGGGCCGGCCGCGCAGACAGGCCCGGCAGCGGCCGCACACCGCACGCCAGTTGAGGATCACGAAGTCGCCGGGCGCGACGTCGGTGACGCCGTCGCCGACCTCTTCGACGATGCCGGCGGCCTCGTGGCCGAGCAGGAAGGGGAAGTCGTCGTTGATGCCTCCCTGCTTGTAGTGCAGATCGGTGTGACAGACCCCGCACGCCTGGATCTTCACCACCGCTTCGCCGGGCCCCGGGTCGGGGATGACGATCGTCTCCACCCGCACGGGTTCGTTCTTCCCGGGGGCGACAACTCCCTGGACCTGCTGCGGCATCGCGGTCTTCCCTTCCTCGGCAACGCTGTTCGGTACCACTATTACGTGCCATGGCGCGCGAAAGGCCCCTGTGGGAGCGATCTCCCGCAGGGGCCAGGCGCGATGCGCGTGGATCAGTCGTTGTGCGACGCGGCCGCCTGCGCGACGCGCTTGCGGACCAGGTACCAGCCGCCGACCAGCATGACCGCGATGAGCGGCAGGCAGGCGACGGTGGTGCGGCCGATGCCGCCGTCCATCCACATCAGGACCACCACGGAGGCGAGGAAGCCGAGGGTGACGATCTGGGTGTACGGGGCCCAGGGCAGCTGGTAACCGGGGCGGGTGACCCTGCCCTCCTTGGAGCGGCGGTAGAACAGCAGCGAACAGACCATGATCATGGCCCAGGTGCCGAGGATGCCGATGGAGGCGAAGTTGAGCACCAGCTCGAAGGCGTCGCCCGGCATGACGAAGTTCAGTACGACGCCGAGGGCGCCGAAGCCGGCGGTGAGCAGGATGCCGCCGTAGGGCACGCCGCCCTTGTTCATGACGCCGGTGAACTTGGGCGCGGAGCCGGACAGCGACATGGAGCGCAGGATGCGGCCGGTCGAGTACAGGCCGGAGTTCAGGCTGGAGAGCGCGGCCGTGAGGACGACCAGGTTCATCACGCCGGCGCCGCCCGGGATGCCCAGCTTGTCGAAGACGGTGACGAACGGGCTCTGGTCACCGGAGTACGCGGTGTAGGGCAGCAGCAGCGCGAGCAGGACGACCGAGCCGACGTAGAACAGGCCGACCCGCCACATGATCGAGTTGATCGCCTTCGGCATGATCTTCTCGGGGTTCTCGGTCTCACCGGCGGCGACGCCGCACAGCTCGACGGAGGCGTAGGCGAAGACGACACCCTGGACCAGCAGCAGCATCGGCATCACACCGCTGGGGAAGATGCCGCCGTTGTCCGTGATGGTGGCCAGGCCCGGGGTGTGGCCGCCGATGTCGTGCTGGGTGACGACCAGGAAGATGCCGATCAGCATGAAGACGACCAGTGCGCCGACCTTGATGATCGCGAACCAGAACTCCATCTCACCGAAGTACTTCACCGAGATGAGGTTGGCGGTGAGGACCACGGCGAGGGCGATCAGCGCCAGGACCCACTGGGGGACGTCGCTGAACATCGCCCAGAAGTGGGCGTAGGTCGCGGCGGCGGTGATGTCGGCGATGGCGGTCGTCGACCAGTTCAGGAAGTACAGCCAGCCGGCCGTGTAGGCGCCCTTCTCGCCCATGAACTCACGGGCGTAGGAGACGAAGGCGCCGGAGGAGGGGCGGTACAGGACCAGCTCGCCGAGGGCCCGTACGACGAAGAAGGCGAAGACTCCGCAGACCGCGTAAGCGATGAACAGGGAGGGTCCGGCCTGCGCCATGCGGCCACCGGCACCCAGGAAGAGCCCGGTGCCTATGGCGCCGCCGATGGCGATCATGTTGATGTGCCGTGACTTCAGGTCCTTGCGGTACCCGGCGTCACCGGCGTCGATGTGGGGGGACGCTGGGGCCGCCGGTGCGGTGGCGGACAGCGTGTGGTCGGCCGCAGTGAGCGTGCGGTCACTCATGGAGTTGTTCGCCTTCGTGAGGGGATTGCGGTACCCGGCCGTGTCGCCGCGTGATGAGGGGTGGTCATCGCGCGCGGCGGAGGGCCAGCGCACATAGTCACCGGTGAACCGTGATTTTGGCAGTGGCCAATGTCACGAACGGGCAGATCTGAGGTGTTTTTGAGGTTACCGGGTGGTTTACGGCAGGCGTGACCGGGTGCCGCCGACGCCCGAAGGGCCCTACGGAGCCAGGACGTCGAGCTCGTGGAGCGCGCCGACGGCGATCTGCCGGGTCAGCTCCTCGGCGCGGGCCGCGTCCCGCTCGCGCACCGCTTCGGCGACCTGGACGTGGAGGGTGACGGCGGCCGGATCGGGGTCCTCGAACATCACCTGGTGGTGGGTGCGGCCGGTGAGCACCTCGGCGACCACGTCGCCGAGCCGCGCGAACATCTCATTGCCGGAGGCGTTGAGGACGACCCGGTGGAAGGCGATGTCGTGGACGAGGTACGCCTCCAACTGGCGGCCCCGCGAGGTGGCGACCATGCCGAGCGCGTGCTCGGTGAGCTCGCGGCACTGCTCGGGAGTGGCGTGGTCGGCGGCGAGTCCGGCGGCGACGGGCTCGACCGCGGAGCGCAGGACGGTCAGTGAGCGCAGCTGGCGGGGACGGTCGGCGCCGGCCAGCCGCCAGCGGATGACCTGGGGGTCGTAGACGTTCCACTGCGCGGTGGGCAGGACGGTCACGCCGACGCGGCGGCGGGACTCGACCAGGTGCATGGACTCCAGTACGCGCACGACCTCGCGGATCACCGTGCGCGAGACGTCGAAGCGCTGGGCCAGCTCGTCGGTGCGCAGGACGCTCCCCGGCGGGTACTCCCCAGCGGTGATCGCCAGGCCCAGGGTGGCCAGCACGTGCGTATGGAGCCCCTGGGCCGGTGTCGTCATGGGCTCAGCCTATGCGGGAGCCCACTGAGGCCATAAAAAGTATGACTTTAATGTCACAGGCTCTTGAATACGTCGTACCCAATGGGTTTCATATGCGCGACGGACGTCGATGTCGAAGAAGACAGCGAGGCACTCTCCATGAGCACCACCCCTCTTGCCGGCCCTCCGGTCGTCGTCGTGATGGGCGTCGCCGGGACCGGCAAGACCACCATCGGTCCGCTGGTCGCCGAGGCGCTGGGCGTCCCGTACGCCGAGGGTGACGACTTCCACCCGGCGGCCAACGTCGCCAAGATGTCGGCCGGCGTCCCGCTGGACGACGACGACCGGGGCCCCTGGCTCGACGCCATCGGCGCCTGGGCGCACGGGCGGGCCAGGCTCGGCGGGGTGGTGAGCAGCTCCGCGCTGAAGCGGACCTACCGGGACCGGCTGCGCGCTGCCGCCCCCGGCGCGGTCTTCCTCCATCTGACCGGCGACCGGGAGCTGATCGAGCGGCGGATGACCGAGCGCCGGGGCCACTTCATGCCCGCCGCGCTGCTCGACTCCCAGTTCGCCACCCTGCAGCCCTTGCAGGACGACGAGGCCGGCGTCGCCGTGGATGTCTCCGGCACCCCTGAAGAAATCACCGAACGGGCCGTCGCCGCGCTGCGCGCGCTCACAAGCTAAGGACTCACCGTGACCAGTCTCAGCGTCGAGATGCTGGCAGCCGACGCGGCCGAGCCGATCACCTCGGCCGGCAACGCGCAGCTGGGCATCGCCGTGCTCGCGGGCATCGCCGTCATCGTCCTGCTCATCACCGCGTTCAAGCTGCATGCCTTCCTGGCCCTGACCATCGGGTCGCTGGCGCTGGGCGTGTTCGCCGGGGCACCGCTCGCGGCGACCCTGGAGTCCTTCACCACCGGCCTCGGCAAGACGGTCGCCAGCGTGGGCGTGCTGATCGCGCTCGGTGCGATCCTCGGCAAGCTGCTGGCCGACTCCGGCGGCGCCGACCAGATAGTCGACACCATCCTGGCCAGGGCGAGCGGTCGGGCCATGCCCTGGGCGATGGTGCTCATCGCCTCCGTCATCGGGCTGCCGCTCTTCTTCGAGGTCGGCATCGTGCTGCTGATCCCGGTGGTGCTGCTCGTCGCCAAGCGCGGCAACTACTCCCTGATGCGGATCGGCATCCCGGCGCTGGCCGGACTCTCCGTCATGCACGGCCTGATCCCCCCGCACCCCGGCCCGCTCGTCGCCGTCGACGCGATCGGCGCCAACCTCGGGGTCACCCTCGCCCTGGGCGTGCTGGTCGCCGTACCGACGGTGATCATCGCGGGTCCGCTCTTCTCCCGGTACGCCGCACGCTGGGTCGACATCCAGGCGCCCGACCGGATGGTGCCGCAGCGCCCCTCCGAGGATCTGGAGCGCCGCCCCGGCTTCGCCGCCACCGTCGTCACCGTGCTGCTGCCCGTGGCCTTGATGCTGGCCAAGGCGCTGGTGGACATCGTCGTGGACGACCCGGACCACGGTCTGCAGAAGGTCGCCGACGTCATCGGCTCGCCGCTGATCGCGCTGCTGGCGGCCGTCCTGCTCGGCATGTTCACACTGGGCCGGGCCGCGGGCTTCACCAAGGACCGGCTCTCCTCGACCGTCGAGAAGTCGCTCGCCCCGATCGCGGGCGTGCTGCTGATCGTCGGCGCGGGCGGCGGCTTCAAGCAGACGCTGATCGACGCGGGCGTCGGCCGGATGGTCCTCGACTTCTCCAAGAACTGGTCGATCCCCGCGCTGCTCCTCGCCTGGCTGATCGCAGTGGCGATCCGGCTGGCGACCGGCTCGGCGACGGTGGCGACCATCTCGGCCGCCGGTCTGGTGGCACCGCTCGCCGCCGACATGTCGACCTCGCACGCGGCGCTGCTCGTCCTGGCGATCGGAGCCGGTTCGCTCTTCTTCAGCCATGTGAACGACGCAGGGTTCTGGCTGGTGAAGGAGTACTTCGGAATGAGTGTCGGCCAGACGATCAAGACCTGGTCGGTGATGGAGACGATCATCTCGGTGGTGGGCATCGCCTTCGTCCTGCTGCTGTCACTCGTCCTGTAGCCATCCGGGGTGCCGGTCACGGGCCCACTGGCGCTCGACCGATCCGGTGCGCATGCCTCGGCGTGCCTCCGGATCGGCGAGCGCCTTTCCGATGTGCGCGGCGACCACGACGCCGACCGCGAGGGCCAGCCAGTCGTGGACGAAGGTCGCGCCGGAGCGCCACACCAGCGGGGCGAGACCGGTGAACCACATCAGCAGTCCGGTGCCCAGCATCACGAGCACGGCCCCGGCGATCCACCCCGCGTACAGCTTCTGGCCCTTGCTGAACTTGGGCGAGCCGAGCCGGTTCAGCCGGCGCAGATCGGCGCGCAGCGCGCGGGACGCGAGCCCGAGGAGGAGCGGTACGGGCAGGAGCAGCCCGGCCCACCGGTGGACGGTGACCACGGCGGCGCGGCGGCCGACGAGTTCGGCGAGCTGGGGCACGTACAGCGCGGCGGCCGTCACGACGCACAGCAGCGTCAGGGCGGCGGTGGCCGCGTGGACGAGACGCTGCGGGCGGCCGAAACGCTCCACTCGGTCCGGGAGTTCAGACGGTCGGGGTGTCGCTTCGGCCGTTGGACCGGCCGACCCAGGCGTCGACGTCATACCCTCTCTCCTCCCAGTAGCCGGGCCGCACGTCACGGGTGACGGTGATACCGGAGAGCCATTTCGCCGACTTGTAGAAGTACATCGGCGCGACATAGAGGCGGACGGGGCCGCCGTGTGCGTGGCTGAGCGGCTGGTCCCGCATGCGCAACGCCACCAGGACGTCGGGACGGCGGGCCTGCTCGAGGGTCAGGCTCTCGCTGTACGCGCCGTCGAAGCAGGTGAAGCGGACCGCCCCGGCCCCCGGGCTCACTCCTGCCGCGTCGAGCAGGTGCGAGAGCCGTACGCCTTCGAAGGGCGTGCCGGGGACGCGCCAGCCGGTGACGCACTGGACGTCCTGGACCAGCCTCGTGCGGGGCAGCCTCATGAGGTCCGCCAGCGTGTGGTGCGCGGGCCGCTCGACGAGGCCGTCGACGGTGAGGCGGTAGTCGCCCTCGCCCTTGCGGGGTACCGAGGCGGCCACGGAGTAGTACCGAAAGCCACCGCCGTTGGGCAGCAGGCCGGTCAGGCCGGTGGGGTCCTTCCCGGAGGCGGAGCCGAGGAAGGACTCGAGACCGCGCTGGAGGTACGGGGCGGAGACGACACCGGCGGCGCCCAGTCCGAGCATGGACAGCAGGAGCCGGCGGCCGATGGGCGGGCCTTCGCGGTCCCGGGGGTCGTCCGGGGACGCGTCACGGGGTGGGGTCACGGGTCGATTCGAGCACCACGGGGGCCGGAGGGCCAGGGGCGGTGGCGCTTCGTCAGAGTTCCGTCATATTCGGCGGTCGCCCCCGGGGACGCTCGGGTCGGGGCGGACAACCCGGGCGGCCCGCTGCCAGACTGGCGCGCATGTCCAGCCATGAAGCCCTGAAGCCCTTTCTGCTCGCCTTCCCTGGGCCCTTGCGCGATCGGCTCGTCGCGGCCGTGCTGTCCGGCGAGAAGGTCTCGACGACCGGTCTGCTCACCGAGTACGAGATCGAGGACGAGGAACTCCCTCCGGTCGGCGAACGGTCGGCGCTGATCGACTCGGACGGCCGCGAGGTCGCGGTCGTGGAGGTCACCGAGGTGCGGGTGCTGCCGCTCGGCGAGGTCGACCTGGCACACGCCCTCGACGAGGGCGAGGGACACGCGACGGTCGCCGAGTGGCGTGCGGCCCACGAGCGGTTCTGGCACAGCGCGGAGATGCGGGAGGCGCTGGGTGACCCGGAGTTCACGGTCGACGACACGACCCTGGTGGTCGCGGAGCGCTTCCGAGTGGTGGAGCGGCGCGGCGAGGAGCGGGAAGAGGGGTAGGGGTTCACCCGGCTCACGCCGTCGCCGTCGCCGGGGTCGCCGCTCCTCGGCCCCGCTCCGTAGCGGTGCCGAGGGGCGGCCCGGGCCCGAGTGCGTGCCGGGGCTAGGCCACCGCCCTCGCGGCCGCGCGGCCTGCCGCGCGGCCGGAGAAGAGGCAGCCGCCGAGGAAGGTGCCCTCCAAGGAGCGGTAGCCGTGTACGCCTCCGCCGCCGAAGCCGGCCGCCTCTCCCGCCGCGTACACACCGGCCAGGGGCGCCCCGTCCGCCGTCAGGACCCGCGAGGACAGGTCGGTCTCCAGGCCGCCGAGCGACTTGCGGGTCAGGATGTTGAGGCGTACGGCGATCAGCGGGCCGGCCTTCGGGTCGAGGATCCGGTGCGGGGTCGCCGTGCGGATCAGCCTGTCGCCGAGGTATCTCCGGGCCCCGTGGATCGCCGTGACCTGGAGGTCCTTGGTGAAGGGATTGGCTATCTCCCGGTCGCGCGCGACGACTTCGCGGCGCAGTTCCGCCTCGTCGATCAGCGGCTCCCCGGTGAGCGCGTTCATGCCGCGGACGAGCGCGGACAGGTCCTTCTCGACGATGAAGTCGACGCCGTGGTCCATGAACGCCTCGACCGGCCCCGGGACTTCGGCGCGGGCGCGCCCGATGACACCGCGGACCGATCTGCCCGTCAGGTCGGGGTTCTGTTCGGATCCGGAGAGCGCGAACTCCTTGCCGATGATCTTCTGGTCGAGGACGAACCAGGTGTGGTCGTGGCCGGTGCGCATGATGTGTTCGAGGGTGCCGAGCGTGTCGAAGCCGGGGAAGAGCGGGACGGGCAGCCGCCTGCCGCGCGCGTCCAGCCAGAGGGAGGACGGACCGGGCAGGATACGGATGCCGTGCCGGGCCCAGATCGGGTTCCAGTTCTCGATGCCTTCGGTGTAATGCCACATGCGGTCGCGGTTGATGTGGTGCGCGCCGGCACGTTCCGCGATGCCGAGCATCAGACCGTCGACGTGGGCGGGGACCCCGGAGAGCATCCGCCGGGGCGGTGTGCCGAGCCGCTGGGGCCACTGGGACCGTACGAGGTCGTGGTTGCCGCCGATGCCGCCGGAGGTGACGATCACCGCCTGCGCGCGGTACTCGAAGGCGCCGGCCACCTCCCTGCTGCTGGCGGCGCCACGGGCCGCCGCGGAGGGCTCCAGGATTTCGCCGCTGACCGTGTCGACCACGCCGCCGGTGCGGCTCAGGCCGGTGACCCGGTGCCGGAACCTCAGCCGGACCAGTCCCTTGGCCACTCCCGCGCGGACCCGCCGCTCGAAGGGCTCGACGATGCCGGGCCCGGTCCCCCAGGTGATGTGGAAGCGCGGCACCGAGTTGCCGTGGCCGTTGGCGTCGTACCCGCCTCGCTCGGCCCACCCGACGACGGGGAAGAAGCGCACGCCCTGCCCGTGCAGCCAGGCGCGCTTCTCGCCCGCCGCGAAGTCGACGTACGCCTCCGCCCAGCGGCGCGGCCAGTGGTCCTCGTCGCGGTCGAACCCGGCGGTGCCGAGCCAGTCCTGGAGGGCCAGGGCGTGGCTGTCCTTGATCCGCATCCGGCGCTGCTCGGGCGAGTCGACGAGGAAGAGGCCTCCGAAGGACCAGTGCGCCTGGCCGCCGATGGACTGCTCGGGCTCCTGGTCGAGAAGGATCACGCTGCGTCCGGCGTCGACGAGTTCCGCCGCCGCGGCCAGGCCCGCGAGGCCTGCCCCGATCACGATCACATCGGCGTCGTACGCCATGGGCCACGTCCTTCCGGGAGGTGGTCCGATCTTCGATACCCGGCAGTAGCCCGTCAACCGGTTCCGCCCCTCCCCTTTGTTAATGCCAGTCATTAGACTGCCGTTCATGGCGAGGACGTCCGGGGCGGGGACCCGGGAGAAGCTGATCCGGGCGGCGGAGGAGATCTTCGCGGCGCAGGGGGTCGGCGGCGCGCAGCTGCGGGACATCGTGGCACTGGCCGGGCAGGCGAACCCTTCCGCCGTGCAGTATCACTTCGGCTCGCGCGGCGGGCTGCTCGACGCCGTGATGGCCGGCCGTCAGGCCCGTACGGAACAGGTACTGGCTCCGCTGCTCGACGCCGCCGACGACGACGTCCGTGGCCTGCTCGCCGCGCTCGTCACTGCCGAGGCGTCCGAACTGCGCACCGAACGGGGCCGTTGGTGTCTGCGGATCTCCGCGCAGCTCAGCCACGAGAGCGGGGTGCGCGGCGGAACCCCGCACCCCACCCTGGCGGGGACGGCGTACTGGCGGCTGATCGAACGCCTCGGGGCCCATCTGGTGGGCCCGCTGCCCGAGCCGCTGCGGCTGGAGCGGCTCGATCTGGCTCTCACGGTGATCGGGGCCGCGATGGCCGACCGGGCCCGGCAGTACCTCGACGGCAGCGAGCCGCTGATCGGCGAGGCCCTCTTCCTCGCCGATCTCGTCGAAACCACCGCGGCACTGCTCGGGGCGCCGGTTCCCCGCCCGGCGCCGCGCGCACGAACAGCTTCCGCGGAGGACGACGGCCCGGCGCCCGGCGCCCCCGTACCCGACGGCCCGGGACGCTGACGGCGCGTCACCCGACGACCCGGCAGTACGAAGACCCACACGGCCCGCCACCACGCGCGAAGGGATCACGCATGAACGACCTCACCGGCAGGACCGTCCTCATCACCGGAGGCGCCCGCGGCCTGGGCGCAGCAGCCGCGCGGCGGGCGGTGGAGGCCGGCGCGAACGTCGTGATCACCGACGTCCTCCACGAGGACGGAAGAGCCACGGCGGCGGAGCTCGGCGCGAGCGCCCGCTTCCTGCACCACGACGTCACCTCGGAAGAGGACTGGCAGCGCGCCGTCGCCTACGCGACCGGCGAGTTCGGCCCGCTCCACGGCCTGGTGAACAACGCCGGCACAGCCGCGGGCTCCCTCCTGGAGAGCGAGTCGGTGGAGCACTTCCGCCGCGTCCTCGACATCAACCTCACCGGTGTCTTCATCGGCATGAAGGCCGTGATCCCCGCCATGCGGGAGAACGGCGGCGGCTCGATCGTCAACATCTCCTCCGCGGCCGGTCTGACGGGTCTGGCGATGACCGCGGGCTACGGGGCGTCCAAGTGGGGCGTGCGGGGGCTGACGAAGATCGGCGCGGTGGAGCTGGGCACGGCGGGGATCCGGGTCAACTCCGTCCACCCCGGCATGACCTACACGCCGATGACGGCCCCCATCGGTATCCAGCGGGGTGAGGGGAAGTTCCCCGGCGTTCCGATGGCCCGCGTCGGCGAGGCGGAGGAGATCGCCGGCGCCGTGGTCTTCCTGCTCTCCCACGCGGCCTCGTACATGACGGGCGCGGAGCTGGCGGTGGACGGGGGCTGGACCGCCGGCCCGACCGTCGACCGGGTCGTGGGCCGCTGATCCGACCGGCCGGTCCGCCACCGGGCCCGTCCGTCCGGTCCGATGCCCTCCCGGCCGATCCGCCCCGGCCGGTGATGAGATGGGCGCATGAACCCCGCTGACGAAATTCTGGACATCGTCGACGAGAACGACGAGGTGATCGGGCAGGCCGCGCGCGGAGAGGTGTACGCGCGCGGCCTGCGCCACCGCTGCGTCTTCATCCAGGCCCGGGACGCCGCCGGGCGCGTCTTCGTCCACCGCCGCACCCCGGCCAAGCTGGTCTTCCCGTCGCTGTACGACATGTTCGTCGGCGGTGTCGTGGGCGCGGGCGAAAGCTATGACGCCGCCGCCCTGCGCGAGGCCGAGGAAGAACTGGGC
Organism: Streptomyces sp. NPDC033174; assembly: GCF_055577795.1. Taxonomy (NCBI): domain Bacteria; kingdom Bacillati; phylum Actinomycetota; class Actinomycetes; order Kitasatosporales; family Streptomycetaceae; genus Streptomyces; species Streptomyces sp. NPDC033174. The sequence continues at coordinate 52,498 of NZ_JBVIPQ010000011.1, forward strand.
GTCACCGGCCTGCCGCGCCCGGTGCCCCTCCTGAAGTTCCTCTACGAGTCGCCGGACGGCGAACACGGCTGGTGGTCCGCCGTCTACGAGGTCCGCTGCGAGCTGCCGGTGAACCCGCAGCCCGAGGAGGTCGCCTGGCACGCCTTCCTGCCGGAGTCCGAGCTCGCACGGCGGCTCACCGAGTGGGAGTGGGTCCCGGACGGGCTCGCGGCCTACGAGCGACTGCGGGCCCACAGGGCGGGGTGAGGCCGGGGCGCGACCGGGTCAGGACCTGCGGCGCGACCGGGTGGGCATCCGTTGCACGACGGGGTGGGGACCCGCCCCGCCACCGGGTGGGCGCCGGGAGGGGACGGAAGCGGGCGGGGGTGCGATCCGCCGGATAAAGTGCACAGGTGAGCGAATTCGTGCAGAGCCTGCGGCTGTGGTTCGCGCCGCAGCGGATCCGGGACGACGGCGAGACGCCCGACTACCGGTTCTCCCTCGCCAATGAGCGCACCTTCCTGGCCTGGATACGCACCGCGCTCGCGCTCGTCGGCGGCGGATTCGCCGTCGACCAGTTCCTGCCGGACCTGCGGTGGGGCGTCCGCGTCGGCCTGGCGCTCGTGCTGCTGGCCGCCGGTGGCCTGTGCGCCCTGCGGGCGGTGAACCACTGGGTGCGGTGCGAGCGGGCCATGCGGCGCGGGCAGGATCTGCCGGTGTCGCGCTTCCCCGTCCTGCTCTCCCTGGCCGTCGGCGTCGTCGCCGTGGCCATGGTGGTGGTCGTGATCTTCGGCTGGACCGGGTGAGGGGCGAGGCCGAACCACGCGATCCGGGACTTCAGCCGGAGCGCACACGGCTGGCCTGGCGGCGTACGACGCTGTCGTGCACGGTGGCGGCGATCCTGGCGGCCAAGCAGGCCATCCACGACGGGATCACGCCGGCCGGGGGCGTGGGGGCGGCGCTGTGCGTCCTGGTCTGGCTGGCGTTCCTGCTGGTCGCACACCGGCGTATTCAGGCCCTGGGGGCGAGCAGGCCCGGCGCGCTGACGCTCCGGGGCGCGGTCCTGGCGACGGGATGCACGATCGCGCTGGCCGCGTTCGCCGTGGCCGTGGTGGTCTGACAGCGCGCTGGCCGCGTTCGCCGCGGCCGCCGTGGTCCGACAGCGGACTTCCCGCGTTCGCCGTAACCGCGGTGGTCCGACAGCGCACCGGCGCGGCTCAGTCGTCCCAGTCGACGGTGACGACGACCTTGCCGTGCAGCCCGCCGACCGCGTTGGCGCGCTGGGCCTCGGCGGCCTCCTCCAGCGGGAAGGTCTTGGCGATCGGCACGGTCAGGACGCCCTGTTCGGCGAGGTCCGCCAGCGCGGCGAGGTCGGCGGCATCGGGACGCACCCAGCAGTAGAGGCCGCCCAGGGAGAGGACCTCGCCGTCCGAGATGGAGGCGAGCCGGCCCTGCGGCGCGAGCAGCTCGGGTGTGCCCTTGAGGTAGGGGCCGCCGATGGTGTCGAACGCGGCGTCCACACCGTCCGGCGCGAGCGAGCGGACCTGCTCGGCGAAGCTGTCGTCGTAGACGACGGGCTCCCCGCCGAGCGCGCGGACCTGCTGCGGCCCCTCCTCGCGTCCGGGGCGCACGGCGCCGATGACCCTGGCGCCCATGTGCCGGGCGAGCTGCACGGCCATCGCCCCGACGCCGCCGGCCGCCGCGTGCACCAGGACGGTCTCCCCGGGGCGCACCGCGAGTGCGCGCAGAACCTGGTAGGCGGTCAGGCCGACGAGCGGCAGACCCGCGGCCTCCTCGAAGGAGAGGTTGCGCGGCTTGCGGGCCAGGGTGCGCACGGGTGCGGCCACGTACTCGGCGAAGGTGCCCCGACACAGGAAGTCCTCGCGGACATAGCCCATGACCTCGTCCCCGACGGCGAACTCGGTGACCGCCGGGAAGGGGCGGACGACCACGCCGGAGACGTCCCACCCGGGAACGACGGGGAAGACGGCGTCGATCATCCCTTCGAGATGGCCGGCCTGGCACTTCCAGTCGACGGGGTTCACGGCCGCCGCGCGCACCTTCACCAGGACGCTGTCGGGCCCGACCTTCGGCTCGGGGCGCTCGCCGAACTCGAGGACCTCGGGACCGCCGTAGCGGCTGTAGCTGATCGCCTTCATGGTCCGACCCTCGGACGGCTTTCGCGCTCCCGCAAGCCGGACGGGCCGCTCGGACCGTCCGTCCGACCGGTCAGTCGGAGCAGTCGGACAAAGTCAGTCGGACAGGGCCGCGAGCGGGGGCAGCATCGGGCGGGGTTCCTCGCCGCCGAGCCAGAGGCCCACGAGAAAGGCGGTCGTGGCCTCCAGCAGATCCGCCCGCTCGAGTCCTCCCACGGTGAGCGGAACGCAGCCGATGTCCCGGACCAGGGTGCGCACGCGCTCCAGGGAGGCGTCGTCGTCCCCGCACAGGGGGACGGCGAGCGGACCGTCCGCGAAGGCGGGCGGGGTGAGGCGCCAGACGGCGGGCGTGCAGTGGTTGAACGCCTTGACGACATGGGCGCCGGTCGCCTCCGCGAGGGTACGGGCGGCGCCCCGGCCCGGCTCGGTCGTGAGCGTGAACCCCGGGCCGATCGCGTTCGTACAGTCGATCAGGGTCCGGCCGCTCAGATCCCCGGCCCGGGCGAGGACGCCGAGCGCGGCGTCGTACGGCAGAGCCACCAGCGTCGCGTCGCCGAATGCGGCCGCGTCGGCCAACGAGCCCTCCCGGGCACCGATGCGGTGGGCCAGTGCTTCCGTACGAGAGGGCGAGCGGCCGCCGAGAAGGATCTCGTGGCCGACCCGCGCCCACTGGCCGCCGAGGGCCTCCGCCATGTTCCCGGTGCCGAGAATGCCTATGCGCATGTCCGTTCCCTCACTCGCGTAGCGTGCGGTGCGACTGTCTGGTGTGTGTGGTGACGTGACAAGACGCTAGAGGGGGCGGCGGTTACCGAATGGTGCCCAACGACCCCGGAGAGGGGCGGGGTTGTGGACAGGATGCTCGCGGACTGCCGGGCCCGGCTCGGCTTCGATCTGCTGGCCAACACCTGGAATCCGGTGGTCGTCTTCGCGCTGAGCGACGGCCCCCGGCGCCACGGTGAGCTGCGGACCCTGATCGGCGGCATCAGCGCCAAGGTGCTCACCGAGACGCTGCGGCGGCTCGAGGGGTACGCGCTGGTGGAGCGGCACGTCTGCCCGAAGTCCCCGCCCCGGGTGGAGTACGGGCTGACCGAGCTCGGGCGCAGTCTGCTGGAGCCGATCGAAGCGCTCGGCCGCTGGTCGGCCGAGTACGGCGAGATGTTTGCCGCCGCGCAGGGGTGGAACTCGGATGAATGCCTCATTCAGGACTAGCCTTGAAGTGTCATTCGATCCCCCACCCCCATGCAGAGGCTCGGTCATGACCCTTCTCCACCACGAACACCCCACGCACGAGCACACGCACGGCCCCACCTGCGGCCACACGGCCGTCGAGCACGGCGACCATGTCGACTACGTTCACGACGGGCATGTGCACCGCGAGCACTCCGGGCACTGGGACGAGTGCGAGCCGGGCGAGCACACCGCGCACAGCGGACACGCACACGAACACGGCGACGGCTGTGGGCATCCGGCCATCGAGCACGGGGACCATGTCGACTACGTCCACGACGGGCATCGGCACGCGGCACACGACGGTCACTGGGACGATCACTGACCCCTCCCGGATCCGCTTCCCGGGCTTTCGGATCCGCTTCCCCCGGCGGTGCCTCGACTGGCAGGCTTCGACCCACCAGTTGCTCGTCTCACCGGGGGACATCCATGCCTGCCGACGACCCGTATCCCGTCCTGCTCGCCCCGGGCGTGCACGCCTATCTCCAGCCCGACGGCGGCTGGTGTCTGAACAACGCCGGGTTCGTCAGCGACGCGGGCAGCACCCTCCTCGTCGACACGGCCGCGACCGAGCGGCGCGCCCGGTCGCTGCGTGACGCGCTCGTGGGCAGCGGGGCCCCACTGCCCCGGATGATCGTGTCCACCCACCACCACGGTGACCACACCTACGGCAACGCGGTGTTCGCGCCCGAGGCAGTCGTCGTGGGGCACGAGTCCTGCCGCGCCGAGCAGATCGCGGCGGGACACCAGCTCCATCTCTTGTGGCCGCAGACGGACTTCGGGGACATCCGGCTCGTGCCGCCGACGGTGACGTACAGCGAACGGATCACGTTGCACATCGGCGAGCTGGAGGTGCGGGTGCTGCACCCCGGCGTCGCGCACACCACCGGCGATTCGATCATCCATCTGCCGGGGCGCGGGGTCGTGTTCACCGGCGATCTGATCTTCCAGGGTGGGACGCCGTTCCTGCCCATGGGTTCACTGCGGGGCTCGCTGCGGGCGCTGGAACTGCTGCGGTCGCTGGACGCGGAGACGGTCGTGCCCGGACACGGCGCCCTCACCGACCCCTCGGCGTACGACGCGACCGAGCGCTATCTGCGGTACGTCGCCGAGCTCGCCGCCGAAGGGCACGCCAAGGGGCTCACTCCGCTGGAGACCGCGCGCGGAGCGGATCTCGGCGAGTTCGGCGCGTGGCGTGAGAGCGAGCGGCTGGTGGCGAATCTGCACCGGGCGTACGCGGAGCTGCACGGCCTGCCGGACGGCTCGCCGCTGGATCCGATCACGCTGTTCGGTGACATGGCGATCATGAATGGCGGTGTGCCGGTGCAATGTCACGCGTAACGCGAAGGACAGAGGACCGCGGGCGTCACCAGCGCGGGATCGCGGGCGTCACCCACCCGGGATCGGCCTTCCGCATCGCCGCCGCGTCGTCCCGCTCCCGCAGCGCGCCGTCGTCCTCCAGCCAGCGCCGGTGGAGCGCCGCGAGCCTCTCGCGGTCCAGCTCGACACCGAGCCCGGGCGCGTCCGAGACGGTGAGCCTGCCCTCGCGGAAGACGTGCCGGGCGGTGATGACGTCCTCCGTCTGCCACGGGTAGTGGCTGTCGCAGGCATAGTCGAGGTTGGGGACCGTGGCGGCCACCTGCGTCATGGCGGCGAGGCTGATGCCGAGGTGGGTGTTGGAGTGCATGGAGAGCCCGATCCCGAAAGCGCCGCAGATCGCGGCCAGTTCGCGTGTCCGGTGCAGACCGCCCCAGTAGTGGTGGTCGGAGAGGACCACCCGCACGGCGCCGCGCGTGAACGCCTCGGGGATCTCGGCGAGGGTGGTGACGCACATATTGGTGGCGAGCGGCACGTCCGTGCGGGCCGCGATCTTCGCCATCCGTTCGGTTCCGCTCGCCGGGTCCTCCAGGTACTCGAGGACGCCCTCCAGCTCACGGGCGACGTGCAGCGAGGTCTCGACGGACCAGGCGCCGTTCGGGTCGAGCCGCAGGGGCTGTCCGGGAAAGGCCTCGGCGAGCGCCCGGACGGCGGCGATCTCCCGGTCCGGTTCGAAGACGCCGCCCTTGAGCTTGAAGGAGCCGAAGCCGTACGCGCGGGCGAAGCGGTGGGCCTGCTCCACGATGCCCGCCGGGTCGAGAGCGGCTCCCCAGTCGTCCCGTTCGGCCGGCACACCGGCCGGGTGTTCGGCCCAGCGGTGGAAGAGATACGCGCTGTACTCCACCGAGTCGCGCACCTTTCCGCCGAGCAGCGCGTGGACGGGCAGGCCCAGGGCCTTGCCCAGAGCGTCGAGGCAGGCGACCTCGAAGCCCGAGACGACGGAGAGCCGCAGTTTGTCCGCGGTCTGCACCCCGCGGAGCCCGCCCGCGTCGACCCCGGCGTCGACGGCCCGTGAGTCGCCGCACACCCTCTCCGCCAAGGAGAACAGGGCGTTCACATCCGTGACCGACTGCCCCGGCAGCGCGTCGGCGAGGGCTCGGGCGGGCTCCAGATACCTCCCGTCCCCATAGGTCTCCCCCAGGCCTGTGACGCCGCCGCGCGTCACCACTTCCACGATCAGCCTGGGCGTATAGGGCTGATGGACGCCCTGGGTGTTGAGCAGAGGGGGATCGGAGACGAGGATCGGTGTGAGCCGGACGTCCTCGATCAGCAGCGCGCTGCCCTCGATATTCATACGTGAACTGTATTCATGCACACGACCGGATATCCAGAGGGCGGCACTCGCTTTACCGTTCCGCACTGGACGACATACCGACTGGTCGGCATCATTAGCCGGAGTCGTCCCGTCACCCCGGAGGTGCGCACCATGAGCTCAACCCCGCCGCCAGGCCTCGATCCCGAACAGTTGCGCGGCCTTCTCGACCGCGAGCGCCCGGGGCTGGTGAGCGGACCGCTCAGCGCGCGCCTGATAGAGGGCGGCCGGTCGAACCTCACCTACGTCGTCGGCGACGGCACCGGACAGTGGGTCGTCCGCCGGCCGCCGCTCGGGCACGTCCTGGCGACCGCCCACGACATGAAGCGGGAGCACCGCGTGATCAGCGCGCTGCACCCCACGCCGGTCCCGGTCCCCCGGCCCGTGCTCCTCTGCGAGGACGAGTCGGTGCTCGGTTCGCCGTTCTACGTCATGGAGTTCGTGTCCGGCACTCCGTACCGTACGGCCGAACAGCTCGCCCCGCTCGGCCCGGAGCGCACGCGCGCGGCGGTCCTCGGGCTCGTCGACACCCTGGTCGACCTGCACGCCGTGGATCCGCAGGAGGTCGGCCTCGGTGACTTCGGCCGGCCCGATGGGTTCCTGGACCGGCAGCTGCGCCGCTGGGGCAAGCAGCTGGACGCGTCACGCAACCGCGAACTCGCCGGCATCGACGAGCTGCACGCCTCCCTCGGCCGCGCGCTGCCCGCTTCCCCCTCGCCGACCGTCATCCATGGCGACTACCGCCTCGACAACGTCCTGATCGGCGAGGACGACGGCATCAAGGCCGTACTCGACTGGGAGATGTCGACGCTCGGTGATCCGCTCACCGATCTGGGGCTGCTGGTGATGTACAGCGCGAAGCTGGAGCTGCCCGACTCCCCGATCAGCACGACGGCCACCGCCGCCGGCCACCCCACGCCCGCCGAGCTGATCGAGCGCTACGCCGCCCGCTCCGGCCGCGACACCTCCGCCATCTCCTGGTACACGGCCTTCGCCTGGTTCAAGCTCGCCGTGATCCTCGAGGGCATCCACTACCGCTACACCCTCGGCCAGACCGTCGGCGGCGGCTTCGACCGCATCGGCGAACTCGTCCCCGTCTTCATCGAGCACGGCCTCACCACCCTCCAGGAAGGCTGATCCCACCCATGGACTTCGCATTCGACGCCCGCACCGAGGAACTGCGGGCGAAGCTGCTCGCCTTCATGGACGAGTACGTCTACCCGGCCGAGCAGACCGCCGATGAGCAGCGGGCCCTGCTCGCCTCCCCGTGGGACACCCCGCAGGTGGTGGAGGACCTCAAGGCCGAGGCCCGCCGCCAGGGCCTGTGGAACCTGTTCCTGCCGGACGCGGAGTACGGGGCGGGTCTGACCAACCTCCAGTACGCGCCGCTCGCCGAAATCACCGGCCGCAGCCCGCAGCTGGCCCCGACGGCGCTGAACTGCGCGGCTCCGGACACCGGCAACATGGAGGTACTGACGCAGTTCGGCGACGAGGCCCAGCGCAAGCAGTGGCTGGAGCCGCTGCTCGCCGGGGAGATCCGCTCGGCGTTCGCGATGACCGAGCCGGAGGTCGCCTCGTCCGACGCGACGAACATCGAGACCCGGATCACCAGGGACGGCGACGACTATGTCGTCACCGGCCGCAAGTGGTACATCTCGGGGGCCATGAACCCCGACTGCAAGATCTTCATCGTGATGGGCAAGACGGACCCGGACGGTGCGGACATCCGGCGTCAGCAGTCGATGATCCTCGTGCCCCGGGACACCCCCGGCGTCGACGTCCGGCGCGCCATGCAGGTGTACGGCTACGAGGACCACTCCCACGGCGGCCACGCCGAGGTGTTCTTCGACGACGTCCGCGTCCCGGCGTCGAACCTGATCGGCGAGGAGGGCGGCGGCTTCGCGATCGCCCAGGCCCGCCTCGGACCGGGCCGGATCCACCACTGCATGCGGCTGATCGGCATGGCCGAGCGGGCGATCGAGCTGATGTGCCGCAGGGCCGTGTCCCGTACCGCCTTCGGCAAGCCGATCGCCCAGCAGGGTGTGGTCCAGAACTGGATCGCGGACGCCCGCGTCACCGTCGAGCAGTTGCGGCTGCTGGTCCTGAAGACGGCGTGGCTGATGGACACGGTCGGCAACCGGGGAGCCCACACCGAGATCCAGGCCATCAAGATCGCCACGCCGCGCGCGGTGGTCGACATCCTGGACAAGGCGGTGCAGCTGCACGGCGCCGGCGGGGTGAGCCAGGACTTCCCGCTCGCCGAGCTGTGGGCCTCGGCGCGGACCCTGAAGCTGGCGGACGGGCCCGACGAGGTGCACCAGCGCTCACTGGCCCGGCGCGAGTTGAAGCAGTACCTGTAGCAGTCCCCTGAAGCCGGCGGGTCAGTACTGCGCGAAGGGGCGGTGGTCGGCGAGCGCGAGCTCCCGCACGAACGCCGTGACGCGCAGGACCCGCCGGGCCAGGAAGTGGATCAGGGCCGGCCGGTACGAACCGTACGCCGCAGCCCACAGGGTCGGTACGCGGTCCATGCCTCCAGCGTGGACCCGTACCGGCCCGGGGTCCAACCGGGTCCGCGAGACGGGCGCTAAGGACGCAGGGCCCTCAGGAGCAGGTCCGCGAGCTGGTCGGCCACCTGCTGCGGGGTGAGCGGGCCGTCCGGGCGGTACCAGGTCGACAGGTGGTGGACCGAGCCGAAGTGGTAGTCGACCACCAGGTCGGCGGGGGTGGCCGTGGAGAAGACGCCGCTCCGCTGGCCCTCTTCGATCAGGGCCCGGAAGCGCTCGTGGTAGTACCGGCGCTCGGCGCGGACCTGCTTGTTCTTCTCCGGGCTCAGGTGGTGCATCGAGCGGAAGAAGATCGAGGCGTCGTCGAGGTTCTCGATGGTGGTGACCACCACGTCGGCGGCGGCGTCGCGCAGCCGCCGCTCGATCGGCGCGTCGGCGTCCGCGAAGGCGTCCAGGCGCTCCTGCTGGAGCCTGAGGACGCGCGAGTACACCTCCTGGAGCAGGTCTTCCTTGGAGCCGAAGTAGTGGTAGAGCGCTCCCTTGGTGACGCCCGCCGCCTCGACGATCTCCTGCACTGAGGTGCGGTCGTAGCCGCGCTCGGCGAAGAGCCGGGTGGCGGCGGCCAGCAGCCTCTGGGGGACGGGGGTACCGCTCCCGTCCGTCGTCCTGGCCATGTGCCGCCGCCTTCCGTGTGGTGAATCGTGTGACGCGTGTGCATTCTCTACGGCCGGGAACGCAGTTCCCGCCTGAGGATCTTCCCACTTGTCGTCTTCGGCAGTTCCGCCAGGATCTCGACCTCGCGCGGGTACTTGTACGCGGCGAGCCGCTCCTCGCAGTACGCGGAGAGTTCCACGGGGTCCAGCAAGTAGCCGGGGCGCAGGCTGACGTACGCCTTGACGCTCTCTCCCCGGTACGCGTCGGGGATGCCGACGACGGCCGCCTCGCGGACCGCCGGGTGGGTGTAGAGGACGTCCTCGACCTCGCGGGGCCAGACCTTGAACCCGGAGGCGTTGATCATGTCCTTCTTGCGGTCGACGACATAGAGCCAGCCGTCCGCGTCCATGAAGCCGATGTCCCCGGTGCGCAGTTCGCCGTCGGGGAAGGCCTGGGCGGTGGCCTCGGGCAGGCGCCAGTAGCCGGGGACGACCTGGGGGCCGCGGACCGCGATCTCGCCCTGCTCGCCGAACGGCACGTCCTGGCCCAGTTCGTCCACGATCCGGACGATGGTCTCGGGTCCCGGGACGCCGACGGAGAGGGTGCCCGAGCCGGGGTCGACCGGGGCCTCCTTCTCCGGCGGTACGGCGGCACAGGGCGCGGTGCACTCGGTCAGTCCGTAGCCATTGCGTATGTACGGGCCGAGGGCGGCGCGGAACTTCTCCACGAGGGCGGGCGGCACCGGCGCGCCGCCCGAGGAGATGACCTGGAAGGAGGAGAAGTGGTCCCGGGTGACGCCGGGGTGGGCGGCGAGCGCCATGAAGGCGGTGGAGGGGCCGACCGTGTAGGCGGGGCGGTGTTCGGCGAAGGCGTCGAGGACGACGCCCCCCTCGAAGCGGTAGGCGAGGGCGAGGGTGCCGGCGTTGGCGAAGCAGACGGCGAGCTCACAGACCATGCCCGTGATGTGGAAGAGCGGCGCGAGCGCGAAGTAGCAGGAGCCCTCCGGGATCGGGTGGCCGGTGCGCTGGCGCTCCGCGTTGTAGGTGATCGCTCCGTGCGGGTTCATGGCGCCCTTGGGGGTGCCGCTGGTGCCGGAGGTGTAACTGATCAGCGCGATGTCGTCGCCGGCCGGGTCACGGCCTTCGGGGGCGGTGTGCCCGGCGCGGGCGACGGCCAGCAGGTCGTCGGCGTCGCCGGGCGCGGGCAGCCGTTCGAAGCCGAGGACGCGCGGATCGTCCCGGGTCTGGAGGTCGAGCTCGCAGGCGGTGACGGCGAAGCGCACCGAGGGGGCGGCCGCGGCCGTCGCCCGCAGATAGCCCTCCCAGGCGCGGTCCGAGCAGATCAGCGCGGTGACCTCGGAGTCCTTCAGCACATGAGCGACCTCGCCGGACTTGTACATGGGATTGAGGGGCACGACGGTGGCGCCGGCCTTCCAGGCCCCGAGGAGCGCGAGGACGAAATGGGGGCTGTTCTGGAGCATGATCGCCACCCGGTCGCCCCGGCCGACCCCGCGCGCGGCGAGGTGCCCGGCGACCGAGTCGGAGAGCGCGTCGGTCTCGGCGTAGGTGAGCCTGCCGTCGAAGTAGGCGAGGGCGGCGTGTCCGGGGGCGCGTGCGGCGGACGCCCGGAAGGCGTGCACGACGCTCGCGGGCGGCGTGAGCGGCGCCTTCTGGGCGTCGCTCAGCTGCGCGAGCCATGGCTTCGCGGCATAGATCGAGGTCACCGGTGCGTCCCTTCCCACTTCTGCTGGAGGTGGTTCATATTGCCCAGCCAGCGTTCGGGGTCGGTTGCCCGGGCCCGGTAGTAGTCCGCGACCTCGGCATGCGGAAGGATCAGGAAGCGGTCGGTCTCGATGCCGTCGAAGAGGGCGTCGGCGACGTCCTCGGGCTCGATGGCGGTGGGGGCGAGGACCAGTTCGCCCGCGGATCCGGCGGCGGTGAGCATGTCCGTACGGACTCCCTGCGGGCAGATCGCGTGGACCTTGACGCCCCGGTGGCGGTAGGTGAGCGAGAGCCATTCGGCGAAGGCGTACGCGCCGTGCTTGGAGACGCTGTAGGGGGCGGCGCCGACCATGGTGAGCAGGCCGGCCGCGGAGACGGTGGAGACGAACCGGCCGCTGCCGCGCTCCAGCCAGTCGGGCAGCAGGGCGCGGGCCGCGCGGACGTGGGCCATCACATTGACGTCCCAGGCGGCGGCCCAGACCTCCTCGTCGGCGAAGGCGTCGCCGGGCGAGGCGAGGCCGGCGTTGGCGCAGTAGACGTCGATGGTGCCGTCGAGGGCGTCGCGGGCCGCCTCGACGACGGCCGAGGCGTCGCCGGGGACGGCGGTGGCGCCGATCTCGTCGGCGACGGCCTTGGTACGGCCGGGGTCGATGTCGTTGACGACGACCCGCGCGCCCTCCGCCACGAACCTGCGGGCGAGCGCGGCTCCGATGCCGCCTCCCGCGCCCGTGACCACTACCCCAGCGCCTTGCACCGAACTCATCGAAACCCGCCTCTCCGTCGTGACCGTGCCGACAGACTAACCAGTCGGTATGTAGTCGCGGAAGGGCCCGGGGCGAACCACCGTGCCGGGCTCGTTCCCCGGCGGCCCGGTGCGCGCTAGCGTGCGTGGCCGTGTCAGGCAGGGCGATCAAGGAGGTCCGATGAGTCCGGAGGTATCCCGATGAGCCTGTCCAGACGAGGCCTGCTGGCCGCCGGAGGGGTGGGTGTGGCCGCCGCCGCGGCCCCGCCCGCGACTGCCCACGGCGGGTCGCGCGGCCGGGTGCGCACCGGTTTCGACCGGCTTGCCGCCGACGGCTATGCCGCGCTGACCGGACAGCGGGTCGGCGTGGTCACCAATCCGACCGGGATCGCGGTCACCACGGGGGTGCGGCACATCGTCGACGTGATGCACGCCGACGAGCGGGTGGACCTGGTGGCCGTGTTCGGTCCAGAGCACGGATTCCGGGGAACGGCGCAGGCGGGCGGGTCGGAGGGACGGTACGACGACCCCGCGACCGGGCTGCCGGTCTACGACACGTATCTGAAGAGCGGGCAGGCCCTCGCGGACGTCTTCACGGCGTCGGGCGTCCAGACGGTCGTCTTCGACATCCAGGACGTGGGCGCGCGCTTCTACACGTACATCTGGACCCTTTACGACTGCATGGTGGCCGCGGCACTGGCCGGGAAGCGTTTCGTGGTCCTTGACCGGCCCAATCCGGTCACCGGACGGGCGGCGCTGGGGCCGGTCCTGGACCGGGCGTTCGCGACCTTCGTGGGCCGCGAACCGATCGCGCAGGCCCACGGGATGACGGTGACCGAGCTGGCGCGCCTTTTCAACGGCGAGTTCCTGGCGAAGCCGGTGGAGCTGGAGACGGTCCGCATGACCGGGTGGCGGCGCGGGGACTTCTACGACGCCACCGGGCTGCCCTGGGTGCCGCCGAGCCCCAACATGCCCACCCCGGAGACGGCGCTGGTGTACGCGGGCACCTGTCTCTTCGAGGGGACGAACCTCTCGGAGGGGCGCGGCACGACCCGGCCCTTCGAGCTTCTCGGCGCGGAGGGGATCGACCGGCGCTGGGCGCAGACGGCGAACGCCCTCGGGCTTCCCGGAGTGCGTTTCCGTGAGGCGTACTTCGCGCCGGTGTTCTCCAAGTTCCAGGGCAGGACGGTCGGCGGGGTCCAGCTCCATGTGCACGACCGGGAGGCGTTCGATCCGGTACGCACCGGAGTCGGGCTCCTGGTGTCGGCCAAGCAGTCCTGGAGCGGCTTCGCCTGGCGGCCCGACAACTGGATCGACAAGCTGACGGGCTCGGCGCGGGTGCGCACGCTGATCGACGCGGGCGCGGACACGGACGAGGTGGTGGGGGCCTGGGCGGCGGACCTGGCCGTCTTCCGGGCCCTGCGGGAGGGGTACTTGGTGTACCGCTGACACGGGGGCAGTCCCCCGTGCGCACAGGGGTGTGGGCTGGATGGCCGCCGGTCGCCGGCCGGCGACACCCTTGGTCCATGCACACATCACTACGACATCGGTTACCGGTGGTGGGGCTGCTCCTCACTCTGTGCCTGGGGGCGCTGGTCCCCGCGGCGCGGGCGCAGGAGCGAGCCTCCGACCCCGCCCGGGAACTCGCCCGTACCGCCCGCCCGCTGGAGGATCTGCGGCCGCTGGGCCGGATGATCGGCCCGGCGAAGGTCGTCGGGATCGGCGAGGCGACGCACAGCTCGTCGGAGTTCTTCACCACCAAGCACCGGATCTTCGAGTACCTCGTCGAGAGGAAGGGGTTCACCACCTTCGCCCTGGAGACGAGCTGGAGTTCGGGCCTGCTCGTCGACGCGTACGTACGAACGGGCAAGGGGGACCCCCGGCAGATCATGCGGGACGAGTTCCAGAACGCCTACCGGTTCTGGAACAACGAGGAGTACCTCGATCTGATCGGCTGGATGCGGCAGCACAATCTGCGGCACCCCGGCCACCCCGTGCGCTTCATGGGCAACGACGTCGGCCACGCGGGACCGCGGCTGTTCGACACGGTCACCGGCTATGTGGCCGACCGGTACCCGGAGCTGTTGCCGCGCTTCCGCGAGCTGTACCGGGCGTCGCGTCCGACGACCGGCACCGACGCGTGGATGAAGGCCTATCTGACCAAGCCGCACGAGGAGCGCCGGCGGATGGCCGCCGAGGTGAACCAGGCCCTCGCCCTCCTGGAGCGGCAGCGGCCGGGACCGGACCGCGAGCGGCACGCCTGGATGGTCCAGCACGCCCGCGCCATCGCCCAGGTCGGCACGGAGTACGCGTACGACATCCTCGGCGACGAGGTCGACGACGCGATGCTCTACCGCGACCGGACCATGGCCGAGAACACGGTGTGGTGGCAGCGGCGGACCGGGCACCGGATGCTGCTGTCGGCGCACAACGGTCACGTGGGCTACGAGACGAACGCGCCGCTTCAGTACCCGCGCCTGCAGGGTGCTTTCATGCGGGACGCGCTCGGGAGCGACTACGTGAGCGTGGGTGCCACCTTCGGGCAGGGATCGCTCAACGCCAGCGACACCCGTGAACCGGACGAGCCCATCAGGAAGTTCACTGTCGGCCCGATGCCCGAGGGCAGCAACGAGCACACGCTGGAGCGGGTGTCGCCGCGCGACTACTACCTCGATCTGCGGACCGCCCGCGGGCCCGCGCGCGGGTGGCTGGGCGAGTTCCGCCCGACCCGGTCGATCGGCACCGCGTACCCCTGGGACGGCGACGAGGCACCGATCCGCCTCGCCACCTCCTACGACCTCCTCATCCACTTCCACCGGGTGTCCGCGGCCGGGCTCCTGTAGGGGTCGTCGCAGGTCTGGCCGTCCCTCCGCCGCCGCAGGATGCTGAGCGCACAGCGATCCTCGACGCGGAGGGACGGGCCCATGGCCAACGCGGGTGCGGAGCCGTATCAGGAGATCACCTTCGACAAGGACGGAGACGTCGACGCGGCGCAGCGGGACGCGCTGGGGCGCCTCGGGGTCACGGATCTGGTGATGTTCGCCCACGGGTGGAACAGCTCCCGTTCCGTGGCGACCCGGTTGTACCGGAGCTTCTTCGCACCCTTCCCGGACGCGATCGGGAAAGCGCCCGGGGTGCGGGTCGGGTACGCGGGGGTGGTGTGGCCCTCGATGATGTTCGCGGACGAGCCGGTCCCCGACTTCGAGCACGGGGCGGCGCCGGACGCGCAGGGCGGGCCGGGGCTCGACGCGGCGACCCGGGCGGCACTGCTCGCGCTGTTCCCGGAGCGGGCGGCGGTCGTCGAACGGCTGGCGCAGCTGCTGGACGAGCAGCCCGGGGGCGAGGCGGCGTTCTCCGAGTTCGGCGCCCTGCTGCGGGAGTTCACCGGGACGGAGGGCACCCCGGGGCTGATCGCGGCTGAGGAGGCGCCGGATTTCCTCCGGGGGGACCCGGTGGAGATCTGCGACGCGTTCGCCCAGGCGCTGGCATCGATGGGCGGGGGTGGGCAGGAGCTGTTCGGCGGCGGGGTGAACCGGCTCTGGAAGGGGGCCAAGGAGGCGCTGCGGCAGGCCACCTACTACACGATGAAACGCCGGGCGGGCACCGTCGGGGAGCGGGGGCTCGGGCCGGCCCTCGGGTCGCTGTCCCGCTCGTCGCCCGCGCTGCGGATCCATCTGGTGGGGCACAGCATGGGTGCGCGTCTGATGGCGTTCGCCCTGCGCGGACTGCCCGACGGGGTACGGAACGTCAAGTCACTGACGCTGCTGCAGGGCGCCTTCTCTCATTACGCGTTCGCGCCGAGTCTGCCGCACGCCGTGCGGCAGAGCGGGGCGCTGCGGGACATGCAGCGACGGGTCGACGGGCCGGTCGTCGCCTGCTATTCGCGCCATGACACCGCGCTCGGCGTGATCTATCCGCTGGCGTCCCGGCTGGCCCGGGACTCCTCGAGCGTGGTGGGGCTCGACAAGCGGTGGTGGGCGGTGGGGCACGGCGGCATCCAGGCCGTGGCCGGGACGGCGGCGCTGACCCTGGAGGCGGCGCTGCGGGACGGGATCCCGGGAGCGGGCTGCGTGAACATCGACGCGGCGTCGGTGGTCCGGCGCGGCGGGCCCCCGGCGGGCGCGCACAGCGACATCTGCCACGCGGAACTGGCCCGGGTGGTGATCGCGGCGGGCCGGATCGGCCGGTGAGACCTGGGACCTCGCACGGGAAGGAGGCGTCGCTGAGGAGGCGTCGCTGAGGAATTCGGTCAACTTGCCGTCGGCGGGCCCGCCGTGGCCGCCTACGGGCGCGGCGTCCCGTCCGAGCCGGTCAGAGCCGTGCGCGGGGAGAGAACCGAGGAGCCGACGGGCGTGGACCTCGTCGCCGCACGCCTCCCGAATCACCACAACAAGCCGTCCTTGGCTCTTATGGGGCCCATCGGATTTTCGATGGAGCCGGATCGGGTAGTCGTACGTCCATTCCTTGACGCCGAAGTACCAGCGACGGAGGTGGCAGTGCGATGGCCGGTTTCCGGAGTCTTGCGAGACAGGTCCGCGATCCGAGGTCCGACCTGGCGCTGCGGAGGTATTCGCTCCGCAAGTGCCTGGAGAGGTTCGCCCCTTATGGGCACCGGGCGACCTGGAACCATCTGTGCGGACGGCACAGGTTCGACCCGGAGGACAGGGGGCCCGATCCGGCGCGGCTGGTGGCCGCGCTCGACGAACTGGAAGAGGCACGGAGGATCTGGCTCGCGTACGAGGTGGACTTCGCGAAGCGGCGCAAGCGCGAGAAGCACGACGGGTTGCGGCGCCCCGGGGTCTTCGACGACTGGCACCGGCGCACCTGGGGCGGCCGTGGGATCCTGCGGTGCGACGACCCGGACGTCCATCCGTCGGAGCCTCTCGACGAGGTGCTCCGACGGCTGATCGCCGCGCTGGGGTCCGGACCCGGGGATCACTGCCCGGTGTGCGCCGGCGACCGGATCGTCTGGCGGCCGGACTTGTCGCAGGAACCGTGGTTCGGCCCGGTCTGCACGGGCTGCGGGGTGGTGGTGCCCCAGCCGGTGCTGTCGTCCCGGGCGCTCGCGGTCGCGAAGCGCGGGCCGCGCGGACGGCTGTCCCTGCGCAAGGAGCTGGCTTCCGTGGCATGAGCCGGGGCGTGCGCGGGGGCGACGTGGGGCGGAATGCCCGGCGTCGGCGCGCCTCGCCTTGTCAGTGGCCCCTGGCACCATCGGTTCCATGATTCAGGTCTGTCTCAACGGGAGCCGCGGGGCGGCCGATTCGGCCGCCGTGCCCCTGTCTCCGAAGGAGCTGGCCCGGTCGGCCGCGGAAGCGGTCGCCGCCGGTGCCGTCGATGTGCATGTCCACCCGAAGACGCCGTGCGGTGACGACACACTCTCCCCGCGGGTGGTGGCGGAGGTGCTCACGGCGATACGGAGCGCGGTGCAGGTGCCCGTCGGGGTGACCACGGGGGCGTGGGCCGAGCCCGATCCGGTGCGTCGCGTGGAGCGCGTCCGCTCCTGGACCGTGCTGCCCGACCACGCGTCGGTCAACTGGCATGAGCCGGGGGCCGAGGAGGTCGCGGCGGCGCTGCTGGAGTGCGGCGTCGGCGTGGAGGCGGGCATCTGGTCGGGGACGGAGGGGGCCGAGCGTTTTCTGCGCTCCTCCCTGGGGCCCCGGGTGGTGCGGGTGCTCGCGGAGGTCACGGACAGGGACGCCGGGACCGCGGAGGCCTCGGCCCGGGCCCTGCTCGCCGCCCTGAGGCCCGCGCACGGGATACCGGTGCTGCTGCACGGCGAGGAGGGCGGCGCCTGGCCGGTGCTGCGGCTGGCCCGGCACCTCGGTCTGGCCACCAGGGTGGGACTGGAGGACGTCCTGGTCCTCCCGGACGGCCGATGCGCCCTGTCCAACGCCGAGTTGGTGGCGGCGGCGCGCGACATTACCAGGCGTTAAATCGATGGCTCCACCCCATTCTCGTCCGCAGAGTAGGGGCGATGAGACACGACCGAGGAGCCTGACATGTCGACGCTGCGCGTCACAGCCGAATTGCTGACCGTCCACGAGCACCCCAACGCCGACGCGCTCGAACTGGCCCAGGTGGGCCTGTACCGGGCGGTCGTCGCCAAGGGCGCCTATCGCAGTGGCGAAGCGGCCGTCTACATTCCCGAGCAGGCCGTCCTTCCCCTGGCCCTGGTCGACGAGCTGGGGCTGACCGGGCGGCTGGCCGGCGGAGCGTCCGACCGGGTCAAGGCGGTACGGCTGCGGGGCGAGTTGTCGCAGGGCATCGTCTGCCGGCCCAAGGCTCTCGCCGATGTCGACCTGAAGCGGGCGGCGGCCGAGGGCACCGACTTCGCCGAGCTCCTGGGCATCACGAAGTGGGTACCGCCGATACCGCCGACGATGAGCGGGGAGGTCGAGTCCGCACCCGAGCTGCTGCCGTGGGTGGACATCGAGAACGTGCAGCGCTACCCCGGGATCTTCGAGCCGGGCGAGCCCGTCGTGCTGACGGAGAAGCTGCACGGATCGGCCTGCCTGATGACGTACGTCGCGGACGGCGCCCGGGTGTACGTGTCCTCGAAGGGCTTCGGCTCGAAGGGGCTGGCGCTGACCGAGGACCCGCGCAACCTGTACTGGCGGGCGGTCCGCGGCCATGGTGCCCCCGAGGTCGCCGCCGCCCTCGCCGAGCGTCTCGGCGCCACCCGGGTCGGCGTCTTCGGTGAGGTGTACGGCGCGGGGGTGCAGGACCTGGCGTACGGCGCCGACGGCCGCCGGGAGACGCTGGGTTACGCCGCCTTCGACGTGTCGGCCGAGATCGACGGCCAGGTCCGCTGGCTGGACTCGGCCGAACTGACGACGCTGCTGGAGGACGGCGCGCTGCCGCTGGTGCCCCGGCTGTACTCGGGGCCGTACGACGTCGCGAAGGTGCTGGAGCTGGCGAGCGGGCGGGAGACCGTGTCCGGGCGCGAGCTGCATCTGCGCGAGGGGGTCGTGATACGCCCCGCCACCGAGCGGTACAGCCCGGTGGTGGGCGGCAGGGCGATCGCGAAGGCGGTCAGCCCGGCGTATCTGACCCGCAAGGGCGGCACGGAGTACGAGTAGCCGGCCCGCCGGAGCGGCGCGCCGCCGGCACCGGCCATGGACAGGGGGTCCGCCCACGGGGGTGGCGGGCCCCCGCTCACTTCTTCGCGGCGGGCCTCTCCGGCAGCAGCCGCGATCCGGTCAGGCGCTCGCCGAACACATCGTCCGGGTTGGACAGGACGCAGGTCTCCAGCGACAGACAGCCGCAGCCGATGCAGTCGGTCAGATGGTCGCGCAGCCGGCCGAGCTGTTTGATGCGTTCGTCCAGCTCCGAGCGCCAGGCCTGGGAGAGCTTCGCCCAGTCGTCCCGGGTCGGGGTGCGCTCCTCGGGGAGCTCGGCGAGGGCGTTCCTGATCGTCGCCAGCGGGATGCCCACCCGCTGCGCCGCGCGGACGAACGCGACCCGGCGCAGCGCGTCACGGCCGTAGCGGCGCTGGTTGCCACTGGTCCGGCGGCTGCTGATCAGCCCCTTGGACTCGTAGAAATGCAGGGCGGACACGGCCGCGCCGCTGCGTGCGGACAGCTGGCCGACCGTGAGCTCGTGGATCTTCTCTGGAATCTGCGGCACTCCTCGAACCCTACTGGGCGCCCGTTGACAGACAGCACGCCCACCCAACATGCTGAGCAAGCGCTTAGACATGAGCGGGGCGCGAGTCGCCCAGGGTGTGCGAGAGGCAGGGAACAGGGACATGGCAGAGCCGAGGATCTTCACCTCCGCCGAGGAGCTGCGCGCCGGAGTCGGTGAGCAGTTGGGCCACAGCGAGTGGCTGGAGATCGATCAGAAGCGGATCGATCTGTTCGCGGACGCCACCGGCGATCATCAGTGGATCCATGTGGATCCCGAGCGCGCGGCGGGCGGACCCTTCGGGACGACCATCGCGCACGGCTATCTGACGCTCTCGCTGCTGCCGACGCTGGTGCCGCAGATCCTGCGGGTCGAGGGCATGAAGATGGGCCTCAACTACGGCACCAACAAGGTGCGCTTCCCCTCCCCCGTGCCGGTCGGATCGCGGCTGCGCGCCTCCGCCGTGCTCCAGTCGGTGGAGGAGGCGGGCGGCGGCGTCCAGGTGACCGCGCTGGTCACGGTGGAGCGCGAGGGCGGCGACAAGCCGGTGTGCGTCGCCGAGTCGGTCTCCCGCTACTTCTTCTGACGGCCGCCGCCCCTTCCGGGGCCCGCCGGCTCCAGCGCGGGCGGCTACTTCTGGGCCGCGACCATTCTCAGGACGAGGTCGGCGTAGAACGCGCCGACCTCGTCCGGCGTCCGGCGCCCCTCCACGTTGAACCAGCGCGCCACGTCGATGCAGAGCGAGAGCACGGCGACCGTGGTGCCCGGCACGTCCGGCACGTCGAACTCGCCCGCCGCCACTCCCTCGTTGAGGATGCGGCGGACCACCGCGTCGCTCTTGCGGCGCAGCTCCATGATCTCGGTGCGGTGCTCGTCGCCGAGGGCGTCGAGTTCGTACTGGACGACCCGCGCGGTGGCGTGGCGCCCGGCGTGCCAGCGAACGAAGGACCGTACGGCGGCGGAGAGCCGGTCGGCCGCGGTCCCGTCGCTGTTCGCCGCCCCCTCCAGGATCTCCAGGGCCTTGTCGTGGCCGATCCGGCTGATCCGGTGGAGCAGCTCTTCCTTGGTCTTGTAGTGGATGTAGAGCGCGGCGGGGCTCATACCGGCCCGGCCCGCGATGTCACGGGTGGTGGTGGCGTGGTAGCCGCGCTCCGCGAACGCCTCTACGGCGGCGACCAGCAGCTTCCTGGCCGCCTCGGGGGCCACCTCGCCCCACGGCGCGTCCTCGCCGGTGGTCTCCTCCGCCGCAGTCATCGTTCGCCCCTTCTCAGGTCCATCCTCGGGTCCAGCAGGACGAACACCATACAACGACGGTGAGCAAGCGCTTAGAGCTTCTGGAACGGATCATGGTCGGCGAGGAGCTTCTCCAGCCGGGCCTGGTCCACCCGGCTGACGATCTGCCCGGCCTCCTGGCGGTCGCGGACGACCTTGGCGAGGGTGAAGGCGGAGGTCGTCAGATAGAGGACCGCGATCGCGAGGAAGGCCCGTACCCAGACGTCGGCCTCCAGATTGAAGATGCCGACGGAGACCGCTCCCATCGCGAGGGCGAAGGAGGCGACGGCCTGCCCGTAGTAGGCCGCCGTGTTCTGCTGCTTGACCGGTGTGTCACTCATGAGGACAGCATCGGGGACGTACGCCGGCGGCCGTATCCGCCCACATACTCACTCCCGTACTCACGTCGGGGGCTCAGAATGCCGAAACCCCGGTCAGCGCGCGGCCGATGATGAGCTTCTGGATCTGGCTGGTGCCTTCGTAGAGGGTCATCACGCGTGCGTCGCGCAGCAGCTTGCCGGCCGGGTACTCGTCGATGTAGCCGTAACCCCCGAAGACCTGCAGGGCGTTGTTGGCCGAGCGCACGGCGGCCTCGGAGGCGAAGAGCTTCGCCTTGGAGGCGGCGGTGGCGAACTCCCGGCCGCGGTCGACAAGATCGGCGACCCGCCAGGTGAGCAGCCGCGCCGCGTCCACGTCGACGGCGATGTCGCTGATCAGCTCCTGGACCAGCTGGTAGTGGGCGATGGACCTGCCGAACTGCTCGCGCTCGCCCGCGTAGCGCACGGCGGCGTCCAGGGCGGCCTGGGCGATGCCGACGCAACCCGCGGCGACCGACATCCTCCCCTTGGCGAGCGCGGACATCGCCAGCGAGAAGCCCTTGCCCTCGGGGCCGATCAGCGCCGACGCGGGGACCCGTACGTCCTCCAGGACCAGTTCGGCGGTGGCCTGGCCGCGCAGGCCGAGCTTGCCGTGGATGGTGCGGCGGGCGAGGCCCGGCGTGTCAGTGGGGACGAGGAAGGCGGAGATGCCCTTGTGACCGGGCGTGCCGTTGGTGCGGGCGAAGAGCAGCACGACATCGGCCCAGGTGCCGTTGGTGATGAACATCTTCGAGCCGTTGATCACCCAGTCGCCGCCGTCCCGCACGGCCCTGGTGGTGAGGTTGCCCGCGTCGGAGCCGGTGCCCGGTTCGGTCAGCCCGAAGCAGCCGATGGCCTCACCGGCGGTGAGCCGGGGCAGCCAGGCGCGCTTCTGGTCCTCGTCACCCCAGGTGGCGATGGTCTTCGCGACCAGGCCGAGGGAGACGGAGACGATCCCGCGCACCGAGGAGTCGCCGCGGCCGAGCTCCTCGGTGACCAGGCAGTACGCGAGATGGTCGCCGCCGGAGCCGCCGTACTCCTCGGGAACGGTGAGCCCGAGGAAGCCCAGCGCGCCGAGCTTCTTCACGATCGACTTGTCGACGTTCTCGGCGCGGTCCCACGCCACGGCATGGGGGGTGACCTCGCGGGCGACGAAGTCCTCGGCGAGCTGCCGTACGGCGGCCTGCTCCTCGCTCAGCTCCAGGTTCATCGGCCGACACCTCACTCCGGGATCGCTCCGGAGTCACTCCCGGACCACTGCCGGGACCACTCCGGGTTCGTTTTAATTAGCACTGCTAGTTTCTGCTGCGCAGGCCCTACTATGTGCGCCATGGCCCGACCGCGCAAGCCCCTCCTCAGCAGAGACCGCATCGTCCTGGCGGCAGCCGCGCTCGTGGACTCCGAGGGCCTCGACGCCGTCTCGACGCGGCGGCTCGCCGCCGAACTGGGCGTGAGCGGGCCCTCCCTGTACAACCACTTCCGCACGAAGGACGAGATCCTCGAGGCGGTCGCCGACGCCGTCAGCGCGCAGGTCGATCTGTCGATGTTCGAGGAGGACGACGGCCGGGACTGGCGCACCGCGCTGCACGACTGGGCCGTCTCCTACCGGGCCGCCCTCACCGACCACCCCAACATCGTTCCCGTCCTCGCCCGGGGCCCCGGGCGCAGGCCGGCCGGCCTGCGGGTGGCGGACGCGGTGTTCGGCGCGATGGTCCGCGCGGGATGGCCGGCCGCCCAGGCCACCTACATCGGCGCGCTGATGCGGTACTTCATCACCGGCTCGGCCCTCGGCTCCTTCGCCGAGGGCTTCGTGGACGACGAATCGGCCTACGATCCGGCCGACTATCCGCACCTCGGGCAGGCGCACCTGCTCGCCGACCGCCGCCAGAAGGTCGACGAAGGAGCCTTCGAGACGGGGCTGCGGGCGTTGATCGACGGGCTGGCCGTGCAGTACGAGACGGCCGCGCGCCCCCGGTAGCACGCTTCGGCCAGGGCCGAACTGTCCGTGCGCCATCCTGGAGGGCATGGCATCCAGAGATCTCGCCGCCCTCGCGGCCCTCTTCGCGGATGAGACCCGCGCCGCCTTCTGCCTCGCGCTTCTGGACGGACGGGCCTGGACGGCCGGGGAGCTGGCGCGGCACGCGCGGGTCGCGCCCTCGACGGCCAGCGAACACCTCGGCAAGCTCGTCGCCGGAGGCCTGCTCGCCGAGGAGCGGCAGGGCCGGCACCGGTACGTGCGGCTGGCCGACGAACGCGTCGCGCACCTCGTGGAGGATCTCGCCGCCCAGGCCGGGCCCGCCCGGCAGGACCCACCGCGGTCGCTGCGGGCCGCGAGCGCCGGCAGCGCGATGGCCCGCGGGCGCACCTGTTACGACCACTTGGCGGGGCGGCTCGGCATCGCGATCACCGAGGCGCTCACCACGCGCGGGCTGCTGCGGCAGGACACCGGCTTCGCGTTGAGCGACCGGGGCGTGGGGTGGTTCGCGGGCCTCGGCATCACGCTGGAGACGAAGGGGCGGCGGCCGGTCGCCCGGGGGTGCCTCGACTGGACCGAGCGCAAGCCGCATCTGGCGGGGGTCGCCGGGGCGGCGCTGTGCCGGCACGTGCTGGACGCCGGGTGGTGCGTACGAATCGGCTCCGAGCGGGCCGTGAAGGTGACGGCGGACGGCGAGCGGGCCCTCGGGGACCTGCTGGGCATCGAGCCCGCGATATTGCGGTGAGCGCCGAAGCGTCCGGAACGTACGGTCGGGCCATGACGAACCCCTCCCCCTCCGGCCGCCGTTCGCGGCGGCTCGCGCTCGCCGCCGCCGGTGCCACCGTCGTCCTGTGGGCCTCGGCCTTCGTGTCGATCCGCAGCGCCGGCGCGGCCTACTCCCCCGGGGCACTCGCCCTCGGACGGCTGCTGGCGGGTGCGCTCGTCCTCGGAGCCGTTCTGCTGGTCCGCCGCGAAGGGCTGCCGCCTCGCGCCGCATGGCGCGGGATCGCCGTGTCGGGCGTGCTGTGGTTCGGCGTCTACATGGTCGTCCTCAACTGGGGCGAGCAGGAGGTCGACGCGGGGACGGCGGCGATGGTCGTGAACGTCGGGCCCATCCTGATCGCGCTGCTCGGGTCCCGGCTGCTCGGGGAGACCCTGCCGTCCCGGCTGGTCGCCGGAATGGCCGTCTCGTTCGCCGGCGCGGTCGCGGTGGGGCTGTCCATGTCGGGCGAGGGCCACGCCTCGGTGCTCGGTGTGCTGCTCTGCCTGCTCGCGGCCGTCGCCTACGCGGGAGGGGTGGTCGGGCAGAAGCCGGCGCTGGCCCGTGCGAGCGCGCTGCAGGTGACGACGTTCGGATGCCTGGTGGGTGCGGTGGTGTGCCTGCCGTTCGCCGGGCAGCTGGCCGACCAGGCGGCCCGCGCGCCGATGTCGGCGACGCTCAACATGGTCTATCTGGGCGTGTTCCCGACGGCGCTGGCGTTCACGACCTGGGCCTACGCCCTGGCCCGGACGACCGCCGGCCGGATGGGCGCGACGACCTACGCGGTGCCCGCCCTGGTGGTGCTGATGTCCTGGGTCGTGCTGGACGAACTGCCGGGGCTCCTCACGCTCGGTGGCGGCGCGCTCTGCCTGGCGGGTGTGGCGGTCTCCCGCTCCCGGACGCGGACCGTGCCCGCGACCGGGAGCGGGGAGCCGGTCAGCTCCGGGCGGCAGCCCGGGAAGCCAGGATTTTGATCGAGATCAGCGCGATCACCCCGAGGCCGATGATGTAGCCGGAGACGGCCATCGAAGTGCCGGTCGCCTCCAGGAGCAGCACCATCACGAAGGGCGCCAGGCCGCCGCCGAACACGGCGGCGATCTGGTAGCCGAGGGACGCCCCCGTGTAGCGCATCTCGGCGGTGAACAGTTCGGCGAACAGCGCCGCCTGCGGGCCGTACATGATGCTGAGGAAGCAGCTGGTGACGAAGGTGCCGACGGCCAGCCACAGCAGGGACTTGGTGTCGATCAGCAGGAAGAGCGGGATCGCCCAGAGGACGAGTCCGGCCGCGCCCAGCGCGTAGATCCGCAACCGTCCGATGCGGTCGGAGAGCGCGGCGGACGCGGGTATCAGCAGCAGCTGGGTGAGGCTGACGCACAGGGACACGGTGAGGACCGCGCTGCGCTTCATGTCCAGTTCGCGGGTCGCGTAGTCCAGGACGCCGGTGATGATGATGTAGAAGGTCGCGGTGTTGACGGCGAAGGAGCCGCCCGCCAGGAAGACCGTGCCCAGGTGGTGGCGGAGGATCGTCCGCAGCGGGGAGGTGCGCTCGCCCTTCTCCCGCTCGGCCAGGGCGCGTTCCGCCTCGCGGAACTCGGGCGTCTCCTCGACCCGGGTGTGGATGTACCAGGCGAGGCCGAGGACCAGGAAGCCGACGAAGAACGGCACCCGCCAGCCCCAGGTGGCGAACTCGCTGTCGCCGGTGGTGGCGCCGGCGACCAGGAAGACGGTGTTGGCGGTCACCACACCGATGGGGACGCCGAGTTGGACGAGGCTGCCGTACAGGCCCCGCTTGCCCTCGGGGGCGTACTCGGTGGCCATGAGCATCGCGCCGCCCCACTGGGCGCCGACCGCGAGGCCCTGGACGACGCGGAGCAGTACGAGCAGGACGGGCGCGGCGATGCCGATCGTCTCGTACGTGGGGAGCAGGCCGATTCCGGCGGTGGCGAGGCCCATCAGGGTCAGCGCGAGGACCAGCATCGGCTTGCGGCCGCGCCGGTCGCCGAGGTGACCGGCGATGATCCCGCCGACGGGGCGGGCGAGGAAGCCGACGGCGAAGGTCGCGAAGGCGGCGAGGACTCCCGCCGACGAGCTGCCGGACGGGAAGTAGAGGTCGCCCAGTACGAGGGCGGCGGCGATACCGAAGACGAAGTAGTCGTACCACTCGACGGCGGAGGCGAGGGCGGCCGCGGTGGCCACCCGTCGGCGGTGCCGGTCGGTGGGAGCGGAGGCGGCGAGAGCGGGAGGGGGTGCCGTGTCCATGGGGTGCACACTCCGATGGGTGCCGGGGGGACGAGGGTCTTCGAGGGGGGCGGCTCCGAGATGTGCCGGGAACGTACCGACCAGCCGGTACGTCGGTCAACGGGTTGGGCGGAGGAGTTTTCCGCGAGCCCCTCACGCGGGGCCGCCCGGACGCGGGCAGCACCAACACCCCGGCCGCGCGCGGCGGCCGGGGTGCTGTGGGTGGGCTTCTGCCGGGAAGGACCCGGTCAGGAGGGGCTCGAGGAGCCCTAGAAGATCACCAGGGCCCGGCCCCCCTTGCCGGCGAGCATGTTGTCGAAGGCCCCGGGGATCCCTTCGAGGGTGATCCGCTCGGTGACGAGGGAGCCGAGGTCGAGGCGTCCGGCCCGGATGTGCTCCGCGAGCACGGGCAGGTCCTCGGCCGGGTTGGAGTTGCCGTAGACGCAGCCGGAGAGCGTGCGGCCCCAGTGGAAGATCTCCAGCGCGTTGAAGGAGACCTGCTGGTCCTTGCCGCCGATACCGACGACCGTGGTGCGGCCGCCGCGCCGGGTGGAGTCCCAGGCCGTCCGGATGGTGGCGGCGCGGCCGACGCACTCGACGGCCACGTCGGCGCCCTGGCCGCCGGTGAGCTTGCGGATCTCCTTGGCGGTCGTGTCTGAGGCGACGACGTACTCGGTGGCTCCGGCGGACCGGGCCAGCGCTTCCTTCTCGGGCGACACGTCGACCGCGATGACCGGGCCCGCGCCGGCGATACGGGCGGCCTGGAGCGTGGCGAGCCCCACTCCCCCGACGCCGAAGACGACGACCGACTCGCCGGCGCGGACGCGGGCGGAGTGGTGGATCGCGCCGTAGCCGGTCAGGACAGCGCAGCCGAGCAGGGCCGCGTCCGTGAGCGGGACGCCGTCCGGGACGGGAAGGACGCAGTTGGCCGCGACGACGGTCTCCTCCGCGAACGCGGCGACGTTCAGGCCGGGATGGAGCTCGGTGCCGTCCTCGGTGACGGCGTAGACGTTGCCCGCGCCGGTCAGGGCGTGGGCGCAGAGCCACACTTCGCCTATGGAGCAGTGGTGACAGGAGCCGCAGGAGGGCGCCCAGTTGAGGACGACGCCGTCACCGGGGGCGACATGGGTGACGCCCTCACCGACGGAGACGACGGTGCCGGCACCCTCATGGCCGAGGACGGCGGGCACGGGCACCCGCATGGTGCCGTTGGACAGGGACAGGTCGGAGTGGCAGACCCCGGCGGCGGCCAGGCGGATCCTCACCTGGCCGGGGCCGGGCTCCGGGAGTTCGATGCCGGTGATCTCCAGAGGAGATCCGACGGCGGGCAGGACAGCGGCGCGGACCACGGGCGTTGTTCTCCTGGCTCAGAACTGGAGGGACTTGGTCTGGAGGTACTCGGCAAGGCCGTGCGGGCCGAGCTCGCGGCCGACGCCGGACTGCTTGTAACCGCCGAAGGGGGCGAGCGGGTTGAAGCGGCCGCCGTTGATGTCGACCTGTCCCGCCTCCATCCGGCGGGCGAAGGCGACGGCCTCCTCCGGCTCGCCCCAGACCGCTCCCGCGAGCCCGTAGACGGTCCCGTTGGCGATGGCGAGCGCGTCGTCCTCGTCCTCGTACTTCAGGAACGCGACGACCGGGCCGAAGATCTCCTCCTGGGCGATGGTCATCTGCGGGGTGACGTCCGCGAAGACCGTCGGGGAGACGTAGTAGCCCTTGTCGAGCGGGGGTTCTGCGCCGCCCGCGACGATCCGGGCCCCCTCCTCGACGCCCTTCCTGATGTAGCCGCGCACGCGCTCCAGCTGCTTCGCGTTCACCATCGGGCCGATGCGGTCGCCCGGCGTGTACTTCGCGACGGCTCCGGCCGCGAGGGCGACGGCCTCGTCGTACTGGTCCTTGTGCACGAGCACCCGGGTCAGTGCGCTGCACCGCTGGCCCGCGTTGGACAGGGCGTTGGCCAGCCCGACCTCCACCGCCTTGGCCAGGTCGGCCGACGGCAGGATGACATTGGCGGACTTGCCGCCCAGCTCCAGGGCGACGCGCTTGACGGCCGAGCCCGCGAGCGCGCCGATCCGCTTGCCCACGGCCGTCGAGCCGGTGAAGGAGACCAGGTCCACGCCCTCGTGCTCGGCGAGGGCCTGGCCCGCGACCGGGCCGAGCCCAGTCACGAGGTTGAACACCCCGGAGGGCAGGCCCGCTTCGTGCACGGCCTCCGCGAAGAGCTGTGCGGTCAGCGGCGTGTCCTCGGCGGGCTTGAGGACGACCGTGCAGCCGGCCGCGAGGGCGGGCGCCACCTTGGCCACGACCTGGTGCAGCGGGTAGTTCCAGGGAGTGATCGCGCCGACGACCCCGACCGGCTCCAGCAGAACGGTGGAGTTGCCCAGCTTCTCCTCGAAGGGGTACGTGGCGGCCATGTCCGCGTACGTGCCCGTGACCAGCACCGGAAGCCCGGCGTGCACCTGCTGGGCGAGCTGCTGAGGGGCGCCCAGCTCGGCGGTGACCGTCTCGGCGATCTCCTCCTGGCGCGCGGCCAGGACGTCCCGGAGGGCGGCCAGCCTGGCGGCCCGCTGGGCGGGCGGGGTCGCGGCCCAGGCCGGGAAGGCGGCCCGGGCGGCCGACACGGCGGCGTCGACGTCCTCGGCGGATCCGGCCGGAACATGGGCGATGACCTGCTCGTCCACCGGATTGACCACCGCGATGGTCCCCGTGCCGACGGCGGGACGCCATTCCCCGCCGATGTACATCGCGTCGTGGGCCTTCATCCGCATCTCCTTCATACCGGCCGGTCGTCGTCGCACCCAAACTAGCGCTGATAGTTTTCTGGCGCCAGGGACCCCAAGTGTTGCCTGGCCCTCAGAAGTCCGCCAGCGTCGGCTCGTCGAGCCGCGCCACCGACTCCTGCGCGAAGGTCCGCTCGTAGGAGTCGCGAATGCGCTCGATCATCGGACCGCGCAGCCGCGCCTCGGTGGCGGGATACAGCAGGATCAGCTCGTAAGAGCGTTCCCGCTCGATGGTGCCGTTCGCGTCCCGCCACTGTCCACGGCCGTCCTGCACAGTCAGACCACTGGGAAAACTGGGCGTCACCTCCTTGTCGACGAAGGTCATGAACTGCCGGTCGGTCACGTCGGGACCGCCGTCCGGCCGCTCGGTGCCGAAGAAGAGCCGGGTCTCCACATAGGCCTTGCCGCGCACCTTCGCGTCCGCTGTGGCGGCGGAGGTGGAGGCGGAGGCGGCCGCCTGCTCGTCACCGAGGGTGGCGTACGCGGCAGGGGCGCCGGCCACGAGCAGGACGGCGGCCGTCGCGCCGGCGATCCGGGCGCGGCTCCACGTCGGCTTGGCAAGGGTCGGCAGAGGCATGAGTGAGGCCCTTCGGTGGGAGGGGGTCGGCGCCGATCACTCTGGCAGCCGGTCACCAGGAAGGTGCGCGGAAACACCGGTTCCGGCCGAAACCCGCCGCTATCGCCTCCAACCTCACGCCCGGTCGGCCACCGCCTCACGGAGAGGGGGCGCCGCGACCGGCTCGCGTCGCGCACCGGACGTCCGGTTCCCGCTGTTCACCGGCCGGGCGCCCCGCGCCTGTACGCCCCGCGCGTAGCCCCAGCCCCGCCGCCATCACCAGCAGCGCCGACAGCATCGCGAACGGCGCCGCGGTGCCCGCCGCTCCGGCCAGCAGGCCGGCCGAGGCGGGGGCCGCCACCTGACCCAGGCGGTTGCCGGTGAGGCGCAGGGCGAGGGCCGTCGAGCGGGCGTCCGGCGGGGAGGCCTGGACGACCGTCGTCATGGACAGCGGCTGCCCGACGCCGAGGCAGAAGCCGAGCACCACCAGCATCACGGCGAGCGTCCACACCGGCACCGGAAGCGCGATGGCCGCGCACACCAGGCCGGCGAGCAGGCAGGTGGCCGTGAGCAGCGCCGTACGGCCCAGGAGCCGGATCATCGGAGTCATCACCAGTCGGCAGGCGATGGTGGCCGCGGCGCGCAGGCTCAGCAGCAGTCCGACGGTGGCGGGGGCGATGCCCCGGTGCTCGCCGATCACCGGCAGATAGGCGGTGAGGATGTCGGTGGCGGAGAGCACCGCGAGGCTGATGAGGATCCCGGCCGGCACCCCTCGCGTACGGAGGATGCGGTGGACGGGGACCCTGGACCGGCCCGACGCCCGCGCGCCCGCCGCGGCCCTGTGCTCGATTCCCCGGAGCGCGGCGAACGAGAACGCGCAGACACCCGCCGAGACGATCAGGGCGAGGCCGCTCGTGCGTGCCATGTCACCGCCGATGACGAGTCCCGCGGCCACGGGTCCGATCAGCTGGCCCAGGGACGCGCCTATGGTGAAGTGGCCGAAGTTGCGGTCCTGTTCGGCCGGGACCGACTGGCGGGCGACGATCGACTGCGCGCCGATCACGAAGCAGAGATGGCCGAGGCCCATCACCCCGCTCCAGGCCGCCATCGCCGCCGGCGAGCCCACCGTGCCGCTGAGGACGCACCCGGCCGCGATGAGCAGGACGCCCACGGCCAGGAGCGGGGCGCAGCGGCCGCGGTCCGTCCTGCGTCCCAGCGGAACGGCGGCGAACAGCGGCAGCAGGGCGTACACCCCGGCGATCACGCCGATCGCGCGCTCGTCGGCGCCGAGGGCGAGCGCGCGGTACGAAACGGCCGGACGCGCCATCGACACCGCCCCCTGCGCGAAGCTGAAGGCGATGACGAGGCGCAGTAGCCACGGACGCTCCATATCAGATGATGCCGAAGAGGATTCCCGCTCCCAGGACCACGAGCGAGGTGAGCGCGGCCCACTTCACGGTGAACTTGGTGTGGTCGCCGAACTCGACCTTGGCCATGCCGACGAGCACGTACACGGCGGGAACCAGCGGCGACGACATGTGCAGGGCCTGGCCGACGAGGGAGGCGCGGGCGATCTCCAGCGGGGAGACGCCATGGGCGGCGCCCGCTTCGGCGAGGACGGGCAGGACGCCGAAGTAGAAACCGTCGTTGGACATGAAGTACGTCAGCGGCAGGCTCAGCAGGCCGGTGACCAGGCCCATGTGCGGGCCCATGCCCTCGGGGATCGCGCCGACGAGCCAGTCGGCCATGTGCTTCACCATGCCGGTGCCGGTGAGGACTCCGGTGAAGACGGCGGCGGCGAAGACCATCCCCGCGACGTTGAGGACGTTGTCGGCGTGGGCGGCGACGCGGGCCTTCTGGTCGGCCATCCTCGGGTAGTTGACCGTGAGGGCGAGAGCCGCGCCGAGGAGGAACAGCACCGGGATGGGCAGCAGTTCCAGGATCATCGAGGCCAGCAGGGCGACGGTGAGCGCGGCGTTGAACCAGTACAGCTTGGGGCGCAGCGTGGGGCGATTCGGGTCCAGCCCCTGGAAACCGCCGTCGCCCGAGGGGAACGCGGGGCCGTCGGGCGATCCCGCGGCCGGCTGCGCGCCGTCGGTCTCCCGGAGCGCCTGGCCCGGGGTCCGCGCGCCGTCGGACTGCCGGAGCGTCCCGGGGGTCTGCGCGCCGGCCTTCACCAGGACCGTCTCGGTCTCCGGCTCCAGAACCTCGCCGAGGGTGAGACAACCGATCCGCTTGCGCTCGCGCCGGCCGAGGACATACGCGAGGGCGAAGACGAAGAGCAGTCCGACGCCGAGGGCCGGGATCATCGGGACGAAGATCTCGGAGGCGTCCAGCTTGAGGGCGGTAGCGGCGCGGGCGGTCGGGCCGCCCCACGGCAGGGTGTTCATGACGCCGTTGGCCGTGGCGGCGACTCCGGTCATGACGACCAGACTCATGCCGAGGCGCTTGTACAGCGGGTACATCGCCGAGACGGTGATCATGAAGGTGGTGGAGCCGTCGCCGTCCAGCGAGACGATGGCGGCGAGTACCGCCGTACCGACGACGACACGCATCGGGTCTGCCTTGCAGAAGCGCAGGATGCCCCGGACGATCGGGTCGAAGAGGCCGACGTCGATCATCACACCGAAGTAGACGATGGCGAACATCAGCATCGCGGCGGTCGGCGCCAGATTGCCGACGCCTTCGAGGACGTAGTCGCCCAGCTTCGCGCCTTGTCCGACGAAGACGCAGAAGAGGGCGGGGATGAGCACGAGCGCCGCGATCGGCGACATCTTCTTCATCATGATCAGGACCAGGAAGGTCGCGATCATGGCGAAGCCGAGGATGGTCAGCATGAGGGACACCTAACGTTCACCCTTGAACTCCCACCGGAGAGCTCCCACCGGTGCGGCGGTTCGGATGACGTTAGGTGCCTGACAAACGCGTTAACAAGATGTTGACGTGTGAGCAATACGAGCAAAACCCCAGGTCATCGCGTTGGCGCAACGTCGACGGGGAATCCGTTGAGCACGGCGGTGCCGGACAGCGGGTCGAGCAGCGAGCCGTCCAGGAGCTGGTTCACGTTGACGCCGGGGCGGGCGGCGGCAACCGAGAGACGGGTGCCGGGCCGGTCGTGCCCCCAGCCGTGCGGAAGGCTCACCACTCCGCTCCGTACGGCGTCGGTGATCTCCACCTCGACCTCCAGCTCTCCCCCGTCGGCCTTGATCCGCGCGGGCCGGCCGTCCTCGAGCCCGATCCGGGCGGCGTCGTCGGGGTGGACCTGCAGGGTGCACGTGTTGGAGCCGCCGGTGAGCGCGGGGACGTTGTGCAGCCAGCTGTTGTTGGACCGCAGATGGCGGCGGCCCACGAGGACGAGGGGCGCGGCCGGTCCCTCCAGTGCGCGCCGCAGCCGGGGCAGGTCGGCGGCGATCGGGGCGGGCAGCAGCTCGACCTTTCCACTGCGGGTCTTGAGCACCTGACCGAGACGCGGCTTGAGGGGCCCGAGGTCGATGCCGTGGGGGCTGGCGATCAGATCGTCGAGGGCGAGGTCGTACGGGCCGAGGCGCAGCATCATGTCGAGGCGCCGCTCGGGTCCGCGCCCGGTCAGGGCGGCGGCGAGCTCCTTGGGGTTCTGGCCGTGGACCGGCGAGTGGGGCTCGGCGACGGCCTTGGCGAGGGCCCGGTCGATGACGAGGTCGTCGACCGCCGACGGATCGGCGCCGTGCAGTCCCCCGACGGCGAGGATCAGCCGGGCATGGATCTCGCACTCGTCCATGCGCCCCTCTTCCAGAGGAATGGCGGGCGGGCTGTAGCGGGCCTGGTTGCGTACGGCGAAGGCGTTGAAGGCGAAGTCGAAGTGCGCGGACCGGGAGGGCGGGGGCGGGGGCAGCACGACGTCGGCGTGGCGCGAGGTCTCGTTGAGATAGGGATCGACGCTGACCATGAAGTCGAGGCGCTCGGCCAGCGCCCTGTCGAGCCGGAGGCCGTCGGGGGCGGAGAGCACCGGGTTGGCGGCGATGGCGATGACCGCGCGGATCCGGCCCTCGCCGTCCGTGTCGATCTCCTCGGCGAGGGCCGACATGGGGAGTTCACCCTTGGCCTCGGGGTGGCCGGCGACGCGACTCGTCCAGCGGCCGAGGTCGAATCCCTTGCCGGGGCCCGGCGGGCGGGGCGCCGGGGCGGTGGCGGAGAGCGGGAAGAGAGCGCCGCCGGGACGGTCGAGGTTGCCGGTCAGGACGTTGAGGACATCGACGAGCCAGTTGGCGAGCGTGCCGTACTCGACCGTGCTGCTGCCCATCCGGCCGTACACGGCGGCGGAGGGCGCGGCGGCGAGCTCGCGGGCGATCGAGCGGATGTCGTCGGGGTCCATGTCGCAGGCCGGGGCGACCGCTTCGGGAGTGAAGTCCCGTACGGCCTCACGGACTTCTTCCACGCCCACCACCTGGCTGTCGAGCGCGCCCAGGTCGGTGAGGTCCTCCTCGAAGAGGACCTGGGCGAGCGCGGCGAGCAGCAGGGCGTCGGCGCCTGGCCGGATGGCCACATGCCGGTCGGCGAGCCGGGCGGTCCTGGTGCGGCGCGGATCGACGACGGTGAGGGTGCCGCCGCGCTTGCGGAGCGCCCTGAGCTTGCCGGGGAAGTCGGGGGCGGTGCACAGGCTGCCGTTGGACTCCAACGGGTTGGCGCCGAGCATCAGGAGATGGGCCGTTCGGTCCAGATCCGGTACGGGGATGGCGTAGGCGTCGCCGAACAGCAGCCCGCTGGAGACGTGCTTGGGCATCTGGTCGAGGGTGGACGCGGTGAAGAGGCTGCGGGTGCGCACCATGCTGAGCAGCACGGGCGGGTAGAGGGCACCGGCCATCGTGTGGACGTTGGGGTTGCCGAGGACGACCCCGACGGTGTTCGGACCGTGCTCGGCGACGAGCGCCGGGATCCGGGCGGCGATGAGGTCGAACGCCTCGGCCCAGGTCGCCTCCCGCAGCTCGCCGTCCTTGCGTACGAGGGGGCCGGTGAGCCGGTCCGGGTCGGCGTCGACCTCGGCGAAGGAGGCTCCCTTCGGGCAGATGAAGCCTTCGCTGAAGACGTCGTCCCGGTCGCCGCGAGCGCCGGTGACACGGGTGCCGTCGAGGGTGAGGGTCAGCCCGCAGGTGGCTTCACAGAGCGGGCAGATGCGCAGGGCGTCGGACATGGGGCTCCCCTGGGGCGGCGGCGGTGACGCGCGGGCACCATCGAGCATACCGACCAGTATGGATGGAGGGGAGGGGTGGCGGGGTGCGGACTGCGGGCTCGGAGCAGGGCCGCGGCAGGGGCAGGGCCGGGGCAGGGGGTCATCCGGGGCCAGGGCCGGGGCAGGGAGTCATCCGGGGTCAGGGCTCAGCCGAGGGCGGGAGCGAGATAGGCGTGGAGGAGCCGGCGGGTCTCCGCGATGAGGGCCGGGTCGCCGGACGGATGGGAGCGGAAAGCAAGTTGGAGCAGCGCGTCGGTCGCCTCGACCGCCACCAGCACCTTGCGCCGAAGGATCTCGTCGGCGGTACTGCCCAGGTAGATGGCCAGCAGGCCGCAGAGCCGGTCGACGACCAGATCGTTGGGGTCCTCGTCCCCACTCTCAACCTCGTCCTCGCCCCCGCGCTCGCCCTCGTCCTCGCCCTCGACGGCTCCGGGGGCGGTACGCCCCGGGTCGGTCGGGCTGGTCGGGCTCGGGGCCGGCACGCCGAAGTCGACCAGGGCGAAGCCCGCGACCGTGCGCTTCATGGCGATGTACTCGTCCAGTACGGCGTCGATGGCGCCGTACGAATCCAGCGTGGCGACGGCCGCCAGACGCGCCGCGATGCGCTCGGCGTAACTGTCCAGGTTCCGGTGGGCGAGGGCGGCGGCCATGGCGCGCTTGTTGCCGAAGAAGCGGTAGACCGAGCCGATGGGGACCCCGGCCCGGAGGGCGACGGCGCGGGTGCTCAGCTGCTCGTAGCCCACCTCGTCGAGCAGTTCGGCGCAGGCGTCGAGGATCCGGGCGAGACGCTCGGCGCTGCGCTGCTGGACGGGGGTGCGGCGCAGCGAACGCGGCGCGGGGGCCTGCCGGGGCGCGGCAGGCTTTGGCGCGACAGCGTTTGGCGGGGCGGGGTGGGGCCGGTTGGGCTGGGGCACGGGGTCCATGATGCCGCTTCCGTCGGGCGGCGAGGATCAGGCGATGAGCAGTCCGATGCCGCCGAGGGTGTACGTGATCATCAGCGCGAACAGCGGGAGCTGACCGGCCAGCGCCCGGGCGGGAGGGACGAGCCGCAGCGCGCGGTCGTGCGCGGCGACCACCCCCATGACATGACCGGTGACCACGGCGGCGATCTGGAGAGCGGCGAGACCGCCGGGGCCCAGCGGCGGCGCGGGCGCCTCGACAGGAGGCGGGAGGGGACCGGCCGAGAGGGCATTGTCAGTGGCGAGTGCCACCATGACGGTGCGTGGTCCTTCCGTCACGAAGAGGGTGAAGTAATGCGCGACGAGATAGCCGAGGGCGATCGGCACGAGTGAGTGGGCGAAGGCCTTGAGGGGGTGGGTGACCTCGCGGGCCGAGAGGCGGACCGCGCCCGCGCAGAGGCAGTAGAGAGCGGCGACGAGGGCCACGGCGCCGAGCAGCCCGAGGGTGGCGGTCGGGGTGTGGCCGAGGGGTGAGGTCTGGACGGTGGTGATCCAGGCCGGGGCGTCGGAGAAGCCGTCGTACGCGGTGGAACCGAGCAGGACGCAGAGGGTGGCGACGAGGCCGGGGGCGGGCGGCGTGGCGTCCAGGGAGTGGAAGGGGTTGCGCAGGACGAGGCGGCCGTCGTGTCGGCGGCCGAGGGGAGAGAGGCGGGCGATGAGGGTCGAGTAGACCTCGAAGGCATCGGCGTGGGCGAACCAGGCCTCGCCGTGGCGGGCGGCGCCGGCGAGATGGACGGCCGCGAAGGCGGCGAGGAAGAGGAGAAGGGTGGTGGGGGACGCGGGGTCGGGGGCGACGAGTTCGAGCCAGGTGAAGGCGAGCAGGCAGGCGGCGGCCGGCCGGAGTCCCACGTGCGGGGACAGCGGACGGGGGTTCTTCGTGGGACGGAGGGCGTGGAGCGCCCGCAGGGGGTTCAGCAGTCGCCCTACCGGGCCGAGGAGCAGAGAGGCGGGGACGAGACCGACCCAGAGGAGGACGTAGACGACCCCGGGCGCCGGGTTGTGGTCCGCGTCGTCGGGCCCCACAAGCAGCGAGAGGAGCACGAGCAGGGCGGCGGCCAGGCCGAGCAGGCGCAGGGCGGTGCGGGTGGCGGGGGCGTCGGCGAAGCGCTGGAGGGAGGCGGGGATCGGGCGGCCCGAGCGGTCGCCGTGGAAGCGGGACTCCGACCAGAGCAGGCCCAGCACGAGAAAGGAGACGAAGAGCGCGGCGAACGCGCCCGCGAAGGCGTAGAAGAGTGGAACGGGGAGGTCGTGCTGGGTACCGACCCCGTGTGCCAGAGGCATGGGGACGAGGGGCGTCGCGGCCGAGGGGGCTGACGTGGGGACGAGCAGCGTGGGGACGAGCGGCGTGGGGACGAGCGGCGTGGGGACGAGGTCGAAAAGGGGCAGGGCCGGGAGGGCGGGGGCGGTCATCGGACGGCGAGTTGGGTGAGGACGAGGCCGGAGTCGTGGGTCTCCACCTCGAAGAGGCCGGCGCGGTCCACGGTGAGGGTCAGAATGACGGGACGTCCGGCGGGCAGCGGCACGGTCCGGTCGTAGCCGTGCACATGGAGGGTGTCGGCGCGGTCGCTGGTCACCCGCAGGGCGACGCGCGCGCCCTTCCTCAACTCGACCCGTCCGACCGGCGGTTGGACGCGGCCACCGCTGACGCTGATGTCGAGGGTGCGTTCGAGGGCGCCGTCCGGGGCGGGCGGGGAGGGAGCCGGCTCGGGGGCGTGGGTGGGGGCATGGGGGTGACCGGCGGAGCCCGGCGGGCTGGTGAGCCTCGCCGTGGCCTCGACCGGCCTGCCCGCGACGGCCCAGGCCGTGTGGTCGTCGGCGTGGAGGCGCACCGTGAGGACGTGGGCGCCCGGGGGCACGGCGCTCGTGGGCAGATGGTGCCAGGGGCCGTAGAGACGGGCGATCTCGCGGCCGTCGAGGAAGAGGTGGGCATGGCCGCGGCCGAGGAGGGCGGCGGCGCCCACGCTCTCGGGGGTGAAGTGAAAGCGCTCCACGGCGAGTTGGAGGTTCCACCCGTCCTCCGGGTCGGGCCGGGCGATGAGACGGACGGCGGGGGCGCCCCCGGCCGGTACGTCCCGGAGCCGGTGGCCGGACTCGTCCTTCGTGTCCCGCAGCCTCCCGGCCGCCCCGGTCGCCTGCTCGTGGCCCGTGCCCGGCCGGTGGTGCGTGGTGGGCCGCCCGCCACAGCCCGCCGCGCCCAGCAGGACGAGTACGACGGCGAGCGCGCCCGCCGTCCGGCGCCCCGCGCCGCCGCGACCGGGCTTCACGCCGCCCCCTCGACACCGGCGCCGCCTCCGCTGCCTGCGCTGCCTTCGCCGCCTGCCGCTCGGGCACCCTCTCCGGAGCCACCTCCCGAGTCGCTCCGGCCCGAGAAACGGCCCGGGGAACGGCCCGAGGGAAGGGCCGCTCCGTCGGGGACGGCTGCCGCGCCCGGTGACCGGCGGACGGGATCCGGCCCGCCTTCCGCCCCCGTGCGCCCGGCCGCCACCGCCGCCCAGAGGACCCACACCACCGCGAACAGCGTCCTCGCCCACGCCGGGCCGAGCGGGATCCAGGGAATCATCAGGACCGCCTTGTCGAAGGCGTCGAGGAGGGTCAGTGCGCCGAGGATGAGCGTGGCCCGCGCGAAGGCGTGGCGGGTGGAGCGCAGGGCCAGGCCGATTCCGGTCCACCAGGCGCCGAGGAGCAGCAGTGCGAGGGCGGGGACGTACCCGGAGGACAGCCCGGTGGTCGATCCGGCGACGTCGAGGCCCAGACCGACTACGCCCAGCGCGGTCGCGACGGCCGCGAGCCGGCTGCCGCGCAGCCGGCGCCACCACAGGACGCCACCCACCAGGGCGAGTACGGCCGCGGCGGCCAGGGCGAGCTGGGTCTCGACGCGTTCGATTCCTCGGGCGCCGTACCAGTCGCAGCCGGCCGGCAGACGTCTTGCCTGGACGTTGTAGTCGGCGCAGACAAGGAGTTGGGCGAGCTTGACCGGTTCGCCCGCCAGCCGGTCGGAGCCGCCGGAGACCTCGCCGCGCCGGGCACCGCACGTGGGCAGGACCCGGGGTGAGGAGGGGCCGGTGCCGGACTGCCAGCAGTTGCCGCCGCCCTGTCCGTCCCACCAGACGTCGGTGCGGTTGGGGCGCGCCGCTCCGGATCTGTCGACGCCGAGGTGGTTGGCGGCGTACCGGTTGTGGTGCGAGGTGTCGGCCTGCTTGGACCAGGCGGACTCACCGCGGATGAAGGCGGGGACGGCGCTCAGGTAGAAGCCGGTGCGCCGGTGCCCGTACACCCAGTTGTTCTCGTAGAGGTTCCAGTTGCCACCGGCGGTGATGATGCCGGTACCGGGCGGCATGGAGATCTGGGGGCAGACGACTCCCTGTTCGTAGCCGCGCTCGATCGGCGGCTTGGCGCAGGTGCCGTCGGCGACATGGCGGTAGTAGTTCTCGTTGTTGTCGTGGATCAGGTTCCGCTCGAACCGCGCGTGGTTCTGCGGGAGTCCGGGGTGGCCGGGGAAGGCGCTGTCCATGGAGGCGCCGCCCATGTTGTGGTCGAACTCGTTGTCGTGGACGAGGACGGAGTCGCCCGCGGTCCCGGAGTAACCCACCATGTTGTGGTGGCTGCGGCAGCCGGTGATCTCGATGGAGTAGCGGGGGACGTCGTAGCCGCGGCCGTTGTTGATGTCGGAGGCGCTGCCGGGGTAGATGCCGGAGTCGCCGTTGCCGTACGACTCGCAGTTCTTGTAGAGGCCGTGATCACTGGCGAAGGTGAGGAAGCCGTACTCGTCGTTCCACCGCGTCAGCACGTCGTCGATGACGAAGCCGTCTCCGGCCAGCACGTACAGCGAGTTGAAGGTCGTGCGCTGGGCGGTGAAGTTGCGGAAGTAGACGCCGTCGGACTTGTCGGCGCGGATGGCGTTGAGCTTCTGGTACTTGGCGTCGAAGACGACGTCCGTGCGTGCCGCGCCCGTCCCCTCGATCTGGAG
Source organism: Streptomyces sp. NPDC033174 (assembly GCF_055577795.1). Taxonomy (NCBI): domain Bacteria; kingdom Bacillati; phylum Actinomycetota; class Actinomycetes; order Kitasatosporales; family Streptomycetaceae; genus Streptomyces; species Streptomyces sp. NPDC033174. Next base: position 91,859 of record NZ_JBVIPQ010000011.1, read on the forward strand.
GTTCTTCTTGCCGAGGATGGCGACGAGGTTCTGGTTGTGCGGGCAGCGCTTCTGCTGCTCGTAGCTGAGGATCTGGTAGCCGAGTGCGGAGTCGGACGCCTTGAGGCGAGCGCAGGCGCCGGTCGGGGCGGGGAGTGAGGGTTCCTCCTCGTACAGCCCCGGGAGGACGGCGATGGTCATGCCGGGCCGGTCGACGGCGTCGACGGCCTGCTGCAGATGGCGGTAACCCTCGCGCAGGCAGCGGGCGTACAGCGCGAGATTGCGGGTGCGCAGGGCGTCCGGGTAGCCGGAGACCCGGCGCTCGAAGGCCGCCCGGTCGGTCTTGCAGACGAGGAGGTCCGGCTCCCCGGTACGCAGGACCGGGACGCTGCCGGAGCCGTCGGGGAGGGTGACGGGGCGTTCCTCATGGGCCCGGGCCGCGGGGGCGGCGGCGAGCGTGGCGAGGAGGGCGGCGGCGAGCGCCGGGAGCACGACCTGGATCCAGCGGGTCCACAGAGTGCGCGACATGCGCGTGAGAGTAGAGCAATGTTCATCTTTTGGAACCCCTCGCGCACGGGATTCGTCCGAGGGACGGCCCGCGCTCCCTCGTCACCTCGTTCAAAAGTCCCGTTGACGTGAGCCGCGCGGAATCCTACGGTCATGCATAGGATTCAGTCAGGGTGCAAGAACAGGGCGCAAGGACAGGAGCGGGCGATGAACACCGACCAGGCAGCCGGCGACCGGGCAACGGCCGACAGGGCAGCGACCGAACAGGCGAGAAAGACGGCCGAGGCACTGGCGTACCACTCGGGATTCGGCAACGAGCACAGCTCGGAGGCCGTCCCCGGCGCCCTGCCGCACGGCCGCAACTCCCCGCAGCGCGCACCGCTCGGCCTGTACGCGGAGCAGCTGAGCGGCACGGCCTTCACCGAGCCGCGCGCCCACAACCGCCGCTCCTGGCTCTACCGGATCCGCCCGTCGGCGGCCCATCCGCCGTTCGTACGGATCGACAACGGCGCGGTCCGCAGCGCCCCCTTCACCGAGACGGTCCCCGACCCCAACCGGCTGCGCTGGAACCCGCTGCCCGAGCCCGCGCCCGGCACCGACTTCCTCGCGGGCCTGTGGACGGTCGGCGGCAACGGCGACGTGACGCAGCGCGCGGGCATGGCCGTGCACCTCTACCACGCCAACTCCTCCATGACCCGCCGGGTGTTCGGCGACGCCGACGGCGAGCTGCTGATCGTCCCCGAGCACGGCGGCCTGCTGCTCCGCACCGAGCTGGGCATCCTCGCCGCCCGCCCCGGCGAGGTGGCGCTCATCCCGCGCGGGGTCCGGTTCCGCGTCGAGCTGCTCGACGAGAGCGCCCGCGGCTATGTCTGCGAGAACTACGGGCAGCCGTTCCAGCTCCCCGACCTCGGCCCGATCGGCGCCAACGGCCTGGCCAACGCCCGCGACTTCCGCGCCCCGGTCGCCGCGTACGAGGACGTCGAGGGCCCGGTGGAGGTGGTCAACAAGTACTGCGGGAACCTCTGGGCCGCGACCTACGACCACTCGCCGCTCGATGTGGTCGCCTGGCACGGCAACCACACCCCGTACGTCTATGACCTGCGCACCTTCAATGTCATCGGCTCGATCAGCTATGACCACCCGGACCCGTCGATCTTCACGGTGCTGACCTCGCCGTCCGACACCCCCGGCCTCGCGGGCGTCGACTTCGTGGTGTTCGCGCCGCGCTGGCTCGTGGGCGAGGACACGTTCCGTCCGCCGTACTTCCACCGCAATGTGATGAGCGAGTACATGGGCCTGATCGAGGGCGCGTACGACGCCAAGACGGCCGGCGAGGGGGGTTTCGTCCCGGGCGGGGGGTCGCTGCACAACATGATGTCCGCGCACGGCCCGGACCGGGAGACCTTCGACCGGGCCAGCGCCGCCGAGCTGAAGCCGCAGAAGATCGACGACGGCCTCGCCTTCATGTTCGAGACCCGCTGGCCGGTGACGGCGACCGGGCAGGCGGCGGGCGCCGCCCATCTGCAGAGCGGGTACGACGACGTATGGCAAGGTCTGGAGCGCCACTTCCGGCCGTAGTGACGTAGTACGGACGTACGGAGAAAGCCGTGACCGCCTTCGCCCCCGACTCGCTGATCCTGAACCGCAAACTGCCGCTCTGGTATCAGGTCTCGCAGTCGCTGCGCGCCTCGATACTGGGCCGGACGCCCGACGCCTCGCTGCGGCTGCCCACCGAGGAGCAGCTCGCCGCGCACTACGGCGTGAGCGTGCTCACGATGCGCCAGGCCCTCAAGGAGCTGGAGGAGGAGGGCCTGATCAGCAGGCACAGGCGGCGCGGCACGTTCATCGAGCCGGGCGCCCGGCGCAGCACCCCGCGCCGGCTGCTCGGTTCGATCGACGCGATCGTGGCCCAGCAGTCGGGCGAGGCGACCACGGTGCTCGGCCATGGCACCGAGCGGGTGCCGGGCGAGCTGGCCGAGTACTTCCCCGGCCAGTCGGAGGTGGTCGCCTATCGGCGGCTGCGCTGCGACGGGGAGACCGGCGAGCCCACCAACTGGGCGGAGAACGCGGTGCGTCCGGATGTGGCGGCCGGCCTCGATCCCGCCGATCTGGAGCGCTGGCCGATGACGAAGGTGCTGCGCGACCTGATGGGGGTGCGGATCAGCCGGATCACGGACACGGTCGAGGCGCGGCTCGCGGATCCGGAGACGGCGGCGCTGCTGGAGGTGCCGCTGCTCTCACCGATCCTGCACTACACGGGTGTGACGTACGACGAGGAGGGCCGGGTCGTGGATGTGGCCCGGATCCGGTACCGGGGCGACCGGTTCTCCTTCACGGTCACGGTGGAGGCCGACTGAGACCGGCACCTGCCCGCCGGTCACTAGCATGCCTGCCGTGAGAGACGACGTGTCCGCCCTGCCGCTGCTCGACGACCTCATGCCCTGGTCCGTGGCGCCGCTGCGGCTGGGGCGGTCGTGGATCCTCGCCCCCGACGTCCGTACCCTGCGGGCCCGCTGGGAGGCTCTCGTACGCGCCGAGGGGGGCGAGCGGGAAGCGCTGTTCCGGCCGACGCGGGCGCGCACACCGCACAGCTCGGTGGCGGCGCTGCCCGGGCAGGCGACGGGGACGGGACGGTTCGCCCGGGAGGCGGGGCCGTTTCCGGAGCCCGTACGGCTGGCCCACGGGCCGTTCGACGAGCAGTGGCTGATCCCGGACCACCGGCTGATCGATGTCGCCCGCCCGGAGATGTGGCGGGTGGCCGACGGTCATCAGCTCTTCGCGGTGGAGCAGGGGCATGTGCCCGGGGCGGACGGGCCGGCCCTGCTGGTCTGCGGCGTGCTTCCGGCCGGCCGTCCCGGACGCATCCGTCCGCTGTACCGGCGTCCGGGAGGCCTCGAACCGAATCTCGCGCCGGGTCTGCTGGACCTGCTGAGCGAGCGGTACGGGCGCGAGGTCACCGCCCGGCAGTGGTTCGCGTGGGCCGTGGCCGCCGCTCGGCTCTCCTCCTCCGGCTGCGTGGTGCCACTGGCCGCCGGCCCCTCCACGTGGGACGAGGGGGTGGAGCTGGGGCGGCGGATCACCGACATCCAGCTGCGCGGGGCCCGGGGCGGGGAGCGGCCCCGGCTGCCCGGCGGCCGCCGCCCCTATGTGCGCGCGGCGATCCCGGACCGGCCGGTGGAGATCGCGTACGACCCCGACGACGAGGCGATGCTGATCGGCGAGGGCCGGATCTCTCCCGTTCCGGCGGGGGCCTGGGAGTTCCAGGTGGGCGGCGCCGGGGTGCTGCGCACCTGGTTCGACCATCGCACGGCCCCGCCGGACGGGGGCGGCCTCGAGGCGATCGGCCCGGCCGCGTGGCCGCAGGAGTGGACCTCGGAGCTGCTGGAGCTGATGACCGTCCTGGCCCTGCTCGCCGAACTGCGACCGCACCAGGAGAAGTTGGCGGTGGGCGAGCAGATCTCCCGGGAGGAGCTGCGGGCGGCGGGCGTGCTCCCGGCACCGGCTTCGGCACGGCGGCCCGCCTCCGTCCTCGACCACCAGGAAGAGGGCCCCGAGGGTCAGTTCGCCCTGCTCTGAACCGGGTCGAAGGAGTCGAGCACCCGCCCCAGCGTCCGCGTGAAGATCTCGTCGGTGTCGATGGGTTCGGCGCCGGCCTCGGCGAGCACGCCCGCCAGCCTCGGGTAGGCGCCGGTCGCCGTCTGCCGGATCAGGTAGGCGCCGCGTACGGCCTGTTCCTGCTCCCGCGACCAGGGCAGGGAGCGGGCGCGCTCGGCGAGGGCGAGTTCGTTGGCCACGGTCATCATGACGGTGCCGTTGACCGTCGCGATCAGTTCCATCTTCGTGCCGCCGGGCAGGTCGAGGCCGTCCAGGCAGGTCAGGCAGTACTCCAGGAACCGCAGGGCGTGGGGGCCGAAGGCGTACCCGGTCGACATCAGCCGGATGACCCAGGGGTGACGGCGCATGATCGCCCGGGTCTGCCGGGCGACGGCGAGCATGTCCGCGCGCCAGTCGCCGCCGGGACGCTCGGGGAACACGTACTCCGCGCTGATCGCGTCGACCATCAGCTCGTAGAGGTCTTCCTTGCGCGGAACGTAGTTGTAGAGCGACATGGTGCCGCAGCCCAGTTCGGCCGCCACGCGCCGCATGGAGGCGGCCTCGATGCCGTCGGCGTCCGCGAGGCGCACGGCAGCCGCCGCGATGTCGCCGCGGCTGTACGCCGGTTTCGGCCCCCGGCCCGCACGCTCGGGGCGCGCCCAGATCACTTCCGGTTCGGCCGCTCGGCCCGCCATGGATCATCACCTCTCCCCCATCCTAGTTACGTACGGCGTACGTAGTGCGCTATGGTCCGGACATGACGACTACGTACGCTGTACTTAGTGAAGGCCTCCAGAAGCGGTACGGCGAGGTCCACGCGCTGCGCGGCCTCGATCTGGCCGTCCCCGAAGGCACCGTCTGCGGGGTGCTCGGACCGAACGGCGCGGGCAAGACCACCGCCGTACGCGTCCTCACCACCCTCGTCGCTCCCGACGCGGGGAGCGCCCGTGTCGCCGGCCACGACGTGGTGCGCGACCCGGCGGGCGTCCGCCGCCGCATCGGCGTCACCGGGCAGTACGCCTCCGTCGACGGGGACCTCACCGGCGCCGAGAACCTGCGCCTGTTCGCGAAGCTGCTGCGCGCTCCCCGCGCGCGGGCCGACGAACTCCTGGAGCGCTTCGGACTGACCGACGCCGCCGGGCGGCCGGCCCGCACCTACTCCGGCGGAATGCGCCGCCGTCTCGATCTGGCGGCGAGCCTGCTCGTACGCCCCCAGGTGCTCTTCCTCGACGAACCGACGACCGGTCTCGACCCGCACAGCAGGAACGGCATCTGGGACGCCGTCCGCGAACTGGCCGACGCGGGCACCACCGTGCTGCTCACCACCCAGTACCTGGAGGAGGCCGACCGGCTGGCGGACGACATCGTGCTGATCGAGGACGGCCGGGCCGCTCACCGCGGCACGCCCACCGAACTCAAGGCCATGATCGGCAGTTACGCGGAAGTGGTCGTCGCCGACCCGTCGCTGATGGAAGCCGCCGCGGCCGTCCTCGACCAACTGACCGGCTCCGCGCCCCTCCTTGACGCGGAGCGGCGCACGGTGGGCGCGGTGACCACGGACCCCACGCTCACCCTGCCCCGGATCGTCCGTGAGATCGACGCGGCGGCGGTGCGCATCGTCGACGCGAGCCTGCGTCCGCCCACCCTCGACGAGGTGTTCCTGCGCCTCACCGACCGCAAGGAGCTCGTCGCATGAGTGCGTTCGTCCACGACGGAACCGCTGTCCTCGGCCGCCATCTCCAGCGGATCAGGCACGACCCGGCCATGATGATCATGATGCAGACGATGCCGATCGTCTTCCTGCTCTTCTTCGGCTACGTCTTCGGCTCCGCCCTCGCCATGCCCGGCGCGGAGTACCGGGCCTATCTGGTGCCGGGGCTGCTGGTGGCGACGGCCGCGAACGGCGTCATGGCCGGGATGTTCACCGCCGCCCAGGATTCCCACCGCGGTGTGATGGACCGCTTCCGCACCATGCCGGTGAGCCGGTCCGCGGTGCCGCTGGGCCAGGCCCTCGCCGATCTGCTGACCAGCGCCGTCGGCATGGTCCCGCTCATGCTGGTGGGGCTGGCCATGGGCTGGCGGATCGAAGGCGGGGCGCCGGCGGCGCTGGCCGCCTTCGGCCTGCTGGTCCTGTTCCGCTTCGCCACCACCTGGGTGGGCATCCTGCTCGGGCTGATGTCCAGGAGCGAGGAGGCGGCGGGGCAGTTGGGCAGCGCCACCTTCATGCTGCCGCTGCTGTCCAACGCCTACATCCCGACCGACAACATGCCGGGGTGGCTGCGTACGGTCGCCGAGTGGAACCCGATCTCGGCAGTGACGACGGCGGTCCGGGACCTCTTCGGGAACGCCGAGGTGCCGGCGGACGCCGCCTGGCCGGTGGCGCACCCGGTGGCCGGGGCGCTGACCTGGTCGCTGCTGCTGATCGCGGTGTTCGCGCCGCTCGCCGTCAGGCGGTACGCGCGCCGGTAGCTCCACCCGGGCGGAGGCCGGGGGCGGCCCGGGGCCCCGGGGACCGCCCCCGGCAGAATGCGGTATGACCACTCAGCCACTCCCCCTCGACGGCATCACCGTCGTCGCCGTCGAACAGGCAGTCTCGGCTCCCTTCGCGACGCGCCAGCTCGCCGACCTGGGCGCCCGTGTGATCAAGATCGAGCGTCCGGACGGCGGGGACTTCGCCCGGGGCTACGACACGGCGGCGGGCGGACTGGCCTCGCACTTCGTGTGGTGCAACCGCGGCAAGGAGTCGCTCGCGATCGACCTCAAGGATCCGCAGGGCCTGGCGCTCGTCCGTCAACTCGCCTCCGGTGCCGATGTGTTCGTCCAGAACCTCGCGCAGGGCGCGGCGGCGCGGCTGGGCCTGGACGCGGCCACCCTGTGCGCGGCGCACCCCCGGCTGGTCGCCGTGGACATCTCGGGGTACGGCGCCGGAGGGCCGTACGCGCACAAGCGGGCGTACGACATGCTCGTGCAGTGCGAGTCCGGCCTGGTGTCGGTGACCGGGACCCCGGACCGGCCGGTCAAGGCCGGGATTCCGGCGGCCGACATCGCGGCGGCCATGTACGCCTACTCCGGGGTGCTGGCGGCGCTGCTGCGGCGGGCGACGACGGGACGCGGCGGGCCGGTGGAGATCTCCATGCTGGAGTCGCTGGCCGAGTGGATGGGGCATCCGCTGCACCATGTGATGCACGGGGGCACGACCCCGGCGCGTACGGGGGTCGGGCACGCCGTCATCGCGCCGTACGACGCCTACCCGACGGCGGACGGGAGCGAGGTCCTGCTCTCCGTACAGAACGACCGCGAGTGGCGTCGGCTCGCCGAGCAGGTCCTCGGCCGCCCCGATCTGGCCGCCGATCCGGCCTTCGCGACGAACACGGCTCGGGTGGAGCACCGCGAGAGGACGGACACGGTGGTGGGAGAGGCGCTCGCCGTGCTCCCGGCCGCGGAGGCGGTCGCCCGACTGGAGGCGGCGGGCATCGCCTGCGCCCGGCTCAACACGGTGCAGGACCTGGCGGCCCACCCCCAGTTGGAGTTCCGTGACCGCTGGCGCGAGGTCGGCTCCCCGGTGGGGCCGCTGCGCGCGATGCTTCCGCCGGTCACTTTTCCGGACGCGCCGCCGCTTCCCATGGGCCCGATCCCGGCACTGGGCGCCCACACGGACGCGATCCTGCGGGAGCTGGGTGTCGGCGAGCGGGAGGTGGCGCGGCTGCGGGGGCGCGGGGTGGTCGCCTGACGGGCGAGGCGCGGGCCGCCCGGCGAGGCAGGGGTCCGGGTTCGCCGTGGCCCGGGCGGGCCGGCCGGCGCCGGGCCGCGCGGACCGGAAGTTTCGGCGCGGGATGCGAGCGCGGTCGTGGGCGCGACACCGGGCAGGGGTGGGGCGGGGAAACCCCACGAAAGGAGCCGTCAGGCGGGGACGCGAGCGGGGCGGGTGCGCATGACGGGCACACGGGCCCCACCTGAGCGGCGGGGGCAGGCACAGGCCCGAAGGCCTGGCCTTGACGGAGCAGGTGCTAGTGGCGGCTGCCGAAGAGCGAGCGCCGCAGCCGTCGCAGCGGCGCGAAGAGCGAGACACGCGCGCTCCTGCTTCCGATGCTTCCGCGTCGGTGCGCGACATCGCGCGACGTCAGTTCACGCATCAGCAGCGTCGCTTCGGCCGCCTCGCGCTGCGGGACGGCAGGGCCGCCGAGCACCGAGAGGTGGCGGTCGAGACGCGAGCTCGTCGCGCTGCTCCCACAGGTGATCGCAGGCACTCGTGGCCTGCTTCGCACCGTTATCTGTTCCATGTCACTCCCCACCCGTACGAGGGCACCCGGCCCGGGCAGGTTAACCCTATCGCTCCGCAGTGACACCCGTGTATCCCGCTCACGGGATTCACCGTACCCGTACGGGGGTTGACGGTCACTCTTCGAATGCGCCCGATTCCAGGGCGAGTTGGACAGGTGTCGATCCGTCACCTTCCGCCCGGTACCGGCACCCCCGCGAGGCCTTTGTGATCTCCACCACCAAGATCACGAAGACACGTCGTCCGAAGGGGACGCACTCGCGCCTGGTTGAGCTAGCTTGGAGTGGTTTTCGACCCTGCAGCGGATGGGGGACCTCGCCGTGAGCGAAGTGCCGGGCGACGAGCGTCTGGTCGCGGGGCGGTACCGCCTTCTCAGCCCCCTCGGGGAGGGCGGCATGGGGGTGGTGTGGCGGGCCCGGGACGAGGTGCTCGCCCGCGAGGTCGCCGTCAAGGAGGTCCGCGCGCCTGCCTGGCTGGACGACACGGACGTGCGACGGCTGTACGCGCGTCTGGAGCGGGAGGCCTGGGCCGCGGCCCGTATCTCGCACCGAAATGTCGTCACCGTCTACGACGTGGCGACCGAGGAGGGCCGGCCGTGGATCGTCATGGAGCTGATCCGGGGCCTCACCCTCTCCGAGACGCTGGACGCCGAGGGCCCGATGACACCGCAGCGCGCCGCACGCGTCGGCGCGGACGTCCTCGCGGCGCTGCGCGGCGCCCATGAGGCGGGGGTGCTGCACCGGGACGTGAAGCCCGGCAACGTCCTCATCGCCAACGACGGCCGGGTCGTCCTGACGGACTTCGGCATCGCCGTGGTGGAGGGGACCTCCAATCTGACGATGACCGGCGAGCTCGTGGGCTCCCCCGAATTCCTCTCGCCCGAGAGGGCGTTGGGGCGCACACCCGGCCCGGAGTCGGACCTCTGGTCGCTCGGGGTGCTGCTGTACGCGTGCGTGGAGGGGCACACCCCCTTCCGCCAGGACACCCCGCTGAGCACGCTGCGCGCCGTGGTGGACGAGGAGTTGCCGCCGCCGCGGCGGGCGGGGGAACTCACCCCGGTGATCGAGGGGCTGCTGCGCAAGGACCCGGCCGAGCGTCTGCCGGCCGAGGAGGCCGAGCGCCAGTTGCGGGTCATCGGCGCGGGCGGCGCCTTCCGTGCCGCCCCTGCGCGGTCCGGTACGCCGGTTGCGCCCGTCCCGTACGGCCCTTCCGACGAGGCCGGGCGCACACCGCCGATGCCGCTGCCCGGTCCTGGTCCCGGTACCAGCCCCGGTCACACCGCGACCACCGGATCCACGCGGCCGGAGCGGCCGCGGCGCGCCGTCGCCGTGCTCGCCGCCGGTGTGGCCCTTCTGCTGCTGGCCGTCGGCGCTCTCGTCTACGCGCTGCTGCGGGCCAACGACCGTCTCGGGCCGCCGGGCGGGGGCACCACCACGAGCCGTGGCGGAGCGACGCCGCCGACCGGGCAGCCGAGTCCCACTCCCACGCCCACCCCGACGCCCGGCACCAGGAGCCCGAGCGCCTCGGGCACACCGTCCGCCACCACGCCCCAGCAGAGCGTCCGGGTACGGGTGAGGGCGGTGCGCGACACCTACAGCGGGACGTGTCCCCCGCCCGAGGCCCAGGCCCCCGCCTTCACGGCGACGATCGCGGTCGGCCGCGTGCCGGTCACGGTGGCGTACCGGTGGGTGACCGAGAGCGGGGAGAGCGGCGGGGCGGAGTGGAGGACGCTGGAGTTCCCCTCCGGCGGGCCGAAGGAGAAGCAGGTCGATCACGTCGAGTTGACGCACCGGGAGAACGACACGCGCCGCGACCGGATCCGGCTGGAGGTGCGTACGCCGGTCGAGGCGCGCTCCGACTGGGTCGCCTTCTCGCTGACCTGTGAGCGGGAGACCCCGACGGACGGGGCCTCCCCGCCGACCCCGACGGGGTCGGTCACACCGCCGCCCTGAAGGGGGGCAGATAGCCGCCGGACTGGCCGGAGGCGGTGGGATGGTACGACTCGCCGATGTTGAGCCAGTTCAGGCTGTGCAGCCAGGCCGAGCCGGAGCAGATCTCGTGCCCGGTGAAGGCCGGGGTGACATCCGCGAAGGTGAAGCCGTGGTCGGCCGCGCGCTTGGCGGTCGCCGTGTTGAGGTGGTCGGCGCCGCCGTTGATGGCGATGCGTTCGTTCTCGGTGAGTCCGGCGACGCAGCTGCCGCCGATCTTGTAGAAGCGGGGGTAGCCGAGGACGACGACGCGCGCCGACGGAGCCTTGGATCTGATCGCCGAGTACACCGCGTCCAGCTTGCCGGGCAGGGTGGTGTCGACGTACGCCTTGGCTTGATTCACTCGGTTGATGCAGGTGGCTTCGGACTGGAGGACACAGGTCGTCATGACGTCGGCGAAGCCGGCGTCATTGCCGCCGATGGTGATCGAGACGAGGTCGGTGGCGGCGGAGAGGGGGCCGAGCTGACCGGCCGTGACATCACCCGTACGAGCGCCCGAGCAAGCGGTGAACGCGAACGACGAGGGTGAGTTGGCCGAGGCCCAGAGGACGGGGAACGCGCGGGTGCTGCGCTTGCAGTCGCCGCCGGCGCTGTCGTAGCTCCCGGCGCCGACACCGGAGGAGTAGGAGTCGCCGAGAGCTACGTAGTCGAGCGCGGCGCTCTCCGCGGACTGCGCCGGCCCCGCCCCGGTGAGGGTGAGAACGGCGCCGAGGAGGAGTGACGATGAGAAAGCCGCGATTCGGGACAGTTTCATGGAACCTCCCTTTAGCAGGATCTCTGCCTCAACTGTCGTAGCAGCGCGCATAGCTCACTGGAAGTGTCCATGCCAAGGAGATTCCGCGCAGGCTTCCTGACAAGGCGTCATGGGCTCTCGGCGAGGAGATCCGGCATCGGGACCCTTGCGGGCAAACCACCCGCGCGGACCATAGAGAACAAGCCACGAGGGCGCCTACGGCGCGAGTCGGTCACAGAGGTCCACGCCGGCACCCGAATCCGCCCGGCGCGCGCCCCGCCCGGCCGGGAACCGTAGCGGAATCAATTCGCGCGCCGATGGGCTGGACTTCCTCGCCATAAACGGAATTCCGGGGGGGCGAATTGAATAACTCCCCCGTCACTTCTGCCACTTGATCCCACACCTGTTCAGCGGCAACCTATCGATCGGACTCGGCGTCTCCACTGTCAGAGAAAGGCAATTCGGCAAAAAGTGAGACCATCATTTGGGTCTTGCCATACAGTCCCATTCATCAATACCGTCGTACATCTCACCCGCAACGGACCATCATGCAAAGCGGCTCAGGGGAGGGCTTCGGCGTCGCGATGGTTCCGGGGCGGGGCGCGTAGGGGGGTGCCGCGCTCGGTGGACGTACGTGTGCCGAGTCGCGTGCCACGCGGCCAGTCATGCCAGCTCACTCATGCCGCACGGAGGTCCGTTCCGTGACGGCCGGGTGAGACCCCCCTTTCGAACCGGACACATCACCGGACTGCCCGGGGGTCGGGCGGTCCACCGGACGAGAGGGAAACCCGACCATGAGTTCTTTCCTGCGCCCGCCGGCCACGGGCTCACTCGAGAATCATTCCGTCACATCCGAATCCGCCGGCAGTCGAATAGCCGCTCAGTATCGCGCCATCACTTCCCATTTGGCGATCACTCCGCCGGTGAGCGTGGTGATTCCCGCGATGAACGAGGCGGACAATCTTCCGTACGTCTTCAAGACACTTCCGGACTGGATCCATGAAGTGGTCCTGGTCGACGGAAACTCCACCGACGACACGGTCCGGGTCGCTCGCGAGCTGTGGCCCGACGTGAAGGTGGTCAGGCAGGCCGGCAAGGGCAAGGGCGACGCCCTCATCAGCGGATTCGCCGCCTGCACGGGCGACATCATCGTCATGGTCGACGCCGACGGCTCGGCGGACGGCCAGGAGATCGTCTCCTATGTCTCCGCGCTGGTCGGCGGCGCGGACTTCGCCAAGGGCTCCCGCTTCGCCAACGGGGGCGGCACCGACGACATGACGCCGATGCGCAGACTCGGCAACCGGGTCCTGTGCGGGATCGTCAACGCCAAATTCGGGGCCCGGTACACCGATCTCTGCTACGGCTACAACGCCTTCTGGCGTCGCTGCCTCGACGACATCGCCCTCGACTGCACCGGCTTCGAGATCGAGACGCTGATCAACATCCGGGTCGTCAAGGCCGGCCTCAGAGTCCAGGAGGTGCCCAGCCACGAGTATCTGCGCATCCACGGCGTCAGCAACCTCAACGCCGTACGGGACGGCATCCGCGTCCTCAGGGTGATCCTGAAGGAGAAGGGGGTCCGCCGCCCGGCACGCCGCCGGCCGACCGCGCTCTCGGTCAACGTCCCACGCGGGGAGGTCTCTTGAAGCACCGCCGGCTCTCCGTGGTGATCTGCGTCTACACCGAGGACCGCTGGGACGACATCATCGCGGCGGTCGACTCGGTGCGGCAGCAGTCCCGGCCGCCCCTGGAGACGCTGCTCGTCGTCGACCACAACCAGCGCCTGCTGGAGCGGCTCACCGAGGAGTACGGGAACGAGACGGTACGTGAGGAGGTGCGGGTGCTCGCCAACGCGGGCCCCCGCGGCCTCTCCGCCGGCCGCAACACGGGCATCGCCGCCGCGCACGGCGACATCGTGGCCTTTCTCGACGACGACGCGGTGGCCGAGCGGGACTGGCTGCGGTACCTCGACGAGGGGTTCACCGACCCCCGGGTGATGGCGGTCGGCGGACGGACGGTGCCCGCCTGGGCGTCCGGCCGCCGGCCGGTGTGGTTTCCCGAGGAGTTCGACTGGATCATCGGCTGCACCTACCGCGGCCTGCCGCCCGGCCGGATCCGGGTGCGCAACGTCCTCGGCGGCAACGCCTCCTTCCGGCGCACCGCCTTCGACGCCGCGGGCGGCTTCGCCACCGGCATCGGACGGGACGGCGACAAGCGGCCGCTGGGCTGTGAGGAGACCGAACTGTGCATCCGGCTCGGGACCGCCCTGCCGGACGCGGTGCTCCTCATCGACGACCGCGCCGTCATCCACCACAAGGTCCCCGCCGCGCGGGAGCGGTTCGGATACTTCCGCGCCCGCGCCTACGCGGAGGGGCTGTCCAAGGCCCTCGTGGCCCGGAGCGTGGGCACGGCCAAGGGGCTCGAGTCGGAGCGGCGGTACACCACGCGGGTACTTCCGGCGGGAGTGCTGCGCGGTCTGTACGACGCGGTGCGCGGCCGGCCGGGCGGCGCGGGGCGGGCCGCGGCGATCGTCACCGGTGTGGTGGTGGCGGCGGGCGGCTACGTACGGGGGGCGCTGGATGCCCGCAGGGGCGGGACGACGTTCTCGTACGGGCGGATCGGCGACCTCGGTGACCCGACGGCTCACGCGACCGGAGAGGTCCGGTGACCGGCCGGGGGGACGGCCGGCGCGTGCCGATCCTGATGTACCACGCGATCGGGAACCGCCCCGCGAAGGCGGCGTACGGCCTGTCCGTGTCCCCCGAGGACTTCGCCCGGCAGCTGGACCTGCTCGGTGAGCGCGGCTTCACCCCGCTCACCGCCGCGCAGCTCGCCGGCGCCTGGCGGTCGGGCGGCCCGCTGCCGCGCCGGCCCGTCCTGATCACCTTCGACGACGGCTACGAGGGGGTGCACCGGCACGCGCTGCCGGTGCTCGCCGAGCACGGCTTCGCCGCCACCCTGTTCGTCTCCACGGGGTGGCTGCGCGGCCCCCACGACGAGGGCGGGGCGCCGGACACCATGCTCGACTGGGACCAGGTGCGTGCGCTCGCCGCCGCCGGGACCGAGATCGGCGGTCACACCCACACCCATCCGCAGATGGACCAACTCCCCGACGGGAGGCTGGCCTTCGAGACGGCACACTGCAGGGAGGTCATCGCCGGGGAGCTCGGCGCGGCACCGGTCTCCTTCGCCTATCCGTACGGCCATTCCAGCCGGCGCGTACGGCAGGCGGTCCGTGCGGCCGGGTTCGCCCAGGCGCTCGCCGTCGGCAACGCGCTCGCCCGGCGCCGGCAGGGGCCGTACGCCCTGGAGCGGGTGACGGTGCGGCGCACCACCGGGATCGAGGAGTTCGAGCGGCTGATCGAGGGCCGCACCGTCGTTCGGACGTTCGCCCGGGACCGGGTCCTCACGAAGGGATACGCCGTCGTCCGACGCGCCCGGCGCGCGACGGCCGTCCTGGCCAGGACACATACGTAGCGCACCACGTCAAAAGACCGTGCGCGGACAGGCCCTGTGGCAGATCATGGGCGCATGTCTGCCACGCCGTCCGACCCGCCCGACCCGTCCGATCCGCGGCACGCCCTGCCCATCCGTCTCACCGTCGACGACAGCGACTCACCGTCCGACGTCGTCGACGCGCTGTTTCTCGGCCGCTTCGCGACGGGCGAGCAGCCGTACTCGCACAGCTCCACCATCGACCGCGTCAAGCCCGGCGCCACGCTGCTGCCGCCGGGCGCCACGGTGCTGCGTTCGGCGAAGGACGACGACCGCAGCGCCGTGCTCGCCGAGGGCGAGGGGTGGACGCTGCTGATCTCGCGGTGGAACCGGGGCGCCGACGTCACGGTCACCGCCGTCCGGTCCGAGCTGGCCGAGAGCGTACTGAAGCAGGCCACGGACGGCGCGCAGGACGAGCCGGAGCCCCAGCCGTCGAGTGTCTCGATGGGCTTCTGGTACGTGTCGCCGCGGCGCGGCCCGCACCGCACGACACGGCAGATCTCGGCGGGCACCTGGGACGAGGTACGGCCCAACTACACGGCTCCGGTGGCCGAGGCGATGGACCGGCTGATGAAGGTCACGCCGGACGACATCGCCGGGCGGCTGCTCCTGCTGCACGGGCCGCCCGGCACCGGCAAGACGTCCGCGCTGCGGACACTCGCGCGGTCGTGGCGGGACTGGTGTCAGGTCGACTGCGTCCTGGACCCGGAGCGGCTGTTCAACGACGTCGGCTATCTGATGGACATCGCGATCGGCGAGGACGAGGGCACGGCGAAGGGCCGCTGGCGGCTGCTGCTCCTGGAGGACTGCGACGAGCTGATCCGCGGGGAGGCCAAGCACACGGCCGGCCAGGCGCTGTCCCGGCTGCTGAACCTCACCGACGGTCTGCTCGGCCAGGGCCGCAATGTCCTGGTCGGCATCACCACCAACGAGGACCTGGAACGCCTGCACCCGGCGGTGGTCCGCCCCGGCCGGTGCATGGCCCGCATCGAGGTGGGGCCGCTGTCCCGCAAGGAGGCGGTCACCTGGCTCGGCACCGAGGAGGGGGTCGGCCGGGAGGGTTCGACGCTGGCGGAGCTGTACGCGCTTCGGCGGGGCAATCCCCCGGCGTCCATCCCGGACCAGAACAAGGGCGCGGACGCGGGCCTGTACCTGTGAGGCGGGGGTATGTCGGTATGTGGACGAGGCCTGGCGGCATCCGGACCGGGTCGCCCCCGGCACCGGACGCCCAGATGCTGACCTGTCGTCAGTTCCCGTACGTCGCCCTCAGGGCCTCCTCCACCGCCGCCCCTGCCGCCTCCCGTGTCAGGCCCAGGCGGTGGGCCTCCGTCGCGTAGGCCGCCGCGGCCGCCGCCGCCCGGCGGTCCGCCGCGTCGCCCGCCGCCGCCACGAACGTGCCGTGGCGGCCCCGGGTCTCGATCACCCCGTCGCCCTCCAGCGCGCGGTAGGCCTTGGCGACCGTGTTGGGGGCGAGGCCCAGTTCGTCGGCGAGGCCCCGCACCGTGGGGAGCTTGTAGCCGACCGGCAAGGCACCGGTCCTGGCCTGCTCGGAGATCTGGGTGCGCAGCTGTTCGTACGGGGCGGTCGCGGAGTCCGTGTCCACGGCGATCTTCAGGGTCACGGACCCGATTCTCCCCCACCGCCCCGCGCGTCGCCGGAAAATGGGAGGCGACCGCGTTGGGGCGGAGCGTAGCGTGCGGCCCCATGACTGTGATCGTCCGTGATTTCCGTCCCGGTGACGACAGTGACGCCGAGGCGGTGACCCGGGTCCGGCGCGCCGCGCTCCCCCACCTGGTGACGACGCCCGAGGCCCTCGCCTTCGGTGTCGAGAACGCCAACCCGGCGTCGAAGTACCGCCTGTTGGTCGCCGAGAAGGACGGCGAGATCATCGGGACGGCCCATACGGGCATCGTGTACGACAGCGACGAGCCCGGTCAGTCGTTCGTGAATCCCAATGTCCACCCCGACCACCGCGGCCAGGGCGCGGGCGGGTTGCTGCTGCGTACGGCCGAGGAGCATCTCGCGGCCGCCGGCGCGACAGCCGTGTACGCCTGGGTGCTCGACGACCCGGACTCGATGGTCTTCGCCCAGAACCGGGGCTTCTCGCCCAGCCGTTCGGCCCTCTTCCTCCGTCTCCGGCTGGCGGACGCCACCCTGCCCGAGCCGCCCGCGCTCCCCGCCGGTGCCGAGCTGCGCACCGCCGCCGACTTCGCCGGCGACCCCCGTCCCCTCTTCGAGGCGGACGCGGCGGTGACGGCCGACGAGCCGGGGGACATTCCCGTGACCCTCGACGACTACGAGGACTGGCTGAACCGCATCTGGAACGACCCGCTGCTCGACCGGGAGCTGACGACGGTCGCGGTGGCGGACGGGAAGGTCGTCGCCTTCAGCGCGGCCCTGACGGACGGGCGGACCCGCTACATGTCCGGCATGACCGGGACTCTGGCCCCGTACCGGGGGCGGGGCCTCGCGAAGATCGTCAAGGCCGAGTCGCTGCGGCGCGCCCGCGCGGCCGGTTACACGGAGGCGTTCACCGGCAACGACTCCGCCAACCGTCCCATGCTGTCGGTGAATCAGTGGTTCGGGTATGAGCTCTGCGCCATGGAGGTACGGCATGTCCGCACGATCGGTTGACGTGGTCCTGGTCAAGGGGGGACGTACGAAGATCCGCTATCCGGCAACCGTGGTCGCCGACGACGGGACCCGGCTCACCGTGCGCGCCCCGTGGGCGGCCGACGGTGTGCGGGACTTCGGGTTCGTACGGTTCGAGCCGGGCGACGTCTTCATCGAGCACTACTGGCGCGACCGGTGGTACGCGGTGAAGGAGGTCCGGGCCTCCGACGGCGCGTTGAAGGGCTGGTACTGCGACGTCACCCGTCCGGCGGCCGTGGACGGTGCCGAGGTGGTCGTCGAGGACCTCGATCTCGATCTGTGGGTGTCGGCGGACGGAACCGAGGTGCTGCGGCTCGACGAGGACGAGTTCGAGGCGAGCGGTCTGGCGGACGCCGATCCGCAGGCGGCGGCGCAGGCACGTCTGGCCCTGGACGAACTCGAGCGGCTCGCCCGTGACGGGCTCGCGCCGATGCTGAATCTCTAGCCGGCCGGGTCGGGTCGGAGGCCGGGTGTCCGCCAAGGCGTCCGGCCGGATGTCCTGCCGTGGACGTCCGCCGGACGACCTGCTGGGGGCTCCGGCAAGATCCGAAAGACAGGCCCTAGCTGCCGCTCTCGTTCAGCGTGATGTCCGCCTTCCGGGCGGCGAGGAACTCGGGCAGCGGAAGACCCCGGGGCCCGGGCGTCAGCTTCATCAGGGTGGCCTCCGCCTGGGCGGCCCCCGGCTGGTAGCCGGCCCCGGTGACCGCGCCGCTGTTGGTCCAGGTGTGCGCCTGGCCGTCGCACACGGCCCGGGTTCCACCGATACCGGCGGCCCGGTTGTGCTGGACGACGCTGCTGCTCACGTACACCGGGCCGGTCCCGCCGTCGTCGAGACACCGGTACGTGCCGGTGAGGGTGACGGTTCCGTCTGCGGCGACGGTGCCGGTGTTCTCGACGGTGACGTCGTCGACCGGGCCGGCGTGGGCGGCGGGCGCGGCGGCGAGTCCCGCCAGCAGCAGGCTGCTCGCGGTCACGCCGAGGGCGAGACGGGACGGACGGACGCTCATGGGGGGTGTCCCTTCGGGGGGTGGGGGTGACGATGTCCGCCAGGGATACCGGATCGCACCTCCCCGGCGTCGAAACCTCACCCGATCGGTGGCGCGTTACACCCGTCCGTTGACCAGCCGCTTGCGGTAGTGAATACGGTCGTACGGTCCGTCCACGCGCCGCTCGACGACCTCGTAGCCGTACTTCGGGTAGATCTTCTGGTTCTCCCACATCATGGCGTTCGTGTACAACCGGATCTCCGACAGCCCGAGTTCACGCGCGTACGCGTCGGCGAAGGCGAGGAGTTCACGGCCGAGACCCGTGCCGTGGGCGTCGGGATGGACGGCGATCGAGTCCAGGAAGAGATGACCGGGGCGCGGGACGAGCACGACGAGCCCCATGACGGGGTCTCCGGTGACGAAGACCTGCCCCGCGGCCACCTCCGCCCCGTGGTCGGCCTCCATCGGGGCGGGGACGACGCCGATCCGCTCGATGTAGGGGTGGTAGGCCGCGTCGGTCACGGCCTTGACCCGGGGGACGTCGTCGATGGTCGCGGGACGGATGATCATGTGTCCACGGTACGACGGCGAGTGATCCCCTTCTTGATCAGGGGCCAGGTCCCCAGGAGCAGGATCAGCGCGTGGACGGTCCGACAAGGGCGTGTCGACCGGGCCCGCGACAGCGACCGTCATGAGCCCCCTCGGTTCGCCCGCTCGAGGCCGCCTTCGATGATCCCCCTGATCTCGTCGGACAGGTCCTCGACGGCGGCGAGACGGCCGAGGGCGGCGACGCTCTCGGGAACCCGCCAAGTGGTGTGCAACGCCCAGGCCGCCTGCTCCGAGGCCATGCCGCGCAGGACGAACTGCTCGGCGAGGTCCATGAGCCACGGGGTCATGGCGGCCTCGTCGTCGACGTAGAGGCCGCACCAGTGCAGCGTCGCCTCGGCGATCCACGACGTGATCAGCCGCACCGAGCGCGCGGCGAAGCCGGCGGCGTCGCGGCCCTGCCGCGCCCATTCGGCCTCGGCCTCGGCCATGCGCTCCGCCGTGACGTCCCGCGCGCTCGGCATGCGCTCGCGCAGGATGTAACGGATCTCTGTCCACTCGGGGTACTCGTCGTCCCCGAAGTCGGAGACGACCGCATCCTCCGGCGGCTCGGGCGAGACGAGGGGTTCGGACGGCAGGCAGGTTTCGAGCACCGCCCGCGCGTACGCGAGATTCTCCTCGTTCTCCTCCGTCTCCGGAGCCCAGCTGAACGCGACGTCCCAGGTGAACGGGTACGCGCGCAAAACCTCGGGCAGCAGCGGTATTTCGTCGGCGGTCACGAGGCTCCCATGTATTCCATCGCGCTCTTCGGGTCGTTCATCCTGCCCGAGTCCCGCGCCGCCCGCTTCTCCGCGTCGCTCTTGGAGTTCCACGCGGTGCCCATGGCCTTGATCTGCTCCAGAGCCTCTTCCTGAGCGGCCTCTTACGGCTGCCTTAAAGCCACCATAAAGATCGCCGTCACCCCGCCTCAGCAGGCCGTTCCGGCGATTTCGCGGGCTAGTTTGCTGATCGCCGGGACGGGTCCGAACCGTCGGTGCCGTAGCTCTCGGGGGGCTGCGCCGCCGGATCGGACCGTCCTCGTGCGCCCGTCCACGGGTCCCCCACACGCCCTGCCGAAGGAGATCGTCACCATGACCGCACGCCGCAAGGCCACCGCCGTCGTCGCCCTGGGGATCGGTCCGGTCGCGCTCGCCGGGCTGGCCGCGTTTCCAGCCGCCGCGCACGGGTCGATGACGGATCCCGTCAGCCGGGTCTCCGCCTGCTACGCGGAGGGGCCGGAGAGCCCCCGGTCCGCGGCGTGCAAGGCGGCGGTCCGGGCGAGCGGGGCGCAGGCGTTCTACGACTGGAACGCGGTGAACATCGCCAACGCGGCGGGCAAGCACCGGCAGCTGATCCCGGACGGCAAGCTGTGCAGCGCCGGCAACGACAAGTACAGGGGACTCGACCTGGCGCGCGCCGACTGGCCGTCGAGCCGGCTGAAGTCCGGTAAGCACACCTTCCGCTACAAGGGGACCGCTCCCCACAGGGGCTCCTTCGAGCTGTACGTCACCAAGGACGGCTACGACCCGTCGAAGCCGCTGAAGTGGTCGGACCTGGAGAAGAAGCCGTTCGCCAAGGTGACCGACCCGCGGATGGAGAACGGCGACTATGTCTTCGACGCAGCCGTGCCGAAGAAGTCCGGTCGGCACCTGATCTACTCGATCTGGCAGCGGTCCGACTCGCCCGAGGCCTTCTACACCTGCTCCGACGTGGTCTTCGGCAAGGACAACGGCGGCTCGGGCGCGCCGGCGCCGACCGCGTCCGCGCCGAGCGAGCAGGAGATCGAGGACGGCGCGGACAAGTCGTCGGTCGAGCACCACGGCCACGGTGACGACAAGGCCGAGACCGGTGCGAAGGAGACCGCGCCCGCGCCCCGGCCGCAGGAGCCGGAGGCCGGAGCGACCCGGGCGAACACGCCCGAGGCGGCCGGTGCGGGCACGCCGAGCCCGGCCGCGCCCGGTACGGAGAACCTCGCGCAGACGGGTGGCGACAGCAGCACCGCGTATCTCGCCGTCGGCGGCGCCGCGATCCTGGCGCTCGGCGCCGCGCTGCTGTTCGGCACGGCCCGCCGCAAGTCCGTCGCAGGCGGGCGCCACGGCCGCTGACCGGTCGGTCGGATGAAAGGGGCCCGTGTCCGGCGGACACGGGCCCCTTTCACGCGTCAGCCGACGACCGACGCGCAGGTGGTCGGCGTGGCCCGCCCGGGATCAAGGGCATTGGCCACCTCGTGGTAGGCGATCCGGTCCAGGATGCCGATGGCCACGTGCTCGGAGAGGTCGAGCGCGCACTTGTCCTGGATGAGGACGTTGTGCACGCCGTCCCCCGTGAGGAACTGGCTGCGGTAGGGGGTGACGACCTCGTCGTACTTCGTCGCGATGACGGTGTACTTCACACCCGGCACGGTGTCGCCGCCCTCGTTCAGCTTGGTGAGGAAGGCGGACCCGGCCACCTGGTCGGCGAGGCCTGGGGTGTTCGCGCTCAGCAGGTCCGCCGCTCCGG
Source organism: Streptomyces sp. NPDC033174 (assembly GCF_055577795.1). Taxonomy (NCBI): domain Bacteria; kingdom Bacillati; phylum Actinomycetota; class Actinomycetes; order Kitasatosporales; family Streptomycetaceae; genus Streptomyces; species Streptomyces sp. NPDC033174. The sequence continues at coordinate 113,156 of NZ_JBVIPQ010000011.1, forward strand.
GGAAGTACGGCAGGAGCTCGGCGAGTCCGAGCAGGGTGGTGCCGTGGTTGTCGGGTGCGATGCCGATCAGGGCGTTCACCTTCTCCGCTCCGCCGAGGAACTTCAGGTAGTGGCGGGGCATCATGCCGCCTTGGGAGTGGCCGACGAGGTCGGCCTTGGCCGCCCCGGTGGCGGCGAGCACCTCGTCGACGAACACGTCGAGCTGCTCGGCGGACTTGTCGATGGGGCCGAGACCGTGGAAGAAGGGCACGTTCGGCAGCCGGCCGTAGTCGAGGGAGAAGACGCAGTATCCGCGGTTGACCAGGTAGGGGGCGAGGGCCAGCCAGTTGTCGATGGAGTTCCCGAACGTTCCGTGGACGAGGACGACCGGGCGGGGATGGGCGGCCGAGGGCTTGCAGGAGTAGTCGTTCCAGCCCCTGCTGATGGCGGTGACGGTCTCGGCCGAGGCAGTGGGGGCGGCCTGGGCCGAGGCGGTGGGGGCGACGGTGGCGGCTGCGGCGAGGAGCAGGACGGCGAGTGGTCTGAACGCGCGCTGCGCGCGCTTCTTCCAGGGCAGCATCGGGCGATCTCCTTGCGGCTCAAGGGAAATGGCGACGATTGGGGATGCCTGCGGCCCGGACCACAAGGGGGATGAGTGCTCACGACAACGTACGCACCAGTAACCACCACTGGGAAGTTACGCGCCGGTAAAAACTGAGGGAAAGTACCCGGGGTAAGGGGGAGGCCACCCACCGGCATGTGATAGGGGGCCCGTTCGGGGTACTTCGAGCGGACGGCTACGCCGCGAGCGAGCCCGGAAGGACCGCCCGTGGCCCGAACCTCGCCCGCGCCCGGTCCGCCACCGCCTCGATCCGCCGCGCCTTCTCGTCCGCCGGGTCGAAGGTGAGCTGATGCGCGGCCCGTTCGGCGGGGATCAGCCCCTCGGCGCGCAGCGCGATCCCCCGCACCCGGGCCCGCTGCAGCCCGAGCGACTCGTGGACGGCGTACGCGGTGGCGGTGAGCTCCGCCGAGTGGGCGGTCGGCTCGCGCAGGGTGCGGGTGCGGGTGGTGGTGGAGCGGTCGGCGTACCGGACGGTGAGCGTCAGCGTGCGGCACACCTGCTCCTCGGCCCGCATCCGCGCGCCCAGTTCCCCGGCGAGCGAGAGCAGGGCGCGGCGGTGCCTGTCCTGGTCCAGCTCATCGCGCGGGAAGGCGCGTTCGGCGGCGAGCGACCGGGCGGCGGCGTTCGGGACGACCGGTGTGCGGTCGATGCCCCGCGCCCGCTCCCACACGTCCCTCCCGGCGCGGGCGCCGATGAGCCGCTGGAGGACGGCGAGCGGCGCGGCGGCGACCCGGCCGATCGAGTCGAGGCCGTACGAGCAGAGAGTGCGGGCGGTGGCCCGGCCGACGCCGTCCAGCGCGGCGATCGGGCGTTCCTGCAGGAACCCCACGGGATCGTCGACGACGAGGGTGACCCCGGGCCGGGCCTCCCTGGCCGCCATCCGGGCCAGCATCGGATTGGGGCCGGCCCCGATGACGCAGTCCACTCCGTACAGGGCGAGCGCCCTGACCCGTATCAGCGCCGCCAGGTCGGCGACGGGCCGGCCGAAGTAGCGCAGGGAGCCGCGCACGTCGGCGAGCGCGGTGTCGGGCGGGACCGCCTCCACCACCGGCGTGAACTCACCGAGCACACCCAGGAGTTGAGGCATGAGCACCTCATGGGCGGGGCCCGGCCGGAACCGTACACAGAGGATCATCCCGCGCTCCCCGGACTCTGGTGCCACAGCTTCCGCCCCGTGGGAGTCCCTTCGCCCGCCGGCTGGAGGTCCGCCCAGGGGTTCATCTCGTATCCCGTCGACATCCGGATCCGCCGGCCGCCGTCGCCGCCCTCGGGCGCCCCGGCCACCGGCTCCGCCAGCCGTGCGCCGACCGCCTCCAGCCCTCCGGCGGCGCGCAGTTCGACCAGCTCCGCGAGGTTCCAGGCGGCGGCTCCGACCACGCTGAGGCTGCGCGGCCCGCGCCGCTGCACCACTCCGCGGACCAGCAGCAGCCAGGAGTGGAAGACGGTGTGGGCGCACGCCTCGTGGGAGTCGTCGAAGAAGGCGAGGTCGACCAGGCCGGTGCCGTCGTCGAGGGTGGTGAAGATGACGCGCTTGCCGGAGCGGATCGGCGGGGTCTGGGTGGCGGCCTTGGCGCCCGCGACCAGCACGGTCTGTCCGTGCTCGGCCTCGCGCAGCCGCTTGGCGGAGACCACGCCGAGTTCTTCGAGGAAGGCGTGGTGGTCGCCCATGAGATGGCGTGAGGCGTCCATGCCGAGGACGCCCAGCTCGGCGCTGAGGCGTTCCGCGTCGTCGAGGTCGGGCAGTCCGATGGAGGCGGTCTTCCGGCCGCGCGCCAGCGGGAGTTGACCTCCGTAGGAGGCCGCTCCCCGCTGGGTGCGGTGGAGTTCGGTGAGGTGCAGCAGCAGATCGCGGCGGTTGGCGCCGAACGCGTCCAACGCGCCCACCTGGGCCAGTCGTTCGGCGACCGGCTTGCGCGGCCTGGCCCGCTCCCAGAAGTCGAGCAGCGAGGAGTACGGCTGCGCGGACTCGATCCGGGCGCTCTCCGCCTCGCTGATGCCATGGACGTCCGCGAGCGCGAGCCGAAGGCCCCACACCCGAGGTGATTCAGACACCAGTTCGATCCGATGGGCGGCACCCGAGCGGTTCACGTCCAGGGGCAGCACCGGCACCCCGCGCCGCCGCGCGTCCGCGAGCAGCAGCCGCTTCGGATACATCCCCGGGTCGTGGGTGAGCAGCCCGGCGTAGAAGGCCGCCGGATGGTGCGCCTTGAGCCACGCCGACTGATAGGTCGGCACGGCGAAGGCCACCGCGTGCGCCTTGCAGAAGCCGTACGACCCGAAGGCCTCGACGATCTCCCAGGTGCGCGCGATCACTTCGTATCCGTAGCCCCGCCGCTCCGCCCGCTGCGCGAACCAGACCTTGATCTTCCCCTGCGATTCGGGGTGCGAGAGACCTCGCCGGGCCTGGTCGGCCTCGTCCCGGCCGCAGCCGGTCATGATGCTCACGATCCGGATGATCTGTTCGTGGAAGACGACCACGCCATAGGTCTCCTTCAGCGCCTCCTCCAGATCGGGGTGCGGATAGCGGACCGGCGCCCGGCCGTGCCTGGCCTCGATGAACGGCCGCACCATGTCGGCGGCCACCGGCCCCGGCCGGAAGAGCGAGATGTCGACCACCAGGTCGTGGAAGGTCGCGGGCTGGAGACGGCCCACCAGGTCCCGCTGGCCCGGCGACTCGATCTGGAAGCACCCCAGCGTCTCGGTGGACTGGATGAGCCGATAGGTCTTCGGGTCGCCCTCCGGGACCGCGTCGATGTCCACCCGCTCCCCCGTCGTCCGCTCGACCTCGGCGACCGCGTGCGCCATCGCGGACTGCATCCGCACCCCCAGGACGTCGAGCTTGAGCAGCCCGAGCTCCTCCACGTCGTCCTTGTCGAACTGCGCCATCGGAAAGGGGGCACCTCCCCGGCCCCCAGGGCCGAGGGGGACCTCGCCGCTGGTGGGCATCACGGGCGTACGGGTGAGCAGCGAGGCGTCCGAGAGGAGCACCCCGCACGGGTGCATGGCGATGCCGCGCGGCAGTTTGTCCAGCGCCTCGACCAGCTCCCACATCCGGCCGTACTTCCCCCCCTCCCGTCGGAACTCCTCGGCCAGCCCGCGCAGTTCGGGCAGCTCGTCCATGGCCGCGCGGGCGTCCCTGGCCCGGATGTGCGGGAAGGACTTGGCGATCCGGTCGACCTCGGCCGGGTCCATGGAGAGGGCGGCGCCGACATCTCGTACGGCGTGGCGGACCCGGTAGGTCTCGGGCATGGCGACGGCGGCGACCCGCTCGGTGCCGAAGCGGTCGATGATCGCGCGGTAGACCTCGAGGCGGCGGGCGGACTCCACGTCGATGTCGATGTCGGGCAGGGCGGTGCGCCGCTTGGACAGGAAGCGCTCCATCAGCAGCCCGTGCTCGACCGGGTCGGCGTGCGCGATCCCGAGGAGATGGTTCACCAGCGACCCGGCGCCGGAGCCGCGCGCGGCGACCCTGATCCCCATCGCCCGTACGTCGTCGACGACTTGAGCGACCGTCAGGAAGTAGGTGGCGAATCCGTGGTGGGCGATGATGTCGAGTTCGCTCCACATCCGCTCCCAGTACTGCCGTCTGTCCTCGTATCCGCGCAGCACCATGCCCGCGGCGGCCCGGGAGGCAAGTACGCGCTGCGCGGTGCGGTGCGCGGCGCCGACGAGATGCGGCTCGGGGAAGTGGGCGGAGCCGATGCCGAGGTCGTCCTCGGGGTCGACGACGCACGCGGCCGCGGTTTCCTCGGTGAGGGAGAGCAGGCGGTGCGCGACATCACGCCGGAAGCCGGCCGCCTCGGCGACCCGCTCGGCAATAAGGGCCATCGCCTCCGGGTCCTTGAGCCAGCGTTCGCCGCTGTCCAGGCCCCTGCGGGGGTCGATGGGGACCAGCCGGCGGGCCGCGTCGAGGACATCGGCGACCGGGCCCTGGCCGGGGTCGGCATAGCGGACGGCGTTGGTGAGTACGGCCCGTACGCCCTGCTCGGCGGCGAAGCCGAGAGTGCGGGCGGCGTGCCGCAGCGAGCCGGGGCCGGTACCGGTGCGGCCGTGGTGCACGACCTCCAGGCGCAGGTCGTCGCCGTAGATCTCCCGCCAGGGGGCGAGCAGGCGGACGGCGCGGTCGGGGCGGCCGGCGGCGAGGGCGCGGCCGACCTCGGAGTCGGGGCCGAGGAGCACGGTCAGGCCGTCGCCGTGGTTGTCGGACCAGGGCAGCAGCGGGGTGGCGGCGCCGGCCGCGTGGGCGGCGGTCACCAGGCGGCACAACGAGGTCCAGCCACGACGGTCGCGGGCGAGGAAGACGGTGCGGGGGGCGGACTCGTCGACGAAGGCGCCGCCGCGCACGGGGGTGCGGCGGCGCTCGGTGGGGCCGCCCTTGGAACCCGGCGGCTCGCCCACCGCGAGGTCCGTTCCGAACAGGGCGCGTACGCCCTCCTCGGAGCAGGCCCGGGCGAACCGGACCGTGCCCGCGAGGGTGTCGCGGTCGGTCAGGGCGAGGGCGTCCATGCCCCGCTCGGCGGCGCGCTCGGCCAGTCGCGACGGGTGCGAGGCCCCGTAGCGCAGGGAGAAGCCCGACACCGTGTGCAGGTGCGTGAACCCGGGCATCCGCACCTCCTGGATCGATCCGTCTCACCTCCCCCACCACCACCATAGACCAGTTTCGAACGCACGTACGACACGAATGTTCGAACGACTTCCCTTCAGCCATTCGGCCCCTGCCCACCTGCGGGGATACGGACCGGCCCGGAGCGTGGGGGCATGAGTTTCGCCGAGGAACTGAAGAGCGCCGTCACCCCGCGAGCAGCCCTGCTCGTCATCGGCGTCCTGGCCCTGCAACTGCTGTTCATCACGTCCTACGTCGGCGCGCTGCACAACCCGAAGCCCAAGGAGGTCCCCTTCGGCGTGGTCGCGCCGGGCCCCGCGGCGCGGCAGGCGGCGGACCGGCTGGCGAAGCTCCCCGGCGACCCGCTCGACCCGAAGGTGATCAACGACGAGGCAGACGCCCGTAAGCAGATCACGCACCGCGAGATCGACGGCGCCCTGATCATCGACCCGAGGGGCGCCAGGGACACACTGCTCGTCGCCTCGGGCGGCGGCACCGTGCTCTCCAGTGCCCTGGAGAGGATCACCACGGTGATCGAGAAGTCCCAGGGCAGGACCGTGCGGACGGTGGATGTGGCGCCGGCGTCCGCCCGGGACTTCGATGGCCTCTCCGCCTTCTATCTGGTCGTCGGGTGGTGCGTGGGCGGGTATCTCTGCGCCTCGATCCTGGCGATCAGCGCGGGCTCCCGGCCCGCGAACCCGGAGCGTGCGGTCATCCGGCTCGGCGTCATGGCGCTCTCCGCCCTGGCGGGCGGCCTCGGTGGCGCGGTCATCGTCGGGCCGATCCTCGGCGCGCTGCCCGGCAGCGTGATGGCGCTGTGGGGTCTCGGCGCCCTGGTCGTCTTCGCGGTCGGCGCCGCCACGCTCGCCCTCCAGGCGCTCACCGGCATCGTGGGCATCGGCCTGGCGGTCCTGCTGATCGTGATCGCGGGCAATCCCAGCGCGGGCGGCGCCTTCCCCGCGCCGATGCTGCCGGACTTCTGGCGGGCGATCGGCCCGGCCCTCCCACCCGGTGCGGGGACATGGGCGGCGCGCTCGATCGCCTACTTCAAGGGCAACGCGATGACCGGGCCGATGCTGGTGCTCTCCGCCTGGGCCGTGGTCGGCAGCGCGATCACGTTGGTGATGGCGGGACTGCGGAGGAAGACCGCCGACACCGAGGACGGAGCCGTGGGGGGTGGACCCGAACGGGACGCTGGGAGCCGACCGGGTGTGAGCCCGCCGAAGGGGTGATCCGGCCGCGTATGAGCCGACCGGGGCTGAGCCCGCCGGGGTGAGCGGCCGTGTGTGGGCCGAACGGCGTGAGAGGCCGCCGTGTGTGAGCGGCGGGTCGTGAGCCGGCCGCGGGTGGCCCGGCCCGAACAGCACGGGAGCGGGCAGGGAAACGGGCAGGGGGAACGGAGACCGGGACGCGGGCAGGGGCCGCCCGGCGACGGCCGGGCGGCCCCTGTGTCCGAAAACGGCTCCCGTCAGCCGATCTCCGCCCCGAACGCCGCCAGCGCCTCCGGCACCGGCTGGAAGAAGGTCTCCCCGCCCGACGAGCAGTCGCCGCTGCCGCCCGAGGTCAGACCGATCGCGGTGTCGCCCGCGAAGAGGGAGCCGCCGCTGTCGCCCGGCTCGGCGCAGACCGTGGTCTGGATGAGCCCCTCGACGATCTGGCCGTTGCCGTAGTTCACCGTCGCGTCGAGGCCGGTGACCTCGCCGTCGTGGACCTGGGTGGTGGAGCCGCTGCGGGACACCTTCATCCCGACGGTCGCCTCCCCGGCCCGGGTGATCTCCTGGCTGCTGCCGTTGTAGAGGTCGACCGCACTCGGGTGCTCGGCGTCCCCGTCGTACTTGACCAGCGCGAAGTCATTGCCGGGGAACTGCGAGTCGACCATCGTGCCGATCGCCGGCCCGCCCTGGGACTCGGCCCACTCGCTGCCTGCCTCGCCGCAGTGTCCGGCGGTGATGAAGTGCGGCTGGCCGTCCTTGACGACGTTGAAGCCGAGCGAACAGCGCCCGCCGCCGGTGTGGATCGCGTCGCCGCCCGCGATGAACGGCTTGAACTCCCCCGCCGACTTCTTCAGTACGGCCCGGGAACCGAGGCCCTTCACGACCCCGGAGAGCTTCGCCAAGGCCTCGCCCTTGACCGTACGGTCGGCCGTGACGACCACCTTGTTGGTCACCGGGTCGACGGCCCAGGACGTACCCGGGATGGTGGCGCGGCTCTTGAGCGTCTGCCGGGCGCCCGTCAGTTCGGCCAGTGAGTGCTCGACGATTCTGGCCTTGCCGCCCGCCTCCCGTACGGCGTCGGCCGCGTCCTCGTCGACCACATTGACGACCAACGCCTGGGAGGAGGCGTCGTAATACGCCCCGGCCGCGTCACCGCCGAGGTCGTCGCCGAGCGTCGAGGCAAGGTTTCCGGCCGCTGTCGCCGACAGCTTCTTCACGCTGAACTGCTCTGGTTCCTCGCTGGCGTTCGCAGTCTGGAAGGTGACTCCCGCGACCACCAGAGCCGCTACGGCTCCGCCGGCCACTGCCGCATGCCTCTTGGCTATGCGTCGGTGCTTCACGATCGACCTCCTGTGGGGGGCCGCATCGGGGCAAGTGGGGTGCCCTGACACGGAGGATGGAGCCGCCCACTATTCCGAGACCGACGGGTAGCACACAAGGTCGACTTCAGGACGCGCACGCGCCAACTCCGGTGTGGCCCCCGCCCGTCGAGCGCCCCCGATCCCTCCTGGTCGGTTCCGATTGCGAACACCGGGTGCGACCGGCCGATGGGCAGGGGGTAAGGACTAGTCCTGTCTTGAAATCGACGTACGCTTTTCGGTCATCCACCGCACGGCGTGATCCACGGCGTCCCGCAGGGAGACCAGTCTCGCGAAGGCCTCTCCCACCGGGCCCTTCCGCTCCAGCTGCCAGGGAAGCGCACCGCCGATCGCGCCGAAGTCGCTGTCGTCGAGGCACACGTCGCGGTATTCCACCCAGCGCGGCCCCGGTGCCCCCGAGATGACACAGCGATAGGTGCGCAGGGGTGATCCGGTGCGGTATTCGGCGAGATGGAACGCGGTGCAGGCCTCGAAGCCCACATTGATCAGCAGGATCCGCGCGTCGGCCCGCCAGAGCGCGCCCAGAGGGGAGGCCTCGCCGAGATGACTGTGCAGCGGATGCTCGGCGAGCAGTTCGGCGGCACGGGGCCCGAGCGCCGCGAACGAGGTCTGCGGGTGGGAGCTGCGTACGGCTCCCGGGGCCGTGCGCACCGACTCCGCCAGTCTGCCCATCGCCGGGCACGGCGTGGTGTCCGGGTCGAAGGCCGGCATCCGCGCCCTGAGGTCCGCTTCCTGCGCGGGTGACAGCCCCTGGACGCTCGTCCGGTACTGGGGTGAGGTGTCGGAGTTCTCCGGGGTGAACGCCGGGACGACCAGGGTGCCCCGGGGACCGAGCGCCTCCCGCAGCGTCTCCCGCAGAACGTCGGCGTCCAGGCCGGTCCCGCTGAGCGAGGCGTGCACCAGGAGCACGGCCCCTTCCGGTACGCCCAATCGCCTGAGGTCACCGACAACGCCGTCCGCCATGCGGCCAGTTTAGGGCGCGGGAAGGAGGAGTCACGCACTCGAACAGCGCCACGATTCGCCGCGAACAGCACCACGATTCTTTGCCACCGGCGGCCGGGAGCGCACCGTTGCGGCGCCCAGCGGTACGACTTTACTCTCATGGCACTTTCCATTGGAGAAAGCGAAGGCGAAAGCGCGACCGGGGGGTGCGCATGACCGGGATTCCGGGCCCACTGCAGAGCATGGTCTTCCGCAACGCCGACCTGCCGGTTCTCTTCCACCGCACGGACGAGCTCGCCGTCACGCGTCAGCGTGAGGCGGTGAAGGACACCCGTCTCCAACTGCTGCTCCTGGTCCTGGGCGCGGGCCTGGCCACGCTGCCCGAGGGGTGGCGGATCGGGGATTCCTTCCAACTTCCGAGCGCGCTGAGCGCGTTGGCGTACGCGGGGGTGCTCCTGGTCACCTTCCGCGCCTCCCGCCGCCGGGCGAAGTCGCACTGGCAGCTCAATCGCTCCGCGGCCGAGTTCATCAAGTCCCTGTGCTGGCGGTACGCGGTCCACGGCACCCCCTTCGACGCCGGCTCCCCCGACCCCGACCGGCTGTTCGTGGAGCGGCTGGAGGAGGGACTTCAGGAGCTGCGGAAGGTCGGCTGGCAGGACCCACGGGCGTCCGGCGACAGCACCCGCGCGGAGCTGATCACCACGCCCATGCGGCTGCTGCGCGAGAAGCCCTTCTCGGTCCGCAAGGAGACCTACGTCCGGGACCGGCTGATCGAGCAGCGCACCTGGTACCACCGGCGGACGGTCGTGTCGCGCCGGGCCACCGCGCTCTGGTCGGCGACCATCGCGCTGCTCACCATGCTCGCCCTCTTCTTCGGCGCGGTGCACACCCTCTCGCCCGACGAGTCGTTCGATCCGGCCGGTCTGCTGTCCGCCGCCGCGGCCGCGTGCGTGGCCTGGGGCGAGGCCCGCCGGCATCAGCCGCTGATCGCGGCGCACTCGCTGGTGGAGGAGGACCTCGCGGCGATGCACACGGCGATGGAGACGACGGTCGGCGAGGGACAGTGGGCGTCGGCGGTGTACGAGACCGAGCGGATCGTCTCGCCCCAGCACACCGACTGGCTCGTACGGCACCGGAGTTGAGAACCTGACGGAGTCGCCGGCCCCCGGCTCACCTCCACGCCTCGCTGCTGCCCGGGAAAAACGCCCCGCTCCACGCCTCGCTGCTGCCCGGGCGAACACCCGCTCCACGCCTCGCCCGCGGCCCGGCAAACGGGTGGCGTCAGCCCCGCTCCACGCCCTCGCGCCAGATGACCGTGACGGGCTTCCCGCGCTCCCGGGCGTAGCGGACGATGTCGCCCGTGCCGCCGTGGCCCCGGGCCGGGCGGCCGTCCCAGACCGCGAGCAGCCGGTCGCAGTGGTCCGCGATATAGGCGCCGGCGGCGTAGTACGCCTCGTCGGTGGACTTGGGGAACGCCATCCTGATCTCGCGGGTGGCCCGCTCCCGCAGTTCCTGGTAGCGGGCGAGTTCGCCGGGGTCGGCGAAGCCGTCCTCGTAGTCGCCGCTGGGGATGACCACCGTCAGTTCGGCTCCGCAGTCCAGCGCGAGGTCGGCGAACAGCTGGTCCGCACCGGCCGCCAGGCTGGAGAGCGCCTCCAGCGAGCCGTCATGGCCGCGGAGCGCCGCGCGCAGGGCGGCGCGCACATGCGCGTACGCCTCGTCGGGGATGTCCCTGTGGCCGGTCACTCCGATGCGCTTCATCCGCCCCCGCTCTCCTGTGGCCGACCGCTCTCACATCCTCTCAAATGTGGGCGGTTCGTCCAGCTGCGGAGCCCCCGCCCGAAGTTTTCGGACAGGGGCTCTGCGGCTGCCGGACGCGGTGTGCGTGGGGGGTGTGCCGGACGCGAGGGTCTGTCAGTAGACGCTGACGCCGTAGGCGCTCAGGGCCTCCGTGACGGGCTGGAAGAAGGTCGTACCGCCGGAGGAGCAGTTGCCGCTGCCGCCGGAGGTCAGGCCGATCGCCCGGCTGCCGGAGTAGAGCGGGCCGCCGCTGTCGCCGGGTTCGGCGCAGACGTTGGTGCGGATCATGCCGTAGACGATGTCGCCGCCGCCGTAGTTCACCGTGGCGTTGAGGCCGGTGACGCTGCCGCTGTGGGTGCCGGTGGTGGAGCCGCGGCGGGTGACCGACATGCCGACGGTGGCGTTGGCGGCGCTGGTGATGTCGACGCTGCCGACCGTGCCCGGGTGGGCGAGAGAGGTGTTGGCGTAGCGCACGAGGCCGTAGTCGTTGCCGGGGAAGCTGGATCCGACCGTGGGTCCGATGCTCGTGGTGTGAGCGGAGTTGGTGTACCAGGGCGGGTTGCCGTCGGTGCAGTGGCCGGCGGTGAGGAAGTAGTACGTGGTGCCGCTGCGGACGTTGAAGCCGAGCGAGCAGCGCCAGCTGGTGGCGTAGATGGCGTCGCCGCCGGAGATGAGCTTGGAGAAGGTGCCCGGGGTGCGCTCGATCTTCAGGGCGCCCGCGTTGGATCCGGCCTTCTGCTTGATGGCGGCTATCTGCGCGTTGGAGACGCGGGAGTCGACGGTGACGACGACCTTGTTGGTCGCCTTGTCGACGTGCCAGGCGGTACCGGCGATGTCCGCGCCGAGCACGGCGTCACTGGTGGCGGAGAGCTGGGTGGCGCTGAAGGCCTGGTTCGAGTCGGCGTTCGCCGTGGGGACGGCGAGCGCCGCGGCGGCGATCAGGCCGGTGGTGATGGCGACGAGGCGGGTTCGTCTCGCGGTGCCATTGCGGGGGGTGGTGCGCTTGATCCTCACTTCTCGTTCCTCCCGAGGGGAATCCGGGGGCCCGCGGTGGGGTTTCGGGCCCGTGAGGCGCAGCCGGGAGCCCTGGCCTGCCCGGTTTTCGGACAAGGCGTGCCCCTGACAAGCGCTGTTGGGGAGTATTCGGTGCGCCAACTCCGCGCGCAAGGGCGCCTTTCGGCCGCCGACGGCAGCACGGCAGGGGCCCCGGTGGCGGGAAGGTGCCACCGGGGTGATCGAGGTGCCGTGGGCCGGCGTTCGGGGATGGGACGGGTCAGCGGGTGCGCAGGTTCCGTTCTCCTGCCGGGACGCCGGTCGTCAGGGTGTTCCCGGGCGGCGGGAACGGGCAGATGAAGTGGTCGGCGAAGGCGCAGGGCGGCAGCAGCGCGCGGTTGAAGTCGACCGTCACCGAGCCGTCCGCTTGGGGCGCGGCGGGCCGCAGGAACCGGAAGCGGTAGCTTCCCTTTCCGCTGGTCGCATCGGCGAAGACGGCCCAGAGGGACCCGTCGTCCTCGACCGCGACCCGAAGCGTGTGCGGCTCGCCGTCGATCTCGAAGGAGATCTCCCCCGCGAGGCCGAGACCGCGCTCGCGGCCGTCGGCGTTCTCGACCCGCACACTGCGCGTCTGTTCGTACGGACTGAAGGTGCCGGGCAGCGACCAGCGCGGGTCGTACGCGGTCGCCTCGATGCCCTGGAAGGCGCGGCGCGCCTCGGACCGCGGATCGAAGTCCCGTACCGCCCACAGCCCTTCGCGGCGCAGCACGACCAGACGCCTGCCGCCGGCCGCGACCCGCGACTCGTGGACCGGCCCATGGTCCGCGGTGAGGCGGACTTCGCCGGTCAGGGGCTCGCCGTCGACGGTGAGGGAGTCCGCGGCACCGGCCGTGAGAACCACCTCGTCGGCGTCTTCGCGCCACCGCCCGGGGACGGCCGGAATTCGACCTTCCGGGTAGTCGGAGAGCCAGTGGGTACCGGTGAGGGAGAGCGGGCCGTGCGGTGCGGCGACCGCGGCGGTGCGCAGTTCGTGCCAGTGCTTCCAGTCCTGCTCGGGGTCCGTGCTCATGGTGCTCAACCTTTCCATACGAGGTGGCGGGGGCTCAGTCCTTGGGCCTGGGCAGCCCCGGCGGGTCGATCTCCGCCTCGGGGACCGCCTCGCCCCGAAGAGATGGGGCGCGGCTGAGGTTCAGAGCACCTTGGAGAGGAAGGCACGGGTGCGCTCGTGCCGGGGGCTGTCGAGGACCTCCGAGGGCGGCCCCTGCTCGACGATCCGGCCGCCGTCCATGAAGACGACCGTGTCGGCCACCTCGCGGGCGAAGCCGATCTCGTGCGTCACGACGATCATCGTGGTGCCCTGTCCGGCCACGTCCTTGATGACGTCGAGGACCTCACCGACCAGCTCGGGGTCGAGCGCGGACGTCGGTTCGTCGAAGAGCAGCAGCTTGGGTTCGAGGGCGAGCGCGCGGGCGATGGCGACGCGCTGCTGCTGGCCGCCGGAGAGCTGCTTGGGATACGCGTCCGCCTTGTCGTCCAGTCCCACCCGGGCGAGCAGTTTCCCTGCCGCGGCGACCGCTGCGCGGCGGGGCCGCTTCAGGGCGGAGACCGGTGCCTCGACGATGTTCTCGAGCACGGTGAGGTGCGGGAAGAGATGGAAGTTCTGGAAGACGAAACCGATGTGGGTGCGCTGCTTGAGCACCTCGCGCTCGCGCAGTTCGTAGAGCTTGTCGCCGGAGCGGCGGTAGCCCACGAGGGTGCCGTCGACGCTGATCCAGCCGCTGTCCACCTTCTCCAGGTGATTGATGGTGCGCAGCAGGGTGGACTTGCCCGAGCCCGAGGGGCCGAGGATCACGGTGACCTCCCCGGCCCGGACGTCGAGGTCGATGCCGCGCATCACCTCCAGGGCTCCGAAGCTCTTGTGTACGGCCCTGGCTTCGACCATGACGGGTCGGGTGGAGGTGGGCGTGGCGGTGCTCATCGCACGGCTCCCTTGGCATTGGTCGCTTTGTCGACGAGGCTGACGGGGGCGACGGGTGGACCGCTGGTGATCGACATGTCGGTTCCTTGACTGGGTGACAGCGGGGTGACGAGACAGGGCTCCGCGAGAACGGGCCGGACGGTCAGGCACGCACGCGACAGGAGAGGTCCCGCAGCAGGGCCAGCGCGGAGCGGGCGGTGGCGTCGTTCTGCCGGAAGGCCACGCCCCCGGTGCCCGGCCTGGTGAAGGCGCCACCCGCCCGGGCGGTGGTGCCCGGGCCCAGCGCGAAGCGGCGCGGATGCGGCCCGTCGCCGTGCTCCAGGATCCGCCCGTCCCCGGGGTCGACGGAGAGCAGCCCGGTGGCGGTGGCGACCGCCCCGTCCTCGCACAGCGCCCGCAGCAGCGGGCTGCCGGTGAGCTCCAGGGTGGGATCCGGCAGGCGCGCCTCGACCAGGGCGCGGGCCCGCACCCACTCCCCCGGCACGCTCGCGCTGCCGGCCCGGAAGACTCCGCCCTCCTCGTCGGTGTCGACGGTCATTCCGGCGCCGAGGAAGCGGACCACCCCGGCGCGGGAGAGCGCGAGGAGCTGCCGCAACCGGGGGCCGGGCGGGCCGGAGGCGAGGAAGCTGAAGAAGCCGTGCCACCACGGCCCGGTGTCGCCGAATCCGACGAGTTGCCCGTAGACGGAGAGCAGGGCGCCGAAGACGGCCAGGTCCGGGCTGTGTTCCGGGTCGTGCCGTCGGGCGAGGTCGTCGGCGATGTGGCGGCGCAGCCCGCCCTGAAGTGCGTTGTACGAGTCGTAGCGCAGCCCGTCCAGCGGCCGGTCCAGGGCGTCGGGAGCGAACCGGTCGGCGGTGTCGGGGACGGCGGCGGCCACGAGCGCGTCCAGCTCGGGCCCGCCTGGCTCGGCGGCGGCGTACGCCTCCTCGAAGTCGTTCCAGGGCAGGGTGGTCCGCTCGGGGTGGGCGGTGAAGAGTCGGTGGTAGTGGGCATAGCGAAGCTCTTTGTCGATGAGTGGCCACAGGTCGCGCCGGAAGTCGACAGGGTCCGGCCGGTTCAGCAGCGCGTCGACCTGGGCGGGCCCGAAGAAGCGGGGCAGCGGGGGCCGTTCGCCGTCGAACGCGTACCCGATCTTGGAGTGGTACGGGACTCCCCGCCGGGAACCGACGTACAGCACCGGTTCCCGGCCCGAGGGCAGATAGGTGCCCGTGGTGTCGTCGTGCCGTCCTCCCCGTCCCTCGGTGAGCAGCACCATCAGATCGACGAAGGCGAGCCCGAAGCCGCGGACGATGACCGGTTCGCCGGCCGGAACGGCGGCGAGATCGAGGTCGGCGGTGAAGGCGGGCGGCAGGTGGACCAGCCGGTGGCGGGCGGCGAAGTCGGCCAGGCGGCGCTGCTGGGCGTCCGGTTCGGCGTCGGTGTGGCCGAGGGTCAGCACGACGGCGTCGGCTACCAGCGGCAGGGTGCGGCCGTCGAGCCAGACCCGCTGCCGGCCTTCGCGGGGGCCGCTGATCCGCAGGGCGGCGGCCCGGTGCTCGTGCACGGTGACGGTCCCGGGCAGTGCGGCGACGGCCTGTTCGTACACCCAGCGCAGATAGGCGCCCTGCTGCCGGCGGCTGGGGAAGGCCCCGCCCTCCAGGCCCGCCCAGGCGGCGAGCGTCGGGCCCTCCCGTACGGGCCCCTCCAGGGTCACCGTCCGGTCGGTGAACATGGTGACGTCCTCGGCCCGTGAGTTCATCCAGAGCAGCGGCGACTGCGCCTCGCGCCAGATCCGGCCGCCGCCGGCCGGATACGGGTCGACGAGATGGATGTCGAGGCGCTCGTCGCCGTAGAGAGACGGGATGTTGGCGGCGAGCCGTTCCAGGAGACCGGTCCCCCGCGGCCCGGCCCCCACGATCACCAGGGAGCCGCTCATCGGTCACCGGCCGTGCCGCGCGCGTAGTGGCGCTCGACGTAGTGCTGTCCGAGGCTCAGCAGCGAGGTGACCAGGACGTACCAGAGGGTGGCGACGAGCAGCAGGGGGACGACCTGGTAGGTGCGGTGATAGACCAACTGGACCGAGTAGAGCAGGTCCTGCACGGCGATGACGCTGACGATCGAGGTGCCCTTGAGGGTGCCGATCAGCATGTTCCCGGCAGGCGGGACGATGGCGCGCATCGCCTGGGGCAGCACGATCCGGCGCAGCCTGCGCCACCGCCCGAGGCCCAGGGACTGCGCGGCCTCGATCTGGCCGCGCTCGACGGAGAGGATGCCGCCGCGGACGACCTCGGCGGCGTACGCGGCCTCGTGCAGGGTGAGTCCGACGATGGCGACGGTGACGGGGCCGAGGAGATTGACCGTACGGACGCCGAGGATCTGCGGGTACAGCGCGCCGATGTTGAACCAGAACAGCAGCTGGACCAGGATCGGCGTGGACCGGAAGAACCACACGTACACCCAACTGACGCCGCGCAGAACCGGGTTGGTGGACAGCCGGAAGACCGCGAGCAGGGTGCCGAGGGCGAAGCCCAGGGCCATGACGAGGGCGGTCAGCCACAGGGTGAGGCCGAGTCCGCGCAGAACGGCGGTGGAGGTGAAGTAGTCCCCGACGACGCCCCATTGGAACGCCTCGTTGCGCACGACCGAGGTGAGGACGAGGGCGACGAGCGCCAGGACGACAACGGCGGTGGCCCACTGGCCGGGCCGGCGGGCCGGAACGATGCGGGGATGGTCGGCGGGCGGGTCGGCCGGCGTGACCGAGGGGGTTTTGGAGAGGGTCGCGGACATGCGAAGGCTCCGTGGGTTCGGAATCGAACTCGGGTGGTGCCTTCACCTGAAGCGGCGCGCGGACCGAGCCCCTCAGCACGATCCGCTCCCGAGGCTATGAGGTCCGCACGGGTCGTTGTCAAGCACGTCCGCACTGTGAGCCGTACGTCTCACCGTGGTTGACGCGGAAACGGATGCCTGTTCCACTTGGCCCATGCATTCGCAGCAGTGGCTGGTCACGCGCTCCCACATCGACTTCGGTCGCGTGTGGTCCTCTTCCTGTTGAGCCGACCCCCACGCTTTCGCTGCCCGCGCGTTTTCCGCGCCGTTTCCGCAGTGCCTTCACCTCTGTAGCTGTGCGCTCAACTCCCCTCGCCTTGCCGTGACTTCACCCTGCCCACTTCTCGAAGGGCACCCATGACGTCCACCCGGGCCGTGTTCCCGTGCTGACCGTGC
Organism: Streptomyces sp. NPDC033174; assembly: GCF_055577795.1. Lineage (NCBI taxonomy): Bacteria > Bacillati > Actinomycetota > Actinomycetes > Kitasatosporales > Streptomycetaceae > Streptomyces > Streptomyces sp. NPDC033174. Next base: position 129,867 of record NZ_JBVIPQ010000011.1, read on the forward strand.
TGGACGAGCCGGCCCACGTTCGAGAAACACCTGGAGAAACCTCAGCCATGAGTACGAAGCGCAACACCGCCGTCTTCGCCCTGATCACCGCCGCCACGCTGGCCCTCACGGCCTGCGGATCGGGCGACCCGGCGGCGGCCGGGGCGGCCGCCGGGCCCGGTACGGCGAAGAAGGGCGGCCTCCCGACGACCGACGTGGTCTCCTCGGTCGCCAAGGACGAGGCCGCCGCGAAGCTCCTGCCCGCCGACGTACGGGCCCGGGGCACGCTCACGCTCGCCACCGCCGTCGGCAACCCGCCCGGCGCGACCTACCTGGAGGACGGGAAGACCCTCGCCGGCCAGGACATCGACTTCGCGGACGCCGTCGCCAAGGTGCTCGGTCTGAAGCTGAAGCGGGAGGTGGCGAGCTTCGAGGTGATCCTGCCGGCGCTGGGGAGCGGGAAGTACGACCTGGGCACCGGGAACTTCGGGGTGACCGAGGAGCGCCGGGAGACCATCGACTTCGTCACCTACGTCAACGACGGCCAGGGTTTCGCGGCCCGCAAGGACAGTGAACTCAAGAAGATCACCGACCTCACCCAGCTCTGCGGCCTGAACGTGGCGACGGGCGCGGGCACGACCTTCGAGGCGACCCTGGAGAAGGAGAGGGGCCGCTGCGCGCCGACGGGAAGGAAGCCGTACGAGGTCCAGACGTACGCGGACCAGGGGGCGCTGTGGATCTCGCTCCAGCAGGGCCGCAGCGATGTCGTGATGAGCACGATCAACGGCCTGCGGTACGCGGTGACGCAGCAGGAGGACGTCACGTTCCTCAACGAGTTCAGGCGCCTGGACGTGGGATTCGCCTTCAAGAAGGGCACGCCACTGGCCCCGGCGTTCCAGGCGGCGGTGAACAAACTGAAGAAGGACGGCACCTATGACCGGATTCTGAGGAAGTGGGGGACGACGGCGTCGGCGATCGATGAGTCCCGGATCTCTCCGCCGGAACGGACCAAGGGGTGAGGCGGGAGGCCGCTCCTGGGCGCCGCGCGCCGAGGGCGCCGGGGGCGGTCGTGCGGGCGCCCTACCGAGCGCGCCGGGGGCGGTCCTGCGGGGCCGCCCAGCAAAGGGCGCCGCGCGCCGTGGGTTGTGGGGCCACCCCCCCCCCCCCCCCCCCACCCCGAAAAGGGTGGGCCCAAAAGACCAAAGGGGGGGGGGAAGCCAACATTACAACCCCAACTACAACAATCGCCCCCCCCCCCCACAGCTGAACAACCC
>NZ_JBVIPQ010000011.1:131125-192968 GCF_055577795.1 Streptomyces sp. NPDC033174
ACGTCCCCCCCCCCCCCCCCCCCCCCCCCCCCCCCCCCCCCCCCCCCCCCCCCCCGCCCTCCCCCCCCCCCCCCCCCCCCCCCCCCCCCCCCCCCCCCCCCCCCCCCCGGGCCCCGGGGGCAGGGGAAATCAGCAGTCGCAGCCGCAGTCGCAGCAGTCGCACCCATCCCCACAGTTCGAACAACAGTCACAGCAATCGCAGCAGTCCCCGCAGTCCCCCTGGTGACACAGCCCTTCCCGCCGCTCCCTGCTCCACGGGTCCTCGAACGTGCCGCAGCACATCTGGCACGTGCAGGCCAGGCCCATCCAGACCGCGCAGCCGGCTATCAGGCCGCGCCTGCGGTTCGGGGGTTCCGGAGGGAGGGGCGCGCCGGGACCGCCCGGGGCGTACGGATTGCCCGGCAGGGGCTGGTGGGCGCAGGGGGCCGTCGCGAAGGCCCTGTTGACCGACTGCTTCAGCTCGTGCACCAACAACACGTGCAGCAGCGTGTCGTCGACGAAGTCCGCGTCCCGCAGGGCCAGCCGGATCCCGTGCAGTGCGTCGTCCGCCAGGCGGCGCGCCTCGCCGAGTGAGGTGCCCGTCGCCGTGAGCGGGTTCCATGCGCCCGACGCCGCGTCGGCGTCCTTGTCCTCCACCGCGTCGAGGAGGTGCGCGAGACGGCCGAAGAGCCGGCCCGCCTCCGCGAGGGGCGCCGCGTTGCCGGGGCGGCCGGCGAGGACGGCGGTGTGCGCGAAGGCCGCCGCCGTCGCCGTCTCGGTCGGCTCGGTGACCGTGAGGACGGACGTGCCGGGACCGGCGAGCGCCTCGATGCCGGTCTGCCGGTCGACCGCGTCGACCAGGACCGCCGTGTCGAAGCCGAGCGCCCGTCCGGTCCTCGCCCCGGCCCGGTCCCAGCCGAGGGCGACCCGCCGGGCGGCCGCGGCGGCCGGCCGCCGAGCCAACAGCCCGTCCCCGTCGGCGACGTGGTCCCGTACCTTCGCCGAGGCCAGCACCAGCGACACCGCCGCCGCCAGCCGCGCCCCCTCTCCCCGGGCGACCGGGGCGGTGCGCATCGAACGAAGCGGGCAGGGCCCGGCGGTGCGCCTGCCGCCGGCCGTGACCCCCGTCTGAGCCTCCGTCAGAACCGAGACAATGAGGCCGTCGTAGTTGGTGACGACCCGGGCGAACTGGCCGTGGTCGGCCCGGAGTGCGAGGCACAACCCGCAGAGATGGGCCATCCACTCCGTCTTCAGGCCCTCGCTGAGCCGATGCGTGCAGGGTCTGACGATTCCGAACATGAGCACTTCCCCGTGAGTCGATCGCACGTGCGCCGGGCATCGTATCGAGTGAGTCGTTCACCCGTACGTCCCCTCGATCACCCGTCTGGCCCGACCTTCATATTTTCTGTTCCGCGATGCCCCATCAGGGGCTGTACCAAGGAAGAACCTTGACGAATCGCCACATGTTCTGCACCAGTACCGTCACGAATCCCCTGCGCGCCGACTATCCACTTGGCGCACGATCCGCATCATGGACGACCATAGGGGTGCGGAACCACAAGTGACCGCGCTGAAAGGAGGCGTCCATGGGATCGGTGCGCAAGGCAAGTGCCTGGCTGGGACTCGTCGAGGACAGCGACGAGCGTTACTACGACGACGAGTACGCCGAGGGTGCTGAGAGCGACGACGCATGGGTGACCGACCCACGGGTGCGGGTGGCCTCCGAATCGGCGCAGGAGGAGGGCCGCCGGATCGCGACGGTCTCCCCGGACGGCTTCCGGGACGCCCGCGGCATCGGCGAGCTGTTCCGTGACGGCGTCCCGGTCATCGTGAACCTGACGGCGATGGAGCCCTCCGACGCCAAGCGCGTGGTGGACTTCGCGGCCGGTCTCGCCTTCGGTCTGCGCGGGTCGATCGAGCGCGTCGCGACCCGCGTCTTCCTGCTGACCCCCGCGGACACGCAGATCGTCAACGGGGAGTCCGCGGGCCGGGCGACGGACGGCTTCTTCAACCAGAGCTGACGGCAGGGCCCCTCACCGGCGGCGCCTCTCAACGGAAGGCGTCGAGTCCGGTGAGCGCCTTGCCGAGCACGAGCTGGTGCATCTCGACCGTGCCCTCGTAGGTGAGGACCGACTCGAGGTTGGTGGCGTGCCGCATCACCGGGTACTCCAGTGAGATTCCGTTGGCGCCCAGGATGGTGCGCGAGGTGCGGCAGATCTCGATCGCCTCCCGCACGTTGTTGAGCTTTCCGAAGCTGACCTGCTCGGGGCGGAGCTTTCCGGCGTCGAGCCGCCGCCCGAGGTGATGGGCGAGCAGGATGCCCTTGTGCAGCTCCAGTGCCATGTCGGCGAGCTTGGCCTGGGTGAGCTGGAAGCCGCCGATCGGCCTGCCGAACTGCTCACGGCTCTTGGCGTACTCCAGCGCGGCCTCGAACGACGCGCGCGCCGCCCCCATCGCGCCCCACACGATGCCGTAGCGGGCGTGCGACAGACAGCTGAGCGGGCCCTTGAGACCGGTGACCCCGGGAAGGACCGCGTCGGCCGGCAGCCGCACGTCGTCGAGGACGAGTTCGCTGGTGACCGACGCGCGCAGCGACCACTTGTGCTTGATCTCGGGCGCGGAGAAGCCCGGGGCGTCCGTCGGTACGACGAACCCGCGGACGCCCTGGTCGGTCTGCGCCCACACGACGGCGACTCCGGCGACCGACCCATTGGTGATCCACATCTTGCGGCCGGTGAGCACCCAGTCGGCGCCGTCCTTCTTGGCGTACGTCCGCATCCCGGCCGGGTCGGAGCCGTGGTCCGGCTCGGTCAGACCGAAGCAGCCGATGATCTCGCCCGCGGCCATCGCGGGCAGCCAGCGCTGCTTCTGCTCCTCCGAGCCGAACTTCCAGATCGCGTACATGGCGAGCGAGCCCTGTACGGAGACGAGGGAGCGGATGCCGGAGTCGGCGGCCTCCAGCTCCAGGCAGGCCAGTCCGTACTGGACGGCGGTGGCGCCCGCGCAGCCGTAGCCGTCGAGGGACATGCCGAGCGCGCCGATCGAGCCGAGTTCGCGGGCCAGTTCACGGATGCCGGGCAGCTCGCCGCGCTCGTACCAGTCGGCGATGTGGGGCATGACCCGGTCGGCGGCCCAGGTGCGGACGGTGTCGCGGATCGCGAGGTCCTCGGGGTCGAGCAGATCGTCGATGCCGAGGGGGTCGCTGGGGTCGAAGGGCGGGAGCTTCGCGGGTGCGGACATGGCGGGGCCTCCGGCGGCTGACACTCGTAAAACTAGCGTTGGTAGTTACAGCGGCGCTGACGTTACGGCTCAGTGTGCCGTGCGTCCAGACCGGGCCGGCTCCACGACCTCGCGCCTCGCCGGGACCCTCGCTTCGATGCGCGTGACGGGCTGCGGCGGAACGGCGACGGCGGCCTGGTCGCGCTCGTCCGCCGTCCGGTCGCTCTTGTCCGCGGACGTGTCCGGCTCGTCCGCCGGGCACTCCATGATCCGGGGCAGTCGCAGGGCCATCAGCGCTCCGAGGAGCAGCAGGCCGGCGCTGACGAGCAGCGTGACGTGGAGGCCGTGGACGAAGGCGTGGCGTGCGGCGGCGTGCAGGGAGGCTCCGGCGGCGCCGCCGAGATGGGCCGCCACCTGATAGGCCTCGCCCAGCGAATTGCCGGCCGCGCGGCTCGCCGCGGCCGGAACGCCGGTGATCGACGCGAGGCCGGGGGCGTAGACCGCGTTCATGACGCTGCCGAGCAGGGCGATGCCCATGCCGGCGCCGAGCTGGTAGGAGGTCTCGCCGATCGCGGCGGCGCCGCCCGCGCTGTCGGCCGGCGCCTCGCTGAGCATCGACTCGTACGCGCCGAAGAGAGTGGTCTGCAGTCCGAAGCCGAGGAGCACGAAGCCGGCGGTGAGCAGCAGCGGACGGTCGTGCTGCCCCATGAGGAGCAGGAGGAGTACGGCGCTCGCGGTGAGCATGAAGCCCCAGCCGACCATGCGGCGGGGGCCGATGCGGTGCAGGGTGGACGACCCGGTGGCGCCGGCCGCCATGGCGGCGAAGGTCAGCGGCAGCAGCCTCAGGCCGGTCGCCAGTGGGCTGAGCCCGAGCACCAGCTGGAGGTACTGCACGGCTATGAGCTCGAGGCCGACCAGCGCCAGCATCGCGAGGACGATGCACCCCACGGAGGTGGTGAAGGTCGCGCGGGAGAACAGCCGCATGTCGATCAGCGGATGGGTGCGGCTCTTCTGCCGTCGCACGAAGAGGACCAGCAGCGCGGCGCCGACCAGCAGCGGCACGGCGGTCGCCGCGGACAGCAAGGGGTCCATGGCGCCGAGACGCTTCACTCCGAGGACGACACCCAGGACACCGGCCGCCGCCATCAGCGCGCCCAGCACGTCCCAGGGTCCGTCGGCGGCGCCTCTCGACTCGGGCAGGAGCCAGCGGCCGAGGGGAAGGATCAGCGCCATCAGCGGGATGTTGACCAGGAAGACCGAGCCCCACCAGTAGTGCTGGACGAGGAAGCCGCCCAGGACCGGCCCGGTCGCGGCGCCGACGGCGGCGACGGCCGTCCAGATGCCGATGGCGGTGGCCCGCTCGCGCCGGTCGGGGAAGACCGCACGGAGGAGGGAGAGCGTCGCCGGCATGATCATCGCGCCGCCGACTCCGAGCAGGGCGCGGGCACCGATCAGTACGCCCGGGTTGGTGGCGAGGGCGGCGACCGCGGAGGCGGCGCCGAAGATCCCGTACCCGAGGAGCAGGACCGTGCGCCGTCCGATCCGGTCGCCGAGCGTGCCGAAGAGGATCAGCAGTGAGGCACAGACCAGCGGGTAGGCGTCCACGATCCACAGCAGCGCGGTGCCGCTGGGGCGGAGGTCCTCGGTGACGGACGGCACGGCGACATGGAGCACGGTCGCGTCGAGCGCGACCAGCAGCAGGCTCACACAGAGGACGAAGAGGACGACCCAGCGGTTGGCACCGCCGCCGGCGGCACGCAGCCGTGCTCCGGCCGTGATCGTCCCGGACATGTACGTACCTCCCAGTGAATCCCTCGCGCTCGGTGGGCGCCGGCCGGGGGCGGGACCCTCCGGGGCGGCCCGGCATCGACGGGCGAGTGAGCAGTCAGCGTACGCGAGTTCACCCGGGGGGCGCGTGGTCCATCTCTCACCCTGTGGGCCGGGGAGTGTGGCGTACGCCACTCCGGGCGCCCCGCGCGTCGTCTCGCATCGCGGCGGGAATTCCGTACTCACATCCGTACGGGCCATTTCATCGACGTACAAACACACTTCCGCCAAAGCTTCACGGCGGTAATAGGGCGCAAGGTCCCGGGGGTTAGTGGATTGTCCGGGAATAAATCACTCGCTGAGACGGACTCCACATCACATGGTCATCACGAAGAGGCCGGATCGGCCGGGACCCGCACTCACTCGCTGTAACGTCGATTGGGTGCGTACCGACATCTTTGCCCGGCTGGACCGGGAGCCGGAACCGCCGAAGATAGAGATCCCGGGGATGACCCACACGCGTCTCGCCCTCTTCGGCGGGACGTTGGCGTTCTATCTCGCCATCGTCGTCGCCGTGCTCATCTCGTCCTGGCTGGTCATCCTCGACTGGAAGATCATGCTCTTCCGGCCCTACCAGCAGTGGCCGGAGCTGCACGCCTTCCTGGACTACTACGTGGTTCTCGGCCAGCGCGGCCCGACGGCCGTGATGGTGGCGGCCTGGCTCGGCTGGCGTTCCTGGCGTCAGCACACGCTGCGACCGCTGCTCGCCCTGGGCGCGTCGCTGCTGCTGCTGAATGTCACGGTCGGCGCGGTCAAGATCGGCCTCGGCCGGCTCGGCCCTCACTACGCGACGCAGATCGGCTCCGCCGAGCTCTTCGCCGGCGGCGATATATTTCCTTCCGGACATACCGCCAACGCGGTCGTGACCTGGGGAATCCTGGCCTATCTGGCCACCACGCCGCGGGCGAGGCGCTATCTGTCGGCCGTCTCGGCCGTGGTCGCGCTCGGCGTCGGGCTCACCACCGTCTATCTCGGTACGCACTGGCTGAGCGATGTGCTGCTCGGCTGGGCCGCCGGTCTGCTGATCCTGCTGGCACTGCCCTGGTGCGAGCCGGCGATCGGCCGGGCCGAGGCGTTCATCCTCTCGGTGCGCGAGCAGCTGCGGGCACGCCGTCGTCTGGTGCCGTCTCTTCCGGTCGCCACCGGTGGACCGCGGCCCGCGATGTTCCCGCGGCGGGACCTGGCCGAGGAGGGCGAGGAGCCGGTGCGCGAGCCGGTGGGCGCGGCCAGCGGCGGGCGTCCGACCGTCCGGTCGACGGCCCAGTTGGCGCCGCCGCTCGGCACGCACCGGGCGCACACCGCGCGCTCGGAGCGCACCCCGGTCACCCCGGTCGGCAGCCGCCGGCCGCCGCACTCGCGGCCGGTGACGGGCGGCTGATCCCGGCGGTCCCCCTCTTTTCAGGACCGCGGGGGCGGTACGCACAGACCGGCCCCCGCAGCGCGAAGGCCCCGGCTTCGGCCGGGGCCTTCGGCGTTGTCCGGCCCGGCGCCCCGGGCGCCGTCTCAGCCGAGCCAGCAGCGGGTCACGGTGTCGTCCTCGACCTCGAAGTTGATGCGTTCGGGCATGTACTCCATCGTGATGATCGAACCCGGCGGCAGGGCGCGGACAAGGGCCCAGCCGCGGTCGTGGGCGAGCTCTTCCGCGGCGTGCGCGTCCAGGCCGACGTACGACTCTGGGGCGTCCTCGGGCGGTACGGGAGGGGTCGGAATCGGTGCCATGTTCCTCACCGTAGGCGGCCTCGGACGGTGACGGAAGCCGGGGGGCGGGCAGTTGTGCCAGCATCCTCACGTACCTCAGCTGTCACACTTGTGTCACAGGCTCTCGACATCCGTTTGGCGCGAAGGCGGTGACTCGAACTGTCGGGAACCGGCCTCTTCGACGGCAATTGGGGGCCATTCCGGCGGTAACTCGGACACACGTTCCGGAATTCGGTCCGAGCACCTTGTCCGATGAATTGGCGGGCCGCCTTCCATTCCTCTTTCCGTGTCTGCCGCGACTATCCGTCCGGTAGGCGCTCTGTCCCGTCCGCCCAGGGGAGAGAGGAGGTGGCGTTCCGGTCGGCGGGCCTCGCCCGGGTCGGCGCCGGCGAGTCCGGGCCGCCCGGGGTCATTCCCCGAGAGCCCGGGAGAGACGGTCCCGGATCTGCCTGATGTGGTCGTCCAGCGACCTCGGTTCGATCACCTCGAACGCGAAGCCCATCAGCACCACATGGATGACCAGCACATCAAGGCTCGTTCCGCCTGTGTGCAGCAGACATGTCGACGCGGTCTCGGCCTCCAGCACACCGTCGGAGGGACCCACGGTCCGGGCCGCCTCCTCGATCGGGACATGCAGCCGGATCACCGCCCTGGCCGCGTACGCCGCCGTCGACACTCCCTCGGACACATAGGCGGCCAGATCCTCGGCCGGCGGCTCCCTCGGCGGGAAACGCGGGCCGTGGGGCGGCGTGGGCACGATCCGGTCCGCCCGGAACGTACGCCAGTCCCGGCGGTCCACGTCCCAGGCGACCAGGTACCAGCGGCGTTCGGTGCACACCAGCCGGTGCGGCTCGGCGGTCCGCCGGGAGGTGGAGCCGTTGTGGTCGCGGTATTCGAAGCGCAGCCGCTCACTGTCCCGGCAGGCGTTGGCGAGTTCGGTGAGCACGGACGGGTCGAGGCCCTGGGGCTGCGGGGCGCGCAGCATCGGGACGGTGAAGGCGTTCAGGGCGCTGACCCTGCGCCGCAGCCGGGCGGGCAGTACCTGCTCCAGCTTGGACAGCGCCCGTACGGAGGTCTCGCCGATGCCCTCGATCCCCTGGCCCGCCGCGGTGCGCAGGCCGACGGCGACCGCCACGGCCTCCTCGTCGTCGAGGAGCAGCGGCGGCAGCTCGGCCCCCGCGCCGAGCTGATAGCCGCCGCCCGTGCCGGGGCTCGCGTTGACCGGGTAGCCGAGTTCGCGGAGCCGGTCGACATCGCGGCGTACGGTACGCGGCGTGACGCCGAGCCGGTCCGCGAGATCGGCGCCCGACCATTCGCGGTGGGCCTGCAGCAGTGAGAGCAGGCGCAGCAGTCGTGCCGAGGTCTCCAACATGCGGGGATTCTGGCAGCCGTTGCGGACAGCTAATGTCCGCGGGGGCGCGGCGCGGTCAGCTCACGCGGACGCAGAGGTCGTTGGCGGAGGTGTAGACGGGAGTGACCGTGCGGTCCCCGACGGCCCGGTCCGGGTAGACGAAGATGGTCCTGCGGTCCCAGATGTCGTCGAGGAGCCGGGCGATCCTGACCGGTTCGGCGTCCTCGGCCGGCCGCAGCCACAGCTCCCACAGCCGCGGCGCCGCCCCGGAGGCTCCCGCCCCCGCGGCCCCGGATCCCTCCGGCTCAGCGGTTCCCCCCGTCTCTTCGGTCTCTTCGGCCAGCGGCGCGTACGGCAGGGTGAAGGTAAACGTTTCCTCGTTCCCGGCCACCGGCACCTGATGGGTCCGCTCCCCCAGCCTGGCCTCGGCCACCGCTCCGGCTCCGAGCGCGGCGCCGTGCAGCCGCCCCTGGACCGTGCAGCCGGCCGGCCCGAAGGCCAGATCGCCGGCCTCGGCATGGGGTGCGCGCAGCCAGCTGCGGACCGCGAGCCCGCCGTCGGGGGTCGGCTGCGGGATGCGCACCGAGACCGGGCCGGTACGGATGTGCTCCCGGGCCATCAGCGCTCGTACGTCGCGGACGCCGGGCTCGACGGCCAGGCCGTCGACGTACGCGTCCCAGCGGCCTTCGGCGAGCTCGGTGCCCGCGTCGAGGACGGCGCGCGACCGGCCGGCGCCCGCCGGGGTCAGCGGCAGGAGGATCTCGTCGGCCAGGCCGGCCGCCCCGCGCGGTCGCAGGACGAGTGCGCCGGGTTCTTCGGTGAGACCGGTGCTCAGCTCGAAGACGACGTTCCCGGCGGCGTCGGCCACGCAGTCGGCGCGCGGCGCGCGCACGCTCGCGCTCTCCACGGCGGTGCTGGAGGTGGTCATGCGCGCTTCCCCTTCCGGAGGACGTCGGCGACCTTGTAGCGCAGGGCGTAGGCGGTGTCGAGGAGGCCGCCGCGCGCGCGGTGGAAGCCGTCGCGGAGTCCGCCGCGGGAGCGGCCGTTGGTGCCCCGCTCGACCAGTTCGGTGAAGAGCGCCTCGTGACGCTCGGCGATCGGGACCGGGTCGAAGCGCTCGGACGCGGCCAGCGCGGCCTGTCCCCTCTTGCGGCGCAGCTCGTCGTCCTCGATCAGCTCCAGCAGCGCCCCGGCCACGGCGTCCGCGTCACCGACGGGCACCAGCCGTCCGTCCACACCGTCCTCGATGATCTCGCCGGGACCGTGCGGGCAGTCGGTGGAGACGACGGGCAGCCCGCAGCGCATCGCCTCGACGATGGTCATGCCGAACGACTCCAGGCGGGAGGTGACGGCGGCGATCGAGCCCTTCACCCACTCGGGCTCCAGCGGGTGGGCCGGGCCCATCAGGAAGACGTGGTTGTGCAGGCCGCGCTGCTCGATGAGGGCGCGCAGGGCGTTCTTCTCGTTGCCGGTCGCGTCACCGCTGCCGTAGATCCGCAGCCGCCAGTCGGGACGGACCTCGACGACCTTGGCGAACGCCTCGACCAGCAGGTCGTACCGCTTGACCTGGGTGAGCCGGCCGGCCGTGACCACCCACTTGGCGCTGGAGTCGGCAGGCGGCACGGAGGGGACGGGGACGCTGTTGGGCACGGAGTCGATCCGTACCCCGGGGAGCTTCAGCCGGGTGCGGTAGGAGCGGGCGTCGGCCTCGGTGACGGTCGTGATGGCGTCCAGGAGGGCGTAGCGGTGCCCTATTTCGCGGCGCAGCCGGTAGCCGTGGCTGTCCAGGGTCAGATGCTCCTGGCCGACGCGCACCGGGCCCCGGCGGACCTGCCGGGCGATGTGGATGTTGAGTCCGGGGCGCGTGCCGACGACGACGTCGGCCCGGAGGTTCTTCAGGTGGGCGCCGATCCGCGCGTCGGTGAGCCGGCTGTACTGCTTCCAGCGGCCGTCGCCGCGCGGGAAGACCCGTGCGGGGCGCTGGTAGTCGGGATGGTCGCCGTCGTAACCGGGGCTGTTCCTGCGGAGATCGACCAGGTGCTTCATGGTCACTCCGGCCGGTGCGCCGAGGGTCGGCTCCTCGCTGTGCCGGAAGACGGACACTATTTCGACGTCGTGCCGCTGGGCCAGGATCTGGGCGAGGTTGAACGTCGTACGGATCGTTCCCCCGATGCCGTACGCGTTGTGGAGCAGAAATGAGATGTGCATCGCGCTGCCGCGTCTCCCCCGGTTTTTCATGGTCGTCAGTCAGAAAGGGACTGTACTTGGCTCCCCCCGGCGCATCAGGGCCGGTAGCCGAGCTGGGGAACCGTGGCGCAGTTGGTGGTCATGTCACCGCTCTGGGTGACCCATCCACTGCCGTCCTGCCAGCGGGCGACGGACAGACAGGTGCGCAGGGTCCGGGGCGGTTGGGCCAGTCGGTCGAACCGTACGGGCAGCAGCAAGCCATGGGCCGTGTAGGCCTCTTGGCGCTCCAGGAAGCGCTCGACGCAGGCGCGCGTGAGGGTGCCGCAGGCTTTGGCGGCGTCCGTGAACCACATGGCGGCGGCCCACCCCTCCAGCTGCCACTGGGAGACCTGACGGCCTTTCAGAGCCTGCCGGAACTCCCGTACCGCCGGGTGGCCGACGTCCTCGTAGTTGCGGCTGGAGCCGGTGACCCAGAGGGTGTTGCGGCAGACGGGTGCCTTGCGGAACTCCTCCGGGACGGCCGACGACCAGTTCTGCACGTTGGTGACCTTCGCCGTGACCCGGACGCCGACCGCGTCCATCGCCTCGCACAGGCGGGCGTTGCCGTGGGTGTCGAGGGCGTCGAAGACGAGGTCGGCGCCCTGCTCGCGGAGGTCGGCGGCGACGGCGCGGAAGTTGGGCAGCGCGAAGTCGACCTGTTCGCTGACGACCCGGTAGCCCTCGGCGCGGAGGCCGTCGGTGACGAGCCGTGCGTAGGCGGCGGACGCGGCCTGGTTGTACGAGACGACCCCGGCCGTGCGGGCGCCGTGGCGCGTCTTGAAGTAGCGGTAGACCTCCGTGCCGCCGTAGAGGGTGCCGTTCCAGCCGGGCGCCCTGCCGGTGCGCGGGGCGAGGCTGCCGTAGATCCCGTACAGGTGCGGATAGGTGTCGTACGCCGGGCCGAGCGGCTGACCACCGATGTCGGGGACGCCCGCCCGGGAGACGAGCGGGGCGCCCGCGTAGTCGAGGGCCGTGGTGGCGACGAGGGCGAAGACCTTCCGCTCGTCGACGAGCCGGTGCACGCACTCGTTGTTGCCGACGCCGCTTCCTCCGTCGTCGCAGGTGAGGACCTCCACGCGGCGTCCGCCGATGCCGCCGCGGGCGTTGAGGGCGTCGAAGTAGGCGCGGGCCCCGTCGCGCGGGCCGGTGAAGGCGGCGCCGCCGACGGGGCTGGTGGCACTGGTGATGATGCCGACGCGGATCGGCTCGGCGGAGGCGTCGGTGTTCGCGGAGGCGTTGGTGTCCGGGGAGGTGCTTCGGCCTGCGAAGTCACTCTCCGGCAGCCGGCTTCCGCAGGCGGCGCCGAGGAAGAGCAGTGCCGCCAGGAGGAGTGTCTCAGCAGCCCGGAACGGCCGCATTGCCGCTGATCCGGACCAGGCCACAGAGTGTCTTCACGGACACCTTCCAGGTGTTGTCCTGGAAGACCGCGGTGCCCTTGGAGTCGGGCAGGGCGGGCGTCCCGCCGACCAGCAGGTCGTAGGTGACGTCGGCGGTGGTGGCCGAGGTGAAGCTGACGGCGGTGACCTTGGCGGAGGTCTTCGCGGCGTTGGGATCGCTGCCGAAGGCCATCAGCACGGGCCGCATCCGCTCGCCGTCCTCCAGTACCGCGGCCTTCTCGTCGGTGGACGCCGTCGGGTCGAAGAACGTCTGCCAGGCCTTCTCGATCTGCGCCCGCGCGGCGGTCGCGTCGGCGGGGGCGTCGGCGGCGGGCTGCTCGCTGCTCCGGGTCACCGAGGGGCTCGGGGACGTCGTGGAGCCGTAGCCGTCGTCGTCCGAGCAGGCGGCGAGGGCGGGGGTGAGGGCCAGCACCGCGGCGGCTGCCAGCGCCGCCATACGGGGGCGACCGCCGGGGCCGCCGAGACCCTTGAGTCCGCCGTTTCCGCGAAGGCCCATCTGGCTCACCACCGGGTGTACGTCCAGGCCGGGCGGCCTGATGCTTCCAGGGTCGGACGCTTTCGGGCATAGTGCAAAAAATCGGATGTTCACCAGCGGAGCGGAAGGCCATGCCATGCCGACATCCCGACTGCTGTGGTGGGGCGGGCTCGCGGCGGTCGTGTGCGGGGCGGTGCTGTGCGCGGCGGGCTGGTACGGGGTGTCGGGGGAACGGTTCGCCGAGCGTCAGATCCCGTACCTGGCGTCGTGCACGGTACCGGGGGCGGCGCTGCTGGTGGCGGGGGCGGTGCTGTGGGCCGCGGCATGGGAGGCGGCCGGACGGGCGGCGGGGCCGGAGGGTGACGGGGCTTCGGACGAAGGCGCGGCCGGCGGCGGGCCCGGGGCGCCGCCGCCCTCCTCCAAGAGTCCGCCGCTGCGCGTCCCGGGCGGCACGCTCGCCCACCGGCCCGACTGTCCGCTGGTGGCGGGCAAGCCGGAGGCGGTCCCGGCGGGCGACGAGCCCCTCGACCCCTGCCCGGTGTGTGAGCCGTGGCCTCGCTGACGTACGAACTCACCCTGGCGGGCCTCGCGATCGGCAGCGCGGCCGCGCTCACCGGCATCGGACTCGTCGTCACCTACCGCGCGACCGGTGTGCTGAACCTGGCGCACGGGGCGATCGCGATGGTGTGCGCCTATGTCCTGCGGCAGTTCGCGGTCGAGTGGGGGTGGCCGCTGCCGCTCGCCGCGTGCGTGACGCTGCTTCTGGTGGCGCCCGGCATCGGTCTGCTGCTCGACCGGGCCGTCTTCCGCCCCCTGTCCCTCCTCGGCTCCGACCCCGCCCGGACGCTGGTCGCGTCGATCGGCGTCTTCGTCCTGCTGGTGGGCGCCGCCGCGCTGGCGTGGGGCTCCGGGGCGCGCGACGACGCGCCGGTGCTGCTGTCCGACGACCCGTGGCTCCAGTCGGCGGCGGCGGTGCTGCTGGCCGGCGCGGTGGGAGCGGTGACCCGCTGGACCCGCGCGGGCAGGGAGCTGCGGGCGGTGGTCGACGACCGGGCACTCGCCGAGCTGGGCGGGATCCACGCGGACCGGGTGTCGGCGGCGGGGTGGGCGTTCGGATCGTTCACGGCGGGTCTGACGGGGGTCCTGCTCGCGCCGTACGTACGCCTCGATCCGTACGGGCTGCCGCTCCTGGTCGTCGAGGTGATCGCGGTCGCGGTGGTGGCCCGGATGCGGAGCCTGCCGGTGGCCGTGGTGGTGGCCCTGGCGATCGGTGTCGCGCAGGCGCAGCTGACCCGGCTGCACCCCTCCGGCTGGGCGGGCCCGCTGGTCCAGGCGGTCGGGGCGAACCTGTTCGTGGTCGCCCTGCTGCTCGCGGCTCTGCTGCTGCCGGGGGTGGGGGCGCGGGACGCGCTGCCGCGCGCCTCGACGGCGGGCACGCGCGTGCCCGGCGGTCTGTGGGTCGTCGTCGGCGTCCTCTTCCTCCTCCCGCTGGGATTCGCGGGCCGGGACCTGCACACCGCGATCCAGGTCCCGGCGCTCGCGGTGATCCTGCTGTCGCTGGTCGTCGTGACCGGGCGCGGCGGGCAGGTCTCGCTCGGGCAGGCGGCGTACGCGGGGCTGGGCGCCCTGTTCACCGCCCTGCTGGCGTCCGGCCGCGTCCCCGGGCTGCCGACGATGCCGGAGCTGGTGTCCTTGGCCGTGGCGGTGCTCCTGGTCGCGCCGCTGGGCCTGCTCACGGGCTGGCCGGCGATCGGCCGCCGGGGGCTCGCCCTGGCGCTGGCCACGCTCGCCGTCGGCGTCGCGGTGAGCCGCTTCGTCTTCGCCCAGCCGTACGCGACGGCGGACCTCGGGCTCGGCCGCCCGGCCGGCTTCACCGAGGACCGCTGGTACTACACCCTCGAACTCGTCCTCCTGGGCTGCGCGTTGTACGCGGTGGCGGCGCTGCGCCGAGGCCGTACGGGCCGGGCATTGGCCGCCCTGCGGGACCACGAGGCGGGCGCGTCGGCGGCGGGCGTGCCCGTCCCCTCCCTGAAGCTCCTGGCCTTCGTCACCGGCGCCGCACTGGCGGCCCTCGGCGGCGGTCTCCTCGGCATGGGCCTGCGCGCCTTCGACCCGGACGCCTTCGACCCGGTCCGCGGCCTCCTCTGGTTCGCCGCGGTCATCGTCCTCGGCGCGGACAGCCTCCTCTCCCCCCTGGCGGCCGCGGCCCTCCTGATCGGCCTGGACGCGGGCACCCGAGGCGGAGTGGCGGCGGCGACTGTCGGCCTGCTGGCGGCCCTGACGGGGCGCATCCCGCCGCTGACGTCGCTGCTGGAGCGAGGGGGCGTCGTCGGGAACGGCCCCGCCCCGGCGGCGGGAACCCGGCCCGCCGCAACGCGCGCCGCCGCGCGGGCGGGGGACGACACACGGGGCGCCGGCGCGCCGCCTCACGGCTCGGCACAGCCCCCGGCCCGGGGGCCTGCGAACGTCGGAAGGCCCGGCCCTCCCGGCCGGGACGGCACCCCTCCCGCCCCCACCGGCGCCGCGCGCCACGCCCCCACCGCCCCGCCCGCATCCCGGCTCAGCGCCGAAGGGCTTCTCGTGCGGTACTCCGGGGTCCTCGCGCTCGATGGTGTCGGGATGGCGGTGCCGCTGGGGCGGATCACCGCCGTCGTCGGGGCCAACGGGGCCGGGAAGAGCACCCTCTTCCACTGTCTGGCGGGGACCCTGCGGCCCGGGCGGGGGCGGGTGGTGCTCGACGGGAGGGACATCACCGCGCGGCCCGCGCACGCGCGGACCCGGCTCGGGGTCGCGCGGACCTTCCAGGAGCTGGCCGTGTTTCCGTCGCTGACCGTGGAGGAGAACGTGCGCGTCGGCGCCGAACAGGGCCGCGTGCGGGACCCCGCGGCCGGCCGGGAGGCCGTCGAGCAGGCGCTGCGGCTGCTCGGTCTCGACGGGCCCGTGCGGCACCGGCCCGCCGCCGGGCTGGCCACGGGGACGCTGCGACGGGTCGAGCTGGGGCGGGCGCTCGCGGGGCGGCCGCACACGCTGCTGCTGGACGAGCCGGCCGCCGGGCTCGACGCCGTCGAGACACGGGCGCTGGCACGGGTGCTGCGGGCCCTCGCCGCGGACGGACTCGCCGTCCTCGTCGTCGAGCACGATCTCGATCTCGTCGCCGGGATCGCCGACACGGTCCATGTCATGGAGGCGGGGCGGATCGTGTCATGAGCGCCGAGATCGAACTGCGCGCGGCCCGTGTGCGGTACGGCCCCCTGGAGGCCCTGCACGGCGTCGACCTGCCGGTACCGGCCGGCACGCTGACCGTTCTCCTCGGCCGCAACGGCGCCGGCCGTACGACCACCTTGCGCGCCCTCGCGGGGACCGTCCCCCTTTCCGCCGGACGCGTGTTCTGGCGGGGCGGGGACGTGACCGGTCTGCGGGCCCACGCCCGGGCCCGCCGCGGTCTGTGCTTCGTACCGGATCTGCGCGCCGTCCACACCACCCTCGGCGTCGCCGAGAACCTCGAACTCGCTTCACCCGCAAGGGACTTCAAGGCCGCCCTGGAGGCCTATCCGGAGCTGCGGCCCCTGCTCGCCCGCCGTGCCGGCACCCTCTCCGGCGGCGAGCAGCGGATGCTCGCCGTCTCCCGCGCGCTGCTCGCGCCCGCGCGTGTCGTCCTCGTCGACGAGCCGTCGCTCGGCATGTCGGCGGCCGTCTCGGCACGTACGTACCGTCTGCTGGCCGCCCTGACCACCGCCGGCGCCGCGGTCGTCGTCGCCGAGCAGCAGCTGCCCCCCGGGCTCCCCCGGGGGACGCTCGTGCACGAACTGCGGCGGGGCTTCCTCGCGTTCAGCGGGGAGCCCTGCGAACTCAGGCCCCGATGACCAGCATCGCGCCCACCTTCAGGAGGTTCGGGTTCGCGCCGACGACCGTCCTGTTCGCCTCGTAGAGCGCCTGCCAGCCGCCCGGGATCGCGAACCTGCGGGCGATCTTGCTGAGCGTGTCCCCCGGCTGGACCGTGTGCACGCGGCCCTTGAGCCCGTACTTCTTGGAACACACCGGCCAGGCCCGCCACCCCTGGGTCCGCAGCACCTCCTCCGCGACCTTGATCTGCTGCTGCCGTGTCGCGAGGTCGGCGCGGCGCGCGTACGCGAGACCGCCGTGCCCCTCCCAGGTCGGCTGCCAGAACTGCAGCCCTCCGTAGTAGCCGTTGCCGGTGTTGAGGTTCCACCGTCCGCTGCTCTCGCACTCGGCGACACAGCCCCACGGCCACTGGTCGGCGGCGCACTTCGGTGTACCGGCGTCGGCCCGCGCCTGGGCGGGGACGAGCGCGAGCAGCGCGGCCGCGAGTGCTCCCGACGTCCACAATCGGATCTTCGACATCGGGTCACGCTAGGCACCTCCCCCGCCGTCCCGGGCGGTGCCGCGCGGGAGCCGGACCGTCACCCACCCGGACGGCGGTCCGATTCCGTTGGCGTTCGCGCGTGACCCCGGCCACGGATCTCCCGTTGAAGTCTCCATGAGACGAGCCGGGACCCGCCCGCCTCGTATGCACCGAGTCCGAGGAGCCACCCGTGCCGCGCATGCTCGACGTCAGCGAGGAAGTACGCGCCGAGATCGGCGATGAAGAAGCCGACCGGCTGCTCGCGGGCGAGAACGCCCCGGGCAGCTATGACTGCACCTCCTGCCGCACCCCGGGCGACTCCGAGCAGGAGCGCACCAGCACGGTGCTCTTCGTCGGCGAGGAGACCGCGGTGCTGGCGTTCGCCCACGCCACCTGCATCCCGTCGCAGGTGGTCCAGGTCGCCGAGGAGCAGCTGCAGGGCGCCGTCCGGTCCATCACCGGCAAGGAATCCGGCCCGGGCGTCCCCGAGCAGGCCGTTCTGGGCGTCACCAGCGGTCTCGTCCTGATCCAGGGCGAGCTGTACCCGGCGATCGTGGTCGAACCGACCGCCCCGGTCGTCCGCCCCGGCTCCGGCAGCACCACCGACGAGTTCATGCAGCTCCTCTCCGAGCAGGGCTTCCTCCCCGTGCACGACATGGAGACGCTGCCCTCCCCGCTCCCCGGCTGGTCCGTGCTGGTGGCCATGGGCCAGTTGCACGCCGTGCTCCAGCCGGGTACGGGCGGCGGCGGCACCGGCCCCGCCTGGTGGCAGGCCCACCAGCCGCTCCAGGTCACCGAGGGCTGGCGCGCGGCGGTCAACAAGTCGAAGTCGGTTCTGGTGTACGCGGCCTCGGTCGGCACGATCGGGCAGCAGCCGCGCGAGGACCTGCTGCGTGAGGCCCTGGAGAAGGCGGCTGCCAACGGTCGGCTCGTCGGCGCCGTGATGCCGCTGGCGGGCACCTGATGGACGGCGTACGCGCGGGCATAGGCCCGGCGTACGTCCCCCGGGTGCCGAGCCTGGACCGGCCAGGGCGGGCTTCGATTTCCGATGCCCGCCCGCATCCGAAGGGCGGTGGGTTCGTTGGCACCTACGTGCACGCATACGACCCCTCCCGCCAGCCGTCCCAGAACCAGATCCCCGCGATGCGCCCGGCGCACGAGGCGACCGTCGGCCCTTCCCCGACGCCCATCTACGACGCGCTGTACTCCGAGTACCTCCGCGCGTTCCGGGCGCTGCCGGGTGACCGCAGCGGCGAGGAGGACCTGACGTTCCAGGGGTTCGGGACGGGTCTGCACGCCGGCCGTGCGAGACATGGCGGCACCGGGCATTCCGGGCACGGCGGCGGCGCCCACGCGGCGCCGCGCACCCCGTACCCGGGGGCGTGGCGGCCCTACACGCAGCATCACGTCCCGGCGGCGCTGCCGCCGGCTCCCCGCAAGGGCCTGTGAGCACGGCTCGGCAACAGCGGCCGGCTCACCACAACGGCTGAGGGCCGGGGCGATTCGCCCCGGCCCTCAGCCGTTGTCCACGCGGGTCACCCCGTCGGTCACCCGATCGGATCGCCCGGCCGGGTCACTTCTTGCGGCCCCGCTTCTCGCGCACCCGCACCGAGATGTGGATCGGGGTGCCCTCGAAGCCGAACTCCTCACGCAGCCGGCGCTCGACGAAGCGGCGGTAGCCGGCCTCGAGGAAGCCGGAGGCGAAGAGCACGAACCGGGGCGGCTTGGTGCCCGCCTGCGTACCGAACAGGATGCGGGGCTGCTTGCCGCCGCGGATCGGGTGCGGGTGCGAGGCGACGATCTCGCCGAGGAAGGCGTTGAGCCGGCCCGTGGGGATGCGGGTCTCCCAGCCCTCCAGGGCCGTCTCGATCGCGGGGACCAGCTTCTCCATGTGGCGGCCGGTCAGGGCGGAGACGTTGACCCGGGGGGCCCAGGCGATCTGGGCCAGCTCGGTCTCGATCTCGCGCTCCAGGTAGTAGCGACGCTCCTCGTCGAGGGTGTCCCACTTGTTGAAGGCGACGACGATGGCACGGCCGGACTCGACCGCCATGGTGACGATGCGCTGGTCCTGGACGCTGATGTTCTCGCTCGCGTCGATCAGGATGACCGCGACCTCCGCCTTCTCGACGGCGGCGGCCGTGCGCAGGGAGGCGTAGTAGTCGGCGCCCTGCTGGAGGTGGACGCGCTTGCGGATACCGGCAGTGTCGACGAACTTCCAGGTGACGCCGCCGAGCTCGATCAGCTCGTCGACCGGGTCGCGGGTGGTGCCGGCCAGCTCGTTGACGACGACCCGCTCCTCGCGCGCCACCTTGTTCAGCAACGAGGACTTGCCGACGTTGGGGCGGCCGATGAGCGCGATGCGGCGGGGGCCACCGAGGGCGCTGCCGAAGGTCTGCGCCGGGGCCTCGGGCAGCGCCTCCAGGACGGCGTCGAGCATGTCGCCGGTGCCGCGGCCGTGCAGCGAGGAGACCGGGTGCGGCTGGCCGAGGCCGAGCGACCACAGGGCCGTCGCGTCCGCCTCGCCGCTGGGGCCGTCGACCTTGTTGGCGCACAGGACGACGGGCTTGCCGGCGCGGCGCAGCAGCTTGACGACGGCCTCGTCGGTGTCGGTCGCGCCGACCGTCGAGTCGACCACGAAGACGACCGCGTCGGCGGCCTCGATGGCGTACTCCGCCTGGGCGGCGACGGAGGCGTCGATGCCGAGGACGTCCTGCTCCCAGCCGCCGGTGTCGACGACCTTGAAGCGGCGGCCGGCCCACTCGGCCTCGTAGGTGACGCGGTCGCGGGTGACGCCGGGCCTGTCCTCGACGACGGCCTCGCGGCGGCCGATGATCCGGTTCACCAGGGTCGACTTGCCGACGTTCGGGCGGCCGACGACGGCGAGAACGGGGAGCGGGCCGTGCCCGGCCTCCTCGATCGCGCCTTCGACGTCCTCGATGTCGAAGCCCTCTTCCGCGGCGAGCTCCATGAACTCCGCGTACTCGGCATCGCCAAGTGCCCCGTGTTCGTGCTGGTCGTTCATGAAGTCCGTTCCTTGATCTTTTCGTGGTCGGTGGGCGCGAGGCCCACTACTCAGAGTCTCGCTCAGCGCCCGGTGAGGCGCCTGGCGTTTTCCAGGTGGGCGGTGAGCCGCTCCTGGATACGTACGGTGGCGTCGTCGAGCGCCGTGCGGGTGCGGCGTCCGCTGCCGTCCCCCGCCTCGAAGGCGTCGCCGAAGACGACGTCGACACGGCTGCGCAGCGGAGGCAGTGCCCGTATCAACCGTCCGGGGCGCTGGGTGCTTCCCAGCACCGCGACGGGGACGATGGGCGCGCCGCTGCGGACGGCGAAGTAGGCGAGTCCCGCCCGCAGCGAGGCGAAGTCGCCCTCGCCACGGGTGCCCTCCGGGAAGATCCCGAGGACGCCGCCGTCCGCCAGCACGCCGAGCGCGTTGGTGATGGCCGCCCGGTCCGTGCTCGTACGGTCCACCTTCAGCTGGCCGATCCCTTCCAGGAACGGGCCCAGAGGCCCGACGAAGGCCTCCTGCTTGATCAGGAAGTGCACCGGCCGGGGCGCGGTGCCCATGAGCATCGGCCCGTCGATCATGTGCGAGTGGTTCACGGCGAGGATCACGGGACCGCTCGCCCGGACCCGCCAGGCGCCCAGGACGCGCGGCTTCCACAGCCCGTACATCAGCCCGATGCCGATGCCCCGGCCGACCGCCGCACCCTTCTCGGAGGGCAGGGTCACGCGGCGGCCCGCTTCTCCTCGACGAGGGTGACGACACACTCGACGACCTGCTGGAGGGTCAGCTCGGTGGTGTCCACCTCGACGGCGTCGTCGGCCTTGGCGAGCGGGGAGGTCTTACGGCTGGAGTCGGCCGCGTCCCGCTTGATCAGGGCCTGCCGGGTGGCGGCCACGTCGGAGCCCTTGACCTCGCCGGAGCGGCGGGCGGCGCGGGCCTCGGGCGAGGCGGTCAGGAAGATCTTGAGGTCGGCGTCCGGGAGGACGGTCGTGCCGATGTCCCGGCCCTCGACGACGATGCCCTGCTCGGCGGCCGCGGCGATGGAGCGCTGCAGCTCGGTGATCCGGGCGCGCACCTCGGGGACGGCGCTGACCGCGCTGACCTTGGAGGTGACCTCGTCGGTACGGATGGGGCCGGCGGCGTCGGCGCCGTCGACGGTGATCGTGGGGCGGGCCGGGTCGGTGCCGGAGACGATGTCGGGCTTGCCGGCGGCGTTGGCGACGGCGTCCGCGTCGTGGACGTCGATCCCGTTGCTCAGCATCCACCAGGTGATCGCGCGGTACTGCGCACCGGTGTCCAGGTAGCTCAGACCCAGCTTGGCGGCGACCGCCTTGGAGGTGCTCGACTTGCCCGTGCCGGAGGGCCCGTCGATGGCGACGATCACGGATTCCACGGTGTGGGACACCTTCCTGATACGCGGGGAGGGCCGGCCGGACTGCCGAGGGCCCCGCACAAGGTTACCGAGTACTGGCGCTTCCCCATGCACCCGTTCGGCGGAGCCCCTCGGCGGGCGGCGGAACGGAGGCCGCCGGGGGCCCGTCCGCCACCCCCCGGGGGCCTGTCAGCCCGCCCGCAGCGCCCAGCCCCGTTCCCTCAGGGCCGCGCTCAGCTTCGGCGCCGCCGTGGGTTCCACCATCAGCTGGACCAGACCCGCCTGCTGGCCGGTGGCGTGCTCGATGCGGACGTCCTCGATGTTGACGCCCGCCCGGCCCGCGTCCGCGAAGATACGGGCCAGCTCGCCCGGCTGGTCGCTGATCAGCACCGCGACGATCTCGTAGGTGGCCGGCGCGGCGCCGTGCTTTCCCGGGACCCGTTCGCGGCCCGCGTTGCCGCGGCGCAGGACGTCCTCGACGCCCGTGGCACCCTCGCGGCGCTTCTCCTCGTCGGAGGACTGCAGGGCCCGCAGCGCCTGGACCGTCTCGTCGAGGTCGGCCGCGACGCCGGCCAGCACGTCCGCCACCGGCCCCGGGTTGGCCGCCAGGATGTCGATCCACATCCGGGGGTCGGACGCCGCGATCCGGGTGACGTCGCGGATGCCCTGCCCGCAGAGGCGTACGGCGGTCTCGTCCGCGTCCTCCAGGCGTGCCGCGACCATCGAGGAGATCAACTGCGGGGTGTGCGAGACGAGGGCGACCGCCCGGTCGTGGGCGTCCGCGTCCATGACGACGGGGACGGCGCGGCACAGCGCGACGAGTTCCAGGGCGAGGTTCAGTACCTCGGTGTCGGTGTCGCGGGTGGGTGTCAGCACCCAGGGACGGCCCTCGAAGAGGTCGGCCGTGGCGGCCAGCGGGCCGGAGCGCTCCTTGCCGGACATCGGGTGCGTGCCGATGTACGAGCCGAGGTCGAGACCCAGCTGTTCCAGTTCCCGCTTCGGTCCGCCCTTGACGCTGGCGACGTCGAGGTAGCCGCGGGCGATCCCGCCGCGCATCGCCTCGGCGAGCGCGCCGGCGACGTGCGCCGGGGGTACGGCGACGATGGCCAGGTCGACGCGGCCCTCGGGCGCCTCGTCCGTCCCGGCGCCCAGCGCGGCGGCGGTGCGGGCCCTGGCGGGGTCGTGGTCGACGAGGTGGACGGTGACGCCGCGGCCGGCGAGGGCCAGGGCCGCCGAGGTGCCGATGAGGCCCGTCCCGATGACGACGGCGGTCCTCACTGGGCGATGTCCTTGCGCAGGGCGGCCGCGGCGCCGAGGTAGACGTGCGCGATGCGGGACTTCGGCAGGTCGGACTCGATGTGCGCGAGGAGCCGGACGACGCGGGGCATGGCTCCGTCGATGTCGAGCTCCTGGGCGCAGATCAGGGGTACGTCGACGATGCCCAGCTTGCGCGCCACCGCGGCGGGGAAGTCGCTGTGGAGATCGGGCGTGGCCGTGAACCAGACGCTGATCAGGTCCTCCGCGGTGAGCCCGTTGCGCTCCAGCACGGCGGTGAGCAGCTCGCCGACCTGCTCATGCATGTGTACGGCGTCGTCCCGCTCCAGCTGGACGGCTCCCCGGACCGCTCGTACCGCCACGACGTACTCCTTCACCTGTGCGAGTGCTGCGGCTTCAGCCTAGTCAGCCGGCCGGACACGCACGCGCCGCGACCGCCCTCCGAGACACGGGCCCGCCACGGCCGGGCGGGCGCGGGGCTCGGGGCACCCGCTGCCCGGAGATGACGTCCGTCCCGGTCCTGCTCGATCCCGAGTTCCGTCCGGTACGGGACAGGGTCAATCTCACCCGGACCCGCCCGAGGCGCTACTCGGCCCGAACGCGGCGGCCGGCTCTGCGCTAGAACTGTCGGATGCTGCTTCATGTCGTGCCCCTGGACGAGTGGGCCGCGGACGCCGGGCGTCCGTACGGCCCCGCCTCCCTCTCCTCCGAGGGCTTCGTGCACTGCTCACCGGACGGGGCGTCGGCCCTGGCCATCGCCGACGCCCACTACCGGGAGGTTCCCGGGCCGCTGCTGGTACTCGTCATCGACGAGGCGCTGCTGGGCTCCGAGGTGCGCTGGGAGGGCTCCGAGGACATGATCTACCCGCATGTGTACGGGCCGATCGAACGGGAGGCCGTGACCGGCGTGCTGGAGGTCCGCCGGGACGCGGACGGCCGTGCGAGCGAGCTCGTGCCCTGGATCTAGGGAGAGTCCGTCTCCGTGCCCGCGTCAGGTCCATTAGGGGTCGCGCGCGCCCGTGTCGCGGGGGCGTGGGGGCCACGCCGCGCCAAGCTGTACGGCATGACTGCTGATGCCACGCCCCGCCGTACCGTTCTGCTGGCCGGTGCGGGTTCCGTCGCCGCACTGGCCACGGGCTGCGACTCGGGCGACGACGGGGGCGCCAAGACCGCCACGCCCACGCCGCCCGCGACCACCGCCGGGTCCGCGGTTCCGCCCGCGGTGAGCCCGCCCGCCCCTTCCCCGTCGGAACCGTCCCCCGGCGCGTCGTCCCCGGGCGCCGGCGACGTGCTCGCCAAGACCTCCGACATCCCGGTGGGCGGCGGCACGGTCTTCGCGGACCAGAAAGTCGTCGTGACCCAGCCCGAGGCCGGACAGTTCAAGGCCTTCTCCGCGATCTGCACCCACCAGGGCTGCACGGTCGGCAAGGTGGCCGACGGCACCATCGACTGCCCCTGCCACGGCAGCAAGTTCGCCATCGCCGACGCCGAGGTCGTGCAGGGTCCGGCACGCCGGCCCCTGCCGCCCCGTCAGATCACCGTCTCCGGGGACACCATTCGACTGACCTGACGCCGGTGGGGCTGACGTAATCTCACGCCCATGACTCCGGAAGAGCTGGTGCGCGACCACACGATCTACTCCTGTGTCATGGGGTCGCGCGCCTTCGGTCTGGCCACTGACGGCAGTGACACCGACCGCCGTGGGGTGTTCCTCGCGCCGACGCCGCTCTTCTGGCGCTTCGAGAAGCCGCCGACCCATGTCGACGGCCCCGCGGAGGAGCAGTTCAGCTGGGAGCTGGAGCGCTTCTGCGAACTGGCCCTGCGCGCCAATCCGAACGTACTGGAGTGTCTGCACTCCCCCACCGTCGAGCGCGTCGACGACACCGGCCGCGAGCTGCTGGCGCTGCGTGACGCGTTCCTCTCCCGGCAGGCCCACACGACGTTCGTCCGCTACGCCCTGGGCCAGCGCAAGAAGCTGGACGCGGACGTCCTCCGGTACGGCGCGCCCCGGTGGAAGCACGCCATGCATCTGCTGCGGCTGCTCGTCTCCTGCCGCGATCTGCTGCGCACGGGCGAGCTGGTCATCGAGGTGGGCGAGGACCGCGAGCGGCTGCTCGCGGTCAAGCGCGGCGAGGTGTCGTGGCCGGAGGTCGAGTCCTGGATGACACGGCTGGCCGCCGAGGGGGACGAGGCGGCCCTGAGGACACCGCTGCCGCCCGAACCGGACCGGGCGCGGGTGGAGGACTTCCTGACGCGTACGCGCCGCGCCTCAGCCCGCGAGGCGGACCCGTACGACGAAGTCGTGGAGGGCGTCGTGCGCGCCGGGGGCGTCCGCTAGCCCGGACGCGCCCTGCGCCTCGTCGAGGACCCGGTGCAGGGCCTCCACGTCGGCCCGCACGGTGTCCTGGTCCACCTCGGCCCTCCCGTGCTCGGCCTCGGCCTTGAGCTCGACGAGTTCCGGAAGATACGCGGGAGCGGCCACCTCCCCGACCAGGGTGGGGAGATGGGCGACGACCTCACCGGAGCGCATCAGATGGATGCCGGTGAGCAGGGCCCGGTAGGTGTAGAGCAGCGGCTTGAGCTCGCCGGTCTTCTCGAAGAGCCGCCATTGTGTCGCGGCGAACCCCCGGTAGTGGTGGGCGTGGTGCACGGTCACCACACCGGGTACGTGGGAGACCAGCTCGGCGTGCGCGTCCGACGTGTGGGCCACCAGCGGGGAGAGCAGCTGCTCCAGTACGTAGCCGTTGCGCCGCAGCATCAGCCGGACGAACTTGCGCAGATCGTGTGTGACCAGATCCATCTCGACGCCGTCCCGGTCCCACATCCGGGACCGGGTCTCCTCCGGCTCGCGCAGCCCTATCAGGCCGGACACCGGCAGCAGATGGACCCCCCGCAGGTCCACGTCCGAGTCGCGGGAGGGAAATCCGTAGAGATGTGCCCCGGAGACGGTGGCGAACAGCAGGGGGTCGGGCTGTTCGGCCACCACGGCGGCCAGGTCGAGGTCGAGCGGTGCGGTCGTCATGGATCAAGCGTCCCAGAGGGCTCCCAGGGTCAGCAGCTCGCTGCGGTACTCGATCCGCTCGGCCCATTCCTTGGGCCAGGCCCCCGCCCCCAGGTGCGCCCCGGCGAACGCGCCCGCCAGGCAGGCGATCGAGTCCGAGTCGCCCCTGGTGCAGGCGGCCCGGCGCAGCGCCGTCACCGGCTCCTCGGGGAAGAGCAGGAAGCAGAGCAGTGCCGTGGTGAGCGCCTCCTCGGCGATCCAGCCGTCACCGGTGAGCAGGCAGGGGTCGACCTCCGGGCTCGCCGTGCCGAGTGCGGAGGCGAGGACTTCGAGGGCCGCGAGGCAGTCGTCCCAGCCGCGCTCGATGAAGGCGGTGGGCGTCGCGTCGTGGGAGTAGGTCCACAGGTCACCGAGCCACTTGTGGTGGTAGCGGGAGCGGTTCTCGTACGCGTAGGAGCGCAGCTGGCCGACGAGTCCCAGCGGCTCGGCCCCCCGCGCGAGCAGGAACACCGCCCGTGCCGTCAGGTCGGAGGCGGCCAGCGCGGTGGGATGCCCGTGGGTGAGGGCGGACTGCAACTGGGCCGCGCCCGCGCGCTGTTCCTCGCTCAGTCCCGGTACGAGCCCGACGGGGGCGACCCGCATGTTGGCGCCGCAGCCCTTGGAGCCGATCTGGCTCGCCTCCTGCCAGGGCCGGTCGCTGTCCAGCAGACGGCAGGCGACCATGCAGGTGCGGCCGGGCGCGCGGTTGTTCTCCGGCGAGTGGTACCAGGAGACGAACTCGTCCCGTACCGGACGGATCAGCCGCAGCGGAGCGAGCACGCCCCGGTCCATCGCGGTCCTTATGCCGCGCGCCAGGGCGAGCGTCATCTGGGTGTCGTCGGTGACGATCGCCGGCTTCGGCAGCCGCATCTCCCGCCACGGCCCGCACTTGGCGAGGATCGAGGGGACGTCGTTGAACTCGGTGGGGAAGCCCAGCGCGTCCCCGAGGGCGAGGCCGACGAGTGAACCCGTCGCGGCCTGCTTGGTGATGGTGCGTGCGGCGATCACGTGGAACGTCCTTCCGGTCGCAGAAGTGGCGGGTGCAGCGCCGTCGCCGCACCCGCCCGGTAGAGAGCGGCCGGTTTCCCCCGTCCGCCGGTGAGGCGCGGCGGTCCTTCCACGGCCTGGACGAAGCCGGGCGTGGCGAGGACCTTGCGCCGGAAATTGGGGCGGTCGAGCTCGACGCCCCAGACCGTCTCGTACACCTGCCGCAGCTCGCCGAGGGTGAACTCGGGCGGGCAGAAGGCGGTGGCGAGGCACGTGTACTCGAGCTTGGCGCCGACGCGCTCGTGGGCGTCGGCGAGGATCCGGTCGTGGTCGAAGGCGAGCCGCCCCTGCGCGCCGTACGGCGTCCAGCGGGCACGGGCGGCGTCGCTGCCGCCGCGCGGCTCGGGAAGGTCCGGTACGAGCGCGGTGTACGCGACGGACACCACCCGCATCCTCGGGTCCCGGTCCGGCGCGCTGTAGGTGCGCAGCTGCTCCAGGTGGAGGGAGGCGACGGTGTCCGCGGACAGGCCGGTCTCCTCGGCCAGTTCGCGCCGGGCGGCCTGCCCGGCGGACTCCCGAGGCAGGACGAAGCCGCCGGGAAGCGCCCAGGCGCCCTTGTAGGGCTCCTGGCCGCGTTCGACGAGCAGGACGTGCAGCCGCTCCTCGCGGACGGTGAGGACGGCGAGGTCGACGGTGACGGCGAAGGGCTCGAAGGCGTACGGGTCGTAGCCTTCGGGGGCCCGTCCCCCCGGGGCGGTCATCGCGTCTCCGGCGGGGTGTCCTCGAGGTCCCAGCCCTCGGCGAGGAGGGCGTCCACGGCGGCGACGGCGGTGGCGAGGCGCTGCTCGTGGGGGCCGGTGAGCAGGACAGTGCGGCGTCCGGTACGGGTGAGCCGGGCCATGAACCGTGCGGTCATCCAGGGCCGCAGCCGGCCCCCGTCGGGCGTGACCCCGCCGGCGGCGCGGACGCCCCGGTGGTCGGTGAGCAGCCACAGGTGCCGGGTGCCGCGGGCGGCGACCCGGCGGACGTCGTCGTCGGCCGTGCCGAGGTACCGCTCGTGCCGGATGCCGGTGGTGAAGGCGTCGGTGTCGCAGAAGACCACGGGGGAGCCCGCCCGGGCGGCCTCCTCCTCCAGTTCGCTCTGCCGCTGGGCGACGAGGAGGAACTCCTCGGAGGTGAAGGCCACATCCGCCGGGCCGGCCTCGGGACGTCCGGTCCGCAGAGCGGCCAGCTTCTGCTCGGCGAACGCCTGCAAGTGGTCGGGGACGAAGCGGGTGCGCGTCCAGACGCCGCCGCGCCGCCGGTAGTGCTCGGCGAGTGCCCACGCCATGGTGGTGGTGCCGGTCGACTCGGCGCCGAGCACCACGACCCGCCGGGCGAGCGCGGCCCGCACGGGCGGCTCCAGGAAGTCCCAGCAGCCGACGGGGTCCTTGCGGACGGCCCTGCCCGACACGGGGAAGACCGTGTGGCCCGGGTCGACACGGACCGGCTCGGCGCCGAGGCGGCGGCCGAGCTCCTCCCCGTACGCCTCCGAGGTGAACACGGCGTCGACGGGCTCGGGTACGGCGGCGAGGACGGCAGGCAGCCGGGCCTCCCAAACCCCGGGGGCGTGCGGATCGACGGGGGCGTCGTCGAGGGCGCCGACGACCTGCACGCCGGGGTGCACCTCGCGCATCCAGGCGATCCGGTCGTCGAGCGGCAGGGCCGCGGAGAAGCCGCAGACGAGCACGGTGAGCCGCTCGCAGCGGTCGGCGGCGGTCCGTACGAGGTGGTGGTGGCCGGCGTGCGGCGGGCAGAACCTGCCGGGCACGAGCCCGTGCGCGTACCGCTTCATCTCACCACCACCTTTATAGTCACTTTGACTATAAAGGTCCGGCGGGAGCCCCGACAAGCGCGAAAAGCCCGCAGCCTGGACGGGCTGCGGGCTTTTCGTACGGGTCTGCCGGGAAGTGTCCCGAAGTCTCTAGAGACCGACTTCCTTCATCAGCATGCCGACCTCGGTGTTGGTCAGGCGGCGCAGCCAGCCCGACTTCTGGTCGCCGAGGCCGATCGGGCCGAAGGCCGTCCGCACGAGCTTGTCGACCGGGAAGCCCGCCTCGGCGAGCATCCGGCGCACGATGTGCTTGCGGCCCTCGTGCAGGGAGACCTCGACCAGGTAGTTCTTGCCGGTGTTCTCGACGACCCGGAAGTGGTCGGCGCGGGCGTAGCCGTCCTCCAGCGGGATGCCGTTCTTCAGCTGCTTGCCGAGGTCACGCGGGAGCGGGCCCTGGATGGCGGCGAGGTAGGTCTTCTTGACGCCGTACTTGGGGTGCGTGAGGCGGTGGGCCAGCTCTCCGTGGTTGGTGAGCAGGATGATGCCCTCGGTCTCCGTGTCCAGCCGGCCGACGTGGAAGAGCCGCGTCTCACGGTTGGTGACGTAGTCGCCGAGGCACTGGCGGCCGTCCGGGTCCTCCATGGTGGAGACCACACCGGCCGGCTTGTTCAGCGCGAAGAAGAGGTACGACTGGGTGGCGACGGTCAGGCCGTCCACCTTGATCTCGTCCTTCTCGGGGTCGACGCGCAGCCCCTGCTCGGTGACGATCTGGCCGTTGACCTCGACGCGGGCCTGCTCGATGAGCTCCTCGCACGCGCGGCGCGAGCCCATGCCGGCCCGGGCGAGGATCTTCTGAAGCCGCTCACCCTCCTGCTCGGCGCCCGGGAAGGTCTTCGGGGTCTTGATCTCCGGCTTGTTCGCGTACCGCTCCCGGTTGCGCTCCTCCGTACGGGCGTCGTACTCCCGGGAGCGCGCGGGCGCCGTACGGCGCCCGCTCTGCTGCGGGGACTGCTTGGGGCCACCCTTCGCGCCACCGCGGGCGGCGCTGCCGCGCCCCTTCTTCGGCGCCTCGGAGGGGCCGCTCACGTCGTAGCGGCGCTCCTCCGGGCGGGGCTTGCCCGCCCGCTTCTGCCTGTCGTCGCGCCCACCGCCGGCGCCCGGCTTGCCGCCGCGCCCGCCGCTGCTGCCGCGGCCGCCGCTGTTGCCACCACGGCTCCCGCCGTTGTTTCCGCTGCTGTTCCTGCCGCTGCTGCTTCGCATCAAATTTCCGTCTTGTCGTCTGCGTCCTCGGAATCCGGTGCATCCGGATCGAACGACGGGACCCCTTCCTGGGTCTCGGCCTCGATCGCCTCCGCCTCGGGGAGGAAGGGCGCGAGCTCCGGGAGCTCGTCCAGGCCTCGCAGGCCCATCCGCTCCAGAAAGTAGTTCGTCGTCCTGTACAGGATCGCACCTGTTTCGGGTTCCGCGCCCGCCTCCTCGACCAGACCGCGCTGGAGGAGGGTGCGCATGACGCCGTCACAGTTCACTCCGCGCACCGCCGACACCCGCGAACGGCTGACCGGCTGGCGGTAGGCGACGACCGCGAGAGTCTCCAGAGCGGCCTGCGTGAGCCGCGCCTGCTGGCCGTCGAGCACGAAGCGCTCGACCGCGTCGGCGTGCTCGGGGCGGGTGTAGTAGCGCCAGCCGTCGGCGACGAGACGCAGCTCGAAGCCGCGCCCCTGGAGGGCGTACTCGTCGGCGAGCTCGCGCAGGGCGTCGGCCACCTCCCGCCTCGTCCGCTCCAGGACCTTGGCGAGGTGCTCCTCGGTGGCGGGCTCGTCGACGACCATGAGGACGGCTTCGAGGGCGGGCTTGAGCTCACTCATGGCTTCTCCTCCGGGGTCTCGGGTGCGCGGTCGAATTCATCGGTGACGGTCACGTTCTCCCCGCCGGTCCAGGTGACGGTCAGCTCGCCCAGGGCGTCGTCCTGGTCGAGGGTGACGGCCTTGTCGCGGTAGAGCTCCAGCAGGGCGAGGAAGCGGGCGACGACGGTGAGGGTGTCCCCGGCGTCCTCCGTGAGCTCCTGGAAGCTCACGGCCCCGCGCTCCCGCAGCCGCGCGACCACCACGGCGGCCTGCTCCTGAACGCTGACCAGCGGCGCGTGGATGTGGTCCACGTACACCTGCGGTTCGGCCCTCGGCTGCATGGCCTTGACGGCGAGCCGGGCGAATCCCTCCGCGCCGATGCTGATGACGACCTCGGGGAGCAGCTCGGCGTGATGGGGCTCGAGGCCGACGGTCCGGGGGTAGCGCCTCCCCTCTGCCTCCCAGCGGTCGCCGAAGATCGCGGCGATCTGCTTGTACGCGCGGTACTGGAGGAGACGGGCGAAGAGCAGGTCCCGCGCCTCCAGCAGCGCGAGGTCGGCCTCGTCCTCCACTTCGGCGGCGGGCAGCAGCCGGGCGGCCTTGAGGTCGAGCAGGGTCGCGGCGACGACGAGGAACTCGGTGGTCTGGTCGAGGTCCCAGTCGGGTCCCATGGCCCGGATGTGGGCCATGAACTCGTCGGTCACCTTGGAGAGGGCGACCTCGGTCACGTCGAGCTTGTGCTTGGAGATGAGCTGCAGGAGCAGATCGAAGGGCCCCTCGAAGTTCACCAGCCGCACGGTGAAGCGCCCGTCGCCGGGGGGCTGCTCCCGCTCTTCGGGGGCGGGGGCCTCGGCGGACGCGGGGGTCGGGGGCTCGGCGGGGGCCGGGGCCCCGACCAGGGCGGGCTCCTGCGGCACGACGGCCTCCGCGACCGGCGCGGGCGGCGGCGCGGGCGCGCGGGCCCCCGCCGGGGCCGGGGCCGCCTGGGCCGACGGCGCCTCGGCCGCGGGCGCCTCGGCGCCGTCTCGCACGGGTTCCCGGGGCGCGGCGGCCGGTTCCACGGGCGAGGGCGACGCGGACGCCGACGGGCCGGCCCCCGGGCCCCGGCCCAGGGTGCGGCGGCGGGAGGCGGGGGCGGAGGGGTCGTCCGTCGGGGGCATCGTGGTCCAGGGAGGAGCTGGGGAGCGGCAGGCAGGCCCGCAGGCTACCCTCAGCGTCCGCGCAGGCGCCGCACGAGGATGCTCGCGTCGCCCCGGGACTCCAGGTCCGCGAGGACCACCGCGACCGCCTCACGGACGATCCGGCCGCGGTCGACCGCCAGGCCGTGCTCCCCGCGGAGCACCAGGCGGGCGTGCTCCAGGTCCATCAGCTCCTCGGCGGAGACATAGACCGTGATCTTCTCGTCGTGACGCTCGCGTCCGCTGGGCCGCCGGTTCGCCGCCCGGGCCCGCCGCCGCGCGGCGGCGTCGTCGCCCGAGCGCCGGGGCGCGCGGGGCGCCTCGGCCGCCTCCTGCGTACGGGACCGCGGCTCCGCGTTCTCCGCGTCGGCGGCCGAGTGCTCCTGCGACGACGGGGCGGGCGAGGACGGGGGCGGCGTCGGAGCCGCCTCCGTGTCGCTCTCCCCCGCAGGCGCCGGCACCCGTGGCTCCCCGTTGGCGCCCCGCCGCGGTGACGACGCCTGCAGCGCCATGCCCCCGGTCGTACGGAACAGCTCGTCGGCCCCGGGCAGACTCACTCGGCGTGACACCGGGCGAGCACCTCCCTGGCGAGCTGGCGGTAGGCGGCGGCGCCGACGGAGTTG
The DNA here is from genome assembly GCF_055577795.1 of Streptomyces sp. NPDC033174. Lineage (NCBI taxonomy): Bacteria > Bacillati > Actinomycetota > Actinomycetes > Kitasatosporales > Streptomycetaceae > Streptomyces > Streptomyces sp. NPDC033174. Next base: position 162,797 of record NZ_JBVIPQ010000011.1, read on the forward strand.
GAGGCGTACGTGGTGATGGGCTCACCGGCGACCGTGGTCTCCGGGAAGCGCACGGTCCGCCCGATCACCGTGTGGTAGACGTGGTCGTCGAAGGCCTCGACGACACGCGCCAGGACCTCACGGCTGTGCACGGTCCGCGAGTCGTACATCGTGGCGAGGATGCCGTCGAGCTCCAGGTCGGGGTTGAGCCGCTCCTGGACCTTCTCGATGGTCTCCGTCAGCAGGGCCACACCGCGCAGCGCGAAGAACTCGCACTCGAGCGGCACGATCACCTTGTGAGCCGCCGTCAGCGCGTTCACGGTCAGCAGACCGAGCGAGGGCTGACAGTCGATCACGATGTAGTCGTAGTCCTGCATCAGCGGCTTCAGGGCCCGCTGGAGCGTCGACTCGCGCGCGACCTCGCTCACCAACTGCACTTCCGCGGCCGAGAGGTCGATATTGCTCGGCAGCAGGTCCATGTTGGGCACGGCGGTCTTCAGCAGCACCTCGTCCGCCGACATGCCCCGCTCCATGAGCAGGTTGTAGACGGTGAGGTCGAGCTCCATCGGGTTCACGCCGAGTCCGACGGACAGGGCGCCCTGCGGGTCGAAGTCGACGAGCAGCACCCGCCGTCCGTACTCGGCGAGCGCGGCGCCCAGGTTGATGGTCGACGTCGTCTTGCCGACGCCGCCCTTCTGGTTGCACATCGCGATGATCGTCGCGGGTCCGTGCTCTGCCAGCGGGCCCGGGATCGGGAAGTACGGCAGGGGACGTCCCGTGGGGCCGATCCGCTCGCGGCGCTGGCGGGCAGCGTCGGGTGCGAGGGTGGCCGCGTACTCGGGGTCGGGCTCGTACTCGGCGTCAGGGTCGTAGAAGTGCCCCTCGGGCACCTCGTCGTAGGCGGCGAAGTGGGTGGACTCTCGGCCACTCTCGTTGCCGGCCGTGGCGTTCACGTGTAGGCCGTCCATCATCTTCATCGTGTGGGCTGTCGTCGTGTGCTGGTTGGTCGCGAAGGTTCGGACAGCGACGGAGCCGACAGCCTCGAGCCCGGACTGCCCCGGTGACGGGACCAGGCCCCTCGCTGGGGGCACCTCCCCCACGCCCCCCGGGCGTCGGCGGGGAGTTCCTGGTTGACCACCTCCGGGAGTAAATGTCGACTCATTCACAAGTCGTCTTACCTCCTTGGATGTGACCAGGAAACTTATCGATTCGTCAGCGTGGCACCATGCCGACGGTTGGCGACTCTATGGCGTGTCACCGCTCCGCAGCAACACAATCCGCCGGACCCGGCCCGATGTGTCGGCAACGGAACACCGTGATGTCAAGGGTGCACGGCTGTGCATCGCCACGTTTCGGGGGTGTGCGAAACGGTTAAAGGGTTACGTTCGAGGCGAGTTGAACGAGGGTCACAAAGTGGCCGGACACACATGCGGCCGGACCTTTGTCGACAAGGTCCGGCCGCATGCGTGAGGTTGACGGCGCGTATTGACGGCACGCCGCCCGAGGTCAGCCGAGCAGGCTGCTGAGCTCCAGGTGCTCGAGGCCGTGCGCCTCGGCGACCTCCTTGTAAACCACCTTGCCGTCATGGGTGTTGAGGCCCAGGGCGAGCGCGGAGTCGCGGCGCAGCGCCTCGACCCAGCCGTTGTTGGCCAACGACACGATGTAGGGCAGCGTGGCGTTGGTCAGCGCGTAGGTGGAGGTGTTCGGGACCGCGCCCGGCATGTTGGCGACGCAGTAGAAGACCGAGTTGTGGACCTGGAAGGTCGGCTCGGCGTGCGTGGTCGGGTGCGAGTCCTCGAAGCAGCCGCCCTGGTCGATCGCGATGTCGACAAGGACACTTCCGGGCTTCATCTTGGCGACGAGCTCGTTGGTGACCAGCTTCGGGGCCTTGGCGCCCGGGATGAGGACGGCGCCGATGACGAGGTCGGCCTCGATCACGGCCTTCTCCAGCTCGAAGGCGTTGGAGACGATCGTCTTCACCTTGGTGCCGAAGATCTTGTCGGCCTCGCGGAGCTTGTTGATGTCGCGGTCGAGCAGGGTGACGTGGAAGCCCATGCCGACGGCGATCTGGGTGGCGTTCCAGCCGGAGACGCCGCCGCCGATGACGACGCACTCACCGGCGTGGGTGCCGGGGACGCCGCCGGGGAGCACGCCGCGGCCGCCGACCGAGCGCATCAGGTGGTAGGCGCCGACCTGCGGGGCCAGGCGGCCCGCGACCTCGGACATCGGAGCGAGCAGCGGCAGCGCGCGGTTCGCGGTCTCGACGGTCTCGTACGCGATGGCGGTGGTGCCGGACTCGAGCAGGGCGTCCGTGCACTCGCGGGACGCGGCGAGGTGCAGGTAGGTGAAGAGCGTCTGGTCCTTGCGGAGGCGGTGGTACTCCTCGGCGATGGGCTCCTTGACCTTCAGCAGCAGGTCGGCGGTGGCCCAGACCTCGTCGGCGGTCGGCAGGATCTGCGCGCCGGCGGAGACGAACTCGTCGTCCGTGATCGAGGAGCCGACACCGGCGTTCTGCTCGATGAAGACCTGGTGGCCGTGGCGCACGAGCTCGTGCACACCAGCGGGGGTGATGGCCACCCGGAACTCGTTGTTCTTGACCTCGCGGGGGATGCCGACCTTCATCGTCGATCACGGTCCTTGGCTCAGGGGGATTACTGGGGCAATGCCATACATACCCGGGCGCACCACGGCACACCGGGGTAGACCGCGAACGGTTGCGGCTCACCCAGTCTAATGAAGGAGTTCCCTCTGTCTAGCCTTGCAAAGCATTAATCTTCGTCGAAAGCACTGCGGATTTCGTAGGCAGAGTCCTCGGTTCCCAGAAGACGTTCGGCCGTGGCGCGGTGCAGCCCGGCGGCGGCCGGGTCTCCGAGCCGGTCGAGGGTGTCGGCCAGCCTGAGCTGCAGCGCGGCCTGGAGCCGTACGTCCTCGGCCCGCCGCGCCCACTCGACGGCTTCCTCGCAGGTACGCAGCGATTCCTCGGGCCGGCCGGCGTACTCCTGGACCCGGGCGGCCTCGCTCAACGCCCGTGCGTAGCCCGGCAGATCGGCGAGCCGCCGGTAGCCCGCGGCGGCCGCTCGCCAGTTCCGCAGCGCCTCGCCGTAACGCCCCGCGTAGCTGTGCACCGCACCGAGGCGCCCGTACAGCCGCGCCTGATCGGCCCGCTCGTCCCGGGCGAGGCGGTGGGAGAGCGCCCGCCCGTACCAGTCGGCGGCCCGCTGCCAGTCCCCCAGCTCCTGGTAGGAACCGCCTACGGATTCCATCGCGCGGCCGATCGCGTACGGGTCGTTCGCCGCCCTTCCGGCGTCCAGCGCCGCCCGGTAGCGGGCCAGCGCGGACTCGGTCCGGCCGGTTCCGGCGTCCAGATCGGCGAGATTCAGCAGGGCGGCGGCCTGCTCACGGTGCAGTCCGCGCCGCTCGGCGACGCCGAGGACCAGCTGGTGCAGTCCGTACAGCTCGGGGGCGGCGGCCTCGGCGCCCCGGTGTGCGCTCAGGGCTCTGACCAGGGCGGCGACCAGTCGGCGGGCCAGCGTGTCGAGCTCTCCGTCGGCGACGGCCAGCCGGGCGCAGGCCAGCAGCACGGGCTGCCGGGCCCGCAGCCAGTCGGCGGCGGCCCGCGGAGAGGGGAAGCGCAGGGCGCGGGGCAGTCCGGCGAGCTTGCGGCGGGCGAGCGAGCCCTCCGGCTCGGTGACCGCCCGGCAGGACTGGAGGAGCCGGACCGTCCGCTCCAGCATCCGCGCCCGGGCGAGCTGCAGCTCCCCGGGCCGGTCCCGCTCCTCCATGAGCGCGCGGAGCAGGGGGACGAGATGGCCGGGCACCTCGTACTCCCCGTCCTCCCCGGTCCGCAGCAGCCCGGCGGCGGCGAAGTCGTCGAGCGTCGACTGGGCGGCGGAGACGGAGCAGCCGGCCAGCGCGGACGCGGTGTGGGCGTCGGCGAGACCGAGCGGCGCGAGGGCCAGCAGCCGGAGCAGGCGGCCGGCGGGCCCCGACAGGGACTCGTACACCATGTGGAAGGCGCGGGACAGCGGATCACCGGGCAGGGCGTGCAGTCGCTTGGCCAGATCGGCGACGGACGCCTTGGGGCGGGCGGCGAGCCAGCCACCGGCGAGGACGAGCGCGGCGGGCTGGCCGCCGCAGACCTCGGCCAGCGTCTCGGCGGACTGCGGGTCGACGGTGATCCGTACGGAACCGGTGAACCGTTCGAGCAGTTCGATCGCGGACTTCGTGTCCAGCCCACCGAGGGTGCAGGGGCGGACGTCCGGGATGCCGGTGAGCGGCCCCCGGGCGACGGCGACGACCAGGCACTCGGGGTTGTCCGGCAGCAGCGGGTCGACCTGCTCGGCGTCGCGGGCGTCGTCGAGGAGCAGCAGCGCGCGGCGGACGGCGAGGGCCTCCCGGACCATCTCGGACAGCTCGTCGCCGTCCGCGCCGGCCGGGGCGGGGATCCCGAGCGTGTCCAGGAGGTCCCGGGCCGTCCGCTCGGTGGGGACGCGCTCTCCCCCGGGCTCGGTCAGCCGGGCCCGGAGAACACGGTCGGGGTAGTCCTCGGCGAGCGAGGCGGCGAGCTCCTCGGCGAGCGCGGTTCGGCCGGAGCCGGGGCGTCCGGCGATGAGAAGCACACGCGCGCGAGGGGCTTTGCGGCCGGAGATGGTGTCCAGTCCCGCGCGCTGGATGTCGGCGCGCAGGGCCTTCAACTCGCGCTGTCTGCCGAAGAACTGACGGTCCGTGGGTGTCGGTGTCCCGGTCGGCTGCCCACCGGGCGCGCGCCGGGCGCGCTCCCGGCCGACGCCGCCCACGCCCACCGCCTGATCCGTCACGGGCCACGCTCCCGTCCACTGCGCACGAGCCGAACCCGTCGGGTCTCCGGACGGGTGATCCCGAGCGTAGTTCAGGCCGGTTCCGGTTCCCGGCGGAGCACGACCGACGGGTCCCCCGATCGGATCAGCGGATCGTCACACCGCGAGCACATTGGGGTGGAGCCTCGGGGCTCGGAGGGCGCGGAGGGGAGGAGGGACCCCGCCGCGGACCGGCGCACCGGAGCCGCCGGGCCGCGGCGCCGAGAGTCCCCCTCGCGAGGGGACGGGACACCGGGACGAGCCACCGCCCCCGCCCCCGCCCCTACGCCTACGCCTACGCCTCGAACGGCCTCGCCGGCCATTCCGCTTCCGCCGGGCGGAGGGTGTCGAGGCCCGGGCCGTGCAGCGCGGCCGTCAGCGCGAGGGCGCCCACCACCAGGCAGTTGTTGTGGAGCTCTCCCGCCAGCGCGCCCTTCACCAGTTCCTCCAGCGGAACCCGCGCCAGCTCCATGTCCGCCTCCTCCTCGGCGACCTCGAAGCGCTCGCCCTCCGCCGCCGAAAGACCGCGCGCGAGGAAGATCCGTACGGCCTCGTCGCAGCCGCCCGGCGTCGTGTAGACGTCCGTCAGGACGTTCCACTCCTCCGCCTTGACGTGCGCCTCCTCGTACAGCTCGCGCTGGGCCGCGTGCAGCGGGTTCTCGCCGGGGACGTCCAGCAGGCCGGCCGGGATCTCCCACAGCTTCTGCCGCACCGGGTGGCGGTACTGGCGCAGGACCAGGACCTGGCCCTCGTCGTCGAGCGCGAGGACCCCCACCGAGCCGGGGTGGACCTGGTAGTCGCGGCGCGCGACCGACCCGTCGGGCATGACGACGTCGTCGGCCCGGACACTGGTCTTGTTCCCCCGGAACGGAGTCGCGGTCGCGGTGACCCGCCACTCCTCGGGCGTGTCCTTGATGGTCATGAAGACGTCCTCCCTCGCACAGAAAACCGGGGCACGTGCCTGAAGAAGGCTCGTACCCCGGTCAACCGTATCGCCTGTGCGCTACTTACCCGTCTTGCGCTCCACGGCCGCCTTCACCAGGCCCGCGAACAGCGGGTGCGGGCGGGTCGGGCGCGACCGCAGCTCCGGGTGCGCCTGGGTGGCGACCAGATAGGGGTGCACCTCGCGCGGGTACTCGACGTACTCGACGAGCTTGTTGTCGGGGGACGTGCCCGAGAAGACGATGCCCGCCTTCTTCTCCAGCTCCGCGCGGTAGGCGTTGTTCACCTCGTAGCGGTGGCGGTGGCGCTCCTCCACGTAGGGCTGGTCGCCGTAGACCTCACGGACGATCGAGCCCTCGGCGAGCTTCGCCGGGTAGAGGCCGAGACGCATCGTGCCGCCCAGGTCGCCGGCGCCCTCGACGTAAGCGAGCTGCTCCTCCATCGTCGAGATGACGGGGTGGGCGGTCGCGGGGTCGAACTCGGTCGAGTTGGCGTCGGGGATCTCGGCCAGGTTCCGCGCGGCCTCGATCACGATGCACTGCAGGCCCAGGCACAGACCCAGCAGCGGGACCTTGTTCTCGCGGGCGTACTGGATGGCGCCGACCTTGCCGCTCACGCCGCGGTCGCCGAAGCCACCGGGGATGAGGATGGCGTCGACGTCACCGAGCTGCTTCTTCGCCCCGGCCGGGGTCTTGCAGTCGTCGGAGGTGACCCACTTGACCTTGACCCGGGCCTTGTTCGCGAAGCCGCCGGCCCGCATCGCCTCGGTGACCGAGAGGTAGGCGTCGGGCAGGTCGATGTACTTGCCGACGAGCGCGACCGTGACCTCGTGCTCGGGGTTGTGGACGCGGTCCAGCAGGTCGTCCCAGGTGGTCCAGTCGACATCGCGGAACGGCAGGTCGAGCTTGCGCACGACGTAGGCGTCCAGACCCTCGGTGTGCAGCACCTTCGGGATGTCGTAGATCGACTTGGCGTCGATGGCGGCGACCACCGCGGCCTCGTCGACGTCGCACATCAGCGAGATCTTGCGCTTGATGGCGGTGGGGACCTCACGGTCGGCGCGCAGCACGATCGCATCGGGCTGGATACCGATGTTCCGCAGGGCGGCGACCGAGTGCTGGGTCGGCTTGGTCTTCAGTTCGCCCGACGGGCCGATGTAGGGCAGCAGCGAGATGTGCACGACGAAGACGTTGTCCCGACCGACCTCGTGGCGGACCTGGCGGACGGTCTCCAGGAACGGCAGCGACTCGATGTCACCGACCGTGCCGCCGACCTCCGTGATCACGACGTCGACGTCGTCGGTGGCCATGCGGCGGATGCGGTGCTTGATCTCGTTGGTGATGTGCGGGATGACCTGGACGGTGTCGCCCAGGTACTCGCCGCGCCGCTCCTTGGCGATCACCTGCGAGTAGACCTGGCCGGTGGTGACGTTGGCCGAGCCGTCGAGGTCGACGTCGAGGAAACGCTCGTAGTGACCGATGTCCAGGTCCGTCTCGGCGCCGTCGTTGGTGACGAACACCTCGCCGTGCTGGAACGGGTTCATCGTGCCCGGGTCGACGTTCAGGTACGGGTCGAGCTTCTGCATGGTGACGCGCAGACCCCGCGCCTTGAGCAGCGCACCCAGGCTGGAGGCGGTCAGGCCCTTGCCGAGGGAGGACGCGACACCCCCGGTGACGAAGATGTGCTTGGTCGTCGTGGATTTGGGCGGCATCGCCAAGAGGGGGCTCCCGTGGTCGCTGAGTCGAGGTGCGTGCCGGCTTCCGCCCAGATTTCGGGGGTGCCGTCGCTGCGGTTTCGGGGCCCCTGGATTTCACAGGCCGACCACCGGTCCACGGGGTACCAGGGTATCAGCGACGGCGGGCGGCCGCTTCCGGCCACGCGCGGCAGTCGTCCGTGCACTTCGCGCGACGACCCCCCGGGCTCGACCCCTTCGCCACCCTTGAGTCAAGCGTTCGGCCGCGCCGTGTTGCCAAGGCGGTCGCGCAGATCATCACCTTGCGTCGTATCCTGCTCGGACACTCGCTGCCGAGCCAGGCCGGCCAACGGCACCACCCCCGCCCACCGGAACAAGAGCTCGTCAACGATCCCTTGACCGCAGAGACTCATGTGAGAACAGAGTCATGTGAGACTCAGTAAGCGCCCCGCGGGGCGGACGTGGCCGTTCGACTGGAGATGCACGTGGCCGGGCGCATCGAGGATTACGCACTCATCGGAGACATGCAGACCGCAGCCCTGGTCTGCCGGGACGGCTCGGCGGACTGGCTGTGCCTGCCCCGCTTCGACTCGCACGCCATCTTCGCCGGGCTTCTGGGCACGGAGGACCACGGCTTCTGGCGGGTGGGGCCCGCCCACGCGGAGGGCAGCACCCCACCGGTCGCCGACCGCCGGCGGTACGTGGGCGACTCGCTCATCCTGGAGTCCGAGTGGGACACCCCGCGCGGCACTGTCCGCATCACGGACTTCATGCCGCCGCGTGACGGCGCCCCGCAGCTGATCCGCATCGTGGAAGGCGTGAGCGGGCGCGTTCCGATGCGCTCGGCGCTGCGGATGCGCTTCAGCTACGGCCGTGTGGTGCCGTGGGTGCACAAGGTGGACGGGCGCACGGTCGCCGTCGCCGGGCCCGACTCGGTCTGGCTGGATACCGCCGTCGAAACGCACGGCGAGCACCTGACGACGTACTCCGACTTCACCGTCACCCCCGGCGAGCGGATCGCCTTCACGATCAGCTGGCAGCCCTCCCACCACCAGCCGCCGGCGCTCCCCGACCCCGAGGGCGCGCTCGACGCGACCGCGGACTTCTGGCGGGAATGGGTCGAGCACTGCACGTACCACGGGCCCTACCGCGAGGCCGTGGTCCGTTCGCTGATCACGCTGAAGGCGCTCACCTACGCGCCCACCGGCGGCATCGTCGCCGCGCCCACCACCTCACTGCCCGAGGAGATCGGTGGCGTACGGAACTGGGACTACCGCTACACCTGGCTGCGGGACGCCGCGATCACCCTCTCCTCGCTCCTGCGCACCGGCTACCGCGAGGAGGCCAGCGCGTGGCGCGAGTGGCTGCTGCGGGCGGTCGCGGGCGACCCGGAGAACCTGCAGATCATGTACGGCATCGCGGGCGAGCGCGAGCTGGGCGAGGCGGAGCTGGACTGGCTGCCGGGCTACGAGAACTCGAGTCCGGTACGGGTCGGCAACGGCGCCGCGCACCAGCTTCAGCTCGATGTGTACGGCGAGGTCACCGAGGCCCTGCACCTCGGCCATATGACGGGCCTGGCGCGCAACGACTACGCCTCGCTGCTCCAGCTGAAGCTGATCCGCTACCTGGAGAACCACTGGGACCAGCCCGACGAGGGCATCTGGGAGGTGCGCGGGCCGCGCCGGCACTTCGTGCACTCCAAGGTGATGGCCTGGGTCGCCGTCGACCGGACGATCAAGCTGATCGAGTCCGGGGACGCGGACGGCCCGCTGGAGCGCTGGCGGGAGCTGCGGGACGACATCCACCGCGATGTCTGCGAGAAGGGGTACGACAAGGAGCGGAACACCTTCACGCAGTCGTACGGCTCGCAGGAGCTGGACGCCTCGCTGCTGCTGATTCCGCAGATGGGCTTCCTGCCGCCCGACGACAAGCGGGTCATCGGCACGATCGAGGCGATCCAGCGTGAGCTGTCGACCGAGGACGGCTTCGTCCTGCGGTATCCGACGGCGGGCGAGGACGCGGGCGTGGACGGCCTCGAGGGCGACGAGGGCGCGTTCCTCGCCTGCTCGTTCTGGCTCGCGGACGACCTGGCGATGATCGGGCGCGTGGACGAGGCGCGCAGGCTCTTCGAGAAGCTGCTCGGGCTGCGCAACGACCTCGGTCTGCTCGCCGAGGAGTGGGACCCGAGGCTGCAGCGGCAGGTGGGGAACTTCCCGCAGGCCTTCAGTCACGTTCCCCTGATCGACACGGCGCTGCGGCTGACGGCGAGCGGGGCGTACGGCGGCTAGCCCGCGCCGCCGGGGGCGGGGACCGTTCGACGCGTCGTCGGTCCCCTTCCGGGGCTAGTCTGAAATGGTCCTGTCGCCCCTTGGAAGGGGGCATCATGGCTCCCCCCGGCGTGAAGAACAGCGTGAAGAGCACGGCTCTGGACGGCTTCCGCGAGGAACTGTCCGGCGATGTCCTCGTCCCCGGCGATCCGGGCTACGACGAGGCCCGGAAGGTCTTCAACGGCATGATCGACCGGCATCCCGCGGTGATCGCACAGTGCGGCTCCGAAGAGGACGTGGCCCGGGCGGTCCGCTTCGGGCGTGAGCACGAGCTGGCGGTCGCGGTCCGCGGTGGCGGCCACAGCGTCGCGGGCATGGCCCTCACCGACGGCGGTCTGGTCGTGGACCTGCGCCGGCTGAATTCGGCGGACGTCGATCCCGAGGTCCGTACGGTGCGTCTGGGCGGCGGCGCCACCATGAGCGACATGGACCGGGCGGCGGCGCCGTACGGTCTGGCGACGACCGGCGGCCGCGCCTCGACCACCGGCGTCGGCGGCTTCACCCTGGGCGGGGGGTCCGGCTGGCTGGAGCGCCTGCACGGGCTGGCCTGCGACAACCTGGTCTCCGTCGATCTCGTCACCGCGGAGGGCGCGTCCGTCCACGCGAGCGGCGAGGAGAACCCGGAGCTCTTCTGGGCGCTGCACGGCGGTGGCGGCAACTTCGGAGTGGCCACGGCGATGACGCTGCGGCTGCATCCGCTGCCCTCCTTCGCCATGGCGCTGATCCTCTACCTGCCGGAGCGGGGTCCCGAGGTGGTCCGGATGTACCGCGACCTCCTGGGTTCAGCACCGGACGAGGCCGGGGGCGGGGTCGTCTACCTGACCGCGCCGCCCGAGGAGTTCGTACCGGAGCACCTGGTGGGACAGCTGCTGTGCGGGGCGCTGGTGACCTACGCGGGCACCGAGGCCCAGGTGCGCGAGCTGTCCGGGCCGCTGCTGGGCATCCCGCACGAGGGCGAGGTGATCGGCGCGCTGCCCTACGCCGACTTCCAGTGCATGCTCGACGATCCGCCCGGGCTGCGGAACTACTGGTCCGTGGAGTATCTCGACGCCTTCCCCGACGAGGCCGTGGACCGGTTCTGCGCCCGCGCGTACAGCATGATCGTTCCGTCCGGCAGCCAGCATGTGCTGTTCCCGCTGGGCGGCGCGCTGGCGAGGACGGGGGCCGAGTACCCGGTCCCCTGGCGTCAGGCCCCTTGGGCCACCCACCCCTTCGCGATCTGGGACGACCCGGCGGACGACGACCGCGGCAGGAAGTGGGTCCATGACGTCCGCGAGGACGTCGAGCCGTGGTCCACCGGGGCCGTCTACCTCAACTTCACCGGCCAGGAGGGCCGGGAACGGGTCGTCTCCGGCTTCGGCGCCGGCAACTACCGGCGCCTCGCCGCGATCAAGGCCGAGTACGACCCCGACAACGTCTTCCGGCTCAACCACAACATCGAGCCGGCTCCCGAGTAGCGCTAGCGCAGCGCGGCGATCACCTCCCGCGCGGCCCGCTCGCCCTCGGTGGCGCCGCCCTCCATGAAGCCCTGGAAGTCGTAGCTGCAGTGCTCGCCGCCAATGTGGACACGGCCCTGCGGGGTGCCCTCGTATCCGGCGTAGCGGTGCAGGTACCCCACGGGCCAGCACGAATAGGCGCCCAGGGAGTACGGGTTGCGGTGCCAGGCGGACAGTTGGGCCTTGCCGGTGAAGGCCCGGGACGTGCCCGGGAAGAACGCGTCGATGCCCGCGAGGTACCGCGCGGCGAGGTCGCGCACGTACGGGTCCGTCTGGGTGGAGAAGGGCCCGGCCGGCGTCAGCGACCTGGCGAGGCTGCCGCCGCCGTACTGGAGGAGGATGCCGCCGGTCCCGGGCTGGATCTTCGTGGTGTCCCAGGTCTGCTGGACCGCGGTGTCGGTGAAGCAGTCGCCCGCCGACACCCCGGGCCAGGGGCCCGTCCCCCGCCAGGGCCTCGACGAGAACTGCATGTTGAGCTTGGTGCAGTACCCCATACGGGCGTCCCGCAGCAGGTTCGTCATCAGCGGGTCGAATCCGGCGCGGGACAGATCGAGGCCCTGGAGGACGGGCAGCGGGACGCAGAGGATCGTGCGGTCCGCGGTGACGGTCCGGGTGGATCCGCCCTCGGTGAAGGTCAGCGTCTGGGTGCCGTCGGCGTTGGCCCGGACGGCGGTCAGGGACCAGCCCATGCGCAGGGTTCCGGCGGGCAGGGACTGGGCGATGGCGCGCGGGAGCTGGTCGTTGCCGCCGGTGATGTGGTACCGCTCGTTGGACAGCCCCCAGACGTTGAACTCGCCGGGATTGGTCTGGTAGCCCATGAGCAGGACCAGGGCGAGCGCGGACTGCTCGGTGGTCTCCGCGCCGTACTCGACGTTGTAGGCGACGTCGATGAACCGGCCGAGCGGGGAGCCGTGGCCGCCGGGGACCCGGGTGTCGATCCATTCGTATATCGACATGTTGTCGAGTGCGGTGCCGGCCGCGGTGGTCTGGTTCCACTTCACCTCGCCCGCCTCGGACAGGTCGCGGTGGAGGGACTGGTAGACCGCCTTGAAGTCCTCGTCGGCCCGGGAGCGGGGATAGTAGGTGCCCTGGAACCACAGGACCTCCTCGGCTCCGTTCGGTCCGCCGCCGAGGAAGTCCTCGACGGGGAGCCCGAAGCGGCGACAGAGCTCAAGGATCTTCTTGTGGCCGGTGTCGATCAGCTCGCCGCCGATCTCGGAGGTCTGGCCATTCGCCCAGAGGTCGCGCTGGGTCCACATCCTGCCGCCGACGCGCGACGGATTGGCTTCGTAGAGCGTGCAGTTCAGACCCGCGTCCTTGAGGGTGAGGGCCGCGGTGAGGCCGGAGATCCCGGCGCCGACCACGGCGATCCGGGGTGCGGCGGCGGATTCGGCGGCACGGGCCGGGGCGGGCCGGACGGCGGCCCCTCCGATCCCGGCGGCGAGACCGAGGGCGGCTGCCCTGGTCAGCAGTTCGCGCCGGGTCGAGCCGCGCACTTCGGCCACCGGCAGGTCCAGGCGCCTGGCGGCGGAGTGTTCGGCGGCGAGTCGTCTCAGGGCGTGCATCAGAGGCGTACGGGACATGGCTGGACTCCTCAGACGGTGGCGGCGGTGGGGGTCTCTTCGCGTTCGGCCGCGTCCTCGAGGACGATCCGGCCGATGATCTCGTAGCGCTCGGGCCGCTTGGCCCGCAGGTAGAAGCCGAGGCCGAGGCCGCCGAAGAACACCGCTCCGACGATCCACGGGATGGCCTTGAAGACGAGCGAGCCGCTGCCGTGCCGGCCGCCGTGTCCATGTTGATCACCAGCAGGACGACGACGGCGATCATGCCGATGCCGCCGAGCAGCGGGGCGGTGAAGGTCCTGAACCAGTGCCGGTCCTCGGGGTGGTTCTTGCGGAAGTAGCCGATGACGGCGAAGGAACAGAGGGTCTGGACGATCAGGATCGCCATCGTGCCGAGGATGGCGAGCAGCGTGTACAGGTGGATGTACGGATCCTGGCCGGTGACCCAGAAGACGCCGACGAGGACGACGGCGATCACCGACTGGACGTAGGAGGCGATGTACGGGGAACCGTGCCGGGGGTGGGTGCGTCCGAGCGCGGGATGCAGGAAGCCCTCGCGGCCGATCGCGTACAGATAGCGCGAGGCGCACTGGTGGAAGGCCATGCCACAGGCGAAGGAGCCGGTGAGCAGCAGCCACTGGAAGGCGTCGACGGCCCAGGCGCCAATGAAGGACCGTGCCGGGTCGAAGAAGAGGTCGAGGGGGCTGGTGGAGCCCGACACCTTCACGGCGCCGGTCAGGCCGTGGCCCGCGATGGTCATCCAGGAGACGTAGATGTAGAAGAGCCCGACGCCGACGACGGAGATCAGGGTCGCCTTGGGGATCACCCGCTTGGGGTCGCGGGACTCCTCGCCGTACATCGCGGTCGACTCGAAGCCGACCCATGACCAGAAGGCGAAGAAGAGCCCCAGACCGGCGGAGCTGCCGGTGAAGGCGTTCACGGGGTTGATCGGCTCGACGGGTATGCCGTCCGGTCCGCCGCCCGCGAGCAGGACCGCGGTGGCCACCGCGAACAGCACCGCGATCTCGGCGATCAGCATCACGCCGAGCGCCTTGGCGGTGAGGTTGATGTCGAAGTACGCGAGGACGGCGGTCACCGCGAGCATTCCCGCCGCGTACACGACCCACGGCAGGTCCACACCGAGCTGGTCGGCGACCGTCGTTTTGGTGAAGTAGGCGAAGACCCCGACGATCGAGGCCTCGAAGACGATGTACGCGAGGACGGCGAGCATCCCCGAGGCCATTCCGGCGATGCGGCCGAGGCCGTGGGAGATGTAGCCGTAGAAGGCGCCCGCCGCGGTGATCCGCTTCGCCATGGCGACATAGCCGACCGAGAAGACGGTCAGGACGACGGTCGCGAAGAGATAACCGGCGGGCGCGCCGGTGCCGTTGCCGAAGCCGACGGCGATGGGAAGGTTGCCGGTCATCGCCGTGATCGGGGCGGCGGTCGCCACGGCCATGAAGACGACGCCGACGAGCCCGACGGAGTTCGCCTTGAGCCGCTGCACCTCTGGGGTGGGGTTCTCTGCCATGGCGCGACACCATCCTCCGGGGTGACGTAGACCACAATCGACAGGCGGTCGCGCAAATGCCGGGTGGGGGCGACGAGTTGTCGGGGCAGAGGGCCGGAACACCACGCTTGTGACCGCGGGGTGATGTTGCCGGAACATCGACGCGGGTAGCGTCCGGACGTATGGACAATCAGGGCGGGATCACCGTGCAGCGGGCGCTTGAGCTGCCCGGACTGCGCGGCGGACTCCCGGAAGTGGTCGCCGGCGCCGACCGGCTGCACCGCACGGTGCGCTGGGTGCACGCCGGCGAGGTGCCCAACATCGCGTCGCTGCTCAAGGGCGGCGAGCTGCTGCTGACGACCGGCCTGGGGCTCGGGACCCGCCCCGCCGAGCAGCGGGCCTTCGTCCGGCGGCTCGCGGACCGCGGGATCGCGGCGCTCGTCGTGGAACTCGGCCCGCGGTTCTCCCGGCTGCCGGCGACGATAGTCGACACGGCGCGGGCGGCCGGTCTGCCGCTGGTCCAGCTGCACCGCGAGGTGCCGTTCGTGGCGGTGACCGAGGAGATCCACACCGAGATCGTCAACGGCCACTACGCGCTCCTGCGCCAGGCCGAGGAGGTCCACCGGCAGTGCACGGAGGCGCTGCTCGGGGGCGGAGGAGTACCCCAGGTCCTGCGGATCCTCGCCGACTTCACCGCGAACCCGGTCTTCCTGGAGACGGCGGACGGCCAGCTCCTCTACGCGGCGGGGACGGAGTCCGGACCGGCCGCGGCCGACCCGCTCCAGGTGTGGGACGGACTGCGCGGACAGCGGGAGGCACGGGAGGCCCCGCCGACGGGAGCGGTCCTGGTGGACGTGCCGGGCGGAGGGCCGGGGACGGGAGCGGTACGGGCCCGTCTGGTGCTGCTCGCCGTCTCGACGCCGCTGTCCCTCGTCCACCGGATGGCGGCCGAGCGGGCGGCGGGCATCCTCGCGGTGGTCCTGATGCAGGCCCGGCAGGAGGAAGAGCTGGCGGCGCGGGGCCGGGGCGACTTCCTCACCGACCTCGCGGAGGGCCGGATCACGGCGGAGGACGCGCCCGCCCAGGCCCGGGTCCTCGGCTTCAAGCCGGGCGACGGGCCGCTGCTGCCGGTGGTCATGCGGCTGGCCTCGGAACTCTCCCCCTCCGGCAACTGGGCGCTGCTGGCCCGGGCCGTACTGGAGGAGCTGTCGTCGGTGGGCGTACCGGTGCTGCTGGGCGTGCGTCCCGTGGAGGGCCGGGTGCCCCTGCTGCTGGGCCTGCGGTCGGAGTCGGAGCGTACGGCGGTCGCGGACCGGGTCGCCGCGGCGCTGCGGGCCGGCGTGGAGCGGGCCGGCCTGGAACGCGCCGGGGCGCATCCGCCGGTCGTGGTCGTCGGCGTCCCCGGCGGCTGGGCGGCGGCGTCGGCGGGGCTTCGGCACGCGGCCGAGACGGCGACGGCCGCGCAGGGCCTCTCGGACCGCCCCTGGTACGACGCCCGCCGACTGGACATCGACCTGCTGCTGTGGCGGCTGAGGGACCATCCGGACCTGGCGGCCTTCGTGGACCGGGCGATCGGCCCGCTGCGGGACCACGACCGGTCGTCGCGGCCGCCGCTGCTGCCGACCCTGGAGACCTACTTGGCGCACGCGGGCCGCAAGGCGGAGACGGCCCGCGAGCTCCACCTGAACCGTCAGACGCTGTACAACCGGCTGGGCCGCATCTCCGAACTCCTGGGCACGGACCTGGATGATCCGCAGACGGTCCTGGCCCTGTCGCTGGCGCTGAGGGCGCGCAGGCACACGGTGGCGTAGCGCGGAGGTGCCCGTGGCCCGGCGGAAGGGTCCGGGACCCGGCCTGATCCGAAAGGCAGGCCCTGGGCTGCGGACTCGACCTAGGCCCCTGTCAGCTCGTCGTACACGCTCAGGACCTGCGCGATCGTCTCGTCCTCCGTCGGCCAGGTCGACGCCTGCGCCCGGCCCGCCGCCGACAGTGCCGCGCGTCGGTCCGCGTCCGCCAGCAGCCCGGTCACCGCCCCCGCGAGCGCCTCCGCGTCCCCGTACGGCACCAGCTCCGCCGCGTCCCCGACGAGTTCGGGGACTCCGCCGACTGCGGTGGCGACCAGGGGGACGCCGAGGCGCAGTGCCTCCTGGGCCAGGAGGGAGCGGGCCTCCCAGCGGGACGGAAGGACCGCGACGTCCGCGGCGGCGAGGAGTTCGGTGATGTCGTCGCGGCGGCCGACCAGCCGGACCGGAAGCGCCTCCGTCTCGATCCGCCGTTGGAGCGCGGCCCGCTCGCCGCCCTCGCCCGCGACGACGAGCAGCGGCTGCGGATCGAGGTCCCGCCACCGCCGGGCCGCGTCGAGGAGTATGTCGTACCCGCGGTCGGGCACGAGGCTGCCGACCGCCATGAGCAACGGCCTCTCGACGGCGCCCAGTTCGGCGCGCGCCTTGCCGTCGTGCGGGCCGAGGGGCCCTCGGGCGGCCGGGATGGTGATCGGTGCCAGACGGGCGTCGCGGGCGCCCCGGCGTCGGGCCCGGTCGACGAGTTCGGACGAGGTCCCGAGGACGACGGCCGCCGCCCGTACGGTCCTTCGCTCCAGGAGCCGCAGCAGTCCGCCCCGCGCCCCGTCCGCATGGCTGCGGGTGTGCCACGTGACGACGAGGGGGGTGCCTCCGCCACCGAGGGCGAGGCCCGTGCGAACGGCGGCGTGCAGCCCGTGCGCGTGGACCACGTCCGCTCCGGCGCACGCGAGGCGCAGCGCGGCGACGGTCGCGGGGTCGTTGCGGCGCGCGACGGGCACGAAGTGCGCCCCGGCGCCGAGGAAGTCGTAGACGCGGTCGAGTTCGGCCGGGGCGCAGACGGTCACCCGCACTCCCCTGGCCACGAGCCCCGCGGCAAGTGATCTGACGTGTGCGCTGCTGCCCGCGCTGCCGCCGCCCAGCACTTGGACCGTACGCAGCTGTGTCACGCGCCCAAGGATGCCAGTCCGTACGCACGTTCCGGCACCGGTGCGGCGTCGTTCCCGTGTCGGGCGCTGCAACTCCGCGCCCGGGATCACTCACATGGGTGATCCCGGGAGGGGGCGGCGCTGACGGTCCCGTCAGCCGCCGCCCGGTCGCCACCTCGGCCGTCCGGGGGCGCGGTCGGCCCGTCGGCGGTCCCGGCGGTCAGCCGTCCGCGCGGGCCGTCGCCAGCAGTTCCTCCGCGTGCGCACGGGCCGTTTCCGAGTCCTCCTGGCCGGCCAGCATCCGGGACAGCTCCCGTACCCGGTCCTCACCCTCCAGGACGGTGACTCCGGAGCGGGTCACCGAGCCGTCGTTGGTCTTCTCGACGAGCAACTGCCGGTCAGCGAAGGCCGCCACCTGCGGAAGGTGGGTGACGACGACGACCTGCGCGGACTTGGCGAGCTTCGCGAGGCGACGTCCGATCTCGACGGCCGCCTTGCCGCCGACGCCCGCGTCGACCTCGTCGAACAGATAGGTCGGGACCGGATCGGTCCCGGCGAAGACGACCTCCACGGCGAGCATCACCCGTGACAGCTCACCGCCGGACGCCCCCTTGGCGATCGGCCGGGGCGGGGCGCCGGGGTGCGGGGCGAGCAGCAGCTCGACCTCGTCGACGCCGGACGGGGAGTACGCGACGCGGCGGCCGCCCACCTCCACACCGTCCGGGTCCTCGGTCTGCCGGATGTCGAAGGACACGCGCGCGTGGGGCATGGCGAGCGAGGCCAGCTCGGCGGTCACCGCGTCGGCGAACCGCGCGGCCGCCTCCGTACGGGCGTCGGTGAGGGCCTGGGCGAGGCCGGACAGCTCCGCCCGCAGCTTGTCGCGTTCTGCGGTCAGCTCGCCGATGCGGTCGTCGTCGCCCTCCAGCTCGGTGAGCCGGCCGGCGCTCTCCTGCGCCCACGCGAGGACGGCGTTGATGTCCTCGCCGTACTTGCGGGTCAGCCCGGTCAGCGCGGCGCGCCGCTCCTCGACGGCGGAGAGCCTGCGCGGGTCGGCGTCCAGGTTGTCCGCGTAGCCCGCCAGTTCCCCGGCCACATCCGAGAGCAGGATGGAGATCTCACCGATCCGGTCGGCGAGCGCGGCGAGCGCGGGGTCGTGCGCGCGCACCGCTTCCAGCGCCCGGCCGGCCCCGGCGACGAGGGTCGTCGCGTCGACGGACTCGGGATCCTCGGGGTCGCCCGCGAGCGCGCCGTGGGCGTGGGACGCGGCGGAGGCCAGGGCCTCGGCGTGACCGAGGCGTTCCGCCTCGGCGGCCAGCTCCACGTCCTCGCCGGCGCGCGGCTCGACCGCCTCGATCTCGCCGAGGCCGAAGCGCAGGAGATCGGCCTCCTGGGCCCGCTCCCGCGCACGCGTGGTGAGCTCGTCCAGCTCGGCGGTGACGACCCGCAGCCGCCGGTACGCCTCGGTGTAGGCGGCGAGCGGCACGGCGACCGCGTCACCGGCGTACCGGTCGAGCGCGCCGCGCTGCCGGGCCGGCTTGAGCAGGCCCTGCTGGTCGGTCTGGCCGTGGACGGCGACGAGTTCGTCGGCGAGCTCGGCGAGCAGTCCGACGGGCACGGAACGCCCGCCGAGATGGGCTCGCGAGCGCCCTTCGGCCGAGATCGTCCGGCTGACGAGCAGCACCCCGTCGTCGAGCTCGGCGCCCGCCTCCTCGGCCCGTACCGCCGCGGGCGCGCCGGCGGGCACGCTGATGCGCCCCTCGACGACGGCGGACGCCGCACCGATCCGCACCAGCGCGGGGTCGGCGCGACCGCCCAGCAGCAGCCCAAGGCTGGTGACGACCATGGTCTTGCCCGCGCCCGTCTCGCCGGTCACCGCGGTGAAACCGGGCGACAGCTCGATGACCGCGTCGTCGATGACTCCGAGCGACCGTATCCGCATCTCCTCCAACACGGACATGACCTTACGAGGTCAGAGGGCCGGTGTGCGACGGGCCCTGCCCGGTGGCGGCGAAGGCGCAGGTCGCGGCGGACCGCTGTCACCCGCCGGAGTGGGCAGGTCACCGCGAGGGACGTCCCGGCGGGGAGACGGACCGGCGAGGGCCGAAAGCACCTCCCCCGGCCGCGGACCCGGCGCACCCGGCCGTGGAGACCGGCCAGGGCGCGTTCCCCGTCCTGGCCACGTGCGGGGCGGCACTCCCCCGTACGTCACCCGGCCGGCCCCAGGGGGCTCGCGGCGGCGCCGTACCGCCCGCGCTGCTCGCCACCCGCCCGCCTGCGCGCGGTGATGCGCCACCGTGCGACGACGGTCCGGAAGGCGCTCGCACCGGACGAGTCCCGGCCACACGGCAGCGCCGAGGTCGTGGACGGCGGACATACCGACGGGGACAGCCAGGGCGCAGGGCCGTACGCCCCGACCGCGCCCGGGTCCCGCCCGGCTAGTGCGGCGCCCCGCGCCAGCCCGACACCGGCAGGGCGAACTTGGCGACCAGACGGTCCGTGAACGACGCGTGGTGCAGTCGGGCCAGGCGGACGGGCACCGCACCCCGGCGTACCTCCACGCGGGCTCCCGCGGGCAGCTCGACGGTCCTCCGCCCGTCGCACCACAGCACCCCGTGCGGGGTGTGCGGCTCCACCTCGACTGCGAGGACCGAGTCCGGCGTGGTGACCAGCGGCTTGGCGAACAGCGCGTGCGCGCCGATCGGCACCATCAGCAGCGCCTCCACCTCCGGCCAGATCACCGGGCCGCCCGCCGAGAAGGCGTAGGCGGTCGAGCCGGTCGGCGTCGCGCAGATCACGCCGTCGCAGCCGAACCCGGTCACCGGCCGTCCGTCGATCGCGAGGACCACCTCGAGCATCCGCTCGGGGGAGACCTTCTGCACGGCGGCCTCGTTGAGGGCCCAGTCGGAGTGCAGTACATCGCCGTTCTGGTACACGGCGACGTCGAGGGTCATCCGCTCCTCGACCTCGTAGGCGCGTGTGACGACCCGGTCCACGACCTTGTCGAGGTCGTCGCGCTCGGCCTCGGCGAGGAAGCCGACCCGGCCCAGGTTGACGCCGAGCATGGGCACTCCGGACGCCCGGGCGAACTCGGCGCCGCGCAGCAGCGTCCCGTCGCCGCCCAGCACGATCAGCAGCTCACAGCCCACGAGGACGTCGGAGCAGGCCTCGGGCACGGTCTCCACGGCCGAGGGCAGCGGAAGATCGGCCGCCTCCGCCGCGAGGACGCGGACGCCGATGCCGCTGCGGAGCAGCCCCTGCACCACGAGTTCCGCGCTGCGCACGGCCGCCGGACGGCCGGTGTGCGCGACCAGGAAGACGGTACGCGGCGCCCCGTCGGGTTCCACTGGCGTTGCTGCTGTCGTCGAGCTCAACGAGGTCCCTCCGCCACGGCGCGGTCCACATCCGCCGGATCGAGCGCGGGCGCCCCCGCCCGCAGCCACAGAAAGTACTCGACATTGCCCGAGGGGCCGGGCAGCGGGCTGGCGGTGACGCCCAGCACGCCCAGGCCCAGTTCCCCGGCCTGTCGCGCCACGTTCCGCACGGCGTCGGCGCGCAGCTCGGTGCTGCGTACCACCCCGCCCGTACCAAGGCGTTCCTTGCCCACCTCGAACTGCGGCTTCACCATCAGCACCAGGTCGGCGTCGGCCGCCGTACACCTCACCAGGGCGGGCAGAACCAGCCCCAGCGGGATGAACGACAGATCTCCGACGACCAGGTCGACCGGCTCACCGTCGATGAGGTCGAGTGTCAATTCACGTACGTTGGTACGGTCCTTGACCGTGACCCGTTCATCGCTCTGCAAAGACCAGGCGAGCTGTCCGTAGCCGACGTCCACGGCGACGACGTGCGCGGCGCCCGCCCGCAGCAGTACGTCGGTGAAGCCGCCGGTGGACGCGCCGGCGTCGAGCGCCCGCCTGCCCTCCACCTTCAGCCCGCGCGGCACGAAGGCGGCGAAGGCCCCGGCGAGCTTGTGGCCGCCCCGGGAGACGTAGTCCGGGTCACTGTCGTCCTGGGTGACGACGATGGCCGCGGCGGTCTCCACCTGGGTGGCGGGCTTGGTGGCGGTGGTTTTGCCGACCGTCACCCGTCCCGCCGCGATCAGCTGGCTCGCGTGCTCACGTGAGCGGGCGAGCTTGCGACGTACCAGCTCGGCGTCGAGGCGGCGGCGTGCCACTCCTGCCACGTTCGGTTCAGCTCCTGTTGTCGTACGGCTCGGGGCGGCCCGCCGGCCGCGCGTCGAGCGCGGTCAGCGCGTCCCGCAGTCCCCGGTGTACATCCTCGTACACCTCCAGGTGTCCGTCCGCAGGGAGGTGGTCCGCGTCGGCGAGACGCTCCAGGCAGGCGTCGACACCGGGGTTCCCGGTGGGGGCGCGCTCCACGCCGAGGGGCGCGGGGGCGGCGGGGTCGTACGCCTCCGGGGCGGCTTCTTCGGCGGCCTTCGGCGCTTCGGGCGCTTCGCTCATGCCCAGACGCTACCGCGAAGCACTGGGGTACGGTCGGTCTCGATGGCCACGACGGAGGAGTGCCGCGGCGCACTCGACAAGCTTTCGGACACGCTGGCGCGCGCGGACGGCGAGGTGCGCGGCGCTGTCGCGCTCGACCGCACCCTGAGCTGCCACATCACCGACCTGGACACCACCTTCACGGGGCGGCTGCGCGACGGCCGGATCGAGGACGTGGAAGCGGTGGACGGCCCGCCGCCCGGTCGGGCCCAGATCCGGCTGGCGATGACGGGCGACGACCTGGTGGCCCTGGTGAACGGCGAGCTGAACTTCGCGCGGACGTGGGCCTCGGGCCGGCTCCGGCTGGAGGCCGGATTCCGCGATCTGCTGCGCCTGCGCTCGCTGCTCTAGCGGGACTCCCCCGCCGGGGCGGCGGTGGTGAGCGAGCCGGCCCTGGAGCGTGCCTTGCGCCCCGCCGGGACGACGAGCGGAGTCCCGGTCTCGGGGTCCTCGATCACCTGGCAGCGCAGCCCGAAGACCCGCTCGACCAGTTCGGCGGTGACCACCTCGGACGGCGGGCCCTCGGCGACGACCTTCCCGTCCCGGACGGCGATGAGGTGCGTGGCGTACCGCGCGGCGTGGTTCAGGTCGTGCAGGACGGCGACGAGCGTGCGGCCCTGCGTCTCGTGGAGCTCGGCGCACAGGTCCAGTACGTCGATCTGGTGCTGGATGTCGAGGAAGGTCGTCGGCTCGTCGAGCAGTAGCAGCGGGGTCTGCTGGGCGAGGGCCATGGCGATCCAGACGCGCTGGCGCTGGCCGCCGGACAGCTCGTCGACGTACCGCTCCCCCAGCTCGGCGACGCCGGTCGCGGCCATCGACTCCTGCACGATCCGCTCGTCCTCGGGGGACCACTGGCGCAGCAGGCCCTGGTGCGGGTAGCGGCCGCGGGAGACGAGGTCGGCGACGGTGATCCCGTCCGGCGCGATGGACGACTGCGGAAGCAGCCCCAGCGTCCTGGCGACCTGCTTGGCGGGCATGCGGTGGATGGCCTGGCCGTCGAGGAGCACCTGCCCCTGGGAGGGCTTCAGCATCCGGGACAGCGCGCGCAGCAGGGTCGACTTGCCGCAGGCGTTCGGCCCGACGATCACGGTGAAGGAGTGGTCGGGGATCTCGACGGAGAGGTCACGGGCGATGACCCGCTGGTCGTAGGCGAGGGTGACCGAATCGGCGCTGAGGCGCTGGCGCTGCATGGACGTACTCCTGGGGTTCTTCGCGGTCGTGGACGCGTCGGTCATATCCGGCCCGCCTTGCGTTCGGTGACCAGCAGCCACAGCAGATAGCAGCCGCCGACGACCCCGGTGACGACCCCGACGGGCAGCCGGCGCTCGCCGAAGGCGTTGGTGGCCGTCCAGTCGGCGACCAGCAGCAGGGCGGAGCCCATGAGGGCGGAGGCGCCGAGGTTGGGGCCGGGCGAGCGGGTGAGCCGGCGGGCCAGCTGGGGGGCGCTCAGCGACACGAAGGCGATGGGGCCCGCGGCGGCCGTGGCGACGGAGACGAGCAGAACGGCGCAGGTCATGAGGACGACCCGGGTCCGCTCGACCCGTACCCCGAGCGCATACGCCGCGTCGTCGCCCATCTCCAGCATCCGCAGTGGCCGTCCGAGGCCGAGCATCAACGGGAGGAGCACCGCGCACACACCGAGCAGCGGCCAGAACTGGGCCCAGTCGCGGCCGTCGAGCGAGCCGGTCATCCACAGCACCGCGCGGGTGGCGTCGACCAGGTTCGCCTTGGTGAGCAGATAGTGGATCACCGCGGTGAGCATGGCGGCGATTCCGATGCCGACGAGGACGAGCCGGTAGCCGTGCACGCCGCGCTTCCAGGCGAGCAGATGGACGGCGACGCCGGTGACCATGCCGCCGACGACCGCGCCGCCCGCCACCGCGGTGGCGCTGCCCTGGAACAGGACGATCACCGAGAGCGCGCCGACGGTGGCGCCCTGGCCGAAGCCGATGACGTCCGGGCTGCCCAGCGGGTTGCGGGAGATCGACTGGAAGGCGGCGCCGCCGATGCCGAGGGCCGCGCCGACCAGGATCGCGACGAGGACCCGGGGCAGGCGGAGGTCCTGGACGATGAACTCCTGGGCGGCGGTGCCGTTGCCCAGGAGGGTGGCGACGACGTCGCCGGGCGCGATGGGGAAGTCGCCGCTGCCGATGAGGACGACGGCGGCCGCGAGGATCACCCCGGCCAGCAGCAGCATGGCGAGCGCGGCCCGGGGCTCGACGCGTACGGAGAGCCCGCCGGGTGTGCGTATCGCCTTCACCGTACGGGTGGTGGGCACGGTCACAGCTGGGCCATCCTCTTGCGGCGTACGAGATGGATGAAGACGGGTCCTCCGAGGAGCGCGGTGACGATGCCGACCTGGAGCTCGGAGGGGCGGGTGGCCACCCGCCCGATGACGTCGGAGCCGAGCAGCAGGACGGGCGCGAGGACGGCCGCGTACGGCAGGATCCAGCGCATGTCCGGTCCGGTGAGGGCGCGGACGAGGTACGGCACCATCAGGCCGACGAAGACGATCGGTCCGCAGGCTGCGGTGGCGGCCCCGCACAGCAGGGTGACGGCCAGCATCGCGAGGACCCGGGTGCGGTTGAGGTTGGCCCCGAGCGCCCTGGCGGTGTCGTCGCCCAGCTCCATCGCGTTGAGCGGCCGGGCGATCAGCAACGCGAGCACGATGCCGGCCAGGACGAACGGCGCGACCTTCCGGACCGTCTCCATGTCGGCGACGGCCAGCGAGCCGACGGTCCAGAAGCGGATCCGGTCGAGGGCCGCCGAGTCCAGCAGCTGTACGGCGTTGACGTAGCCGTAGAGCGCGGCGGTGGAGGCGGTACCGGCGAGCGCCAGCCGTACGGGTGTCGAGCTGCGGCTGCCGCCCAGCAGATAGACGACCACGGAGACGACGGCCGCGCCGAGGAACGCGAACCACACATAGCCGCTGATCGAGGTGACGCCGAAGAAGGAGATCGCGGTCACGACGGCGGCGGACGCGCCGGCGTTCACCCCCAACAGGCCCGGCTCGGCGAGCGGGTTGCGGGTGAGTCCCTGCATCACGGCCCCGGAGAGCCCGAGCGCGGTGCCGACGAGCAGCCCCAGCAGCGTTCTGGGCACCCGGACGTCCTTGACGACGACGTCGTTGCCGACCCCGGTGTTGTGGAACAGACCGTGCCACACATCGGCGAGCGGCACCTCCTTGGCGCCGACCATGATGCTCGCGACACAGACCAGCAGCAGGACACCGAGGGCGGCCAGCAGCCCGAGCGCACGCACGGAGTTGCGCCGGGAGGGCTGGGCAGCGGCTATCGGCTCCGCGCTCGTTCGGGGAGGACTGTCGACCAACACGAGGTTAGGTTAGCCTACCCTGCCATTGCTTCGGGCCCGGGCGGCCGGGACGTACGCCGCCTGAAGCCCTCAGGTACGCCTTCGCCCCGGCCCGGCGGGCGGTGGTGCCGCCGGGCGGAGCGGACGGGCGCTCACCACCCCAGCCGGGCCAGCGCCTTCCCGGCATCGAGCGCGCACGAGCCCTCGCCCGCCTGCGTCCACGCCGCCGCGCACAGCGCCCGCAGCCCGTCGAGCACCTCGCCGTCCCCCTCCGGCTCCTGGAGGACAAGCGCCTCGCCCCGGGCCGACGCGGTCCACCCCCCACACGTGAACCCCCCCTCGGCCTCGGAGACTTCCGGCTGACCGGTCAGCAACCCGCGCAGATCCGCGTCCACATACGTCGGCCGGTGCTCCGGCACCGCCGCGAGCAGCTGCGCGGCATCCGTCACCCCGGTCAGGACCAGCAGCGAGTCCACGCCTCCGTTGAACGCGCCCTCGATGTCCGTGTCCAACCGGTCCCCGACCACCAGCGGCCGACGCGCCCCGGTCCGCAGCACCGTCTCCCGGTGCATCGGAGGCAGCGGCTTGCCCGCCACCTGAGGCTCCGCGCCCGTGGCGATGCGTACGACCTCCACGGCCGCGCCATTGCCCGGCGCGATGCCCCGCGCACTCGGAATCGTCAGATCCGTATTGGACGCGAACCACGGCGCGCCGCGGGCAATCGCGTAACAGGCCTCCGCGAACCGCCCCCAGGGCAGCTCCGGCCCGCCATACCCCTGTGCCACCGCCGCCGGGTCGTCGTCCGCCGACTCCACCGGCTCGAGCCCGCGCTCGCGCAGCGCGACCCGCAGCCCCTCGCCGCCGATCACCAACACCCGTGACCCCGTGGGCACCTGGTCGGCGATCAACCGCGCCACGGCCTGAGCAGAGGTGATCACATCGGCGCCCTCCGCCGGCACGCCCAGCTCGGTCAGATGCGCGGCCACCGCGTCCGGCGTCCGCAGCGCGTTGTTGGTGACGTACGCGAGATGCATCCCGCCGGCCCGGGCCGCACCCAGCGCCTCCACCGCGTACGGAATCGCCTCACCGCCCGCGTACACCACGCCGTCGAGGTCGAGCAGCGCCGTGTCGTACGCCTCGCTCAGCGCGGCCGCACTCCCACGCGGCCGGTCGTTCGGCCGATTTTTTCCCTGCTGCCCCATAGATCCCTGCTCCTCATTCGCTGCCACTCCCCCGATCATCGCGCATGCCGCCACCCCACATACGATGACGAAATGAACACCTCAGGTCCCGAGGCCAACGACGGTCTGCACCTGCTCCCGTTCCGCGGACTGCGGTACGTCCCCGAGCGGGTCGGCAGCCTCGCCGCCGTGACCTCACCGCCGTACGACGTCGTCGTCCGGCCGGACGGCCTGAACCATCTGGAATCGGCCGATCCGCACAACATCGTCCGGCTGATCCTGCCGCAGGCCGACACCGCGGGAGAACGCCACCAGCAGGCCGCACAGACCCTGGAACGCTGGCTGTCCGACGGCGTCCTGGCCCCGGACCCCGAGCCCGCCCTGTACGTCTACGAGCAGCGCAGCGGCGACATCCTCCAGCGCGGGATCATCGGCGCCCTGGAACTGTCCAGCCCCGCCGAGGGCGTCGTCCTGCCCCACGAGGACGTCATGCCGCACGTCGTCGAGGACCGCGCCGCCCTGATGCGCACGACCGCCGCCAATCTGGAGCCGCTGCTCCTGACCTACCGGGGCAACGGCAGCGCGACCGGGGCGACCGCCGTCATCGAACGCGCCATCCACCGGACCCCGCTGCTCTCCACCACCACCGAAGACGGCTTCAGCCACCGGCTCTGGTCGCTCACCGACCCGGCCGATCTCGCCGCCGTCTCCGCCGACCTGACACAGCATCAGGCCTTGATCGCCGACGGCCACCACCGCTGCGCGGCCTATCTGCGGCTGCGCGACGAGCACGCCGGGACGCCCGGCCCGTGGAACTACGGCCTGGTCCTCCTCATCGACACCGCCCGCTACCCGCTGCGCGTCCGAGCCATCCACCGCCTGCTCAACCGTCTCCCGCTCGCCGACGCACTCGCGGCCCTCGGCGACGGCTTCCGCGTCCGCCCGGTCGACGGCCCGCTCCCGCGGGCCCTGGAGGCCCTGGGCGCCGCGGCCGGCGAAGGCAACGCCTTCCTGCTCGCCGGTGACGGTGGCTTCCACCTGGTCGACCGCCCGGACCAGGACCTCCTCGCCCGTACGATCCGCACCGACCGGCCCCAGGCCTGGCGCACCCTGGACGCCACGGTCCTGCACTCCACGCTGCTCGACCACCTATGGGGAATCCCCGACGCCCCCGAGGCCATCACCTACATCCACGACACGGAGGCGGCGGTCGAGCTGGCGGAACGCCGGGGCGGAACGGCGGTGCTGATGCACCCGGTACCGGAAGAGGTCGTCAGGGATCTCGCCCGCCAGGGCGTCACCATGCCGCGCAAGTCCACGTCCTTCGGGCCGAAGCCGGCCACCGGCCTCGTCCTGCGCAGCCTGTTGCTGGACTGACGGACCCGGGTCGCCGGCAACGAAAAACGGGCGGCACCCGGAGGGTGCCGCCCGTTCTCATGCGACATCAGGCCTTGTCGTCGCCCTCGACGTCCTCGACCACGTCGTGCTCGACCGCAGCGTGCTCGACGGCGTCGTTCCTGACGACGGTGTCGGCTTCGGTGTCGGTGTCGCCCGACTCCTCGGCCTCCTCCGGCTCCTGCGTGAATCCCGCCTCGTCGGCCGCGTCGGCCTCATCGACGGCATCGACGAACTCGACCCCGTCCATCTCGGCCAGCCGGTCCGAGGCGTCGGTGGCCCCGTCCTTGTCGGCCTCCAGCGCCTTGGCGAACCACTCGCGCGCCTCGTCCTCACGGCCGGCCGCGAGCAGCGCGTCGGCGTACGCGTAGCGCAGGCGCGCGGTCCACGGCTGGACCGAGCTGGACGCCAGCTCGGGGCTCTGCAGGGTCACGATGGCTGCGTCGAGCTGCCCCATGTCCCGGCGGGCACCGGCGGCGACGAGCCGCATCTCGACCTGCCCGGCCTTGTCCAGCTTCTGCACCTCGGGCTCGCCGGCCATCGCCATCGCCCGCTCCGGCCGGCCCATGCCGCGCTCGCAGTCGGCCATGACGGGCCACAGCTCCACGCTGCCGGTCATCCGCTTGGCGGCGCGGAACTCGGCCAGCGCCTCCGAGTACTTCTGCGTCGCGTACGCGGCGAAGCCGGCGGCCTCGCGCACGGCGGCGACACGCGAGGCGAGCCGCAGGGCGACGCGCGAGTACGCGTACGCCTGCTCCGGGTCCTCGTCGATGAGCTTGGCGACCATCACCAGGTTCCTGGCGACGTCCTCGGCCAGCGTCTTGGGCAGGCTCATGAGCTCCTGGCGCACGTCCTGGTCGATCTCGTCCCCGGTGACGTCCTGGGGGATCGGCAGACGCTTGATGGGCTCGCGATCACGGTCGCGGTCGCGATCGTCCCGACGGCCGTAACCGCCACGGTCATCACGACCCCGGTCGTCACGGCCGCGGAATCCACCGCGGTCGTCGCGCCGGTCGTCACGGCGGCCGTAGCCACCACGACCGCGGTCGTCGTCGCGGCGCGGGCCACGGCTGTCGTCACGACGGGGGCCGCGGTCGTCGTCGCGGCGGAAGGCCGGACGCTCGTCACGGCGGTCGTCGCGGCGGAACGGCGGGCGCTCCTCACGACGCTCGAAGCCGCCACGGCCACGGTCGTCGTCACGACGCGGGCCACGGTCGTCACGGCGATCGTCACGACGGGGACCACGGTCATCGTCACGACGGGGGCCGCGGTCGTCGTCGCGGCGGAAGGCCGGACGCTCGTCGCGACGCTCGAAGCCACCGCTCGGACGGCCATAGCCACCACCGCGGTTGTCATCGCGACGCGGGCCACGGTCGTCACGGCGATCGTCACGACGGGGGCCACGGTCGTCGTCGCGGCGGAAGGCCGGACGCTCGTCACGACGCTCGAAGCCACCGCTCGGACGGCCATAGCCACCACCGCGGCTGTCATCACGACGCGGGCCACGGTCATCACGGCGATCGTCACGACGGAAGCCGCCACCGGCGGAGGGACCGCGGTTGTCGTCACGGCGGAAGCCGCCCTCGCGACGGGGACCACGATCGTCGTCACGGCGGGGACCGCGGTCGTCACGACGGTCGGGACCACCACTGGGGCGCCCGTAGCCGCCACCACCACGGTTGTCGTCACGACGGTCGTCGCGGCGGAAGGCCGGACGGTCATCACGGCGGTCGTCGCGGCGGAAGCCGCCGCCACGGTTGTCGTCACGGCGGCCGTAGCCGCCACCACCGCCGGAGGAGCCCCGGTTGTCGTCACGGCGGAAGCCACCACCGGCGCCGCCACCACGGTTGTCATCGCGACGCGGGCCGCGGTCGTCACGACGGTCGGGACCACCACTGGGGCGCCCGTAGCCGCCACCACCACGGTTGTCGTCACGGCGGAAGCCACCACCGGAGGAGGGGCCCCGGTTGTCGTCACGGCGGAAGCCGCCGCCACCACCGGCAGAGGAACCCCGGTTGTCGTCACGGCGGAAACCAGCGCCGCCACCGGTCGAGGAGCCACGGTTGTCGTCGCGCCGACCGTAGCCGCCACGGCCACGGTCGTCGTCCCGACGCGGGCCACGGTCGTCACGACGGTCGCCGCGGCTGTCGTCCCGACGGAAGGCCGGCCGGTCGTCTCGACGCGGCCCACGGAAGCCGCCACGGTCCCGGTCATCACGACGCGGCTCGCGCTCCGGACGATCGTCGGAGGAGGAGTTGGGGGACATGGGGAAGGCTCCTGTCTTCGGGTACCGCTGTCATTCTCGCGCAGTCGGCGATCCGACGCGCTTCGGGAAATACAAAGCAAAAACAAAAGGACCCTTGGTCCCAGCGTGAACGCTGGGACCAAGGGTCCTGAAAGATTGTTCGGCGGCGTCCTACTCTCCCACAGGGTCCCCCCTGCAGTACCATCGGCGCTGAAAGGCTTAGCTTCCGGGTTCGGAATGTAACCG
>NZ_JBVIPQ010000012.1:0-145960 GCF_055577795.1 Streptomyces sp. NPDC033174
TACTGCAGGGGGGACCCTGTGGGAGAGTAGGACGCCGCCGAACAATCATTGTGGGAAAGCCCCGCACCTTATGGTGCGGGGCTTTTCTGCGTTCAGGACCGGGTCACCAACTGCGTGTCGTACGCCAGGATGACCGCTTGTACCCGGTCCCGCGCCCCCGTCTTCGCCAGAATGCGGCTCACATGCGTCTTCACTGTCGATTCGGCGAGGTGGAGCCGCTGGGCTATTTCCGTGTTCGTCCACCCCTGACCGATGACCGTGAGGACTTCCCGCTCCCGTTCGGTGAGGGCGGCGATCCGGCGGTCCGTTTCGGCCGGGCCGCCGGGCGTCGAGGGCAGGTGCTGGACATACGCGTCCAGGAGCCGGCGGGTGAGGCTGGGCGCGACCACCGCGTCGCCGCTCGCCACCGCCCGGATCCCGGAGAGAAGCTCCTCCGGCAGGGCGTCCTTGATGAGGAAGCCGCTGGCGCCGGCGCGCAGGCCCTCGTAGGCGTACTCGTCGAGGTCGAAGGTCGTGACGATCAGGACGCGGGTGCGGGCGCCCGTGGCGATGATGCGGCGGGTGGCCTCGATGCCGTCCAGGCCGGGCATCCGGATGTCCATCAGCACGACGTCCGGGTGGTGTTGGGCGACCTGGCGGACGGCCTCGGTGCCGTTGGCGGCCTCCCCGACGATCGTCATGTCGTCCTGGCTCTCCAGGAGCATGCGGAAGCCGAAGCGCTGCATCGGCTGGTCGTCCGCGATGAGCACGGTGGTCACGAGGGGAGTTCCTCCAGGGGAAGTCGGAGCCGTACGCGCCAGCCGCCGGTCGGCAGCGGGCCCGCTTCGAGTGTGCCGTCATAGAGGGAAGCGCGCTCCCGCATTCCCGCGAGCCCCTGACCTGGAGCGGCCTGCCGGTCGTCGGGTCTGCCGCGGTCGGTGGCACGGTCGGTGCCGCGGGCGGGGGCGGTCGTGGTGGTGGTGCCGGTGTCCGTGACGCGGGCCTCCAACTCCGTGGCCCGGTAGGTGATCGAGACGTCGGCGGTCGCGTCCGGGCCGGCGTGCTTCAGGGTGTTCGTCAGGGCCTCCTGCACCACCCGGTAGACCGTCAACTGGCGGCCCGGGGACAGGGGCGGTGCGTCGGTGAGGCCGCGTGAGTCCTCACGTACGGCAAGTCCCGCCTTCCGTACGGCGTCGATCAGGGCGCCCAGGTCGTCGAGGGTCGGCTGGGGAGCGCGTTCGGCCTCGGGCGGCTGGTCGCGCAGGACGTCCAGCAGGCGCCGGAGTTCGTCGAGGGCCTGGCGGCTGGTGGTGCCGATGGCGGTCAGGGCCTGACTCGCGCGCTGGGGGTTTTTCGCGGCCGCGTAGGCGCCGCCGTCGGCCAGGCCCGTGATGACGGAGAGGTGGTGGCCGATGATGTCGTGCATCTCCCGGGCGATGCGCCTGCGTTCGGCGGCCGCGGCGAGCTGGGCCTGCTGGTCGCGCTCGACCTCCAGCCGGCGGGCCCGCTCGACCAGGGCGGCCGTGTGGTCCTGGCGCGTGCGGACGGCGATGCCGAGCAACGCGACCAGCGCGTACGCCCACATCGTCGGCACGATCTGCTGGTCCCAGCTGCCTTGGGGGTAGCGTGCGGCGCCCACCACCAGAGGCGGGACGATCAGCGCGGCGCTCCAGGCCAGGGTGCGCAGGGGCAGGCGCAGCGCGATGTGGAAGACGACGACGAGTTGGAGGAAGGCGGCCTGGAGGAAGGCGCCCGACCAGGAGTTGGCCACGGCGAGCGCTGCCATGAGGGCGAGTACGGGGAGGGGGCGCCGGCGCCGCCACAGCAGGGGGAGGGCGAAGCCGAGGCTCAGGGTGACGACCAGCCAGACCGGGACGGCCGGGTTGCGGGCGTTGTGGCGCCAGCCTCCCGACGCGTCCACCAGTGCGGCGACGAGCCAGAAGAGCGTCAACAGGGCGTCCCAGAGCCATGGGTGGTGGCGGTCGAAGGCCCGTACCCGCCGGATCTTGCGCTGGATGTACCGGCTGAGCGGTGGGGCGCCCGCGGTCCAGTCCCGGTCCGCGGCGCCCCCACTGGGCGTGTTCCTCTCGGTGGTCACGTGATCATCTTCGCCGTTCGCCGCTCACACGTCCCGGCGCTCCAGAAGAACGGCTGTGACGGCCAGAGCCGCCGCGGCCCACAGGCAGAGGGCGAGGAGCGCCGGTCCCGTGGCGGCGGCCCCCGGGATCGGGCCGGCGGAGCCGAGGGCGCCGGCCGCCTGGGTCGGGAAGTAGCGGACGGCGCTCTCCACGGCGTCGTACGGCAGCATTCCCAGGATCTCGGGCAGGACCATGACGCAGCCGATGAAGGCACCGATGGCGCCGGGGACCGAGCGCAGCAGGGCGCCGAGGCCGAGGGCGAGCAGGCTGAGCAGGGTGATGCCGGCGGCGTTGCCGGCGATCGCGCCGAGGACGCCCGGGTCGGTGAGGGACGCCGCCTGGTCGGTCTCGGAGAGGAAGATCTGGGCCACCAGGAAGGTGACCAGGTTGGTCGTGAGCGAGACCGTGAATGCGGCTGCCGTGAAGACCGCGGCCTTCGCCCACAGGACGGGCGTGCGGCGTGGGACGGCGGAGAGCGAGGCGCGGATCATGCCGGTGGAGTACTCGCCGGCGGTGACCAGGATGCCGAGGACGACGAGGCAGAGCTGGCCGAGCAGCGAGCCGTAGAGGACGAGCACGACCGTGTCGACGTCGGCGTCGCCGCCGCCCGAGGTGTAGGTCGTCGCCATCACGATCCCGATGCCGAGGGTCAGGACGGCCGACGACAGGAGGGTGATCCAGCCCGAGCGCAGGGACCAGAGCTTGTGCCACTCGGAGCGCAGGACGCGGGACGGTGTGACGCGGTACGGCGCGGGGGTGGCGGTGGTCGTCGTCATGCCGATGCTCCGGTGAGGGTGTCGGTGGTGGCCTGGTAGTCGACGGTGTCCTGGGTGAGGTCCATGAAGGCCTGCTCCAGCGAGACGGATTGCGGGGTGAGTTCGTGCAGCGCGATGGCGTGGGCGGCGGCGGTGCGGCCGATGTGGGCGGCGTCCGGGCCGGTGATCCGGAGGGTGTCGGCGCCCTCGGTGGTGATCCGGGCGGCGGGGAGCAGGGTGCGCAGGCGGTCCGCCTCGGGGGTGACGACCTTGACGGAGGAGCCGCCCGCCTCCTGTACGAGCGCGGCGACCGTGGTGTCGGCGAGGAGCCGGCCGCGGCCGATGACGACCAAGTGGTCGGCGGTCAGTGCCATCTCGCTCATCAGGTGCGAGGAGACGAGGACCGTACGGCCGTCCGCCGCGAGGGATTTCAGCAGGGTACGGATCCACAGCACGCCCTCCGGGTCGAGGCCGTTGACCGGCTCGTCGAGGATGACCGTGGCCGGGTCGCCGAGCAGGGCCGCCGCTATGCCGAGGCGCTGGCCCATGCCGAGCGAGAAGCCCTTCACCCGGCGGTGGGCGACCGCGGTCAGGCCGGCGAGGTCGAGGACGTGTTCGACGCGGGTGCGCGGGATGCCGTGGGTGAGGGCGAGGGCGGTCAGATGGTTGAAGGCCGTGCGGCCGGGGTGCACCGAGCGTGCCTCGAGCAGCGCGCCCACCTCCGTGAGCGGCGCGGGGTGGGTGGCGTAGGCGCGGCCGCCGATGGTGGACCGGCCGCGGGTCGGCGCGTCCAGGCCGAGCAGCATGCGCATGGTCGTCGACTTGCCGGCGCCGTTGGGACCGAGGAAGCCGGTGACGGTGCCCGGGTGGACGGTGAAGTCGAGGTCCTGGACGACGGTTCTGTCGCCGTACCGCTTGGTGAGTTCGTATGCGCGGATCATGTCGTCGACGCTACGGAGCGGGCGGGGGCGGATCGTCCGACCGTGGGCGGGAGCGCGGGCGGGGCCGTAGTACCGGGGTACGACGCCGTCCCCGGGGGGCACGGGGAATCGCGTTGCTTCCCGGGGGCCCGTTCGTCAGGATCGGGGCATGGAACACGTCATACGGCCCATCCGCGCCGACGAGTGGGCGCAGACCCGCGAGATCAGGCTGACCTCCCTCAGGGATCCCGCCGCGCCCGTCGCCTTCCTGGACACCTACGAGCAGGCCGTGACCCGGCCCGACGCCTTCTGGAAGGAGCGGGCCGAGGGGGCGGCCGAAGGCAGCTTGGGTGCGCGGCAGTTCGTCGCGGAGGCGCCGGACGGGAGCTGGGCGGGCACCGTGACGGTCCTCGTCGAGCGGCCCGACGCCGAGGTGAGGTTCGGTTCGGCGGCGACGGTCGACCAGACGCATCTGGTGGGCGTGTGGGTCCGGCCGCAGGCGCGGGGGACGGGGCTGACGGAGGAGTTGTTCCGGGCGGCGGTGGAGTGGTCCTGGTCGCTGCCCGAGCCGCTGATTCAGCGGGTGCGGCTGTACGTCCACGAGAACAATCCGCGGGCGTCGGCCTTCTACCGGCGGTTCGGGTTCGTACTGAGCGGGGTGACGGAGGCAGTGCCGGGCGGCGACGGGGCGCGTGAGCTGGAGTACGAGATCCGGCGGCCGGCCGCGTAGGGGCCTGCCGCTCCCGGGCTGCCCCGAACGCGCTCCCGGGCGGAGGGGTGGTGCCGGGGATCGCCGCCCTGCTTCACTCGGACGAGATCGACTACGGGGCTTGAGGGTCGGGGGTTTCGGGGTGGAGCAGCTGACGGCGGAGGATCCGGCGGCCATGGGTCCGTACAGGCTCACGGGTCTGCTCGGCGAAGGCGGGATGGGGCGGGTCTATCTCGGTGAGTCGCGCAGCGGGCGGCGGCTCGCGGTGAAGGTCGTACGGCCCCAGATCGCCGCCGACCCCGGCTTCCGGGAACGCTTCCGGCGCGAGATCGAGGCGGCCCGGGCCGTGGGCGGCTTCTGGACGGCGCCGATCGTG
The DNA here is from genome assembly GCF_055577795.1 of Streptomyces sp. NPDC033174. Classification (NCBI taxonomy): domain Bacteria; kingdom Bacillati; phylum Actinomycetota; class Actinomycetes; order Kitasatosporales; family Streptomycetaceae; genus Streptomyces; species Streptomyces sp. NPDC033174. The sequence continues at coordinate 4,878 of NZ_JBVIPQ010000012.1, forward strand.
GACGCCGACCCGGACGCGTCGGCCCCGTGGGTCGCCAGCGACTACATCGACGCGCCGGACCTGGCGGAACTGGTGCGGCGCGAGGGTCCCTTGGGCGAGAGCGGGGTGCGGGCGCTGGCCGCCGGGCTCGCGGAGGCGCTTGAGGCCATTCATGGCGTGGGGCTGGTCCACCGGGACCTCAAGCCGTCGAACATCCTGGTCGCCCGGGACGGGCCGCGCGTCATCGACTTCGGCATCTCCAAGGCACTGGAGGGCGCGACGACGCTCACGGACACGGGTCTGGTGGTCGGCACGCCGGGGTTCATGTCACCGGAGCAGGCGTCGGGCGGGCGGGTCGGTCCGGCCAGTGACATGTTCTCGCTGGGCTCGGTGCTGGCCTTCGCGGCGACGGGCGAGGGGCCGTTCGGCGAGGGGAGCGTACCGGCGCTGCTGTACCGGGTGGTGCATGACGTGCCGCGGCTGGACGGGGTGCCGGCGGGGGTGCGGGGGGCGGTGGAGATCTGCATGGAGAAGCGGCCGGAACACAGGCCGCGGGCGGGGGAGTTGCTGGACCTGCTCAGCGGAGGGGTGATGCCTACGGCTCGGGCCGCGCCGGTTCCGGAGCCCCGTGCCACGCCCGTACCGGCCGCGCGGACGACCCCTGCCCGCCCGGTGGATGTGCGGGTGCGCGTCCACGCGAAGGTCCCCTCGGGGCCCGGGGGAGTGGCCGTCGTCGCGGGCATCGTGGGGGGCGGCGTGGGGCTCAACGAGGGCGTGCTCGGCCTGGCCGTGCTGGGCGCGGCCCTGCTGATCGGCGGCGCCATCGCCGTGCTCAGGCGCGAGAGCTCCGTGGTGAACGTGGTCGGGGTGAGGGACTGGGGGCTGACGTGCCGTTTCTGGACGCACGAGTGGCATCTCTCCTGGCACCAGCTCGAACGGGTCACCGTGGAATTGCGGGACGCGTCGGCGTCGAACCTGATCTGGCTGGTCTCCTTGCACCCGCGGGACGGATCCGGGGTGAGCGTCCCGGTGCCTTTCCGGTGGGAGGGGCGGGCGGATGCCGCCGCGGTCGCGTTGCCGTTCACCGACCCGCGGGTGGCGCGTACGGAGCTCACGGCGTTGGACGCCGCTCTGCGCGCGTACGCCCCCGAGGTCTACGAGCGCGACGCCCATCTGGCCCGACTGCTCGGGTCCTAGGGTCAGTTCTGCGGCAGGGGCTCCGGCCAGCGCGCGCGGGCCTGTTCCGGGGAGCGGAGGAGAGCCAGGGCGGGCAGCCCCAGATCCTCGCCCCGCGTCAGAAGCTCCGGTAGCGGGGGAAGCGGAGCGACGGCGGCGATGTCGTCGAGGATCAGCGTCAGTGGTGGGTCGAGCCGACCGTCGGATGACCGTACGGCCATGCGGCGGCCGTGCTCGACCACGCTGGAGGCGAGTGCCGTGAGCAGGGGCATCGCGCCGGGGTGGGTGCGGGGGTCCTCGATGGCTTCACCCACCACATAAAGAGTGCCCCCCTCGTCGATGAAAGATTCCAGCGTCAGCGAATCAGTTCGATTCGGGGTGCAGGCGTCCCGGATGTGGATCGACGACAGCGCGGACAGCGCCCGCGCCGTCAGTTCCTGGGCCATCTCCCGCCGTTCGGGATGTGCGGTGAGCGCGGACTCCAGGAGCCCGGCCTGGCCACCGGCGGCCTTGGGATGGGTACGCAGGACACGTACGGGTTCGTGGGCCGCGCCGCCCTGGGCCCAGCGGTGGACCTGCTTGAACGGCCGGGCGTCCACCGCGGCGGCGTGCAGCCAGCATCGCAGGAGCGTTTCGGCGGCGTCGGCGACGGCCGCGTCGAGGCGGGCGTGGGGCCGCACGGGGGCCAGCAGCGCGGCGGCGCGGGCCTCGGCGGTGGCGGGGTCCTCGCAGCCGGTGGCGGGCGACCAGTGCAGACGTGCGGGGGTGTCGCAGAGGTGGCCGGGGTCGTAGACGAGGACGGGGCCGAGCTTGGCCCGGGCGTCCTTCGTCTCGGACCACAGGGTCGTGTCGGAGGTGACCACGAGGGCGGCTCCCTCCGCGTCGCGGATGGCCTGGAGGGCGGCGGGGCGGCGGGTGGCGGAGTCGCCGTAGAGGAGGCGGGCGCCACGGGGGGAGGGGACGACGGGGGTCGGCGCGGGCGCGGGCGCGAGTGCGGGTGCGGGTGCGGATACGGCCGTAGGCGCCGGCACCGGTCCCGGCAATGCCGTGGTCTCCGCTTCGTGGACCGGCTGCGGCTGCAGGGGTACGGACGCGGACGCCCGGGCGGGGAGCGGTGCCGGCGCCTTCGGCCGTCTCCCGGCGGCGGCGTACTCCGTCCCGTACTCCGACCCTTGTTCCCTTCCGTCCCCGGCTTCGTACTTCGTGCCGTACGAACGGGCCTTGCGCGCCGCCCGTACCGCTCGCCAGCGCGCCACCGTCCCCAGGACGAACACCGTCAGGACCACCAGCACCATCAGCTCGCCGATGAACAGGCCCCAGAACAACCCGTACCCGGAGAGCTGTCCCGGCGGTGTGGCGGGCCAGGCGGCCGCCAGGTCGTGCGGCCGGGAGAGCAGGCCGCGCATCGCGGACGGGGTGTGCGCGAAGGTCACGCCCCGCGGCCACGCGCCGTGCGAGAAAAGTCCCGCGAGGCCCGTGGCCGTCCACACCATGACCGTCAGGCCGAGCAGGAACCCGAGGAGCCCCACCAACAGGCCGTCCGGGATCCCCCGTTCCTCTCGGGGGTGCGCCGGGGGCATGTCACGCCACCGTCGATTCGGACGACTCGCTCAGGGACGCGCGCTGCTCCGCCTCCCACTCCGCGGCCTGGAGTTCCTCCGGGAGGTCCGGGAGCGAGGACTCGGTCATCGCGCGGTCGGTGTAGACCAAAGGTCGTTCCGTCTCCGTGATGAGGTGTTTGACGACCTGGACATTGCCGTTGACGTCCCACACCGCGATACCGGGTGTCAGCGTCGGAATGATCTCGACCGCCCAGCGGGGCAGACCGAGGACCCGGCCGGTGGCCCGTGCCTCGTCCGCCTTCTGGGCGTAGATCGTTCTGGTCGACGCCATTTTCAGGATCGCGGCGGCCTCCCGCGCCGCGGCCCCGTCGACCACGTCGGAGAGATGGTGGACGACCGCGACGAAGGACAGGCCGAGCCGCCGGCCGAACTTCAGAAGCCGCTGGAAGAGCTGGGCGACGAAGGGCGAGTTGATGATGTGCCACGCCTCCTCCACGAGGAAGATGCGCTTCTTGCGGTCGGGCCGGATCCAGGTGTGCTCCAGCCATACGCCCACGATCGCCATCAGGATCGGCATGGCGATCGAGTTCCGGTCGATGTGGGAGAGGTCGAAGACGATCAGCGGCGCGTCGAGGTCGATGCCGACGGTCGTCGGCCCGTCGAACATCCCCCGCAGGTCACCGTCGACCAACCGGTCGAGCACCAGCGCCACGTCCAGGCCCCAGGCCCGTACGTCGTCTATGTCGACGTTCATCGACTCGGCCGAGTCGGCCTCGGGGTGGCGCAGTTGCTCGACGATGTCGGTCAGGACCGGCTGGCGGTCGGTGATCGTCTGCACGACGTAGGCGTGCGCGACCTTGAGCGCGAAGCCGGCCCGCTCGTCGAGGCCGTGGCCCATCGCGACCTCGATGATGGTGCGCAGCAGCGCGAGCTGCCCGGTAGCCGTGATGGCGGGGTCCAGCGGATTGAGCCGGATCCCGTCGTCGACGGCGACCATCGGGTCGAGCCGGATGGGGGTTATTCCCAGCTCCTGGGCGATGAGGTTCCATTCGCCGACGCCGTCCTCGCCCTGGGCGTCCAGGACGACGACCTGCCGGTCCTTGAACCGCAACTGCCGCAGGACGTACGTCTTCTCCAGCGCGGACTTGCCGTTGCCGGACTCGCCCAGTACCAGCCAGTGGGGGGCGGGGAGCTGCTGTCCGTACAGCTGGAACGGGTCGTAGATGTAGCCCTTGCCGCTGTAGACCTCCCGGCCGATGATCACGCCGGAGTCGCCGAGGCCGGGCGCGGCCGTCGGCAGATAGACGGCCTGCGCCTGGCCGGTCGACGTCCGTACGGGCAGCCGGGTGGTCTCCACCTTGCCGAAGAGGAGGGAGGTGAAGGCTTCGGTGAGGAGGGACAGCGGATCTCGCATCAGTCAGGGCCCCTATCAGCGCTATCGGCGGATGCCGGTCGCGAACGGCAAGGTGTTCACAAAGGCCCGGTGGTGCTCGCGGTCGCACCACTCCAGCTTCAGATACGACTTGCCGGCCGAGGCCCTGATCGTCCGCTTGTCCCTGGCCAGGGCCTCGGGCGAACGTGACGACACAGTGATGTACCCGACAAGATTGACGCCTGCCGCGCCGCTGGCGAGATCTTCACCCCGCTGGTCGAGCCGGCCGTGGGCGGCGATGTCGCGGGGGTCGACGGTCCGGTTCATCTTCGCCGCCCGGGAGGCGTCGGCCTCGTCGTTGGTCTTCTCGGTCAGCATCCGCTCGATGGCGACCTCGGTGGGCTCCAGGTCCATGGTGACGGCGACCGTACGGATCACATCGGGGGTGTGGACGAGCAGCGGGGCGAGGAAGTTGACGCCCACGGGCGTCATCGGCCACTCCTTGATCCAGGCGGTGGCATGGCACCAGGGCGCGCGGGTCGACGACTCGCGGGTCTTGGCCTGGAGGTAGGTGGGCTCCATGGCGTCGAGTTCGGCGGGCCAGGCGTTGCGCTTGGTCATGGCCTGGATGTGGTCGATGGGGTGGTCCGGGTCGTACATGGAGTGCACCAGGGACGCGAGCCGGCTCTGGCCGAGGGGCTGGCGGACCCGGATGTCGGCCTCGGCGAGGCGGGCGCAGATGTCGGTGAGTTCGCGGGCCATGACGACGGCGAGCCCGGCGTCCTTGTCGAGCTTGCGGCGGCCGGTGGCCTGGGCAGCGGCGCGGGCCATGGCCTGGCCCTCGGCGGCGAGCTCGCGGCTGTAGTGCATGCAGGCGACGAGGTAGGCGCGGTGCTGCTCGCTGGAGGTGGACACCATCGACTGGAGCTGGTCGTACGAGTCCTGGAGCCAGCCGGGGGCGTTGTGGTCGCCGCGCTGGGCGACGTCCTTGGCGTGCGCGTCGGGGTCGGCGGGGAGGGTGCGGGCGAGCATCTGGAGCCGGGTCACGAAGCCGTCTCCGTTGGCGACGTGCTTGAGGAGGGTGCCGAAACGGTCCACCAGGGCTTCCTGGTCCTCGCTGTCGCGCAGTCCGACGCCCGGGCCCTCGATCTCGATGGCCGCGGTGACGGTCCTGCGGTCGGCGTGGAGCAGTACGGCGATCTCGTCGGGGCCGAAGGGCGCGGCGAGCCAGCCGATGCGGCCGATGCCGGGCGGCGGGCCGACCTCGACCTCGCGGCCGTCGAGCCGGGTGCCCGCCTCGGCGGAGCCGGAGCGGTAGGCGGTGCCGCGCTTGAGCGTGCGCTTGTAACTGCGGTTGATCTCGAACCACTTGTAGAAGGTCCGGTGCTTGTACGGGACGTACACGGCGGCCAGTGCGAGCAGCGGGAACCCCATGAGCAGCACGATCCGCGCGGACAGGACGGGGACAAGCAGCCCGCTCATCATGCCGAGGAACGCGCCGGCGATGATCAGCGCGATCTCGCCGGTCTCGCGGTTCTTGCCGACGATCGCGTTCGGCCGGGCGCGGCCGATGAGATACGTACGACGGGGCGTGATCGGCTGGGACTGGGTCGTCAACGCCCTCCACCTCCTGTGCTTCCTGTACCTGTGCCGGTGCTCTTGCGGTTGCTGTGCGGGGTGCCCACGGCGGGGCTGCCGCTACGGGGCGGGGGCGCGGCGGAGGGGACAGTTCCGCCGCCGGACCCGCCCCCGGCCGTCGACGTCCGGGAGCTGTGCGCCGCCACGCCCCCGGCGAGCGGGTTCACGGGGCGGCCGCCGCCGCCAGCGCTTCCGCCGTCGCCCTGGGGGCCGCGGCTGCTGTGGGTCTTGATGCCCTGCGAGACGAGGGCGGCGGGGGAGGAGATGACGGCGGCGGCCGTGTTCTCCCCGCCCTGGTGGAGGCGGTTGTTCCGGGAGGCGATGATCTCGTCGCCGAATCCGGGTACGAAGCGGTAGATCATCGCGGACGCGAAGATGGCGAGCAGGATGATGGCGAGGCCGGAGACGACGGCGGAGAAGGAGTTCGGCCCGTCGTCGGCGGCGAGTGCCCCGGCGAGGCCGAGGACGATCACGATCACCGGTTTCACCAGGATGACGGCGATCATGATTCCGGCCCAGCGGCGGACGTGGCCCCACATGTTCTTGTCGACGAGCCCGGCGTAGACGACGACGCCGAGGAGGGCGCCGACGTAGAGCAGGACGGCCCTCAGGAACAGCTCCAGATAGAGCACACCGGCGGCGAGCACGGTCACCAGCGACACGATGATGAGCATGATGGGCCCGCCGCCGATGGAGTCGCCCTTCTGCAGGGCCTCCTTGAAGGACCCGAAGAAGACGTCGGTCTGTTTGCCGGTGCCGGAGGCGATGACCTCGGTGACGGCGTCGGTGGCGGAGACGACGGTGTAGAGGATCAGCGGGGTGAAGGCCGAGGCGAGGACGGTGAGCCAGAGGAAGCCGATGGCCTCGGACAGCGCGGTGGCCAGGGGCACGCCGCGGATGGCGCGCTTGGCGACGGCGAGCAGCCACAGGAGGAGGGTGAGGACGGTGGCGGCGGCGAAGACGACGGCGTAGCGGGCGAGGAAGGCGGGGTTGGTGAAGTCGACGTCGGCGGTCTCCTTCACGGCCTTGGAGAGGGTGTCGACGATGGAGACGGCGGCGTCGGCGCAGCCGCGGGCGAGGGAGGAGAGGGGGTCGAGTTGTTCGAGCGGGCTCCCTGGGTTCCCGCCTCCCGTGCCCGGGTTCCCGTTCTGGCCCTGCTCGCAGTACCGCTTGGCGTGGCCGCTGAGGTACCGGCAGACGTCGCTGCTGTCGCTGGGGGAAGGGGTCGGTGTCGGTGAGGGAGCGGCGGTTGCACGGGCGGCGAACAGCAAGGCCGCGGTCTGCACTCCCGTCAGCAGCGCGACGACCGGATAGGTGCGGGAGCGAGGACTACCGGGCATAAGTGAACCCTCCAAAATCCTCTACTGCCTTGCTGATCTCGTCGGCGCTGGATGCCGCGACATCACCGGGTACGGGAGCGGGGCCGTCCCGTTCCGAATCCTGGGTGATCTTCCAGCCGTTGTTGGCCCACTGGAGGTCGAAGGTCCAGGTCTTCCACGTGGTGCGCACGGGATCGGTGGAACCGGTTCCTGACATGCCGATCAGTCCCGTGTACCAGACGGAGACCTTCGCCGTGTTTTCGGAGAAGGCCTCGACCTTGGTTCCCACGGGAATGACCCGGGAGACGAACGTGCTGCCACTGGGCGGGTTCCCCTGGGGGTCCAGACCGAGCTTCTTGAGAAGGTCCGCCGAGTAGGCCCGGTCCTGATGTTCCTTCAGTTTCGCTGCGGCCGTGGCCGTGTAGAGCGTGTCCACGATCGTGTGGCGGCTGGCCCGCTTGAACATGCCGTCGGATCCGAGCGCCACCGCGTAGTTCGCCGCCGCGCTCTGCGCCCCCTGCTCGTCCCGTGCGAATCCCGACCCCACCGGTCTCACCCCCGTCGGCGCCGTCGGTGCCGCCCCGCCGCCCTTCGCGTTGGTCTCGGGTGTGTCCGGTGTCCCGCCGCCCCGGTTCGCGAACGCGATGGCCGCGATCAGCAGCACCACCACCCCCACCACCGTGATCAGCGACCGCGACGCGCGGACCGGGCGGCGGGTGTCGCCGTAGACGTCGCCGGTGCCGCCGTCGGGGAGGCGCGTACGGGTCTGGCCCGCGCCGCCCATGCCGTCGAAGCCGTCGTTCTCGTCGCCGAGGCTCATGACGGGTTCGCCCCCTCAACCGATTGCAGGTAGTACGACGGTAGCCGTGCTGGTTCCCGCGCGGGCGCGGTGTGGTGACTGGACATCAGGGAGACGCAACCTCGTGGGAACGGGAGGAAAGTGGGGTTGGCGGGGCGGCTAGACAGCCATCCCGTACACGATGGTGAAGAGCGTCCCCAGTGACCCGATGATGAAGACGCCGGTCAGGCCGGCCACGATCAGGCCCTTGCCCTGCTCGGCGCTGAAGGTGTCCCGGAGCGCGGTCGCGCCGATGCGCTGTTTGGCCGCTCCCCAGATCGCGATACCGAGACAGAGCAGGATGGCCACGGCCATCACGACCTCGATCATCACTCGGGCCTCGTTCCCCAGGCTCCCGAAGGGCCCCCAGTTCGGGGCGATTCCACCGATGATGGTGGTGATGTCGCCCTTTTCGGCCGCCAGGTACATGTAACTCACCGCCCCTGTTGGGTAGTTCGTTGCCCCCTGCCTGATGGCATGGGTCATCGCCCTATCTTCGCTGATGAAACCGTCCGAGTATGCCGACTTGGCGGCTCTCTTTACCCGATCACCGCACATTTGACCGAACCGGCCGCGCTGACCTGCGACGGACGGACCGGTTGTGTGCGAGGAGTCGTATGGTCACTCTGTGTATCACGGAGGGTGACTCCGGGCAATGACTGTCGTTGTTGCACTCTTGGGGCCGCGCCCCGCGCATTCCGGCCCGGTGACCGGCACGAATCGGCCGACCTCCCCTCAAGAGGGGCTCCGACACCTAGACTGACGGGCGGTGGACTGCCAAGACCCGAGGGGTGGTTGACGGTGCGTAAGGCCTGGCTCGTCGCCGCGGTGTCCTTCGGGGTCTGCCTGAGCTTCGTCGGGCTGCTGGTCGTCGGTACGTACTCCGCCGCCGCCGGCCTCATCGGCGGCGCGGGCACCGGGAAGAACGGTTCCGTGGGCCTGGCCAAGGGGTCCGTGCCGGCCGCGTACCAGGCGCTGGTGCAGCGGTGGGGGAACCTCTGTCCCGCCATCAATCCTGCCCTCCTCGCCGCGCAGCTGTACCAGGAGAGCGGCTGGAATCCGAAGATCACCAGCCCGGCCAACGCCCAGGGCATCGCCCAGTTCATCCCCGGCACCTGGGCCGGGCACGGCATCGACGGGGACAAGGACGGGGACCGCGATGTGTGGGACCCGAACGACGCGATTCCGTCGGCCGCCTCGTACGACTGCGAGCTCGCCCAGTACGTGAGGAAGGTGCCCGGCGATCCGACGGACAACATGCTCGCCGCGTACAACGCGGGGGCGTACCGGGTCATCAAGTCCGGCGGGGTGCCGCGCATCAGCGAGACGCAGAACTACGTCAGGATCATCAGGACCCTGGAGAAGAGCTTCGCGCGGCCCGTCGGAAGGGTGGACCCGTCGCGGCAGGCGGCCGGGGCCATCTACTTCGCGCAGAAGAAGCTCGGGACGCCCTATCTGTGGGGCGGCAACGGGACGCCGGAGCAGGGTGGCCGGTTCGACTGTTCGGGGCTGACGCAGGCGGCGTACCGGACGGTGGACGTCGAACTGCCGCGTGTCGCCAACGACCAGTACAACGCGGGACCGCACCCGTCCCGTGACGAGCTGCTCCCGGGCGATCTGGTGTTCTTCTCCGACGATCTGACGAACTCGCGCGCGATCCGGCACGTCGGGCTCTACGTCGGCGGGGGTTACATGATCAACGCGCCGTACACCGGGGCCGTCATCCGGTTCGACAAGATCGACACACCGGACTACTTCGGGGCGACCCGGGTCACCAAGGACGGCGCGGCGGCCCTGCCGCCCGCCAGGCCCCGGGTCTGACGACCGGTCGGCGGGCACCCGGCGGCCATCTGACGCGGTGTCGGCGATGGCTGGAACCCTCCGTTGAGCCGAGGCCCTGAACTGCGACGATGTGTCACTCTTCGATAACGTCATGGTGATCGTTCGGTGGAGAGTGGAACGTACCCCTCGAGCGGGTCGTTCCCTGGTCTGGGACAGCCGCATATGACCATGCGACTGACCGCGCAGTACTGACCGCACGGACACGGGGGTTGGAAGCGCGGCGCACACGGACGTGCGCCGCCGCAGGCGACAAGGCAAGGGGCCTCAGCAGATGGCTGGACTCGCATCGGACGGTTCGAACCCCGATGTCGGCCTGCTCTACGACATCAACGGGCTGGCGCGCAGCGCTCCGTCGTGGTTCGACCGGGTCATGGAGTTCGTCGGCGAGTACGGAATCATGCTCGCGATGGTGCTCGTCGTGCTCTGGTGCTGGTGGAGCGTCCGCCGGCGCGGCACGCCGTCCGACTCGGTGAGCGCCGTCGCCGGGCTGGTCTGGGCGCCGCTCGCGGCCGGCATCGCCCTGCTGATCAACATTCCCATCCGCGGTTTCGTGGAACGGCCCCGCCCGTTCCTGGACCACGAGGGCCTTGAGGTCCTCGTGGCCGGCAAGACCGACTTCTCCTTCGTGAGCGACCACGCCACCCTGGCCATGGCGCTGGGCGTAGGCGTCTTCGTCGCGCACCGGAAGTTCGGCCTCGCGGCGATCGGCCTCGCCCTGGCCGAGGGCTTCTGCCGGGTCTACATGGGCGTCCACTACCCCACCGACGTCATCGGCGGCTTCGCGCTGGGCACGGCGGCCGCGCTGCTGCTCGCTCCGGTCGCGCTGGCCCTGCTGACCCCGCTCGTCTCGGTCCTCGCCCGCTCCGGGACGGCCGGCCGGCTCGTACGCTCCCGGCGCGCTCCGGCCCTGGAGCGGCCCGAGACGCTGGACATCCCCGAGGCCCACCTCGGCAGCGGCGAGAACGACCTCGCGGCCTGACGCCTGACGCCGCCGCCCGAGCGCGCGGCCTGACGCAGCTGTCCGCCCCCGCAGTCTGACGGCGCGCTGCCTGGCGCCCTGCCGAGCCCGCCGCCCGACCCGCTGTCCGGCCGCGTGGCGGTTCTGGCCGCCCGGCCGCGTCCTCAGGCGCCCGGCTCGTGGTGCTGCGCCGCGTCCGTGCGGGCACGGTCGCGCGAGCGGCGGGCGGGTCCCGTCCAGCCGCAGCTGCACCGGGCGAGGCAGAAGGAGCCACGTTCGACGGTGGTGGTCCGGTGTACGGGGCTGTCGTGGGACGGGGCCTGCTGATGCACGCTTCCACGGTACTCGGCCCACGGCGTCCACCGCCCGCGTGACGGGGAGCCGGGGCAGTCGTTATCCGGATGGGTTGTCCCCAGGTCCTCAGGGCTCAGGGGAAGGGTGGGGCTCTCGGGCAAGCGGCGGTCGGGCGTTGGGGGTTGGCAGGCGATGGTGGTGCAACAGCACAGGCTCAAGGGCGGGGCGTTCGCCGTCACTGTGGCCGTGATGGGGGCGATGGCCGCCGGGTGCGCCGGAGAGGTGGCCGGGGCCAGAGCGGGCGGCGCCGCCGAGGCGGACCCCGGCCGGACGGTGCGGGCGGCGTCCGACGTGCTGACCAGGTCCGGCACCTCCAAGGCGCGTACGTCCATGGAGATGGCGACCGGCGGGACCCGGGTCACCATCCGGGGCGAGGGCGGCTACGACTTCCGCCGCCGGCTCGGGCGGCTCAAGGTCGTCCTTCCCAAGGACGCCGCCGGGGCCAGCGAACACCGGCCCATCACCGAACTCCTCGCCCCCGGCGCGCTGTACATGAAGAACCGCGGGGCGGGCGTCCCCGACGACAAGTGGGTCCGGATCGACACGACGACCCTGGAGGACGGCAACCTGGTCACCGGGGGCGCCACCGACCCGGCGGCCGCCGCCGAACTGCTGCGCGGTGCACGGCAGGTGACGTTCGCCGGCGAGGAGGAGCTCGCGGGCGTGAAGGTCCGGCACTACCGGGGGACCACCGACATCGGCCACGCCGCGCGGGCCGCGTCGCCCCAGCTGCGCGGCGCGCTCGCGGCGGCGGCGAAAGGGTTCGCCAAGGACAGCGTGCCGTTCGACGCGTACATCGACGAGGAGGGGCGGCTGCGCAAGGTGCGGCACCAGTTCAGCTTCGTCAATCAGGGCCGCTCGGTCGCGGTCGCGTCGACGACCCTGCTGTACGCGTTCGGCTCCCCGGTGGACGTACGGCTTCCGGATCCGCGGGACATCTACGCCGGGAAGATCAAGACCTGACGCGGGGACCGCCCCGCCGCGGCACGTGTGGGCGGCATGGGGCGCCTTGGCCGGAAAACAGTGGTCCGGGGTGGGCCTTGTGGGGCCGGAAGAATGGTCCGGACGTGCCATGCGCGGTGTGTGCCGCGGTCCCTACGCTAGGAAGTCGACACCGGCTGGAAGAGGTGAACGCACGTGGCACCGCCCAGTACGACAACCGTCCAGGACCACGTCGCCCTCGCCGAGATCGAGCTGTGCGGTGAGCTGATGATCGCGGCCGCCGCGGCGGCCGGGGAGCGGCTCAGTTCCGACCGTATCGACGAGGTGCTGAAGGTGACCGCCGACCGGGCCGAGCGCTGAGGTCCGCGCCGCCCGGGCCGACCGGGCGGCTCAGGTGCGCATCATGCGGGCGATGGCCTTGGTGGCCTCCTCGACCTTCGCCTCGATCTCGTCGCCGCCCTTGAGCGCCGCGTCCGCGACGCAGTGGCGCAAATGCTCCTCCAGGAGCTGCAGCGCGAAGGACTGCAGCGCCTTCGTGGACGCCGAGACCTGGGTGAGTATGTCGATGCAGTAGACGTCCTCGTCGACCATCCGCTGCAGGCCGCGGATCTGCCCCTCGATCCGGCGCAGACGCTTGAGGTGCTCGTCCTTCTGCTTGTGGTACCCGTGCACACCGTGGTCGTGGTCGGCCGCCGCGCCCGTGACCTCGGTGACCTCGTCCGTGACCGTGGGGCCGGTCGCCTCGGTGGTCGTCATCGCGTCCTCCCGTTGTCCAGAAAGGGTGTGTATACCCCGCGTGGGTATATGGTACCGATCCCCGCCTATCGCTGCGGGGGCCCGTGCGGAACACTGTGCCTGATGGGCGACACTGAAGGGACGCCGGTTAGCCGTGGCCGGATGATGCGCCTAGCATCAGCCTGACCGAAACCCATGCACCCCGAGGACCCCACGTGCGATTTCGTCTGACCCCCAGGGAGACGAGCTTCTACGACATGTTCGCCGCGTCCGCGGACAACATCGTCACGGGCTCGAAGCTCCTGATGGAACTGCTCGGTGCGGATGCTTCCGCCAGGGCCGAGATCGCGGAGCGGATGCGGGCGGCGGAACACGCGGGGGACGATGCCACCCACGCGATCTTCCACCAGCTGAACTCCTCGTTCATCACGCCGTTCGACCGCGAGGACATCTACAAGCTCGCCTCGTCCCTCGACGACATCATGGACTTCATGGAGGAGGCCGTCGACCTGGTCGTCCTCTACAACGTCGAGGAACTGCCCAAGGGCGTCGAGCAGCAGATCGAGGTGCTGGCGCGGGCCGCCGAGCTCACCGCCGAGGCCATGCCGCACCTGCGAACCATGGACAACCTCACCGACTACTGGATCGAGGTCAACCGCCTCGAGAACCAGGCCGACCAGGTGCACCGCAAGCTGCTCGCGACGCTCTTCAACGGCAAGTACGACGCCATCGAGGTGCTCAAGCTCAAGCAGATCGTGGATGTGCTCGAGGAGGCGGCCGACGCGTTCGAGCACGTGGCCAACACGGTGGAGACCATCGCGGTCAAGGAGTCCTGAGGCTTCGTGGACACCTTCGCGCTGATCGTGACCATCGGTGTCGCGCTCGGCTTCACATATACGAACGGCTTCCACGACTCGGCGAACGCCATCGCGACCTCGGTCTCGACGCGGGCGCTGACCCCGCGGGCGGCGCTCGCCATGGCGGCCGTGATGAACCTCGCCGGTGCCTTCCTGGGCAGCGGGGTCGCCAAGACCGTCAGCAAGGGCCTGATCGAGACGCCCGAGGGCTCGAAGGGGATGGGCATCCTCTTCGCCGCGCTGATCGGCGCGATCGTCTGGAACCTGGTCACCTGGTACTTCGGGCTGCCCTCGTCGTCCTCCCACGCGCTGTTCGGCGGCATGGTGGGCGCGGCGCTCGCGGGCGGCACCGAGGTGATCTGGACCGGCGTCCTGGAGAAGGTCGTCATCCCGATGTTCGTCTCGCCGTTCGTCGGGCTCATCCTCGGCTACCTGGTGATGGTGGCGATCCTCTGGATCTTCCGTAAGGCCAACCCGAGCAAGGCGAAGCGGGGCTTCCGGATCGCCCAGACCGTCTCGGCGGCGGGCATGGCGCTCGGACACGGCCTCCAGGACGCGCAGAAGACCATGGGCATCGTGGTGATGGCCCTGGTCATCGCCGATGTGCAGACCGCGGCCGACGCCATTCCGATCTGGGTCAAGGTCGCGTGTGCGCTGACGCTGTCGCTGGGTACGTACGCGGGCGGCTGGCGCATCATGCGGACGCTGGGCCGCCGCATCATCGAACTGGACCCGCCGCAGGGCTTCGCCGCGGAGACGACGGCGGCGTCCGTGATGTACACGGCGTCGTTCATGTTCCACGCGCCGATCTCGACGACGCATGTGATCACCTCGGCGATCATGGGTGTGGGCTCGACGAAGGGCTCCCGCGCGGTGCGCTGGGGTGTCGCCAAGAACATCGTGATGGGCTGGTTCATCACGATGCCGGCGGCAGCGGTCGTGGCGGCGGTGAGCTACTTCGTGGTGCAGCTGTTCTTCGGCTAGGCGCGCCGTTCGGCAGTACGGACCTGAGAACGAGATGGGCCCGCCCCCGGGAGAGGGGGCGGGCCCTTCGCCTTGCAGTGGCACCGCCATGCAGCACTGCAAGTCCCTTGCGTCTATCCGAAGCGGCCGGAGATGTAGTCCTCGGTCGCCTGGACGGACGGGTTCGAGAAGATCCGCTCGGTGTCGTCCAACTCGATGAGCTTGCCCGGCTGGCCCACGGCCGCCAGGTTGAAGAACGCAGTACGGTCCGAGACGCGCGCCGCCTGCTGCATGTTGTGCGTCACGATGACGATCGTGAAGCGCTCCTTCAGCTCCCCGATCAGGTCCTCGATCGCGAGCGTCGAGATCGGGTCGAGCGCCGAGCAGGGCTCGTCCATGAGCAGCACGTCCGGCTCGACCGCGATCGCGCGGGCGATGCACAGACGCTGCTGCTGGCCGCCGGAGAGACCGGAGCCGGGCTTGTTGAGCCGGTCCTTGACCTCGTTCCAGAGGTTCGCGCCCTTGAGGGACCGCTCGACGATGTCGGTGAGCTCGCTCTTGCGGTACTTGCCGTTCAGCCGCAGGCCCGCCGCGACATTGTCGAAGATCGACATGGTCGGGAACGGGTTCGGGCGCTGGAAGACCATGCCGACCGTGCGGCGGACGGCGACCGGGTCGACGTGGGAGCCGTACAGGTTCTCGTCGTCCAACATCACCTTGCCCTCGACGCGGCCCCCGGGGGTGACCTCGTGCATCCGGTTCAGGGTGCGCAGGAACGTGGACTTGCCGCAGCCGGAGGGGCCGATGAAGGCCGTCACCGAGCGGGGCTCGACGGTCATCGAGATGTCGTCGATCGCCTTGTGGGCGCCGTAGTAGGCGGAGAGGCCGCTGACGTCGATTCGCTTGGCCATGTGAATCACTTCCAATTGACCGCGTCAGCGGCCGGTCTTCGGGGCCTTCCAGCGGGCGATGCCGCGGGCCACCAGATTGAGGAGCATGACGAAGGCGATCAGCACGAGGGCGGCTGCCCAGGCGCGGGCGACCGATGAGTCGGTGCCCACTGCGTACTGCTCGTAGACGTACAGCGGCAGGGAGGCCTGGGCGCCTTCGAAGGGGTTCGGGTTGATCAGCTTCGTACCGAACACCAGGAGCAGCACGGGGGCCGTCTCACCGGTGATGCGGGCGACCGCGAGCATGACGCCCGTGGTGATGCCGCCGATCGCGGTGGGCAGGACGACCTTCAGGATCGTTCGCCACTTCGGCACGCCCAGGGCGAGGGAGGCCTCGCGCAGCTCGTTGGGAACGAGCTTGAGCATCTCCTCGGTGGAGCGGACGACCACCGGCATCATCAGGATGGCCAGGGCCATCGCGCCGGCGAATCCGGAGGGCCCGAAGCCCAGCATCAGATTCCAGGTGGCCAGGATGAAGAGGCCCGCGACGATCGAGGGGATGCCCGTCATCACGTCGACGAAGAAGGTGACGGCCTGGGAGAGCTTCCCGCGTCCGTACTCGACGAGATACACGGCGGTCAGCATGCCGATCGGCGCGGCGATCAGGGTCGCGATGCCGACCTGCTCGATGGTGCCGAGCAACGCGTGGTAGATGCCGCCGCCGGTCTCGGCGTCGAGGACGCCGTTCATCGAGTGGCCGAGGAAGTACGGGTCGAGGACCTCCAGGCCCTTGCTGATGGTGACCCAGCCGAGGGACAGCAGCGGTACGACGGCGAGGACGAAGCACACCCAGACGAGGCTGGTGGCGACCCGGTCCTTGGCCTGGCGGCCGCCTTCCACCTTGGCGGTGATCAGGTAGGTCGCGGCGACGAAGATCAGGGCGGCGATCATGCCCCACTGCACGCGGCTGTGCCAGCCCGCGGCGAGGCCGAGTCCGACGCCGGCCGCGATCGATCCGGCGGCGATGGCGAGCGGGGTCCAGCGGGGGAGCCGGGCGTGGCGCAGCGGGTCGTGACGGACGGCGCTCGAGACCGGGCGGTCCTGGACGGCGTGGCTCTGGCTCATGCTGCTCCCCTTACGTTCTCTTCTCCGCCCGCGCGGCACAGGGGTGCGGGTTTCGGCGTTGTCCGCGGCACGGCGGCCGAGCGTGCGTCGTTCACGCGGCGGCCCCCGAGTACTCCTTGCGCCGCGCGATGATCCATCGGGCCGCGCCGTTGACCAGCAGCGTGATGAAGAAGAGCACCAGACCGGAGGCGATCAGCGCGTCGCGGCCGAACTCGTTGGCCTCGTTGAACTTGGCGGCGATGTTCTGGGCGAAGGTGCCGCCGCCCGGGTCGAGGATGTGCGCCGAGATGACGAAGCTCGGCGAGAGCACCACGGCGACGGCCATGGTCTCGCCGAGGGCGCGGCCGAGGCCGAGCATCGAGGCGCTGATGATGCCGGAGCGGCCGAAGGGGAGGACCGAGAGCCGGATGACCTCCCAGCGCGTGGCGCCGAGGGCGAGGGCGGCCTCCTCGTGCATCTTCGGGACCTGGAGGAACACCTCGCGCGTGACGTTGGTGATGATCGGGAGGATCATGATCGCCAGCAGGATGCCCACGGTGAAGAGGTTGCGGGCGAGGCCCTCGCCGGCCTTGTCGAAGACGTACGTCCAGCCGAAGTACTCGTCGAGCCACTGGTTGAGGCCGTCGAGGTACGGCACGAGGAAGATCGCGCCCCACAGGCCGTAGATGATGCTGGGCACGGCGGCGAGCAGGTCGACGATGTACGCGAGCGGGCCGGCGAGCCTGCGCGGCGCGTAGTGCGAGATGAACAGCGCGATGCCGATGGCGACCGGCACGGCGATGGCCATCGCGATGACCGAGCTGACGATCGTGCCGAAGGCGAGGACGGCGATGCCGAAGACCGGGGGCCGGCCCGCCGGGTTCCACTCGGAGGCGGTGAGGAAGTTCGCGTCGTCCTTCGAGATGGCGAGGGCGGCGCGGTAGGTCAGGAAGACCGCGATCGCGGCCATGATCACCAGAAGGGTGATGCCGGACCCGCGGGACAGCCCGAGGAAGATCCGGTCACCGGGGCGGGTCGTGCTCCTGGACCGCTCGGCGCGTATGTCGGAGCGCCTGGGCGGTGGTACTTGGTTGGTCGTCGTAACCATCGGAATCTCCGGTCTGCGGAACCCTCACGGGTTCCTGGCGGCGGTGCACCGGATGCCGGGCCGGCCCGTCAGGGGTGTGGACGGGCCGGCCCGGCAGGGATCAGGACAGGGTGGGGACGATCGCGCGGACCTTCGCCGCGATCTCCGCCGGGAGCGGGGCGTAGCCGGCCTCGGAGAGGACCTTCTGGCCGTCCTCGCCGGCGGTGTAGGTCAGGAACGCCTTCAGGGTCGGCAGGTTCTCCGCCTTGTTGCCCTTGTCGCAGGCGATCTCGTACGTCACCAGGATGATCGGGTAGGCGCCCTCGGCCTTCGTCGCGTAGTCGAGGCTCAGGGCCAGGTCGTTGCCCGTGCCCTTGACCTTGGCGGCGGCGATGGCCTTGGAGGCGTTGGCCGTGGTGGCCTCGACCGGGGCGGCGGCGCCGGTGTTCACCTTGACCGTGCTGATCTTGCCGGCGGTCGCGTAGGAGAGCTCGAAGTAGCCGATCGCGCCGTTGGCGTCCTTGACCGCGGAGGCGACACCGGAGGAGCCGTTGGCGGCCTGGCCACCCTGGGCGGGCCACGACTTCGACTTCGGGTCGTGCTTCCAGTCGGCCGGGGCGGCCTGGCTCAGGTACTTGCCCAGGTTCTGGGTGGTGCCGGACTCGTCGGAGCGGTGGAAGGCCTGGATGGCGGTGTCGGGGAGCTTCACGCCGGGGTTGAGCTTGGCGATCGCCTCGTCGTTCCACTTCTTGATCTTGTCGTCGAAGATCTTGGCGAGGGTGGGGGCGTCGAGGACGAGGTTGTCCACGCCGTCGAGCTTGTAACCGATGGCGATGGGGCCGCCGACCATGGGGAGGTTGATGCCCTTGCCGCCCTTGCAGATCTTCTGCGAGGCGGCGACCTCCTCCTCCTTCAGGGCGGAGTCGGAGCCGGCGAGGGCGACCTGGCCCTGGTTGAACTTGGTGATGCCGCCGCCGGAGCCGATGGCCTGGTAGTTGACCTCGACGCCGGAGCAGGCCGCCTGGAAGTTCTTGACCCAGAGGTCCATGGCGTTCTTCTGCGCGGTGGAACCGGCGGCCAGGAGCTGGCCCTTGGCGCCGTCGCACTTGATGTTCGAGGCGGCGGAGGTCTTGGTGCCGCCGTCCTTGGTGCCCGTGTTGTTGTCCGAACCACACGCCGTGAGGGCCAGGGCGCCGGAGACGACAAGGGCACCGACCGCAGTGGCGCGAAGCCCGTTCTTCCGCGAAAGCTTCACTTTCGGGTGTTCCTTCCAGAAGCCGCCTGCCGTGGACCTGTGTCCTGACGTTGTACGGCGGCGTGTGTCGGGGTGGTGGGTGCGGCGCATTGCCGGGCACCGTGTAAGGCCGAAATTAGGCAGAACAGGTGAAGCGGCCGACGGGGAAGGATGAACGGGAAGTGAACCGTGCCGGAAGCTGCGGTGAGGTGGTGCGCGGGGCCCCTCGCGGCCCCGCGCGCGGCCCCGGCGCCGGGCTAGGCCGACGGCAGGGTCCTCAGCAGCGCGTCCACCAGGGGCCGGTCGCGGGAGTGGGTCAGGCGGTGGTGGGCTGCCGAAGGGGGAAGCCAGAGGAGGCGGTCGACCTCCGTGGTGGGGATGAAGGTGCCGCCCGTCGATTCCGCCGCCCAGTAGGAGACCTCCTTCCGGTGGCCGTTCGCCAGATAGCGGGCGGTCGGGAGGCGGGAGCCGAGGGTGCAGGTGTGGCCCGTTTCCTCCAGGACCTCGCGGAGTGCCGCCGTCCGCGCGTCCTCGCCGCGCTTCAGCTTGCCCTTCGGCAGGGACCAGTCGTCGTACTTCGGCCGGTGCACGAGACCGATCTCGATGCCGCCGTCCCCGTACGGCGAGCGCCGCCACAGCACGCACCCCGCCGCCAGGACCGTCATGGGACCGCGACCGTCGCGCGCTGCCGCCAGGCGTGCTGGAAGGCGAAGCGGGCCGCCTCGACCTCGTGGCGCTGGTCGGCGTGGAGGACCCCGAGGGCGTAGGCGGTGGCCGGGGCGATGCGAGGGGTGCGGGCCGCCGTCGAGGCCGCCGACGCCGCGTCCGAGGCGTCGCGGTGGCGGTCGAGGGCGCGCCCGGCCTCGTACAGCACGGGGTCCGGACCGCCGCCGGTGCGGACCTCCTCCGCGTACCGGTGGAGCCGCAGCAGCAGCCGTGTCTGGTGCCAGGGCGCGTCCTGGCTCTCCCCGGCCGACAGCGCCAGGGCGTCCGCGTTGTAAGGATGCGCGGCGCGGCCCAGCGGAAGCGCCGCCACCGCGTCGAGGAGCCGCCGTTCGACCGTTTCGGCCGGCAGGTCGAGGATTTCCGGGGCGGGGGCCGCCGCCGCCGGGCCGAGCGGGACCTCGGAGGCGAGCAGCGCGACCGCGTCCGCGACCGCGTGGAAGCGGGACGAGCCGAGGGCCTGGAGCGCCGCCGAGTGCGCGCGCGTTCGGGCGAGTGTCAGCTGCCGTTCGAGGAGCGCCCCGGCCCGCGCGGCGCCCACGGTCAGTCCGCCGCTGTCCGCTCCCCGGGCGACGGGCACGGCTCCGCCCCCGCCCGAGAGGCGGGACAGCGCGTCCACCAGTCGGACGAGCCGGGACGTGCAGGCGTGCTCGAGGGCGAGGGTGCCGGACAGCCAGGCGAGTTCGGAGCGCAGGTGGTCCGCCCAGGACGCCTCCAGCAGCGGGCGGAACGTGTGCAGTGTTCCGCTGATCCGCCGCGCCGCGCCCCGCAGCGCCCGGGTGGCCTGTTCCGCGGCCGACGTGTTCGCGCCGGCCTCCGCGTGGAGCCGCAGGCTCCGCAGGAAGGCGGCCGCCTGTGCGTGGAGATACGGCGCCAGGACCTCCCCCGCCGTCACGTCACGCGTGTATTCAGGGCTGTGCACGCCGGCGCCTCCGCGCGTCTATGAGCATCGCCTGGACATGTCGCAGCGGCTGGCCCTCCGCGTCGTGGGCGTGCCGTGTCCAGTTGCCGTCCGGGCCCAGGTGCCAGGACGAGGTGGTGTCGGACATCCCGGTCTCCAGCAGCCGCGTGAGCGAGACGCGGTGGGCCGGGTCGGAGACGCGGACCAGGGCTTCTATCCGCCGGTCCAGGTTCCGGTGCATCATGTCGGCGCTGCCCAGCCAGACTTCGGGCTCGCCGCCGTTGCCGAAGGCGAAGATCCGGGAGTGTTCCAGGAAGCGGCCGAGGATCGAGCGGACCCGGATGTTCTCGGAGAGGCCGGGGACTCCGGGGCGTACGGCGCAGATGCCGCGGACCCAGATGTCCACCGGTACACCGGCCTGGGCCGCGCGGTAGCAGGCGTCGATGATGGCCTCGTCGACCAGCGAGTTGACCTTGATGCGGACGTAGGCCGGGCGCCCGGCGCGGTGGTGGGTGACCTCCTTGTTGATCCGGGAGACCAGCCCGTCGCGCAGGGACTTGGGGGCGGTGAGCAGACGCCGGTAGGTCTCGCGGCGCGAGTAGCCGGAGAGCCGGTTGAAGAGGTCGGAGAGGTCCGCGCCGACCTGCGGGTCGGCGGTGAGCAGCCCCAGGTCCTCGTAGAGGCGGGCCGTCTTGGGGTGGTAGTTGCCGGTCCCGACATGGGAGTAGCGGCGCAGGGTCTCGCCCTCCTGGCGGACCACCAGCGACAGCTTGCAGTGCGTCTTCAGGCCGACCAGGCCGTAGACGACGTGGCAGCCGGACTCCTCCAGCTTCCTGGCCCACTTGATGTTGGCCTGTTCGTCGAAGCGGGCCTTGATCTCGACGAGGACGAGGACCTGCTTGCCCGACTCGGCCGCGTCGATCAGAGCGTCGACTATCGGGGAGTCGCCGGAGGTCCGGTACAGCGTCTGCTTGATCGCGAGGACGTCCGGGTCGGCCGCCGCCTGCTCCAGGAACGCCTGGACGGAGGTGGAGAACGAGTCGTACGGGTGGTGCAGCAGGACGTCCCGCTCGCGCAGCGCCGCGAAGATGTCCGGGGCCGAGGCGGACTCGACCTCGGCCAGGTCCCGGTGGGTGCCGGCGATGAACTTCGGGAACTTCAGCTCCGGCCGGTCCAGCGCCGCGATGCCGAACAGGCCGGTGAGATCGAGCGGCCCGGGCAGCGGGTACACCTCGGCGTCGGAGACCTTCAGTTCGCGTACGAGCAGGTCGAGGACGTACGGGTCGATGGACTCCTCGACCTCCAGGCGCACCGGCGGTCCGAACCGGCGCCGCATGAGCTCCTTCTCCAGGGCCTGCAGGAGGTTCTCGGCGTCGTCCTCCTCGACCTCCAGGTCCTCGTTCCGGGTCACCCGGAACATGTGGTGGGCCAGCACTTCCATTCCCGGGAAGAGCTCCTCGAGGTGCGCCGCGATGACGTCCTCCAGGGGCACGTACCGCTGGGGGGAGGCCTCCAGGAACCGGGAGAGCAGCGGCGGGACCTTCACGCGGGCGAAGTGGCGGTGGCCGCTGACCGGGTTGCGGACGACCACGGCCAGGTTGAGCGAGAGCCCGGAAATGTACGGGAAGGGGTGCGCCGGGTCCACCGCGAGGGGGGTGAGGACCGGGAAGATCTGCTGCCGGAAGAGCGTGAACAGCCGGGCCTGCTCGCTCTCGGTCAGCTCGGGCCAGCGGATGAGGTGGACGCCTTCGTCGGCGAGTGCGGGCGCGATGTCCTGCTGGAAGCACGCGGCGTGCCGGGCCATGAGCTCGCGCGAGCGGGTCCAGATCTGCTCCAGGACCTCGCGGGGCTGCAGGCCGGACGCGGACCGCGTCGCGACGCCGGTGGCGATGCGGCGCTTGAGACCGGCCACGCGGACCATGAAGAACTCGTCCAGGTTCGACGCGAAGATCGCGAGGAAGTTCGCCCTCTCGAGGAGCGGGGTCGCCGGGTCCTCGGCGAGTTCCAGCACCCGCTCGTTGAAGGCGAGCCAGCTGCGTTCGCGGTCGAGGAAGCGGCCCTGGGGGAGCTCGGCGTCGAAGCCGTCCTCCTCGTACGCGTCGAGATCGGCGTCGATGTCCGGCTCCAGGCCGTTGGTCGGCCCGGTGGCCACGGTGTGGGGCCGGTGCGCGGCTATGGAGCCGACGGAGGGCTGGGCGGCGACGGAAGGGGACGACTGGACCGGGACCTCGGCGGGCTGCTGGCTCATGGCCCTATTCTTCCGCGCGAAGGGGTGGTCGGGCGCGTCGGAGCGGGCCGTGGTGGAGGGAAGTCTCCCCTTGGGGAGCGCGGACACGGCGGGCTTCATTCAGTGAGCGTCGCAAGCGTGTCTGAATGGCCGGTAACGGTCACATGACGTGCGGGATATCGGGGCGGGCCCCCGAGGTGCCCCAGCGCCCCCCGGGCCCGCCCCGTTGCCCCCTCACGCGTGCCGCGCCCGCAGCACCCTGAACGCCGCGAAGACGGCCAGAGCCGCGAGCGCCAGCGCGATGCCCGTCTCCACCAGCTGGAGCGGCCAGTAGTGCGACGCGGGATGGACGTCGAGGAACCCGACGACCCCGCGGCGTGACGCCATGCAGTCGTTCGCGCCCCGGTCCGGCCGCACGGCGGCCCAGCAGTCCTTCCAGAGGAGCCGCTCCCCGGAGGCGGTGAGCATGCCGCTGCTCAGTTGCCAGGCGTTCCCCCGGGGGGACAGATCGTGGCCCGTCAGCGTCTGGACGGGCCAGAGCCCGGCGCGTACGGCGGCGAAGGCGGCCAGGAGCAGACCGGTGAGCAGCGCGGTGCAGCTCATCGCGGCCACCGTCCGGCGTACGAGCAGGCCGGTGAGCGTTCCGACGGCGAGGCCGAGCAGGGCGTGGGCCACCGGCACGGTGCCGTACGAGACGAACATGCTGGGCTCGTACCAGTACGAGGGGACGTCGTTGGACGGTCCGGTCGACCAGGACCAGTGGAAGAGCAGGCTCAGCAGCGAGACGCCGGAGAGGACGCACACGGCGGGCACGGCCAGCTTGGCGACGAGCCAGCGCGCCGGGGTGATGGACTGGGTCCACGCCAGGGCGTGGGTGCCGCTCTCCAGCTCGCGGGCGATCATCGGGCCCGCCACGAACGCGCCGACGACACCGGGCAGGACGAGCATGCCGAGCGCGGTGTACTCGATCAGGAGGTGGGCGAACCACCGGGTGTCCGTGTAGTCGCGGGCGGGCTGGAAGCAGGACTGTTCGGTGCTGTTCACGGCGCAACCGGCCGCCCGCAGTGCCTCCTGGGCGCTGTCCGCCCACAGCCGTGAGGTGATCAGCGCGGCAGCGGCGAGGGCCACGAGGGCGAGGGCGCACCACAGCGCACGCCGGTGCTGGCGTACGGTGACCCACTCCGGTCCCTTCAGGGTGATCGTGCTCATGCCGTCTTCACCGCCTCCGCGCTGGGCGTCAGCAGGACGGGCGCCTCGGGGGAGCGCAGATGGGCCAGCAACAGCTCCTCCAGGGAGGGTTCGGTGGTCTGCCAGGGGCCCTCGACCGTGCCCTCGGGCCGTATGAGCGCGGTGAGCTGGCGGCCCGTCGTACGGGCTTCGACGACCGTGTGCGGGGTGAGGTCGGCGACCGGGCCGGTCAACAGGGTGTGGGCGGCGAGGATGTCGTCGATGCCGCCGCCGAGGCGGATGTGGCCGCCGTCGACGAGGAGGAGGTAGTCGCAGGCGCCCTCCAGCTCGGTGAGGATGTGCGAGGACATCACGACCGTGGTGCCGCGTTCGGCGGCGTCGGCCATGAGGGTGCCCATGAGCTGGTGGCGTGCCAGCGGGTCGAGGTCGGCCATCGGTTCGTCGAGCAGCAGCAGTTCGGGGCGCTTGCCGAGGGCGAGGGCGAGCGCGACGCGGGTGCGCTGGCCGCCGGAGAGCGTACGGATCCGGGCGGCCGGTTCCAGGCGGCCGTCGTCCACGATCCGCCGGGCGGTCGTCTCGTCCCAGTGGCCCGGGTTGAGTTCGCGGCCCATCCTGAGCGTCTCGTCGACCGTCAGCTGGGGGTAGAGCGGTTTGGCCTGGGCGACGTACGCCAGCCGCTCGCGCGCCGGGGCGCGGAGGGTGCCCTCGGTGGGCCGCAGCAGGCCCGCGGCGAGGGCGAGCAGCGTGGACTTTCCGGCGCCGTTGGGTCCGACGAGGGCGCAGACGCGGCCGGCGGGGAGCCGGAAGGAGCAGTCCCTGAGCGCCCATCCGCGCCGTCGTCCGTAGCGTTTGCCGAGGCTGTGCGCCTCGATGGCCGATGCGGTCACTGGTCGTCGTCCCCCTTGAAGTGTGCGTCGAGTACGGAAGTGAAGAGCGCGGCCACGTCGTCCCGTTCGAGTCCGGACGCGCGGGCTCGCAGGGCCCAGGCGTCGAGTTCGGAGCGGAGCGGGGAGTCGACCGGGGCGCTGCCCAGGGTTTTCCGTACGAAGGTGCCGAGGCCGCGGCGAGCCTCCACGAGGCCCTCGCGTTCCAGTTCGCGGTAGGCCTTGAGCACGGTGTTCGGGTTGATGGCCGTCGCCTCGACGACCTCGCGGGCGGTGGGCAGTCTGTCGCCGGGTTCCAGCAGGCCGAGGCGCAGGGCCTGTTTGGTCTGCTGGACGATCTGGAGGTAGGTGGCGACGCCGCTGCGCCGGTCGATGCGGTATTCGACCACGATCCCTTGCACCGCCCTTTCACTAATTGAGTAGTGAAAGGGTGGTGCAAAAGAGGGGGCGGTGTCAACCGCCCCCTCGTCGGCTCGAGTTGCCGTCGCGGCGTCAGCGTGCCGGAATCACCGGTTCAGGACTCGGTGCGGTACATCAGGTCGACCTCGTGCGTCACGAAACCCAGCCGCTCGTACACCGTCACCGCCGCCGTGTTGTCGGCGTCCACGTACAGCATCGCCGTCGGCAGCCCCTGCGCCGCCAGATGCCGCAGCCCGATCGCCGTCAGTGCCTTGCCGAGGCCGCTGCCCTGCGCGTCCGGGCTGATGCCGACCACATAGACCTCGCCGAGCCGATCCTCGGCGTGCACCTTCGTCCAGTGGAAACCGATGAGCCCGCCGTCCTTCTCCGCCAGGAAGAAGCCCTTCGGGTCGAACCATGGCTCCGCCTTGCGGTCGTCCAGGTCCCGCTGGGTCAGGGAGCCCTGCTCCGGGTGGTGGGCGAAGGCGGCCGCGTTGACCTCGAGCCACGCGGCGTCGTCCTGGCCGGGTACGAAGGTGCGCACGGTGACGCCCTCGGGGAGTGAAGGCTCGGGGATGTTCAGCGGACTCAAGGGGCGGCGCAGCTGGCGCAGTTCGCGGAACAGGGTCAGGCCGAGCACCTGCGCGAGATGGCGGGCCGCGGACTTGCCGCCGTGCGCCCAGACGCGCAGCCGCTTCCCGGTCGCGGCCAGGAGCGCGGCGCCGAGCGCCCGGCCGTGGCCGCGGCCGCGGTGCGCGGGGTGGACGACCAGCTCGGCGGCCGGCGCCTCCACCGGGTCGGTGTCCTCCAACTGGGCGTATCCGAGAAGCTGGGAGCCGACGGTCAGCAGGAAGTGCCGTACGCCCTCGCGCCGGCCGCCGCGCAGATACAGCCGGCCCTGCTCGGACACGGCCTGCATGCCGTCGGCGCGGGCGGCCGCCGCGAGCAGGTCGTTGACCTGCTCGACCTGGTCCGGGCCGAGCTCGTCGAGGGTGTGGATCTGCCGTCCTGGCTCAAGGGCTGCTGGTGCGTCAGTCGTCATACGTACGAGCGTACGGCGGAGGGCGGCCGGGCCGACGGCGACCGGGCCAGCGGCCTCTCGCACCACCCCGATCGGTGACCGCGCCGCCGTCGGCCCCGGCGCCGGCTCCCTCCCCCGCCGAGACGCCCGGGCGGCCCCGCCGTCCTCAAAGGCAACCAGCTCGTAACCCGCTCCCCCCTGTTGCGCTACGCGCGTTGACCCTAGGCTGCGCTGGCCAGACTTGCGCTGGCCACACAAGAGACACGCTGAATCACAAGGGGACAGATGTCAGCGACACCGCAGAAGAACCGAGCGGCCCGGCGGATACTCGCCGCCGGCGCGGGGATCGCCACCCTGGGTGCGCTCGTCGCGGCGATGCCCGCGGGGGCGTCCGAGACCACCGGGACCGGGGGCGGGGGATACGGGCAGGGGCGTTACGCCGATGTGCAGCTGCTCTCCTTCAACGACCTGCACGGAAACCTGGAGCCGCCGGCCGGCTCGTCCGGGCGGGTCACGCACACCAACGCGGACGGCACCACCAAGACCATCGACGCGGGCGGTGTGGAGTACCTCGCCACGCACCTGCGCGAGGCCCGCAAGGGCAACCCGTACACCATCACCGCCGCCGCGGGCGACATGATCGGCGCCTCTCCGCTGGTCTCCGGGCTCTTCCACGACGAGCCGACCATCGAGGCGCTGAACCGGCTGAAGCTGGACGTGACCTCCGTCGGCAACCACGAGTTCGACGAGGGCGCCAAGGAGCTGGCCCGGATCCAGAACGGCGGCTGCCACCCGACCGGCGGCTGCTACGAGGAGGGCAAGACCTTCAACGGGGCGAAGTTCCCCTACCTCGCGGCCAACGTGACGGACGAGAAGACCGGCAAGCCGCTGCTCGACCCGTACTTCATCTGGGAGAAGAACGGGGTCAAGATCGGCTTCATCGGCGTGACCCTGGAGGGCACGGCGAACATCGTCTCCGCCGAGGGCATCAAGGGCCTGGCGTTCGGTGACGAGGTCGAGACGATCAACAAGTACACCAAGGTGCTGGAGCGCAAGGGCGTCAAGTCGATCGTCGCCCTGCTGCACGAGGGCGGACTGCCGGCCTCGGGGTCGTACAACTACAACTGCGACAGCCCCGGCCCGGGCGACGGCATCTCCGGCCCGATCGTCGACATCGCCAAGAACGTCAGCCCGCAGGTCGACGCCCTGGTCACCGGTCACACCCACCAGGCGTACGCATGCAGCATCCCCGACCCGTCGGGCAAGCCGCGCACGGTCACCTCGGCGGCGTCCTTCGGCCGGCTCTACACCGACACGACGCTCACCTACGACCGCCGCACCAAGGACATCGTCCGTACGGCCGTCGCCTCCGCGAACCACGTCGTGACGCGTGATGTGCCCAAGGCCGAGGACATGACCCGGCTGATCACCCGCTGGAACACGCTGGCCGCGCCGATCGCCTCACGGCCCGTCGGCTACATCGCCGGTGACATCGACAACCCCTCCGACGCGTACGAGAAGCCCCTGGGCGATCTGATCGCGGACGCGCAGCTGGAGGGCATGACCCCGGCCGACAAGGGCGGTGCCCAGCTCGCGCTGATGAACCCGGGCGGCGTGCGCGCGCCCCTGGTGCACAAGGCGTCCGGCAGCGAGGGCGACGGGGTGGTGACCTACGGCGAGGCCTACACCGTCCAGCCGTTCACCAACATGATGACGGCCGTGGACCTGACCGGCGCCCAGCTGATCACCGCGCTCCAGCAGCAGGTCAGCGGCGCGAACCTGGCGGCGCCGAAGATCCTCCAGGTGTCGAAGGGCTTCACTTACACCCTGGACATGACGAAGACCGGCGCCGACCGGATCGTGACCGGTTCGGTGAAGCTGAACGGCGAGGCGATCGACCCGGCGAAGACCTACCGGGTCGCGATGAACGAGTTCCTCGCGGGCGGTGGCGACGGCTTCGCCGTCCTGAAGGAGCACAAGAACAAGCTGGTCGGCGCGTCCGACCTGGACCTGTTCACCGCCTACCTGGCGGCGCACTCCAGCGCGAGCGCCCCGCTGGCGCCGCCGGTGACGGGCCGGATCACCGTCATCAAGTAAGCGCGCGTCCCGTACGGCAGGAGGGGCGGCGGACACCATGTCCGCCGCCCCTCCGGCGTGTTCAGAGCGTCGCCAGGAAGTCCCGTACCGCCGCCTCGAACGCCTCCGGGGCCTGCAGCTGGATGAAGTGGTCCGTGTCGACCTCGACCAGCGAGGTGCCCGGCCGGCGCTCCACCATCGCCCGCGCCTGCGCGGTCGGCAGCGCCTGGCTCCGGCGGGCGTGAATGAGCAGCGCCGGGCAGGTGCTCTTCAGCCAGTACGCCCAGTGGTCCCCGTGGACCAGGGTCTCGGAGTCGACCGTGTCCTGCGGGTGGAAGGGCAGGCGCCAGCCGTCCGGGTGCGGGCGCAGGACCGGCGCGACCATCGGGCCGACTGGTCCGCACGCGGCGATGAGCTCCTCGCGGGTGGCGGCGGTGTAGGGGAAGCCGAGGACGAAGGAGAGCGGGCTCGGCCCGCTGTCCGGGAGTTCGACGGGTGCGTCGGCGTTGATCAGGGCCTCGACGCG
Organism: Streptomyces sp. NPDC033174; assembly: GCF_055577795.1. Taxonomy (NCBI): domain Bacteria; kingdom Bacillati; phylum Actinomycetota; class Actinomycetes; order Kitasatosporales; family Streptomycetaceae; genus Streptomyces; species Streptomyces sp. NPDC033174. The sequence continues at coordinate 33,673 of NZ_JBVIPQ010000012.1, forward strand.
CTCGGGGTGGGCGGCGGCCAGGTGGTAGGCGTTGATCCCGCCCAGCGAGTGGCCGGCGAGGACGGCCCGCTCCAGGCCCAGGTGGTCCAGGAGCGCCACCAGGTCGGCGACGTAGCCCTCGCGGGTGTACTCGGCGGCGCGGTCGGAGTCGCCGTGGCCGCGCTGGTCGGGGGCGATGACACGGCAGGTGTCCCCGAGGGCCTCGGCGAGGTGGCTGAAGGAGGCGCCTTCGGAGAGGTGTCCGTGCAGGGCGACGAGCGGGCGGGCGTCCCGCGGCCCGAAGTCCAGGTACGAGATGGTGCGGCCGTCGATCGTCAGTTCCTTGCGCATCGCGTGTCTCCCTCGTCCGGTGTGCGCCGACACCTGAACTATACGTGTGTATAGATCGATCGCGCAAGACACTTGTATAAGGCGTGCGCCCAAGGTCTGCCCGTACGATCCCCGCATGGGGAACCGGGAGAAGCTGCTGGCCGGAGCGCGACGCTGCCTGGAGGAGAAGGGGTACGCGCGGACCACCGTGCGGGACCTCGCCGCCGCCTCCGGGGTCTCGATGGCCGCCATCGGCTACCACTTCGGCTCCCGTGAAGCCCTGCTCAACCAGGCCTTGTTCGCCGCGATGGACGAGTGGGGCAAGGAGCGGGGGGCGGGGAGGGCCGGGGGCGGCGATTACGCGGACCTGTGGGACGCGCAGATCCGCTCGTTCGCCACCCATCGATGGCTGTGGCTCGCGAGCTTCGAGGCGTTCGTCCACGCCCAGACCTCGCCGGAGCTTCTCGCGCTCCTTGCCGCCGGGCAGCGCGCGGGCCGGCGCGGGGTCGCCGCCGAGCTCGCCGGCGTGCCGGAGGACGAGGTCGGCGAGGAGGACATCCGTACGCTCGGATCCGTGCACATGGCCCTGCTCACCGGTGTGATGACGCAGTGGCTCACCGATCCCGAACACGCCCCGGACGGGCGGGAGATCGCGGCGGGGCTGCGGGCCCTCGCGGAGCGTCTCGACTCTGGTGTTTCTTGACGTGGACCCGTCATAATCCCGCTTCATGGAGCGACGAAGCTTTCTCGCCGGTGCCCTGGCCGTCTCCGCGACCGCCCTCATCGGCGCCTCCGCCCCGGCGTCGGCCCTCGGCGTCCAGGACTGGATGGCCGGCCACGGCGACGCCACCCCCCTGCGGCAGCTCACCATCCCCGGCACCCATGACTCCGGCGCCCGCTACGGCGGTCTCTGGGTCGCCTGCCAGAACACCACCATCGCCCAGCAGCTGAACAGCGGTATCCGCTTCCTGGACGTACGGTGCCGGGTCACCGGCGACTCCTTCGCCATCCACCACGGCGCGTACTTCCAGAACCTGATGTTCGGCGACGTCCTCATCGCCTGCCGCGACTTCCTCGCGGCCCACCCCTCCGAAACCGTCCTGATGCGCGTGAAGCAGGAGTACTCCGAGGACTCCGACGCCACCTTCCGCCGGATCTTCGACCTCTACCTGGACACCAAGGGCTGGCGGCCCCTCTTCCGCATCGGTGACGGCCTCCCCTCTCTCGGTGAGGCACGCGGCAAGGTCGTCCTCCTCGCCGACAACGGCGGACTGCCCGGTGTCCGCTACGGCGACGGCGCGCTCTTCGACATCCAGGACGACTACATGGCCGAACCCGGCGTCAAGTACCCGAAGATCGAGGCGCACTTCCGCAAGGCCGTCCAGCAGCCCGGCAGGCTGTACATCAACTACGTCTCGACCTCGGCCCTGCTCCCGCCCCGCTGGAACTCCGACCGCCTCAACCCGAGGGTCCACTCCTTCGTCGACGGCGGCGAGGCGAGCGGCTGGAAGGGCCTCGGGATCGTCCCGATGGACTTCCCCCAGACCCGCTCCGGGCTCGTCGAGTCACTCATCCGTCACAACTGACACCGGCGGCGGTGGCGTCGGAGCGCCCGGGAGCCGGATCAGCGCGCGCGTGCCGCCGCCCTCGGCCGCCGTCAGCGACACCGTGCCGCCCGCGTGCTGCACCGTACGGGCCACGATCGACAGGCCGAGCCCCGAGCCCGGCAGGCTGCGGGCCGACGGGGAACGCCAGAACCGCTCGAAGACATGCGGCAGTTCCTCGTCGGCGATCCCCGGCCCGTGGTCCCGTACCGTCAGTTCGCCGTCCGCCAGGGTCACCTCGATCCTGCCGCCCGGCGGCGAGAACTTCACCGCGTTGTCCAGCACGTTCACCAGCGCCCGCTCGAGGGCCGCCGGTTCCGCCCGTACGAACCAGGGGTCCACGGCCGCCGTGATCGTCAGCTCCGGACCGCGCAGCCGCGCCCGCTCCAGGGCGGCGCCCACGATGTCGTGCAGCCCCACCACCTCCAGCGGCCCCGGATGCACCGCGTCCGGTCGTGACAGCTCCTGCAAGTCGCCGATCAGCGAGGCCAGTTCCGTCATCTGGGCGGTTACCGACGCCATCAGTGCCCGGCGGTCGTCGGGCGGGATCGCCCGGCCCGTCTCCTCGCTGCGGGCCAGCAGCTCGATGTTCGTCCGCAGCGAGGTCAGCGGGGTGCGCAGCTCGTGTCCGGCGTCGGCGATCAGCTGCGCCTGCCGGTCGCGGGAGGACGCCAGCGCGGCGGTCATGGAGTTGAAGGACCGGGACAGTCGGGCGATCTCGTCCTCGCCCTCGACCGGGATGCGGACGGTCAGATCCTCCGTACGGGCCACGTGCTCCACCGCTCCGGTGAGCCGGTCCACGGGCTTGAGCCCGGCCCGGGCGACCCACAGCCCGGCGGCCCCCGCGCCGACGATGCCCACCCCGGAGACGGCGAGGAGCACCCAGGCGAGGGTGGACATCGAATTCTCGATCTCGGTCAGGGGGCGCGCCATGGAGACCGCGACGAGATCCCGGCCGTTGTACGGAAACGGATAGGTGTAGACCCGCATCTCCGTGCCGTCCTGAGCCGTCGAGGTGTGCAGCACGTCCGGGATCTCCCTGCGCGCCACCGCGATGTCGCTCGCGTCGGCGGGAATGGGGGAGGAGCCGTTGATGCACGTGGTGCCGTTGGCGAGGACGATCCGCATGGTGTAGCCGACGGGCGCCGACGGCACCGCCGAGTCGCCCCCGGCCGCGCACGAGGCCAGCAGCCCCTGCACCGCTCCGTCCGGGAACCGGCTGTTGCGCAGGGTCGCGTCGAACTCCTGCGTCAGCTGCGCCCGTGTCACGAACCAGCACGCCGCGGAGACCGCCGCCACCGCCACCGCGACCGCCGTCGCCGTCAGCAGCGCCAGCCTGGACCGCAGCGGCAGCGTCCGGAACCGTCCGGCCGGCCCCCTCATCCGTCACCGCCCGAGGCGCCGCCGGCCCGCAGCACGTACCCCACCCCGCGCACCGTGTGCACCAGGCGCGGCTCGCCGCCGCCCTCGGTCTTGCGCCGCAGGTACATCACGTACACGTCCAGGGAATTGGAGGTCGGCTCGAAGTCGAAGCCCCACACGGCCTTGAGGATCTGCTCCCGGGTGAGCACCTGGCGCGGATGCGTCAGGAACATCTCCAGGAGCGTGAACTCGGTCCGGGTCAGCTCGACGCGCCGGGTGCCCCGGGTGACCTCGCGCGTCGACAGGTCCATCCGCAGATCGGCGAAGGACAGCACGTCGGCGTCGGCCCCGGGAAGCTCCCCCGCGCCGGCCGCGTACGAGCTGCGCCGCAGCAGCGCCCGGATCCGCGCGAACAGTTCGTCCAGCTCGAACGGCTTGACCAGATAGTCGTCGGCGCCCGCGTCCAGGCCGGTGACCCGGTCGCCGACGGTGTCCCGGGCGGTCAGCATCAGGATCGGCACGGTGGAGCCGCCCGCCCGGATCCGCCGGGCGGCCGTCAGCCCGTCCATCCGGGGCATCTGGATGTCGAGGACGATCAGGTCGGGCGCGTACGCCTCCGCCTTCGCGAGGGCGTCCATCCCGTCCACGGCCACCTCGGTGCCGTACCCCTCGAAGGCGAGGCTGCGCTGCAGCGCCTCCCGGACGGCGGGCTCGTCGTCGACGACGAGAATGCGGTCGGGCTCGGTGGTGTGCGGGGGCGGCGTCGTCATGGACTCAGCCTCGCACGCGTTCAGCTGTCGCCGCCGGAGCGCAGGCTTTCCAGGTCCGCCTTGACGGTGTCGACGGGGATCGCGAAGCCGAGGCCGACGCTGCCCGCGTTGGAGCCACTGGAGGAACTGGGCGAGTACATGGCCGAGTTGATGCCGATGATCTCGCCGTTCATGTTGATCAGGGCGCCGCCGGAGTTGCCGGGGTTGAGCGAGGCGTCGGTCTGCAGGGCCTTGTACGTCGTCTTCGACGAGCCGGTGTCGCCGTTGAACTGCTGGCCGCCGAACTCGAACGGCCAGCCCTGGCGCGGATCCTGCTGCGGCTGTCCGCCCCCCTCGTCCTTGGCGACGGTCACATCGCGGTCGAGGGCGGAGACGATCCCGCTGGTGACCGTGCCGGTGAGGCCCTCGGGCGAGCCGATCGCGACGACCTCGTCACCGACCTTCACCTTGGACGAGTCCCCGAGCGTGGCGGCCTTCAGGCCCTTCGCGCCCTTCAGCTTGATCAGCGCGAGGTCCTTGTCGGGATCGGTGCCGACGACCTGGGCGTCGTACGTCGTGCCGTCGCTGAGCCGCACCTTGACGGACTGGGCGCCGGAGACGACGTGGTTGTTGGTGATGATTTCGCCGTCCCCGGTGATGATCACCCCGGAGCCGGTGGACTTGCCCGCGTTCGAGGTCGCGTTGATCTCGACGATGGAGGGGGAGACGGCCTCCGCGACCCCGGCGACGGTGCCCTTGGTGCTCTGCGACACGGTCGTGCCGGAGACGCCGCTTGCCGAGGTGCCCGTGCTTCCGCCGGTCAACTCGTTCACGAGCGCGGAGGCACCGCCACCGACGACCGCCGCCAGGATCGCCACGGCCGCGAGGAGCGCCACGGGCCGCTTGGCGCGCGGCGCGGCGTGCGTGGGCCCGGGGGCGTACGGAGGCGGCGGCGGGAAGGCGCCGGCCGGCTGGGAGGGGTGCGGGGTGCCGTCTTCGCCGCTGTGGCGGTAGTGGTCCGTCATGGCTACGACTCTCGGAGCCGTACATGAGAACTGTCTGAGGAGGGTCTGAGAACCCGGACAGAAGCGTGTATGCCCCACATAAAGGAGGCCGCGCAAAGGGCGCCGCCCGAAGTTTGTCGCAAGTTCGTCGCCCGAAGTCGGCCGCGCGACCGCCGCCGGGCGACTACCGCTTCCGGTTCACCCGCAGCCGCAGGACCGTCGCACGATCAGCGCGGACGGGAACTGCTTGACCCGCTCCCGGCGCGAACCGACCACCCTCAGCCCGTCGTCCAGCACCAGGTCGACCGCGGCGCGGGCCATCGCCGGGCGGTCCGAGGCGACCGTGGTCAGCGGCGGGTCCGTCAGCCCGGCCTCCTTGACGTCGTCGAAGCCGGCCACCGCCAGCTCCGTCGGCACGTCGATCCGCAGCTCACGGGCCGCCCGCAGGACACCGATCGCCTGGTCGTCGGTCGCGCAGAAGATCGCCCGCGGCCTGTCGGGGACGGAGAGGATCTTCAGGGCGACGAGATAGGCGTCGTAGCGGTTGTACGGGGCCTGGAAGAGCCGGCCCTCCACCGAGCGGCCGGACTCCAGCATCGCGCGGCGCCAGCCCTCGACGTGGTCGGCGACCGGGTCACCCACGGCCGGGGTCTCCTCGATACCACCGAGGCAGGCCACGTACTCGTACCCGTGCTCCAGGAGGTGCCGGGTGGCGAGCTGCGCGCCGCCGATGTCGTCCGTCACCACCGCGACGTCGTCGATCGCCTCGGGCCGCTCGTGCAGCAGCACCACCCGCGCGTCCCAGGCCTCGATCTCCTGCGCCGCCCGCTCGCTCGGGCCCTGGCTGACCAGGATCAGCCCGGAGACCCGCATCCCGAGGAACGCGCGCAGATAGTGCACCTCGCGCTCGTCCCGGTAGTCGGAGTTCCCGACGAGGACCATTTTCCCGCGCTCGGCCGCCGCCTGTTCGACCGCGTGCGCCATCTCCGCGAAGAAGGGCTGCCGCGCGTCCGGCACGATCATGCCTATGAGGTCGGTCCGCCGCGACGCCATCGCCTGGGCGACCCGGTCGGGCCGGTATCCCAGTTCCTTGATCGCGGCGAGGACACGCTCGCGCGTGGCCGGGGCGACCGGCCGGGGTCCGTTGTTGATGACGTAGCTGACGACCGCGGTCGACGTACCCGCCAGTCTTGCCACATCGTCCCGCGTCACCTTGGCCACGCGCGGAAGTCTACGCGGGGTGACCTACCTCTTGGCAGGTCGTACCGCTGCTTCCTCGATCTCCACGGCATCCTCCGAACGGGGGACCGCCGCGGCCGCCTCCTTGACCCGTGCCTCCTGGGCCCTCGCCTCCTCCGCCGCGCGCTCCACCTTCTCGGGCGTCACGAAGCGGTATCCGACGTTTCGCACGGTCCCGATCAGCGACTCGTGCTCGGGGCCGAGCTTCGCCCGCAGACGCCGCACGTGGACATCGACCGTTCGGGTGCCGCCGAAGTAGTCGTATCCCCAGACCTCCTGGAGCAGCTGGGCACGGGTGAAGACCCGTCCCGGGTGCTGCGCCAGATACTTCAGCAGCTCGAACTCCTTGAAGGTCAGGTCCAGGACCCGGCCCTTCAGCTTCGCGCTGTACGTCGCCTCGTCCACCGACAGGTCTCCGTTGCGGATCTCCATCGGGGAGTCGTCGGAGACGATCTGCTGGCGGCCCATCGCGAGCCGCAGCCGCGCCTCGACCTCGGCCGGGCCGGCCGTGTCCAGCAGGACGTCGTCGATGCCCCAGTCGGCGGTGACGGCGGCGAGACCGCCCTCCGTGACCACGAGGATCAGCGGACAGCCGGGCCCGGTGGAGCGCAGGAGCTGGCACAGCGACCGGACCTGCGGAAGGTCGCGCCGGCCGTCGATCAGGATGACGTCGGCACCGGGGGTGTCGACGAGAGCGGGTCCTTCGGCGGGGGCCACCCGCACGTTGTGCAGAAGCAGTCCGAGGGCGGGGAGCACCTCCGTCGACGGCTGGAGGGCATTGGTCAGCAGGAGAAGTGAGCTCATCGCGACCCACCCCCGAGCTCGTCGCTCCGGTCGAGCAGGGGAGATCCCCATACCCGGGCCGTCCCTGCCTGGTTCGTCGTCTTCCGGTCGTGCACGGTTCGCTCGCCCATAACGTCGGTTCCTCCTCGGTCCCTGCGAGGACGTTGCGGCACTGCTTCGTACTCCTACTCGCCCCACCACGGTTCTCGCGCCCTGCGAACCGTCTGTGAGCGTTTGTTCACCCAGCCGTAACAACGGTCGGGAAACACAAAAGGACCCGGGGGCTGCGTTGCCCGGATCCTCTTCCCAGCACAATAGCTCACATGAGTTCCGAGGCAGAGGGCCGATTTCACATGGTGGATGTCTCCTCGATCACGTACGGACTCCGGCGCGCAACCCTGACGACCGACGACGGTGTCGCGATCGACGCGGTTTACCAGCCATTCACGCACGGCCCGACCGATACCGCCATCGTGGTCGCCCACGGGTTCACCGGATCCGCCGACCGGCCCGCCGTCCGGCGGGCGGCAGCGGTGTTCGCCCAGCGTGCGGCCGTGGTCACCTTCTCCTTCCGGGGACACGGGCGCTCGGGCGGCCGCTCCACCGTCGGCGACCGCGAGGTCCTCGACCTGGCTTCCGCCGTGGCCTGGGCGCGGGCGCTCGGCCATCCGCGTGTGGTGACCGTCGGCTTCTCGATGGGCGGTTCGGTGGTGCTCCGGCACGCCGCGTTGCACGAGCCGTCGCACGGGGGGCGCACGGACGCGCGGTCCGACGCGGTGGCCGCCGTCAGCGCCCCCGCGCGCTGGTACTACCGGGGTACGGCCCCGATGCGCCGGCTCCACTGGGTCGTCACCCGGCCCGCCGGGCGGCTCGTCGGGCGCTACGGCTTCGGTACGCGTATCCACCCCGAGGAGTGGGACCCCGTACCGCTCTCGCCCGTGGAGGCCGTCCCGCTGATCGCGCCGACGCCGCTGCTGATCGTCCACGGCGACCGTGACCCGTACTTCCCGCTCGACCACCCCCGGACGCTGGCCGCCGCCGGTGACGCCGAGCTGTGGCTGGAGACCGGCATGGGGCACGCCGAGAACGCGGCGGGGGACGAGCTCCTCGGCCGCATCGCGGACTGGCTCACGCGCCGATAGCCCATCATGGAGGGCGGCGCGCAGACCAACGAAGGGAGTGCCGCTATGGCAGCGGGGACCATCCGCTACTGGGCCGCGGCCAAGGCCGCCGCCGGTGTCGCCGAGGAGCCGTACACGGCGGAGAACCTGGCGCAGGCGCTCGACGCCGCCCGTGAGAGGCACCCGGGCGAGCTCGTCCGGGTACTCCAGCGGTGTTCGTTCCTGGTCGACGGTGACCCCGTCGGGAAGCGCGGACATGAGACGGTACGGCTGGCCGAGGGCGGCACGGTCGAGGTGCTCCCGCCGTTCGCAGGAGGGTGAACCGCACGTCATGAGCAGCGATCAGCAGTACCCGTACGACCCGTACGCCCCGCAGGACCAGCATGGTGCGCACGGGCAGCAGTACGGGTACCAGGAGCCGGCCACCCAGATCTGGGAGGGCCAGACCTGGGACACCCAGTACCAGCCGACCGCGCGGCCCCAGGCGCAGCCGACCGCCGCGGACACGGCGTATCTGCCGCCGCAGGCACCCGCGCACGCCCACCCCCTGCCGCCGGAGGTCCCGGTCGCACCCGTGGCGTACGACGAGCGGCAGGAGCCGCGGGCCGACGCGGGGCCGACCTACAGCGCCCCCACCACCCTGGGCAACGCCCGTGTCACCGACGCGCAGCGCGCCCGGGCCGAGGGGCGCTCGCCCGTCATCGAGCCGGGCATCCAGCCGGCGGGTCTGACGGCCGTGCTGGGTCTGCTGCTCGCGGTGGGGGCGTCCGTCGGTTCCTACGCGCTGCTCGTCCCGCTGGTCCTGCTCCAGGCCGTGACCGCCGCCGGCTGGTTCCGCCTCAACGGCATGTGGCCCGCCCGGCAGGGCATCGCGCTCGCCTTCGCCGGCGGTGTGACCGCCGACATCGCGCTGCTCGCCGTGGGCCGTGAGAACGCCCCGGCCGCGATCATCGGAACGCTCGGCGTATGGGTGCTGCTCACGCTCGTCCTCCAGCTGCGCAGCCACGCGGGCGCGGACGAGCGGATGTACGGGCTGATGGCCACGGTCGCCTCGGCCGCCCTGACCATCGTCGCCGCCGGGCACCTGGGGGCCGAGCCCGACGCGGTGGTGGTCGGTGGTGTCGCGGTCGCGGTCGCCACTTCGGCCCGCGCGCTGCCGCTGCCCGGGCCCGCCTCCGTCGTGGTGGCCCTGCTGGCCGCCACGGGCGCCGGGATCGCCGCCGGCGGGCTCACCGATCTGGGCGCCTCGGGCGCGCTGCTGGGGCTCGGCGCCGGGGTGTGCGCCCTGGTCGGGCTGAGGGCGGCGAGCTACGACTACCCGTCCCGGTTCGTCCACATGACCGCCGGGGTCGCCCTGCCGCTCGCCGCCGCCGCGCCCGCCGTCTACCTGCTGGGCCGCGCCCTCGCCTAGGGGCCCCGAGGGGAACCATCCGGCCCTCCGGCACGTCGATCATTGATGTCGGGGGGCCGGACCAGGGCCCGGACCAGGGTGGGGGACTGAGACCAATGCGGGCGCTGCGGATCGTGCTGATCGTCGCCGTGATACTCGGCGGCGTCTTCGTCGCCCTGGACCGGATCGCGGTGAACTACGCCGAGTCCGAGGCCGCGGACCGGATCAGGCTCGGCCCCGCGCGAGCCGCCTCCACGGACGTCTCCATCAAGGGCTTCCCGTTCCTCACCCAGGCCCTCGACAAGCGCTTCGACGAGGTCGACGTCACCCTGACCGGCGTCGAGACGACCGCGGGCAGCCGCCGTCTGCGGATCTCGGAGATGTCGGCCGAGCTGCACGACGTGCGGGTCGAGGACGACTACGCGGGCGCCACGGCCGCCACCGCCACCGGCACCGCGCTCATCTCGTACGAGGACCTCACCCGCGCCGCCAACAGCAATGTCAGCGTCTCCTACGGCGGGAACGGCAAGGTCAAGGTCACCGGCGGGTTCGAGATCCTCGGCCGCACGCTCGCGCGCAGCGTGGTCTCCACCGTGACCCTGGTCGACGGCGACACCATTCGCGTCAGGGCCGACCGGGTGCCCGGCGAGGGCATCCCGGGCCTGGCCGGCCTGATTCGCGAGCGGACCGACTTCGACCGCGAGATCGGCGGGCTGCCCGAGGGGCTGAAGCTGTCCAAGGTCGAGGCACGGGCCGACGGGGTCGCGATAGCGGTCACCGGCCGGAACGTCGTCCTGGCGGGCTGAAAACGGCCTTCGGCCATATGGTGAGACACCGCCGTCCGGTCCGTAGATGCGCAACGGCCCCCGGCCCGTTCCCCGGGCCCGGGCACGCGTGACGCGGCGATCACGTCCCGCATCGTGGACGATCGCGTCTCAAAATACGACACGCCGGTGACATGGCCGCCTGTCCGTCCCTACGATCGACGCATGAAGCGACAGGCGGATCTCACGAAGCGGCGGGCAGTAGACCTGTGCCGCGTCGCCGCCATGCTCTGTCGTTCCGTCTGAGCGGGCGCTCACGCCCGCATTCCCCCGGCCCTTTGACCGCGTTCAGGGCCGAACCGTGCTCACCGTACGCACGCGATGCCGCGTACCCGCACCACCCCGCCGCACACTGCCCCGGAGGAGAAACAGCATGAGCCGCAGCGACGTCCTGGTAGACGCCGACTGGGTCGAGGCCAACCTCGACGACCCGAAGGTCGCCATCGTCGAGGTCGACGAGGACACCTCGGCCTACGAGAAGAACCACATCAAGAACGCCATCCGGATCGACTGGACCAAGGACCTCCAGGACCCGGTGCGCCGTGACTTCGTCGACCAGGAGGGCTTCGAGAAGCTCCTGTCGGCCAAGGGCATCGCGAACGACACGCTCGTGGTCCTCTACGGCGGCAACAACAACTGGTTCGCCTCCTACGCCTACTGGTACTTCAAGCTCTACGGCCACGAGAACGTGAAGCTGCTCGACGGCGGCCGCAAGAAGTGGGAGCTCGACTCCCGCGACCTCGTCGCCGAGGTGCCGGTCCGTCCGGCCACCGAGTACAAGGCCAAGCCGCAGAACACCGCGATCCGCGCCTTCCGCGACGACGTCGTCAAGGCGATCGGCGCGCAGAACCTGGTCGACGTGCGCTCCCCCGACGAGTTCAGCGGCAAGCTGCTCGCCCCGGCGCACCTCCCGCAGGAGCAGTCGCAGCGTCCCGGCCACGTGCCGAGCGCCCGCAACATCCCGTGGTCGAAGAACGCCAACGACGACGGCACCTTCAAGTCGGACGACGAGCTCAAGGCCCTCTACGAGGAGGAGCAGGTCGACCTGGCGAAGGACACCATCGCGTACTGCCGCATCGGTGAGCGCTCCGCGCTGACCTGGTTCGTGCTGCACGAGCTGCTCGGTGTCGAGAACGTCAAGAACTACGACGGCTCGTGGACCGAGTACGGCTCCCTCGTCGGCGTCCCGATCGAGCTCGGCGCCAACAAGTAAGACCCCGGGCCCCTTCCCGGACCCTCCCGGACCACCCGGACCCTCCCGACCGTAAGGACAGAAACATGTGTGGAGCGCAGGTCGGCGGCCCCGACGCCTCGACGATCAAGCCCGGTGAGACCACGATCCAGGGCCAGGTGACCCGCGACGGCCAGCCCGTCACCGGTTACGTGCGCCTGCTGGACTCGACCGGCGAGTTCACGGCGGAGGTCCCGACCTCCGCGACCGGCCAGTTCCGCTTCTACGCGGCCGAGGGCACCTGGACCGTCCGCGCGCTGGTGCCGGGCGGCACCGCGGACCGTACGGTCGTGGCGCAGACGGGTGGCCTGGCAGAGGTCGCCATCGCCGTCTGACGGCGACGCACTACCGGCCGAAGGGCCGCACCTCCTGGGGGGTTGGACGCCATTCCAGGACCTGAGGTGCGGCCCTTCGGTCTTCCCGCGCGGGGCGCGCGCTCCGGGCCTCGCGCCGCCGCGCCGCCCTCCGTCCGCCGGTCTCCCGCGGCCCCTTCGGTCGTACGCTGAAGGTATGTACGCGCGCCGGCGGCACCTCTACTTCCTGATGATGGGGGTGTGCCTGGCGCTCTTCGTGGGCGCCTGGGCCGTCGTCAGGCTGTGGTCGATGCCCGTCGCGATCGGGATGTGCGTCGTCGCCATGGTCATTCCGCCGGTCGCCGCCATGATCGCGAACCGGCGAGGGCCCGAGGACCGCTGGTGGGACGATCCGTCGGGCGACCCGAAGTCCGACGAGTGGTGGGACGAGCTCGACGGCAAGAAGCGCCGAGAGCCCTGAGCCGCCGGAGGCCCGCCCGGGCCCCGTCGCGGGCCGGAACTGGTCGCGGGCCGGACCTAGTAGACGAGCGCCTGCACGTCGTCCGCGGTGATCTCCTGGACGAAGACCTGCGCGCCGGCGATCCGGACACCGTCCAGGACGTCCTCCTCGGTGATCTCACGACGGGCCGCGCACTGCGTGCACAGTGTGATCCGCCCGGAGGCCTGGATCGCCGCGAGCAGGTCCGGCAGCGGGGCGGCGTGGGGGAGTTCGAACTCGGCGGCCTTGCCGGGCAGGGCGAACCAGGAGGACTCGCCGGTCAGCCAGAGCGACACATCGAGCCCGCTGGCCACGGCGACGGCGGCCACCGTGAAGGCCTGCGAGCAGCGTTCGGGGGCGTCGGCCCCGGCGGTCACCTTGATCACGAGCTTCTTCGCCATATGCCGAACTGTAATACGCGGGGGTACAACCCCGGCCGTGCGTCACGGGTCAGTTGGATGCGCGGGTGACGGAACCCGCGATTCTGGTCTTGTGGGGGACCCCGTTGGATATCGATCAACCCGTAGAAACCGTTCCTGACCAGCAGGAACCGGCAAAGACGCCGTCGGTCGCGCCGGTGCGCCGCCGCACTCGCGGCCGTACCGCCCTGATCCTCGCCGTCGCCGCCGTCCTCGGCGTCGTCGGCGGCACCGCCGTCGGCTACACGATCCAGGCCGACCGCGACCCGACACCGCTGCCCGCGCTGAACCAGCCGGACCTCGCGCATCCCGCGAAGCCGCTCCCGAAGGGCAGCACCCCGGAGCCGCTCACCGCCGCGGAGGACCGCACGGTCAAGACGGACGGCGACCTGCGGACGCTGCTGCTGCCGAGGCCTTCGGGCGCCCGCGAGCCGGAGATCCGGCGGGGCGACGGCTGGGTCGATGTCGCCTCCTACGCCGAGGGGTTCAAGGACGAGGGCCGCATGCTCGAGTCCCTGTCGGAGAGCCGGATCCGCCGGGTCGCGGCCACGTCCTGGGAGCAGGGGGAGCACCGCCAGACGGTCATCCATCTGGTGCAGTTCCGCCCGAGCGACGTGACGGGCGCGGCGGACCACGCCGAAGGACAGCTCGGCTACATGCCCGACGCCGAATACGCGGGCAACGCGGGCGACGCGATCAAGGGCAGCGGCAACGGCCGCTACTTCCTCTACCCGGTCGAGAAGAAGGCCGGCTATCTGGACATGTACCAGGCCCGTGCCCTCTTCCACCGTGGGGACGTGATGGTCGACATCACCATCTTCGACACCGAGCGGATCACCAAGGACGCCATCCGAACGGTGGCCGAACGACAGCTGGAGCGTCTGTGACCGAGGAACAGCCCGACGTGTCCGCGGCGACCGTCCCCGCGACCGCCCCGGCGGACGGGCACTCCGACGGGTCCCCGGCGACGAGGGGCCGCAAGCTGCTCACCGTCGTGCTCCCCGCCGTCCTCGTCGTGGGCGCCGTCGGCGGCGGTCTCACGTACACCGCAGTCACCGTGAACGCCGCCGACCGCACAGCCGAAACGACCGTGTGGGAACCGCCCACGGGCACACCGCCCAAGGACCCGGCGGCGGGAGTCGCCCGGGGCCGCGCCACGACGCCGCTCAGCAAGCTGCTGCTGCCCGTACCGCAGGGGTACCGCCTCGGCCCGGACATCGACGCCTACGGCAATGACGGTGAGCTCACCGAGAAGCAGGCGGTCGCCCTGCTCAAGGAGGAGGGGCGCGGCCTGTCCGGCAAGAAGCGCCGTGACTACGAGAAGCGGGTCGACACGCTCGGCGTGCGGGGCGTCGCGATGCGCTCCTTCAGCGCGAGTGCGAACGATCTCGTCGTGGAGGTGGAGATCATCCGGATGAAGAACAAGAGCCGGCTCCACGACATGTACGAGGTCAAGTCCGAGCTCTACACCCTCCTGGAGTTCCCCAAGGGCCCGGCGATCAAGGGTCACAAGAACTCCGCGTGCTTCCTGATGCCCAAGCGCAAGGGCGACGGCGACGGCGAGGAGAAGAGGTCGGAGCTCGACGGGATGACGTGTGCGGCGTACGACTCCGAGCTGCTGGTGACGGTGTCCGCGTTCGGGAGCAAGCCCTTCGACAAGGGCGCCGTCTCGGAGCTGGTGAAGAAGCAGCTCGACCACATCTCGTCCCCGGGGGAGTACGTATGACCGAGCAGCAGCCCGAAGTGATCGAGCCGACCGACCGGCCGGAGGCGACCATCCCGGCCCAGCAGCCGATGGACACCCCCACCGTCCCGGCCCAGCAGCCGATGGACACCCCCGCCGTTCCGGCCGTCCCGGCCGTCCCCGCCGTCCCCGCCGTCCCGGCCGTCCCGCCGGCCCCGGAGACTCCGCAGCCCCCGGCCGCTCCGCAGGCTCAGTCCCCGGAGACCCCGGCGACTCCCGAACCTCCGCATGCCCCGGCGGCCCCGGCGGACACCTCCGCCGTCCCCGCTGTCCCGCCGGTGCCGGAGGCGCAGCCCGCCGGGGACGGCGCGCCGCGTCGGCGGGTGCTCGCGGCCGTCGCCCTCTGGACCGCCGCCGTCGTCGTCTGCGGCGGACTCGGCGCCGGTGTCACCGCCGGGATCACGGCCATGGAGCGCACCGACGTCCCCGGTCTCGCCACCGCGGACGACGGCCGCTGGGCGTACCCGAAGCTCGCCCTGCCCGCGCTCGCCGAGGGGACCCCGCGCCCCTTCAGCGAGGGCAACGAGGGCGAGATCCACCACGCCGACCTGCGGAAGCTGCTGCTGCCCGCCCCGGCCGGCGCGACCGCGCACAAGACGCTGAACGGCGGCTGGACGAGCGTCGACGCGTACCTCTCCGAGTACGCGCCCGACAAGCGCGCCGGACTCAAGCAGGCTCTCGCCGACTCCGCCCTCCGGCACGTCGCCGCCCGGGGATGGACCATGCCGGACGGGACGTCGACGCGGATCTATCTGGTCCAGTTCCATTCGGTCGCCTACGCGGAGGCCTTCAAGGACGAGGAGATCGAGATCGGGATGACCGCCGGCACCCCGCTCGTCGGCAACCCCGATCGGGTCCTCGACGAGGAGTGGTCGGCCTCCGCCGCCGTGAGGCGGACCAGTGCCTATGTGTACGAGGAGACCAAGCCGTACGGCCCCGAACAGACCCGCCTCGCCTATGTCCTGGCCGGTGACACCTTCGCCATGATCGTCCAGTCCCGCAAGGGCGCCGCGGCCGAGGTGCCGTTCCACCAGACGGTGATCCTCCAGAACCAGCTCCTGGGCTGACGCGCACCTCACACGGAGGGCCGTCTCCCCGCCCACTAAGCTGGGAGACGGCCCGTTCCGCCTCCACGCTCATTCGAGGAGCACCTGTGATCGTTTTCTTCGAAGCCCTTCTGGCTCTGGTCTGCGTCGGCGTGCTCGCCTTCACCGGACTGGCTGTGAAGAAGCTGTACCAGGGTCAGCGTTAATCACCTCTACAGATCGACAGAGCTGCTCATGATCGAGATCCCGTCCGACCTCAATCCGGACCTCGTCCCCCTCGCGTTCCTCCTCGGCACGTGGGAGGGCGCGGGCGTCTCCGACTTCCCCGGCGCCGAGAAGTGCAACTTCGGCCAGTCGGTCACCTTCAGCCACGACGGCCGGGACTTCCTCGAGTACGTCTCGCGGACCTGGGTCCTCGACGACGAGGGCAACAAGGTCAAGCCGCTGGAGAGCGAGTCCGGCTACTGGCGGATCGACAAGGACCGCAAGGTCGAGATCGTCATGGTCCGCGACCACGGCGTCGTGGAGATCTGGTACGGCGACCTCGCCGACCAGAAGCCGCAGATCGACCTGGTGACGGACGCGGTCGCCCGCACCGCCGCCTCCGGGCCGTACAGCGGTGGCAAGCGGCTCTACGGCTACGTCAAGGGCGACCTGATGTGGGTGGGCGAGAAGGCCACCCCGGAGGTCCCGTTGCGGCCGTACATGTCGGCGCACCTGAAGAAGGTCGTCTCGCCGGAGGACGTCGCCGCCATGGCCAGGGGCCTCGGTGACCTCCCGGACGACGGCATCGCGTTCTTCAAGTAGATCCGCGCGAGCAGCTCCCCGCGAGAAGCGGCTCCCCGCGGAGGATCCGGCCGCACGCGCGGCGGTCGTGGCACCACGCCGACCTACACTGGACGGCGTGGTGAGCACCGACTGGAAAAGCGATCTGCGGCAGCGCGGGTACCGGCTGACCCCTCAGCGCCAGCTTGTCCTGGAGGCAGTCGACGTTCTGGAGCACGCGACGCCGGACGACATCCTGGGCGAGGTGCGCAAGACCGCCTCCGGGGTGAACATCTCCACCGTCTACCGGACGCTGGAGCTGCTCGAGGAGCTGGGCCTCGTCAGCCACGCGCACCTGGGGCACGGCGCCCCGACGTACCACCTGGCCGACCGCCATCACCATCTGCACCTGGTCTGCCGGGACTGCACGGAGGTGATCGAGGCCGACACGGAGGTGGCGGCCGACTTCACCGCGAAGCTGCGGGAGACCTTCGGCTTCGAGACGGACATGAAGCACTTCGCGATCTTCGGCCGGTGCGCGGACTGTTCCGCGAAGGCGGCGACCCCCGAGTCGTAGGCTTATCCGTATGCAGCGACATTCAACGATCAGCCCTCTCCTGTCCCTGCCCGGCGCCGTTGCGGCCGAGGGCAGCGACGAAGGTGTGGCCGCGCACTACGGTGACCTGTTCCGCGAGCAGCGGACCCTCGCCGACGGTGCCGGCCTGGTCGATCTCTCGCACCGCGGGGTCGTCACCGTCACCGGCGAAGACCGGCTGAGCTGGCTGCATCTGCTGCTCACCCAGCACGTCAGCGAGCTGCCGCCCGGCCAGGCCACCGAAGCTCTGATCCTGTCGGCGAACGGCCACATCGAGCACGCGCTCTATCTCGTCGACGACGGCGAGACGGTCTGGGCGCATGTCGAGCCCGGTACGCAGGAGGCGCTGCTCGGCTACCTGGAGTCGATGAAGTTCTTCTACCGGGTCGAGGTCGCCGACCGCACGGAGGAGTTCGCGGTCGTCCACCTGCCGGCCGGCTCCATCGCCGATGTGCCGGAGGGTGTGGTCGTACGGGAGACCGCGCACGGCCGGGACCTGTTCCTGCCGCGTGCCGACCTGGAGTCGTACGCGGCCGGGCACGGCCCGGCGGTCGGGATCCTGGCGTACGAGGCGCTGCGCGTCGAGTCGCACCGGCCCCGGCTCGGCTTCGAGACCGATCACCGGACCATCCCGCACGAGCTGGGCTGGATCGGCAGCGCCGTCCATCTGCAGAAGGGCTGCTACCGGGGGCAGGAGACGGTGGCGCGGGTCCACAACCTGGGGAAGCCGCCGCGCCGGCTGGTCTTCCTGCACCTGGACGGCAGCGAGGTGCACCTGCCGGGGCACGGTACGCCCGTGCGGCTGGCCGAGGACGGCGCGGAGGGCCGCCAGCTGGGCTTCATCACCACCTCCGCCCGTCACCACGAGCTCGGGCCGATCGCCCTGGCGATGATCAAGCGCAATGTGCCGCTGGACGCGCGGCTGATGGCGGGCGACACGGCGGCGGCGCAGGAAGTCGTCGTCGAGCCGTAGTTCCGCGGCCGGGCCGCGGCCGGCGCCGGAGCGATGACCCCGCGCCGCGTCCCCGCACCCGCTAGACCTCGATGATCACCGTGAACGGGCCGTGATTCGTGAGCGAGACGCGCATGTCCGCTCCGAACCGGCCCGTCTCCACGCGCGCCCCCAGCTCGCGCAGCTGCCTGACCACCTCGTCGACGAGCGGTTCGGCGATCTCGCCGGGCGCCGCCGCGTTCCAGGTGGGCCGGCGGCCCTTGCGGGCGTCCCCGTAGAGGGTGAACTGAGAAATCACCAACAAGGGCGCATTCACATCCGAACAGGATTTCTCACCCTCCAAAATCCGGACGGACCAGAGCTTTCTGGCCAACTGTGCCGCTTTCGCCCCAGTGTCCTCGTGGGTCACTCCCACCAGCACACACAGTCCCTCACCGACGATCTCGCCGACTGTCTCTCCGGCCACCACGACGCTCGCGCCGTCGACCCGCTGCACCACCGCACGCATACAGACCAACCTATCCGGCGGCTGAACGGGTGCAGAGCGCCTGCACGTCCACAGGGAGGAGTGGCACCATGCCAGTCAGGCGGTGCGGCTCCGCACCGGTCGAGGGGACGGATCCACATGAACACACCTGGCGCCGGGCAGTCGCCCGGTCCCGTACCGATGACCCGAGCCGGCGCCGGTGCCACCGGCGCCGTGCGCCCGCCTGCGCAGCGGTCGGCCGAGGCGGCCCTGCCGGAACAGCGGCAGCCGGAGATCTCCACGATGCAGCTGCCGGAGCTGCGCGCCCTGCGCCGTGACTCGCAGGGCGACGAGGCGGACCTCAGCTATGTGCGGCGACTGCTGCAAGGACGCATCGACATCCTCAGGGCCGAGCTTGCACGGCGTACGGGCCCGAAGGCCCCGGTCGTCGACCGGCTCTCGGAGATCCTGGCCGACGTCCCGTCCCGGCACCGCACCTCCGCGCGCCATGTCACGCTCTCCACCCCGCGCGGCGAGGAGTACCGGCGGCTGGCCGCCGAGATGCTCTCCGAGGTGGAGCTGTCCGACCTCGGCGCGCGCACGGACGAGGAACTGCACACGGCGATGGGACGGCTCGCGGGCTACGAGCACCAGGTCTCGCGCCGCCGCCAGCAGTTGCAGCGCACCGCCGACGACTGCAGCGCGGAGATCGCCCGCCGGTATCGCGAGGGTGAGGCGCAGGTCGACGACCTGTTGAGGTGAAGGACCGCCGCCCCGCGAGCGGCGGACGGAAAAGCGGGTGCGGGCCGCGCGGCCGTCTGCCTAGCGTGAACTCATGAGCCCTGATGTCCGCACGGTCACAGAGTCCGAGTTTCCCGACTGGGTGAAGGCCGTGAGTACCGGCTTTCTGCGGCCGCCGGTGATCTCGGACGAGGAGGCCGCCGACCGGCTCGCCCATGTCGATCTCTCGCGTGTCCGCGGCGTCTTCGACGGCGGCCGCATCGTCGCCACCTACCGTTCCTTTGCGCAGGAGCTGACCGCCGTGGGCGGTGCCCCGCTCGCCGCCGACGCGGTGACGCAGGTGGCCGTCTCGCCGACCCATCGCCGTCGCGGACTGCTGAGCCGGATGATCACGGCGGACCTTCAGGAGGCGAAGGAGCGCGGTGACGCGGTCGCCACGCTGATCGCGGCCGAGTACCCGATCTACGGGCGGTACGGCTTCGGCCCCGCCACCTGGACCACCGAGTGGACCGTGGACGCCCGGCGCGCCGGGCTCGACCCACGCTGGGCGGGGCCGGGGGACGGGGGCCGGATCGATCTCACGGACGGCGACGAGGTCCGCAAGGCCGGTCCCGAGCTGCATGAGCGGCTGCGCGCCGCGCGGCCCGGCGTGATCACCCGCGACGCACGCGTCTGGGACCTCGCCACCGGCCGGGCGCGGCAGGCCTCCTACCCCTTCACCGAGCCCTTCTACGCGGTGTACCGCTCGGCGGCCGGCGAGATCGAGGGCCTGGCCGCCTACACCGCGGACGACCTGTGGGCGGACAGCAAGCAGCCCCAGAACACCGCGACCGTGCAGGACCTGATCGCCGTCTCCCCGGCGGCGGAGCGCGCGCTGTGGCACTTCCTCTGCTCGATCGACTGGATCGAGACCGTGAAGAGCGGCTACCGCGCCCCCGACGACCTGCTTCCGCTGCTGCTGCCCGACCCGCGCGCGGCCAGGGTGACCACGCACGCGGATCTGCTGTGGGTGCGGGTGCTCGATCCCGTACGGGTCCTGGAGACGCGGACGTACGGCACCTCGGCGCGTCTGGTCCTGGAGCTGAGCGACGCGATGGGTCTGGCGGGCGGCCGTTTCCTGCTGGATGCCACACCGTCCGGGGCGTCCTGCGTCCCGACCACGCAGTCCGCCGACCTCACCCTGGACATCGGGGAGCTGGGGGCGCTGATTCTCGGTGACGAGTCGGCGGTCCGGCTGGCGGCGCTGGGCCGGATCGAGGAGTCGACGGCGGGCACGGCGGCGGTGGCGGAGGCCCTCTTCCGCACCCCGCGCCGGCCCTGGTGCCCCGACATCTTCTGACGCGGGGCCCCCGCCCCGGCCGGTCAGACGGTGATCACCGTCTTGCCCAGCAGCTCGCGGCTCTCGATCGCCCGGTGCGCGGAGGCCGCCCGCTCCAGCGGGAACGTCCCGCCGATCACCGGCCGCAGCCGGCCCTCCGCCGCCGCGCGCAGCGCCTCGGCCGCCAGTTCGGCGTGCTGAGCGGCCGTCAGCTGTACGTCTCCGATGCCGAGCAGGCGCACCTGACGGGCTTCGGCGTCGGCGGGGTCCACCGCCGCGAAGCCTCCGGTCGGAGCTCCATGGGCGGAGAACCTGCCGCCGGCCGCCACCAGTGAGAACGCGGCCAGGCCGACCTCGCCGCCCACCCCGTCCAGGACGACGTCCGCGCCGCTGCCGCCCAGGGCGGCGCCCGCCCGCTCCACCCAGTCGGGGAGGGTCGCGTCGATGACGGCGTCGGCGCCGAGCCCCTGGACGAGAGCGGTTTTGCGGTCGCCGCGCGCCACTCCGACGACCCGGGCGCCCGCCGCCTTCGCGAGCTGGACCAGCAGGGTTCCCATGCCGCCCGAGGCACCGGTGATCAGTACCTGCTCGCCGGGCCGGACGGCCGTCGTGGCCAGCAGCTTCGCGGCGGTCACCCCGTCGTGGACCAGGGCCGCCGCGTCGGTGAAGGAGACCTCGTCCGGGATGGCGGCGAGTGCCTCGGCGGGCGCGACGGCCCGTTCCGCGTATCCACCGGTGAATCCGAGGGAGGCGACGACCCGGCGGCCGGTCCACGCCGCGTCCACGCCCTCGCCGGTGGCGCGGACCGTGCCGGCGACGCCACCGCCGGGGACGTACGGCGGGGTGATCGGGAAGTAGTCGGCGCCCCAGCCGCCCCGGATTTGGGTCTCCACGAAGATCGTGTCCACGGCTGCGACGGATATCAGCACCTGGCCGGGGCCCGCGACCGGTTCGGGCACCTCCACCGGAACCAGTACCTCCGGGCCGCCGAACTCGATCGCCTGTGTGACACGCATACCGTTCACCCCTCCGTTCGGGCCGTGCCGGTCCGTCCGGCGCCCGTGCGGTGAGTCTTGAACGTCAAGCGCGGTTGAGGTCAAGGTCAGGGCCGGGCTGGGCCCAAGGTGGCTCACGCCGGGCCGGAGGGCGGTGGCGCGCCGTACAACGCCAGGAGTTCCGCGGCCAGTTCCGCCATGCGCTCGCGCGCCTCGGGCGGGTCGAGGATCTCCACGCGGGAGCCGAGACCGGCGAGTTGCGCGGCCAGGACCTGGGGGGAGGGGCCGTCGATCTCGATGTCCAGCCATCCGTCGGCGCGCGGGGCGCCGACGCGCAGCCGCCCGCCGAACAGACCGTCCAGGACCGCCTCGGTGCCCCGTTCGGCCCTGGCCCGTACGGTCGCGGCGACCATCCGCCGCTCAATCCCCGCCGCGAGGGAGCGCCAGGCCGTCGGGAGGTCGAAGTCCTCGGGTCGCACGACGGGTTCACCGGTCGGCTCGACGGCGGTGACCCGGCTGACCCGGAACGTCCGCAGTCCCCGCTCCGTCCCGGCGACGAGATACCGCGCCCCGGCCTTGGACGCGAGGCCGAGCGGATGGACCGTACGGGTGTGGGCGGGCCGGCCGGCGGCCGCGTAACCGAGGCGGACCTGGACGCCGTCGAGCACCGCGCGCTGCAGGGCGTCGTGGAGCGGGGAGCCGTCTCCGGCCGGGGTGCGCGACCAGTCCGTGCCGTCGGTGACCCCCGCGCGGGACGCCGCCTCGGCGTCGGAGCGGAAGGTCGAGGGGAGAGCCCGTACGAGCTTGCTGAGGGCGGTCCTGAGCTGCGGCGCGGCCGTGGACGGGTCGGACGAGGGGCCGGCGGACGGTCCCGCCGCCAGGAACAGCGCGCGGATCTCGCCGGCGGTCAGCCCGGTCAGATCGGTCCGGGCGCCGCCGACGAGGGACCACCCGCCGCCCCGGCCGGCCTGTGAGTAGACCGGGATGCCCGCCGTCGCCAGGGCCTCCAGGTCGCGGCGGGCCGTGCGCTCGGACACCTCCAGCTCCCCGGCGACCTCGGCGGCGGTCACGCGCCCGCGCCGCTGCAGGAACAGCAGGGTCGCCACCAGACGATCGGCTCTCATGGCGACGATTCTGCGGGATCCCGTCGCGGCGGGAGCGCGTGGCCCCGACGGGCTTGTGGCGCGGAGGAGTTCGCCGATTTCAGAGGGCGGCGTGGGTGGCGGCCGGGGTCCGCGTCCCGGCGCCGGGCTGCTTCGGCCGGCGCAGGACGGTGAGGGCGAGGACGAACGCGGTGACGAGCAGCCCCGCGCCGACGGCGAAGGCCAGGTGGTAGCCGTCGGTCAGCGCCTCGGCCCGGGTCCGGCCGTCGGAGAGGCGGGTCTCGGTGCGGGAGGCCGCCAGGGTGGAAAGGACCGCGACGCCCAGGGCCATTCCGATCTGCTGGGTGGTGTTGAACAGCCCGGACGCGAGGCCGGCGTCCTCCTCCTTCGCGCCGGACATGCCGAGCGTGGTCAGAGCGGGGAGCGCGAGGCCGAAGCCCGCGGCGAGCAGCATGACGGGCAGCAGGTCGGTGACGTACGAGGCGTCGACCGGGACGCGGGCGAGCAGTGCGAGGACGCCGACGAGGAGGACGAGGCCGGTGAGGAGGACCGCCCGCTCACCGAAGCGGGCGTTGAGGCGGGCGGAGACGCCCAGGGACACGGCGCCGATGACCGCGGCGGCCGGGAGCATCGCGAGGCCGGTCTCGGCGGCGCCGTATCCGAGCACCTTCTGGAGGTAGAGGGCGACGAGGATCTGGAAGGAGAACAGCGCGGCGACCATCAGCATCTGGACGAGGTTCGCGCCGACGACGCTGCGGGAGCGGAAGACGCGCAGCGGGATGAGGGGCGTCGCGGCGGTGGCCTGGCGGACGACGAAGGCGGCGAGCAGGAGGGCGGCGAGGGCGCCGAGGCCCAGGGTGTGCCCGGAAGTCCAGCCGTACTGCTCGACCTTGACGACCGTGTAGATGCCGAGCATCAGACCGGCGGTGACCAGGAGCGCGCCCATGACGTCCGCTCCGGCCCGCAGGCCGAGGCCGCGGTCGGCGGGGAGTACCGGGACGGCGACGGCGAGCGCGGCGAGACCGATCGGCAGGTTGATGAAGAAGATCCAGTGCCAGTCGAGGGCGTCGGTGAGGACCCCGCCGAGGACCTGGCCGATGGAGGCCCCGGCCGCGCCGGTGAAGCTGAAGACGGCGATGGCCTTGGCGCGCTCCTTGGGCTCGGTGAACAGCGTCACGAGGATGCCGAGACTGACGGCCGCCGCCATCGCGCTGCCGACGCCCTGGAGGAAGCGGGCGGCGATCAGCAGGGCGGGGGAGGTCGCGACACCGGCCAGCAGGGAGGCGGCCGTGAAGACCGCGGTGCCGGCCAGGAACATCCGCTTGCGCCCGATGAGGTCACCGAGTCGCCCGGCGAGCAGGAGGAGGCTGCCGAAGGCGATCAGATAGGCGTTGACGACCCAGCTGAGGCCGACGGGGGTGAAGCCCAGGTCGGCCTGGATGGCGGGCATCGCCACGGTGACGATGGAGCCGTCGAGGATGATCATCAGCAGGCTGGTGGCGATGACCGCGAGGGCCGGCCAGCGGTTGCGGTGCGCCGTGAGGGAGGGGGCGGGGGCGGGGCCGGAGGTGGCGGACATGAGGGCTCTCCTGTCGAATGGGCCAACAGGAGAGACGGTAGCAGATAGTTTTGTTGCAGACTATTTCTTTCGGATCGACTGTGGTGCCGCTCGGGCTTCGGGGTGGGCGGGCGCGGCGCGACGGGGCTTAGGCGGGGCCTATCACTCCCGCTGACGGGCCCGCCGAGCCGGTCGGGGGCTCTCGGCGGGGGTGGCCAGATGGCCCTCGGCAAGGCGCTTCAGCGCCCGCACCAGCGTCTCCCGCTCCCCCTCGGGGAGCGCGGCGAGTGCCCGCTCGTGCACGCCGTCGACGATCCGCTGGCTGCGCCCGGCGACCCGCGCCCCCTCCTCGGTCACCGCGATGATCCGGGCGCGCCGGTCGTGCGTGGCCGGCCGTCGCTCGGCGAGTCCCGCCTTCTCCAGCGCGTCGACGGTCACCACCATCGTCGTCTTGTCCATGTCCCCGAGCTCGGCAAGCTGTGCCTGTGTCCGCTCCTCCTCCAGGGCGTGGACCAGTACGCAGTGCATGCGCGGCGTCAGCCCGATCTCGGCGAGCTCGGCCGCCATCTGGGTCCGCAGTACATGGCTGGTGTGGTCCAGGAGGAACGACAGGTCCGGTTCGGTGCGGGTGGGCGCCATGGCAGTCATGCGGCCAGCCTAGCAATTCGGTCCGTGGCGGATTATCAGCAAGCGGACTTTTCGATCCACCCGACAGGCGGGCGCGCGATGGCCGCCGGCTCATGGCTGCCCACTCATGACCACCAACTCATGCGCACCGACTCATGGCCCCCCGCGGGCGAATCGTTCAGGATGATCTTCCGGGCGCCACAAGGGCGTTGAGGGAAGAACGGGGCGGGGCGGCGTGGACGAGATTTCTTTGCCGGTGGAGGAGTTCGAGGCGCACAGGGCCCGGCTGCGGGCGGTGGCCTACCGGATGCTGGGGTCGCTGAGCGAGGCCGAGGACGCCGTTCAGGAGGCCTGGCTGCGCTACGACCGCGCCGACACCGGTGACGTCGAGAACCTGGCCGGGTGGCTGACCACGGTGGTGGCGCGGGTGTGCCTGACCATGCTGCGCTCGCGTGAGCAGCGGCGCGAGGACTCCATCGAGATACGGATGCCCGACCCGGTCATCAGCAGCGACAGCGGGATCGAACCCGAGCAGGAGGTACTGCTGGCCGACTCGGTCGGCCTCGCGCTCATGGTGGTCCTGGAGTCGCTGTCCCCGGACGAGCGGATCGCCTTCGTCCTGCACGACATGTTCGCCGTGCCCTTCGACACGATCGCCCCGCTGCTGGAGCGGACCCCGGCGACGACGAGGCAGCTCGCGAGCCGTGCCCGCCGCCGGGTGCAGGGCCGGGCCCCGGTCCCCGACCCCGACCTCGCCCGCCAGCGCGAGGTCGTGGACGCCTTCTTCGCCGCCTCGCGCGACGGCGACTTCGAGGCGCTCGTCGCCGTACTCCATCCGGACGTCATCCTGCGCGCCGACGGCGACCGGGGCACCCGCGGCACGCTCGTGCTCAACGGCGCGCGGACGGTGGCCTCCCAGGCGATCACCTTCCGCAAGCTGTCCCCGTTCGTGCGCCCGGCGCTGATCAACGGCGCCGCCGGTGTCGTCGTGATCGTCAACGGCCGGCCGATGTCCGTCATGGCCTTCACCGTCACGGACGGGAAGACGGTCGCGATCGACGTCCTCACCGACCCGGAGCGGCTGCTCCAGCTGGACCTGACGGTCCTGGAGGGGTGAGTGTGACCGAGCACGGAACTTGTCACCTTGAGATCGTTCGTGGTCTTGACCCTCGCCCCAGACGCTCCGAGGAGACGAGTTGATCACGGAGTACCAGCAGAAGCTGCGCGACCGCTACCTCGCCGCCACCGTCATGCCGGCTCCGGAGCCGTGGCAGCCGGTGCTGGACCACAGGACCCCCATCGGGGGTCTGCTCGGCATCGGCTTCGCCGTCCATCCCGACAGCGGGCACGACCTCGTCATGGTCGTGTCCAGCGACGGCCATGGACTCTTCGACGCGGTCACCGGCGAGAAGGTCGCCCGCGACCGGGACCCGGACCCCGACACCAGCACTCCGGACGCGTCGCCGGAGCTCGCCTGCCCCGGGCTCGGCCCGATCGAGGGCGCGCCGGTGCGTATCGCCGGGCTCTTCGGCGGCGGCCTGCACAGCACCACACCAGACGGCTGGACCCTGGACGTCGTCAGCCCCGAGTGGCCCCACGACCGCGTCATCCTCTCCGCCGACGGCGGGTCCCACAAAGGCCCGGCGGGAGGGACGTGGTGGCACGTCTTCCACTCCGAGTACTCAGAACTCCGCGCGGCCGGGTTCTCTCCCTCCGGACTGACCCTGGCGGTCGCCACCAGCAGCGACCTCACCCTCTGGACCCGGCCTGAGCTCCACTTTGACGTCTGAGCGGACAGCGGGACAGCAGGACAGCGGGACAGCAGGCGAAAGGGCGACAGACGGACCGGGCAGAACTCGCCGGGATGCCGGGAGGCCACCAGGGCCTGCGAACCCGCCGGAGCGGCGCTTCTCGACGGAGGCGAGTTCGTCGTATGGGACGGCAGCGTTCCCGGCCGGCAGCTTGCCGACATCTGGGCGGCTCGCCTCCGACGGGCGAGGAGGCGAGGTACTGAGACTCTCGCCTTGCCATCCACCGTCGACATCCTCACCCGGCTCGAAGCCGTTCAGGTCAGGATCGGCTGCGTCTTCTCACCGGACCGGACCGGACGTGGGCCTTCATGCTCTTCCGACCCCGACCTCGCTCACATTCGGCGAGAGCTGAGCGTCACGCCGGCGGCCGGGTCAGTTTGGCGGCCACGGCGTCGAGGACCCAGTCCAGGCCGGTTGCGAAGGATGTCTCGGCGTCCACGTCCGTGCCGTCGTACACGGCCTTGGCCAGCGCCGGGAAGCGGCCGGTGGCCAGCATTCTCGTCACATGCGGGCCGTGGGCGCGCTGCCAGTCGTGCTTGGACAGGCCCGTGGCGCGCTCGGCCCGCAGGTTCGCGATCTCGCGCCTGATCGCGCCGGTGAAGTAGGCGCTGACAGTCTCCACAGCGCGCATGACGGTGTCCATGTCGGCGAGGCCGTCGAGGGCGGCCAGCGTGGCCTCGGTCACGGCGAGGCCGTTCGGGCCCAGGGTCGGGCGGCCGCCGAGCAGGTCGGCCAGCCATTCGTGACGGAGAGCGGCTCGCCTGGTGCGGTCGGCGAGGATGCGCAGCGCCTCCCGCCAGTCACCGGGCTGTTCCTCGGGGAGAATCTCGGCCTGGACCTCGTCCACCATGAGGTCGAACAGCTCCTCCTTGGTGGAGATGTATCCGTACAGCCGCATCGGACCGGCGTCCAGGCGGGCCGCGACCTTGCGCACTGACACCGCCTCCAGCCCGCCCTCGTCGGCCAGTGCGATGGCGGCGGCGACAATCCGCTCCCGGTCGAGCGGCACGGGGCGAATCGGCGGCTCCGGCCGGTCCCAGACAGTCATGCTCACACCGTACCGTTGCGATGCACCGTATTCGGGAAATACAGTGTATCGACATGAGACACCGCATCGCAGTGGTCGGGAGTGGTCCTGCCGGCCTTACCTTCGCCCGCGTCCTGCACCGCCATGACCACCCCGTCACCGTCCTCGAACGCGATCCCGCCCCCGACGCCCGCCCCCCGGGCGGTGCGCTGGACCTGCAGGAAGGGATGGGCCAGCTCGCGCTGGACAAGGCGGGGCTGCTGGCGGAGTTCCAGGCGCTGTCTCGTCCCGAGGGGCAGGCCATGCGCATCCTGGACACGGACGGGACCGTCCTGCGTGACTGGCAACCCCGCCCGGATGACCGGGCCAATCCCGAGATCGACCGCGGGCAACTCCGTGACCTGCTGCTCGGCCCTCTCGACGTCCAGTGGGGTCGGGACGTGACGCAGGTGGTGCCGGGGACCCGGGATGGCGTACTGGTCCATTTCGCGGACGGGCGACAGGAGACGTTCGACCTCGTGGTCGGCGCGGACGGCGCCTGGTCCCGGATCCGCCCGGCAGTCTCGTCGGTGACGCCGCACTACACCGGCGTCGCATCGGTCGAGACCTCCCTGGACGACGTCGACACCCGCCACCCTGACCTCGCTCGGTTGATCGGCGACGGTTCCGTGGCTGTGTACGGCGTGAACCGAGCTCTCGTCGCCCAGCGCAACAGCGGCGGCCACGTCAAGGTGTATGCCCAGTTCCGCGCGCCGCTGGAGCACACGAACCTGGACCTGGCCGACGCCGAGGCCGTGCGATCGAGCCTGCTGACTCTCTTCGACGGCTGGGCCGCTCCCGTCCTCGACCTCCTCCGCCACGGCACCGCGTTCGTCCACCGCCCCCTCTACGTCCTGCCCGTGTCCCACACCTGGACCCACGTCCCCGGAGTGACGCTACTGGGCGACGCCGCCCACCTGATGCCCCCCTTGGGGGCGGGCGCGAACCTCGCGATGCTGGAAGGCGCCGAACTCGCCGAGTCCATCGCCACCGGCCCTGAAGACCTGGACGAGGCCGTTCGCGCCTTCGAGGAACAGATGTGGGCACGGGCCGGCAGGTGGGCGAAGATCACGATGGCCGGTCTGGAACGCCTCGTGAGCCCGGACCCCGCCGAAGCCCTCGCCCTCTTCGACCAAGTCCAGCCATCCTGACCGCCGAGCGCGAGAGCATCAGCACCAACGGCTCGCCGCGGCTGCACGAGACAGCACGGCACCGTCGCAGTCCCTTCCGGCAAAACCACCGTTGGACGAACGCACGGACGCCTGTACCGAACGCAGCCCTCCGCCCGGGACGGGTGACACGGCGCACTATTGCAAGCGTGTGCTTGCAATAGTTAGCGTCTCGGGGCACCATCGGACGCATGGCATCACTCAACGTCGGCAATCTCGGTGACTACCTCCGTGAGCAGCGGCGCACCGCGCAGCTGTCCCTGAGGCAGCTCGCCGAAGCCGCCGGAGTGTCCAATCCGTATCTCAGCCAGATCGAGCGCGGTCTGCGCAAGCCCAGCGCCGAGGTGCTGCAGCAGGTCGCCAAGGCCCTGCGGATCTCCGCCGAGACGCTGTACGTGCGGGCCGGGATCCTCGACGAACGGGAGCGGGACGAGCTGGAGACGCGGGCCGTCATTCTGGCCGATCCCTCGATCAGTGAGCGGCAGAAGCAGGTGCTGCTCCAGATCTACGACTCGTTCCGCAAGGAAAACGCGCTCGAGAACGAGACCGCGGAGCGTGCCGGGCGCAAGGATGCCGAGAGCACGAACGGCTCCGAAAGCACCAGGAACGTCGAAAGCGCCCAAAGCGCCGATGACACCGCCGATGAAGGCCCCCGCACGGCCGACGGCAGTGGTGCCGCATCACCCGCATCACCCTCATCCGACCTCTGACTCTGCGATCCGGGAGGACCACAGTCATGGCCATCATCGAAGAGCTGCGCACGCCCCTCTACTTCGCGGCCGGCACGGCCGACCTCGCCGTTCAGCAGGCCAAGAAGGTGCCGGGCCTGATCGAGCAGATCGCCGCCGAGGCCCCCGCGCGGATCGACGCCGTGCGCAACACCGACCCGAAGGCCGTGCAGGAGAAGGTGACCAGCCAGGCCAAGGAGGCCCAGGCCACGGTCCAGGCCAAGTTCACCGAGGTGCTCGGGAACTTCGACACCGACCTGAAGAAGCTCGGCGAGACCGCACAGGACCTGGCCCTGCGTGGTGTCGGCGTGGCCGCCGAGTACGCCGTCAAGGCCCGTGAGAAGTACGAAGAGGTCGCCGCTCACGGCGAGGAGGCCGTACGGGCGTGGCGCGGTGAGGCCGCCGACGAGATCGCCGAGATCGCGGTCGCCGTCGAGCCGGACGCCAAGCCGACCGTGCCGGCGCAGGAGGAAGCCCCCGCCCACTCCGCCGCCACGGAGTCCAAGGCCGCTCCGGCGGCCAAGAAGGGCCCCGCCCGCAAGACGCCGGTGCGCAAGACCGCCCCGGTCACCGAGAAGTGATCACCGAGAAGTAGTCACCGAGAAGCAGGCGCGAAGAACACGTAAGCGCGAAGAGGCAGACCGGTCCCGGGGCGGGCACTTCACCGTCCCCCCCCCGGCGGCTCCCCTCACGCCGCGGACACCGTTCCCGGGATACGTTTCCGGGGTATACGGGTACCTTGGCCGCGAGACGCTCCATCCACTCACTAGGCGGTGCTCACCCATGTTGCGTGCGGGATTCGACAACATTCTCGGGCTGGTCCTCAGCCTGGTCTTCCTCGGTACTTGCATCGCCGCCTTCGTCCTCGCGGCGCTGGCACGCGAAGACGCCTACCGCGCGGCCGAGAAGCAGACCAAGAAGTTCTGGCTGATCATTCTCGGCATCACGGTGGTCGTGAACCTCGTGCTGCCCATGCTCTTCCTGCAGATCGCCGGACTGATCGCGTCGATCGTGTTCTTCGTCGACGTCCGTCCCGCGCTCAGGCAGGTCTCCGGCGGCGGCCGGGGCCGCAGCGGTGGGTCCAGCAGCGACGGACCGTACGGCCCCTACAACGGCGGCCGGTAGCCGCCGCGTCCCTCAGGGGCGGTCTCGGTCCAGCAGCAGCACCGCCACGTCGTCGGTCAGCTCACCGCCGTTCAGCTCCCGCACCTGCGCCACCGCCGCCTCGAGCAGCTCCTCGCCGCCGAGGCCCTCGGCCAGCTGGCGATTGATCATCTCGACCATGCCGTCCTGGCCGAGCCGCGGCGATCCGGGGCCCGCCGAGCGGCCCTCGATCAGGCCGTCGGTGTACATCATCAGGCTCCACGAACCGCCCAGTTCGACCTGGCGGCGCGGCCAGCGCGCACGCGGCAGCAGCCCGAGCGCCGGGCCGCTGTCCTCGTACGGAAGCAGCTGCGCGGCCCTGCCGTGCCGGGTGATCAGCGGTGAGGGATGGCCGGCCAGGCACAGCCCGGCCCGGCGCCCGTCCGGAGCGATGTCCACCGTGCACAGCGTCGCGAAGATCTCCTCGCTCTCCCGCTCGTGCTCCAGCACCTGCTGGAGCGTCGAGAGCAGCTCGTCGCCGCACAGGCCCGCGAAGGTGAGCGCGCGCCAGGCGATCCGCAGCTCCACGCCGAGCGCGGCCTCGTCCGGGCCGTGGCCGCAGACGTCGCCGATCATCGCGTGGACCGTGCCGTCGGGCGTGCGGACGGTGTCGTAGAAGTCTCCGCCGAGCAGTGCCCGCGAGCGGCCGGGGCGGTAGCGCGCGGCGAACCGCAGGTCCGAGCCCTCCAGCAGCGGGGTCGGCAGCAGTCCGCGCTCCAGGCGCGCGTTCTCCTGGGCCCGCAGCCGGGACTCGGCCAGCTTCACCTGGACCGCGTCGGCGCGCTTGCGCTCCACGGCGTACCGGATGGCCCGGCTCAGCAGTCGCCCGTCGAGCTCCTCGCGTACGAGATGGTCCTGGGCGCCGACCCGGACGGCCTCCGCCGCCAGCTCCGCATTGCCGGACCCGGTCAGCGCCAGGACGGCGTGGCGGGGCGCGAGACGCAGGACGTGCTTCAGGGGGGCCAGCTCGTCGTCCTCCGGGCGCCCCGGCAGGGCGAGGTCCACGAGGATGCAGTGGATGTCGTCGGTGAGGAGCCGCTCCGCCTCGGTGAGGTTGCGGGCGGTGCGGATCCGGACCCTCGTACCGGCCGCGTCGAGGAGCTCGGGGACGGTGAAGGTGCCCGTCGGGTCGTTCTCGATCACCAGAAGGGTGAGATCGGTGCCGTTGACGCCGCCATGCGCGGCCTCCGCGACGGCGGTGTTCCTCTGTCGCGGTACGGGTACGGCCATCGGTCCGGTTTCCTTCCCTCCCCCCGAGGGCGCGGCAGAGCGCCGATCGACGCACCGCCAGACGGGGACCATAGCGGTAGGCGGCGGCCCAGCGGAATGGTGATCGACGAAGAGCGGATGGCATATGCCGCGCATGGGGAGGTAGTTGCCCCCAGGGTCATGACGGGTCATGACGAACATCACGCCGGGGGCGGTGGACGGCGGCATGGCGTGGGTCACATGTCATGCCGCCGCACGTACGGTCACATCCGGCGAAGTCGGCTCAATACGGCAGCCCGTGGCATCACCGCGCCACGTCACATCGGGCGGACGACCCCCAGGATCGCCATCGAGCCCGCACCGGCCATCGTCACATTCCGCCCCGGACGCGGGGCGTGCACGATCGCCCCGCCGCCCACGTACATCCCGACATGGCTCGCGTCGGCGAAGTAGATGATCAGGTCGCCCGGCCGCATGTCCTTGATCTGGACCTTCGGCAGCAGCCGCCACTGCTCCTGCGAGGTCCTCGGGATCCCGCGTCCCGCCGCGCCCCAGGCGCTCTGCGTCAGCCCGGAGCAGTCGAACGATCCGGGGCCCTCGGCGCCCCACACGTACGGCTTGCCGATCTGCTGGGTCGCGTAGGCGACGGCCTTCTTGCCCTGCTCGGTCGTCGCGCCGCTGAGGCCCTTCAGCACGCCGGTGTTCAGCCAGGCGGCCTGCTGCTTGTACTGGTCCTGCTGCTCCAGTTCGAGCAGCCGCGCCAGTTCCGCCGCCGCCAGCCGGGATTCCAGCTTCTTGGCCGCGGCGATCTTGTCGTTGATGTCCTTCTTGGCCTTCGCCTGCTTGACGCGGTTGGCCTCCAGCTTGGTCCACCGGTCGCTGGCGTCCTTGGTGTAGGCCGTCAACTCGCTCTGCGCCCGCGTCAGTTCGCCGAGCAGGTCCTTCGTCGCCTTCTGGCCCTCCTGGAGGCGGCCCGCGCCGTCCAGGAAGAGTTGAGGGTCGTCGGTGAGCACGAGCTGCGCCTCGGGGGGCAGGCCGCCGCCCCGGTACTGTGCGCGGGCGGCCGCGCCGGCCCGGCCCTTCAGGTCGCCGATCCGGTTCTGGCCGGCCACGATCGCCCGGGCCAGCTTCACGATCTCGGCGGACTGCTTCTTGGTCTGCTCCTCGGCGAGGTTGTACGCGTCGGTGGCGACCGCGGCCTTGCGGTACAGGCCGTCGATCTCCTTGCGCACCTCTTCGAGGCTCTTCTTCGGGAGCGGTGGCGGGAGCGGTGACGCATACGCCGCCTGCATGGATGACGCCAGCACCGTCAGGGCGCAGGCCGCGGTGATCGCGGCGGTGGCACAACGGCGTCGGTTCACAAGCTTCCCCCTCCGGACACGCCAGTACGCGAATGTGATTTACCGTCAGTAACTTCCCAGTGACGTGGGCGATGGTGCCACGCCCCACGGCAAAGCGACAGGGGCAACCGCCGCCCGACGGGTCACATCCACCCGTGTGGGACGAATGATCGTGGCGATCCGTTCCATTTGGGCGCCAACCATTCGGCGGACACCGGCGCGCGGCTCACCGGGAGTTGGGTGCGAGGGCCGGCCACGCCACCGTGATCTCGCCCTGCCGCCACCGCCCACGCCCGTCCGCGAGCGGCCAGTCGGCCGCCAGGTCCTTCGCCGTCCTGATCCAGCGCTGCCGGGCGCCGAGCGACGCGTACGGAGCCGCCGCCGCCCACGCCCGGTCGAAGTCGCGGAGGAACGCGTGCACCGGTTCGCCGGGCACATTGCGGTGGATCAGCGCCTTCGGCAGCCGCTCCGCCAGATCCGACGGCCGGTCCAGCGAGCCCAGCCGGGTGGCGAAGGTCACCGTGCGAGGGCCCTCCGGCCCGAGCGCGACCCACACGTGCCGCCGCCCGATCTCGTCACAGGTTCCCTCGACCAGCAGGCCCTCGGGTGCGAGCCGGTCGCACAGCCGCCGCCACACGGCGGCCACCTCGTCCTCGTCGTACTGCCGCAGCACGTTCGCCGCCCTGATCAGCATCGCCTCGCCCGCCACGGGCACCTCGAAGCCTCCGTGGACGAAGGAGAGGCCCTCGCGGGCGTAGGGAGCGGCGGCCGCGACGCGCGCCGGCTCGATCTCGATGCCCACCACCCGGGTGTGCGGGGCAGCGGTGCGGAGCCGTTCGAGCAGCTCCAAGGCGGTCCAGGGGGCCGCCCCGTACCCCAGGTCCACCGCGACGGGCGCGTCGGCGGAACGCCGCAGGGCTGGGCCGTGCGTGGCGGCGATCCAGCGGTCCATGCGGCGCAGACGATTGGGGTTGGTGGTCCCGCGGGTGGGCGTGCCGACGGGGCGGGTGGTGCGCGGGGCCATGGAACGAGCGTAAGCCGTCCCTCCGTCCGCCCGGCACGCCTCCCGTCCCGGGCACGTGCATACGGACACGCCGACGCCCGGGCAATGAATTGGCAAAGCGGAAATGAAAGGAGGCATTCCGCTGTTGAGCGGGTCGTGGAGGCACGCGCTCGCCTCCGGGTTCGCCATGCCATGTCCCGAGCGGAAGGACCGTGACGTGAGCCAGTACGTGTCCCGGTTCGCCGGCACCCTGGCGGCGCCGTCCAGGCTGCGGCTCCCCGGCCGCTCCCGGGCCCCCCGCCGGGTCGCGATGCTCAGCGTCCACACCTCGCCGCTGCACCAGCCGGGCACGGGCGACGCGGGCGGCATGAACGTCTACATCGTCGAACTCGCCAAACGGCTCGCGGCCATCAACATCGAGGTCGAGATCTTCACCCGCGCCACCACCGGCGGGCTCCGCCCCCTCGTCGAGCTCGCACCGGGCGTCCTGGTCCGCCACATCGACGCGGGGCCGTACGAAGGGCTGCCCAAGGAGGACCTGCCGGCCCAGCTCTGTGCCTTCACGCACGGGGTGATGCAGGCCTGGGCGGGCCACCGGCCGGGCCACTACGACCTGGTCCACTCCCACTACTGGCTCTCCGGCCATGTCGGCTGGCTCGCCGCCGAACGCTGGGGCGTCCCCCTCGTCCACGCCATGCACACCATGGCCAAGGTCAAGAACGCGGCGCTCGCCGAGGGCGACACCCCCGAGCCCGCCGCCCGCGTCATCGGCGAGACCCAGATCGTGCGCGCGGCGGACCGGCTGATCGCCAACACGGACGAGGAGGCCGACGAACTCGTCCGCCATTACGACGCCGAACCCGCCAAGGTCGCCGTCGTCCACCCGGGCGTGAACCTCGACCGGTTCCGCCCGCTGGACGGCCGCGCCGCCGCCCGCGCCCGCCTCGGGCTGCCCGCCGACGCCTTCATCCCCGTCTTCGCGGGCCGCATCCAGCCCCTGAAGGCCCCGGACATCCTGCTGCGCGCGGCCGCCCGGCTGCTGGACGAGGACCCCTCGTTGCGCTCCCGCATGGTCGTCCCGATCGTCGGCGGTCCGAGCGGCAGCGGCCTGGCCAAGCCCGAAGGACTCCAGAAGCTCGCGGCGCGGCTCGGTATCGCGGACGTCGTCCGCTTCCATCCGCCGGTCGGCCAGGACCGGCTCGCCGACTGGTTCCGGGCCGCGTCGGTCCTCGTGATGCCCTCGTACAGCGAGTCCTTCGGCCTCGTCGCCATCGAGGCGCAGGCGGCCGGGACGCCCGTCGTCGCGGCGGCCGTCGGCGGCCTGCCCGTCGCCGTCAGGGACGGCCTCACCGGCTTCCTGGTCCCCGGTCACAACCCGGCCGACTACGCGCACGCCCTGGGCCGCTTCGTCGACGACCCGTCCCTCTCGGCCCGCATGGGCGCGGCGGCGGCCCGGCACGCCGGTTCGTTCGGCTGGGACACGGCGGCCTCGGGAACGGCCGACGTCTACACCGCGGCGATGCACGAACACCGGCGTCGCGTACGCTCCCACCATGGCTGACGTGCGGCAGGTCATCGAGGACACGTTCAAGGACGCCGAGCTGGAGTGGGAATCGCCCGAGCCCGGCTCGTACGTCGTCAAACTCCCCGGCACGCGCAAGCTCTCCACCACGCTCTCCCTGCGGGTGGGCCGCCACTCCCTCTCCCTGAACGCCTTCGTGATCCGTCATCCCGACGAGAACGCCGAGGGCGTGCACCGCTGGCTCCTGGAGCGGAACCTGAGGCTGTACGGGGTGAGTTACGCGGTCGACAGCCTCGGCGACATCTATCTGACCGGCAAGCTCCCGCTGTCGGCGGTCACTCCGGAGGAGCTGGACCGGCTCCTGGGGTCGGTCCTGGAAGCGGCGGACGGCTCGTTCAACACCCTGCTGGAGCTGGGGTTCGCGAGCGCGATCCGCAAGGAGTACGCGTGGCGGGTGTCCCGCGGTGAATCCACGCGCAATCTGGACGCGTTCACGAATCTGACCGGCGGCACGTCCGGCTGACGGGCTCCACCGTCGCGGGTTCTCCCAACAACCCCTGCACCACTCCTTCCCGGGCTCTGCCCTGCCATGACATGCTCCCGGCGTTGTGCACGTACGCCTGCATAGCGTTCACATACTTGGAGAATGGTCATGGCTGGAACCGGTATCACCAGGCGCACTCTGCTCGTCGGCGCGACGGCCGTGGGCACCGCGGCTACCACGGGAGCGGCCCCGGGCCCCGCCGCCCCCGCCGCCGGCCCCGCACCGAAGGCCCCCGCTGTCACGCCGCTGTGGCGCGAGTTCCTCGAAGACCCGTACACCCACGACCAGATCCCCTACGTCGGCCACGCCGGCGCCCACCCGCGCCCCCGCCGCCCGCTCGTCGTCGACGTCCGCGATCACGGTGCCGACCCGCGCGGCGCCACCGACTCCGCCCCGGCCATCAACCGCGCCCTCGCGGCCGCCGGTGAACGCGGTGGGGGCACCGTCCTGGTCCCGCCCGGCACGTACCGCGTCGACGGCCTCATCCACATCGGCCACAGCAACGTCGTTCTGCGGGGCGCCGGTTCCGCCCGCACCACGCTCCTCGCGACGAAGAGCCTCACCGAACTCATCGGCCCGTACGGCTCCCGCTACGGCGGCGACAAGTCCTCCTGGTCCTGGGCCGGCGGGCTGGTCTGGCTCAGTCCGGCCGACCGCCACGCCTCGCTCACCACCGCGATCCGGTCCCGGAACTGGCCCTTCGAGGGCTGGACCGGCAACGCCCGCGACGAGTGGCGCACCCTCACCACCCTCCGCCCCGCCCGGCGCGGCGACTGGTCGCTCACGGTCGACGACCCGTCGGAACTGCACCCCGGCCGACTGATCCTGCTGCGCCTCGCCGACGACACCTCCCACACCCTCCTGCGGCACATGGCGGGTGACGGGCCGGGCCCGGCGGCGTACACCTGGGACGACAAGACCAAGCTGACGTCGTACGTCCCCTACGAGTGGCCGGTCCGCGTCACCTCCGTACGCGGCCGCAGAGTCCTTCTCGAACGCGCCCTGCCGCTGGACGTCCGCCCGGAGTGGGACCCGAGGTTCACCACCCTCGTCACCCCGCTCACCGGCTCCGGCGTCGAAGGGCTCACCCTCGAGGCCGTCGAGACCCCGCAGTCCCCGCACCTCCTCGACAAGGGCTACAACGGTGTCACCTTCCAGTGCGCCTACGACTGCTGGGCCGACGACGTCACGGTCCGCCATGTCGACAACGGGTTCGGCCTGGTCGCCGCCTCCGCCTGCACCCTGCGCCGGACCCGGGTGGAGGGCCGCGGCTCCCACCATCCGTACTTCTGCCGCGAGGGCTCCCACGACAACCTGATCGAGGACTTCACGCTCGCCGCGCGCACGACGCCCGCTCCCGCCGGCACCCAGCTCCACGGCATCAACGTGGAGGGGCTCTCCAGCCACAACGTGTGGTCGCGCGGGCTGATGGAGACGGGGACGTTCGACACCCACCGGGGCATGCCGTTCGCCAACGTCCGTACCGAGATCACGGTGAACAACACCGGCCGCCACGGCGGTGACGCCTCCGCCGGACCGCTCTACGGCGCCCGCTTCGCCCACTGGAACATCACCGTCACCAATGAGCGCGCGGGCCTCGTCAAGATCGACGGAATCGCGCCCCGCAGCGCGACCGTCGGCATCAGCGAGGTCCGGGAGTTCGACCAGATCGACGTCCCGGACTTCACGGGCGTACTGAACTCACGCCTGGAGGCGTACGGCGCGCCCGGCGCCGTACGCCCCCGGAACCTGTACGAGGCGCAGCGCGCGCTCAGGCGGTGACCTGCTCGGTCGGAGTGGGCGCGGGCGCTGTCGGCGCGGGCGCCTTCGCGGGCTCGCCGGCGATCTCGTCCTCCGAGGCCAGACCGCGCATCAGCAGCCCGTACCCGAGGCCCGCGACCGTTCCGAGCACCGCGCACGTCCCCCACAGCTGCGCCCCGAAGCGGTCGATCGCCCAGCCGGACATCAGCGGGGCGACCAGCGCGGCCGCGGACCAGGACGGCGTGTACATGCCCTGGTAGCGCCCGCACCCACCGGCGAGAGGCGGACGACCAGAGCAGCATGTCTGAGCGTAGCCATGGACATTCGCGCATTCCCCCTGGGCCGACGGCGGCAGCGCCGCCTGTAAGTGGCTGATCCGGCACCAGCAACTTACAAGCGCGTGCTCTGGCACGGCCACTCAATTGACGGGAGTCGTCAAGCGTCGAGCGGCCCGCGAGCCGGTGGGGACGTCCATTAGTCTCGTACGCATGGCCGACGCACCGTACAAGCTGATCCTCCTCCGCCACGGCGAGAGCGAATGGAACGCGAAGAACCTGTTCACCGGCTGGGTGGACGTCAACCTCACCGAGAAGGGCGAGAAGGAGGCAGTCCGCGGCGGTGAGCTGCTCAAGGACGCCGGTCTGCTCCCCGACGTACTGCACACCTCGCTCCAGAAGCGCGCCATCCGCACCGCGCAGCTCGCGCTGGAGTCCGCGGACCGCCACTGGATCCCCGTGCACCGCTCCTGGCGCCTGAACGAGCGCCACTACGGCGCGCTCCAGGGCAAGGACAAGGCGCAGACGCTCGCCGAGTTCGGCGAGGAGCAGTTCATGCTGTGGCGCCGGTCGTACGACACCCCGCCGCCGCCGCTCTCCGACGACAACGAGTTCTCGCAGGCACACGACGCCCGCTACGCGACGATCCCGAGCGAGCTGCGCCCGCGCACCGAGTGCCTCAAGGACGTCGTCGAGCGGATGCTGCCGTACTGGTACGACGGCATCGTCCCGGACCTGCTGGCGGGCCGCACGGTCCTGATCGCCGCGCACGGCAACAGCCTCCGCGCGCTGGTCAAGCACCTGGACGGCATCTCGGACGCCGACATCGCGGGCCTGAACATCCCGACGGGCATCCCGCTCGCCTACGAGCTGGACGCCGACTTCCGGCCGGTCAAGCCGGGCGGCACCTACCTGGACCCGGACGCGGCGGCCGCGGCCATCGAGGCCGTGAAGAACCAGGGCAAGAAGTAAGCGGTACTGATCAGGCCCCCTGCCGCGGTTTCTCCGCCGGCAGGGGGCTTCGTCAGGTGCGGGTGCACGTGGAGCGTCAGGCCGTCGCCTTGAGCGCGGCGCCCGCCCGGGCCGGTTCCCGCACCACGCGGCGGGGCCGGGTCGGCACGAGCAGCGGGTTGGCGACGCCCCAGGCCGCGCCCTTGCAGACCAGCTCCTTGTAGACGGCGGCGAGCCGTCCCGTCAGGGCCGCCCGGACGGCGCGGTCGTCGGCGGTGACGTACTGGATCAGGCCTTCCCTGCGGCCCAGCGAGATGCACTGGTTGAAGTACCGGACCGGCACCTTCGGCAGCTTCCCGCCGGTCAGGCGCGCCGCGATGGCGTCGGCGGCCTGCCAGGCGACGGGGACGCCCGAGGCGCACGACATCCGCAGCGGCTTGTCGCCGGGCCCCATCACCATGGCCGCGTCGCCGACCGCGTACACGTCCGGGTGCGAGACCGAGCGCATGGTCCGGTCGACCACGATCTGGCCGGTGTCGGTGACCTCCAGGGCGGTGGCCTTCGCGATCGGGTGGACGGCGAAACCGGTGGTCCACACCGTGACCGCGGCCGGGAGGGACCTGCCGTCGGCGGTGGCGACACGGTCGGCCTCGACGCCGGTGACGGCGGCGTGTTCGTGCACGGTGATGCCGAGCTGGTCGACGACCTTCCGCAGGTGCCGGCCGCCCTTGGGCGAGAGCCAGTCGCCGAGGCCGCCGCGGGCGGCGAGGGTGACGTCGAGGTCCGGGCGGGCCTCGGCGATCTCGGTCGCGGCCTCCAGGCCGGTGAGGCCGCCGCCGACCACGACCACGGGCTCTCCGGCCGCCAGAGCGGCCAGGCGCTCGCGCAGCCGGAGCGCTCCGGGGCGACTGGCGATCTCGTGGGCGTGCTCGGCGGTGCCGGGGACGCCCTGGTCGTTCCAGCCGCTGCCGAGCGCGTAGACGAGGGTGTCGTACTCCAGCTCCTCGGCGCCGTTCGCGTCGATCACGGAGACCGTCCGGCGGTCGACGTCGACGCCGGTGACCCTCCCGAGCTTCAGTTCGACACCGGTGCCCGCGAACATCTCACTGAAGGGCCGGGGCTTGAGGTCCTGGCCGACCGCAAGCTGGTGCATCCGGACGCGCTCGACGAAGTCGGGCTCGGCGTTGACGAGGGTGATGGCGACGTCTTCGCGGCGGAGCCGCCTTGCGAGGCGCCCGGCGGCGATGGCTCCGGTGTATCCGGCTCCGAGGACGATGATGCGGTGCTGCATTTCCTTGCTCCTGTCTTGAGCGGATTCGCCACTTGAACCGGGCGGCCGGCCGTTTCCTGACAGGAACGCGATGTGAAGCACCTCACATCGGGGTCAGAAGGCGTTTTTGAGCAGGGGCTCGCCGTGGTCGGTGGCCGCCCATTGCCGGGTCGCGCGTTCGAGCTTGTCGGGGTTGGCCTGGTTGCGGACCGCGGCAATGCCGTCGGCGGTGACCTCCAGGCACATGATGCCGATGACCCGTCCGCCGAGGACCGCCACGATGGCGGGGTCGCCGTTGGCTGTCGTGGCGTAGACCTCGGGCGAGCCGCCGACCAGGGTCCGCTTGGCCTTGCTGGGCTTGAACAGGCCCCGCATGAACTTCGCGACCGCGAGAGCGCCCTCGAACGCCTTGGTGCGGGCCGGGACCTTCCCGCCGCCGTCGCCGATCGAGATGGCGTCCTGGGTGAGCAGCCGTACGAGCGGCTCGGTGCGACCGCTGGTGGCGGCCTCGAGGAACTCGTCGACGATCCGCCGGGCGGCGGCCTCGTCGATCTCGGTACGGGCCTTGCCGTCGGCGACGTGCTTCTTGGCGCGGTGGAAGATTTGCTGGCTGGCGGCCTCGGTGAGGTCGAGGATCTCGGCGATCTCCCGATGCGGGTAGCCGAAGGCCTCCCGCAGCACGTACACCGCCCGCTCGCCGGGGGAGAGGCGCTCCAGGAGGGCGAGAACGGCGTACGAGACCGATTCGCGCTGCTCGGCGGTTTCGGCGGGGCCGAGCATCGGGTCGCTGCCGAGCAGCGGCTCGGGCAGCCATTGGCCCACATAGGTCTCGCGCCGCGCGCGTGCCGAAGTGAGCTGGTTGAGGCACAGGTTGGTGAGAACCTTCGTCAACCAGGCCTCGGGGACCTCGATGTGGTCGACGTCGGCGGCCTGCCAGCGCAGGAACGTCTCCTGCACGGCGTCCTCGGCCTCGCTCGCGGAGCCCAGGAGGCGGTAGGCGATGGCCTCCAGGCGGGGCCTGGAGGCCTCGAAACGGTCCACGTCGTTCGTGGTCAGGGCCATGGCCCGGATCCTAGCTCTCGCGGTGCGGACCGTGCCGGATCCGGGTGGTGTTCAGGCGGTGAACCCCAGGACCAGCGCGCCGACCACCGGGGCCGCGTACACCAGCGGGAAGGGAGTGTGGGCGTACCAGCGCGCCCGGATCACGGTGATGACGGCCCCCGCGTAGTAGAGGACCAGGCCGATGCCGGCGAGCACGCCGACGACCGGGAGCGCCAGGCCCACCAGCAGGCCCACGGCTCCGGCGGCCTTGGCGACGCCGAGCCAGGTCCACCAGGACCGCGGGACGCCGTAGTCGGCGAGGGGCTCGACGACCCACTTGGCACGGAAGAAGACGGATCCGGCGGAGAAGCCCGTCATGACGGCGGCCAGGACGGTGACGACGACGTAGGTGGTGGACATCGGAAGCTCCTCTTCGGGCGGAAGCCGGTGCGGAGTCGCTCCGGCGCGGTGCGTTGGGCTCTCACCGCATTGACCCGGCGCGGCGCGAGAGTGTGACAGGACGCGGAAAGATCTTTATGGTGCGCGCATGACACCCCGCCTGGAGAAGGTCACCCCCGCCACCGTCGACGCCGCGACAGCCCTGCGGGTACGGCCCGACCAGGAGCGCAACGTCTCACCGGTCGTCACGTCCCTCGCGGAGGCGTACGCGTACGGTGACACCGCCTGGCCCCGCCTGATCTTCGACGGGGACGTGCTCGTGGGCTTCCTGATGGCGTTCCTGGACATCCGCTGGAATCCGGAGAACGACCCGGACGACCGCCGCAGCGGACTGTGGCGGCTCAACATCGCGGCCGGCCAACAGGGCCGCGGATACGGGCGGTTCGCCGTGGAAGCGGTGTGCGATGAGGTGCGCCGGCGCGGGGGGACACGGGTCTACACGACCTGGGAGCCGGGCGACGAGGGCCCGGGGGAGTTCTATCGGCGGCTCGGCTTCCGCCCGACGGGCGAGACCAGCGGCGGCCAGACCGTCGGTGTACGGGACCTGCCCACCGGGTGAGCCGTCAATGCCGCCACGAAGGGCCCCGCCCCCGAGGGGGGCAGGGCCCTTCGTCGTCGTCCATGCGAACGGCCGCCTCAGCCTCCGCACTGGCACGGCGCGCCGGACTGGCAGCCACAACCGCAGCCCGAGCCGCAGCCGCAGGCGCCGAGAACGGGCAGGAGCACCACTTCGACAGGCGCTTCCTGCGGGGAGTCGGTCGTGGGGGAATCGGCCATGGGGTCCCTCCTCAAGGGCGTACATCGCCTCTCCCCATTGCATGCCCACAACTCCCGGCGCATCAACGGCGCATTGCGGCAATCAGGCGCCTTCGACCGGAGCCTCCGACTGCTGGAGATCGTCCGCGTGCTCACCCGTCACCAGATAGACGACACGCTTGGCCACCGACACCGCGTGGTCCGCGAAGCGCTCGTAGTAACGGCCCAGCAGCGTCACGTCGACCGCCGTCTCGATGCCGTGCTTCCAGCGGTCGTCCATCAGGTGCTGGAACAGCGTCCGGTGCAGCAGGTCCATCTCGTCGTCGTCCTGCTCCAGCTGGAGCGCCAGATCGACGTCCTTCGTGATGATGACCTCGCCTGCCTTCGCCATCAGGCGCTGCGCCAGCTGACCCATCTGAAGGATGGTCGCGTGCAGATCCCGGGGCACGGCCGTGTCCGGGAAACGCAGCCGGGCCAGCTTGGCCACGTGCTGTGCCAGGTCGCCCGAGCGCTCCAGGTCCGCGCTCATGCGCAGCGAGGTCACCACGATCCGCAGGTCCGTGGCGACCGGCTGCTGACGGGCGAGCAGCGCGATCGCCCGGGCCTCCAGATCGTGCTGCAGATCGTCGACCTTCTGGTCCGCCGCGATCACGCTCTCGGCGAGCTTCAGATCCGCGTCGAGCATGGCCGTCGTGGCGCGCCCGATCGCCGACCCGACCAGCCTGGCCATCTCGACCAGGCCCTCGCCGATCGAGTCGAGTTCCTCG
Organism: Streptomyces sp. NPDC033174; assembly: GCF_055577795.1. Lineage (NCBI taxonomy): Bacteria > Bacillati > Actinomycetota > Actinomycetes > Kitasatosporales > Streptomycetaceae > Streptomyces > Streptomyces sp. NPDC033174. The sequence goes on from NZ_JBVIPQ010000012.1 coordinate 77,225, forward strand.
TGGTACGCGTCCCGCATGGGTGTCCCTCTCTACACGGCAACCGGGGTCCGGGTGGGGCTCGGACCCCCACGTTCCCACGGTCAGCCCCTTACGCGTCCGGCTCTCCCACCACAAGTGAACCGGCACTTTCACCCGGGTGAACTCTGGGCGACGCGGCCCGGGGTCCGCCTCGGACCAAGTGAACCCGCACCATCCCCTCGGTGAACTCTGGGCGACGACTGTTCGAGCAGCCACCCGGACGGCTGGGAGAGTGTCTGTGACCACGCATAACCTGGATGCATGGACGTGAACGCGGCGGTTGCCGCATTGGCCGCTATCGCCGGGGTGTGCACCGGCGTGATCGCCATGCTGGCGTTCCGCTGGAGCGAGCGCGACCAGGCCAGGCCCACCCGCACCTCCCTGCACACCGACGCCGTGCTCCCGCCCGGCGTCGACACCGTCCTGTCCGTCCTGCGCTCCTCCGCCGTCGTACTCGACGAGAGCGACTCGGTGGTGAAGGCGAGCTCCGCGGCGTACGCGCTCGGCCTGGTCCGCGGCGGAAAGCTGGCCGTGGAGCCCATGCTCCACATGGCCCGCGACACCCGCAGGGACGGCGAGATACGCCAGGTCGAACTGGACCTGCCCCGGCGGGGCACCGGCCGCGGCGAGGCCCTGGCCGTCTCCGCCCGGGTCGCCCCGCTCGGCTCCCGGCTCGTGCTGCTGCTCGTCGAGGACCTCACCGAGGCCCGCCGTATCGAAGCGGTGCGCCGTGACTTCGTGGCGAACGTCAGCCATGAGCTCAAGACCCCGACGGGCGCGCTCTCGCTCCTCTCCGAGGCCGTCATGGACGCCTCCGACGACCCCGAGGCGGTCACCCGCTTCGCCGGCCGGATGCAGATCGAGGCCACCCGGCTGACCAACCTCGTCCAGGAGCTGATCGACCTCTCCCGGGTGCAGAACGACGACCCGCTGGAGGACTCCGAGCCCGTCCGGGTCGACGAACTGGTCGCCGAGGCCATCGACCGCTCCCGACACACCGCTTCCACCAAGCAGATCACCATGGCCTCGGGGGGAGCCGCGGACCTGATCCTGTGGGGCAACCGCGGCCAGCTCGCCGCCGCTCTCGGCAACCTCGTCGAGAACGCCGTCAACTACTCACCGGCCCGCACCCGCGTCGGTATCGCCGCGCGCCGCGTCACCGCCCCCGGCGGGGACATGATCGAGATAGCCGTCACCGACCAGGGCATCGGCATCTCCGAGAAGGACCGCGAGCGGGTCTTCGAACGCTTCTACCGCGTCGACCCCGCCCGCTCCCGCGCCACCGGCGGTACGGGCCTCGGCCTGGCCATCGTCAAGCACGTGGCCGCCTCGCACGGCGGTGAGGTGACCGTCTGGAGCACCGAGGGTCAGGGCTCCACGTTCACCCTGCGGCTGCCGGAGGCCGGAGCCGGCCGCGAACGCTCCTCCTCGTCCTCCGCCTCCCCCTCGCCGGCCTCGACCGCCGACCATGACATCGACCCTGTGACCACCACCGAACCGCTCCCCGCCCCGGAGGTCCTTCCGTGACCCGAGTGCTTGTCGTCGAGGATGAGGAATCCTTCAGCGACGCCCTTTCCTACATGCTCCGCAAGGAGGGTTTCGAAGTCGCTGTGGCGGCCACCGGGCCCGACGGTCTCGACGAGTTCGAGCGCAACGGTGCCGACCTGGTCCTCCTCGACCTGATGCTGCCGGGTCTGCCCGGTACGGAGGTCTGCCGCCAGCTGCGCGGCCGCTCCAACGTCCCGGTCATCATGGTGACCGCCAAGGACAGCGAGATCGACAAGGTCGTCGGCCTGGAGATAGGAGCCGACGACTACGTCACCAAGCCCTTCTCCTCGCGCGAGCTGGTCGCCCGCATCCGCGCCGTCCTGCGGCGCCGCGGAGAGCCGGAGGAGGTCACCCCGGCCGCCCTGGAGGCCGGGCCGGTCCGGATGGACGTGGACCGCCACGTCGTCACGGTCTCCGGCGGCAAGGTCGACCTCCCGCTGAAGGAGTTCGACCTGCTGGAGATGCTGCTGCGCAACGCGGGCCGCGTACTGACCCGGATGCAGCTCATCGACCGGGTGTGGGGGGCGGACTACGTGGGCGACACCAAAACCCTCGACGTCCATGTGAAGCGTCTGCGCGCCAAGATCGAGCCGGACCCGGGCGCGCCGCGCTACCTGGTCACGGTCCGCGGCCTCGGCTACAAGTTCGAGCCGTAGGCCGGCCCGCGCGGGGCCCCGTAGGGCTTCCGCGTACACCCGGGACTCATGGCCTCATACGCGTGCGCCCCGCCGGATCCGTCCGGCGGGGCGCACGCGGTGTTTCAGGGGGTCGGCGACGCGCGGCCTCAGTGACCGGCGGCCGAGTGCGACGCTGAGGCGGCGTCCGACGGGGCGGTCGCGCCGCCGGCCGGCTTGTCCGACTGCTCACCCTCGCCGTGCGCACCGTCGGCCGGCTCGCCCGTCGCCGAGCCCGACGGCTTCTTGTCCGGCCCGCCGGCCGGCGGCGCCGGCACCTCGTCCGGGCCGTAGTTCTTGAAGTAGCCCGTCGCCGAGACGACCAGCGCCTGGATCTTCACGTCACCGGTCTTGCTCAGCTTGAAGACGACGTCCTGCACATCGCCGTCCTTCGTCGCCTCGCGGCCGTTCGCGATCACCGCGGTGGGGTTGCCCTTGCCACCGAGGACGATCGAGCCGTTGGCCGGCACGGTGACGCCGGAGGAGCCCTTGACGCCCGTGAGCTTCACGGTGCCGGAGCTGCCGGGCAGGGTGATCGATTCGAGCTTCTGCTCCTCGCGGCCGTTGTTGAAGATCGTCGCCGAGACGACGGCGGGACCCTCGGCGCCCTTCGGCTGCGTGATCACCGCGGCGTTCTGGATCTTGACGTCATCGACGGTGACGGCGGCGTTGTCCGGCCTTACTTCGAGGGTCTGGGCGTCGTTGCCCGCACCGCAGGCGGAGAGCGAGGCGATCGAGAGAACGATGGCGGTGGCGGCGAGGGCGCCGCGTCGAAGGCTGCGGCTCACGGCGGCGGCATCTCCTTGGACGTACGGACGGGCTTGTGGACGGGCTGTGCATGGTTCAGCGCGCTCAGGTTACCGAGCCGTCCCGCCCCCGCCGCACCCGACCCGCCCCCAAGGCCTCGCCGCCGCCTCGGACTCGGACCGTCACCCGCCACGCAGTCCGGCCGCCGCCGACCCGGAGTCGTACCGCGCCGATGGCGGGATCCCGCCGATTCGTCCGCCGTTCACATATCCGCCTTGATCAATTAAGTGGCCGCCGCGCATTACTTCCCGGCCGTTACCGAATAGCCGTGCGTGATCGGCCGGTGATCAATTCGTGGATTCGGCGCGGATGCGTCCGTACGGGTGACCGACATCCGAACGGAGTACGGGAAGATCACCTCTTGGAACCGGCAAAACGGGACATCAGGGTTCTCCGGAGGGCCTCCAAGTGCGTGTAACGTCCGGGTTTCTCGCCCCCCGCGCAGCCGCTCCGACCTGCGAATACCCCCTTCCGTAAGCCCTGCGCAGCACGTGCCCATCGCTGTTGTCAAGCCCCGAGATATGCCCTGACCTGCGAAAACGCCATTCAGAAGAAGCCGTATCCGTGTTACCCTGGATAGCCACGGAAGGGGTACCTGTCACATGACGTTCAAGGTTGGCGACACCGTGGTCTATCCCCATCACGGGGCCGCGCTGATCGAGGCTATCGAAACTCGCCAGATCAAAGGCGTGGACAAGACCTACTTGGTGCTCAAGGTCGCCCAGGGCGACTTGACGGTACGTGTGCCTGCGGACAATGCGGAGTTCGTCGGCGTGCGCGATGTGGTCGGTCAGGACGGGCTGGACCGGGTCTTCGAGGTGCTGCGCGCGCCGTACGCCGAAGAGCCGACGAACTGGTCCCGTCGCTACAAGGCAAATCTCGAGAAGCTCGCCTCCGGCGATGTCATCAAGGTCGCCGAAGTGGTGCGCGACCTGTGGCGCCGCGAGCGTGAGCGCGGACTTTCCGCAGGTGAGAAGCGCATGCTTGCCAAGGCTCGGCAGATCCTGGTGAGCGAGCTGGCCCTCGCGGAGAACACGAACGAGGACAAGGCCGAGGCTCTGCTCGACGAGGTCCTCGCGTCCTGAGTGACCTGCTTCAAGGTCGCTGGTCGCTGTAGTCAATGCCGCGGTGCCCGCTGACATCCTGAGAAATCAGGCTTGTCGCCGGGCGCTGCGGCATGTCTGCACCACAGACGCACTGCACCACAGAGGCACCGCGCCTAGCACCACAGGCGCACCACTGGCCATCACACCGAAACCACGGACCACCACACCCCAGCGCCTCACACCCACCGCACCCCTGGTGTGCCGGGCCGGGCAGCTGACGCAGCTGGTGCTCAACCGGTGTCACGGAAGGGTCCGGTCGAGCGCCCGGCACTCCCCCAATCCTCGGGAACCTCCGGGCCCGGGGGGTGCCCCCAAGGCCATACCCATGTCGGCCGAGCCAACAAACCTGCCGGAGTGCAACCGATGTCAGACGAAACGCGGCCTGGCCGCACCGCCGCGGTGATCCCAGCGGCCGGCCGGGGCGTCCGCCTCGGCCCCGGCGCCCCCAAGGCGCTCCGCGCCCTGAACGGCACCCCCATGCTGATCCACGCCATCCGCGCGATGGCCGCCTCCCGCGCGGTCTCGCTCGTCGTCGTGGTCGCCCCGCCCGACGGCGCCCACGAGGTCAAGAACCTCCTCGACGACCACGCCCTGCCCGAGAGGACCGACTACCTCGTCGTCCCCGGCGGCGACACCCGCCAGGAGTCGGTCCGGCTCGGCCTCGAAGCGCTGCCCGAGGGCATCACCACCGTCCTCGTCCACGACGCGGCCCGCCCCCTCGTCCCCGTCGACACCGTCGACGCGGTGATCGAGGCGGTACGGGACGGCGCCGTCGCCGTGGTCCCCGCACTGCCGCTCGCGGACACCGTCAAGCAGGTCGAGCCCCGCGAGAAGGGCGAGCCCGAGCCCGTCGTCGCGACCCCCGACCGGTCCCTCCTGCGCGCGGTGCAGACCCCGCAGGGCTTCGACCACGACACCCTGGCGCGCGCCCACGCGACCGTCACCGACAACGTCACCGACGACGCGAGCATGGTCGAGCAGCTCGGCCTGCGGGTCGTCGTCGTCCCCGGTCACGAGGAGGCCTTCAAGGTCACCCGGCCCCTCGATCTCGTACTCGCCGAGGCGGTTCTCGCCCGCAGGAGGGCCAACGATGGCTTCTAGCACGCTCCCCCTCGTCGGTATCGGCACAGACGTCCACGCCTTCGAGAAGGGCCGCGAACTGTGGTGCGCCGGCCTGCTCTGGGACGGCGCCGAGAACGACGGGTACGGCCTCGCCGGCCACTCCGACGGTGACGTCGCCGCCCACGCCGCCTGCGACGCGCTCTTCTCGGCCGCCGGGGTCGGCGACCTCGGCGCCCACTTCGGCACCAGCAGGCCCGAGTGGTCGGGCGCCTCCGGAGTGACCCTCCTCGCCGAGGCCGCCCGGATCGTCCGCGCCGAGGGCTTCGAGATCGGTAATGTGGCCGTCCAGGTCATCGGAGTGCGGCCGAAGGTCGGCAAGCGGCGCGACGAGGCACAGAAGGCGCTCTCCGAAGCGGCCGGCGCCCCCGTCTCCGTCTCCGGTACGACGACGGACGGACTCGGCCTCACCGGCCGGGGTGAAGGCCTCGCCGCGATCGCCACGGCGCTGGTCTTCCGTACGGCCTGAGCCCTCCGCCGCCGCCCCCGCAGGCGAAAGCGTGCGCAAAAAGACGCCCCGCGACCGGGAATAGGTCGCGGGGCACTGGTATGGGGCCACTACCCTGGATGCCGTGACTATTCGCCTGTACGACACCAGCGCCCGGCAGATCCGTGACTTCACCCCGCTCACGCCGGGCTGCGTCTCGATCTACCTCTGTGGCGCGACCGTGCAGGCCGCCCCGCACATCGGGCACGTCAGGTCCTACCTGAACTTCGACATCCTGCGCCGCTGGTTCACCTACCGCGGCTACGACGTGACCTTCATCCGGAACGTCACCGACATCGACGACAAGATCATCGCCAAGTCGGCCGAACAGGGCCGCCCCTGGTGGTCCATCGGCTACGAGAACGAGCGCGCCTTCAACGACGGCTACAACGCCCTCGGTTGCCTGCCGCCGACCTACGAGCCGCGCGCCACCGGCCACGTCCCCGAGATGATCGAGATGATGCGCAGCCTCATCGAGCGCGGCCACGCGTACGAGGCCGACGGCAGCGTCTACTTCGACGTGCGCTCCTTCCCCGGCTACCTGGCGCTGTCCAACCAGGACATCGACGACCTGCGCCAGCCCAGCGAGGAAGGCATCACCGGCAAGCGCGACCCCCGCGACTTCGCCATGTGGAAGGCGACCAAGCCCGGAGAGCCCGACTGGGAGACCCCGTGGGGCCGCGGCCGCCCCGGCTGGCACCTCGAGTGCTCCGCGATGGCCCACAAGTACCTGGGCAGCGTCTTCGACATCCACGGCGGCGGACTCGACCTGATCTTCCCCCACCACGAGAACGAGATCGCCCAGGCCAAGGCCTTCGGCGACGAGTTCGCGCGGTACTGGATGCACAACGCCTGGGTCACCCTGAGCGGCGAGAAGATGTCCAAGTCGCTCGGCAACTCGGTGCTCGTCTCCGAGATGACCAAGACATGGCGCCCCATCGTCCTGCGCTATTACCTGGGCACCCCGCACTACCGCTCGATGATCGAGTACAGCGAGGAGGCCCTGCGCGAGGCCGAGTCCGCGTTCGCGCGGATCGAGGGCTTCATCCAGCGCGTCGTGGAGAAGGCGGGCGGCCCCGTCGAGCCCTCCGCCGAGGTCCCGCCGGCCTTCGCCGAGGCCATGGACGACGACCTGGGCGTCCCGCAGGCGCTCGCGGTCGTCCACACCACGGTCCGCCAGGGCAACTCCGCCCTCGCCGCCGACGACAAGGACGCCGCCATCGCCCGCCTCGCCGAGGTACGTGCGATGCTCGGTGTCCTCGGCCTGGACCCGCTCGACCCGCGATGGGCCGGCGAGACCGAGCGCGGCGAGGACCTGCACGGTGCCGTCGACACCCTCGTACGGCTGGTGCTCCAGCAGCGCGAGTCGGCACGGGAGCGCAAGGACTGGGCGACCGCGGACGCGATCCGCGACCAGCTGAACCAGTCCGGCCTCGCCATCGAGGACAGCCCCGACGGGCCCCGGTGGACGCTGGGAGCGCGCTGAGCCGCCGCTGATGTGCCGCCCGGCAGCCCGGGCGGCACACTTTGACTTATGTACGCGATCCACATTCCTCATGTGGATGGAGATTGACGGGAAACAGATAGCCATGGCCGGGAACAGCCAGCGCAGGAACCGCCGCACGTCCAACAAGAAGGGCGCGCAGGTCGGCAGCGGTGGCCAGCGACGCCGCGGCCTCGAAGGCAAGGGCCCCACGCCGCCCGCCTCCGCCCGCAAGGGGCACAAGAAGAACCGCATCGCCAACGCCCAGGCCAAGCAGGCCGCCGCCCGCCGCCCCGCGCCCCGCCGCGGAGGCGTCAAGGGCACGTCCGAAATGGTCGTCGGCCGCAACCCGGTCTACGAGGCCCTGCGCGACGGCGTCCCCGCGATCACGCTCTACGTCCAGCAGTTCATCGACAACGACGAGCGCGTCCGTGACGTCCTCAAGCTCGCCGGCGAGCGCGGCAACATCAACCTGATGGAAGCCCCGCGCCCCGAGCTCGACCGGATGACCAACGGGCTCAATCACCAGGGCCTCGTCCTCCAGGTCCCGCCCTACGAGTACGCCCACCCCGAGGACCTCACCGCCGCCGCCTACGACAACGGCGAGGACCCGCTGATCGTCGCCCTCGACGGCGTCACCGACCCCCGCAACCTCGGCGCGATCGTCCGCTCCGTCTCCGCCTTCGGCGGCCACGGCGTGGTCGTGCCCGAGCGGCGCGCCGCCGGAATGACGGCCGGCGCCTGGAAGTCCTCCGCCGGCACCGCCGCCCGTACGCCGGTCTCCCGCGTCACCAACCTGACCCGGGCCCTGGAGAGCTACCAGAAGGCCGGCCTCACCGTCGTCGGCCTGGCCGCCGACGGCGAGCACACGGTCGAGGACCTGGAGCAGCTCGACGGCCCTGTCGTCATCGTCATCGGCAGCGAGGGCAAGGGCCTCGGCCGCCTCGTCGGCGAGACCTGCGACTACCGCGTGCGCATCTCGATGCCGGGCGGCGCCGAGTCGCTCAACGCCGGTGTCGCCGCGGGCATCGTGCTCTACGAAGTGGCCCGGCGCAGGGCCCACTAGCACCGGAGGTACAGGCGGGGGTCACCCGCGGCGCCGTTCGGAACACCGGCGTCCGGCGCTCTGAACTGGGCGCTTTCCGCGGCCCCCGCCGTACCCCCGCGCTTACTCCGTCCGGCCGAAGGCGATCTTGACGGGTCTCGGACATTCCGAGCCCGTCAAGGCAGTGTCCTAATCCCGCGTCACTCGGTTAGATGAGTGTGGACACCAGAACGCCCCGGCCGGGGTTCGACGATCAGCCTGCATTGAGCATGGTCAAGGTGGATTGCGATCCCGCGCAGGTCATCGTGAACCACGCCAGTTTCCGTGTGCAGCTCGCCCCGGCCCAGAAGCCGAAGTTCGCCGTGAGCGCCAGGGCTTCCGCGCTCAGCGGGGCGGCCATGGCGCGGCGCAGGGCCCCCGTCGTCTGGAGCGGACGCTCCTCCCCCGGAGATCCGGGAGCGACCGGTCTGCTCCAGGCCGTCCGTGAGAGCGGCGCGGTGGGCACCCTCGACGCCGGCGCCACCCAGGTCATTCCGCGCCTCGACCTCGCCGACGACACCATGGAGAGCCCCGCCGTCGGCGGCCCCTCTCGCGGCCGCCCCGCCACCCCGCTGCTGCCGACGATGCGCCGCGCCGAGAGCGCCTACGACGAGTACGAGGCGTACCAGTCGTACGCACGCGGGACCGACGAGGACGAGCGGTTCGACGTCCGGCCCCAGCAGCGCGGCGACACCCGCCCCGCGTCCTCCGACACCGCCGGCGTCCGCCACGCCTACTACCCCGGCCGCCGCATGAACCTCGGCGTCGTCCTGCTCCCGCTGCGCGTCTTCCTCGGCTTCATCTCCATCTACGCCGGCATGGGCAAGCTCTGCGACCCCGTCTACTTCGACGGCGGCGAGCGCGGCTCCATGGTCAAGTGGCTCACCTCGCTCCACCCGTGGCCCCTCGCCGAACCGCTGCGCGACTTCGCCCTCCAGCACCCCGTCGGCGCCGGACTCACCGTGGCCTTCCTCCAGGTCGTCGTCGGCGTCCTCACCGTCCTCGGCCTCTGGCAGCGGGTCGCGGCCGTCGGCGGGGCTCTCCTGTCGGCCGCGCTGATCCTCACCGTCAGCTGGAAGACCGTCCCCGTCTACGACGCGCCCGACATCATCTTCCTCGCCGCCTGGTCCCCGCTGATCATCGCGGGCGCCCCCGTCTACTCGCTCGACGGCCGTCTCGCGGGCGAGGCCTGGCGCAGGCTCGGCCCGCGCGCCGAACTCTGGGACCTGCGGCGCCGGGTACTGCGCCGCGGCACCGTCATGGCGGCCCTCGTCGTCGGCCTGACACTGCTGACCGGCTCGGTCCTCGGCGGAGCCGTACGGTCCACCGACATGGTCACCGTCCCCGGACCGAACGACGACCCGATCAACCACCTGCCGGGCCAGCCCCTTCCGCAGGAGCCGGGCGAGCGCAGCCCGTCCTTCAAGGCGCCGACCAAGCGGCCCAAGCCGTCCCCCTCCGGCGGCGCCGACAGCAGTCCCTCGGCGGAGAAGTCCTCCCCGGCGGGCAAGGTCCGCGAGTCGGGCCGGATCGAGGGCGGCCGTCCCAGCTCCTCCCAGGGCACCGGCCAGCGTCCCCCGCGGCACTCCAAGCCGGCACCCCCGCCGGCGACCAGCACCGGCCCGACCTCCACGGGCGGCACCGGTGGCGGCGGTTCGACCGGCGGCTCCGACGACGGCGGCTCGGGCGGCGACAGCAGCAACCCGATCGGCGGCCTGCTGGGCTGACCTCCCCACGGACACGGAGAAGGGCGGCCACCGCGGAAGCGGTGGCCGCCCTTCTGTGCGCGAGGGGGAGCCGTGGGTGGGCCTGGACGCTCGGGCAGGGACGCCGGAGGTCCTCACGGCCCCGGGGCCCCGGGCGGGAACCAGGGCCGGGAGGAAGGCGCTCAGGGGCCGTGGAGCGCCAGTTCCTTGGCGGCCTCCGCCAGGTCCTTCGCCGTGTCGATGGCGCGCCAGTACGCCCCCTGCGGCAACGGGAAGCCCGCCAGGCTCCGTTCGCGGGCCAGGCGCGGGAACGTCGTGCGCTCGTGGTCGCCCTGGTCCGGCAGCAGCTCGGTGAACGCGGCGGAGAAGACGTACACACCCGCGTTGATCAGGTACGGCGACGGCGGCGACTCGATGAAGTCGGTGATGTGACCGAAGGCGTCGGTCTCCACGGCCCCCCACGGAATCCGGGGCCGGGCCAGGGCCAGCGTCGCCGTCGCGTCACGCTCGGCATGGAACGCGGCCATCTCCCGCAGCGAGAAGCGGGTCCAGATGTCACCGTTGGTGGCGTACCAGGGCTGCTCGGGCTCCGGCAGATGCGCGGCCGCGTACTTGAGGCCGCCACCGCGGCCCAGCGGCTCCGTCTCCACGACCGTCTTGACCCGCAACGGCAGATCGGCGCCCGCGAGCCAGTCCTCGAGCACCCCGGCGAGGTGCCCGCAGGACACCACGGCGTCCGTGACGCCCTCGGACGCCAGCCAGGAAAGCTGATGGCCGATGATCGGGACCCCTGTTCCCGGGATCTCGACCATCGGCTTGGGGCGGTCGTCGGTGTACGGGCGCAAGCGCGAGCCCTGGCCGCCCGCCAGGATCACGGCCTGCGTCGGAGAGGTATGCATACCGCGCACGATATGCGCACCTCTGGGACCGGCTCAGCTCTGGTACAGAACGCCGGAGGCGAACGACGTGTCACAGACGGGGCGGGAGTACGACTGCGCGCGCGTGGGGCCGTAGTGCTGGACCGCGGCGCGGCCGAGGGCGCGGGCGATCGACATGCAGTGCTTGGCCAGCGAGGGGCGCGCCTCGACCTCACGCTGGAGGTGGGTGAGCGCCGTGCCGGGGTCCTTCTCCTGAAGTTCTGCGAGAAGGCGGTCGCGGAGAATATCCTGCGGTGCACGCGGCTTGGCGCGTACGGAGACGTCCTCCGAGGATGCGGTCAGCATCTGGGAGTCGGTTCCATGACCTGCCCACGGGACACTGGTGACCGCGAGAGTTCCGGAGAGCACCAGGACGACGGGCAGGACGAGGGCGAGAGAGCGGCCGATTCGGCGGGCTGTGTGGGTCACGGAGGCGAGCGTAGCGCCCGGTGATGATTTGGCGACATTTAGTCACTCTCGCGGGGGATGGTTCGAGGGTTCTTTTCGAATCGGGTGTTGACGCCGAAGTCCGAATTGGCCGGTCTGCCGGGGTATTTGTCGACACGAGTTCGAGGGTGTCCGGAGCACGCACGAGGCCCCGCACCGGAGTGCGGGGCCAGGTGGCGGAACTGCGGTTGCGGATCAGTCGCTGAGGCGCTCGCCCGTCGACGTCGAGAACACATGGATCTCACCCGGGCGGGGGACCACGTGCAGCACGGCGCCCTTGTCCGGGACGGCACGGCCACCGACACGGACGACCAGGTCCTTGTCCTCGCCGCCGACCCGGGCGGAGCCGTACACGTAGCCGTCGGCGCCGAGCTCCTCGACGACGTTCACGGAGACGGCCAGGCCCTCCTCGCTGTCCGCGCCGGACACGTCGAAGTGCTCGGGGCGGACGCCGACGGTCACCGTGGTGTCGCCCTTGTCGGCGGCTGCGGTGAGCGCCTCACGGGAGACCGGGACGACGCTGTTGCCGAACTTCACACCACCGTCGGTGATCGGAACCTCGACCAGGTTCATGGCCGGGGAGCCGATGAAGCCGGCGACGAAGAGGTTGGCCGGGCGGTCGTACATGTTGCGCGGCGAGTCGACCTGCTGGAGCAGACCGTCCTTGAGGACGGCCACACGGTCGCCCATGGTCATGGCCTCGACCTGGTCGTGCGTGACGTACACGGTGGTGATGCCGAGACGCCGCTGGAGCGAGGCGATCTGCGTACGGGTCGAGACGCGGAGCTTGGCGTCGAGGTTGGACAGCGGCTCGTCCATGAGGAACACCTGCGGTTCCCGCACGATGGCGCGCCCCATCGCGACACGCTGCCGCTGGCCACCGGAGAGCGCCTTCGGCTTGCGGTCCAGGTACTCGGTGAGGTCGAGGATCTTCGCCGCCTCCTCGACCTTCGCGCGGATCTCGCTCTTGTTGACCCCGGCGATCTTGAGCGCGAAGCCCATGTTGTCGGCGACGGTCATGTGCGGGTAGAGCGCGTAGTTCTGGAACACCATGGCGATGTCCCGGTCCTTCGGCGGCAGATGCGTGACATCACGGTCACCGATGCGGATGGCACCGCCGTTGACGTCCTCGAGCCCGGCGAGCATCCGGAGCGAGGTGGACTTGCCGCAGCCGGAGGGGCCGACGAGTACGAGGAACTCGCCGTCCGCGACTTCCAGCTCGAGCTGGTCGACGGCGGGCTTGGTGGACCCCGGGTAGAGCCGGGTCGCTTTGTCGAACGTGACAGAAGCCATGGTGATGTGTCCCTTCACCGGCAGGAACGTGCCGGACGATCCGAGTACAGGGATGAGTGGTGTAGTCCAGCTGAGTGAACTGGGTCAGGACGCTACCTGGCGATGTCCGATCTGTCAGCAGTCCGGAGGCGCGGAAATTTTCGACCGGGGCGGTGCGGGCGTTGGTTACACTGCACTCCTTGCCTCCTTAGCTCAGCTGGCCAGAGCAACGCACTTGTAATGCGTAGGTCGTCGGTTCGAATCCGACAGGGGGCTCCACGAGAACCCCAGGTCAGATTCTTTCTGACCTGGGGTTTTGTTGTTCAACGAATGCGACGCCGGAGTCGGGCGCGGGCGGCCCGGCTGCCGGTGGTCTCAGTTCTGGTCTCAGTAGGGTCCTGCGGAGCCCGCCGAACCGGCGGCCGGAGCTGGGGAGGAAGGCGTCTCCCATGCGCTTCATCGCGTCCCGGGACTGCTCGGACCGACCCTTCACATATCGGCGGGTCTGGGTCACCTGGGTGTGCCGCAGGATCTCCATGATGGTCACGAGGGGCACCCCCAGCTCGTTCAGGATCGTGCCGGCAGTGTGGCGGCTCCCGTCGTAGAGACGACGGTCGTCAATCCCCGCCTCCTCCAAAATTTCCTTGAACTCCTCCCAGTCCTGACGCGGGTCCAGCGGCCGGCCGTCGGGCCAAGGGCATGAGTCGAGCCCAATCCCTGCGGGCTGGCGGTTCCATCACGCACAAGCATGCCTCCGGCGGGGGCGCTCCAACTCCGGGATGGCGGGGGCGCCGTACGCGGGTGCCGGCCGAATGGGGCTGATGTGGCTTTCTGGGCCGCGTCGTTCTGGCGGGCGATCAGGCCTTGATCATGTTCGGCCGGGGGGCGGGACAAGTAGCTCTCTGTAGCCGATGTGACGGCGTGTTGTTCCGGGTTCGGGTGACCGCAGGCCGTTGGGACTGCGGATCAACGAGGCACGGATGCTCGACCTGGACGACGTCCGGTGGGAGTTTGGCCGGTTCGGCAAGCTCAACGGACGAAATTACAGACCTTGCTGGGCGGGCACGGCTCGCCAGTGCCGTGGTAGGTGTGCGCAACAATCACGCCGAGCACCACCAGCAGCAGCAAAAAGCCCCATATGGCGATCGTTATCGGATGGAGACTAAACCGAGCCGCTATCTTCTGGCGCCGGGTGCGGCGAGCTGGGCTGGCCGCACTGTGACGGTCACCCGTCATGATTCCCCCCAGGATTGCTCACTCTGCGGACATGAGTACCTGGGCTATTCCCACCTCTGCCCGACCGCATGCGAATCGCCCGGGGGCGAGTAGTAGCCGTACGGCGGTTAACGGTGAGATTGATCATGGCGGCCGGAGCGGCTCGCGCTGCCGGTCGGGCTTCAAGAAACCAAAGGCCACGTTTGACTACAGGCCGTTACTTGTCACTTCGTCGTAGCTACCCGAGCGCAGGGCCTCCGAAGCCCGCGGGTTCGCGGTAACTGAAGGTGTTTCAGCGGGAACCCGACGGTCCGGTGCCACCATTTTCGGGGATGGGCCCGCGGGTTCACGGCGAACACGCCGGGTCAGCGCCGAGGCTGGTCTGGAGAAGCTCACCGGCGAGGCGGAGTACGACCGCTGCTGCGCACGCCACCGCCGTAGCCACCCGCACGCCCCCTGCCGACCCGTCGGCACTACGAACACCGGCAGCACCCGGCACCAGGAGGCCCATCCGAGCAGCCGCTGCTGCTGACCCGATGGGGTGCCGTGCCGGCCGTTACCGACAGGGGACCCGACACCGGCGTCCGGCCACCCTTGATTAGGGCACAACAATCATGCGAGCAGCGCGTGGCGTCGTGTTCCCTGACGTCACGCGGGTGAGTATGTGCGGACCCAGCCCCTTTTCCCGCACCGAGGCGATGCGATGCCCGACCGCGCCGGCCCTGCCCGCCCCGAGAACGTCGCACCAAGGTGGATCTCGCGGCACCGGCCGCCGGAGCAGTCGCTGTTCAGCGGCATCTACGGACTGGTGCTGGCCAGCGCCCTGGTGGCCGCGCTGGACGCGACGGGCGAGAAGGCCGATCCCGGTCCGGACGCACTGTGGGTACTGCTCACCGCGCTGGCGTCAGGCACCGCCCACGGGTACGCGCACGTCATCGCCCAGCGTGCGTCCGTCGACGGGGCAGCCACCACCAGCAGACTGCGGTCGGTGCTCTCCGAGTGGCCACTGGTCGCCGCCGTGCTGCCCACGGTGGGGATGCTGCTTGCCGCGGTAGCCGGGTGGTGGGCAGAGGCCACGGCTGTGGACGCGGCCCTGCTGTTCAACACCGTCGCCTTGTTCGGCTGGGGCACCTGGGCCGCCCGCACCGCCGGGCACGGATGGCCGTCCTCGTGCCGGGCAGGGGGCCTGGACATGCTGATCGGCCTGGTGATCATTATCGCGAATGCCCTGATCAAGTAGACAGGCCGTAGGGTGCCATGTCGGTGAGAAAGGCCGCGAGTCCTTGATCCATGGGCACCCTTCCTGTCCCGCCGCTGCTGGCATCGACAACCTGCGTCGCTTCGTCTTCACCCGGACCGCAGATCGGTCGGACACGATGAGGGCGCGTCAAAAATCCCGAAGTTACGTCACCCGGCGCCGAGACACTCGGAGGGGGAAGGATCCCCTGGCCACAGCGGTCGAGGCTCATTGGGGCTCAGGAGAACTCGCGTGATGTCGCACAGACGCTGTAACCGGGAGAATCCGGACTTCGCGGCAGACCTCGCCCAGGCCGCCGAACACGCCCGTCGTTGACGTGCCGTACGTGCCTGACGACCCCCGGATATCTGTGAGGCACGGACCGATCGGACCCACTTGACTTGCTTGCCTTACGGCTCCTGAGCACCCCAGATAACCGCTTTGGCGGTCTCATTCCTGGTCTCAGTTGCCTCGGTTTCCACTGCTGTCCGGGGATGTCGGCTCACGACTCGCAACGACGCTGACCAGCGAGGCCATGCCCTTCGCGGACGAGTGCGGACACCCCCGGAACAAGATCTGACAACTTGTAATGCGTAGGTCGTCGGTTCGAATCCGACAGTGGGGCTCCAGCAGACTCGTGGCCCGGACCGTTTTCAGGTCCGGGCCACGGGTGTTTTCAGTGGCGGCCCGAGATGCGGTCCGCCACCTGGGCGAGGCGGGCCGTTTCGGACGTGGGGGACTGGGACTCCTGGCGGTCCGCGGTGCGGTAGGCCGCGTAGAGGGCGTGGACGCCGAGCCAGCGGAAGGGTTCCGGTTCCCAGGTGCGGACCTTGTGGTTGACCCAGGGCAGCGTCGTCAGGTCGGTGGGGCCGCCCTGGCCGGAGTCCTGCTGGATCAGGTCGCGCAGGGTGCGGGCCGCGAGGTTGGTGGTGGCGACGCCGGAGCCGACGTAGCCGCCGGCCCAGCCGAGGCCGGTGGAGCGGTCGAGGGTGACCGTGGCGCACCAGTCGCGGGGGACGCCGAGGACGCCGGACCAGGCGTGGCTGATGCCGACGCCGGCGAGCTGGGGGAAGAAGCGGACGAGGATCTCGCGGAGTGCGTCGATGGTCTCGGGCTGGGTGCGGCCGTCGTTGTCGGTGCGGGAGCCGTAGCGGTAGGGGATGCCACGGCCGCCGAGGGCGATGCGGTTGTCGGCGGTGCGCTGGGCGTACATGTAGGCGTGGGCCATGTCGCCGAGGGTTTCGCGGCCTTCCCAGCCGATCTGTGCCCAGATCTCCTCGGGGAGGGGCTCGGTGGCGATCATGGATGAGTTCATGGGGAGCCAGGTGCGCTTGAGGCCCTTGAGGTTGGCGGTGAAGCCTTCGGTGCAGCGCAGGATGTACGGGGCGCGGACCGTGCCGTACGGGGTGATGGCGTGCTTGGGGCGGATCTCGGAGACGGGCGTCGATTCGTGGATGGTGACGCCGAGTGCTTCGACGGCGGCGGCGAGGCCCTGGACGAGTTTTACCGGGTGGAGGCGGGCGCCGTGGGGGGTCCAGGTGGAGCCGACGGCTCCGGTGACGCGGATGCGCTCGGCGGTTTCGCGGGCGCCGAGGAGTTCGCGGTCCTTTTCGCCGAAGGCGGTCTCGGCGGCGTGGAAGGCCTTGAGGCGAGTCAACTGGGCGGGGGAGTGCGCGACTTCGAGGACGCCGCCGTGGTGGATGTCGGCGTCGATGCCTTCGGTGTCGCAGACCTGGATCACTTCGGTGACGGTGTCGTTCATCGCCTGCTGGAGGCGGACGGCGGCGTCCCGGCCGTGGAGCTTGGCGTAGCGGTCGCGGCCGGCGATGCCGTTGTAGAGCCAGCCACCGTTGCGGCCGGAGGCGCCGTAGCCGCAGAACTTGGCTTCGAGGACGGTGATGTTGAGGAAGGGCACGGCTTTTTTGAGGTAGTAGGCCGTCCAGAGTCCGGTGTAGCCGCCGCCGACGATGCAGACGTCGGCCGTGGCGTCGCCGGGCAGCGGCTCGCGGGGGGCGGGGACCCCCTCCTGCGCGTACCAGAACGATATGCCGCCGTTGACGGTGCTCATGGTGTTCCTCGGTGCGAGTGGGTGCGGACGGGTGCGTGTGGCGGGACGTTACTGGATGCGGCGGGGCTTTGGGCCTGCGGATTTCGTCGTGTGGGGCGCGGGTGGCCGCTCGGTTGTTGCTGGCGCGGGAGGGCGGGTTCGGGGGAGGCTGACTTCATGATTCGTACTGCTGAACCTGCCGATGTCCCTGTCATTCACGCGATGGTCCGTGAGCTCGCCGAGTACGAGCGGGCGCTCGATGAGGCGCGGGCGAGTGAGGCGCAGTTGCGGGAGGCGTTGTTCGGGGAGCGGCCCGCGGCGTTCGCTCACATCGCTGAGACGGAGGAGGGTGAGGTGGCCGGGTTCTGTCTGTGGTTCCTCAACTTCTCGACGTGGCGGGGGGTGCACGGGATCTATCTGGAGGATCTGTATGTCCGGCCGGAGATGCGGGGCGGCGGGCACGGGAAGGCGCTGCTGGCGGAGCTGGCGCGGATCTGTGTGGAGCGTGGGTACGAGCGGCTGGAGTGGTCGGTGCTGGACTGGAACACCCCGTCGATCAACTTCTACAAGTCGCTGGGCGCGAGGCCGCAGGACGAGTGGACCGTGTACCGGCTGACCGACGAGGCGCTGACCCAGCTGGGTTCGTAGACCCTGGATCGTCTCGGTCCTGTCAGAAGCTCAGAAGCTCAGAAGCTCAGAAGCTCAGGGGATCAGGACGACCTTGCCCATCGTGCCCCGGGTCTCCAGGGCGTGGTGGGCGGCCGCTGCCTCGGCGAGGGGGAAGCGCTGGACGGCGGGGCGCAGGCGGCCGGACGCGGCTTCGGCGAGGGAGCGGGTTTCGAGGGCGCGTACGTCTCCGCCGGCCTTCTCGATCATGGTGGCGCCGAGGACGCCCTCGGAGGTGATGCCGCGCTCGGCGAGTTCCTCGTCGGTGAAGGTGAGGGGGGTCCCGTCGTGGGGGCCCTTTCCCGACCAGCCGAAGACGAGGTGCCGGCCGCCCTTGCCGAGGAGGTCGACGGCGGCGCGGCCGGTGTCGCCGCCGACGGAGTCGAAGACGTCGGTGGCCCGCCTGTCCTTGAGGAAGGCGCGGACGTGGTCGGGCCAGTCCGGCTGCTTGTAGTCGACGGCGAGGTCGGCGCCGTTCTCGCGGACGCGGGCGACCTTCTGCGGTCCGCCGGCGAGGCCGATGACGGTGGCGCCGGCGTTCTTCGCGTACTGGACGAGGAGGGTGCCGATGCCGCCGGCGGCGGCCGGGACGATCGCGATCGAGCCGGGGCCGAGTTCGGTGAACTGCAGGATGCCGAGTGTGGTGCGGCCGGTGCCGATCATGGCGACGGCTTCGGCGTCGCCGAGGTGCGGGGGCAGTTCGTGGAGCTTGGCGGCGTCGACGACGGCGAGTTCGGCGTAGCCCCCGGGGGCGATGCCGAGGTGGGCGACGACGCGCTTGCCGAGCCAGGAGGGGTCGGTGCCTTCGCCGAGCCGGTCGACGGTGCCGGCGACTTCGCGGCCGGGGATGGTGGGCAGTTCGGCGGGGGCGGGGAACGGGCCTGTCATGCCTTGGCGCAGCGCGGTGTCGAGGAGGTGGACGCCCGCGGCGGTGACGGCGATCCGTACCTGGCCGGGGCCGGGCTGCGGGTCGGGCGTCTCCTCGTAGAGGAGGTTCTCGGCGGGGCCGAAGGCGTGGAGGCGGATGGCGTGCATGTCGGGCTCCCCTGGTGGGCGGCTGCTACGGGAACAGCCTCCGACCTCAAGCGCCCTTGAGGTCAAGCCGCGGCGGGGGCGGGCGCCGGCCGGGGTGAGACGTGGCAGGGGCGGCGCCGGCCGGGGGTGAGCCGTGGCGGGGGTGGGCGCCGGTCTGAGGTGCGCCGAGGCCAGGGGGCGCGCTGCCGCCTCAGGGGGTGCGGGGGAAGCGGGCCTGGAGGTCCCAGATCACCGGGTTGTCCGCGAGGCCCTCGTGCATGTCGGTGAGGTCGGCGATCAGGTCGTGCAGGAAGTCGCGTGCCTCGCGGCGCAGTTCGCTGTGGCTGAAGGTGAGCGGGGGTTCGTCGCCGGGCATCCAGTCGGCCTCGACGTCGACCCAGCCGAAGCGTCGCTCGAAGAGCATCCGGTCGGTGGACTCGGTGAAGTCGAGTTCGGCGTACTGCGGCTGGGAGGCGCGGCTGCCGCGCGGGTCGCGGTCGAGCTGCTCGACGATGTCGCACAGGGCCCAGGCCCAGTCGAGCACCGGGACCCATCCCCAGGCTGTGGACACTTCGCGGTCGGCCTTGGTGTCCGCCAGATAGACGTCTCCGCAGAAGAGGTCGTGGCGGATGGCCTGGACGTCCGCGCGCCGGTAGTCGGTCTGCGGGGGGTCCGGGAAGCGGCGGGAGAGGGAGTAGCCGATGTCGAGCACGTACGCGATGGTGTCATGCCCCGTGGTGTGCGCGGTGCCGCTTCGCGTAGGACCAGGTCACGGCGGTCATCAGGACAGGGATGGCGGCCAGCGGGGCGAAGAAGAACCCCCAGACGGTGTTGGCCGTGGCGGTCATGTAGGTCTGGCTCTCGACGGTGAAGAGGACCACGAACTGCGACAGCGCGACCAGGACCAGCACGGCCGACGCCGTCCATGCGCAGGCGGCGAGGGTCCGGGGGCGCAGGGGCCGCCACCGGTCGGTGACGAGGAGCAGCGGGAGGAGGGCGGCCAGCTCGGAGAGGACGGAGAGGCCGACGACGTACGCGATGCCCCAGCCCGGGATGTCGAAGACGTCGCGCAGGATTCGCTCGCTGTAGCCGACGTAGATGCCGCTCGCCATGGCGATCCGCCACAGGCCGGAGGGGAGGGCGCACAGGGCGATGGCATGGGCGGCGCGACGGGCCCAGCGCGGTGCCGGTGCGGGGGCGGGGGTGTTCCGGGGCGTGGGCGTCTGGGCTGCTGTTGTCGTCATGGCTCTCACTCTGGCCCCGGGCAGGGGGCCCGCGCTTCGTCCCCCGCGGCCGGTTGCCTCCACCGTACGGGGGAGGCGCCGTGCCCTACGGGAGGAGCCGGCGCTCCTTGGCAACCGCCACCGCGCCCGCTCGCGTGTCCACTCCCAACTTGCCGTAGATGCGGCCCAGGTGGGTCTTCACCGTCGCCTCGCTGATGAACAGCGCCCGGGCGATCTCCCGGTTGCCGAGCCCCTGCGCGAGCTGGCCGAGGATGTCCCGTTCGCGGTCGGTCAGTGTGGGTGGCGCCGCGCCGCGCATCCGGTCCATGACCCGCCCGGCCACAGGCGCGGACAGGGTCGTACGGCCCTGGGCGGCCGAGTGGATCGCCGCGAACAGCTCCTCCGGGCGCTCCGCCTTCAGCAGATAGCCGGTGGCGCCCGCCTCGATGGCGCGGGTGATGTCGGCGTCCGTGTCGTAGGTGGTGAGGACGAGGACATGCACGGCCGGGGTCGCGATCCGGCGGGTCGCCTCCACGCCGTCGATGCCCGGGCCGAGCTGGAGGTCCATCAGTACGACGTCGGGGGCGAGCTTGGCGGCCATGGCCACGGCCTCCTCGCCGCTGCCCGCCTCTCCGACGACCTCGATCTCGGGCTCGCTGCCGAGCAGCGCGAGCAGCCCGGCGCGTACGACGGCGTGGTCGTCGCAGAGCAGGATCCGGACCGTCACTGCCCGACCTCCAGGGGGATCGCGGCGGAGAGCACGGTGCCTTCGCCGGGGGCGGACTCGATGGTGAGGGTGCCGCCGAGCTGCTGGACGCGGGCCCGGATCGCGGGCAGGCCGTGTCCTCGTACGCCCTTGTCCGGCGACAGCGCCGAATCGTGCGGGTCGAACCCGCGGCCGTCGTCCGCGATGTCGAGGACGACCTGGTCGTCGAGGTAGGTCAGGGTCAACGCGGCGGCTGTGGCGTTCGCGTGCTCGCGTACGTTCGCCAGCGCGCCCTGGGCGATGCGCAGCAGCGCCGACTGGACCCGGTCGGGCAGCGGGACGGGTGTGCCGTCGACGCGACAGCCGGCGGACTCGCGGGCGGCGAGGGAGCGCAGGGCCTGTTCCAGTCCGCCGCCCTCGGCGAGGTCGGCGGGCGCGAGGTCGTGGACGAAGCGGCGGGCTTCGGCGAGGTTGCGTTCGGCGATGGACTCGGCCGTACGGACATGGCGACGGGCGGTCGACGGGTCGCTGTCCCAGGTGCGTTCGGCGGCCTGGAGCAGCATCTGCTGGCTGGACAGGCCTTGGGCGAGGGTGTCGTGGATCTCCATGGACAGGCGCTGCCGTTCGGCGAGGGTGCCTTCGCGGCGTTCGGTCGCGGCCAGTTCGCGGCGGGTCCTGATCAGGTCGTCGATCAGGGTGCGCTGCCGGTCGGTCTGGCGCTGCGCGTGGACGAAGACGGCGGTCGCGACGGCGGCGACGGCGGGCGGCGCGACCACCAGGTTCGGGTCGAACGCGCCATGGGCGAGCTGGAGCTGTGCGGCGACGACGAACGCGGTGAGCAGGGCGACGAGGACGATCGCGGCGCGGGGCGGGAGGGTGCGCAGTCCGGTGTAGAAGAGCGGTACGGCGCACCAGGCGAAGCTCGGCGCGAGGACGACCAGGACCATCCAGACGGCGACGACGGTGGACAGCCAGGCGATCCGGCGGGGAGTGGCGCGGGTGCCGAGGACGGGACCGAGGACGTACAGCGAGACGAGCGCGCCGCTCAGGGCGACGATCCAGGGGCTGCGGCCCTCCCACGGGTGGCGCAGCAGATAGCGGGCGAGGGAGGCGCCGAGGAGCACGAAGAACGCCGCGTGCATGACCCGGGCGAGCCAGTGGGCGTCTGGGTCGTGCTCGTGGGTCACCGCTGGCTCCTCTCGCATGGCGCGCGGCACGGGTACTGGTCCGGGATCCGGCCGGCCCGGGATCCGGTCGGCGCCGGGCTCGTACGGCCAGGCTCGTACGGCCACGAGCCGGCACTGGCCCGGGGCCGGCACCGACCTCGGACTCGTACCGACCTGACCTCGGTCTCCTACTGACCTGGGTGGATGTCTTCATGGTGACCCGGCGGGACCAGATCGGCATCAACCGATCGGCTGACCCTCCTGTCGTCCATCATGCGCGACGGAGGCATCCGCTCCGTGGACCGTACGGCCCCGGACACGGCCCCAGGATCGAAGGCAGGGCGAACGACCCCCGCCCCGCCACCCCACGTCCGAGGAGCCCTCCCCATGAAGAAGATCCTGATCGGTGCGACCGTCGCTGCCGCCCTCGCCGCCGGTACCTTCGGCGCCGTCTCCGCCAGCGCGTCCGCCCCGGCGGCCGAGAGCCGTTCGAACGTCGAGGCCGACGCCGCGCACGGCAACCTCCAGCAGTCCACCCACCTGACGGTCGCGGCCGCGACCGAGGCCGCCCAGGCCGTCCTGGAGGCCGCCGGCAAGGAGAACCAGCGGGTTTCCGTCGCCGTCGTCGACCGCAACGGCAACACCATCGTCACCCTGCGCGGCGACGGCGCCGGCCCGCAGTCGCCCGAGTCCGCCGAGCGCAAGGCGTTCACCGCGGTCTCCTGGAACGCGCCGACCTCCGAGCTGGCGAAGCGGCTCGCGCAGGCCCCGAACCTGAAGGACATCCCGGGCACGCTGTTCCTCGCGGGCGGCGCCCCGGTCACGGCGAAGGGCGCGCCGATCGCGGGCATCGGCGTGGCGGGCGCGCCGAGCGGCGACCTGGACGAGAAGTTCGCCCAGGCGGGCGTCGCCTCCCTGGACAAGTAGTCCGGCCGAGTAACCGGCCAACCAAGCCGACCGGCGGGACAGGTAGCCGTTCAAGCAGCTGGACAAGTGAGCGCGCTCGGTGGGCGCCCGGGTCTCCCGGGCGCCCACGCGGCCTCCCGCCGCCCCTTGCGCGCGCACCCGCCGCGACCCCGCGTTCCTATGGGCCCCGGACGCCCCGCCCGGACCCGGATATTCCGCGCATATGATCACGTGGTGGAACCGCGAAGCCGTGCCTGTGCCCTGACCGCAGCCGTTGTCGCCCTGCTGGCCTCCGGCTGCACCGGCAGCGGCGTTCACGGCACCCCCGGCGCCTCCGGAATGCGCGACCCGTACTTCCCCAAGCTCGGCAACGGCGGCTACGACGTCAGCCACTACGCCCTGACCCTGGACTACGACCCCGGCCGCCACCGGCTCGTCGGCACCGCCGAGATCACCGCCCGGGCCACGCAGGACCTCAGCGCCTTCAACCTCGACCTGGCCGGGCTGACGGTCGACGGCGCCACCGTCGACGGCGCTCCGGCCGCCGTCAGCCGCGCCGGCAACGAGCTGACGGTGCGCCCCGGCGACGACCTGCGCAAGGGCAGCACGTTCCGCGCGACCGTCACGTACTCGGGCGCCCCGGAGAAGATCACCGACGCGGACGGCTCGGAGGAGGGCTGGCTGCGGACCGCCGACGGAGCCCTCGCCGTGGGCGAACCGACCGGCTCCATGGCGTGGTTCCCCGGCAACCACCACCCCTCCGACAAGGCGACGTACGACATCACCGTCACCGTCCCCGCCGGGCTGCGGGCGCTGTCCAACGGCGAACTGCGGTCCCAGCGCACCGCGAACGGCCGCACCACCGCCGTCTGGCACTGCGCCGAGCCGATGGCGAGCTATGTGGCCACGCTCGCCATCGGCCGGTACGACACCAGGAGCACGCCCTCCCGCCCGCCGGTGCTCACCGCCACCGACCCGGCCGTCACCGCCGCGAGCGGCCCGCTGCTCGCCCGCATCCCCGAGCTGCTGGAGTGGCAGACGGAGAACTTCGGCCCGTACCCCTTCTCTTCCGCCGGTGCGATCGTCGAGCGGACCGGCGACCTCGGCTACGCCCTGGAGACACAGACCCGGCCCGTCTTCCCCCAAGCGGCCTTCGACACCGCGACGCTCGTCCACGAGCTGGCCCACCAGTGGTACGGCAACTCCGTGTCACCCGCTTCCTGGCAGGACATGTGGCTGAACGAGAGCTTCGCGACGTACGCGGAGTGGCTGTACGCGGAGGACTTCGAGGACACCCCGGCCTGTGACAGCTTCGAGGCGGCCTTCGCCGATGACGACAACTGGGCCTTCCCGCCCGCCGAACCACCGACCGCCGAGGAGATCTCCGACGCCCCGGTGTACGGGCGCGGCGCGATGGTCCTGCACAAGATCCGTGAGGCGGTGGGCGACGACACCTTCTACGAGATCCTGGCGGGCTGGCCCGCGAAGTACCGCCACGCCAACGCCTCCACCGAGGACTTCACCGCCTATGTGGAGAAGGTGTCCGGCCGGGATCTGACGAAGCTGTGGGACGTCTGGCTGTACGGGGACGAGAAGCCGGCCCGTCCCTAGAACCCGTCTTTCGGGTCCTGCCGGAAGGTCCTGGGGACGCACCGAGCCCCGGCGGGGGCTTCCGCCGGGGCTCGGTACGGCGCTGCGTCAGGAAGTACGCGCCAACAGCCGCATTCCGTCAGATGCTGACGCCGAAGTCACGGGCGATGCCCTCGAGGCCCGACGCGTAACCCTGGCCCACCGCGCGGAACTTCCACTCCGCGCCGTTGCGGTACAGCTCGCCGAAGACCATCGCGGTCTCGGTGGCGGCGTCCTCACTCAGGTCGTAGCGGGCGAGCTCGGCGCCGCCGGCCTGGTTGACGATGCGGATGTACGCGTTGCGCACCTGGCCGAAGTTCTGCGAGCGGTTCACCGCGTCGTAGATGGAGACCGGGAAAACGATCTTGTCGACATCGGCGGGGAGGCCCGCGAGGTTGACGTTGATCTGCTCGTCGTCGCCGCCGCCCTCACCGGTGCGGTTGTCACCGGTGTGCACGATCGTCTGGTCCGGCGTCGACTTGTTGTTGAAGAAGACGAAGTGCGCGTCGGACGCGACCTTGCCCGTGGGGTTCACGCCGATCGCCGAGGCGTCGAGGTCGAAGTCGGTGCCCGTGGTCGTACGGACGTCCCAGCCGAGGCCCACCGTGACGGCGGTCAGGCCCGGCGCCTCCTTGGTCAGCGAAACGTTGCCGCCCTTGGACAGGCTTACAGCCATGGGGAGTGCCTTTCCTCGTGATCGTCCCGCCCAGTGGCCGGACCCGTCATCCCCCATAACGCGGCGCGTAGCGGACTGGTTCCAGGAGCCGAAAAGAGGGTGACGGAAAGGGGCGGGAACGGGGAACATGAACCGCATGTCCGGTCCCTATGTCATCAGAGGCTCCGTCTCCCTGCCGGAGGCCGAGCTCAAGTGGCGTTTCTCGCGCTCCTCGGGCCCGGGCGGCCAGCACGTCAACACCAGTGATTCCCAGGTGGAGCTGCGCTTCGACCTCGCGGCGACGGAGTCGCTGCCGCCGGTGTGGAAGGAGCGGGCCCTGGAGCACCTCGCCTCCCGCCTGGTCGGCGGGGTGGTCACCGTACGGTCCTCGGAGCACCGCTCGCAGTGGCGCAACCGTGAGACGGCGGCGGTGCGGCTGGCGTCCCTGCTGGCCGAGGCGACGGCGCCGCCGCCCAAGCCCCGCCGTGCGACGCGGATCCCGAGGGGGATCAACGAGCGGCGGCTGCGGCAGAAGAAGGCGCGGGCGGAGACGAAGCGGGGCCGGTCGGGCCAGGGCTGGACGTAGTCGGTTCCCGCTCGTCGTTCCGGCGCCCGTCATGGTGCTCGGCGTGGTGCCCGTCATGGTGCTCGGTGTGGTCTCGCCGACGCCGTGCCCGGACGCGGCGCCGCGACAGCCGGGCCCCCGCTATCCCAGATGCCGGTAGCGGCCCTTGAAGTGCAGCAGCGGTCCGTTCTCCGCGCTCGGCAGCGCCGCCCGCAGGACCCGGCCGATCACCAGCGTGTGGTCGCCCGCCTCGACCCGCTGTTCGGTGCGGCACTCAAGTACCGCCAGCGCGCCGCCGATCAGCGGCGCCCCGCAGATGTCGCCGCGCGAGTGCGGGATGTCCTCGAAGAGCAGCCGGTCGCTGATCCGGCCCTTCATGGCGAATCGCCCGGCCACGTGCCGCTGGTTCTCCGACAGCACGGACACGCCCCACATCGGCTCCTCAGCCAGCAGGTCGTCCATGCGGGAGCCGTTCCGCAGGCTGACCATGACCAGGGGAGGGTCCAGCGAGACGGACATGAACGCCGTCGCGGTCATGCCGACGTCCTCGCCGTAGGGGCCCTCGTCGGGGGAGTGGGCCGTCACCAGGACCACGCCGGCGGCCAGCCGGGACATCGCCGCACGGAACTCGTCGTTGCTCACCCCCTCAGGATGGGGGATGGCATGGGCGGGGGCGGGAGTCGTCTGCAACACACCCGGCACGCTAGCTGCGGCCGTCCGGCCGGCGCATCGGGCCTTGGGACCAGTCCGGTCCTAGGACCGAGGGTGCACCTGCGACCCGCACGGCGCACGGAGCAATGGCCGGGTGTTCAATTTGCGTTCAATAAAGCGATGGAGCGCTCCCGCGCTTCCCGTGCCACCCTTCATCATCGTTTGTGACTTGAGTCACAGAGGCCAGGAATTGTTGACCCTGTGTACCGGGTGCACAGCTCGCTGTGATTCAGTGGCTGGGACAGTGCAGCAGGAGTGCCGATGAGAACCCAGGAGTTGCTGTCGAGGTCTCGGGGAGAGCGAGCAATGGAGACCGAGTCGGAGCCGTACGTCCGCCTTGCGACCCTGCGGCAGCTGCATCAGGCCGTGGCCGACCTCAACACGGCCCGCAGCCTGGCTGACACGCTGCAGACCGTCGCCGACGGCATCGTCGCGGGGCTCAACTACGAGCTGGCCTGCGTGAATCTCGTACGCCCCGACGGTGACCTGGTCGTCGCCGCCTTCGCCGGCAGCCCCGCCGCCGAAGCCCTGATCACCGGCCGGGTCGGCTCCCGCGCCTCCTGGGAACGCCGCCTCTCGATGGGTGAGGCCTGGGGTGACCTGCGGTTCATACCGCACACCGAGGGATGGGTCCTCATCGAGGACGACGTGCCGCAGTGGCACACCGAGGGTCCCGCTCCGCGCTTCGAGGACGAGTGGCACCCGCAGGACCGGCTCTACGCCCCCATGTACGCGTCCGGCAGCGGACGCGAGCTTCTCGGCGTGATCTCGGTCGACCGGCCCCGCAACGGCAGACACCCCGGGCCCTGGGGCCAGGAGGCCCTGCAGATGTACGCCTCCCAGTCGGCGATTGCGATCAGCAACGCACGTCTGCGAGCAAACATGCAGCGCGCCCTGGTCCGCCTGGAGCGCGAGCAGCAGGCGCTGCGCGCCAGCGAGGAGTCCTTCCGGCAGGCCTTCGAATACGCCCCCTCCGGCATGGCCATCGCCGAGATGGGCGGCGACCAGCACGGCCGGCTGCTGCGCACCAATGACGCGCTGTGCCGACTGCTCGGCCGCCCCGCGTCCGTGATGCGCCGCTACTCCTTCTCCGACCTCGTCCACCCCGAGGACATCGGCACCCTGTTGCGGACCTCCGCCGAGGGCGGCCGCGCCGAGCTCCGGCTCGCCCGGCGTGACGGCACGTACGTATGGG
This sequence comes from Streptomyces sp. NPDC033174, assembly GCF_055577795.1. Lineage (NCBI taxonomy): Bacteria > Bacillati > Actinomycetota > Actinomycetes > Kitasatosporales > Streptomycetaceae > Streptomyces > Streptomyces sp. NPDC033174. The sequence continues at coordinate 104,828 of NZ_JBVIPQ010000012.1, forward strand.
TCTCGCTGCGCAACTCCGTCGTCGCCGACACCACCGACGGCCCCCGCTTCCTCCTCACCCATGTCGAGGACATCGAGGAGCGCAAGCGTCATGAGCTGCAGCTCGCCCACCGGGCCTCGCACGACTCGCTCACCGGCCTGCCCAACAGCGCCGAGCTGCGTGCCCGCCTCAGCTCCCGGCTGTGCGAGCGGCCCGGGGCGGCGCGGACCACGGCGGTGGAGGCGCTGGACGCGGCGTTCGCGGACCGGCGCGAGTACGGCGAGTACCCGCAGCCCGGGGAGTACGAGCACCGTGACTACGAGCACAGCTTTCGCGCCGATGGCTTCGACTTCGACCGGATGGCGGCCGGCGGACCGTACGACCACCATGTGCACACCGTCGCGCCCACCGGTGGTGACATCGACGACGGTACGAAGGGCCTCGCGGTGCTCTTCTGCGACCTCGACGGCTTCAAGTCGATCAACGACCGCTTCGGGCACCACACCGGTGACGCGGTCTTGATCGAGGTCGCGCGCCGGCTCACCACCGGCGTACGGGACGGGGACACCGTCGCCCGGCTCGGGGGTGACGAATTCGTCGTCCTCGCCGACGGCCTCGGTGCCGCCGACGCCGCCGACCTGGCCGTACGCCTGCGCAACGCCATCATTCCGCCGATCCGGGTGGACGGACGGGCGGTCCGCGTCGGGGCCAGCTTCGGCATCGGCTGGGCGGAGTGCGGCATGACCGTCGAAGAGGTCCTGAACTCCGCCGACCAGCGGATGTACATCGAAAAGCGCTCCCGCGCCAAGGTCCACCGCCGGGCCGGATAGCCGGCGCTCCCGGTGCGCGGGAGGCCCCCGCCTGTCAAGGGCCGGGGCCCGGGGTGGCCCGTTCGGGGTAGGCTCGGCCGGTCGGCGACGGCTGGCGAGCATGGATAGGAGTGACCAGGGATGGCTGCCGGTAACGACGGCGCGAACACGCCCGAGAACGACGATCCGTTCGGCTACCTGTATGCGGACGGACAGGCGTCGGGCGCTCAGTCGCCGCGCCAGGGCGGTGGCTACGGCTACCCCGGTCCGGCCGCGCAGCCCGGCGTTCCCAGAACGTCGTACAACCAGGTCAGGACGGTCGGCGAGCGCCAGTACGGCCAGGTGTCGCAGCAGCAGTACGCGCAGCCGGCCGCGCAGTACGCCGCCCCCGAGACCTACGGCCAGGTCCCCCCGCAGGGCGGCGCCCGCCCGCCCCAGCGCGGCGGCCGCGGTGACGGCCCCAACACCCGGGGTCTGCTGATCGGCGCGATCGCGGTGGTCGCGGTCGTGGTGATCGGCATCACGGCGGCGCTGCTCACCAACGGCGGCGAGAAGGACAAGAACGGCGCCGGCTCGAACAACAACGCCGGCGGCGGCCCGACGAAGGTCCAGGAGTCCCCGAGCGCGGAGCCCTCCGGCGAGGACAAGCCGCAGCAGAAGCTCCCGAAGCAGGACGCGGCGACGCTGAAGCTCGGCCCGCCGGCGATGCTCGCCAAGGACATCAAGGGCGCCGAGGGCACGGACGGCGCGTATGTCACCGGCTTCAACGCGGTGGGCGCCTCGGTCACCTGGAAGGCGAAGCTGGAGCAGGCCGGCAGGTACAAGCTGTATGTGCGCTACGCCATCCCGATGGTCGACGCGAACGCGACGCTGACCGTCAACGGCAAGGCGAACACCAGCCCCATAGGGCTGAAGAACTTCCGCCACTCCACGGACCCCGCGTGGGAGAACAACTGGCAGACCACCTGGGCGCCGGTCGACCTCCAGGAGGGCGACAACGAGATCAAGATCTCGTGCGAGCAGGGCAATCAGTGCGACGCGATCCTCGACTGGCTCGAGGTCCGGCCCAACGCCTGATCACGTCGCCGTCCCGTCATCCACCTCGTCCCGGTCTCGCTCGCGAGCCGGGACGAGTTGTTGTGCGGCGTTTTCGTGTGCGGGGACCCGTGTGTCATGCCGCCGCGTGTTCCCGGACCACGACCCGCGTGAGCAGCTCCCCGTACGCCTCCGCGTCGAACTCGCCCGCCACCGGTGCCAGGACCGTCGCCGTGGACAGGGCCACCGCGCGGGACAGGCGGTCCGGCCAGGGGAGGTGTTCGACCAGGCCTGAGAGGAGGCCCGCGACCGTGGAGTCGCCGGCGCCCGTGGGGTTGCCCTTGACCGTGGCCGGTGGGGTGGCCTGCCAGGTGCCGTCGGCCGTCGCCGCCAGGATGCCGTTCGGGCCGAGGGAGGCGACGACGGCGTGTGCGCCGCGGCGGCGGGCGTCCTGGGTGGCGCGCAGGGGTTCGCGGGAGCCGGTGAGCTGGGCGAGTTCGTCGGCGTTGGGCTTGACCAGGTCGGGGCGGGCGGCGATGCCCCGGCGCAGCGGCTCGCCGCTGGTGTCGAGGAGGGCGGGGACGCCGGCGGTGCGGGCGAGTCGTATCAGCTCGGCGTAGGCGCCGACGTGGATGCCGGGCGGCAGGCTGCCGCAGAGCGCGACCGCCGCGCAGCCCTCGCGCAGGAGCCGCTCGTAGGCGGTGAGGAACGCGGCCCATTCGCCGGGGGAGATGTGCGGCCCCGGCTCGTTGAGCTGGGTGGTGTCGCCGGACGCCGCGTCGACGACGGCGAGGGTGCGGCGGGTGGTGCCGGTGACCGGGACCAGCGCGTCGCGCACCGGCCCGACGGCCAGGAGGCCGCGCAGTACCTCCCCGGTCGCGCCGCCCGCGAAGCCGGTGACGACCGTCTCGTGGCCGAGGGCGGCCAGCACGCGGGCGACGTTGAGGCCTTTGCCGCCGGGGCGTTCGGTCACCTCGGTGACGCGGTGGGAGGCGTGCGGGACGAGCGCGGGGACCTGGTAGGTGATGTCGAGCGCGGTGTTGAGCGTGACCGTCAGAATCACCAGTACACCCTGTCAATCCCCGTGCAGAACGCGCTTGCTGTCCCCGTACGCGCCACGATCATGCCAAACGGAGGGCGGTTGGCCCAGACCCCCGGGCCAACCGCCTTGCCGGAGCGCGCGGACGGATCAGCCCAGGTGGGGCTCGACCACCCAAGCGCCCCTGCGCATCACGCCCTTGAGCGTGAAGTCGGCGTCCAGGACGACCAGGTCCGCGTACTTGCCCGGCTCCAGCGAGCCGATCCGGTCGTCCATGCCGAGGAGCTTCGCCGGGTTGGCGGAGATCGCCCGCACGATCGACTCGACGGGCAGCCGGTCGACGGTCGCGGCCCGCTTGAACGCCGTGTCCAGGGTGAGCGTGGAGCCCGCGATCGAGCCGCCCTCGACGAGCCGTGCGACGCCCTCCCTCACCTCGACCTCCAGCGTCCCCAGGTGGTAGATGCCGTCACCGAAGCCGGCCGCGTCCATGGCATCGGTGATGAAGGCGACCCGGTCGTGGCCGGCGTGGTGGAAGGCCAGCTCCAGGGCGGCGGGGTGCAGATGCGTGCCGTCGTTGATCAGCTCGACGGTGATCCGCTCGTCCTCCAGGAGCGCCGCGACGGGGCCGGGCGCGCGGTGGCCGAGGGCGGGCATCGCGTTGTAGAGGTGCGTGGCGACGGTCGCGCCCGCGTCGATGGCCTCGCGCGTCTGCTCGTACGTCGCGTCCGTGTGGCCGATCGCGGCGATCACGCCGTGCTCGGCGAGCAGCCGTACGGAGTCGATGCCGCCGGGCAGCTCGGTGGCGAGGGTGACCATCGTGGCCCGTCCGCGCGCCGCGTCGATCAGCTTGCGGACCTCGGCCGGGTCGGGGTCGCGCAGCAGCGTCTCGTCGTGGGCGCCCTTGCGGCACGGCGAGATGAACGGGCCCTCGAAGTGGATGCCGGCGATGTCACCCTGCTCGGCCAGCTCGGAGAGCAGCCCGGCGCGCTGTCTGAGGAAGTCCGCCTCGCCGGTGACGAAGGAGGCGACGAGGGTGGTCGTGCCGTGCAGCCGGTGGGTGTGGATGCCGGTCAGGACCTCGTCGAGGCTGCCGCTGGTGAAGGAGGCGCCGCCGCCGCCGTGGTTGTGGATGTCGACGAAGCCCGGCACGACCCAGTGGCCGGAGAGGTCGAGGGAGGCCGCGCTGTCCGGGGCGGTGCCGCCCACGATGCGGTCGTTCTCGACGATCACCCGCCCGTTCTCGACGATTCCGGTCGGCAGCACTACGCGGGCGCCGGCGAGAACCTTGCGATCGGCCATCAGGCGGATACCTCCGGGTCGGGCTCGGTGGGGGTGGCGAGCAGGTCCCAGGCGAGGAGCCCCGCGCCCAGGCATCCGGCGGTGTCCCCGAGGGCCGCCGGGACGATGGCGGGCAGCTTCTGGAACGTCACGCGTTCCTCGACGGCGGCCCGCAGTGGTGTGAACAAGGTTTCACCGGCCTCGGCGAGACCGCCACCGATGATGAGCGTGCGGGGGTCCAGCAGGGTGAGCGCGGTGACCAGGCCGTCGGCGAGGGCGTCGACGGCGTCCTGCCACACCCGTACGGCGGCGGGGTCGCCGGATTCGACGGCCTTGGCGCAGTCGGCGGCGTCGGCGGCGGGGTCGCCGGAGGCCTCGGCCCAGGCGCGGGTGACCGCGGAGGCGGAGGCGAGGGTCTCCAGGCAGCCGCGCTGGCCGCAGCCGCATGCGGGGCCCTGGGGCCGTACGACGATGTGTCCGATCTCGCCGGCGTAGCCATGGGCGCCCGCCTCGATGGAGCCGCCGATGCCGATGGCGCCGGCGATGCCGGTGCCGAGCGGGACGAAGAGGAACCGGTCGGCGCCCTGTCCCGCGCCGATCCGGCCCTCGGCGAGACCGCCGGTGCGGACGTCGTGCCCGAGGGCGACGGGGACGCCGTCGAGGCGCTTGCTCAGCAGGGCGCGCATGGGGACGTCGCGCCAGCCGAGGTTCGCGGCGTAGACGGCGATGCCGTTCTCGGCGTCGACGATTCCGGGCACGGCGACCCCGGCGGCCGCGGCGGGCCGGCCGTAGCGCTCCTGCCCGTACGCGCGCAGCTCGGCGGCGAACCCGAGGATCGTGTCGACGACGGCCTCGGGGCCGCGCTTGCGTCCAGTGGCGCGGCGCGCTTCGTGGAGCAGTGCCCCGTCCGCCCCGACGAGGGCGGCCTTCATACCGGTGCCGCCCACATCGAGGGCGATGACGTGTCTCACGGGGACAGTCTGGCCCGTGACCCAGGAAAGGTCTAGTCCACTGCTGAGGATTGTTGCGTTCGCATACAAATCCGCGGACGTTCATCCGCCCGCCGGGCGTGTGTTGCGGAAGCGATATGCAACTGGTGTAGACCTCATCCCGTTTCATGGGGGAAAATCGCAGCTCAATGATGAGTAAAGGGTGGGACAGGGCTGTGCAGCGGCGCTTCTTGGCAATCACCGCGACGATCGCGGCGTTCGGTATGACGGCAACGTTGTCGGGCTGCGGTACCACCGGCGATTCCGGTGACGTCACCCTCACGCTGGTCGCCGCGGACTACGACCTCAACGGTGGCGACTCCACCAAGCGGTACTGGGCCGAACTGGTCGCCGCGTACGAGACCAAGCACCCCGGGGTGAAGATCCAGGTCCAGGTCGAGTCCTGGAACGACGTCGACCGCAAGGTCGCCGAGATGGTCAAGGCCGACCGGGCACCCGACATGGCGCAGATCGGCGCGTACGCCGACTACGCCGCGGCCGACCAGCTCTACTCCGCCGACGAGCTGCTCTCCGTACCCGTCCAGGCCAACTTCCTCGCTCCGCTCGTCGCCGCCGGGCAGATGAAGAACGTTCAGTACGGGCTGCCCTTCGCCGCCTCCACCCGGCTGCTGTTCTTCAACAAGGACCTCTTCGAGCAGGCCGGTATCGACGGCGCGCCGACGACCTGGGACGAGCTCGCCAAGGACGCCGAGAAGCTGCGGAAGAAGAAGGTGAAGTACCCCTTCGCGCTGCCCCTGGGCCCGGAGGAGGCGCAGGCCGAGACGCTGATGTGGCTGCTCAGCGGCGGCGACGGCTACACCGACGACGTCGGCCGCTACACGATCGAGTCCGAAGAAAACATCAAGACCTTCGACTGGGTGAAGAAGAACCTGGTCGACAAGGAGCTCACCGGGCCGGTCGAGCCGGGGAAGCTCAACCGCAAGGAGGCCTTCGCCGCCTTCTCGCGCGGAGAGGTCGGCATGCTCAACGGCCACCCCTCGCTGATGCAGGAGGCGGAGAAGAACGGCGTGAAGGTCGGCGAGGTGGCACTGCCCGGCATGAACGGCAAGGCCAGGTCCGCGATGGGCGTCGCCGACTGGATCATGGGCTTCAAGCAGAACAACCACCGCCGCGAGATCGGCGAGTTCCTCAACTTCGTCTTCAGCGACGAGAACGTGCTGAAGTTCGCGGGGGACAACGATCTGCTGCCGGTCACCGTCAGCACCAGCGACGCCATGCGGCAGGACCCGTCCCACGCGAATCTGCGGGCGTTCCTCGACGAGCTGCCGACCGCGCAGCTCCCGCCGGTCGGCAAGACGTCCTGGGCGCAGGTCAGCGAGAACATCAAGAAGAACATCGGCAAGGCGGTCGCGCCCGGCGGTTCGCCGAGGGTCGTACTGAACCAGATAGGCCGCGACGCGACGGCGGCGGAGAACGCCGAATAAGTTGGCTCGTATGACCGCGAGCACGCCCCCCGGCCCCTCCGAGCCCCTGGGCCCGGCCGACGGCCCCGCCGACGCGCCGGACGGGACCGCTGTTTCGGACCCGACCGACGCGCAGGACCCGACCCATGCGCCGGACCGGACCGACGTCGTCGCGGGCCCGGCCGGCGGTCTCAGCGACCGCGACCTCGCCGTGCTCGCCCTGGAGCGGCGGTCGTGGCCCGGCCCCGGCGCCAAGGAGCGGGTCGTACGGGAGCGGCTCGGGCTCTCCGCCACGCGCTACTACCAGCTCCTGAACGCCCTCCTCGACGATCCGCGCGCCCTGGCCCACGACCCGGTGACCGTCAACCGGCTCCGTCGCGTCCGCGACGCGCGCCGGGAGCGCCGCTGATTCGTGGGGACTTCCGTGGGCGCCATGGCCGCCTTCCGCCCCGCTCGATAGGGTCGACGCATGGGCAGCCTTCCGCATCCCACGACACCCGCCGGCCGTGACGGCCTCGCCGCGCTCCTGGCCCGCCCGGAGCAGGCCGTCGTCGCACTCGACTTCGACGGCACCCTCGCCGAGATCGTCCCCGACCCGGAGCAGGCCCGGGCCCACCCGGAGGCCGCTCCGGTCCTCGCCGGCCTCGCCCCGCACATCGCATCGGTCGCCGTGGTGACCGGGCGGCCCGCCGGGGTCGCCGTCCGGTACGGCGGATTCGCCGGCGTTCCGGGCCTGGAGCACCTCGTCGTCCTCGGTCACTACGGCGCCGAGCGCTGGGATGCCGTCACCGGCACCGTGCGGGCCGCGCCCGCCCACCCCGGCGTCGCCGCAGTCCGCGCGGAGCTCCCCGGGGTCCTCGACCGGGCGGGCGCCTGGCGCGGGACCTGGATCGAGGAGAAGGGCCGCGCGGTCGCCGTCCACACCCGCCGCGCCGCGGACCCGCAGGCCGCGTTCGAGGCGCTGCGCGAGCCGCTCGCCGACCTGGCCGCCCGGCACGGCCTCGTCGTCGAACCGGGCCGACTCGTCCTGGAACTGCGCCCGCCGGGCATGGACAAGGGCGTCGCGCTCTCGGAGTACCTGCGGGAGACCGGCGCCGGGGCCGTGCTGTACGCGGGGGACGACCTGGGTGACCTGGCGGCCTTCGCGGCCGTGGAGAAGCTGCGGTCGGACGGGGTGCCGGGACTGCTGGTGTGCAGCGGCTCGTCCGAGGTCCCTGAACTCGCGGACCGGGCGGACCTGCTGGTGCCCGGCCCGGAGGGGGTCGTGAGGCTGCTCAGGTCACTGAGGGACGCGATCATGGTCCCCCGGTAGGGGATCAGTCGCCCTGGCCCAGCGCTTCCAGCTGGTCCAGGAACCACCGCTGCGGCGGCAGTGCCGTCGCAGCCGCCGCCAGGCGTTTGGTGCGCTCGGCGCGGTCGCCGTCCGGCATGGTCAGGGCCTCGTGGAGCGCCGCCGCTGTGCCCGTCACGTCGTACGGATTCACCGTGATCGCGTCGTCGCGCAGCTCCTCGTACGCCCCCGCCTCCCGGGACAGCACCAGCGCAACGCCCCGGTCGGAGACGACCGGGATCTCCTTGGCGACCAGGTTCATGCCGTCCCGGATGGGGTTGACCAGGGCCACGTCCGCCAGCCGGTACGCGGCCAGGGAGCGGGCGAAGTCGTCCTTGACGTGGAGGACGACCGGGGTCCAGTCGTCGGTCCCGAAGCGGGAGTTGATCTCCTGCGCGACGCGGGAGACCTGCGCCGTGTATTCGCGGTAGACCGCGAGGTCCTGCCGCGAGGGGTAGGCGAAGGCGACGTGCACCACCCGGCCGTGCCACTCGGGGTGGTCCTCCAGCAGGGTCCGGTAGGCCAGCAGTCCCCGCACGATGTTCTTCGACAGCTCCGTCCGGTCGACCCGGACGATCACCCGCCGGTCCGGGCCGCCGATCTGCTCGCGCAGCGCGGCGAGCCGGTCCTCCACATCGGATCTCCGGGAGCGCTCGCGCAGGAAGTCCGCGTCCGCGCCGAGGCCGTGGACCCCGAGCGAGGTACGGCCCGTGCCACCCACCACGGCGTCGCAGCACGCGGCGAAGGCGTCCGCCCACCGCCGTGTCAGGAACGCCACCCGGTCCGCGCCGAGCATTCCCCGCAGCAACTGCTCCGCGATGTCGTCGGGCAGCATCCGGAAGTACTCGGGCGGGGCCCACGGGGTGTGCGAGAAGTGACCGATCCGCAGGTCGGGGCGGAGCTCGCGGAGCATCCCCGGCACCAGCGCCAGGTGGTAGTCCTGCACCATGACCGAGGCCCCGTCCGCCGCCTCGGCCGCCAGCGCCTCGGCGAAGGCCCGGTTGTACGCCTCGTACGCACCCCACTGCCGCCGGAACTCCTTGTCGAAGACCGGCTCCAGCGGGGTCTGGTAGAGCATGTGGTGGACGAACCAGAGCACCGAGTTCGCGATGCCGTTGTACGCGTCGGCGTGCACGGCGGGATCGATGTCGAGCATCCGTACGCCCGCCTCGCCGATGCCGGACCGCACGGCCATGCGGTCGCCGTCGCTCAGGGCCGCGCACACCCACAGGCTGTCCTCCCCGGACACGGCACTCAGGCCGGACACGAGCCCGCCCCCGCCCCGCCGCGCGTCGAGCGTGCCGTCCTCTCGCTGCACGTAGGACACCGGACCGCGGTTCGAGGCGACGAGTACAGAAGACATGTGCCGAAACCTAGCCCGCGGGCCAAACGCTCAAACGTACGGCCGGGCTCCCGGGGGAGCCCGGCCGTGAAACCGGTCACGAATGGCGGGATCCGTGGCGGGATCCATGGCGGGACGCCGGTGGACGGGGGAGGAAGGACGCGCCGACGGCGGCCCGGTTCAGAGGTCGCGGCGGCTCCGCACCGCCGCCAGCGCGATCGCGCCGATCGCGGCCAGCGTCAGCGCGACGCCCGCCAGGAGCCACAGCTGCTCCGTGCCGCTGTCGTTGTGGGCCAAATGGCGTCCCGCCGCGCTGGCCGGAACGGGTAGGGGGGTCACCAGGGCGGTCGCCAGCGCACCGACGACGCATGCTCTCAATCCGTGTCTGATCCACATAAAACGGAAAGGTAGACAAAACATATGATCATTTGGTGTTACGCCACGCGACGCTGCCGGTACTCCACGACATACGCCATCGGCGGACGCTCCTCCGTGTCGACCTGATGGGTCAGCGGTACGAAACCGTCCTCGCCGCGCTCGAACTGGGTCAGCCGCGGCCGCACCAGATGGCCCCGCGACAGCCGCAGCTGCGCCGTCCGGTAGATCGCCGCCGCCATCCGCCCCAGCGCCTGCCCGTCCTGGTGGCGGTGCTTGCGCACGCCGACGTCCACCTGCGCCAGCGCGTCGAGACCCACCGTGTGCAGCGCGTCGACGAGCAGGCCCAGCTCGACCCCGTAGCCGACCGGGAAGGGCAGCCGCTCCAGCAGTGAGCGCCGCGCCGCGTACTCACCGCCGAGCGGCTGCACGAAGCCGGCCAGCTGCGGCCAGTGCAGATTGAGCAGGGGCCGGGCCACCAGCTCGGTCACCCGGCCGCCCTGGCCCGGGGCGTCGCCCAGCGGCCGGTCGTACATCGCCTTGACGAAGTCGATCCCGGGATCGGTCAGCAGCGGGCCCACGATCCCCGAGACGAAGTCCGCCGAGAAGTCCCTCAGGTCCGCGTCGACGAAGCAGACGACGTCCCCGCCGGTCACCATCAGCGACCGCCACAGGACCTCGCCCTTGCCCGGCACGGCCGGGATGCGGGGAAGGATCGAGTCCCGCGCCACCACGCGCGCCCCGGCCGCGGCCGCGACCTGGGCCGTACGGTCCGTGGAGCCGGAGTCGACGACGACCAGTTCGTCCACGAGCGGCACGGCGGCGGACATCAGCTCGCGCCGGATCACGGAGACGATGTCGCCGACCGTCGCCTCCTCGTTCAGCGCGGGCAGCACGACGCTGACCGTCGTACCACGCTTGGCCGCGAGCAGCTGGTCGAGCGGGCGGTCAGCCACGGACCAGGACCGCCGGGTCAGCCAGCGCTCCACCTCATCCAGCAAAGTGATCTCCATCTCGCGGATCGGACGACCATCTCAACCGTCCGGGGGTTCGGTTACAGTCTTGAACAACGCGGATGGCCGTCGTATGTCGGGGGTCCTCACGCGGAGACACACACAATCGAATACCGCTCATCCAGAGGGGCAGAGGGAAACGGCCCGTTGAAGCCCCGGCAACCCTCCAGCCGGTCTCGTCCGCAGTCACTGCGCAGCGAGGCTCCCGGCTAGGGAAGGTGCCAAATCCGTCTCATGGCGACGTTCGTCATGGGAAAGATGAGGAGAAAGGGCCTCGCCTCCATGGCTGCGCAGACTGTTGCAAGCACCGGAAACACCAGCGACACCACCGCCACCACCGTCGACCTCGGTCCCGCGTCGGGACTTTCCTGTCGCGAATGCGGTGAGCGTTTCCCCCTCGGCCCGATCTTCGCCTGCGAGCTGTGTTTCGGCCCGCTGGAAGTCGCGTACGACCTTCCCGTCGGTGACCCCGAGTCCCTGCGCAAGCAGATCGAGGCCGGTCCCGACAACATCTGGCGCTACGCGCCGCTGCTGCCCGTCCCGGCGGACGTGGCCACCAAGCCGAACCTGAACCCCGGCTGGACCAAGCTGGTCAAGGCCGACAACCTCGCCCGTGAGCTGGGCGTGACCGGTGGCCTGTACATCAAGGACGACTCCGGCAACCCGACGCACTCCTTCAAGGACCGCGTCGTGGCCCAGGCGCTGGAGGCCGCCCGCGCCTTCGGCTTCACCACCCTCTCCTGCTCCTCCACCGGCAACCTGGCCGGCGCGGTCGGCGCCGCGGCCGCCCGGGCCGGATTCCGCTCGTGCGTGTTCATCCCGCACGACCTGGAGCAGGGCAAGGTCGTCATGGCCGCGGTGTACGGCGGTGAGCTCGTCGGCATCGAGGGCAACTACGACGACGTCAACCGCTTCTGCTCCGAGCTCATCGGCGACCCGCTCGGTGAGGGCTGGGGCTTCGTCAACGTCAACCTGCGCCCGTACTACGGCGAGGGCTCCAAGACCCTGGCGTACGAGATCTGCGAGCAGCTCGGCTGGCAGCTTCCCGACCAGCTGGTGATCCCGATCGCCTCCGGCTCGCAGCTCACGAAGATCGACAAGGGTCTCCAGGAGCTCATCAAGCTGGGCCTGGTCGAGGACAAGCCCTACAAGATCTTCGGTGCGCAGGCCGAGGGCTGCTCGCCGGTGTCCGCCGCCTTCAAGGCCGGCCACGATGTCGTACGGCCCCAGAAGCCGAACACGATCGCCAAGTCCCTGGCGATCGGCAACCCGGCCGACGGCCCGTACGTCCTGGACATCGCCCGCCGCACCGGCGGCGCGGTGGAGGACGTCAACGACGAGCAGATCGTCGACGCGATCAAGCTCCTCGCCCGTACGGAGGGCATCTTCGCGGAGACCGCGGGCGGCGTGACCGTCGGCGTGACCCGGAAGCTGATCGAGGACGGCTTGCTCGACCCGGCCCTCACCACGGTCGTGCTCAACACCGGCGACGGCCTCAAGACCCTCGACGCGGTCTCCCCGACCACGGGACCGACCGCGACGATCCGCCCGAGCCTGGACGCGTTCCGCGACGCCGGCCTGGCCGGCTGACCACTCACGCAACGGAAGGCAGAACGACCATGAGCGTCAACGTCCGCATCCCCACCATCCTCCGTACGTACACGGGCGGCCAGGCCGAGGTCTCGGCGCAGGGCTCGACCCTCTCCGAGGTCATCGCGGACCTGGAGAAGAACCACACGGGCATCGCGGCCCGCGTCCTGGACGACCAGGGCAAGCTGCGCCGCTTCGTCAACGTGTACGTGAACGACGACGACGTCCGCTTCGAGCAGGGTCTCGAGACGGCGACGCCGGACGGGGCGGGCGTGTCGATCATCCCGGCCGTCGCGGGCGGTTGCTGACTTCTCGCGAAATGCCCATTGCCCCCTCCGCCCAAGAAGCGGAGGGGGCAATTCTGCATGGTTGAACGCGGTAGAGTTGGGGAAGTCCCCGCCGCTGCTTGTGCCGCCCGCATATGAGAATGCGCCCGCACACGATAAGAAGCAGCCAAAGTGTTCGATCCCCTTGCACCCAATGTTCCCTTTGTCGGGCCCGACTTGCCCCGGAATATTGGCAATTCGCTGAAATCTTCCGTTCGGCTCCGCCCAGAATTCTCGTCCGACTGACCTGTTGCAGAGGGCAGTTGGGCAGATACATTCAGCCGCGGTCGACGCGTTCCGGCGCACGTTCACCTACCTGCGGTGAGCGAGGTCTGACCCAGGGTCCGCGAAGTGCGGTCCTGCGCAAGGGCCAGTAACAGGGGAGTTAGGCATGGCTCAGGGCACCGTCAAGTGGTTCAACGCGGAGAAGGGGTACGGCTTCATCGCGGTCGACGGTGGTGCGGATGTTTTCGTCCACTACAGCGCGATCCAGATGGACGGTTACCGCACCCTTGAAGAAGGTCAGCGAGTCGAGTTCGAGATCTCGCAGGGCCAGAAGGGTCCGCAGGCGGACATGGTCAAGCTCGCCGGCTGAGCACGGCGCGATTTCGGCCACCGACGCACTCACGCCGAGGGGCCCGCATCCCACCAGGGACGCGGGCCCCTCGTGCGTGCCCGGGCCCCGTCGGTCCGACGCCTGCCCGGACCCCGAGAGGAGCTTGCACTCTCCTACCCCGAGTGCTAATCATTGGCGTTAGCACTCTCCACGTGAGAGTGACAGAAGGACTGGGTCGGCGAGGCCCGCAGGCCGGGTGGGGCAAGGAACCACACAGGCAGGCAGGCCGTCCGTCGCGGGCGCCACACAGTCCGTCGCTATCCACCCCAGTCCGGGAGGACCACTTCACATGGCCAAGATCATCGCGTTCGACGAGGAGGCACGGCGCGGTCTCGAGCGCGGGATGAACCAGCTCGCCGACGCCGTCAAGGTCACCCTTGGCCCCAAGGGCCGGAACGTCGTCCTCGAGAAGAAGTGGGGCGCCCCCACGATCACCAACGATGGTGTGTCCATCGCCAAGGAGATCGAGCTCGAGGACCCGTACGAGAAGATCGGCGCAGAGCTGGTCAAGGAAGTCGCCAAGAAGACGGACGACGTCGCCGGTGACGGTACGACCACCGCGACCGTCCTGGCCCAGGCGCTCGTCCGTGAGGGCCTGCGCAACGTGGCCGCCGGCGCCAACCCGATGGCCCTGAAGCGCGGCATCGAGAAGGCCGTCGAGGCCGTCTCCGGCGCCCTGCTCGAGCAGGCCAAGGACGTGGAGACCAAGGAGCAGATCGCTTCGACCGCCTCCATCTCCGCCGCCGACACCCAGATCGGCGAGCTCATCGCCGAGGCGATGGACAAGGTCGGCAAGGAAGGCGTCATCACCGTCGAGGAGTCCCAGACCTTCGGTCTGGAGCTCGAGCTCACCGAGGGTATGCGCTTCGACAAGGGCTACATCTCGGCGTACTTCGCCACCGACATGGAGCGTATGGAGGCGTCGCTCGACGACCCGTACATCCTGATCGTCAACTCCAAGATCTCCTCGGTCAAGGACCTGCTCCCGCTCCTGGAGAAGGTCATGCAGTCGGGCAAGCCGCTGCTGATCATCGCCGAGGACGTCGAGGGCGAGGCCCTGTCGACCCTGGTCGTCAACAAGATCCGTGGCACCTTCAAGTCCGTCGCCGTCAAGGCCCCGGGCTTCGGCGACCGCCGCAAGGCGATGCTGAACGACATCGCCATCCTCACGGGCGGCACGGTCATCTCCGAGGAGGTCGGTCTCAAGCTCGAGAACGCCGGCCTGGACCTGCTGGGCCGCGCCCGCAAGGTCGTCATCACCAAGGACGAGACCACGATCGTCGACGGTGCCGGTGAGAGCGACCAGGTTGCCGGTCGCGTGAACCAGATCCGTGCCGAGATCGAGAACTCCGACTCGGACTACGACCGCGAGAAGCTCCAGGAGCGCCTCGCGAAGCTGGCCGGCGGCGTGGCCGTCATCAAGGCCGGCGCCGCGACCGAGGTGGAGCTCAAGGAGCGCAAGCACCGCATCGAGGACGCCGTTCGCAACGCGAAGGCGGCCGTCGAGGAGGGCATCGTCGCCGGTGGTGGCGTGGCTCTGCTCCAGGCTTCCTCGGTCTTCGAGAAGCTGGACCTGGAGGGTGACGAGGCGACCGGCGCCAACGCCGTGAAGCTCGCCCTGGAGGCCCCGCTGAAGCAGATCGCCGTCAACGGTGGTCTCGAGGGCGGCGTCATCGTCGAGAAGGTGCGCAACCTGCCCGTCGGCCACGGCCTGAACGCCGCGACCGGTGAGTACGTCGACATGATCGCCGAGGGCATCATCGACCCCGCGAAGGTCACCCGTTCCGCTCTGCAGAACGCGGCCTCCATCGCGGCGCTGTTCCTGACCACCGAGGCCGTCATCGCCGACAAGCCGGAGAAGGCCTCCGCGGCCGCTCCGGGCGGCATGCCGGGCGGTGACATGGACTTCTGAGCCCCGGCTCAGCAGCTCCTGGTTCATGACCGAGGGCGGTACCCCCTGGCGGGGGTGCCGCCCTCGGCGCTTTCGCGGACCCTGGAGGGGAGAGCCACTCGGCTTCCAGGAGGGCGGCAGGATCATGTCCAAGCACGTAACCGAGCTGAGTACGCCGTCGGAGCGTGAGCTCGTCGTCACGCGCGTCTTCGAGGCCCCCCGCAGCCGGGTCTTCGAGGCGTGGACCGTGCCCGAGCACGTCCGCCACTGGTACGGCCTGCGGGCGCTGGAGACCACCGCCTGCGAGATCGACCTGCGCGTGGGCGGCGCCTGGCGCTGGGGCCAGAGGGCCGGCGACGGCCAGGAGCTGGTGTTCTCCGGCACCTACGAGGAGATCGTGCGCCCCAAACGCCTGGTCTACTCCGAGGTCTTCGAACTCATGCCGGGGCCGCCCGTGCACGTCACCCTGACCTTCGACGCGCCGCTGCCGGACGTGACCGCGCTGACCAGCAGGTCGGTCTGGCCGTCGGAGGAGATCCGGGACCAGGCCCTCGCGACGGGCATGGAGGCGGGCGTCGCGGAGGAGCTGGATCGCCTGGCCGAGTATCTGCGGGACCCGGTGTGGGAGCGCGCCGACGCCTGATCCCGCGCGCCGCGGCCTCGGGGGCTGTTCGGGTGTGACTGACGGCGACACGGCGCTACGGAAAGTGTGTGACTTGCTACCCCGGGTGATTGCCTTGATCGTTTCTACGTGGTCCCCTCGCGCACATGCCCACCCGAATGAGAGTCGCCCTCGTGGCCGCCGCCACGGCCGCCCTGGCCGTCGCAGGCCCTCTGTCCGCCTCCGCCCACTCCGCCCCCACGGACGGTGAGCGCACCGCCCTCGCGCCGCTGCGCCTCTCGGCCAAGCCGGTGCCCGGCCAGTACATCGTCCGGCTCAAGCCGGTGAGCGACGTCAAGGCCGCCGCCAGGGGGGTGGGTGTCACGCCGCTGTTCAGCTTCACCAAGCTGCTGCGGGGCTTCGCGGCCAAGCTCACCGACGCGCAGCTGGCCGAGATCAGGGCGCTCCCCGAGGTCCGGGACGTCGAGCAGGACGCCGAGGTCACCGCGCTGGACGCGGGTCCGGGCCGCACCGCCCCGGCCGCCCCCACCACCGCGTGGGGCCTGGACCGGATCGACCAGCGCGCCCTGCCGCTGGACGGGGACTTCACCGCGCGGGCCACCGGCGCGCGCGCAAACGCCTACGTCCTCGACACCGGCATCGACTACGGGCACACGGAATTCGGGGGCCGCGCCGTCCCCGGCTTCGACGCCTTCCCGGGCGAGGCGCGGCGCGGGGCGGACTGCCAGGGCCACGGCACGCATGTCGCGGGCACGATCGGCGGCCGGACGTACGGAGTCGCCCCTCAGGCCGGGCTCATCAGCGTCCGGGTCCTCGACTGCCAGGGCAGCGGCAGCAACTCCGGGGTCATCGCCGGGCTCGAGTGGGCGGCGTCGCACGCGGCGCTGCACCCCGCCAGGCCTGGCGTGCTCAACGCCTCCCTCGGCGGCGCGAAGTCCGACGTGCTGAACGACGCGGTGGACGCCCTCGTTCTGCAGGGCACCTCCGTCGTCGTCGCCGCGGGCAACAGCGCCCAGGACGCCTGCGAGGTCTCTCCGGCGAGCGCGGAGCACGTGGTGACGGCCGGCGCGACCGACAGCCTGGACCAGGAGACCTCCTTCTCCAACTGGGGTCCGTGCGTGTGGGTCTACGCTCCGGGCAAGGACATCGTCTCGGCGAGGATGGGCGGCGGCGGTGTCGCCCTGAGCGGCACGTCGATGGCGTCCCCGCACGTGGCCGGTACCGCCCTGCTGTACCGGACGACGCACCCGGGCGCGACGCCGGAGGAGGTCGCCGGCTGGATCTCCGCCAACTCCACCAAGGACGTCATCAAGCCCCTCCACGCGACCTCGCCCAACCGGATCCTCTTCACGAACGGCATCTGACCGTACGAACACATCGCACCGTCCCGGCCGGCGCCGCCCTCCTCCCCGGTGCCCTCGCGGAGGAGGCCCGCCCGGCAGCCATGGGGCGGGCCGGCTGCGGTCAGACCCTCGCCCTGGCCGTCTCCTTCGCAGGGGCTCCGGCGGCCGGCGTCTCGGCGGTCCCGTCCTCCGGGTCCCTGTCGAGGTCGGACAGCATCTGCTTGCTGAAGCCGAAGAAGTACGTCGCGGCGAAGCCCGTCAGATAACCGGCGAACAGGCCACCCGCGTACACCGCGACCGTCTCGGCGAGGCCCTTGTTTCCGTGGAGCAGGGGGAAGAGGGCCCAGCCCGAGGGGCCGATCGCCGTGGAGCCGACGTGGGTGCCCAGCATGTTGAACAGGCCCACGACACCGCCGCCGAACGCCCCGCCGACGCAGGCCGTGACGAATGGTCGGCCCAGCGGGAGCGAGACGCCGTAGATCAGCGGCTCGCCCACGCCCAGGAAGCCCGCCGGCAGCGCCGACTTGATGGTGCGGCGGATCGATCCGTTGCGGGGGAGCTTCAGATAGACCGCCATCGCCGCGCCGACCTGGCCCGCGCCCGCCATCGCGAGGATCGGCAGGAGGACCGTGTGGCCCTGCTGTTCGATCAGGGTGGTGTGGAGGGGGATCAGGGCCTGGTGGAGGCCGAGCATGACCAGGGGGAGGAAGAGCCCGCCGAGGACGAAGCCGGCGGCCGCGCCCGCGTGGGCCAGCAGCCAGGTGGCGAAGGAGCCGATCGCCGAGGAGACCTCACCGGCGACGAACATCAGGCCGAAGACGGTGACCAGACCCGCGACGAGCACGGTGAGCGTGGGGGTGACCAGGACGTCGAGCGCCTCCGGGATCCGGCGGCGGCACCACTTCTCGACCTGCACGGCCAGGGCCGCGGCGGCCAGCGCGCCCAGGACGCCGCCCTGGCCGGGTGAGAGCGCCTGGCCGAGGACGACGACCTTCGCCACGCCCGCGTGGACGACGATCGCGGCGACCGCGCCGCCCAGGATCGGCGTACCGCCGAACTCCTTCGACGTGTTGAAGCCGACGAAGACCGCGATCAGCGCCATGAAGCCGGAGGCGATGGCGGTCAGCGCGGGGGTGACGGCGGGCAGCCAGCGCAGGTTCACCAGCAGGCCGTTCAGGCCCGCGATGATGCCGCAGCCGATGAGGGCCGGGATCAGCGGCACGAAGATGTTCGCGATCCTGCGCAGCAGCAGCTTGAAGGGGGTGGCGTTCCGCCGTGTGCGGTCGGCCTTGAGCGCGGCGCCCTGGGCGGCCAGGCCGTCCGCCGCCTTCGGCTCCCGGGCCACCAGCGCCTCGAACTCCGGGGTGACCTTTCCGACCGTGCCCGGGCCGAGCACGATCTGGTACGTCTCGTCCTCCACCACGCCCAGTACGGCCGGGAGCGCGGTCAGCGCGTCGTCCTGGACGAGGGAGCGGTCGCGCAGGCCGAGACGCAGGCGGGTCATGCAGTGGGTGACCGAGATGACGTTCTGTGCGCCGCCGACGAGGGGAAGGATCGCGGCGGCCGTGACGCGGTTCTTGTCGTCTGTGCTCATGTGGGGGGCCTTGCTGTGCGTGGGGGAGGGGGTTCAGGTCGCGGCGTGGAGCGCGGCGCGGAGATGGCCCCCCGAGCCGGTCAGGAGCTGCTCGGCCGTCGGCGCGTCGACCGCGGCGAGGATCATCAGGATCGCGGTCTTCACCTCGCCCTCGGCCGCCGTGAGCGCCGCCTCGATCTCCTCGTCCGGCGCGTTCGTGGCGAGCGCGACGATCCGCCGCGACCGCGCCCGCAGCTTCTCGTTGGAGGCGCGCACGTCGACCATGAGGTTTCCGTACGTCTTGCCCAGCCGGATCATGGTGATCGTCGAGATCATGTTGAGGACGAGCTTCTGGGCCGTTCCGGCCTTCAACCGGGTGGAGCCGGTGAGGAGTTCGGGCCCGACGACGACCTCGATGCCGTGTTCGGCGGCGGCCGCGAGGGCGCTGTCCCTGTTGCAGGACAGCCCCAGGGTGAGTGCCCCGAGCGCCCGGGCGTGCTCGACCGCACCGATCGCGTACGGCGTACGGCCCGAGGCGGAGACGCCGACCACCGTGTCGTCGGCGGTGAGCTTCAGCGCGTCCAGGTCCTCGGCCGCCAGCGGCTTGGAGTCCTCGGCCCCCTCGACGGCCTTCACCATCGCGGAGGGGCCGCCCGCGATCAGGCCGACGACGGAGGACGGGTCGGTGTTGAAGGTGGGCGGGCACTCGCTGGCGTCCAGGACGCCGAGCCGGCCGGCGGTTCCGGCGCCCGCGTAGATCAGCCGGCCGCCCCGGGCCATCCGGGCGGCGGTGGCGTCGATCGCGGCGGCGATGACCGGGAGCTGGGCGGCGACGGCGACGGGGACGGACTGGTCCTCGGCGTTCATCAGCCGGGCGATCTCCGCGGTGGGCAGCCGGTCGATCTCGGCCAGCTCGGGGCGGAAGGCTTCGGTGGTGAGCGTGGCCAGCTGGGCGCGCAGGTCGTCGTATGCGGAGGTCATGGATGTGCGGCTCTTTCGACGTTCCGTATCAGCGGCTGCGGGGGGAGTGGCGGTGGGCGAGTGCCTCGTAGGAGGCGGCGAGCGCGGGCGCCGCCGTTTCGTACGTTCGCTGCGTGACGCCGGTGAACAGGCAGTCCACGACCAGGAGTTGGCTGGTACGCGAGGACATCGCGGCCGGTCTCAGCTCGCTCTCGCGGGCCGTGGACGTGGTCAGGATGTGATCGGCGTACTGCGAGACCGGCCCGTCCGGGCGGCCGGTGATCGCGACGGTCGTGGCGCCGTGGTCGAAGGCGACCCGCAGCGGTTCTATGACGTCGCCGGTCGAGCCGGAGTGGGTGATCGCGATGGCGACGTCGCCGGAGCGGAGCTGGACGGCGTTGGTGACGGCGAGGTGCGGGTCGCTGTGGGCGTGCGCGAGCAGGCCGATGCGCAGGAGCTTCTGGCCGAGGTCCTGGGCGACGAGGCCGGAGGCGCCGACGCCGTAGATGTCGATGCGGCGGGCGGTCGCGAGCGCGGCGACGGCGGCCCCGAGCTGGACGGTGTCCAGGCCGGCGGCGGTGTCGGCGAGGGTCTGCTGCTCGTCGTAGGCGAGCTTGGCGACGACGTCGGCGATCGGGTCGTCGACGGCGATGTCGGCGGTGACCGAGGGGGCGCGGCCGGACTGCTGGTGGGCGGCGAGGCCGGCGAGGGCGAGGCGGAGGTCGCGGTAGCCGGGGTAGCCGAGGAGGCGGGCGGTGCGCACGACGGTCGCCTCGCTCGTCCCGGTGAGCTCGGCGAGGCCGGTGACCGTGAGGGCGGCGCAGCCGGCCGGGTCGGCGGCGACGGCTTCTGCGACCCGCTGCATGGAGCGGGTCATGGAGGGCGCGAGGGTGCGCACCTTGGCGGCGAGGGCGGCCGGCGCGGGGGGAGCGTCGCCGCCCGTGCCGGTGAAAATTTCCTTCACATCATTGGTCACATCTGAAAGATATTTTCGGCCTCTGGGGTCGTCAACCCCTCCGGACGCCCCTCGGAGTCCGGGACCGAAGTCCGGGACCGAAGGCGGGGCCGAAGTCCGGGACCGAGGCGGGGCTTTTCTCCGGGGCATGTGGGGAGACAATGGCTGCATGGACGCGGTAGACCCCTTGGAGCAGTCCCTGCACGCCGCGCGTGCGCTGGTCCTCGCCGACCTCATCGCCCGGGACGTCGCCCAGGCGGAGGTCGTCTCGCTGGTCGAGGACGCGGTGACGCACCGCCGTTGGTGGGTCGAACAGTGGCCCCAGGGCACGGAGTACGTCGCCGGGCTCGTCGCCCAGGACGTCCAGGACGCGCTCCTCGAACGCTATGGACGCTGGCCGCTCTGCCCGGTCTGCGACGCGGGTGACCCCCACGCCCTCGACGTCGAACCCGAACTGGGCCCGGACCCCCACTGGGTCTGCGCCAAGGCGGGGGTGGTGGTGGCCCGGGTCGGTGGCCTCGCGGGGAGCATGGGCACGGGCGACGACTCATGAGGCGTGGCGCCGGGACGTGCGGGCGATGGCGTGCGGCGCACGGCGGGACCGGACGGCCGGCGACTCGTCGTGACCGGCGCGCGGGCTGCGCGGCGAGCGTCTACGGTGAGCTTTCGTGACCCTCTACATCGACCCGCCGGACTGGCCGGGACACGGCCGCATGTGGTCGCACCTCGTCAGTGACGTCTCCTACGAGGAACTCCACGCCTTCGCCGCCTCGATCGGCGCCCCGTCGCGCGCCTTCGACGGCGACCACTACGACATCCCGGTGGAACGCTACGCCGACGCGGTGGCGGCGGGCGCGGTGGAGGTCGGCTCCAAGGAACTGGTCCGCCGCCTCACCCAGGCGGGGCTGCGACGGCCGAAGGGCCGTGCCGTCACCTAGCTAGGGTCTCTCGTTTGGATCTTGCTGCTGGGGCCCGACCGTCGGGCCGTGCCCGGCTCAGCTCGCCTCCGTCTTCGTCAGCGCGCGGTTCTCCGGGGCGGCCGTGACTCCGATGACCACGCGGCTCGCCGTCGTACGGCGGTGCAGGCGCAGGGAGACGGCGACCGTCAGGAGGGCCGCGAGGGTCATCGCGCCGCCTGCCCAGGCCGTCGATTCGAAACCGAAGTCGGCGTCGATGACCGTGCCGCCGAGCCAGGGTCCGCCGGTGTTGCCCAGGTTGAAGGCGGCCGTGGTCGTGGCGCCCGCGAGGGTCGGGGCGGCTCCGGCGACGTTGAACATACGGGCGTTGAGGGCCGGTGCCGTGTAGAACGCCGAGACGCCGAGGAGGAAGGACAGGGCGATCACGGCGGCGGGGTTGGAGGCGAAGAGGGCCAGTGCCGCGAGGAAGAGCGTCGAGGCGGTGATGCCGCTCAGCAGGACCCCGAAGAGGTGCGCGTCGGCGACCCGGCCGCCGATCGTCGTACCGATCAGCGCTCCGACGCCGAAGAGCCCGAGGACGCCCGAGACCCACCGCGCGTCGAGTCCGGCCACATCGGTGAGGACCGGGGCAAGGTACGAGAACGCGCAGAAGACGCCGCCCGCCGCGAGGGCGGTGATCACGATCGACAGCCACACCTGACGGTCGCGGTAGATCGTGAGCTCCCCCTTGAGCCTCGGCCGCCGCTCCGGCAGCGGGATGTGCGGGATACGGGTGACCACCCCGACCAGCGCGATCGCGGAGGCCGCCCCGACCGCCCAGAACGCCGAGCGCCAGCCCAGGTGCTCACCGAGGAAGGCGCCGGCCGGGACGCCGAGGACGTTGGCGATGGAGAGCCCGCCGATCATCACGGCCATCGCCCGGGCCCGGGCGTTCTGCGGGACGGTCGCGATGGCGACGGCCGCGCCGACCGCCCAGAAGCCCGCGCAGGCGAGGGCGCTGACCACCCGGGACGCGAAGAGCACCTCGTACGTCGGCGCGAGGGCGCCGGCGACCTGGCCGAGGCCGAAGACGGTGATCAGTGCGATCAGGGTCGTCTTGCGGGGGAGGCGCAAGGTCGCCACGGCGAGCAGGGGCGCGCCGATGACCATGCCGATCGCGAAGGCCGATATGAGGAGGCCGGCGCGGGAGATCGACACGTTCATGTCGCCGGCGATGGGCGGCAGGAGCCCGGACAGCATGAATTCGCTCGTGCCGAGCGCGAAGACGGAAAGGCCGAGGATGTAGACGGCCAGGGGCATACGGGTGCGTTCGGCGGGCGAAGACGGCATGACAGTGGTGAACAGCGGTCTTGATCCTGGCATTCCTCCGTGTCCATATGCCGGACGCCCGTCGCAAGTCCGTTCTCCTTCCCAGCGCGGCGGACTGGCCTCATCATGTGGGCGGAAGACATCCGAAGGGGCTCGGCGGGGGGCTGATCGCGATGGCGAGGCGTTCGATCCGTTTATGGGCGGCCGTGCTGGCGTGCGTACTGGCGGCGTCGGCGGTGGCGGGGTGCGAGGAGGCCAGGGAGCCGTCCGGAGGGCGCAGCAGCGCCGCGTCCGCGAGCGGTACGCCGACCTGGAAGCCGCCCAAGGACGGCGACGGCGGATCGGGGGGCGGGTCCGGGGACGTCGAGGGCCTGTCCTATCTGCCGCCGGGGCCGGGCGCGCCGAACACGGAAGGCGCACCCGATCACGAGAGCGTCTACGACCATCTCACCGACCCCCGGAAATGCGCGTCGTCCCGGAAGGAGATCCCCGACGCCCCAAAGGACAGCAAGCTGACGGAGCACTCCGAGCCGGAGGCGTGGGCCGTGCTGCGAGGGCTCGCCGAGGCGTGTCTGGCCGTGCAGGGGAAGGGCGGCAGCTGGTCCGAGGCGGCGAAGGCGTACGCGGCGGTACCGGGCGGGCGCCCCGCGACCTGCAAGGGGCGGGCCGCCTACGCGGTGCTCGGCCGGCTGCTCCGGTACCACCGCGAGCACCCGGGCGCGACGGCCCGCCTGCGCGGCCCGTCGAGCGGGAGCGGGACGGCGTGCCGGTGGCGGATCGTCCGCCTCGACGCGGGTGGAGACGCGGTGGCGCGGCCCGGTGAGACGGTCGAGGTCGAACTGCTGGGCACGTACTTCGACTTCGGCGACGCGTACAAGAGCGTCGGCGTCATGCTCGGCCGTGTGCCGGTCGATCTCGAGGACATGGCGATGTCCGGTGATCGGCTGACGTTGTCGTTCGTCGTTCCCGACGGGACCCCTGCGGGGAGGCTGAAGGTGATGGTCCGCTCCGTCAGGGCGGCCGAACCGATGACCCTGACGATCGAGGCGGGCCCGGGGTCGGGCGGCGGCCCGAAGGACCCGAGCCCGGACCCCGGGCCGACCGATCCGGGTGAACCGACCGACCCGACCGGCCCGACCGATCCGGGTGAGCCGACCGATCAGGGGGCCGGGGAGCCCGGTTCGGAGTCCGGTCCCGGTCCCGAGTCGGCGGCCCGATGACCCGTCGGTCGGCGCTCCGCGGACTCCGTACGACGCTGACCCGCGCGGTGGACCGGCGTCGTACGCACCCGGATCCGCCCCCGCCGGACCCGGGCACCGCACCCACCCCTGCTCCCGCCCCCACGGCTCCACCCGCACCCACCCCTGCTCCCGCCCCCACGGCCCCGCCCGCACCCACCCCTGCTCCCGCGCCGCCCGTGCGCCCGCCCCCCGCCCCCACGCCGCCGTCGGCGCCCGACACCCGCGGGGAGCCCGAGCCCGCCACCCTCCGTGTCGCCGAACTGCTCGGCACCGTCGGGTCGTTGCTCTCCCTCTTCACCGCCGTGCTGTTCTACTTCGGGTGGGCCAGCACCGACGCCGAGACCCGCGCGCTCGGGCTGCGGGACAATCTCTTCCGGCTGTCCACCGCCGACTATCTGCTGCGGAGCGTCAACGCGCTCTATCTCCCCGCGCTCGTGGGGGCCGCCGCCGTGTTCGGTGCCTATGCCGTGCACCGCGGGATGCGGGACGAGCCGCGCTGGGCCGGGCCGCTCGTGCGCGGGCTGCGCTGGGCCTGGGTGCCCGCGGTGGTGATGGTCGTGGCGTATCCGCTCGCGCCGCAGGTGTTCGAGCTGGTGCTGCCACCCGGGGTGATGCTCGGGGCCCTGCTCACCACCTACGGCCGCACCCGTGGCGCGCCCAACGCCCGGCTCTGGGCCCTGGCGTTGATCGTCGCGGTGATCGCGCTCTTCTGGTCGGTGTACTCGTACGCCGGCGTCGTCGGCAGAGGAAGGGCCGCCGAGACCGCGCGGACGGTCGAGGGCGGCCTCCCGGCGGTCGTCGTGTTCAGCAAGGACGACCTGCTGATCCGCGGGGGCGGCAGCTGTCTCTCGCTGGTCGCGGAGAAGGGCAGCCCCTACCGCTACCGGTACGCCGGGCTGCGTCTGTTCCACGTGTCGGGGGACCGGCTCTATCTCGTACCGCGCCACTGGGCGCCGTGGGACGGCACCCTCTACATCCTGGAGGACAAGAATCCCGTCCTCCGTGTCGAGTACGTGAGCGGAAGCCGGTACCGCTCAGGCGAGTGTCCCTAGCCGCGTCAGCTCCGCGGTGAGGTTCGCCCGCGCCGCCGCCTCCCACCTCTCCCGGCCGTAGGGCGTGCGGAACAGGACCGGCAGGGCGAGGAGTTGGCCGAGAACCGCCGAGCGGCCCGCGCGGAAGGTGTCGTCGGGTACGAAGGCGTACTCCTCGCGGACCGCCGCCGTATACCCCGTATAGGTATCCGTATCGGAGGCCAGGACGGCGAGGTCCGCGTCGCACAGGACCTCGCCGTTGGCGTCGCCGGGCGCCGGGTCGTGGGTGACGGTGAGGCGGACCAGTCGCGCCACCTCGGCGGCCTGGGCGGGGCGGAGGCCCGCCTCGGGGAGGGCGCGCTCGGCCAGGGCCGCGCTCCGTTCCTCGTTCTCCGAGCGGTCCGGGCGGTAGACCGCGTCATGGAACCAGGCACCGAGCCGCACCAGCTCCAAGTCCCCCGCGTGTGACGCCAGTTCGTCGATCCGGTCCAGGACCGCGGCGAGGTGCTCGGTGGTGTGGTAGTGGCGCTGCGGCTCGGCCCAGCGGGCCAGCAGGTTCTCGCCGTACGGCACCGGGTCCGGGCCCTCCTCGCCGGGGCGGGCCGCGAGGAGGGTCGCCGTCCAGCGGCGGAGGAGTTCGTCATGGGTGGTCATGACGCGCATTCTGCCGTCCCGGGCCTGCTCCCACTCCGCCCTTACATACCCCCCATGGGTATGCTACGGTGCTCCGCGAAGGTACCCCCTAGGGGTATGTCTCAGAGCGTACCCGGGGTCCGTGCGAGAGAAGGGTCAGGGCAATGTCAACCGTCAATCCCCGGCGCTGGTGGGCACTTGTCGTGCTCGCCGCCGCCCAGTTCATGGTCATCATGGACACCTCGATCATCGGGGTCGCGCTCCCCGAGATGCAGAAGGACCTGGGCTTCTCGCAGGGCGAGCTCCAGTGGGTCTTCAACGCCTACGTCATCGTCTTCGGCGGGCTCCTGCTCCTCGGCGGCCGGCTCTCCGACCTCCTCGGCGCCCGCAAGATCTTCGCCACCGGCTGGGCTGTCATGATCGTCGGATCGGTCATCGCCGCCGCCGCGCAGACCGCCTGGGTGGAGATCGCCGGCCGCGCGGTCCAGGGCGTCGGCGGTGCGCTGATCGCGCCCTCCGCCATGACCCTGCTGATGATGCTCTTCATGCACGACCCGAAGGAGCTCGGCAAGGCGATGGCGCTGTACGGCGCCGCCGCTCCGGCCGGCGGCACGGCGGGCGTCTTCCTCGGCGGTGTCTTCACCGAGTGGATGAGCTGGCCGTGGGTCTTCATCATCTACGTGCCGATCGGTCTCGCCACGCTCGCCGCCACCAGGCTGCTGCCCGCCGTCGAGTCCCGCCGCGGTTCCGTGGACGTCCTCGGCGCGGTCGCCGTCACCGCCGGGCTCGCGCTCGCCGTCTTCGCGGTGGTCCGCGCGCCCGAGGTCGGCTGGGGCTCCACGGCCACCATCCTGGAACTGGCCGGGGCCGTCGTCCTGCTCGTCCTCTTCTTCGTGATCCAGAAGGGTGTCCGCGAGCCCCTCATGCCGCTCAGCGTGTGGCGCGTTCCGCGGCTCGGCTCGGCCAACCTGTCGATGACGCTGCTCGGCGCCGCGTGGATCCCGATGTGGTACTTCCTCAACCTCTACCTCCAGCAGGTGCTCGGCTACGGCGCCTTCGCGTCCGGCGCCGCGCTGCTCCCGATGACCGTCCTGCTGATGATCTTCATGACGGCGATCACCGCGCGCCTCATGGCCAAGTTCGGTGCCAAGCCGCTGATCGCGGGGGGTCTGCTGGTCCTCGCGGCCGGTCTGGTCTGGCTGTCGGCCGTCGAGCCGACCGGCTCGTTCGTGGTCGACGTCCTGCCCGCCTCGCTCGTCGCGGCGCTCGGCATGTCCCTCGCCTACATCCCGGCGATGATCGCCGCGATGTCCGGGGCCCCGCAGGAGCAGGCCGGTCTCGCCTCCGGCATCGTCAACACCACCTACAACGTCGGTTCGGCCCTCGGCCTCGCCGCGCTGACCGCGCTGGCCATGTCGCAGGGCGCCGGTGAACTGGGCAATCTGCCGGCCCTCACCGACGGCTTCTCCGCCGCGTTCATCGGCGCCGCGATCGTCGCCGCAGCCGGCGGTGTGATCACGCTCCTCCTGATGAAGAGCGACAAGGCCGCCGCTGCCGCTGCCACCGCCCCGGCTCCGCAGGGCGAGCAGGTCGGCGTGTGACGTACGGCGGGGCGCGCCAAGTGCCCGTCAGGGGTCGCCCGATGTCCTCCCAGGACGTCGGGCGGCCCCTTTTCCGCAGCCGCTGCCGCAGGAGAGGCCGCAGAAGGCCGCAGCCGAATCCGTGATCCGAAGCGCCGGCCCGAAGCAGCCCCAAGCAGCAACCCGAAAAGAGGAACAGCCATGGAAGACATCAGGACTCGTGCCGTGCACGTCGTCAACGAACCGCCGCCTCCCGGGAGCTGGCCGCTCTCCGTGCCCCTCGTCCAGTCCTCGGCCTTCGCCTTCGCGTCCGCCGACGCGCTCGCCGAGGCCATGGCGGGACCCGACGGCCGGTACGTCTACAGCCGCCGCGGCAACCCGACCGTACGAGCCCTGGAGCACACCCTCGCCGGGCTCGAGGGCGGGGCGTCGGCGATCGCCTTCGCCTCCGGGATGGGGGCCATCAGCGGCGTGCTGCTCGCGCTGCTGCGCCCGGGGGACCAGGTGGTCGCACAGCGGTGCCTCTACGGGGGGACGTACGCGGTCCTCTCCGACCTGGCGGCGCGGTACGGCATCGACGTCACGTACATCAGCGGCGACGACGCGGCCGAGTTCGAGGCGCTCGCCGGGCCGCGCACCCGGCTCCTCGTCCTGGAGACCATCGCCAACCCGACCGGCCGGGTTCCCGACCTTCCGGGACTGCTTGCCGCGGCCCGGCGCCAGGGCGTCCTGAGTCTCGTCGACAACTCCCTCGCCTCGCCCGTCCTGTGCCGGCCGGTCGAGCTCGGCGCGGACGTCGTCGTCCACTCCACGACCAAGTACCTGGCCGGGCACTCCGACGTCCTCGGCGGCGCCGCCGTCTTCGCGGACGACGGCCTGCGGCACGAGATCTGGCCACGGACGGTCGAACTCGGCGCCAGCGCGGACCCGTTCGCCGCCTGGCTGACGCTGCGCGGCATACCGACCCTGCCGCTGCGGATGCGTGAGCACTGCGCGAACGCCGCCGTGCTCGCCGAGCGGCTCGCGGCCCACCCGGCCGTGAGTGCCGTCCACTGGCCGTGGCACCCCGCCCACCGGTCGTACGCCATGGCCCGCAAGGTGCTCGCCGGAGGCGGCGGGCTGCTCTCGTTCGAGCTCGCGGGGGGCCGGGAGGCGGGGCGGGCGTTCATCGAGGCCGTACGGGTCGCGCGGCTGGCGCTGTCGCTGGGGGGCGTGGAGACGCTGGTGACGCACCCGGCGTCGACGTCCCACCGGGAGCTGGACGCGGCGGCGTTGGGCGCGGCGGGGATAGGGGCGGGGCTCGTACGGATGTCGGTGGGGATCGAGGCGGTGGAGGACCTCTGGCGGGACATCGAGGCCGCCCTGCGCCGCTGAGCCGCACCGCCCGCGCCCCGCCTCGCGACACCCTCCCCTTCTTTTGGGTTGACAAAATAAATGAGCCATTCGTAGATTGGTGTCTGCCAGGGAATGACACTCCTTTAGGTCAAGGGGGGCGCATGATGCGCTACTTCGAGGACTTCCAGCCGGGCGATGTCCATGAACTGGGCACCGTCACCGTCACGGCGGAGGAGGTGCTGGACTTCGGAAGGCGCTTCGATCCACAGCCCTTCCACGCGGATCCGGAGCTGGCGGCGCGCTCGTCCTTCGGCGGGCTGATCGCCAGTGGCTTCCACACCCAGTCGATGTTCATGCGCCGCTACGTCGACGGACTGCTCGCGTACAGCGCCTGCATGGGCTCGCCCGGCATCGACGAGGTCCGCTATCTGCGTCCCGTACGCCCGGGGGACGTCCTCACCGCGCGGGTGGAGATCCTTGGCGCCACCCCGTCGCCGTTCAATCCCGCCACCGGCACCGTGAAACCCAGGTGCACGCTGGTCGGCCCCGACGGGACGGCCGTGTTCAGCATGATCCTGCACAGCATCTTCCGGCGGCGTCCCGCCGACTCCGAAGCCGCCCGTCTGTCGTCGATGTCCGCGGCGGAGGACCCGGTCGCCTGCTGCCGGGGCACGAGCTGAGCACGGCCGTCCGTACCTTTCCCACCCGAAGTGAAGGGGGACCTCCTGTGGAGGCCGTATCCCGCACCGCCCAGTGGACCGCCGCAGCGCGGGCCCTGGAGACCGAGCGCGAGGACCGGCTGTTTGCCGATCCCTACGCGCGCACCGTCGCCGACACGATCGGCTTCGAGCTGCTGGAGCGCTACGCGGGGGCCGGCACCGTGCCGTTCCTCGCCATCCGCACCACCTACCTGGACCGGGCCATCGTCCGGGCCGTCGAGGAGCGGGGCATCCGCCAGGTCGTCTTCCTCGCCGCCGGCATGGACACCCGCTTCTACCGGCTCCCGTGGCCCGACGGCGTCACCGTCTACGAACTCGACCGGCCCGCGCTCCTGGAGGCGAAGGCGGGGATGCTCGCCGACGAGCCCGCCCCCGCCGGGCGCGAGCGCGTCACCGTCCCGGTCGACCTGACCCAGGACTGGACCGGGCCGCTGAAGGAAGCCGGCTGGCGCAGCGACGAGCCGGTGCTGTGGGTGGTCGAGGGCCTGCTGTTCTTCCTGCCGGAGACGGCCGTGCGTACGCTCATCTCGACCCTCGCCGCCCACGCCGCGCCCGGTTCGGTCCTGCTCGGGGACGTCATCAGCAGGGCCGCCCTGGAGAACCCGCTCTCCCGCCCGTTCCTCAAGTCCCTCGAGGAGGACGGCAATCCGTGGCTGTTCGGCACGGAGACGCCCGAGGAACTGCTCACTGACTCCGGCTGGGCCGTACGCGAGGTGAAGCAGCCCGGCGAGGACGGCGCCGACTTCGGCCGCTGGCCCTACCCGGTCCCGCCGCGCACGCTCCCGCGCATCCCGAGGTCCTTCCTCTTCACCTGTGACCTTCCGGCCGGATCGGAAGAGGTGACCGCGGCATGAGCGGCAGCCACGACTTCCACCAGCGCGTCATCGGGGACGCCGGCGCCGCGGTGCGCGGGCTGACCGTCGCCCTCGGGGAGCGGCTCGGGCTCTACCGCGCCCTCGCCGCCGGCGGCGCACTCACCCCCGCACAGCTCGCCGAGCGGACCGGGATCAACGAGCGGTACGCCGAGGAGTGGCTGCACGCCCAGCTCAGCGCCGGGTACGTCGAGCGGCACCCGAGCGCCGACACGTACACCCTGCCCGCCGACCATGTCGCCGTCCTCGCCGACCCGGGGGCCGCCACCTACGCGGCCGGGTTCTTCACCGCCCTCAAGGCGCTGTACGCGACCGAGGACCTGCTCGTCGACGCGTACCGCACCGGCGACGGTGTCGGCTGGGCCGAGCACGATCCGGCCCTGGACACCGGCATGGGCAGCTTCTTCCAGCCCACGTACGAACACAGGCTCGTCGCGGACTGGCTGCCCGCGCTGCACGGGGTCACCGGGAAGCTGGCGGCCGGCGGAACGGTCGCCGACGTCGGCTGCGGCGTCGGCCACACCACGCTGCTGATCGCGAAGGCGTTCCCCGAGGCGACCGTGCACGGCTTCGACTACTCCGAAGAGGCCATCGCCATCGCCCGGCAGCTCGCCGAGGACGCCGGGCTCTCCGACCGTGTCGTCTTCGACGTGGCGTCGGCCGACGACTACCCCGGCACCGGCTACGACCTGGTCACCTTCTTCAACGCCCTGCACGACATGGGCGACCCGGTCGCCGCCGCGCAGCACGTGCACAAGTCGCTGGACGCCGACGGCACCTGGATGCTCGTCGAGTCCAATGTGTCGCCCGCGGACATCGACACCCAGACGCCGGCCGCCCGCATGTTCATGGCGCTCTCCGCCGTGATGTGCCTGCCCGTGGCGGTCGCCCAGCGCGGCCCGCACGCGCTCGGCAACCACTCCGGCGAGAAGGCCTTCCGGGCCATCGCCCAGGAGGCCGGGTTCACCCGCTGGCGGCGCGCGACCGAGACGCCGGTCAACGCCGTCTACGAAGTCCGGCCCTGAGGCCGTGAGCTCACGGGGCCCCCGTCCGGACCCCGGTTCCCGAGGACCCCGGGACACCGTCCTGCCCCGGGACCCCCTCACAGAGGCCCGCGCCATCCACCCCGAGGAGTCACCATGGGCGCCACCGCCCCCCTGCCCGTCAGCGACCGGTTCCTGGAAGTCCTGGAGCGCCTCAGCTCCCGGTCCATCGAGGAGTACTACAACCCCTACCAGCAGTTCGACTGGCCCGAGAAGCTCGAAGAGAACCGGCTGTGGATGACCCCCGAGCTGCTCACGGTCTACGGCACGCCGTACTACGACGAGCTCGGCGAGGAGGCCCTCCAGCGACTCTCCAAGTGGGAGAGCATCAACTTCTACAGCCTCAACGTGCACGGCATCCGGGAACTGCTCATCGAGGTCGTCGGCCGGATCCACATGCCCGGCTTCGAAGTCCCGTCCGACTTCTTCCACCACTTCATCGGCGAAGAGAACGAACACATGTGGTTCTTCGCCGAGTTCTGCCGCCGCTACGGCAACAAGATCTACGGTTCCACGGCGATGCGCGCCGACTCCGCCTGGGAGCCGGAGGTGGAGAACTTCCTGGTCTTCGCCCGGATCCTGTTCTTCGAGGAGCTCGTCGACCACTACAACACGAGGATGGCGCAGGACGACGCGCTCTGCCACACCATCCGCGAGGTCAACCGCATCCACCACCAGGACGAGTCCCGCCACATCGCCTTCGGCCGCGAACTGGTCTCGCTGCTCTTCCACCGCATGAGGGAGTCCGTCTCCGCCGAGCGGCTCGCCGAGGTCGAGGCCTATCTGAAGCGGTACGTCGTCTACAGCGTCAACTCCCTCTACAACCCGCACGTCTACCGCGACGCGGGCATCGCCGACCCGCTGGCCCTGCGCAACGCGCTGGTCGCCGACGAGCGCCGCCGCCCCTTCGAGCGCAAGGCGATCCGTAAGCCGCTCGGCTTCTTCCTGAAGTCCGGCATCTTCACCGACGACACGCTGCCCGTCGTCTGACCGCGGCCGTCGTCCGAGAGGTGACTCCACCATGACCGTGACCACCCCTGAGAGCGTCGGGGAGGCGAGGGGCCTGCCGTCCCTCGGCCCCGAGGGAACCGCCCTGCTGCGGCTCCTCGACGACACCTTCGAGAGCTGGGGCGTGAGCGCGGGCGCCCGCCCGATGACCATGCCCCCGCTGCTGCCGGCCGCCGACCTGGCCCGGCTCGACTACTACGACAACTTCCCCCACCAGGCCGTCGTCGCCGCCCCCCTGGACCTGGAGGCCCGGGAGACGACCCAGTTCTGTACCGACACCGGCTGCTTCCCGTGCGACGCGCTGCAGCCGGCGGCCCTGGGACTCCCCTCCGCCTCGTGCTACGCCGTCTACATCGACCACCAGGGGCGTCAGGTCGCCGACGACACCCTGATCACCGTCTGCGGGTGGTGCTTCCGCAAGGAGACCCACTACGAAGGCATGCGCCGCCAGCTCGGCTTCCGTATGCGCGAGGTCGTGGCCATCGGCACCCGCGAGCACGCCGAGACGCATCTTTCCTCCTTCATCGCGCGGATCCAGGCCTTCGCCGAGGCCCTCGACCTGCCGCTGCGCAAGGAGGCCGCCTGCGACCCGTTCTTCGACAAGGGAAGCTCCAAGGCGGTACTGCAGCGGCTGACCCCGGTGAAGCACGAGTTCCTGTACGAGGACCTGGCGATCGCCTCGGTCAACACCCACCGCAACTTCTTCGGCGACCGGTGCGCGATCACCCTCGCGAACGGCGGTTCCGCGTTCACCAGTTGTGTCGCGTTCGGCCTGGAGCGCTGGCTGTCCGCGCTGACCAGGCGCCACGGCAGCTGGGAGGCGGCCACCGAGGCCGTCCGTGCGGCGGCCGAGCGCACGGCGGGCGCGGGCGGGCGTGCGGCCGGGCCGGTGATCTGACGTGCCGGCCCGACCCGTCGCCCCGCCGGCGGGCGGCCTGGGCTGGGCGAACCTCGGCATGGACATCGTGTCCGTCACCCGTGTCCGGGGGCTCCTCGCCGAATACGGCGAGGACTTCTTCGAGCGGATGCTCACCCCCGGCGAACTCGCCGACTGCCGTACGTCCACCGGCCTCGACGTCCTGAGCCTCTGCGGGCGGATCGCCGCCAAGGAGGCGGCCTTCAAGACCCTCCGGGTCAGGGGCAGGTTCCTGCCCTGGCCGGACATCGTCGTACGGCGCTCCGAGGGCGGCTGGCCGCTCGTCGAACTGCACCGGAGCGCCGCCGAGATGGCCGCCGGGTCCGGCATCACCGAGATCACCGTGTCCATCAGCCACGACGTGGACTACGCGGTGGCCGTGGCCGCGCCCATCCTCGACGCCGGCTCCGCCGGGCACCCGTACCCGGACCCGGCCGGCGCGCTCGACCGTACGCCCCCCACCACCTCATCCGTACACAGCACTTCAAGGAGAGCAACCATGGCCGACGGCCTGCAGCAGGTGAAGAACTGGATCCTGGAGCGCCACCCGGAGCGCGACGACATCGCCCCCGACCTCGACCTCATCGAGAACCGGCTCATCGACTCACTGTCCTTCGTCGAGTTCGTCTTCCTGCTGGAGCAGCAGAGCGGGAAGTCCATCCAGATGGAGACCCTCGAGGTCGACGAGATCCGGACCCTCGCGGCGATCGAGACGCACTTCTTCCGCGCGGAGGTGGGACAGGCATGAGCCGGCGCCTGTTCACCTCGGAGTCGGTCACCGAGGGCCATCCCGACAAGATCGCGGACCGGATCAGCGACACGATCCTGGACGCGCTCCTCGCCCAGGACCCGTCCTCCCGTGTGGCCGTGGAGACCCTGATCACCACCGGCCTGGTGCACATCGCGGGCGAGGTGACCACCACCGCGTACGCGCCGATACCGCAGCTGGTGCGCGAGGCGATCCTCGACATCGGCTACGACTCCTCCGCCAAGGGCTTCGACGGCGCCTCCTGCGGGGTGTCGGTGTCCATCGGCTCCCAGTCGCCGGACATCGCCCAGGGCGTCGACACGGCGTACGAGCGGAGGGTCGAGGGGGAAGGCACCGACGACCTCGACGCCCAGGGCGCCGGCGACCAGGGCCTGATGTTCGGGTACGCCTGCGACGACACGGCCGAGCTGATGCCGCTGCCGATCGCGCTCGCCCACCGGCTCGCACGGCGGCTGACCGAGGTCCGCAAGAACGGGACCGTCCCCTACCTGCGGCCCGATGGCAAGACCCAGGTCACCATCGAGTACGACGGGGACCGCCCCATCCGTCTGGACACCGTCGTCGTCTCCTCCCAGCACGCCGCCGACATCAGCGTCGAGGGGCTGCTCACCCCGGACATCCGGGAGTTCGTCGTCGAGGCGGAGCTGAAGGCCCTGGCCGGGGAGGGCGTCAACCTGGAGAGCGACGGCTACCGGCTGCTCGTCAACCCGACCGGGCGCTTCGAGGTCGGCGGCCCGATGGGGGACGCCGGTCTCACCGGCCGGAAGATCATCATCGACACGTACGGGGGCATGGCACGTCATGGCGGCGGCGCGTTCTCCGGCAAGGATCCGTCGAAGGTCGACCGGAGCGCCGCGTACGCCATGCGCTGGGTCGCCAAGAACGTCGTCGCCGCCGGACTCGCGCGCCGCTGTGAGGTGCAGGTCGCGTACGCCATCGGCAAGGCCGAGCCCGTCGGCCTCTTCGTGGAGACCTTCGGCACCGGCACCCTGCCGGACGAGCGGATCCAGGACGCCGTCTCGGCCGTCTTCGACCTCCGCCCGGCCGCGATCATCCGCGAGCTGGACCTGCTGCGGCCGATCTACGCCAGGACCTCGGCGTACGGACACTTCGGCCGCGAACGGGAGGACTTCACCTGGGAGCGCACGGACCGGGTGGAGGCGCTCAAGAATGCGACCGGTCAGGTCACGCCCGGGGCGCAGGGGCGCGGCGGCATCGAGAGGGAGGGCGCGCGGAGGGCGCAAGGGACGAGTGACCGAGCACGGTCGACCGTCGGGGCCGACTTGAGCGCTCCGGAGACGAGTCAGGTCGCGGGAGGCTGACGTGCGTATCGCTGTCACGGGATCCATCGCGACCGACCATCTGATGACCTTCCCCGGCCGGTTCACCGAACAGCTGCTCGCGGACCGGCTGGACCGCGTCTCCCTGTCGTTCCTCGCCGACAGCCTGGAGGTGCGGCGCGGCGGAGTGGCAGCGAACATCGCCTTCGGCCTGGGAGTGCTGGGACTGCGCCCGGTCCTCGTGGGCGCGGTCGGCGGCGACTTCGAGCCGTACCGGGTCCGGCTCAAGGAACACGGTGTGGACACCGACTCCGTGCGGGTCAGCGAGACCCTCCACACCGCCCGGTTCGTCTGCACCACCGACCGGGACCAGAACCAGATCGCGACCTTCTACACCGGTGCCATGGCGGAGGCCCGGGAGATCGACCTCGGGCAGGTCGTCGGCCGCACCGGCCGGATCGACCTGGCGCTGATCTCACCGGACGACCCCGAGGCGATGCTCCGGCACACCCGCACCTGCCGTGAACTGGGCATCCCCTTCGCCGCCGACCCGTCGCAGCAGCTGGCACGGCTGGACCGGGCGCAGGTGCGGGAGCTGGTGGACGGCGCGCGCTGGCTGTTCACCAACGAGTACGAGGCCGCCCTGCTCGGCGAGAAGTCGGGGCTGAGCGAGGCGGAGATCCTGCGCCGGGTCGGCACCTGGGTCACCACCCACGGCGAGGCCGGCGTCCGTATCCGGGGCGAGGGCAGGGAGACCCTGGACGTGTCGGCCGTGCGGGTCCCCGAGGTCGTCGACCCGACCGGTGTCGGCGACGCCTTCCGCGCCGGGTTCCTCGCCGGGACGCTCTGGGGCGTGCCCGAGCGGTGCGCGGCCCAGCTGGGCTGCGCGGTCGCCTCGACCGTCCTCGCCTCCGTCGGGACGCAGGAGTACCAGCTGCGTCGGGACGCGCTGCTCGACGCGATCCGTACGACGTACGGGCCCGGCTGCACGGCGGAACTCCTCACGCATCTCCGGGGGCTGTCATGAGGAAGCCACTGAGGGACGAGCTCGCGACGCGTGTGGTGGTGGCCGACGGGGCGATGGGCACCATGCTCCAGGCCGCCGACCCGACACTCGACGACTTCACCGGTCTGGAGGGCTGCAACGAGATCCTCAACGTGACCCGTCCGGACATCGTCCGCGGGGTGCACGACGCGTACTTCGCCGTCGGCGTCGACTGCGTCGAGACCAACACCTTCGGCGCCAACCTCTCCGCGCTCGGCGAGTACGGCATCGCGCCCCGGGTGTACGAGCTGTCGGAGGCCGGCGCCCGGATCGCGAGGGAGAGTGCCGACGCGTTCACCGCGCGCGACGGCCGGGCCCGCTGGGTCCTCGGCTCCATGGGCCCCGGCACCAAGCTGCCCACCCTCGGGCATGTGACGTACGAGCCACTGCGCGACGCGTACCAGCAGAACGCCGAGGGCCTGATCAGGGGCGGCGCCGACGCGCTGCTCGTCGAGACCTCCCAGGACCTTCTCCAGACGAAGGCGGCCGTGGTCGGTGCCCGCCGCGCTCTGGACTGGTGCGGCGTGGACGACCTGCCGCTGATCGTGCAGGTCACCGTCGAGACGACCGGCACGATGCTGCTCGGATCCGAGATCGGTGCCGCGCTCACCGCGCTGGAACCGCTCGGCATCGACATGATCGGCCTGAACTGCGCGACCGGCCCGGCCGAGATGACCGAGCACCTGCGCCATCTGGCCCGGCACGCACGCGTGCCCCTGTCCTGTATGCCGAACGCCGGTCTGCCGGTCCTCGGCAAGGACGGCGCCCACTATCCCTTGACGCCGGCCGAACTCGCCGACGCGCACGAGGGGTTCGTACGGGACTACGGGCTCTCGATGGTCGGCGGCTGTTGCGGTACGACTCCGGACCATCTGCGGGAGATCGTGGAACGGGTCGGAGGCGTGGGTGCGGCGGCGCGGGCCCCGGAGGCGGAGGCCGGCGCCTCTTCTCTGTACGCGCATGTGCCGTTCCGCCAGGACACCGCCTACATGGCGATCGGCGAGCGGACGAACGCCAACGGCTCGAAGAAGTTCCGCGAGGCGATGCTGGAGGGCCGCTGGGACGACTGTGTCGAGATGGCGCGCGACCAGATCCGTGAGGGCGCGCACATGCTCGACCTGTGCGTGGACTATGTCGGCCGGGACGGCGTGGCGGACATGGCGGAGCTGGCGGGCCGGTTCGCGACCGCCTCCACCCTGCCCATCGTGCTCGACTCCACCGAGGTGGGGGTGCTGCGGGCGGGTCTGGAGAAGCTCGGCGGACGCGCGGTCATCAACTCGGTCAATTACGAGGACGGGGACGGGCCCGAGTCGCGGTTCGCGAGGGTCACCGCGCTCGCCAAGGAGCACGGCGCGGCGCTCATGGCGCTCACGATCGACGAGGAGGGCCAGGCCAGGACGGTGGAGACGAAGGTCGCCATCGCCGAGCGGATCATCGCGGACCTGACGGGCAACTGGGGCATCCGCGAGTCGGACATTCTCATCGACACGCTCACCTTCACCATCTGCACCGGCCAGGAGGAGTCCCGCAAGGACGGGATCCACACGATCGAGGCGATCCGGGA
Source organism: Streptomyces sp. NPDC033174 (assembly GCF_055577795.1). Lineage (NCBI taxonomy): Bacteria > Bacillati > Actinomycetota > Actinomycetes > Kitasatosporales > Streptomycetaceae > Streptomyces > Streptomyces sp. NPDC033174. Next base: position 142,578 of record NZ_JBVIPQ010000012.1, read on the forward strand.
ACTGAAGCGCCGCCATCCCGAGGTACAGACGACGCTGGGTCTGTCCAACATCTCCTTCGGCCTGAACCCGGCCGCGCGCGTCGTCCTGAACTCCGTCTTCCTCGACGAGTGCGTGAAGGCGGGCCTCGACTCGGCGATCGTGCACGCCTCGAAGATCCTGCCGATCGCCCGCCTGGACGAGGAGCAGGTCAAGGTCGCGCTCGACCTGATCCACGACCGTCGCAGGGAGGACTACGACCCGCTGCAACGGTTCCTCGAACTCTTCGAGGGCGTGAACATCACCTCCATGAAGGCCGGCAAGGCGGAGGAGCTGCTCGCCCTGCCGCTGGACGAGCGTCTAAAGCGGCGGATCATCGACGGCGAGAAGAACGGCCTGGAGGCAGATCTGGACGCCGCGCTGGCCGGGCGTCCCGCGCTGGAGATCGTCAACGAGACCCTCCTCAGCGGCATGAAGGTCGTCGGCGAGCTCTTCGGCTCCGGCCAGATGCAGCTCCCCTTCGTGCTCCAGTCCGCCGAGGTGATGAAGACCGCGGTCGCCCACCTCGAACCGCACATGGAGAAGGTCGAGGGCGAGGACGGCAAGGGCACGATCGTGCTCGCCACCGTCCGCGGCGACGTCCATGACATCGGCAAGAACCTCGTCGACATCATCCTGTCCAACAACGGCTACAACGTCGTCAATCTGGGCATCAAGCAGCCTGTCTCCGCGATCCTGGAGGCCGCCGAGGAGCACCGCGCCGACGTCATCGGCATGTCGGGACTGCTGGTGAAATCCACGGTGATCATGAAGGAGAACCTTCAGGAGCTGAATGCCCGCTCTCTCGCCTCCCGCTACCCGGTGATCCTCGGCGGCGCCGCGCTGACCAGGGCGTACGTCGAGCAGGACCTGCACGAGATCTACGAGGGCGAGGTCCGCTACGCCCGCGACGCCTTCGAAGGCCTGCGCCTCATGGACGCCCTCATCGCCGTCAAGCGCGGCGTCCCCGGAGCCGTACTCCCCGCACTCAAGCAGCGTCGCGTCCCCCGGCGTATGGCCTCCTTGGAAGTGACCGAGCCGGACGAAGGCGGCCGGTCGGACGTCGCCGTCGACACCCCCGTACCGGAACCGCCGTTCCTCGGGACCCGGGTCGTCAAGGGCATCCAGCTCAAGGAGTACGCGAGCTGGCTCGACGAGGGCGCCCTGTTCAAGGGCCAGTGGGGGCTCAAGGACGCCGGGACGATCGAGACGGAGGGCCGGCCCCGGCTGCGTGGCTGGCTGGACCGGCTGCACACCTCGCAGCTCCTCGAAGCGGCCGTCGTCCACGGTTACTTCCCGTGCGTCTCCAAGGGCGACGACCTGATCGTCCTCGACGAGGACGGCGGCGAGCGCACCCGCTTCACCTTCCCGCGCCAGCGGCGCGGCCGGCGCCTCTGCCTCGCCGACTTCTTCCGCCCGGAGGAGTCGGAGGAGATCGACGTCGTCGGCTTCCAGGTCGTCACCGTCGGCAGCCGCATCGGCGAGGAGACCGCCCGTCTCTTCGCGGCGGACGCCTACCGCGACTATCTCGAACTGCACGGGCTGTCGGTGCAGTTGGCCGAGGCGCTCGCCGAGTACTGGCACGCGCGCGTCCGCACCGAACTGGGTATCGCGGCGGCCGACCCGGCCGCCCTCGACGGGATGCTGCGCACCGAGTACCAGGGGTGCCGCTACTCGCTGGGCTACCCCGCCTGTCCCGACCTGGCGGACCGGGCGAAGATCGCCGCGCTGCTGCGGCCGGAGCGGATCGGGGTGCACCTCTCCGAGGAGTTCCAGCTGCATCCCGAGCAGTCGACGGACGCGATCGTCGTCCACCACCCGGAGGCGAGCTACTTCAACGCGGGAGCGCGCGGATGAGGCCCGCCGCCGGGGTGAAGCCCGTGGGTTCCCCCACCTTCTCCTTCGAGTTCTTCCCGCCGAAGAGCGCGAAGGGCGAGCGGACCCTGTGGGACGCGATCCGCCGGGTCGAGGCGCTCGCGCCGGACTTCGTCTCCGTGACGTACGGCGCGGGCGGCTCGTCCCGGGACCGTACCGTCGAAATCACCCGGCGCATCGCCGCCGAGACGACCCTGAGGCCGGTCGCGCATCTCACCGCCGTGGGCCACTCGGTCGCCCAACTCCGCGCCATCATCGGGGCGTACGCGGATGCCGGCATCCGGGACGTCCTCGTCCTGCGCGGCGACCCTCCCGGTGACCCGCGCGGCCCCTGGACGCCCCACCCCCAGGGCTTCACCTACGCCCATGAGCTGGTCGCGCTCGTCCGCTCGCTCGGCGACTTCAGGATCGGCGTCGCCGCCTTCCCCGAAGGGCACCCGCGGTCTCCCGACGCGGACAGCGACTTGCGTCATTTCATCGCCAAATGCCGGGCGGGCGCCGACTACGCCATCACCCAGATGTTCTTCGACCCCGAGGACTATCTGCGGCTGCGGGACCGGGTGGCGGCCGCCGGCTGCGACACACCGATCATTCCGGAGATCATGCCGGCCACCGACGTACGACAGATCCGCCGCTTCGCCGAGCTGAGCGACGCCGCGTTCCCCGAGGACCTGGCGCACCGGCTGGAGGCGGCCCGGGACGAGCCGGACAGCGCGTACCGGATCGGTGTCGAGCACGCGACCGCGATGGGGCTGCGGCTGCTCGGCGAAGGCGCACCCGGCCTGCACTACATCACGCTGAACACATCCACGGCAGCCCTCGAAATCCACCGCACCATCCAGACCTCAAGGAGCATCAGTGTCCGCTGAATTCACGGACTTCAAGGTCGCCGACCTGTCCCTGGCCGAGTTCGGCCGCAAGGAGATCACCCTCGCCGAACACGAGATGCCCGGCCTGATGTCGATCCGGCGCGAGTTCGCCCGCGAGCAGCCGCTGGCCGGCGCCCGCATCACCGGCTCGCTGCACATGACCGTGCAGACGGCCGTCCTCATCGAGACCCTGGTCGCACTCGGCGCGCGGGTCCGCTGGGTGTCGTGCAACATCTACTCGACCCAGGACCACGCGGCCGCCGCGATCGCCGCCGCAGGGATTCCGGTCTTCGCCTGGAAGGGCGAGACCCTGGAGGAGTACTGGTGGTGTACCGAGCAGGCCCTGACCTGGCCCGGCGCGGCCGGGCCGAACATGATCCTCGACGACGGCGGTGACGCCACGCTCCTCGTCCACAAGGGTGTGGAGTACCAGAAGGCGGGCGCGGTTCCGGACCCGTCCACGGCGGACAACGACGAACTCCGGGTCGTCCTGGAGCTGTTGCGGAACACCGGCCTTGACTGGGCCGCGCTCGCGTCGGAGATCCGTGGTGTGACGGAGGAGACGACGACGGGTGTGCACCGTCTGTATGAGATGCACCGGGATGGTTCGTTGTTGTTCCCGG
>NZ_JBVIPQ010000013.1:0-118622 GCF_055577795.1 Streptomyces sp. NPDC033174
ACGCATGACAGAGCTATCCGAGCTGTTGTCTCAGTAACTTGCAGCATCGCAGGTCAGAGATCTATCTCTATCGCAACAAGAATGAGAACTCACACTCGGAACGCATGGTCGACCAGCTCGCCTCCCGCGCCCTGACCCGCGGTACCGAACGGCGGCGTATCCACGTCCGGCCCGCCGGCGCGGCCGGCCCGGAGAACGGGGACATGCCCGAGGAGAGCAGCGAGGCGCAGCAGGAGGTCGACCGGGTCGCCTCTGTCGTGGTCAACTTCGCCTCCCCCCGCGGCGCCGCCGACATCGCCGCCCTCACACGCTGCCGGGTCATCCGGCCCCAGTCCCTGGTCTGGCTCGAGGGTTATCAGGCCCTGGTTCGGTGGCGTGCCGAGAACGGGATTACCGGCCTGTACGCCGTGCCCTATGACGTCGAGACCGAGGCCGGCGTGACGAAGGGCTATCCCCTGGGCCGGTGGGTGCACCAGCAGCGCAAGGCACTGCGTGCCGGCGAACTCGACCCCCACCGCAAAAACCTCCTGGACGACGCCGGGATGGTGTGGGAACCCGGCGACGAAGCGTGGGAGAACAAACTCGCCGCGTTCCGCTTCTATCGGCGCGCGCACGGGCACCTCGCACCCCGGCAGGACGCCGTCTGGGGCGAGGGCGAGGCGATGGTGCCCATCGGGCAGCACATGGCCAACCTGCGCCGCAAAGACGGCCTCGGCAAGGACCCGCAGCGCGCGGAGACCCGGGCCGAGCAGTTGGCGGAGATCGACCCGGACTGGAACTGCCCCTGGCCACTCGACTGGCAACGCCACCACCGCGTCCTCGCGGACCTGGTCGACGCCGACGGCCACCTGCCCGACATCCAGCCCGGGGTGCTGTTCGAGGGCGACGACATCGGACGATGGCTGGGGCGGCAGAAAAACCCGGGTACCTGGGCGCAGCTGTCGACCGAGCAGCAGGAACGGCTGACCACCCTGGGCATCAAGCCGTTTGAGACCCCGTCTCCCGCCCCGGCAGCCAAACGCACGACGAAGGGCCAGAGCAAGGCGCAGCAGGCGTTCCAGCGTGGCCTGACAGCCCTCACCCAGTGGGTGGAGCGGGAAGGCGCCCACCGGTCTGTGCCGAGGGGGCACGCCGAGGAGATCTCGGTCGACGGCGAAGTGGGGCCGGTGACCGTAAAGCTGGGCGTATGGGTATCGAACACAAAATCGAGGCGAGACAAGCTCGCCCAGGAGCAGCTGGATGCGCTGCGGAAGCTGGGCATCGACTGGGCGTGACACCGCCGCCCGGTCATTGAGCCGGACCGTACGAGACCCCGGAGCCGAGAGGGCCCGGGGTCTCGTACGTGTGGCTGCAACACGGTGGTGCAACACCGGCCCTAGAAGCCAGATGCGGCACGAACTGACAGGTCAGGGGTGCGACACGGCTCGGGTGTTGCATCAGGTACCCAAAGGCCCGGCTACCAGTGACAGGGGATGGCAACCCGGGCTTCCGCCAGGACCAAGATCAGCCTTGGGCTGACTGCGGCACTCGAGACGGACCGGCGGGTGGGCGGTCAAGGAGCGTGGCGAAGAAGCCGGCGAGCAGGGGCTGAGCGCGGTCGCGGTCGCGGAGTTCGTCGTGGCCGAACCGAAACACCTCGTATCCGCCAAATTTCAGGTCGCGGTCGCCAGCCATGGTTGCGGCGTATTTCGCGCTGTCGGGTTCGGTGCCGCCGTTCCGGGTGAAGTGCTGCATGCCGTCGACCTCCAGCACCACACGCCGATTCCCCGGGAGCAGCATGAGGAAGTCCATCCGCAGGTTCTGCATGGCGTGCACGCCGCGTTCGCGAAGGGTCTTGGGGTCCCAGTGCAGCCAGATCTCCGGCAGGAGGGCGGGCACGTCGTTCAAGTGGTCCCGGTTGGCATGGTGGTAGTGCCAGAACAGATTCTTCTGTCCTGGGGAGTTTGGTGGCAGTGAAGTCTCCATACGGCTGTAGAGAGCCCGCGCCGCCTGCTCCTCATCAGTGATATGCCGGGTTTCGTGCCACCAGGACAAGAGGTGCCGCCAGAGCAGGCACTCCTTGCCGACGGGGCGGTCGTAGACCAGCACCTCGTCGGCGCGTTCGGCTACCTCGATGTCGTTGTCGAGGGCGCTGGCGAAGCGGATGTCGGGCTTGCCCAGGGTGGCGAAGATGAGGTTGCGCGGTCGGCGTGCGGTGCCGCGACCGTGCTCGACCAGGCGCAGCTCGCCGCGCTCGCCGAGCTGGGCGTCGACTGGGCGCGGTAGAAGGCCGGTGCCCCTCGCGCTGGCCCCAGTCAGCCAGCGCGAGGGGCTGTGGTCTACCGCCGGAAGCCTCGTCGAGGGTCCCTGATGCTGCGGTTGTCGAACGGGTCGAACCAGGCGGCCTCCCGAAGGTCGCCAACGCCCATGAACTGGTTCGCGGAGTGGTCGGGATCCTCTATGCCGGTGAACTTGGAGTGGAAGAGCATCAGGACGTCGTGGTCCTGGAACAGCAGATCGGAGCACCCGTCCCAGCTGTAGTCGTCCTCGTGTTCCGGGAGGTTGTTGTGGTCGTCCTCTGCGGGGCGGTCTTCCAGGTAGGTCGGGGCGTCTTCGATGGCCAGGTGCAGGGCCATCTCCTCCGCGGTGGAGGTGGGGTTGGGCCAGTTTCCCTTCGCGAGGTCGCCGGCCAGGTCGTCGAAGGCGCGCGCCATCCGACGACGCCAGCGGTGGTCGGCCGTCCAGGTGAGCGGGGGCAGCCGGTCGAAGACCCCCCAGGTTGCGGAGTCAGCGTCTGACAGGAACTGGTCCCCCAGACGCTGCGCGTCGTCGTAAGCCTGATCCGCGAGGACGACCAGTGCGGTGTGAAGTACGTCTGCCGTTCGGGGCGTGAGCTGCCATCCGCACTCCTCGCAGTCCTCGTCCTCGCCCTTGCACGGGCAGTCCCGGGTGGCGAAGAGCGCTGCGAAGTTCGGTGTCTGGTCTTCGGCTGCGGGCCGGGTCTGCTGGCCTCGCAGGCGCCAGCCGTGAGTGAACCGGGTGATGACCGGCGCCGCGCTCCAGTCAGCCAGCTCATCCCCGTCTTCGGCGCGCAGAAGCTCCGCGGAGCTCTGCTCTTCCACCGTCTGGGTTCCGGCGACATCCGGGTCCTCGGTGAGGGTCATCACGGCACCGATCAGGTCGCGTGGATCGTCATCACCGAGTTCGGATGCCGGCAGCGGCTCCCAGCCACGGTCGACAGCAGCCCGCAGGAGAGCGTCCTCGTCGGTGACGTGGAACTCGTGCAGGTGCGCGATCCGCACGACTTTTCCCGGCAGGTCCTTCAGCCGCGGGTGCCCCACCGGTCCGGACGGCACGTCGGAGACTGCTTGGTCTTCGGACGGGTCCGGGTCGGGTACCAGGAACAGGGTGCCGGGTTGTGCCTGCCAGGTACCGGACGCGGCTTGGACGACGGCCTGGCGCAGCGAGCCGGCCGGGGCGTCGGGCATCTCGGCTGTGAGGGCCTTCAGTTCGTCTTCGACGGCGGTGGCGTCACGCCAGGCCAGGACTCGACGCAGAAGGCCCACCGCTTCGAAGGCATGGTCGGGGTCCTTGCAGGTGAGGACGGCTGTCAGGGAGCTGGGGCCGTTGTCGTGGGCGAGCAGGGCCACCCGGCTCTTGCTGGATGTGTGCTCACACAGGAAATCGATCGCACGGGCTACGGGCAGCGATGAAGGCATCGCGGGACTCCAAAGGAGGAGGGCGCGCGCCGAACTGGGCGGCACACGCGCACGCGGCAGGAAGCCCGCTGGTGGACACGGTACGAACGCGTCCCCGGACGGTGACAAGAAGACTCGAGGAGCCGGCTGGTGCCCCCGCTACGAACGAAGACCCGGACTCGGCTGCCCCGACCCTACCCAAAACCGACGACGCCCACCCCGCGAATGCGCAGAAACCGCCAACCCCCGCCATACGGTTCCCCGGCCCCTGCCCGCTCTCCACCGATCACGGGCCGGGTCGCCGGGCAGCCGTGGACCGAAGCGGTCGACTTCATCGAGGTCCCGCAGCTCATGCGGCACCTGAGTGTCGCCTGCTTCATCGTCCTGGCGTATCTCACAGGCATGCGGCCCGGTGAGGTGATGGGCCTGGAGAGCGGCTGCTGCCTCGAACCGCCATCGCCGGGGCGGCACCTGATCTACGGCCGAGTGTTCAAGGGTGTCCACGACCAGGACGGCAACCACTACTCCGCCGGGCAGGTGCGGGAGGTCCCCTGGGTTGCCATTCCACCGGTGGTTGCCGCGATCCGCGTACTGGAACGCATCGCCCCGGAGGGGCTCCTCTTCGACAGCGCCCTCCACGCCATCCCACGCGGACGCGTCTCCACCGGCCGGGTCATCGGCTTCGAGGCGATACGCAACCGGATCGAAGACTTCATCGCATGGGCCTCCGGCCTCGCCGTGCGCCTGGACCGTCCCCGTGAAGTCATCCCCCACGATCCGTTCGGGGCGCTGGGCGTGGCACGCTTCCGCCGGTCGCTGGCCTGGCACATCGCCCGCCGACCGGGAGGCCTGGTGGCCCTGGCCGTCCAGTACGGGCACCTGCGCACCGCGGTGAGCGCCGGCTACGCCGCGCGCGGCCACGGCGGCATCCACGAGCTGCTCGACATCGAAACCGCCCGGGCAACCGCCGACACCCTCACCACCCTCCACGACGACCTCGCCGCCGGAACCGGGATCTCAGGGCCGGCCGCCCGGCGAGCGATCCACGCTGCCGCCTAGGCCCCCACGTTCGCCGGGTCCATCCGCACGCACCGCCAAGCCCGGGACATCCTGGGAAACCCGGCCCTGACCGTCTACGACAACCCGCACTCGTTCCTGATGTGCGTCTACAACCGCGACCGCGCCCTGTGCCATCGGCTCGATGTCACCGACGCCCCGAGCCTCGACCGATGCCAGCCAACCTGCGCAAACATCGCGCGCACCGACCACCACGCCGACGAACTCGTGCAGCACGCACAGGAGTTGGAGATACAAGCCGCCTCGGAGGCAGTGCCCGGCCCGTTCGCCGACCGGCTCACCCGGCGCGCCGACCATCTCCGCGACCTGGCCGACCGACACCACCACGCCCGCATCGACCTCCGGGAGCCGACGTCATGAGCCCCGCCCCGGACGAGCGCGACCACATCCGTGCCGCGATGGACCGCATCCTGGGCGGAACGCCCGAGCGCTCCAACGGCGCGCTGACGATCGTCGCCCTCGCACTCGAAGCCCGTGTCCCGCGCAACGCACTCACCCAGCGGCACACCGACCTGAAGAACGACTTCTACGACAAGGTCCGCGCCCGCGGCGGCACCCCGGACAGCGAACAGCGCCTACGCAAGCAGGTCCGTCGCCTCAAGGAGCTACGGGCAACCGAGTTGGACGCACTCGACGGCGGCACGGAAGACTGTGGCACCAGGGCCTCCTGTTGCGCGTGGACTTCGACACCCACGAGCTGTGCGGGAGGCCCTGCTCTCATGTGCAAACGGCCGCACGATCACCCGACCGAGGCCGTCGCCTGCTCAGAACATGCCGTTCTGGTTGCGTGCCTCGTCGGGGATCTGCTGCATGACGTCCCAGTGTTCGGCGATCCGGCCGTCCTCCAGGCGGAAGATGTCGACGATCGCCGTCCCCGGGCCGCCAGGCACCCGGATGCCGTGAACGTGGGCGATCACGTGGTCTCCCTCGGCAAAAATCCGCTTCACCTCGGCGCGTAGGTGGGGGAAGTCCGCTTTGAGGGTTTCGACGAACTCCCGGAAGCCCTCCAGCCCATTGGCGATCCGGGGATTGTGCTGGATGTAGCTGTGACTGAGCAGCTTCGAGGCCGCGTTGTGGTCCTTGTCGTTGATCGCGGCCTGGTAGAAGGCTAGGACGGTCTGCTTGTTCTCTTCGAGTCGTGCGCTGGGCAAGGCTCCCCCTCATGAGTGAACAGCTGTAGCGCTACGACTGTAGGGCAACGGATGTGCAGATACAATCGATCACCATGGATGCCAAGTCACCCAGCAAGCAACAGCCGCGCGGGCGCAATCCCCGTGGCCAGGGCGAACGTCTCCGAGAGGAGGTCGTCGCCGCCACTCTCCTCATGCTCGACGAGGTCGGCGACGACCAGGCCCTGTCCCTTAGGGCCGTCGCCCGGGAGATCCACGTCGCCGCGACGTCGGTGTACCTGCACTTTCCCGACCGCGATGCACTCGTGCTGGCCGCGCTGGAGCGCTGCCACCAGGACCTGATGCTCGCCGTGCAGCAGGCCGAGCTCGCCGAGGACAGCCCGGTCGCCCAACTGCGCGCCCGGACTCTCGTCCTGGGCACCTGGGCACACGACCACCCGGGGCTCTACAAGGTGCTGCACGAAAGCACCCTCAACCAGCGCACGGACATGCGCTTCAAGGAAGAACTGGGACGTACGACCACGGCCGCAGTCCAAAGGTGCATGGACGCCGGCCTAGCCCCGATGGACGACGCCTCTACGGTGGCCCTCGACCTACGCGCCGCCGTGCACGGCGCGGTGTCCATGCGGGTCAACCAGCCCGACCACCACTGGCCCCCGCTTGAAGACCAGGTCGACCGCTTTCTTCGCAAGCTCGTGGGCACGTCACCGACCCCAGCCAACGAAACAACTGGCGCGTAGTCAGCTTGCCCAGCGGTCAAGCGAGCTACGAAGTCCCGAACCCCATCGGGGCCCCGACGCTCACGCCACCGAGACCACCACCCGAACGGGTCGCCTCCCTCGAACCGCTGCCCACCGTGATCGGTACGGCAACAGCCACTGACCCATCCCCTCACCATGCCGCGCACCAGCTGGCGCATCATGCGCACCCCGGCCACCGGTACACAGGCGCCCACGCCCGCCGGAGGCTTGCCCGCTTCAGCCGCGCAGACGCGAGAACCAGCCGGTGGCCTTCTGCTTGGGCACGGGCGTTGCCGTCCTGGGGAGAAGAAGACGCCAAACTGCGCGCCGAGGATGACGATCCGGTGGGGCTGTGGCGGGTCGGTGGCGCGGTAGCCGGTCCGGTGGCGTTCGGCTGCCGGCTGTGCACGGCCCGGCGCACCGGGCAGGGGCTGCGGGCCGGTGCGGTATGTGCCGCGGTGGGAGCGGGTGTGCGTGCGGCATGGGCGGTGGCTGCTGGACGCGGACGCCAACCAGCCCCTGGAACACCTCGATCTGCGGGGCCTTCCGGAGGTGGTGGCGGCGCAGCGGCGGTGGGCCTCGGTGGCGTGGCGGGCGGTGCGGGCCGGGGCGGAGCCGGAGAGGGTGTTCGCGCTGGCGCGGGCGGTGGTGGCCCGGCGGTGGGAGCAGGCTTACGGCTGGGAGCGGGAGACGGTGTGGCCGCAGCGCCTGCACCTAGTTGCGGGCGGGGATGCGGGGGGTGATCCGGAGCGGTGGCGGATCGTGGGTCGGGATGCGGTCGTCTTCCCGGAGGTGGTGGCCGTCGCCGACGCACTGCTGGACCCGGCGATGGCCGAGCTGGTGTGGGCGGACAGCGGTGCCGGGCGTCCGCGGGCGCTGCCCGCCGACGGGATGTTCTGCCGCCGGCTCGGTGAACGGGTGGGGCGGGGATGGCTGGGGCCGCTGGCCGCGACGGACCACGGCGGGCCGCTCATCGCGTGGATGGGCAGCGTCATCCGCCTTCGCCGCGGCGTCGGCGGGCCGCCCGGATACGACAACGACCCGTGGTGGCTGCGGCAGGAACACCAGGCCGCCACCATGGCCGGACAGCTACGAGTGCTGGGCAAGGAAAAGAAGGCGCCCGGCTCGGGCAGGATGTGGCGGGCTGCGGTGCCCGCCGAACAGCGCGCCCAGATCAGTAGCCTCGTCGACGGCGCTCAGGAGCAGCTCATCCAGCTGCGCAGGGCGCAGACCGGTTCGAGTGCGGACGTGGCCCAGCATCTGCTGCGCATCCTCAGTCACAGCGCCGCCCTGATCGACAAGGCCCTGCAGCACACTGTTGTGGCGGCCGTGAATGCCGGGGTGCCGCCGCAGGATGTGGCTCAGTGGGCGAAGCTGCCCCCCGGTCCTTTGGCCGACGCGCTCAAGGCGTACCAGGAGGCGGGCGACGGATAGGTGCTGGCTCGCCGGGAAAAGGGCGCGCTGGCGTGTGGCCCGCTGCTACCGCATCACGTGGCGCCACGCGATCGAAATGCGCAAATGGCTCCGGCGGGCAGCCGGGCCGGTTTGGCTAAGCGGGTGAGCGGCAAAAATGCGGCGGTCAGGCCTGGCGGCAGGCCAGGACCGGTGGACGTGAACATCGGAGCCGGGTTCGAAGCAGTCTTCCTCGACCCCGTCGGGCAGGCAGTGCAGCAGCGGTGGGCGGATGCCGCTCTCGCGGTCGCGTTCGAAGACCTTGATCCGGTGTCGGCGTTCCCGGTGGTCCCGGGACGACGGTGGGGGCCGGGTCTGTGGTGGTCGGCCACGACCGGGCGGCATGTGGCGGCCGGATCGAACGCGATGCGTATCCAGCTGATGGTCCTGGACCGGGCCCGGACGTGACGGGTCTGGCGGGGCGGCCGGTGCGGCTGTTGTGGCGCAACTCCCGTGGGCTGGTGCGTTCCTGGGTGCCGCAGCTCTTCGCCCGCCGTGCCGACGGCACCGCGCTGCTGGCCGACTGTCCCAGCCGCCCCGATGCCGGCGGTGAACGCGCCCTGGCTGCCGCCGAAGCGGTGGGCACGGCGTGTGAGGAGATCGGCTGGGGCTACCGGCGCCTGGCGCCGCTGGACGAGGCGCCGGCAGCGAATCTGAAATGGCTGGCCGGCTACCGACACCGGCGGCATCGGGGAAGAACGGGGCTGCTGGAGGCGGTGGTGGACGTATTTGAGCGCCCGCGGCCGCTCGTTGAGGGGGTGGCAGCGGTCGGTGATCCGATCGAGGTGCTGCCCGTCGCATTCCACGCCCTGTGGGCGGGACTGCTGGTGGCGGCGATCGATGTGCCGCTGCACGAACGCGTCCTGGTCCAGGCCCCTGCGTCCGGGGGCGGACTCGGCCTGTCGGGCGCAGGGGACAGCAGCAGAGGCGGCCGCAGGGCTGGTGCGGGCATCCGGGAGGCTGGGTGAGCGGGGTGCGGCGCCGTGGACGGCCGGTGGTGGCGGTCGGGGCGCAGGTCCGTTTCGGCGGAGTGCGGTGGCAGGTCGTGGCCCTTTCCCGGCAGGGCTTCCACCTGGTCGATGAGGGCGGCGCGGACCAGGTGGTGCTCGCCGGGCACCTGTTCGCCGACCCGGGCTTCGCGATCCTGGGTGCGGAGCCAGTGCAGGCGGTGCCGCAGTGGGGGCTGTTCGAGACCGCCCCTGTGGCGGCGCGGGAGAAAGCGATGGCCTGGCTGCGGCACATCAGGGAGGTCGAGTGCGGATTGCCTGGCGGACCGGACAGCGACGGGGTGATGCGGTCCCAGTACGACCCGCAGAGGTGGACGCTGGCCGAGCGCGAACGTGCCAAAGCCGCTGAGCTGACGGCGCTGGGCTTTGGGCGGGTGTCGGAGAAGACGGTGCAGAAAATGCGGCTGGCGTACCGCAAACAGGGGCTGTGGGGGCTGGTGGACCACCGTTCCACACGGGGGCGAAGCGGTGGCGGGCGCCAGGACGAGCGGGTCGTGACCGCGGTCAAGGAAGTACTGCGCGGGCAGCGGGGGCGCTCCAAGGGCACCGTCAAAGGGCTCATGCCGCTGGTCGCGCGGCTCCTCGAAGACCGGCACAAGGGTGCCGTGGCGATGCCGTCACGGGCCACGTTCTACCGGCTCGTCCATGAAATCACCCACCCCGCAGACCATCCGGCCACCCAGGTACGGACGGTGCCGGTCACCGACGACGGGCGCGGATTCACCCCGACTGTGGCCCTGCGGCCCGGGGAGCAGGTACAGATCGACACCACCCGCCTGGACGTCCTCGCACGGTTCGACGACGGCAGCGTGGGCCGGCCGGAGCTCACGATCGCTGTAGATGTCGCCTCCAGGGCGATCCTGGCGGGGGTGCTGTGCCCGGCCGGAACGCAGGCGGTTGACGCCGCTCTTCTTCTGGCGGAGATGGCGGTGCCGCATCCCGCGCGGCCGGCCTGGCCCGATGCCCTGCGCTTCACACACAGCACGGTCCTGCCGGCAGAGCGTCTCCTTTCTTTGGACGAACGTCTTCGCGGGGCAGCCGCCCGGCCGGTGGTGGTGCCCGAGACCGTGGTGGTGGACCGCGGGAAGGTGTTCCTGTCGAAGGCATTCACAGGCGCCTGCGAAGCACTCGGGATCAGCGTGCAGGCCGCACCGCCGTTCGCCCCCACAGCCAAAGGCATCGTGGAGCGGACCTTCGGGTCAATCAACACCCTGTTCTGCCAGCACCTGCCCGGCTACACCGGCTCCGACGTCACCCGCCGCGGCAAGGACGCGGCACGCGAAGCCTGTTACAGCGTCGCCCAGCTGCAGGAGTTACTGGATGAGTGGCTCGTGCACTATCACCACCGCCCTCACCAGGGCCTGCGGCATCCCATGCTCCCGAAAATCGCACTGTCCCCGAACCAGATGTGGGCAGCCCTGGTCGCGGCCGCCGGATACATGCCCGTACCGCTGACCGGCAATGACTACCTGGAGCTGCTGCCTGTGCGGTGGCAGGCCATCACCGAGCACGGCATCCGCCTGCACCACCGCACCTACGACCACGACCTGCTCGGCCCGCACCGCGGGCAGCCCTCCACCGTGGTCGGCCGCGGCGGGAAATGGGAAATCCACCACAACCCCCACGACGTCCGCCAAGTCTGGATCCGCCTCCCCGGACTCGGGCTCACCGAAATCCCGTGGATCCACCGGGACCACACCCACCAGCCGTTCAACGACCGCACCTGGCAATACCTGCGCACCATCACCGCCCAACAGGCCGGCCGGAACGCCGAACAGGCCGAAGCCGCTCTCGCCGAGGCCCTCGACGCTCTGATGCGCCGTGCCCGGGCAGGACAGGCCACCGCCGAGGAGCAGCACCTCCTCACCCGCACGACCACCGTCCGCACTCCCCCACCACGCCCCTCGGAGAGCCGGTACCAGGCACCCCAGCCGGAGCCAGGGGTCATGTGTGCGGGAGAGGACAGCCTCGACGGCCTCGACCACGGCCAGGAAACAGAAGGCCTCGCGGCGGAGGACGAGACCGTGGACCCCTCAGCGGTGCCGGTGACCGGGTACGGGCTCTACGACGCCGAGGAAGAAGCTCTCAAGTGGTGACCGGCCCCCGCCCGGGAGCGCAAGGCAGTCCTGTCACGGCGCACGGAAAGGACGCCGGAACAGAACACGGTATGAGCGCCCCAGACGGCGACGGGCCAACAGGCGCGGCATGGCCGGTGACGACCAGGCGCGGCATGGCCGGTGACGACCTGGCAGGGCTGGCAGCACTTCGCCACCACCCCTCCCCCGCAACCACCCGCACCCGGAGAACCAGAACGCGGCACGGAAGAACGCCTCGCCTACCACTCCGCGTTCGTCACGGTACGGACCCCGGCCATCGACACCCTCACCACGACCGTGCGCACGCTGATGATCCTGGGACAGCACCAGCAGACCACCGCACGGCCCTCGTTGATCGTCACCGGGCCGGCAGCGGCCGGAAAGACCACTGCTCTCCTGCATACCGGGCGCACCTGCCACCTCGCCCACACCCGACAGCACCCGCCATCGGGCCGCAGCGTGCACGCATCGGTGCCCGTGGCCTATGTGCTGGTCCCGCCCGCGGCGAGTGCGAAAGCCCTCGCGACCGAGTTCGCCCGCTACCTCGGCATTCCCGTGACCGGCCGGATGACGCAGGCCCAGATCACCGACGCCGTCTGCCACACCTACAACCAGACCGGCGTCCGCCTGATCCTCATCGACGAAATCCACCGCCTCAACCCCCGCACCACCACCGGCGCGGAAACCGCCGATCTCCTCAAAGACCTCACCGAACGCATCCGCGCGACCTTCGTGTACGCCGGCATCGACGTCACCACCACCGCCCTGTTCTCCGGGGTACGCGGAGCACAACTCGCCGGGCGGGCCTCCCTGGTGGAATGCGGAGCATTCCCCGCACGCCTGGGGAAACACGAACCCTTCCGCGAGCTCATCACGGGCGTGGAAGCAGCACTCGATCTGCGGGCACACCAGACGGGCACGCTCCCCCGCCACGCCGCCTACCTCCACCAGCGGACCGCGGGACGCATCGGGAGCCTGACCCGCCTCATCCGCCAAGCAGCCATCACCGCCATCAGCGACGGCACCGAACGCATCACCAAAACCAGCCTCGAAGCGATCCGCTTGGACCACCTCGCCGAAACCCACCACCACCCCACCCCGAACCGGCCCACCACACCCCGCCGGTAACCCCCCGAGCCGTCCGACGACCTCACGCCACACAACGCTGTGACCAGAGAAAACACACACCGGCCCTTTAGAAGGCAGGACCACACGAGAGACACCGAAAAACTCTCAACGAAAACGAGAGAACCCCACACCAACAGGCCCACAGCCCGACAAGACCGCGCTCACACGGTCTCAACCAAACCGGGACACCCCCAGCACACAACGACGCCTGCACCTCAACTACACCCCCACGAAACGACATCAGCCTCGGATCTTCGCGTGAAGTGATGCTGCGCTACATCGCGGCCTGTGGCAGCAGACGGTTACCTGCTTCCCGGTGTCCGTTTCTGGTTGGCATGATGGTCCCGTGGCAGAGCCGACCTTTCGATACCACCCTGATCCGCTGGCCTCCGGGTCCGCGTTGCGCACCAACCATGTCTGCAGTGTCTGTCGCATGCATCGACAGATCCGCTATCAAGGCCCTGTCTACGGTCGGCAACCTGATTCCCTCTGCCTTCACTGCATCCACTCCGGGGCAGCGTCAAGCGCCCTGAGCGTCTCAGCCGGAGGCGATGAGGACTTCGACATGTCGGCGGTGTTCAGCGATGCCGTTGACGTACCCGACGACGTACCTCTGTCGGTCGTCGAAGAGATCACCCGACGCACTCCCGGCTTTGCCGGTTGGCAGCAGGAGTCCTGGCTGTACCACTGCGGCGATGGCGCGGCCTTTCTCGGCCCAGCCGGATATCGCGAGCTTGAGGCCCACCCAGAGGCTCTAGCCATGCTCCGTAAAGATCACCAGCGTTACGGCTGGGCGCCGCCGGAAACCGAACAGTTCCTGCGGGGACTGGACCGGGCTGGAGAGCCGACCGCCTACCTGTTCCGCTGCTTGCACTGCGACACAAGCCTGGCATCCTGGGAGATCGGCTGACGCTGCCACGAAGCTCTTCGCTCCGTGTTCGGCGCGCGCGGGGAGCGTTCGCTTGTTCTGATCGTCCCGGCTGGATGGGCAGGCAGCAAGGGACGCTCAGATCCAGTTCCCCCAGCCGAGCGCGGCGATGCAGGCCCGCCTGATGGCGCCCCAGCCACGGCCGCTGCCGAGGTGAATCACTGCCAGCACAAGAAGGAACCAGGCCGTGAAGGCGCCAGCAATGATCAAGGTCCATCGAGAGCCGGGGAAACAGGCGACCACGACCAAAGCGATGACGGTCACGCCGAAGCCCATGTGGGCGGCGGACAGATCTGAGCGCAGTGCCTCGCGCACAGCGTGGCGTTCTTCCGGCATGTCCAGGGTGTACCGAGAAGCCCAGCCTTCGGCGTTCTCCCGCTCAGAGCTGTGCTCCATGGGTAGCCCCCTTTAGATCCAGCCGCGACTGCAATCCGAGCAGCAGTGGGCAAGACACATATCGCCGTCGCTCTCGCGGTCGCGGCATGCCGGGCGGGCCATTCGATCTACTTCACCAGCCTCGACGACATGGTCCGCAACCTCAAAGCCGCCGAGGCCGCCGGGCGGCTGACCAGCAAGCTCGGCAGCTACCTCCGACCGGCCGTTCTCGTGGTCGACGAGGTGGGCTACCAGCCCCTCGAACGCGCAGAGGTAACCTGGTCTTCCAGGTGATCTCAAGCGCTACCACTGCCTCAAGAACCGGCTCGCCGCCATCGAACGCGACACAGACGCGGCCGGAACTTGAGTTCGCGCGTCACTGGGATCAGGCGATCTCCGGGCGCCGGCGCCGACCTTCCGGTGTGAACGTGAATCGATCGGCGAACTGGCCATCGCCACAGCGGACCGCGAGAAGCAACGGCGCTTCCCGACCCGGGGGCCATGACGAATCGGATCCAGGCTCGGTGCCATTCCACAGGTGGAAGGAGATCATCGGCTCTGCGATGTCCTTGGTGACATAACCGAGGGTTTTTCCGTAGAACGGGTTGGTTCCGCCGAACAGCACCGACGGAGGACCGAAGGCAGCAAGAACATCCGCCCATACTCGGTCGTGCTGGGCCCACGGACCGATCATGCTCCGCATTGACGCGTATGTCTCGGCGTCCAGCACTCGATCGGGCTTGAGCCACCCCTGTCGCCATGCGAACTCCGCGTATACGGAGGCCACGCTGGCATCGTGGTCGGATGGAAGTAGACGGCTGATGGCGCCTTTGACGCCAGTGGGGGGCCAAAGGCCTACTTCGCCCCAGGCGTGCTTCTGGTCACCCCAAACTTCGGGCCGTTGCTCAAGGAAGAGCAGATGGTCTATCGCCATCCAAGCGGCGAGCTCCACATCGCCGTACATCCCCGGCCTGCGCAGCACAAGGTTGAACTGATCGACGAGGTAGTTACGCATGCCGTCCGATGATGCGAGCACTGTGTCCACGGCCATCTGGACAGTCTCGCCTACAGCATCGGCGGACGAGCCAGCAGGCGGCAGAGGGCAGAACTCAACCAGAGACTGGTGCACATATCTCTGTACTCCGTGGTGCAGCCAGAGGAGTACGCCGACACCGTCCCTCGGTGCGCCCCCGCCTGACCGGACGCCGCCCGCGCCTGCGGGTCGTATCCGCGTGTCTGTGCGGGGGCTGGCTCCGAGCCGGCCGGGGAAGACAGGACCTAACTTGTGCGGGCGGGACGGAGCCGGCCCCCGCACACCACCGCACCCACCCCTTCAGCGGCCCTGCCGTCCTGGTTCCTCGAGGCGGTCAGAGCCAGCGGTAGTTGGAGTCGTCGAGCCCGGGGAGCAGAGCGGCGTTGGCGTCCTGGTCGGCTTCAGGAGCTGCAAGGCCTGCCACGGGCACAGGTGGGAAGAGGGCCATGTCCTTGGTGTCCTGATAGGGCACCCAGACCAGTTCGCCGGCGCCGGCGGTGTCGTCGTGTTCCACCTGGTGCAGGCTCGCGCGCACCCGGTCGTTGATGTTGAGCCGGAAGACCATGTGCAGTTTGCGCGGCGGGGTGGTTCCCGGGCGGCTGACCATGGCGTCCATCAGCCACGTGAAACGGGGCGGGGCGTCGGCCTGGCCGACGTCGAGACCCAGTTCCTCCATGAGTTCGCGGGCGAGAGCATCCGGGAGCGATTCCCCCGGCTCCACGTTGCCTCCTGGCAGGGTGTACTGCTCGATGCCGTTCTTGACGCGCTTGATGAGCGCGATGTCGTCGCCGTTGAAGACGACTGCGGCAGTGCGGATCTTGATGCGGTGAAACGGTGTCTCGGTGCTCACGGCGCGTTCTGTCCTTCGTCAGTGGCGATGGCGCGTGGATCAGTGGTGCGGTGGTTGCCCATGCCTGGCCGTCGCTCTTGCCATGCGGAGATGTCTCCCCAGGAGCGCATGCTGTCGGTGCCTGCAGGAGGGAAGGGGTTGTTCGCTCCGGCCGGATACAGGCGGGGGTAGTTGCGGACCTCGGTGTAGTCGCGGTCCAGCCGGCGGGCGATCTCGGCGCACGCCCGCAGCGTCACCCGATCACGGCGAGGCCACTGCCGGGGCAGCGGGCGGGCGGGGCCGAAGCCGGGGACGGTTTCCTTGCGTACCTGCACTGCGGCTTGCACCGCTTCGCGGAGGTAGATCTTTGCGGGCCGGCCTCGTGCAGAGCGTCGTTTCTCCAACCCCTCCGTGGCCGCTGGCCAGTGAGGCCAACGCGTCCACTCTTTGCTCACCGTCGCCTCGCTCACCGCCGTCCTTGACCAGCGGAAGCTACTGGCTGGGCGGATCGAGGAACTGCTGGAGGCCTCCGGAGTACGCCGCAGGCTCGCGGCCGGGATCTTCCTGCATGGCTGGGCCGCGGCGGCGCGTCTCGGCCCTGCGTGGGGTCAGATGCGCCAGGTGCGGATGCGGTCGGCGGCGTGGTAGACGGTGGCCTTACCGGCCTGGATGTCGCGCACCAGGTCGACCATCGCGCCGTACGGGGGGTCGATTCCCTCGCCAGAGGCGTGCATGTAGGCGGCGGTGACCTGGCAGGCGTACAAGCTGTTGCGGTACGGCAGCGGCTGCAGGCGGATCAGGGTGTGCAGGAGGGCTGCGGCGCGCCAGGCGGGGTCGGGGTCGGCGGTGGTGGGGCGGGGGATGCGGGTCTTGTGGCGGGCGACGGCGGCGACGAGGGCGGAGTAGTCGGCGACGGAGACGTCTTCGGGGACGGCCTGTTCCTGGACGTCGAGGAGCCAGGGGACGTCGATGTGGAGGATCATCAGGCGGCGTCCGCCCCGCGGTCACTACGGGCGGGCGGGGCTTCGTCGGGGAAGGCGTCGTCGAACTCGTCCCGGTGTGCATCGCCCCAGGAGACGGCGTAGCGGACGAACTGGCGGCGCTGGCGCTCGCGCAGCGGCAGGTCGTGGACGTACTGCTTGAGGGACTTGCCTTCGGCGGCCGCGGCGGCGCGGACCTCCTCCAGCTCCTCGTCGGTGAAGGTGACATTCAAGGACGGCATACCTCGATGGTACCTACTAGGTACCTGAGGGGCCAGGGCCGGTTTGGTCTCTGCATTTCCGCAGGTCACGGCGTGCCGGGGCCCTCGGCGGGCCAGTGGCCCGTCAGAGACAGGCGTTCGCGGCTTCACGGGGTTTTGGACCACACATGCAGGGTCCCGGTGACGGACGGGCTCGCGGTGACGCTCACGGCTTGGTCGATGTGCTCGATAACCGCCATGGCAACGGATCCTTCACTGGTCACGGAACACACTGCCGCACCGGGCACGACGCCCCGGCTGTTGCGCTTGTCCGCGTACTCATGCGAGTGCTCAGTGAGGTACGGATGAACGAACGTGCCCAGTTCGACGACGGTGTGAGTATCAGCCTCGAGACCGCGCCATGCCGAGGTGCCTGTGGCTTACTTGACGAGGTGGAAGTGTGGGTGCTGCAGCCAGGCACCGAGGAACTCCTGGTCGCCAACATGTCGGATCCAGCGGTCGCCGCCGCCCGTGTCGTAGGAGACTTCTCTGACGGTGCCGGGGAGAGATGCCACCAGCGCTCGTGCTCGGGCCAGGTCTGCGACTTCCTTCGTCTGATCGCGAGGGGTGGGGTATCCAAGGACGCCGTCGAAGTCGATCATCGCGTTGAGCCGGCGAGCGAAGGCAAGGGCGAGATGGCCGAGCAAAGTGTGGTTCACCTGCCCCGAAACGCCGGCGGCGAGTACGAGACCCTGAACTGGCGGCGGTGAGAAAGCCGAGTAATCCTCGTCTACTGCCGGGATGCAGTCGTCCTCGGAGAGAAAGAACATGCCCGCCCCTGCGGAATTGAGGGTGGGCATCTCAATGACTGCAGGCTCTCGGACTCGGAAGGCCAGGTCGCCACCAGTCTCAATTTCGACTAGATCACAGAACGCCTCCAGCCACGGGATCACACTGGCGCGTATCTCTTCGAAGATCCAGTGTTCGAAGAGCCACAGTCCCACTGCCGGTCCCGCCATGCTGCCCCCTGGATCGCGCGGCCCAGTGCCGTGTGGACCTGGTTCTACCAGGTCCACACGGAGAGCCGATCGATTTTGGGTCACGGACCCGCTGGTCAGGCCGCGTTGTCGCGTTCGATAGCGGCGAGGCGGTTCTTGAGTCGATAGCTGGGGCTTTGATGGAGACGACGTCGCAGTGGTGCAGGAGTCGGTCGAGGATGGCGGTGGTGACGCTCCGGGGTGGTACTCAAGTCGCCTCCCTGCGCTTGTATGTTGGGGCAGGCAAAGCCTCGATCGCCCCGGACAACTGATCGCGCACGACAAGCATGCCATCAAGGCACAGGCGTAGAGACGTCCCTGGTCCCCTTCTCGCCCTGGTCGGGTGGTGAACCGTGGTCCTGCGCGGCCTCGCGTCGCAGGGTGTCGGCGTACTCGTGAAAATGCGCACCTGAGTACGGATGAACGTGCTCAGGCCCAAGCGGTTCAACGGAAGGCGTTGGCGTTCTCCGAAGCCCACTGCCGGAACGGGCGGGCGGGCGTTCCAGTGATCCGTGCAACCGTGTCGCGCACCATCAGCAGCTCGTCGTTCACGTCTCCGCCCGTGACCTCGAGCACCGCTTCCGCGGCCTCGGCGCCGAAGACCGCGGCCATCTGTGCGTGGGCCTGCTGGCGGCTGATTTCGGCGAAGCAAACCTCCCGCCCCAGTGCTGCCGCGATGGCCTCGACCTGTTGTCGGGCGGTCACCGGCTCTGGACTGGTCAAGGCATACGTGCACCCGTGGTGGCCGGGCTCGGTCAGTGCCACCCGTGCCACCGCCGCGATGTCCGCAGGAGGGATGGTCGGCAGCGCGGTCTCGGCGTACGGCGCGCGGACGGTCTCGTGGCCACGGATGGAAGCCGCCCACATCAGGGCGTTCGAGGCGAACTGCGTCGGCCGCAGGATCGTCCAGGCCATGCCGCTTGCCTTGAGCATTTGCTCCACCGCCAGGTTCTCGCCGGCGGGGCCGAGGTGCGGGTGGGTCTGGACGGTGATGGACGACACCAGCACGACATGCTCCACACCCGCCTGCCGGGCGGCTTCGAGTATGTCGGCGTCCGAACCCAGACGTGACACAAGAAACAGCGAGCGCACCCCTTCGAACGCGGGCTTCAACGACGCCAGCTCTACAAAGTCGCCCTCCACGGCCTCGACCCCATCGGGGAGGGCGGCCCTGCGGCATCACGGGTGAGCCCCCTCAGCGGCCCGACACCGCGCGCGCAGCTCCTTCAGCAGGGCACTGCCTATATTTCCGGTCGCTCCGGTCACGAGGATCATGGGCGTGTCTTCCCGCCATCAGATGATCAAGTAGGCGACACGCTAGAACCTCAAGCATGCTTCAGGTCAAGGAGCGCCTGGCCACTCCCGCGGCTGGGCACGTACATCCGTACGCGACTGGGCACGTTCATGTGTACGCCGACACAGGGCCTGTTCGGAGCTGGCGCACCACTGGCTGGCCAGCGTGTGGCTGTCAGCTCACGCCGAGTTCTGAGCGCCGCCGTGCGTCGGCTGTCCTGGCCGCATAGGCAAGGCCGGTGTCCAGGCGGGCGGCCCTGTCAACATCTTGGTCTGCCGGGCCGTCCTTGGCTGGGGTGAGGTCGGCCAGGAGCAGGGGCATCTGGTTGCGGACGTCTTTCCAGGGCGCGCCGAGGGCGAGGCTGTGCTGGCGGAAGGCGGACACGGTGCGGTGGTGCCCGAAGCAGGCGGCCAGGATCGCGAAGGCGTGCGTGTCCTTAAGGACGGTGGTGGTCTCGCTCTCGTGCAGGTCGCTCGCCTGGTCCATCACGTCGTGCACGGTGAGGGTGCCGGTCTTGAGGGCGGCCAGGAGTCTGCGTCGGAGGGCGGCCTCCTCCCGCGGTACCGCGCCGACGGAGCGTGGCCGGGTTCCCGCGAGGAAGCTTCGACTCAACTCGGTGTCCAGGACGGCAACTGAGTCCAGTGCCGCCCGCAGGCGCTCCAGCACGGTAATGGCTGCCGGTAGCGGATCCGGACCCTTTGCCTCCCATGTGCGGTGCAGGGTGCGCATGCGGTCCGCCGCCTGGGCCCGGTCGGCAATCAGCCGCCCCGTGGGCTGCCCGGCTGCGTCCCGACGCAGCCGTGTCCGGCGCGCATTGCGGGCACGTCGCCGCTGGTAGCAGGCCTCACACTCCGCACCAGGTGCCGCGATCCGGATCTTCCCCGACCCGCAGATCACACAGCCGACCCGCGAGATCAGCACCTGCACGGGTGGCCGCCCGGTGCGGTGCTCTGGATCCAGGCGCCCTCCGCTCTGCCGGACCGTTCCGTACTTACGCCGCCGCCCCCGGCCACCGGCCCACCCCCTGACATCCCGGTTCGCCTTGCTGCGCGTCCTACCCGGCGCCGAGGGCCTGCACACCGCATCACCGCCGGCCCCATCGTCCGGCTCGGCAGCGGATGTGTCCCTTGGAAGGCGGTCGGGCCCCGCCGCACTGTGTGCGGCGGGGCCCGACTCATGCGTGGCCGAGGCGGGATTTGAACCCGCGACCTCTGGGTTATGAGCCCAGCGAGCTACCGACCTGCTCCACCCGGCGACCTCCACCGTAAGACGCCAAGGACACGCCGCGCGACGGGTTTTCCCCCAGGCCCTTGACACCCGTGGTCAGCTACGGCCGGCGTGCCCGGGCGGGGTCTTGCGGTTCATCCGAAGGCTGGAGCGGGGTTGTCGCCGGTCCAGTCGCCGTCGAAGAGGGCGGCAACGAGGCGTTCCTGGTTCGCGTCGTGCCCGTCCCCGTCGCCGACACATACAGCCCCCGGCTCCCGGGACGGCGCAGATGCCGCACCGCACGGGCCCCGGACCTGATCAGGGAATAGAGACCGAACGGGCTCATGGGACACAGCAGTCGCAGTGGCGGCGGTACTCACCGGCCCATCATCACGCACAGCCCCCAGTGTCTGCGGCCGAACCCTGTGGGTGGGCGTCGCACCGCGTCATGGGTGCGGCTGTTGCCGGTCGAGTCAGCTGCCGGTGTACCGTGTCCCGTCGAATTCGTAAGGCCATGAACTCCTGGCGGCGACGGACACCTCTCCGGAACCGGCGGGGACCTTCAGCACCGTCATCACCAGCATGCTCTGGGTATACGCAGCCCAGCGGATGCCCGTCGTACCCGTCCAGCCGCTGCTGGTGAATTCGCTGTACCGCCCGGGGCCCATGTCGATGGCGGTCTTGTTCACGGCCACGCACGCAACAAGGGCGCCGCCGTCCGCCGTGCGCCACAGGGGCCCGTGCGGTGTCCGCGTGGGCGTGCTGGTGATGTCGACCGATGCGGCGCCGAACTGTCCACGCACCTTCCGCTCGGCCGCCGCGAACTCGGTGCGGCCGGAATCGATCTCCTTGCTCCAGCGCGTCTTCTTCGCCTGAATGTTGTTCCTGCCCGTCACGTAGTCCCCCATGAGGCCGCAGACGGAGGAGGGAGGCGCTGCAAGGTTGGAGGTGTCGCCGCCGGTCACGGCCTGCCCGTCAGGCTTGGTGGCCGGCTTGGGCAGAGCGGTGGTCGACGGCGCCTGGACCTGGAAGGTCTTACGCCAGGGGCCGCCTTGCCGCTGGCGGTAGAGGGCCCAGGTCAATGAAGCCG
Organism: Streptomyces sp. NPDC033174; assembly: GCF_055577795.1. Classification (NCBI taxonomy): domain Bacteria; kingdom Bacillati; phylum Actinomycetota; class Actinomycetes; order Kitasatosporales; family Streptomycetaceae; genus Streptomyces; species Streptomyces sp. NPDC033174. The sequence goes on from NZ_JBVIPQ010000013.1 coordinate 21,280, forward strand.
ACTTCTTCGTGTCGCCGACTACCCAGCCGGCGGACTCATAGGCGCCCAGGATCCAGCGGTCGTTGCGGTCCTGGCCGGAGGCGGTCCAGGCGTGGACTCCCGGCGCGGTCTCGGGCGAGTTGGTCGGTTCCGGTGGTGCCTTGGTGCCGTACTTCGCGGCGGTCTCCACCGCGGCCAGAACCTTGTCCAGCCACGGGCCCTCGGCGACACCGCGCCAGAACGCGGCGTCCTGACTGTCCACGTCCATGCGCCGGTTCAGATCCCTGACGATCTGGCGTGCCTGCGTGGTGTCCAGCGGCTTGACCTGCCGGGCAGGGGTGTTCGAAGACGCACCGGGCGCCTTCGCGTCGGGCGGCACGTCACAGCCGACCACCATGAGCAGCAGCGCAGCGACCATCGGTATGGAACGTCTCATCAGGCCCCCTGGTAGTGATCAAGTGCCGATCCTGCCGCAGCGACGCAAAGGTGTGCACTCTCGCGTCTGCGCACCGGATGGGATCCGGCCAAGCGAGCAGCCCCTCAAGGTCACCCATCAGTGGACGCGGCCGCGCACCGGGCCGGGGCGCACGCTCCCCGCACACAGAGGGAGGGGCGGCAGGCGAAGGGCGCGGCTGGGGCGGTCACCGCCGGCAGTGAAGCTGGTGCCGTTCCGTGGCGAGCTGGCCGATGAGGTCTACATCGCTGGAGGGCAGGGGGCGCCCGAGGAGCCGTGAGACGTCGCGGTGGAGGCGTAGCGCGGCGCTGTCGTCGTGCGCAACCAGGAGGGTGGACCACAGGGGTTCCGCAGGGGGCGTAGCGGCTTCAACCAGGGCGAGCAGTTCGACCTTGTCCGTGTGGTCGAGACGGCCGAGTTGGCGTATGCCAGTCTTTTCCTGGAGTTCCAGCCATGTGATGGTCCGGCGTTCGCGGGCCGCCTTCTTCAACGCGCCGCGGACGGCCGGGGCGAGCTTCTCCACCTTCTCGACGCGAGCCTGGTGGGCGGCGCGCTGTCTGGCCTCGGCCAGGGCTCGCTCCACAGCCGCGGCCTGCTCAGCCCGCTCCTGTTCCGCAGCCCGGCGCCGGGCCTCGCGCTCCCTTTTCCTGGCCTGTCTCCTTTCCTCACGTGCACGCTCTTCGGCGGCTCGCTGTACGACTCGAATGTGTTCCATCTGGGCCGTGAGGGCAGCGACGAAGTCCTTCTCCTCTTGCGAGGCGTCAGGGTCGTCCTTGAGCAGAGTGACGGCCTCGTAGTACAGCTCCTCGGTCGGCTTCTCCTTCAGCTGCTGCACCACCTTCCGCCGGCGCTGCGCGTGTGCCTCCAGCCGCCACTCACACCTGCGCAGCGCGAAGCGCAGCCGGTTGGCGTCGTCCGGGGCCAGGTTCGTTTCCAGGAGCCGCTGGATGGCGGTGGCAGAAGCCCGGATGCCCCTCGGACTGCCGTGGTCGATGTCGAGGTGGCGCAGCACCTCCTGGACAGGGTCGCTTCGCCGCGGGTTGTGGGCGGTGTGGCGGGTAATGGTGACGATCTCCCGCTCGGCCGACGCCCTTACCGTCCGCGGTGCGGCGGCCGGTGCACGGACGACGGCGGCCGGCTCGGTCCTGGAGATCAGGCCGTCGGGGGTCAGGGCGATGTCGTCGAGGTGTTCCCAGCGGCCTGTGCCCTGGCCGTGGATTTCGGTGCCGAACTGCATGATGCGGCCGCCCCCGGGACGGTCGTCGAAGCGCACGCGGTGCAGGTAACCGCGCTGGCTGAGTGCGTAGGGGTCGCGTACGCCGGGGCCCAGGATGGTCTCCCACGTGCTGGGGGCCGGTGGTGGTGGCCTGTGCCTGGACCAGCTCGGTCAGAGCGTCGACGAACGGCTGCGCAGCCGTCCCCGGCGGCAGGGCGGCAGCGGCCTGCTTGAGGCGCTCGTGCGCGGCGGGGAAGACGCCCTTGGCCCACGCGTCCTGTTCCTTGACTCGCTTGCTGTCCTCCTCGAAGGCGATTTCCATGATCGTGAGCGTCGGACAGTCGGGAGTGTGCCACGTCTCGCTGATACCGCCGCCGGTCTTCACGACGGCTATGCGGGTGTTGTCGGCGCCTGGCAGAGCAAGGCAGTCGGTGCAGTCCACTCGTTCCGTCTCCGGTCGATCGGTCATGGCGCGGCTCCTTTCACGGGAGGTCCAGACTGCCTCTGAATCACCGGCTGGGCCAGGGTCCGACCAGCGCCCACTCGCTTGTGCTGGTCGGGCTATGGGCATTGGAAGGGAGGTCGTTCAGCGTTGGGCGGTGCGCGAGGAAAACCTCTTAGCGGTCTTCCTCCGCCTGCTCGGTGCGGCGATGCCGACCTCGTCCCCTGCCCAGCGCCGGACGATCCCAGTGGCGGGCTTCTCCTGGGCTGGCTGCGGTGTGTTCAGCAGAGCCTTCGCGGCGGCAGGTCATCAACGGCGCCCACGGCGACCCACTGGGTGCCGTCCCATTCCTCGATCACACGCGGCGCGTCGGGCTCGACATCCGCCCCGCGGTGCCAGCCCGGGGCGAGCGACACCGCCCGCAGCTTCCCCACCGCTTGGGCACATCGCTCTTCTCGTCACCGCTCGGAACGGACATGACGCCGATGCTTCAGTTGTCCAGGGCCTGATCGACCTGGCTTTGTCCACGAGATCGGGTTCTGGCTCAGGTTTTGTGGCGGGTGACGCTCTGTCATTGCTCGATATCGAACAGCGGGATGGATGGTGATGGCGGAGCAAGGACTGTTCGAAGGCGGTTGAGGTTGGCTCGCCACTGCTTCCAGTCTTCCGGGTCGACCCAGTTCGAGGCTGGCCCGGCCTCCTCGCTGATGACGCGAGCGAGGGCCTCGTCAGCGAGCGTCCGGAGATCGTCAGGGAAGGCGGGCAGGGGTTCTTCAGGGCCGTAAGGTGTGTCGATTGGGTCGCCGCCAGGGCATTGCGCCGCAATCAGCGCGGCGGCGGCCACCGCCTCTTCTCCTTCGGCGAGCCAGCCGGTGGCGTCGACGGTGCGCGTGAGGATGCCACGTACCAGTGCCTCGCGCTCCTCGGGCCTGGCGTCGTCGAGAGCATTGGCGAAGTCCGCGGCCGTGTCGTTGTCGAAGGGGCCAGTGTCCCAGGTGCCCATGTTGATCTCCTCGTGTAGCTGCGCAAGGATCCTCGCATCAGCCGCCGACATTGCGATCACTGTGCGAGCAGTACGCGCTTCCGCAGGAACACTGTCGGCTCGTCTGAGCAGGGGTCACCGTCTTGCTGCGGCTCGAGGATCGGCGCGGGCCAGGCGCCCGGCTCCCGAGCACGGCACATGCGCACCGGCGGCAGTCCTCCGCCGGGACTGACGTGGAGAGGGAGTTGGAGAGGCGATCAGGGCCTCACGGCCGGTGGTGGGCGCGCCAAGCCTCGCACAGCTCCTTGAATTCCCGCTGTCGTTCGGCGAGCAGGTCGAGGGGCCGTTGCAGGTGGCAGTCCAGGACGTGCACGCCGTCGGCGATGGGCTCAAAGCCGATGCGTGACCAGGTGTCCGCGAGCTTGGCGGCCGCCTCGCGGTGCTCGGCTTCGGTCAGGTCGCGTCCGTCGGCCGAGCCGGGTTCGCACGCGACCGCGACGCAGTTCTGGCGACAGACGGCGGATGGCCGCGCCCGCCAGGACCGGGCCCAGTCCGAAACCGCGCCACGCAGGTTCCAGGATGACCCGGTCCATGACCAGCAGGTCCCCCACCGGATGGGCCAGTGCCTCCTCGAAGGCGCTGTCCCACTCCCCCGTGGCGGCGTCCAGCACCGTCTCGCCGATTCGGCAGACGTCCCCGGTGTAGGAGTCCATCGCTTCGAAGGGGTGATCGGGGCCGTCCATCCGCACCCGTGCAAAGACTCCGGCCTTTCTGCCACAGGGGCAGAAAGGCCGGAGTCTCACTTGCGATGATCTATTCACAAAACATCTTGATGATCACCCAAAGACGGAGTTGCGGTAGGGATTCCAGATGGGAGCCTTAGCTTCCTCCATCTTCTCCAGCAGGCCGTCTACGCCGTTCGATGCCGCATATTCAAGCTCATCGCCATACACGGGGACTGCCATCAAGAATTCAACATGTCGACCATCGGTCAAGGATACGGGAGCGGGATAGTTATCCATGGGCTCGAGGAGCATAAAGCCTGCAAGAGGGGATCCCTCTATCAAGCCTTGAGTCGCCCTATAGGTGTGACCCGCGCTCATCTCATCCCCGGTCAATTGCGCGTAGATCCCGAGCCGCGCCAAGGGGCTTGCGATATCGTCGAATTCTGGGGTCAAGGCAGCAAAAAACTCCCGCCGATGCTCGGCCTGTCGCCCCGGGAGAGGATAGTCGCTGGCTCCCACGGTTGCGTAAAAATTCACGCCTTCGGTGGCATCGCTGGATCGCCATTTGAGAATTCCTACCGTGAAGGCATCCTTCTGAAAGGCGGCTTCACGGTCTGGCGCGCCCCACTCTGCCACGTAGTAAGAGCGAACGTCGGCATGGATCGTCACGGCTTACCTCCAAAAGGCCACCATACACCAGAGGGCCACCCCGAAGGCCACCACTGTCCAGGGCCGTCCCCTAGTAGCCTATCTTGCTTGCTCGCATTGCAGGATTTACAGGCCCCTGTGGTGTTTCCTGGACGATTAACGCGATCCGACCGCACGTCCCGACTGCTCAGCCAGCCACCACTATCCCAGTCCGACTTTTGCGGATCAACATGCTCGAATTCTGCAGACGGCGCCTGGCCACAGTAGGGGCAAGTAGGCGACTTTTCTATCGCAGTCTTCCGCACAAACGTGGTCGGGCGCTTATACATACTACGGAAATATTTAGGTGTCAAATCTTCAGTACAGTTATGGACCAGGACCGGCGCGCTTCCTGCGAGCACATAGTACGTGTGGAGGTCGGCGACAGTGAAGTTGTAGACGGTTGCGGTCTGGGTCCACCGCTTGACTGCTGCAACTTGGACGTGGGTGCCGGAACTGGTGCGGAGCCACTGGCCGGGGGTGAGGTCCTTTGCGTCGACCCATTTCTTGAGGGTTGGGACCCAGAAGGGGTGGCCGTCGGTCGCGGTGACTGACGAGACTTCGTCTCCGTCGCCTTCATCGAGCGTGATCTGGACAAGGTTCTTGGTCCCCTTGCCTCTAATCGTGGCCGTGACTTCTTTTGCGGCCGTCTCGCCGGTGAGCGGGTCTGTGGCCAGGACCGTGTCGCCTATCTCGACGTCTTCGATGGGCTCGGTCGTGCCGTCTTCTTTCTCCACGAGGGTGTCAGCGGTGAAGCTGTTCCGGAGACACGTACCTCGGGTAGCCGCCATAAGGATGGCACTGAAGGTGATTTTCGCTGAACCTTCGGCGCTATTTCCGTTCCAGAAGTCACTGCCGATATCGCCAGCCCTGGACACTGTTCCTTCGACAGCATTCTGGCCCATGTTCTGGGGAAGTCGGTTCCACAGGTCACCCAGGGCTTCCTTGCAGGTTCCGTCCCACGTGACACAGTTTCCTATGTTGCCGAATTCTGTGGACGCCGCATCCCATACAGAATTTCCGAAATTGATTACTTCTTTATCGAGTGCACTGTCGAAATCTCTTACCCAGCCGGTCCAGCCCCCGTCGCCGCTATCCCCACTGTCGCTGTTATTGGTCCCACCCCCTTCGGGGGCGAATTTTATGTTCTTGGTCCGGGGCGCCGGGTTGTTGTTCTTGGGAAGAGCTGTGTCGTTCTCGCAGCGACCGTTCCCACCGTCGAGGCACATGCCGGTGGGGTCGGAGTATGTAGTCGGGTTGTTCCCGGCGTAGCCATAGCCGTTGAGCGTTTGAGGCTTGTCGATTTCCAGGAGTGGATCGACGCTGATGAACTGCCCGAGGTTGGGATCGTAGTCGCGTGCGCCGATGTGAGTGAGGCCGGTTGTGGTGTCGATGTCTCCGCCGACGAAGCCCTTCTGGCCGGGCCAGAAGGCGGGTGTGGCGCCGCGCTGACCGCCGTACGGGAGGGTCTTGCGGCGGTTGAAAGTGAGGGTGGCGGCGCTGACCGAGAGGGTGTTGGTGTTGTGGTGGTCGGAGACGAGGAGGCGGACCTTGCCGTCGGTGCTGGTGCGGATGGCGGAGCCGCCAGGGACCGTGTAATAGCGATTACCGATGAGGGTGCTGGTGGCCTTGGCGAGGACGAGTTCCTGGCCGCCGGGCAGATACAAGGTGGTGGCAGTGGGTTCACGCTTGAGGAGGCGGGTGCCTGCGGTGTCGTAGAGGAAGGAGGTGACGGCGCCGGAGATGGTGGAGGTCTTGAGTTTTCCTTCTTCGTTCCAGGTCAGGTCCTGGACGGCGCCTTGGGCGGGGACCTTCTTGGTGAGGTTGCCTGCCTCGTCGTAGGCATAGGTGTCGCTTCCGGTTGCTCCGCCGGTTGCGGTGACGCTGCGTACGGCGTGGGCCTGGGCCGCGCCTGCGGTGGTCGGGTACGTGTAGGTGCGGGTGGTGTCGGCCGTGATGGAGCCAGCCTTGTGGAGTGTTTCCGTCTTGCGCTGGACGGTGTTGGTGAACGTCCAGCTGGTCCAGTACGGGTCGACGGTGCCGAGGGTGGGGGTGCCGGAGCCGTTGACGGGCTTGGTCGCGCAGGCGTCGCCGGTGGTCCAGGCCTCGGTTATGCGCCGGGCCCAGTCGTAGGCGAAGCACTGGTCGTCGGCGATGGTGCCGTCGTTCTGCTCGTCCCGGACGCGGGTGATGTTGCCGGCCGGGTCGTAGGTGTAGTCGATGTTGGAGAGTGTGGAGGGGGCTGCGGCGTCCCGGTCGATGGTCGATTGCATCAGCCGGCGGGTGGAGGTCTCGTAGGTGAGGGTCTGGTACACCATCTTGCCGAGGTTGCCGAGCTGCGCCTGTTCGAGTTCGCCGAAGGGGGTGTAGCCGGCGCCGCGGAGGTAGACCTGGGAGAGAGTGCCGTCGACGATGGCGAGCTGGTCCTGGGCGCCGTAGTGGCTGGTGACGGTTTCCGCGGGCAGCGCCGTGGTGGCGTTGGTGTTGCCCGTGCTGAAGGTCGTCGTCTTCGGCAGGCCGTTCACCGGTGTCGCGGTGGTGGCGAGCGTGTAGGTGCCGGCGAGTTCCTCTTCGCCTGTCACGGTGGGGATGGTGACGGTGGTGCCGGTGGGGCTGCCTGCGGGGTCGTAGCCGGTGACGGCTGTGGTGTAAGCGGCGTTCGCTGTGATGGAGGAGTCGTAGCGGACGGACGTTGCGGGAAGGCCCTTGCCGCCGGGGGCGGTGTCGTAGGTCCACTCGGCGAATTTGGTTCCGGTGACGGAGCCGGTGCGCAGGCTGGTCCTGCGGCCCAGTTCGTCATAGGTCGTGGCGAGCGTCTTGCCACGGGCGTCGGTGACGCTCTGGGGTCGGCCATCGGCGCCGTAGACGGTGGTGCTCTTGCCCTTGTCCGGGTCGGTGGTGACCGTCTGCCGACCGCGCAGGTCGTAGGTGTACGTCCAGGAATTGCTTCCGGTGGCGTCGGTGAGCGTGGCCAGACGGCCCGCCTGGTCGTATGCGCGGGAAGTCTTCTCGTACTGGGTCGCAGCCGCACCGATGAGGGGGGTGCGGTCCTTGTACTGGCGGTGCTCTGTGGTGCGGCCGCGGACGTCGTTGAGGGTCAGGGAGGCTGTTCCGCCGGCGGGGGGAACGGTGGCGGTCCAGAAGTCGCCGTAGGTGTTGGTCGTGCGCCACTTCTCCACGTTCAGCGACAGAGTGATCGAGGCGGTGGTGCGGCCTCGGCCGTCGTACTCGTTGAGGGTGGCGCTGGGGATCTGGTTGTCGGCCACCGAGTAGATGGTTCCGGAGACGGCGTCGCCGTTGAAGAACGGTGCGTTGCTCCGGTAGGCGCGGCCGTGGGTGTCGTAGAAGGAGTCGCTGATGACGCGGCCGGCGGTGCTGATCGCATCCGTCTGGGTCTGACGGCTTCGCAGCAGTGAGTCGTAGATGGTGATCGAGGTGCCCCAGGTGCCGTCTTCGTACAGCTTCTTCGCCGTGACGGTGGAGGGGGCGGTGTTGGAGAGGTTGTAAGTGAAGGTGGCGTTGGGCTGCTCGGTGGTGGCGCGGCCCGCGCTCCAGCCCTTAAGCAGACGGCCGAGGGAGTCGTACTGGCTGCTGCTGGTGCGACTGTTGGCGCCAGTGGCAGTAAGAGTCAGGCCGCGGATGCCGTCCAGCGTGGTGCTGCTGACGTGGCCCTTGGCATTGGTGACGGTGATCTTGGTGGGCTGGGCGCCGGCGGCGGGCGTGTAGGCGGTGGTGGTGGTCTGGTCGTCCTCGCCCTTCGCGGTCAGGATCCGACCGTACTGGTCGTAGGTGGACTCAGCCGTGGTGTCCCAGACGGGTGCACTGTCGAGGCCGAACTTGGAAGCCTGCTCCGTCTTGGTGACGTGTGCCTTGCCGACAGCAGGCGCCGCTCCGGATGCCTTGCTGTCATAAAAGGTCCGGGACTTGCTCGTGACCTCGCTGTTGGTCGGGGTGAGCGTGCAGTTGCTCTGGTTGCTGGTGGTGATCTCGCTCGGGTAGGAGATCAACCAGTTGGCGGTGTCGGGGGTGACGTAGCTGGTGCGGGTGCACTTGCGTTCGACGGTCCCGGCTCCGTCATCGCCTTCGCTGGTGAGCAGGCCGTAGGTGTCCTCGTAATCGCGGCTGGTGGTGAGGGTTTGCCAGGTGGTTCCGTCGTCCAGGAGGGTCTGCGCCTTCTCCGTGGCCGTGCCGGAATGACGGGCCACCTTGGCGGGCAGTGTGGGTGCCGGGTCGTTGGGCTTGTCGGGGTCGGTGATGCCCTTGACCGACTGGGTGGCCGTGGCGGAGGACTGCCACGGGTAGTAGTAGGTCCTGGCGACGACCTTGCTGCCGGTTCCGTCCTTGTCGAAGGTCCAGTCGCCCGCGGCGCGGCCGGCGAAGTCCTCGCGGTCGGTCAGACCGTTGATCGTGGGCACGCTGCGGGCGCTGCCGTCGGCGAGGGTGTCACCGGCCATGCCGAGGAAATAGGTCTTGGAGGTCTTGACGCGGTTGGTGGCGCCGACGTAGGTGCGCACGGTGCCGTAGCCGCGGAAGACGTTCCAGGAGCGGTGCTTGTCGAGGGTGAACTCGCCGGTGTCACGGCGCCAGTTGGGTCCGCCGACGTATTCGTACGTGGTGGTCTTGGACTGCGAGCCGGTGCCTGCAGTCGTGTCGTCCTCGATGATCTGGGTGACGAGGTACTTGTGGAACCAGTCCTTGACCTCATCGACGGCGCCGTCCGGCGTCCACCAGGAGGGGTAGCAGCGCTTGCTGTTGGTGTCGACGGCAGGGAGCGTGCTGGCGGTGCATTCGGTCGGGCTGTAGGAGACCAGGGTCTGGCCGCCGGTCTCGTTGGTGATCTTGGTGATGCGCTTCTTGTTCAGCGGCGGGCGGCCTTCTGCCGCGTTCACGCGGTTGGCCATCATGTCGCCGCCGAAGACGGTCGCGGGCATCGTGATGTTGGCCAGGGCGCCGGCCTGGCTGATGCGCTGGACGGAGTCGAGCCACAGCGAGGGCGTGGAGGTGTCCCCGGTGGGCGGGAAGGACTGGGCGAGGTTGAAGGTGTCTGCCGGCTGCAGGGCGGTGTCGACCAGCGAGTACGTCTTGATGCTGGTGAGGCGCTTGCGGGACCAGAACGACGGCGAGGCCTGGAGACACTGGGTGCCGGCGGTGCAGTCGACGTCCACGGGGACGTCGGGCCAGCTCGTCGCGTGCGCCTCGTCGAAGGTGCAGTCCGCCGCAACGCACCGGTCGGCCACAGTGAACGTGACGCGGCCGGCCGGAAGGGCCGTGGAGTACGCCGCGCCGGCGCGCAGACCGTAGTCGATCCGGGTCAGGTAGCCGCCGCGGGTGTAGGGCGTGGGGGCGTCCGTCTTGCTGTTCTGTGCGTAGTAGCCGGTTTCCTTGGCGTAGGACAGGGTCATGGCGTTGCCATGGGGGTCGACGACGTAGTCGAGGTTCCAGCGCCAGCCCTGCTGTTCGGCGGAGGAGGCGTAGTCGCTGCCGTGGCCCTGCTCGCCGGTGTGGTTGCCGTATACCGGTACGGAGAAGACGGAGTTGGTTTCACTCTTGCCGGTGGTCCAGCCGGGCAGGCGGTTCTTGCCGAACCAGTACTGGGTGCCGTCGAGGGTGGTCACCTTCCAGTACTCGAAGTCGTCATCGCCGGAGTTGTTGTCGGTGGTGTCGTAGATGCGCTGGACCCGGTAGCCGTCGTCGTTCGCGAGCTTGAAGGTGCTCTTGGCCGCGTCCCAGACGAGTTCGTTGGAGGAGCCGTTGAGGGAGAGGGTGGCGTTCTCCGACTTCCAGCACAGGTCGCCGGTCTTGACGGTGTTGTTGCCGCCCTGCTTGTCGTTCTCGCAGGGCGCGTAGCGGCGTTCGATGAACCCGGGCGAGTACTCCCAGCCTTCGCCGATCCAGGAGGTCTGATTGTTCGTCGATGCGGTGCGGCCGTCGACGGAGGAGGAGTTGTACGACAGGCCGACCTTGGGGGTGAGTCCACCGGGCGACGGAGGGACGTCGATGGGCACGTTCCAGCCGAAGCCGCCTGAGTTGCCGCCGGCGGACCAGGAGCCGGAGGGCGCGAGGGAGGTGGCTTTGAACGAGCCCTCGTCCCCGCTGGTACCGGCGGTGGCGGCCAGGACTGTGGTCGCGCTGGCCGTAGCGGCCATCGTCGACGTGCCGGACGTCTTCTCGGCACTGGCCGTGGGCAGGGGGGCCATGGCGGTGAGGGTGTGGGTCTTGCTGTTGTTCTTCGTTGCCAGCGGGGTGGTCTTGCGGCAGGCGGGCTTGCTCGGGGTGGTCAGCGCGCAGGCCGGGAGGGTGGCCAGGTGGAGGCGGGAGGACCAGCCGGCGCCGTAGGCGTCACGGATGCTGCTGTAGTCCACCTCGACCTGCACAGGGCCTGCCGCGGTCTGAGTGTCCGCGTTCTGGACCGACATCAGCAGGCCCTTGATGCCTGCCTTCTGGGTGGACTTGCGGTCCTTCACGGACACCCGCAGGTGCTTTGCGGCAGGCTTCGCCGACGTGCTGGTCGCCTTCTTTGAGGGAGCGGCGGGTGCAACCCTCAGGGGCAGGCCTCCGATCTTCGCGGCGGCTGAACCCGATGGGGAGGCGGGCAGGCTCAGGTCGGCCCGTCCCGATGTCGGCCAGGTGACCGGCGCCGGCTTCCAGGTGGCCGAGTTCCGCTTCACGAAGCGAGCCTTCGGCTGAGGCAAGTCCTTGCCCTCGACCGACTTAGTCTTCGGAACAGCGGGAGGCTTGAATTCCCCGTCTGCGGCGGCCCAGGCGGGCGCGGACAGCAGAGAAACGCTGAGCGCCATCGATATCGCCCCGGAAATTCCCGTACGCAGACGCCGTCCCGGCTGTCTGCCGGGCCGAGCGTAAAAGGGCATGGCAAAGCCACGGCGGAACGACATCAGGAAACCCCACCCCGAGGAAGCGCTAAACAAGAAGAACTCCCGCATCCAACAGCATCAACCAGCTGTGCGGCAACCACTTCCTGGGCAGTGCCGGTAACCGGGCGTCAGGTTGAGCACCAAACCCTCACATGTAGGGACCTGTCGCCACTCTCCACGCCGTCTCACCAGGTGCTACATCGCGCCAGGCGTGTCCAGGATGTGGCGAACCGGCCCCTCTGGAGGGCCGGTTCACTCCCCGTGGGGGAGACCGGAACCGTCATCGTCGTGCCTTTCTCCAAGGGAGTTCATAGGAAATGGGCGGGTGAGGTCACGGCAGCAGTCGGGTGGATAGAGTCACCGGTGAGTTGGGGCGGGCGCTGTACGTAGTCTGCGGCTCGGAGATGGCGCAGGCCGGCCCCGGAAAGGAATCCCCATGAAAATCCCCGGACTCACGCAGCATCGAAGACCACGCCGGATTGCGATGCTCCTTGCGCTCAGCCTTCCCCTCTCGCCTGTGACTGCCTTGCCGCTCTCCGCGCCGGCCGTCGCTGCGGAGAGCAACACGGCTTCGCCACGGGCGGGTTCGGAGGCCACCGCTTATGCGGAGGCGGCGAGGACCGGTCAGCGGGTGGAGGTGATAGACCGGCGCGAGGAGACGCTTGAGGTCTTCGCGAATCCGGACGGCACCACGACGCGCCGCTCGTACACCACTCCCGTCTGGTCGAAGTTGGAGGGCGTGTGGCGCAGGACTGATCCGACGCTCGCCAAGCAGGCCGACGGCAGCATCGCGCCTCTCTCCCCCGCCTTCGGCATCACCTTCTCCGGCGGCGGGACCGCCCCGCTGGCCACCATGGACAAGGCCGGCAAGAAGCTTTCGCTGACCTGGCCGACGGCTCTGCCCGAGCCGGTCCTGGAGAAGAACACCGCGCTCTACCGCTCGGTGCTTCCCGGTGTCGACCTGAAGGTGATCGCCGAGGTGGACGGTTTCGCCGAGCACCTGGTCATTCACACCGCCGAGGCAGCAGCGAACTCTGCCCTGAAGAGCATCAAGTTCGGCATCCACACCGAGGGTGTCACCGTCGATGACGATGCCGGTGACAACCTGCTCGCCAAGGACGCGGCCGGCAACATCGTCTTCAGCGCACCGCAGCCCAAGATGTGGGAACAGCCCGCCACACCCGACACCGCGACCGGCCTGGCCCCCCAGATGACCCAGGTGAGCGCGGTCGGGGAAGAGCCGGAGACGGCAGAGCAGCCCCAGACCGCTTTGGTGGGCGCCGACGTCTCCGGGAGCACGCTCATCCTGACGCCCGATCCAGAGCTTCTGGCATCGGCGGACCAGTTCCCGCTCGTCGTGGACCCGCCGTTCACCGGCGGCTACCGGGAGCGGTGGGCCGTGGTGTACTCCACCTTCCCCAGCGAGTCCTACGTCAACGGATCCGGCTGGCACTCGGACAATCCCGCTGACGAGCCGCGGGTCGGCTACAACGGCACGGGCAAGACCCGCTCCTTCTTCGCCATGAACACCACCGGGCTTGAAGGCTCCACCATCATTCACGCCACGTTCGCCGTCCAGGAAACCCACTCCTGGGGCTGCGACGCATCCGCCGCAGGGCTCACGGAACTGTGGGCAACCGACAGCATCAACACCGCCCCCACATGGAACAGCCAGAACACCACCTCGTTCTGGAACAGCAAACTGGATGCCGACGCATACGCCCACGGCAACCCCACGTACTGCCCCGGCGTCCAGGGCCATGACTACCAGAGCGCGGCCCTGACCAGCTACGTGCAGATGGCGGCGAACAACAGCCTCGGATACCTCACCTTCGGCATGCGTGCCGACGCCAGCCACGAGGGCGACGTCGACAGCTTCAAAAGGTTCCGGAACAACCCGGTCCTCGAGATCGACTACAACTACAAGCCGACCGTCGACACCTCCGCTGCCTTTGAGGGTACCTGGGCCCTCGGCGGAGACGGCAACAAGCAGGTCGCCTGCGGCGGTGTGATCGGCAACAACGGTCTCGCCCTGACCGCCAAGGTCACCGACAAGGACGGCGGCAACGTCGGCGCCTACTTCACCATCCGTAACGCCGGCGGCACCGTCGTCTCCTTCGGCTCGAACCCATCACTGGACACGGTTGCTTCCGGCCAGACCGCCTCGGTCACCATGCCGCACTCCCAGCTGGCCAACGGAACATACTCCTGGACGGTCCAGGCCAAGGACCAGGAAGGAACAGCAAGCGCCGTCACCACCGCGTGCTCCTTCAACGTCGACCGCGACGGCCCTGCCGACCGGGTCACCGTGACGAAGCTGGGCGGCTCGGCAATCAGCGCTGCCAGCTTCCCGGCCCGCAAGGCAGCCGACCTCAAGCTCCATCACGCCGCGAGCGACCTCGCCGGGTTCTGCTACACCATGGACTACGAACTGTCGACGTCCAGCACCCGCTGCTACCGGGGCACCTGGGTGGACGCCCTCGCGGACAACACGGCCCGCATCACCGTCACTCCCACCGGACGGCCCCTGAGCAAGCTTCACGTCGTCGCCTACGACGACGCAGGCAACCACTCCCCCGTCGACGGAACGCTCGACACGGTGAGCCTCAAGACGACTCCCGCCGACTTCGTCTACGCCCCACTCACCGACCCGGGATCCCCCGGATACCGGCACGACCTACCCGGTGACGTGACCGGCGACGGCCACGCCGACCTCGTCGCCACCACATCCTCGGCCAAGCTCCTGCTGTACTCAGGAGACGGAACCGGAGAGATCAGCTCCAGCGGCACACAGATCGGCGACGGCGGATGGAACGGCGCACTCATCACCCACCGCGGTGACTACGCCAACTTCAGCGACCGCACCTTCGCACCGGATGGCTACGAGGACTACCTCGTGCGCCTCCCCGACAACAAGCTCTGGCTCTACCCCAACAACGGACTCGGCGTCCCCATGGTCGACACACGCCGAGAGCTCATCCACGGCTACGACGGTGACTGGAGCCGACTCAAGCAGATCGTCTCCGCCGGCAACATCGACGGCAAGCCAGGCAACGACCTGGTCACCATCGAGTGCATCGACGACCCCTGCTCCAACGCTCAGGTCTGGCTCTACAGCGGAAAGCTCTCCACCGACGGATCACCCGACCAGGCCGAACCCTTCGACCTGATCAACCGCACCAAGATCGGCTTCAGCGGCTGGGCGTCCTACACCAACCTCTCCGTCGGAGACCTGACCGGAGACGGCATCGCCGACATCATCGGACGCAACCCCAACATGGGACAGCTCCTCCTCTTCGCCGGCGAAATCATCAACGGCGCCTACTCCTTCAAGCCCTACACCGTCTACGGCACCAGCGGCTGGGACAACGCCAACAGGCCCCGTCTCACCTCACCCGGCAACATCCACGGCAAGGTGAAAGAAGAAGAGCCCTACAAAGACGACGACGGCACCCTCACCCCCTACAGCCGTTTCCAGCCGACCACAGGCGAAGGCTACGGCGACATCTGGGCCACCACACCAGCGGACGGCCGCACCGTCACATACGCCGACGCCACAGGCGCCACCAAAACCACCACCTGCCCCACCGGCTGCCTCCTCTTCTACCCAGGCTGGCCCTCCGGCGGCGCCAACCGCCTGCCCAAACTCATCGGCAGCAGCAGCTGGGCCACCTCCATAACCAACATCTACTAACCCCCCAAACACGAAGCAGAGAACGCCCCGGCCGACGGCAGAACAACGTCCCGGCCGGGGCACTCCCACAACGGCACCTCCCCGGCGGCGCGGCACCAGGCTTTGGCACCTCGGCGCCTTTGGCAGTGCGGCCGATGAAGCGGTCCAGGCCAAGTCCCATGCCAGCCGTAGGGCGGCGCGTCAACATCGAGTTGGTTTTAAGATCACATCTTGTCTGTAGACAGGGACCTGAGGAGACAGTGACTCGTAGGGGGCGGTGCTCTCCGGCGACTACCAGCTCCCCTGCTCCACGCGCTCCGCCAAACGCGGCCGCCGTCGAGAAGCGGGCCGCCGCCGCCCGCGCAGATGGCCGACCACCAGGGCGCCAGTCACGCCCGGATCGGCGCGAACCGGGGTACGTCCTCGAGCCCGACGTCCAGGCGCAGGCGCTGGAACCGGAGTGGGTGCCGGAAGACGCCTCCGCGGTCGATTGCGCAGTCGGCGCTGACCTCGGCGACCAGGCCGGGGTGGACCCCCAGGCCGTGACCCCATGCGCGGGCCAGGCGACCTGCCGGCCGGCGTCCGGCGTCCGGCGTCCGGCGTCCGGGCGCAGGGTGCCACAAAAGTTGGACCGGCGCTGATCAAGGCCCCGTGGGGCCCAGATCAGCGCGGAGCCAAGGGAGGAACTACTCCTCGGAATCGCGGCCGTCCGCGTCGACTTCCTGCTCGACGTCGGTGACCTGAATGTTGTCGGCGCTGGTGTTGCCCTCCGAGAGGACGGATACCGGGACGCGCTTGGCGTTGACGAGGTTGAGGACGTCGGTGTCGGCATGCGCCGGCACGGTGGCAGCCAGCAGGGCGCCGCTCGCAGCGGCCACGGCGAGGATGCCAGAGGTGATCTTCATGGCCTGCGTAACGACCGGCCCGTACGACCGTCACCCGCGGCACCC
Source organism: Streptomyces sp. NPDC033174 (assembly GCF_055577795.1). Classification (NCBI taxonomy): domain Bacteria; kingdom Bacillati; phylum Actinomycetota; class Actinomycetes; order Kitasatosporales; family Streptomycetaceae; genus Streptomyces; species Streptomyces sp. NPDC033174. The sequence continues at coordinate 37,260 of NZ_JBVIPQ010000013.1, forward strand.
GCCAAACTTGCGGGCCAAGGAGCCGAAGGCGGGAGGTTGGGCGGTATGCGACGCGCAGGCCGGGCTGCGGCCACGCGTATGCGCGGTAGACGACGAGGGTGGAGTCGTTCAGGTCGACGTCCACCTGATAGATCACCCGGCCATCCGCCGGGTCCTGCCGTGCCAGGACGGCGGCCAGCCGCCATGCGTGTCGGCTGACCACACGTAAAGCGCGGGGCGGTCCCCGCCGGGCCAGGTCCAGATCCGGGGCCTGGGGCCGTCCTCGGGCCGCCACGGCCGCGCCTCGACCGGCTCGGCGATCTTCGCCCGCTCACCGCGGCCCGCCTACGCCGCTTCCTCTTCCGGAGGGCGACCCTGCTTCTCAGAAAGCGGGCGATCTCGCGGATGAGGGGGTGTCAGGGCCTTTACCTGTCCTGCTGCGACGACGGTGCAGCTTGATACCGCTGCTCCAGCGGGGCTGTGTGCTCATGGGGCAGGTACAGGGTGCGGTCGGGCGCGAGGATGACGGTGGCGTCGGTCAGGCCGTTCCAGCGGTGGCCGCGGCCGTTGTAGCGGGGGGTGAGGTAGGACCATTCGAGGTTTCCGGCGATCATCGCCTCCAACGCGTCCACGTAGGCGTGGAGGCCGCTGTCACGGCCTGCGAGGCCGGCGCGCAGCCTGGTGGTGAGGTGGTCGAATTCGGCTTCGGTGCGGTGGACGGTCGCGGCAATGCGGTCGACGGCGGCTTGGAGGTCGCCGCCGAGCGGCTTGACGCGGAGTGGGTCCGGTCCTGGTGGGAGCAGGCCGACGCGGCGCTGACGAAGCTGCTGCTGTCCTTCCTCCCGACGCACGGCTTCCCGCCCGGCCACAACGCCGTGATGCCGCAACCGACGACAGCCACCAGGCGACGGACGCGCTCGTGGACCTGACGCCGATCCCATCTGACCTGACCACGCTCTACTGGGTGATCAGCGAGGCTTCGCTGCCCGACGTCGACAGCGGGTACTTCATCCACTCACCTGCGACGGCGGCGGAGCACTTCCGCGAGTACGGCCCCGCTCCGATTGATGGCGAATCGATCGCGCTGGTCTTCGCCAGCGACGGCGGGGGCCATCTGTTCGCGATCGGAGACAGCGGACAAGTCTGGAAGTCCACCACGACTTCCTGGTTGGACGACTACGAGGTCGCCGCGTCCAGCTTGCAGGAGTTCCTCGAACAGCTCGGCCGGCGGATCGCGAACCAGCCCTGATCATCGGCCGAGGAACAAACCGGCACCCTGCCCCACGGAGGTCATCGCACTCCAGACTGGGAATCGCGAGCAGGTGTGGGGTCACCCCTGAGCAGGGTGGCCGAGACGCCGCTAGGGTCTGCTCTCCGCCGATGCTTGCAGAGGTGCCCGGTCCAACGCCATGCGTGCTCGCAGCAGCAGCCCTAGGACTGCGCTCTCTGACGGCCATTCGGAGCCCATCAAACGGTTGCAGCTCAGGTGCACGAAACTTGCGGCGTGATGCGGCAGGGGTGTCGCGTGCTGTCCATCATGGCGAGGTGCGACCAAGCTTTCGCGTACGACGCCCAGTTTGCGGCGCCGGGAGTTGAGGATGTCGGCCGCAGCCATGCCTCCGGCTTGGGGAGGTGGATGCTCCGGACGGGCCAGGAGGTGACGGAAGTCCTCCTTGCGCCGCCGATACTCCCACCCGGTCTCGCGATTGGCGACGACGTTCTCCCCATACCAGTGAAGGCGTTGGGCTTCGTCGAGTCCCAGACCGGCGAGCAGATCGTCGGTGTTGAGCATCGCCAACAGGGTGGGATCGATGTCCGATCGCGCCCGCTGCCGAAGGTGCAGGAGGTCGGCGACCGCTCGACTGTCGGCGCAGAAGAGTCTCTCCGCCGCCGTCGTGCCCCGGAGGCCGCCGTACCGTTCCATCTCGCGCTCATAGGTGTCCAAGCAGAAATGTGCGCAGATTCCCTCGGTCATCAGCCCTGACGCCCATGAGAACAGCTGTGGCGCGAGTTCGTGGGTCAGCCGCCCGGGATCTCCACGGAAGCGCAAGCGGACATGGAAGTCGGGATCGGCGTAACGGATGAAGAACCAGTCTTCTGCCAGACCGCTCTGGCATACGAACTGGCAGAAGGGAGCGATGTGGCCGGTAATCAGGTCGTCCGCGAATACCTTGGGGCAGTACAGCTTCGTGAACAGCCAGTCGCTGCCGGGTGGGCGCATCCGCTTGCTCAGGGGGATCAAGGGGACAACCGGCACCGCAGGTACCGCGGCCGACGGTGCAGCCACGCGTGGGGTCTCGCTCGCACCGGCGCCGCGCTGCGCCATCGGTACCACCAGCTCGATCACGTGATGCCCCTCCGGGCCGCGGGTCCATGCCTGCTCGGGGGACGGCAGGGCCTCCTGCAGCAGGGCCCCTTGTCCGCGGTCGTAGACGGCGCGCAACTGCTCCACCTGGGCTCCGTTCTGGAGGTCCAACAGCAGTCGGTTGTCTCCCTCGGTCAGGTAGACATACCGGGGGACCTGCCACGCCTGCTGCCAGTCCCTCAAGCCCCGCGCGAAGTCGTCGGGCGACTTGGACGGCAGTTGGCCGTCGAGCCGCCACTGGGCCGGAGCGAGAACGATCCGGCCCCGTTCCACCCGCGGCAGGAACGGGAAGTCCGCAGCTGGCCCCCAGTCGAAGCCGCTGAACTGCGCCACTCCCGCCCGGGTCAGCTCATCGAGAAAGTGGCACACAGCGGGCGCCTGGAACGAGTTCAGCATGTGTCCCGCGCAGGCGAGCACTTGCGTCTCCCCCGCGGGCCACCACAGGCGGAACCGGCCGTCACGCACCGATACGGTCAGGTCCGCGACGGGAATCACGCGTTCGGGCGGCCCTCCCGCCGTGGCGCCTACGGTGATCTCGTGGTCACGGACTAGGGGACGGACGGCCACATTCGCCGAGCGCAGCCGGTGCGGCAGATAGCTGAGTTCCGCCCACAGGCGGTCGGGGGCGCGGGTCTCCTCGGCGTCGGCGGCCTGGCGGAGCACCGTCTCGGCTTCGGGACCCAGCAGCTGTGCGAACCTGCCGAGGTTGCGTCCGGCCGCGGGCGCCCCGAGGTTGGGGCCAACGATGATCTGGAACTCACCAGCGTCGAGGGATGATGGGGATTCGGCGGCGACGAAAAGCGCGATGTCCAAAGAGGGGGGAAACGTTGCCTGCTCCGGCGAGCAAGTCCGCAGCCGAGCCAGGGTCTCATCGGTCAGCCGGACGACCTGGCGGTGCTCACGCATGGCGTCCAGGGCCAGGTCGCGCAGGGTTCGTTGGCGTCGCGCGAAGGCGGCCGCGTCGATGCTGGCCGGAAGGGCGCCCTGGCTGTGGAGCGCCGGCGGACCGAGGCCGAAGTCCGGGTTGATCAGCTCCAGCAGAGGCACTTCACGGCCCGCCCCGTAGCGGTGCTCGAACGCCTGCCGGTACGCGTCCAGGTGCGGGGGACCGGCCGGCCAGGGGCTCAGCGTCAGCAGCAGCTGCGCGGCACGAACGGCCTCCTCCCCGACAGCCTTGTTGATCTCACGGCCCGCGAGCGGGAGAGCCATGTCGACCTGGATCGGGGTCCTGGAGAAGTTGGAGTGGGCCGATCCGGCCAGCGCCAGCAGCTCGCGGTGCGCGGCAGGTCCGCGCTCCGTGGCGAGTCCGCCCCAGGTTTCCATGGCGTCCAGTACGCGTCGCACGGAGGCGCAGGCTTCCTTCGCGGCGGGTATCGCGCTGAGCCTGTCCAGCACGTGATGCGCGGGGCTGGCCACGGTGAGCGGAGGACGCAGATCGGTCAGCAGAACCGTTTGCTCCCACAATTGATCGATCAGTCGCCCGGCCTTCTCCGGGGTCGCACCCGGTGTGGAGAGCAGCCCGTCGACGAGCTCGTCGTAGGCGATCGGAGTACGCGCCAGGGCGAGCGCACGGCGCACCGCCGGCCCCGCGCGAATCGAAACCCCAGGGTCGGACTCGGCCGATCTTCCGCCGGGTGCTCGCTCCACGAGGAACACGCGGCCGGCATGGCAGAAGGCTCCCGAATGGGCAAAGAAGCGCAGGTGTCTACGGATCTCCGGCCGCGCCTCCAGCGCGAACACCAGACTCAGCAGCCATTCCATGTCCGGCCGCGTCTGTATCACGGGCGCCTCGGCGGACAGCGCGAGGTCGGTGCCAGATCCCCAACGGGCGAGCCCGACCCCGGCGAACAGCCCATAAGGTGTCGGCCTGGTCGACATCCTGATCAGGTAGCGAAGGAGCTTGCCGCGGAGAGCGGACACCTTCCCGCCATCGGCCTCCGCTCGCTCCAGCGCCTCGAAAAGGTCATTGCTCCCCACCGCCAGCGCCCTGCGGACGCGGGGGTCACGAGGCATGAGCTCCGCCGCGTCCGCGGCGGAGCGGCTCCCGTCGGATCCCGCGGCCCCCTCACCGCCCAGGGAGAGATACGCCTCGACGGGAAGCAGCGGCGCCCGTACCAGGATCCGGTCCAGCACCTGGTAGCGGGGCATCGCCCGAGACCCGGGTCGGGGCGTGCTCCGGTCGCGGCGCACGGTCGGTTTCGTCATCAGAGAAGTCCTTCCGTCAGGCGAGGAGGAAGAGCCGATCCCAATCCGGCCGCACCCCGGTACTCGCGGCGAGGAGGGCCAGAGCGACGCCGGGTGAACCGATCAGGAGTCCGGCGTGGTCGATCCGCCGGTTTCCGGGCTCCAGATCGCGGTAGCCCAGCAAGGAGTCCGGCTCGTACCGCTCGAGAATCTGATCGGTCAAGGTGTTCGCCCACCGAGTGAACTCGGGGCGCCCAGTGTCGTGCGCGAAGCGCAGGGTGACCTGCAGCAAGCCCGCGACGCCATGGCAGAAAGTGGGCGAATCGATACCACGTTCGGCGGTGTCCCGCCGATAGACCTCGGCCATGCCGTCGATCGCCAGGTCGCACAGGCTCGGTTGCCCCAGGGCCCGGCCGGCGAGCCAGAGGGAACGAGCCACCCCGGGGGTGCCGTAGCACCAAGCGGTATGGCTCGTCGGCGGCCTTTCGAGCTTTCCCTCGGACGTGAGGGGAATCATCGCCGGCCAGCTCACTCCCGTGTCGGTCTCCAACCGATGGGCGACCAGCCATTGAGCCAAGTGCCAGACCGTTTCCGACAGGCCCGGAATCTCCACGCCCTCTTCCAGGGCGAGAGCCATCAACGCCAGTGGGCCCGGCACTCCATGCGCCAGCCCGCAGTTGAGCACGCCATGGGGATACTGTCGCGCCGTAGTCTCGTCGCCCATCAGATGCGACGGAGTGTGCCAACGAGGAAGCCCGTCTACCTCTCGGGCCATCGAGACCAGACCGGTCAGCACCGCGTGCAGCCCGTCGGCCGCTGCGCCGTCCTCCCGACGCGCGAGCAGCCGGGCACCGATGCCGGTAAGGCCGGAAATGAGGTCGAACACGCCGACATTCAGGCCGCCCTGCTGGGCCGACAGCTCATCGGAGAGCTGGACTGTCCGGGGGAGCAGGGCGGCATCGATGGCGTGCACCAACCTTTGGTAGCGGGTGTTTCCGCGGGACAGTGATTCCGCGGCGAAGGCCAGGCCGCTCAGTCCCTCGAAAAGTGCCGGGGGCGGCCAGGCCACCTCCTGCACCGCGTTCGCCGCCGTACGCAGGTACCGGTGTGCGGCGATGTCCCAGCCTTCGTCCGGGAAGCAGGAGTCGGCGTATCCGCACATGAGGGCCAGCCCGGCGTCTCCTTGGGCCAGGCTCCACGGCACCCAGCGGGCGGTTAGCGGAAAGGCCGTCTGTCCGGCCGCGGCGGCCGTCGCCGCCATGACGCGCTCCGGGGTCCGCACCCGCTCGGCGACGTCCCGGGCGACTGCCGACGCACGGGCCGTACGCGCTGACGAGAGCGGCGGCGTCGCCCACGCAGCAGCCCCTTCCACCCTTTCGTGTTCTTCCTTCACCTGTCCACGCCCCTGGTCAAAAGCACCTGCGGGTGGGGCAGGCGCCTTGCGTGGGCAAAGGTATGCATCGCGCCGGACAGGTGTACTGGACACAGGTGTTACAGGTGACTTCGTTGCACTGCGTGGCGCAGGTGACACAGGTCTGGCATGTGTGCTGGTTGCACTGGGTTTCGCAGGTATGGCAGGTGGCCTGGTTGCACGTCTGCGCACAGGTCTGCGGACACGTCTGGCAGGTCCCGTAGCCTTCGCAGGTATTGCCCTGACATGTGTTGCCGTTGCCCGGGCAGGTATGAAATTGAACGTGGGTAGGACAGGGGTAGGCAGGTTGGGTAACGCCCCCGCCGCCCCCATTGCACCGCTGATCCGCCGTGAGATAGGTCCGCGGCCTTAGCCAGAGCTGCGCCCAAGCAGACAAGCCCGATGCCTCGATCGCCTGCGGACCGACCCTGATGTCCATGTCGAACTCGTCCGGAGGCTCGCCCGCCGGACTGATCCGGCTGTACTGGATACTCGCGTCCCGTTTGATGTTCGCGCTTGTGGCGTCAAGACCCACGAAGGGCGGCTGGTCAGCCGAGATCGGTTCGGTGTGGACGACGTCCTCGGCTTTGAACTCGGCGAAATAATCGAGATCGGTCGAGAAGTAGATCCGCTGATACCCTTCCCGATCACTGTTTCCCAGCAACCCTCGCAGATTTACCGTGCGTTGCGCGGGCTCCGACGGATCGGGTGCGACGTGCTCCACGAAAGGATCTTGGCGCCCGCGCTCATCGTCGCCCGATCGCCCTTCGCCGTGAGGTCGTGGCCGTTCGTCTCCCACCGCGTCCTCCCTCTGGCGCCAGCCCCGGCCGGGGAGCATCCCCTCGCGCCTTGGCTCTGGAGAGGGATGAGAGATGGAGCAGGCAGGACACGACTACACGACCTGCGCAGCTCCATGCGTGGACCTGGGCATGACTGAATGGTCGAGGTGACTGGTTGAGGGCCTCTGTGCACGAGGCCGGTTGGGAGCAAGCGCGCCGCAGACTCGGCCGACAAGGACCGGTCCCCACGCCTTGCCTAATATCCAATTGATCAATAAATGCACCTTTTGTCAAACCGGAAAGAAGCGGGAGACGGTTTCGGCGCTGTCACCGGGCCAGGGGTACAGCCCTATCTCCCGGCAGGTCCGTTGCCGCGGACGTTCCTTCGCGGGTGTTGTCGAGCAGTTCCTTCTCCAGGACGGTCGGGGCCTGCTCCGGGTCGGCCGGCACCAAGCGGTCGGCCCACTCGCGGGCGGTGGCGCAGGAGTCGGGTTTCACGCTCTCCGGGGCGCCGGTGTGCCAGTCGTGGCCGCCGTCCCACCGCTGGGCGAAGTTCGCGACGCCGTCTCCGGCGGCTCCTCAGCAGCGGGGCGCAGGAGTTCGGCAGGGACGGCGCCGAGGACCAGATGGGCGCCGTCGCCTCCCTTGGCCTGGTTCTCACGTAGGTCGGCGATGTTGCTGGTGGTGGACTTGTGATCCCGGCGGCGTACTTCGCGCGCGAGGTACCAGCACAGGGCGGCGGCCGGGGAACCGTCTGGCTCGGCGGCGGCGAGTTCGGTGAGCGCCGCGATCGGTTTGACGACGTGGCAGGCCGGAACCACCGCCGGCGGTACGCCAGGGCGCCATGCCGCGATCGCATCGCGGTCACGCAGGGACCAGTACGGCGCCGGCTGCCCGAGTACCGCCGCGAGCGGGGCCCACCTCGTCTCGTACTGCTCGTGGCCGCCGATGTCGTACGCGATGAGCCGCGGCACCTCGTGGTCGACCACCTGGGTGCCCGCCTGCGCCACAACCACACACGCATACCGGCGGGCGAGGCGCTGGCCGTGCCGGTCCACCAGCGCGTTGACGACCGCCGAGACTGTGGCGTTCCCGTCGATCAATGAGTGGGCCAGGCCCACCCCGCCGCGGCCGGTGTCCCATCGCAGCACCGCATAGCCGCCGACGAACTCCACCCCGTCGAACCAAGCCTCCTCGCCGGAAACCACCCGACCCTCGAGCCACCGCCCTCCCGCCGTGCCCAAACCGTCATCGTCGTCCTGCGCCGAACGCCGACTCAACAAACCCACGCTCCTACTCCCTCCCCCGACAAAGCACGCGGTTCCGCCCGGCCCGATCAAGGCCCAGCGCCATGCGCCAACCCCATCACCCTTCCCCACTCAACCCTCCAATACTGGCCTTCTTACGGGCCCACTCCCGCATCGCCCGGGTCGCGGAGCGAGAACAGGCCACCCGGATCACCTGGTGCCAAGTAGAGCGATCCGGCGGGCCCGTACAGGGACATCTGCTCGTTGAGCGCCATCGAGACGTACTCCATGCGCAGCACGTCGGCGGCGACGTGCGGGTGGGCGCGCAGCCGCTCTTCGTGGCGGTCGCGGGAGGCGCAGTCGCCGGAGAACGGGCACATGGCTTCCCTGTCAAGTCTGTGCGTGTTGCGCTGCTACTTCTGTGCCGCACTCGGAGGCGTCGTAACCCGTGTATTCGACCTGCCACTGACTCCGGACGGTAGCCACTGGGGTGTCCGGGTTCGTTAGCTGTTGCTGCGGGGCTTGGGAAGGTGGAAGGGGAGGAAGGCCAGCTTGATCTCTTGGTTGGGGTCGCTGGTGGCGGTGAAGACGAAGTCGTGCCGTTCGCCGGGAACCTGCCGCCCTTCCCGCTTGTAGCTGGGGTGCTCGCGGAACTTGGCGATGGCCTTGGTGATTGCGTCGCTGGGCACTCCGGAGCGAATGAAGAGGACCAGGGCTGCTTTGGTGTCGCGCCAGGTCAGGTAGCTCAGCAACTGGTCGAGTGTCTCGGTGATGGTCTTGGGGCCGCGCCAGATCTTGCACTCGCCGATGAAGATGTGCCGGTCCTCGACGCGGATGAGGATGTCTGTCTTGCCGACGTTGTTGAAGACCTCGCCGGCGGCCTGTCCCTCGAAGTGGCTGTTCAGCTGGACAAGGAGCAGGTCTCGGATCTGCTCCTCCCCCATCTTCGCGACCGTGGTGGGGGCGCGTTCGAGCTGGTTCCGCTGGTGCCAGAGCACTTCGAGTGCGGCTTCGTATTGCATCTCGTCGAGGGCCGGCTCCGGCCGGAACGGCTGAGCGACGGGGGTGGTTCGTCGAGGAACGATCCGCTTTCGGGTGATTGGGGCCGCGTAGGTGTCTGCGTCGGAGCGCTTCCGCATGGGGAAGCCCAGGGATGCCTGGAGGTTGCGGTTGGCCAGGGCTCGCTCCTTGCGGGCCTGGACTTCGCTGACGATCCGCTGGCCTGCTGCCTCGTTGTATGCGTGGACCTGCCTTGTGCTCCAGTCCAGCCATTGCTGGATGTCGTCGAGCTGTTTGTCGACACCCTGCCGGACGACGCTCGGGGCGGGATTGACCGGTCCGCTCCAGTGGATCCTGAGCTCGCCGCTCCTAACCGTGGCCGTGGGCGGACTGAGCGTGAAGTGGTCGGGCCGAAGCCCCAGGAGTTCCTGGTCACCGGTGATGGGAACGACCAGGGTCACGGTCGTCACCTTGACGTTGACGGCCTCGCCGAAGTGGCGGGTGGTCATGAAGCTGTCCTCGATCGGTTCGGCGGTGATGCCATCCCGGTCGAGGACGATGGGCTCGACGATGAACCGTTCCCTGAGTGCCTCGTAGACGTCAGCCTGCGGAAGCGTCAGCAGTTCGTTCTCGTTCCATCCGGCGACCGCGCTGGCGATCTTGCCGAGCTGGTGGTTCAGGGTTTCGGCGAGATCGCCGTTGCTGAAGAGCCTGTTGCCCGGGTTCATGGGCCCAGTGTGAGGGGCGGCAGTGACAAACGGCCCCGGCCTGGCATCCGGCTCCTTCAGCTCTGGCAGCCGCAGCCCGCGGTTACCTTCGCCTCGCCGACGGCGGTGTGGGGTTGATCGCTTCTTCCCCAGCGGTGCAGCAGGCGGCGACGTTGTGATCACCATGGGTTGTGGGGACGCTTGCCCAGTCGTCCCAGGGAAGACGTATCTGGACCGGAAGCTCGACGACCCGGCCGGGCAGGGCGTCGAGGCCGTCCGTCCGAAACGAGATCGAGCGCCGGATGCGGGGCCTCCTGGGCGACCTGCTTCCCGCCCCACGGCTAACCTGCGAGCCAACGCCGCCGGGGGTCACCGTCATCAGACTGTGGCCCCCGGCGGCGTTCGAGGTTTCCCGGAAACGTGCCCCTGTCGGCCCCTGGGCTTCAGCGGCCGAGGTGCCGGGTCGTCCAGCCGGCCTCGCGCCACTGGTCGGCGTCGAGGGTGCCGCGGGCGTCGATGACCTTGGGTGTGGTGGTGCGGGTGGCGAGGCGCTTGGGGTCGATGGTGGTGAAGTGGTGCCACTCGGTCAGGTGCAGCAGCAGGTCCGCGTCGTCGACGGCGGCGATGGGGTCCTCGACGTAGTCGAGTTCGGGGTGGAGCTTGCGGGCGTTGTCCAGGGCCTTGGGGTCGGTGACCGTCACGGTGGCGCCAAGGTCATGCAGGGCCTGGGCGACAGCGAGGGCGGGCGAGTCGCGGATGTCGTCGGTCTCGGGCTTGAAGGCGGCGCCCCAGACGGTGATCCGCTTGCCCCGCAGGTCACCTCCAAGGTCCTCGCGGGCCAGGTCGATGACGCGCTGGCGGCGGCGGGCGTTGACGGCGGCGGCCTCGCGGAGGATACCGACGGCCTGCCCAGCGTCGAGGTCGTCGGCGCGGTTGATGAAGCCAGCGAGGTCCTTGGGCAGGCAGCCGCCGCCGAAGCCGAGGCCGGGCCGCATGCCGTGGCGGCCGATGCGGTGGTCGTGGCCGAGGATGTCGGCGAGCTCGGCGACGTTGGCGCCGGAGGCTTCGCAGACCTCGGCCATCGCGTTGATGAAGGAGATCTTGGTGCCGAGGAAGGAGTTCGCGGCTCCCTTGGCGAGCTCGGCGGTGGGCCAGTCCGTGACGATCGTCGGCGTCCCCGACTCGATAATCTTCTCGAACGCCTGTCGCAGCAGGGCCTCGGCCCAGGAGTGGGTTGTGTTGAAGCCGAGGACGAGGCGGTCCGGGCGGAGGGTGTCGTCGACCGCGAAGGACTCGCGGAGAAACTCCGGGTTCCAGGCGACCTCGACGAGGTCCCCGGCGGGCGCGTGCTCCCGCAGGATCTCGGCGACGCGGGGTGCCGTGCCGACGGGGACGGTGGACTTGACCGCGACGACGGCCGGGGTCATCAGTCCGGGGGCCAGGCGGCGGACGGCGTCGAAGAGGTGGGTGAGGTCGTAGGCGTCGCTGCCGGGCTGGTTCGGGGTACCGACGCCGATGAAGTGCAGGTCAGCGAAGTCGGCGGCCTCGCCGTAGGAGGCGGTAAAGCGGAGCCGGCCGGTCGCGGTGTGCTTGGCGAGGAGGCCGTCGAGGTCGCGTTCGTAGAACGGGGCCTTGCCGGAGTTGAGGGTGTGGACCTTGTCGATGTCACAGTCCATGCCCAGGACCTCGTGGCCGAGTTCGGCCATGCAAGCGGCGTGGGTGGCGCCGAGGTAGCCGCATCCAATGACGGTCATCTTCATGCTCGGGGTGTCCCTTCGGGTGGGGCCGCCGTGGGCGGCCCCCACCCTTGCCCCGCCCGGAAGGGCGCGGTGGTCAGGAGGGCCGGGCGGCCAGATGGCGGTGGATCCCGGCACGGATGTATGGCGGGATCGTGAGGATGTCGAGGTGCTCGGGGGCGAAGAACTGGAGCTTGACGCCCTCGGAGAGGGGGAGGCGAGTCTCGTCGCCGTCCCAGCTGGCGGCGAAGAAGGTGATGATCTGCCCGGAGCCGTGTTCGTCGCGGGTCTCGAACAGCTCGGTCAGCGAGTCCGCGGCCAGGCCGGCTTCTTCGTCGAGCTCGCGGACGATCGCGGTGGCCGGGAGCTCGCCGGGGTCGCAGCCGCCTCCCAACAGGCTCCAGTGGGCGGGCCAAGCGATGGCAGGGAGGTCATCGCGGAGGTGGAGGAGGAGTTCGCCGCGGCGGTTGGTGATGATCGCGACGGCTCCGCGGGCGGCGGCCAGCTCCTCGGTGGCGGGTGTCTCGGAGTGCATCCCCTCACCGTAGTAACGGAGTTGGGGATCATGCGGCAGCCCTCACGGTCTGTTCCGAAAACCAAGCAGCTGCCATGAGAGCCTGCATGCGGGTACGGTCGAAGCGGCCGCCGGGCTTCAAACCCCCCTCGAGCAGGGGCCGGAATGCGGGCGGAGCGTCGGTGAGGGCCATGCGGATCTGGGTGTCGGCCCAGGCCGCGAGGTTGTCGTTGAGCCAAAACGGGACCGGGGAGGCGAACCCGAGCTTGTCCCGGCTCCCCCAAACCTCGCGAGGCAGGCCGAGGGCCTTGGCGGCGTCCCGCAGGATCCGCTTGCCCTGGGCCGGATCGGTGATCTTGTGCTCGACCGGCAGACGGTAGGGCAGCTCGACCAGGTCGCGGGCCAGGTAGGGCGACCGGCGTTCGAGCGCGTAGGCAGAAGCGAGCTTGTCGCTGGTCATCACCAGCGGCCTCCAGGCCGTCGCCAGGTCCGCCAGCGTCAGGCCGCGCGCGAGGTCTCCACCCGCGCGCGCCATCGCGTCGGCCACCAGGTCGCGGAGGCGGCCGTCGGGGTCGGGCCCGCGGAGGATCAGCCGGGTGACCGCCTCCGCCGGGTCCAGAGGTTCGCCGGCGGCATGCAGGAGCTTGGCGGCCAGCGGCCGGTAAGCGTCCAGGCCGGCGTTCAGCACGGCGTCGGGGCCGAAGAGGACCAGGGCCTGGCGGACGTAGCCCATCAGGAACTCATCCGGGCCGAGACCGCCGACCACGACCCGCAGACCAAGATCGGAGATCTTCCGGTAGGCCATGTGCTCGGAGAACGTGGACGCGTTCCCCATCGGGTAGTCCAGGGCCCGCATCATGTGCGGCAAGGCGGTGGTGAAGTCGACCTGGTCGGGCTCAACCACCACCAGCTCCGCCTTGATGTCCCGGGCGACCACGGCGGCCGCGGAGCTCAAGGAGACCGTCGCCTTCCTGCGGCTCACCGACGCGGCCGGCCATCCCCTGACCTTCACCCCGCAGGACTTCCGCCGGATGTTCATCACAGACGCCATCCGCACCGGCCTGCCGCCCCACATCGCGCAGGTCATCGCCGGCCACGCCAACATCAACACCACCATGGGATACAACGCCGTCTACCCCACCGAGACCATTGAGGCCCACCGGTCTTTCATCGCCCTCCGCCGCACCCTGCGCCCGGCCGAGGAGTACCGGACGCCGACTGACGCCGAGTGGGAGGACTTCCTTGGCCATTTCGAACGCCGCAAGCTCTCCGTCGGCACCTGCGCCCGCGCCTACGGCACCGCCTGCATCCACGAGCACGCCTGCGTCCGCTGCGCGCTCCTACGCCCCGACCCTGCCCAGCGCGGCCGGCTGGTGGAGATCCGCGACAACCTGACCGACCGGATTGCGGAAGCCGACCGGGAAGGCTGGCTCGGCGAGATCGAGGGACTCCGCATCAGCCTCGCGGGGGCCGAATCCAAGATCGGCCAGATCGACGCGGCAGCGTCCAGCGGCCCCGTACTGCTGGGGCTGCCGACGCCACGATCCGCACTGCAGGAGTGATCAGGCACCGAGCAGGCACCTACTCCCTGGTCATCTCGTCGCTTCCGCACCAACGCCCGGCTGCGGCCGGGTCCGCATACCCCAGCGGGCAAGAGATGGGCCAGCAGCACCCAGCATTGCGAAGAACAACGCCAGCAGCAGCCAGCCCGCCGTGCCGAGGCCTAGCACCACCGTGGTGAGGATCGCAGGGGCAAGAGCCTGGCCCGCGTTGAAGCCGAGGCCGAGGACACCTTGGTACTGGCCCTGAGCATGGCCGGGGGCAAGACCGAAACCAAGGGCGAAGCACGCCGAGGACTCCCAGACCTCTCCCAGGCTATGGACGAAGATCGCCGCCAGGACCAGCCCTGCCGCGGCCCAGACAGGGGCGTACGCCGCCAGCGCCATCATCGGACAGCTGACGAGGAAGAGCAGCCCCGCAGTGCGAAACGCCCGGCCGCCGTCGTACGGGGTCTCGATACGGGAGCCGATCCTGGTCTGCATCAGCACACAGAAGAGAGAGTTGACGGCGAACAGCGCGGCCACCGTCCAACGCGGCGCTTCGGTGTGCTCAGAGATCCAGATCGGCAGGAGCAGGGAGACCACCGGGTACTGCAGTCCCATGGCCCCGTAGAGGGCGGTGAACGTCAGGAACGGACGGTCCGCGAAGACGAGCCAGCGCCGCTGCCGCGGCGGCGCTGCCAGCACCGGATAGCGGGGCAGCAGAAGCAGAAGCACCGCGCACACGGCGAAGCTCGCCGCGTTGCCGAGAATCAGCGTGACATAGGCTCCGCGGGTGTCCGCGGCCAGCGCCAGCCCGGCACCCACTGTTCCCAGGACGACCCCCAGGTTGACGAAGGTGCGCAGCTTCGCCCGGAACATGGCCGGTCGCTCACCCCCGACCCGGGCCACCAGGGCCCCCCACGCCGCCCCTCCGACCGCCGCGGCGATCTGGTCGACCGTCGCGATGATCGTGAGTGCGGCCCAGTTCTCGACGAGGACGAGGGCCGCCATCGATACCGCCTGGACCGCGAGGGCCAGCATCATGATCACGCGTGCGCCGCGCCGGTCAGCGAGATGACCCCCAGGTATCCCCGCGCACAAGCCGATCACTCCGGCGATGGTGAGCGCGGCGCCGACCTGCACCGCAGGCAGGCCCACGACCAAAGTGAAATAGAGCGCCGACGCCGCGTTGAACAGACCATTGCCGACCCGGTTGACGAAACTGGCGGCGACCAGCACGCGCTCCGGCCCACTGTCCCCCGCCATCCGGCCTATTCGACCTGCCAACCCCGCCTTGATCATGGACCGCAGGCTAACAGCGCCGCAGAACCCGCCGCAGTCGTACGAAGATCGCGTGCCCTCCTCCTCCCCCCTCCCCCGAAAACGAAGAAGCACCCCGCCGGAAGCGAAGTGCGAACGTTGATCCCTCACTCGGAGGCTATTCAGTTAGTTCAGAGAAGTGGCCAGACCAAGAAACGAGATAGCGCCATTCCAGATCGGACGGGGCATGGGCGCCTCCATGAGCGGCCCCCCTGGGCAGATGTCCAGCCTATGGCGGGCAGGACGGGTCGGCCATGCCAAGGCGTCTGCAACCCACTGGAGGTAGTCAGGTCGGATTCAGCGCAGTGATGCCCGTGCCCGCGTACAGCTCGGGCTCCAGCGACAGGACCGTGAGCGGCTCCCCCGCTTTCACCGCGTTCCAGGCGATTGCAGCCGCATGAGCCACCGACCAGTCCACGCTTCTCCAGTCCATGGCGTCCACCGCGTGCGCCGCGGTGAACGGAACGTTCTCCGCGAACCGCAGGGATGCCGCGTGCTTGCCTGCGCGCGCTCGTCCTCACCCAGCCGCCGTGAGAGTCAGAACGGCAGAACCCACTCGCGATCGTCAACCACCTCAGTTACCGGAGGGCCTGCGGGCGGCCAGGGACCGGGAATGGCTTCGACTGCACGTTGGACATCAGCCGCCGTCATACCGGTGACAACGAGGTCCATCCCCTCCAAGCCGGGCTCCAGGCAGAGCAGCAAACCAGCGGAAGAGAACCAGCGAACGGGCGGCCCCATGGGCTCGAACCACGCTGGATACGGCGGCAAAGCCACCCGAGCGAACTGCTCCTCCAGACAGGCAACAACCTCGGGCGTTGCCTGACAGGTGCGGCCCTCAGTCCCACCGGCCGCGGCGGCTTCGCTCAGGACGGTTTCCACACAGGCCAGCGACAAGCGGTCGAGGAAGTCAAGTCGGCTGGAACCGGGCAGGCGATCACCGAACAGGGCGACCGGTGGATCCTCACGGGAAAGATCGGCCAGGGCCACACCCCACCCGGCGCAGCCCTGGTTCTCGCTGCGGAACACCAACAGTTCACCGGAAGGATCGAGCAGCAGCTCGTCCGGCTCCAGCCACGGATTCTGCTGCGCAACCAGGTCACGCCGTCGACCGAACAACGCATACGCCTCCCTGAGAGCGACTGGGAGACGCAACCCAAGACGGTCCTCAGCTCGCTGCACATCAGCCGATGTGAACCCATCAGCCAGCGACACCGGGGCGGACCAGGCAGCAGCAAAGCCTCGGACGAATGCCCATGCATCCGCCCGCGCCGGGCACCCACCAGCCAGTGCCTCAGCTACATCGAACCTGTCAGACATGCCGTGACCCTACGCGGCGGCCGCCCCTGTATCGGATGGCATGGTGACCGTCACGAAATATCCGCCACAGCCTTGAAAAACGGCCGGGGTCGCTCCTCGCCTCACTGCTTGGTCTTTGAACTGTGTGAGGAGGGTGGGGAACGAGGAGCGGTCCTTGATCACCGGAATGTAGGTTTTGGCCATGACTGGTGACTGGCGGAGGGATCGGATCGGGACTGCGCTGAGGGGTGAAAACCCGACCGTGATGCGACGGTTGACGTCGGGGTTCGCGGTGATCGGGGATGTTCAGTTCCTGCCGGGCTACTCGGTTCTCCTCGTGGATGAACCGGATGTGCAGCGGCTGTCGGACCTGCCGAAGGCAAAGCGGCTGTCGTTCCTGTCCGACATGGACCAGCTCGGCGAAGCCGTCGAGTGTGCCTGCCGGCGGCTGGACCCGACTTTCCGGCGGGTCAATCTGGAGATCCTGGGAAATACAGACCCGTTCCTGCATGCGCATGTCTGGCCGCGGTTCGAGTGGGAGCCGGCCGATGTGGTGGGTGCTCCGGTGTGGCTCTATCCACGTGACCGGTGGAGCGACGAGCAGTTCAGTCTCGGTCCGCAGCATGACGTGCTGCGAGATGCGATCGGCAGCGAACTGGACCGGCTGCGCTCGATGACCTGACGTTGTGGGCCCGCCGACCGTCAGGTCGGCGGGCCCGGTGATCGGTGACGGTCAGCCGATGCTCACTGGAGGCGTCTGAGCGGGGACGATGTCGGTGACGCGGTTGGTGATCGTGGGGCGGGCGGCTTCCTGGGCGGCGAGCAGGGCGACGATCCTGACAGGCTGATCGCAGTGAACCTCCGCCAACTTGAACGCATGTCAAAGGGCTGGTGTGACCGGTACTCAGGGTGCTCACGCTGGTTGTGGGCGGGAGTCTGTGGAGTAGATCGTCTGTCAGCGGTCGGCTTCGAGGTTCGTCAGAACGAGCAGGGCGCGCAGGACGGCGGAAACGGGGGTGAAGGCGAGGTTGAGGGCCTTCTTCTTCGCCTTGCGGATCGGGGTGCGCACCGCGCGCCTGATCCGGGTCTTGGCCTTGCGCTTGGCGTGGAAGTGGCCGTCGCGACGGGCCTGGGCCACTTGAGAGGACTGACGCCGGTACACCGGTGCCTGAGCAGGCCCGCGATACCGCCGTCGAGCAGTGGTTACTGGACGGCTTCAAAGAGTCGATGGCCCGCAGCGGCGCCGCGTTCGCCGCCGAACCCAGCAGTACCGACGCCTTCCAGGAGCAGCGGGCTGCAGAGCAGCAGGCGTGCGCCGAGCTTGAGCGGCAGAAGCGGGGCCAAGGCCGCGTGAGCCAGCCGGACCGCTGCACCCGCTCGACATCACCTTCAGCAAGTCTGTCTGACTGGGCGGCAATCTCTCGGGTCGGCTCGGGGCGTCGCCTTGGCGTTCGGCAGCACCCGGGCCGGGTGGCAGTGCAGTAAACCGCGGCCAGGGGCGCGGACTAGGGTTGAGATCAGTCCGCGCCGGCATGGGTGCGCGGGTCAGGCCCGGTGCCCAGAGCGCTCTGGGGCAGTACGACCGGACCGTCCTCGGCCCCGGTATTCCGTCGGAATACCGGGGCCCTCGCAGGGCGGACACCGCCGGAGAGGCGCGGTGCGCTACTTCCAGAGCTCGGCGACCCATTCGGGGTGGTCTATGAACGGGTTCCGGTTCTTCTGTATGCCGTAGATCTTGTCGTTGCGGGTCTTCTCGAACGCATCCGGCGGGTCGGCGTCGTGCCACTGCTTCAACACCGACAGCCGTCCCATCGCCGGGGCGCTACCGTTGCCGACCTGGTCATTGGCTTCGAGGTCGGGGAAGCCGTCGGACCCGTCGTAGCGGACGGCCATGTAGAGGATCATGCGGGCGACGTCGCCCTTGACGGCGTCGCGGGGTTCGAAGGAGTCGCTGTCGGAGCGGCTGTCGGGCGCTTGGTCGACCGGGTCGCCGCCGTTGTCGAAGTCGAGGTTGCCGCGGGTGGAATTGACGGAGGAGTCTTCGGGCCGCAGGTGGTGAATGTCGGTACCCGGTCCGGGGCGCGTGCCGAAGTCGCCGTGACTCTTGGCCCACACGTGTTCCCGGTTCCAGTCGTCCGCACCATCCCCGTGGGCGTCCTTGGCCTGGGAGCGGCCGCTGTACAGGAGGATGACGTTCGCGGGGGTGTCGGGGTCCTCGTCGGTGGTCTTCAGAGCTTCCCACACGTCGTCGTAGGAGAGCTTCGTCTGCTCGCTGATGATCGCGTGCAGGGCGGTCTTGAGCTCGCCGCCGGTCTTGCCGGCAGCGGCCTGGTAGTAGTCGTCGTCCAGCGGCATCGCCACCGCGGCACCGGCGTGGCCGGCCTCGCGTGCGGCGGGCGGGGTACTGGCGGTGGCGAAGGCTGCGGCCGGAACGACGAGCGCGGTGGCCGCAGCGGCAGCCAGGACGGGACGGCGCCAAGGACTGCGCTTACGGTGAGCGGACATGATGTGGGGGGTGTCCTCTCCTTCTCGGCGGGCACACCGCAGAATCTCTACGGCTTCAACCGACGGTCAGATGACCAAAGGGGGTGCCCAACAAGCGGATGTCAGCGGGTAGTTCGGGGGATGAAGCCTGCCAGCATCCGATCAGGAGCGAGTGGACACCGCGCGCCCGTCCTGTGCCGACACGGTGAAGAGCACGTCGCGACGCGGGGGCCCCAAGCAGCTGGCTCGCCCCGCCGCGCCTGGGACGTGGACCACGGCAGGCTGCGGGCGACGTCGTCAGACCGGACAGTGCGAGGCGGAGTGTGCTGCCCAGCGACCGTCGGGTGTGCACGGTTCGGCGAGCGGCGGGCGACCGCGCGGCCGTGTACACAGCCGACGGGCTGGCCTGGCCCAGGTGGCGAGCCTTCATCTCCCGGCCGCGTGTCAGCACTGCGGCCAGGGCTCCGGGTGAGCGGTCCATGGCCATCTGGCGCTCCTCGTGGGCGAGCCGAAGGCGTAGCTCTGGGGAGGCCCGGGCGATCCGGCGCCGCTCAACGACGGGAAGAGATCGATACCTCGTCAGGAGCTGTCGCTGGTGGGC
Source organism: Streptomyces sp. NPDC033174 (assembly GCF_055577795.1). Lineage (NCBI taxonomy): Bacteria > Bacillati > Actinomycetota > Actinomycetes > Kitasatosporales > Streptomycetaceae > Streptomyces > Streptomyces sp. NPDC033174. Next base: position 56,426 of record NZ_JBVIPQ010000013.1, read on the forward strand.
GTCGCGCTCGAGTTCGGCCGCGGTTGTCATCGTCCTCCCCGTCCTCAACCTGCTCGGCTTCCAGTCGGGGGCGGTCTGGCCGGCGATGACGATGAGCTGGTTGGTTCTCGGATGGCGTCTTCGAGTCGGCCGTATGCGGCTTTTGAGGTCCGGTTCCACGGCTACCTCCGAGACGCTCGCCAGCGTGGTGGTGCGCTGGTAGGGGGCGGTCCGCGGCTGGGTTCGCGGGGTGGCACGGCCCGGTCGGAAGGGGGCGGGGGACACCGGGGCTTCTGACTGGGCCGTGCAGGTAGGGCGTGGCGTACGGTCCGGAGTTTGTCCCGGCTGCTATCCCGCTGCGGTGATGAGGGTGAGCGCTGCGGCCACCGTGTCGTGCAGCGTGGTGCATACCGGAACGCCGTGACGGCGGGCGACATAGATCAGGTAGCGGTTGCGCTCGGGGTTGGGGCAGTCAGGCGGGCAGCCGAGTACAGCCCTGCCGGTTGCCACGTCCAGGCCGAATTCGACGTTGGTGGTCATGCCAGGGAGGGTGCGCAGGTCGCGGGGAATCCAGAAGAGGATCGCGGAGGCCGCCGCGCGGGCCTCGGTCTCCCAGTCGACTTGGTCCTCGTAGCGGTCGGCGCGCTCACCGTGCCGTGACTCGGGGCTCAGGGCGGTCAACTGCTGGTTGCCGGTCCACTGCGCGGCCAGCGCCTCGATGGCGGCGGGCCGCCATGACAGAACGGGTGCGCTCTTGTCGGGAGTGGGTCCGGCGAGGAAGACCGACGGGCCGTCGGCTGGGAGAGTTTCGCGGGCCATGACCACGTTGACGGCACTCATGAGGCGGCTCCGTTCTGCGCGGCGACGCGGGCTGCGTGCTGCGGTGTCCAGGGCAGGGGTAAGCCGTCACCCGCCTGACGAGGAACTACGTGAACGCGCACGTGGTAGACGGACTGCGTGGCCTCGGCGCCCTTGCTTGTGATGAGGTTCGCGGCATGGTGCTCGGCCATCAGCTCGGCAGCGTGGCGCATGACCGTGGCAGTCACGTCCGGGTCGGCGCCGGCGTCCTCCACGTGAACACGCGGCAGGACCAGGACATGGCCCTCGTTGACCCCGCCGCTGCGAGGCCGGACCGCGAGCGCATCGGGCCATTCCCGGACGATGACGGCCCGGGCCTTCCCGGTGACGATGGCGCAGAACACACAACTCTTCATGATCAGGGCTCCTTGGTCTGGTCAACGGTGGCGATGGCGGTCGCCGCAGTGCTACTGGCCGGCGTGGGAGGCGCGGCGGGTGGTCGCGTCGATGAGGGCCAGGGCGTGGTCGGCGGTGCGGCCGGGGGCCCGGTTCCACGGTCCGATCACTCCGGTCCAGCCTGTGGACCGGAGTTCGGTGATGAGCCAGGCTGCGGCGCGGTTCATGGTGTCTTCGGAGCCGTAGCCGAGGCGGTGGGCCGTGAGCAGGGCGCCGCAGAGGCAGCGGGCGCCGGCGGCGTTGCGGAGCTTGTAGCGGGTGTTCTGCCATCCCCACTCGGCGAGGACCTGGCGGGCGTAGGCGAGGTGTGTGGAGGGGCGGAGATCGGTCTGTCCGATGCGGCGCCAGGCGTGGAGGCGGTCGGGGAGGACTGCTCCGAAGCGGCCGGGTAGCGGCCGTGCAGTCGGAGGCGCCGCCGGTACGGCTTTCAGGGCTGTGGTGATGAGCTGGTCGATGGGGATGGATAGCAGGCTGCGCCAGTCCTCCGCTTCGTGGCCAGACCTGGAAGGTTCGGTCCTTTCGGTCCCTGTGCGCGGTGTGGGTTCGGGGGCGGTCGTGGCCCAGTGGGTGACGATCTGCTGCCAGGCGGCGGTGTCGTAGAGGCGGGCGGCCTCGAGGTCGAGGGTGTCGGGGGTGAGGAGGGCGGCGGTCGGTATCGGTGCGGGGTCTCCATCTAGCGGTCCCTGGTGGTGAGGGTGGTGTCGGCGGTGCGGAGTGCGCGCTGCAGGGGGCTGTGTTGCTCGGGGATGGTGGGGTCGATGCGGGCGATGAGGAGCCGCCCGTCGGGGAGACGGGCGGTCACTGCGTGCGGGCCGTACGGTCTGTCGACGACCGGGGCGGTGCGGGGCACTGTTACTCCCCTGTGCTGCGGCGGCGGATCTGCTCGAGCACGTCGTCCAAATCGTCGTGGCGGATGAGGACGTCGCGGTCGTCGTTGCCGTCGGCGGGAGCGACGACGCCGAACTCCTCGAGGGCGGTCATGAGGGCCATGACGCGGTCCCAGCCGATGCGGAGCTTGCGCTGGAGCATCTGCGGGGAGCCGTACTGGGTGGAGACGATCAGTTCGGCGGCGTCCTCGAGGAGCTCGTCGACCAGGCCGGCCGCACTGCCGCCGTTCTGCGTCGTGGTGTCCGGGGTGCTAGGCGGGGTGGTGCTGTCGGGGCCGTCGGTCCAGACGTAGAGGCCGCGGCCGGGCTTGGTGATGTTGTCGTGGGCGGCGTACCAGTTCTGGATGGCGGTGTCGGAGGGCGGGGTTTCGCCGGGGTAGAGCGTTTCGAGGCGGGCGCGGACGTCGGCGACGGTGATGCCGTCGGCGCCTGCTTCGCGGACCCAGTTGATGCAGAGGTCGCGGCGGGGGTGGCGGCGGTCCTTCTTCGGTTTGGTCAGGTCGACGGCGGCCTGCATGGTGAGGGCTTCGGCTTCGGACAGGACGCGGTTGAGGGTGGCCGGGTCGATCTCGGGCTCAGCGGCGGTGTTGTTAGCGGCGGCGTACTGCTGGCCGCGCTGGATGTAGGAGTCGAGGGACGGCAGCGCAGGCATGCTGCCGGTCGCGGCCGCCGGCCTGCTGCTGGTGGCCGGTGCGCTGGGTGTGGTGCGGGTGGTGCCGGCGGGGGTGGGCAGGCCGAGGGCGTCGAGCAGCCATGCGATCCGGGCGGGGTCGGTCCAGCGGGTGGAGTAGCCGTAGGGTTCGGCGTCCTGCTGGGCGTCCTTGTCGAGGTCGGGGCGGATGTCCCAGCGCTCGCCGGCCAGGTCCTCAATGACGGTGGCTTCGGTGCCGTTGGGGTACTCGTCGTCGTCGTAGGCGTAGTACACCTTCGTCTTCTCCGGGCCCTTGCCGGTCTTGGAGCGCTGCTTGTCCAGGACGTAGAAGGCACCGTTGCCGGGGAGCTTGGAGAGGTCGACGCGCTGGTAGTAGTCGGGGAAGACGAACTGGCCTTCCTGCTTCTTGGGGAAGCGGCCGCCGATGACGGTGTCGTACTGGGACATCACTTCGCCGCCGCCGGTGTTGGGGCCGGTGCCGCGCTGGGCGGCGTCGATGTAGTCGACGGCGGCCTTGCGGCCCTTCTTGATGCCGCGGGTCTTGGCGACGATGGCCTCGGGAACGCGGGACATCAGCTCGGGGTTCTCATCGGTGATGACGATCAGCGCGGGCGTGGTGGAGCTGGGCTTGACCTTTCCGCCCTTCATGCGGCGGGCGCGGCCGTCGCCGACGGCCACTGACGCGGACAACAGGCGCACGGCTTCATCGACGGTGATGGCGACCCAGTCGAGGATCGGGCGGTCGATGAGCCGGCCGTGGCGGTCCTTCCAGCCCTCGGCCCACGGACGGAGCCACCGCTTGGCGGTGTTGCCCTCGGCCATGTCGATCATCCAGATGACGGCGTCGGTGCAGCGGGTGATGACCGAGATGATGACGTGCAACAGGACGGACTTGCCGGAGCCCTTCTTGCCCGCGATGAAGATGGAGTTCTGCCTGAACTTGACCTCGAACGGGTCGCCGGATTCCAGGTCGCCGAGGGTCAGTGGCTCATTGATGGTCAGCGGGTGGTAGTCGGCGGGCAGCGGGATCGGCTCGGACATGACGTCACGGGTGGACACGTACAGGACGGCGTCCGAGGCGAGGCCGCTGTCACCGGGGCGCAGGTCCAGGGCTCCGGAGCGCAGGTCGCCCTTGCGGGTCTCGATGGTCGGCAGGAGCTGCAGCAGGCCGGGGAAAGGGGTCTGGGTGAGGCGCAGGGGCAGGGCGTAGCCGCCGCGGGTGGTGAACGGGTCGAGGACCTGTACGCCGCGGGCTCCGGCGTCGTGGAACAGCTGCTCCCACTCGCCCATTTCGGCGGGTGCGTCGGCGGCGGCTTCGGCGGCCCACTGGGCGGAGATGATGTCGCGGCGCAGGGCGCGGTCGGCGGCGTAGGCGGGGGTGAGGACGGCGGTGGCGATGCTGATCGTGGCGGCGGAGGCCAGGGACCAGGGTGTGTGGTGGGCGGTCCAGGTGAGCCAGGTGTAGGCGGCGGCGGTCCAGGTGGCGGTGAAGCCGGTGTGGTACCAGCGGCGCCAGCGGGGGGTCGGGTAGCTGTGGTCGCCATCGCCGGTCCAGGCGGTGCGCATCCAGCGGGAAGCGGCGGCCGCGCAGATCCCGGCGACGGAGCCCAGCGCCATCCAGCCGACGGGCAGGGAGCCTCCGAGGTCTTCGGCCACGCCCAGTGCCAGCCCGCCTGTGTAGACGAACGCGCTGGTGAACAGCGGCGTGGAGAGGGTGCCGTGCCGCCAGGGAATCGGCTCGTGGTTGCGGGGGCGGGTGAACACGGGGCGGGTCTCCTCGGGATGGGGTGTACGGGTTGAGGGCGCGGGGCTCTGGGACCGCCGATGCCGTACGGGTCGGCGGCCCCAGAGAGGGGGGTCACTCATTGGCGGCGATGTCCCACTTGCGGGCCTGAACGGTCGGGTTCTCGATGTTCTCGATCTGCTCCTCGTGGAGCTGCCGGAACAGAACGGGGATCTCGGTGAGGCGCTGCGCAAGGTTGCTGGCGTAGCTGGCGGTGTCGTCGTACGCCTCGGCGATAGCCGGGTTGACCTTGAAGTTCTCGCGGGTGGTCTCACCGGCGTGGCGGACGACTTCACCGATCGCTTCCTGAAGGGTCGCGAGCGCGTGGAGGGTCTGTTCGTAACCGACCATGTTCTCGGCGGGGCTGGTGAGCAGCATGACGCCGGCCTGCCGTACGGCGTCGGCGGCCTGCTCGAGCGGCGCTGCGTAGGTCATGGGTGCTGCTCCAGTGGTAGTGGGTGCGGGGGTGCTGACGGGCTGGTGCGGGATCGTCGGCGCGGGATCGTTCTGAGCGGGATCGTTCTGGGCGGGGGCCGGGGCGGTGGTCTGCGGTGTCGTCGGGGTGGTGGAGGCGGAGGTGTGGCGGTACATCCACTTGTTCAGCCAGGCCCAAGAGCCGGTCGCGGCGAGCGCGCGGGCGGCGGGGCTGGTGAGGGCGTGGAGGACCTTGGCGAGGGGACGGGCCCAGTTGGGGCCGGCGTGGGTGTAGCGGAGGGTGCCGAGCTGCATGTGCAGGGCGAGGAGGCTCTTGGTGCCGTACCGGACGGCGTACGCAAGGGGCTTCGACATGACACGGCCGGTGGTGCGCAAGGCGGTACGGGTGGGGCTGATGACGCGGCGGATCCGCATGCGGGTCTTCTTGCTGGTGTGCTTGCGGAGCTTGACGCCGGCGAGGTAGGTGAGGCGCCGCATGCGGTCCATGTGCGCGGTGGGCTTTTGCGTGACCAGCTTGTGCTTGCCCTTCGCGGCGTGCCGGGCGCTCTTCTTCCCCGCCGGGGCTTTGATGACCTTCGGCTTCAGGTGTGCGGTCTTCGGCCGGCGGGTCTTCTTCAGCAGGGTGTTTGCGCGGGCGGCCTTGCTCTGCGGGCCGAGCTTGCGGGCGTTGGGGCCGGTGAGCGTCTTCGGGGAGCCCTTGAGCGCATTGCCGGGCGCCGGGGCGTGGGCCTTGCGGGCGGCGATCCTCGACAGCCGCCCGGCCTTCCCCGCCGGGGCGGTGGTCTGGCCCGGCGTACGGCCGGAGCCGTTCTTTCCCGCATTGGGCTTCACCGGGGCGCCAGGGGTCTTCTGCCGTGAAGGAGGGGGAGCCGTCGTTTGTCCGGTACGCGCAGGTCGCCTTGGAGATGGCCGTCGAGTGGAAAATGCCCGCGGTCGAGCGCTGGCTCGTCGCTTGGTTGGCAGCATCGGGTTTGCCACATCTTCGGATGCGGTGGTCTTCACGCTCACGCGACGGAAGGGCCCGGCTGGACGGGCGGGCATCCGGTGATGTTCGCACAATGGCGGGCAACCACACCGGAATCTGTTTAGGGACCGGATCCGGGACCGTGGAGACATGGAGTCCGGACGGGGGCCTTACACGTGTCGGCGATCTCGACAAAGCGGTATGGGCCATGGCAGTCAACGGGGGCTGGGTCTTCGCCGCCGGCCCGCACACAAACTTCCTTGGTCGCGGCCCGACCAGCAAGGCGCCCTGGCCCAAGCTTCCGCATACGGCGGGCATCTCTGCAGCTGATGTCACCAGCGGCGGTCATGTGGTCTGCGGAGACGAGCTCGGCGTGGTCCGGGTGTGTCAGCCGGGCAGCCAGTGGGTCGAGCTGCCAGCACTCCGACAGGCCAAAGTGACAGCCGTGGCGATCGAACACGGACGGGTTAGCGTGGTTTGGGAGGACGGCCGGGCGGCCTGCAGGGTTCCCGCTCTCGGGGACTGGCAAGCCCCCCACCACCTCGGCGGGAAGATTGTCTGCGCTGCTTGGGCCGCCGACGGGCAGCTCGCCTTCGCTCTCGACGGCGACACGGCGGTACGTGTTCTCGATGAAGGCACCAGCCGGATGGTGTGGCGGCACCCAGGGGTGCGCAGCGTAGCTTGGTCGCCCGGCGGGCGGCTCGCCACTGCCGGTGCGGACCAGAAGATCCGCACCGCGCTGCCGGAGCGGGATGCGGAGCCGGATGAGGTGGGCACCGAGAGCCGCGTCACAGCCATGGCTTTCGTAGATGACAACTTTCTCGTGACCGCCCACGGGCGGGAGTTGGTGCACTGGGATCTGGCCCGGTCCGGCAGCGATGATCCCACCTTCGAGGCCGACGATGAGATCACCTCCGTCGGCCTGGCACCGGATGATCGCGAACGCTGCGCCGTGGGCACCCGGCTCGGTCTTCTGCGGGAGTACGACGGCAGGGGCGTTGCAGCGCAGTGGACTCCTCCCCGTGCGGCAGGAGCGGTGACTCAGTTGGTCCGGCACCGTCGGGGGTGGCTGGTCGCCAGCTACGGCGGAGCCTACTGGTGGAGCCCAGAAGCCGGGGCGCCCCGTCGCCTGTCCAAGCGGCAGTGTCTGGCGGTGGCAACGTGGAGGGGCGGTCCGGTGTACGGGCTGGCTGATCACGTCGTGTGGCAGGAGGACGTTCAGGACGGAGGGCATACCACTCTGTTGACGTTCGAGACGCCGGTTCGGGATATCGCGGTCGGCGCGGACGGTTCCCTGGCAGCTCTGGACCGTGAAGGGACGGTGCAGGTGATCCGTCACGACGGCTTTCCGTGGGAGTGGAAGGCTGCTGCGGGTGACCGGCTGCTGGCTTGTCTGCCGGACGGTCCGCTCGTACTATCCGCAGCGGATGCTGTCGTCTTCCAGGTGCTGTCGTCCGGCCTTACTAAGACAGACATATGCACGGCTGCGTCCTGGTGCGCTATCGGTTGTCGCGGACGACAGCGGCAAGCTGATCGCGGCATACCCCGACAGCGGATTGGTCGTGCTGGGGCGCGGCGAGGTGGGGACTTTGAAAGCGCCTGTTGTCGCCGAGGCCCCTGGGCACTTCACTGTGGCCGCCGCTGCCTCGGGTCGGATGGTCGCCGCGGGCCGCGGACGGGTGGCCGGCTATGACTGGGGCGACCCGGCGGCGGGCGGGCCATCGGCCGGAACGGTGAACCTGCGGGTCACCCAGGAGGAGGGCGGCTGCCGGGTGCGGTTCCCCGGCGGAGGGAGCACCGTGCTTTCGGACGTCGAGCTCGCCAGGCTTCAGGTACGTGCTGGCAGTAACGATGTGGGCCAGCTTTCGGACGCTGTTCACCTCGGCGGACAACTCGGGGATCAGCTGTGGTTCGCTGGGCTCGACCGGGAGATCGACAGGGCACGCGGGACGGATCCCGACCGGTCTGTCCGGCTGGACTGGGTGATTGAGGACGGCCCGCTCGTCGACCATCCATGGGAGCTCCTTCATCCTGCTACAGCGCCGCTGGGTTGGTTCGACACGCCAGCGGTCACCATGGTCCGCACAGTCGAACGGGGTGCCGACCGTGTGTCCGGAGCCGTCACGGGTGTCCGCGGGAGCCGGCCACGGATGCTGGTGGTGCGCACGAACGACACCCTGCTGAAAGGGGTGGACGTCGCCTACGACCGGATGCGCCGTCGGACCCGGCGCAGCAACGTCCGGCTGGTCAGCAGCATGCCGGAAATCGTGAACACGGTCGAGGACCTTGACCGTGCTCTCTGGACCACGGACGTCCTGCATCTGTGGGCGCACTCCGGGCCCGACCAGGTGCTGCTCCCTTCCGGGCAGGTCTCCGTTCCCGACGCAGCGGAGAAGATCGCCGGTACCGGGGCGCGCCTGGTCGTGCTGGTGGGGTGCAGTTCCGCGGCCCTCTGCAGGGAGCTCGTGCGGCGCGGCGTGGAGGCAGTGGTCGGCATGCGCACCGCCGTGTTCAACCACACCGTTCAGCCGCTGGTTGAGGAGCTGACCGCACAGGTTCTGGCCGGAGTGCCCGTGGACCTCGGCTTCGCTGAAGCGCTGCGGCACTACGTGCTCACCGGGCAGCCCGGCGCCCCTGCGGTACCGCTGCTGCATCTACGGGCCGGCTACACCGGAACCCTCTTCCCTCGGGCCTTCGAAACCGTACAGACATTCCCATGACATGGAGGTACCCGTGCCGGACACGCTGGTGTTCCATGAATCGTTCGACTCCACCCGAGCCACCACCGAGTACCGGGACGACCACCCGAATCTGGCCCAGGCGCAGGCCGAGGCCGTGGTGAGCCTGCTGCTGGGCCGGTCACTTTCCGTCAACCACACCTACGCCTTCGACTCCCGGGGCATGCTCGATCTGGCCGATGTCGTCTTGGAGACCTGGGAGCAAGCCAAACAGGAGGCGCGGAACGCGACAGGCGACGGAGCAGCTCGGCTGGCCCGGGCACGCCCCCTGGTTCTGCACCGATTCCGACAGCCGACCTTCTTCGCGGCCTGCTCCGATCAGCTACGCCGCTCCGACCTGGCGGACAAGGAGAGGTTCTTCAAGCTCTCGGCGTGGGAGCCCATCAACCAACTGCCTAAGGTCCGGCAGGCCCTGGCCGATGCACTGGATCAACGCGCCGCAGGCGGCACGATGCCGCCTTTGCCGGCGGAAGTCCGGGAGGACCCTCAACTGGCCTGTTACCTCGACGTGCTCCTCAGGCTGAACGGGTACTTCGAAGAGACCAGAGAATACGGCCGCAGCCGGGAAGCCCGCGAGCCGCAGACGGGGCTCCTGGGATACGTCACGCACCTGCTCGCATTCTCCCCGGAGCGAGTCGCTGAGCTGGCAGCCGGTCGTGATTGTCCGGAACAGACCGCCCTGCAGCTGCAGACCATGGTGCGGACGAAGGCGGAAAAGGACGGCGCTGCCATGGTGAACCGACGCTGGGTGCACCCCGAAGCGGACCTGGCAGAGCAGGACCCGCTGCTCGGCGACCAGCTACGGGAACTGGTCGACACCCTGTACAACGCCGTGGTGGCGGAATCGGCGTGTGCGCAGTTCGAGTACATGTCCTCAGTTCCGCGTGTGGACGGCCGGGACGAACTCAAGCACGTCAACGCCCTCGCGATGGCGCTCATCCACGACACCCGGCTGGCCAAAGGCGAGCTCTCGGCACCGGAAGCCTCCGTGCGGATGGCGGGGATGTTCGCCGCGGCTGAGGCGGTGCCCAACCTGTCGGTTGCGCCCCTGCGTACGGTCTTCGAGGCGTACTGGGCACTGGTGGCCGACGATGAACGCTGCGATGCATGGCAGGGATCCTGTACGGATCTCAACCGGCTCATCCGCCGCGACGCGCCCGCCGACCAGGAACTGCGTGATGCCTGGCAGTCCCATCTGGCCCAGTTGCAGGCCTCCCTGCCGCACGTGGTGGGGATCGAGCGTGGACGGTTGACGGTCTCCGTACCGTCGGGCGACGTCGACTGCATGCAGACCCTGGACGTTGGCGAGCTGTCCCACGAGGACCTGGACCGCTCGTTCGCCGCGGGCGAATACCTGGACGACCTGGCTCGCTCGGTCGCCGCCGGGGAAGGACGCGATAAAGGATGACGGACAGCCTGCAGCTCCTGCTCGCCGCCGACCGACCGGAGCCGCCTGAACCATCGCTGCTGGGTTGGCTGGCCGCCCACTGCGCCGTCGCCGATCTGCCGGCGGTCGTTCAGGTGGCGGCCTCCGCTGGAGAGATGGCACCCCACACGGCATGGCCGGCTATCAGCGACGCCGTGTACGAGGTGTACGCCGACCGGAGACCGGACCAGCCCCTCGGGCTGCCCAGAGCCCCCGACTCGCTGGCAGCCGGTTTGCGTCGCCTCGGCAGACCACCCGGCGCCACTCTTCAGGAGCTGGCCGATCAGGAAGTCGCATACCTGCTTCCCTTTCTACCCGACCCCTCTGCCGAAGCGCGGTGGCGGTCGGTCATGGCGATCCAGCAGGCGGCACACACAGAATCCGACTGGTACGCCACTGCCCTGGCGGCCAGAGTGGCACCTTACCTGGACGACGACAGCCGGTCGGGGCTTGCGACCCTTGCCGACCGCCTCCACAGTCGCTGGGGCACCCGGCTGACCGAACTCGCCCAGGTACGGACGCCCTGGCCGTCAGCAGCGGACGAGCTGGAGGCATCACACCCGAGCCATCCCGCGGCAAACGACGCCGCCGCGACCCTGGACGACTCGACCGTGGCTGAGGTCTGCCACCGGACCATTGCACGCCTTTCCGAACGCTATACAGCACCACCGGAAGCGGACTGGATTCCCTTGCCTCCTCTCCACGAGGACGCACATCCGGTACCCGAGCCGCCCAGGCGAGTCCTTGACCTGCCGGGCCTGCTCGGCCGCGAGGCTCCCCGCCATTGGGTTGTCAGCACAGGCCTATCTCAGAAAGACAGCCCGCGCGCGCCTCTGGAGCGCGAGAGGTGCCTCAAGCCCGCCACCGACTACTGGTTTTGGTTCGAAATCGACAAGGGAGAGGTCGAAGGGAACATTGTTCTCAACCCGGTGGGGGTCCAGCTGCCCACCGGAGACCTGACGGTGGCGCTGTTCACCTACGATGGCCACATCGAGGTGCTCAACGGACAAGACACTGGCCAACTGAGGCTGCGGGACGAGCGAATCGAAGTCCTCAACAGACCCGCCGGCAACCCCAAATTTCGCTCACGCCTGTTCTTTCCGATCCGGACCCCCGCACAACCCGGCAGATACCGGCTGCGCTGCCACCTGTACCACCGCCAGACCCTGCTCCAGTCCCAGCTGGTCGAGATGCAGGTCGAGCCGGCCGCCCCGGCCCGGGCAAACGCCCTCACGGCGCAGATCGACTACACATCCGCCATCGCGCTCCCCCAGGATCTTGCCGACGTCCAGCCGCTGACCCTGTCGGTCTTCGTCAACGACAACCGTGACGGCACACACACCTTCCGCTTCCTGGGAGAGGAGGCAGTGAAGACGCAGACCGTTCTCGGCGAGGGCCACATCCAGCGCATCATCGAGGAGGCACGGGGCGCGCTACGCAAAGCCTCATGGGGATGCATCAACGAGGAGAGAAACGGCCTGGTTTTCCGGTACAGCGACGGTAGCCCGCACGACTACGCCAAAGACTTGATCAATCTGGCGTGCAAGGGATTCCGGTTGTGGGCGGCGATTGGAGGGAAGTTCGCCCTGGCGGCATTCGCCGGGACAGATGACGAGAGTCCGATCCGGCAGCTGGCGAACCGGTTGCGCAAACCTGGCGTCATCGAGATCGCCAGCGGGGACGGCATCGGGATGGTCGTACCGGCAGCGCTGATCTACGACCACCCCCTCGACTGGGCTCGAGATGGTGAGATGCGCCTATGCGAACAATTCAAGAAAGCCCTCAAGGACGACAACGACCTGGCAGACCATCCATGCTTCCAGGGCAACTGCCCTTCATACCCCGACGACTTGGTCGTGTGCCCCAGCGGGTTTTGGGGCTACCGCCAAGAGATCGGACTTCCCCAATCGATCGCGTCCGCATCCGAACAAGCGCCACCCTCCCCAGCGTACGGAGGCCACTACATCGATTACACCGGACAGCCCAGCTGCGTCATCGGAATCGCCCAGGAGTTCGCTGGTCGGCACACGGAACGTGTCCGCGACCGTTATAACGGAACGATCCTCGCCGACCGGGCACCGTTGCTGGAGCAGCTGTGCAAGAGGCGCGTTCCGCCGCTGCTCTACTTCTTCTGCCACGGCGATGTGATCAACCACAATCCAATGCTCCGAATCGGAAGTCAGGGATTTATCTCATGGGAGATCATCATTAGCAAAATGTACTGGCCGGAGAGCCGTCCGCTGGTTTTCCTGAACGGGTGCCGTACCGCCGTGGTCGGGCCCTGTCATGCGATGGGGTTCGTTGAAGCCTTCATCCACAATGCCCACGCCTCGGGGCTGATCGGCACGGAGATCATCACCTACGAGTCGCTGGCCGCCGAGTTCGCCGAGGTCATGCTCTACCACTTCATGGACAAGCGCTCCTCGATCGCCCAGGCCATGCGCGCCGCCCGACTGGCCTTGCTCTCCCAGCGAAATCCCCTCGGCCTGATCTACGTGGCATACGCCCCACCCCACCTGCGAATGAGAGCAGCGTGACCACACCGCGGGCCACCTCAGTAAGCATTGGAGGACTCCTGATCCACCATTGACCTTTGCCTTTGTTCACCGTCCGGCGGGATCTGCTCGGGCTTCTCGGTCAGCTGCGGGCGCCGGCCGTCCAGAAACCACTCCATGGTCCAGCCTTGCTTTGCAGCACGAGCACGAGCACGACCAGCAACAGGAAATAGCCGAAGAACCCGATCGCCAGACCGATGCCATAGGCAGCAAACAATCGGGTCTTTGCCGGGAAGAGGATCAAGATGGTGCCCCCACCCAGTGCCCCGACAATGGCCAGCACATCGGCGACAGCGACCGAAGACCGGTACCGGTTCACGAAATAGGTACACCAGCCGATAACCATACCGAAGAACATCGCCCCGAACTCGATGAATGTCATCTATCCCCTTCGAATACGTTCGCTGACACCGCAACCGAACGCCGTACGAGAAATCGGAAGAGCATGTGCCACCCAGCACCGAGCGCCAGCCCGGCAGCAGCGGGGGCGACTCCGGCAGAGCCGGCGACGTAGAAGACGATTCCGGCTCCCGCGCCGACCACGACCACCTGCGCCAACAACAAGATCGGCCCGAAGGATCTTCGAGTCAACAACCACCACCCGACTACAGCGCCGAAACCAATCGCCCCGGCCACCAGCACTGTGCCTCTCTCTCCGATCACACGCCCAGAAACTGCTTACGCCCTATTGTCCTGACGACTGTCGAGAACTCGCGGACCGAACAAGGATGTCGAGTTGAAAGAACAGCGACGCCGAGACCGACTGGCCGCCTATCATCATCTGATGGCCGAGCGCCCCCACCTTTTTATCAACCCACCGAGGGCCGCCTACGAAATCCTGTTCGACGAGACGGATCAGGAGTTCGTCGCGGATCAGGACGCCGCCGAGAACCAGAGCAGAAATCTACCGGAAGAGCATTCGGACATTGGAGTGATCTACCAGGACCGCTTCATCATGCTGCTTCGTGACGCAGTACGCTTCCGATCCGGCCACCGCGGTGCGTACATCCGGGTGTGTGGTGCCCGCAACGGAACCGCTGCCGCTGTACTCCCCCTGCTTTCCGACGGCCGAGTCGTACTCATCCGCATCTTCCGGCACGCCGACCGAAGCTGGCACTGGGAAATCCCTCGCGGGTTCGCGGAAGAGGGCTCCGACGGCTCAGACACCGCCCGCCGTGAGCTGGAAGAGGAACTAGGATGCCGCACCGAAAAGATTGAGCGGCTCGGCGCAGTGAACGGCGACAGCGGCCTGCGGGCCGCCACTGACGACATCTACCTGGCGCACATCGAAACTGAAGCCTTTGATGCGGTCGCGCCTGAGCACGCGGCCGAAGAAGGGATCGACGAGGTTCTCGCGGTCAGCCCCCAGGTCTTGCGGGAGATGATCCTCAACGGACAGATCATGGACGGGTACACCCTCGCCGCCTACGCATTCGCCACCGCCGCTGGCTTGCTTTCGTAAACCTCCACGCACCGTCAGCCGGGCAACGTCCACGGCCGGTTCCCCACCCACTTCAGCGTGTCTGACACCAAGGTCCTTCCCCGCTTCCCACGTCTTGGTCGGGGTGGACGCCGAGGAAGTCGATCCTGCCGCCGAGGTAGGCAAGGAATCTGGCCCAGACATGTAGCCGACCGCCGCCGCGGGGTTACGGCCGGCCAGCGCCGCAGCAGCGGCCCGCCCAAGGCCTCCGCCTGCCTTGAGCCTCACAGCGAAGTCGTTTGGGTGGCCCGGGGGGCGCACGTCGCGGAAGGGGTGGGGCGAGCAGTTGGTAGGACCCCGGTGACAACCAAACGAGGAATTTCGGTGGCGGTTCGGGCGTGGGAGACCACCCAGATGCTGTCCTCGTGCTGCGGTGGCCGCCGGGGTTGCCAGTGGCGTCGCCGACCAGCAGGAAGCTGAAGGGTGGGCCGGTGGCGGTGTAGACCGCGGCCTGTGCGAGGTAGTCCTGTTCGATCTTCTGGCGTGTCCAGGTCTTGTCTCGCCATTTCACTTCTGTCACCAGGCGGCTTCCTGGTGCTGGGGTGTAGATGACGTCGGCGCGCCCTCCTGCGACGTCCCACATTTCACGCTGGACGGTCCCTGGGGTGCAGATCCCTGTCAGGTGCTGGTGGAAGTCGTCCTGCAGATGCTTCTCCGCCCAGGGGGTCATCTTGCCGTTCTTGTCCTTGGTGGGTGGGCCGAGGTAGGCGGTGCGATCTCCGTAGAGGTTGGCCTGTGGGTCGAAGCGGTCGTAGAGGAATCGCAGGAAGTTCTGCAGCAGGTCAGTGGCGTAGTGGCTGTCGGTAGGCCTCCATGCGGGGCTGGTGGCGAGGATGCCAAGCAGGGCTTCCAGGTGTTCGTCAAAGCGAGTGTTGCCGGTTGGGGTGTAGCCCTTGGCGACGTACTGCAGACGGTCTTCGAGCTGGTCGAGGAGACGGGGGTCGATGTCGTCGCGGAGACCGGCGGTGTCAGCGTGGAAGAGGGCGGCGAGTGCGGGGCGGCCCTGCAGGTGTTTTCCCGGCATCCCCTCCGGGGGCTGTCTGCCGTGGTCCTGCAAGCGGCGGGTACGCACGGCCATGTGCAAGGCCTCGGCGTCGGGGTGGTCTGTGAACAGTGAGGGCTTGCTCCAGGTGTTGGAGCAGTCCCTCCCGTCTGGCGAAGGAGGCCTCGATGGTCGGGCTGATCACGCTGGTGAGGCCGGAGGGCTGCGGCGCAAGGATGCTGCGGCTCGCCTGGTACACCTGCAGGAGGTCTGTAAGTGCGCTGGCTGGGTTGTACCAGCTGGGCAGATCGAGGTGGGCCTGGGCCGTGCGCAGGGTGGTCACGAGGTGGGACCAGGCGGCTTGTGTCTGGCCTCGGGTGGTGAGCCAGTCGAGCTGGTGCATGCCGCTGGTCCAGGCAGCGAGGTTCGCGGTGGCGTCGTCCAGTCGTTCTGCTGCCTCCGCGATCTCGTCGCGTGCGGTTTTGGTGGTGGGGTCGTCTTCGAGGGCGGCGAAGGCGAGGACGGCCTGGAGTGCCGCAGCGTAGGCGGCGGCGTCGAGGCGCGCTTCGTGGTCCCGCTGCCACACCGGTCCGCACTCGGTGCAGAATCCCGTCGATCACCTGCCGGTGGTCCCGCCACCTGAGGCAACGCCTGTTGCTGACCGGCAGGAACGGCCGCAGCCGTTCCCACAAGGTCACAGGAACCCTGATCCCTACTCGGTGACGAAGGGTGCGTATCCGACCGGGACCTCGCTCACCTGGAGGTCCGAGAAGAGCAAGGTCACGTTGTGCGCATTGGTTCAATGCGCACCTGCTGAAAGTCGATCCCGAGGGTCTTCGACCAGCGGCGGGTCGCCTCGGACTCAGGAAGGAGTTTGGCTCCCGGGTACAGGGCGTGCCACTTCAGGCCTCAGACGTATCCGTCGAGGCCGGCACCGGCTTCGTGGTCGATGAACCGGTCATCCAAGGAGACCCGCCAGGTCGCCGCTGGCACTGACGTCTCGCACCGGGCCTCAACGCAATACCGGAAGAGATACCGCAGGTGGGACGGCGCGCTGCCGGTACGGGGATCAGCTGTCGCGTAGACGAAGACCTCGTAGTCGCGCATGTATTTGGTGTATCCGTGGTGCACGACAGCGTGATCGAAGGTCTCGTCCAGCATCTGCTCAAGTACGGCGGTATCCATGTCGCCCTTCTACCTCACTCGGCGAGACCTTCGATAGCGAGATTCGAGGGTGTTGGGCGCCGTTGCCTCATAGATCGCCCGGACAGGTCCTAGTAGTGCTTTGTTAGCTGGTCTTGTCTCGGTGGGTGTCTGGTAGTTCGCTGGCTGCATGAGGGCTGGAGAACTGGCGGCGGTGCGGGCTCGGCTGGAGGAGTTCGCCTCTGAGGTGTTCGCTCCGCTGGTGCGGCGAGACCAGCGGGCCAAGGGCTCGCTGTATCTGCGCGGGCTGCTGCTGGACGGCCGCAGGAAGTCGATGCAGCCCATGGCTGACCGGCTCGGGGTCGATCACCAGCAGTTGCAGCAGTTCATGACGTCCTCGACCTGGCCCGTCGACCAGGTGCGGGCACGGCTGGCATGGCGGGCGGTGGCCGCGGTGCGGCCGCAGGTATGGGTGGTGGACGACACCGGCTTTCCCAAGGACGGCTATTCCTCGCCCGGAGTGGCCCGCCAGTACTCCGGCACCCTGGGCAAGGTCGGCAACTGCCAGATCGGCGTCAGCGTCCACGCCGCGTCCGACACCGCTTCGTGCCCGCTGTCCTGGCGCCTGTTCCTGCCTGCCGCCTGGGACGGGCCTGAAGCCGAGGCCCGTCGGCGGGCCTGCCGGATCCCCGAGACCGAACACCACCGGCCCAAGTGGCAGCTCGCCTTGGACATGCTCGACGAACTTGCCACCATTGGTCTGCGGCCCGCTGTCCTGGTCGCGGACACCGGCTACGGCGCGAACGCCGACTTCCGGCGTGGTCTGGACGAGCGGGGCCTGGCCTATGTCCTCCAGGTCAAAGGCGAGATGACCGCACACGGCGAAGACGCGGTGCCACACCAGCCCGACTACGGCGGGCTCGGCCCCCGACCGCTGCCCCGTTACCGCACCCGCCCCGCGGCCTTACGCGAGCTTGTACTGGCCGCGGGCCGCAGCCGGGGCCGGACCGTGACCTGGCGCAAGGGCTCGAAAGCGGCGATGAACTCACACTTCGTCCTTCGGCGGGTCCGGATCGCCGGCCGCCGCCCCAAACCGGCCGACGACGGCACGATCCCGCTGTCCTGGCTGATCGCCCAGTGGCCCGAAGGCGAGAGCGAACCGGTGAAGTACTGGATCTCGAACCTGCCCGCCGGCATCCCCGCCAAGGACCTCATCCGCCTCGCGAAAGCCCGCTGGCGCATCCAGCACGACTACCGCGAGCTCAAGACCGGTCTGGGTCTGGACCATTTCGAGGGCCGCTCGTTCACCGGCTGGCACCGGCACGTCACCCTCGTGACCGCCGCCCACCTGTTCCTGACCGAACAGCGGAGGACCCCAAAAGCCCCTTCCAGGGCCTGACCCTCTACCAGGCCCTGGACCTCCTCCAACACCTCATCGCCACCTCGACCGGCACCTGCCCCACCTGCCAGCAGACCGTCCCCTGGCAGCCATACGACACCACCTAACAAAGCACTACTAGGAGGTGTGCCGTGCATGACCGCGGACCGACACAGACGTCAGGTGTAGCTAGTCGCTGGGCGATCCGCTTTACGCCGGGGCGAACGCCCGCCGACTCAGCGTTCTCGCAGGAAGCTCAAATGCCTGTTGGGGCGCTCCATGCACTTCGAGTCCAGCCGCCGAACGGCGGATTCATCCCGCTCACCACCGTCCGAGCGCCAGAGGCGGCGCTCCGATGACTGCTGCGCACATGGGCCTGGTGTTCGGGGCCGACGGCCTCGATGGTGCCGAAAAGCTCCTGCTGCTGGCCTACTGCAACCGCACCGACGATCACGGCTACTGCTGGCCGGGGCAGAAGCGGCTCGTGGATGACTGCGGGACGTCAGCAGCCACAGTCAAGCGCGTCAAGAAGATCCTGGTCGACAAAGGCCTCATCAGCTCAGTACGCCGCGTCCATCCGGTCACAGGCGATCCGATCACGAACATGACGCGGGTGAATCTGCGGCTCTTGGAGCAGATGGCCCGGTCGAAGACCGCTTATGACGACAACGTCATCGAAAAGCTCACGTTCGCAGAAGGCACGCCGCCTCCGACGAAGCGCTAGAAAGCAAAGAAGGCCACTGATCAGCTGAGGGCTCACCATGAGCCCAACCCTGACCTGCTGATGGCTCAACCTGAGCCCAACCCCGGCTCAACTTGGGCCCACCCCCCGGTCAAGATGAGCCCACCCCCGGCTCAAGATGAGCCACTAACCCTCATTGATCCCTCAGAGAACCCGCAGCCATCCCTCCATCCTTCCGGTCGGTCTTCCTCTGAATGTCTCTCGGGCGAGCCGAAACGGGACGGAGGGATGGATGGGACAAGCCGCAGGGCCGAGAAGAGGACCCAGGAGGAGGCAGCCGGCACGCCCCAGACGGCGTCGGACACCGCTGCCCCGATGGTTTCGGCGTCACCCGGACTGAATGTTCTCAACTCGATCGCACAGGGGTGCGGTCCGGAGTTTCTCCTCACGGGGAAGGTCTTGCGGGACCAGGCGGTGGTCGTGACCGGCTTGCTGACCTCAGGCTGGACCCCCGCCCAGATCCGTCACATCGTTGCCGGCCCAACATGGCCAAGCGACATCAAAACGAGTCGCGAGGCGATCATCGCGGCTCGTCTGCAGCGGGCAGCCGAAGGCCCCGTGCCTGCCACCGCTCCCCCGATCCCCGCACAGACATCGGCTGACCCCGATAAGTCCTGGGCCGACCGGTCAACAGAGGCCACCTGGACGCCACCAGCATGGACCGGCAAAGTCCAGCGCACTCTGGCCGAGTGCGTCGACTGCGGCAGCCCTGCCGTCGCAGACAACCACGACAGGTGCCCAGCATGTCTGGGCTGGCCCGAGTGCGCCGGCACCTGCGGATTCCCCGGTACGTCGAAGCGACGCGTCCACCCAGCCGAACCGAGCGGTCTGTGCTCAGCCTGCAAAGAATGGCACCACAGCCTCGGCTAGAAATGAGAGCCGACCAAGGCGGCCTGGAGCTGAGTGAGAACCGTCGGCAGAAGGACGTGGTGGAGCGGGCCGCGCTGGAGGGGTGGCTGGACGGCGGCCGGCGCACAGCGTTGTCGCTGCTCGCCGACTACGGGCATGTTCACGCGGTCCGCACGCCCGACGACGCGTACGCCGCGATCCTCGGCAAGTGAAAGCACGCCGTCGCCCGCCTGGACGGCGACGTCCACGACCAGATCGAGGACCTGGTTGTTCTTGCCGCCCGCAACGACGACGTCGCGGTCCTCAACCTCGGTGCCCGCGAGCTCCGTAAGAAGGCTGGGGAACTCGCCGACGGGCGCCCCTACGCGCTCGCCGGCGGGGAGCGGCTCGAGCTTGCCGCCGGTGACATCATCCGGATCAAGCGCAACGACTACCGCAGCCGCCGCAGCGGCGACGTCGACATCCTCAACGGCT
The DNA here is from genome assembly GCF_055577795.1 of Streptomyces sp. NPDC033174. Classification (NCBI taxonomy): domain Bacteria; kingdom Bacillati; phylum Actinomycetota; class Actinomycetes; order Kitasatosporales; family Streptomycetaceae; genus Streptomyces; species Streptomyces sp. NPDC033174. The sequence continues at coordinate 76,147 of NZ_JBVIPQ010000013.1, forward strand.
ACCGCGGACAGGTCACTCGCACCTCCCCGGACGGCGTCGAGGTCGAATGGCGCCGCCCTGCCGCTGACGGCGGGCACGCGATGGAACGGGCCTGGATCACCTCGGCGCAGATCGCCGACGACGCTCTCATGCACGGCTACGCCATGACCATCGCGGCCGCGCAGGGCCTGACCGCCGACTACGCCCTGGTGTATGGCGTCGGCGCGGAGGCCAACTCGCTCTATCCCGCTCTCTCGCGGGCCCGGGAGGCCACGCACCTGTGCTGCCTGCCGACCTCGTCGAGAGCGACGAGGTACGTCGGCGGCTCGGCGAGGCACGCGACGCAGAGGAACTGCTCGACCGGGCCTTCGCCGCGTACGCCGACTCCCTGGAAGGGAAACCGACGACCGCATGGTGACCGACGAACTCGCAGCCGCGCCGGAGTCGGCACCTGCTCTGCCGCATCAAGCCCCCCCGAAGAGTCGATGACGCGTGTCTGGACGCCCTGCGCGAGCAAATGCTTGCGACCGGGCCGGCTCCTCGTTCACAGCAGCCAGAGCCGGAGTTCCCGCCGTGGGACGAGCGCGAATACGGGCACGTCGCCACCCAGGCGGCTCACCTCCCTGATCGCCGAGCACACGGCGCACGCCTCCCGCGCCGAGCGCTTGGCCGACGACACCACCCACAAGGCAGAGGCCAAACGCGCCGCGCTCGCCGCCGACGCCACCCCTGGTCAACTCTTGGCCCGTGAGGTCGCCGCGATCCTCGACCGCGCGGACCGGCTCGCCGCAACCGCGGCCGCCGAGAAGGAGAACGAGCAGAGGGCCTACGCGGTGATGCACACCGCCGGCCATCAACGAGCTCCAGGACAAGCTTGCCGCGATGCGGCAGCGGCTCCCCGACATCGAGCGGATTACCGACCGTGTCGTGACTCAGGACGCCGACGACGCCGAGCGCCAGGCGGTCCAGTACCGCGAGTCCGCCCGAACTCACGGCGCGGTGGCGGCCAATGTGCAGGAGGAGAGCGAGCTCCGCTCTCGAATGGCGTCCGAGGCCCCCGCCCAGCACGCCCGCGAAGCCCAGCAGCGTGCCGTACGGCTTCGGGCCGTCCAGCGTCAGCAGCATCAGCACGCCCGTGACACGGCGCGGCAGACGCAGAACGAACACGTCTACCGGCAGCCTGCCCAGGGAAGCTCTGGCCCCTCACTCGGCCGCTGATCCGAAGCACCAAAGGCAAGGCGCTGCAGCCCCGCCGCACCTGAGCGCCGCTTGGTCCTGTTAGCCCCACATGGCCAAGCGGGCCCGTCCCGGTCGGGGCCAGGGCGGCTACTGGTGCTGTCCAGTGGCGTTGTTGCCTGTGCCGTCAGCGCGGGTGTTCGCGTTGTTGTTCTGGGCGATTTGCGTGTCGCTGTTGATCGCCGTGTTCAGCAGGTCAACGTCGGCGAGGATATGGACATTGTTCAGGGTGCCGTCGAGGATTCCCGCGTGGGCAGGAGCTGCGGCGAGGAACGCTGAGACCACGGTCAGGCTTGCCGCCGTGAGAATGTTGATCTTCTTCATGCCCGATCAACGACTGTCGCTCGGCCGGGATACTGACGCGCAGACCAGTGGCAGTGGAAGTCAAAGCCAGTTCAGCAGAGTCGGAACCGCCTCGGTGAGGCTCCTCTTCGCCGAGCTGCGAGCGGCGGGTCTCCTGGAGATGGACGATTCGGCAATCGACGGCTCGCAGGTCCGGGCGCTCAAAGGGGGGCTCACACTGGACCTTCGCCGGTCGACCGGGGCCGGCCCAGCAAGCACCACCTGATCGTCGACCGGCACGGCACCCCGCTCGCCGTCACGCTGACCGGCGGCTACCGCCACGACGTCACACAGCTCCTGCCGCTCCTGGATGCGATCCCACCTATTCGGGGCCTGCGTGGACGCCCGTGCACACGGCCACGCAGGCTGTTCGCCGACCGGGGTTACGACTTCGACAAGTACCGCCGCCTGTTGTGGAAGCGGGGCATCAAGCCGCTCATCGCCCGTCGCGGCGTCACCCACGGCTCGGGCCTGGGCAAGACCCGCTGGGTGGTCGAGCGGACCTTCGCCTGGATCCACCAGTTCAAGCGGCTGCGCATCCGCTACGAGGTACGCGCCGACCTGCACCTCGGCCTGCTTCCACTTGCCTGCGGCATCATCTGCCTGAGACGACTCCGAACCTCATTCTGAAACGATCAGTTATACGACTGCCTGCGAAAATCCTTTCCCGCGCTGGTCCCGCAATTTTTCCCGCGCCTTAGGTCGAGAGCACACCTACAGTCAACGGGAAGAGTCCCTCGGCCTGTGATCCACGAGGTCTGCATCCGGGCAGGCCGGCGCCGGAGCAGAGGTCACTCGCGTACGCCCGCCAGCTCCACCGCCCTGTGGCGCAGGGAGAGGCTGGCCGGAGCGACCGCCGAGATCACGGAGAGCACCGCGCAGGCACCCAGGGCCGCGGCGAGCGTCGCCCACGGGATCTCGATGGACGTGCACACCGAGAGCAGGCCCAGCGCGCTCCACATGCCCATCAGGTTGAGCCCGGCGACCAGTGCTCCCAGCAGTCCGCCGACCATGACCACTATCAGTGCCTCGGCGCTCACCAGCCGCAGCACCTGCCACCTGGTGGCGCCGGCCAGCTGCAGCACAGCCAGCTCTCCGACCCGGTCGGAGGTTGCCATGACCATCGTGTTGGCCAACGAGATGCCGGTGTAGAGGAGGGCGATCCCGAGGACCAGGAAGAACCCCATCCGGGTCGTCCGGTTGGTCTCCGGATACGCTGCCCGCACCCAGGCGTCCTTGGGGAGGACCTCCCCGCCCGACGCCCGTACCGCCTGACTCAGACCGGCGGCCACTGTGGCCGTGTCGGCACCGTCCGCGAGGCGTACGTCGACCCGGTCGACGGGCGCCGCCGAGGCGTTGCGCGGGGTGACGTAGACGCCGTTGTTGCCGGTGCCGATGGTCATGACCGCAGCGATCTTCAGGGACTTCCTCGTGCCGTCACCGAGCCACACGTCCACCCGCTCGCCCACGGTGTGCTTCTCCCACTCCTCGTTGACGATGATCGAGTCGTCGTCCAGATCGCCCACCTTCCCCGCGGTGAGCGGGAGACGGGCCGTTGCCGCGAGCGGTTCCGGCTCGACGGCCCTGGCATCGGACCTGATGAGCGCCACACCGTCCTCCAGGACGTACACGGCGCTCGACGAGCTCGCCGAGACCTCGGCACCGGACACGGCCCGAAGCCGCTGCAGCGTCGCCTCGTCGAAGCCGACGTTGCCCGCCGGAGCGACCACGAAATCGGCGGCCGTCCGCTCGCGAACCTCGGTGGCCTTCGCCTCGTTGAGGGTCGCAGTGGCGCCCAGCAGTGAACCCGCCAGCGCGACCGTGACCAGCACGGGCGCCGCGACGGCGGCGGTGCGGCGCACCCCGGAGGCGGCGTTCTCCCGCACCAGCATCCCGCCCGCGCCTGGCAGTTGGGCCGGCAGCCAGGCGATCAGCCGGGCCAGTGGCCGCACCAGCACCGGCGCGAGCAGCGCGACCGCTGTGATCAGCAGCATCGGCCGACTCACATAGGTCTTGCGCTGCAGCAGGTCGCCCGGGTTCGTTACCAGGGCCAGGGCCAGCGTCACCGCAGCGGTGATCAGCAGTGCCGCGCCGAACAGCCAGCGGCCCCATGTCATGGGCCGGGTGTCAACGGACGCCTCGCGCAGTGCCTCGATGGGACCGGTGCGCCCCGCCCGCCAGGACGCGGCCACCACGCCGCACAGGGCCACGAACAGGCCCGTCCAGAACGCCATGTGGTAGGGCCAGCTGTAGTCGCCGATGGTGAACCAGCGGGGCGCAAGGCTCTCGTCGACTGCCCACTCGGCGAGCTTCGGAGCCCCGTAGGAACCGAGCACACAGCCGGCGGCCGAGGCGAGCACACCGACCGTGAGCGCCTCGTAGACGACCATGCGGCGGATCTGGCCCGGGGTCGCCCCGGCGGTGCGCAGCAGCCCGAACTCGCGGCGCCGCTGGGCCACCGCGAACGCGAAGGTCGAGGCCACCACGAACACCGACACGAACCCGGTGACGCCGCCGGCCGTGCCGAACATGGCGTTCATCGCGGTGAGGGCCTCGCTGTCCCGGTCGGGGTCGGCGTCGGCGTACCGGCGCGCGTTGCCGGTGAGGACCTGGACGCCTTCGCTGCCGCGTACCGCCTCGCGCACGGCCGCCGCATCGGCGTCGACCACGAGCTGGAGGCTGCGCGGCGACAGTTCGGCGGCACGGGCATCGGTGTAGAACACGGCGTTCTCGAAGCCGAGCCCGGCCACGGTGCCGACGACGCGCACCGTGCCGCCGCCGTCGGTCCGCACCCGGGTGCCCGGACGGGCCCAGTCACCGCTGACGACGACCTCGTCCGCGGCCTCGGGCGCACGTCCCGCGTCGAGGTGGTACGGCGCGAAGGCCGCCGTGGACCAGGGGTGGCCCACCAGATCGGCGGGCCCGCCCTCGGCCCGCACGGCGAACGACCGGTCCTCGACGACGGTCCCGAGGTCCCGCAGCTTCGCAACCGCGTCGTCGGGCACCGCACGCGGCTGCGCGAGCTTCTGGGTGCGGTCGCCGATCGAGGTGGGCACCTCAAGGGTGTCCCGGCCCTTGACGACGACCGGCGCGGCGGCGAACCGCTCCGGCCCCCGGCCGGGAGCGTCCAGCGAGGACGCCAGCGCAAGCCCCATCACGGCGATCAGCGCCACGCCCAGGGAGAGGGCGACGAAACTGCCGACGAAGGTGACCCAGCGGGTGCGCAGGGTGCGCAGCGTGGTGCTCAGCGTGGTGCTCAGCACGGCGCCGCCTCGAGCTTGGTCATGCGCGCCGCGATGTCCTCGGCGGAGGCGCCGATCAACTCACCGTTGACACGGCCGTCGACGAGGAAGACGACGCGGTCGGCGTAGGAGGCCGCGACGGGATCGTGGCTGACCATGATGATCGTCTGGCCGTCCCGGTCGACCATGCCGCGCAGCAGGCTCAGCACCTCGCGGCTGGTCTGCGAGTCGAGCGCGCCGGTCGGCTCGTCGCCGAACAGCACTTCGGGGCGGGTGATCAGGGCGCGGGCCAGGGCAACCCGCTGCTGCTGGCCGCCGGACATCTCCGTCGGGCGGTGCTGCGCACGGTCGCCGAGTCCGACCTGTTCGAGCACCTCGCGTACCTGGGCCTTCTTCGGGCGGCGGCCGGCCAGCCGCAGCGGCAGGGCCACGTTCTGCTCGGCGGTCAGCGAGGGCAGCAGGTTGAAGGCCTGGAACACAAAGCCGATGCGCTCGCGGCGCAGCAGGGTCAGCTTGGTCTCGCTCAGGCCGGTCAGCTCGGTGTCGCCCACGGTGACCGAGCCCGACGTGGGCCGGTCCAGGCCCGCGGCGCACTGCAGCAGGGTCGACTTGCCGGACCCGGACGGGCCCATCACGGCGGTGAACGTTCCCTTCGGGAAGGCAAGCGATACCTCGTCGAGGGCGGTGACGGACGTACCGCCCGAGCCGTACCTCCGGGTCACGGAGCGCAATCGGATCGCGTCGTTGCTCATGTGTTCCCCCACCAGTACCTGCTCCTTGGCTCGTTGGTTCCTCCACGAAACCGCGGAAGCCCCGGGTGACGCAGTACGGCGCGAACGAGACTTGGGGTAGTGCCAGGCATACCCCCGATACGGACCCTGGACCGATGGCACCGGACCGGTGGGGCCACTTACGGTCATGCCCATGCACCCTCGGAATGTGTGGCAGGCCATGTCCCGGCCGGGATTCCTGCTGTCGGCCTGGCCCTGGCGCTCCGCCGCGTATCTGCTCACCGGCGCGGTGACCGGCGTCGCCACCTTGGTGGGGATCGTGACGGTGGCCACGGTCTGTGGTGCGCTCGCCATCGTCTTGGTGGGGCTGCCCCTGCTCGTCGTGGTCGCCCTGAGCGGGATCCCAGTGGCCTGGGTGGAGCGGCGCAGGCTGCGCCTGATCGACCGCAACCCGGTGTCCGGTCGGCACCAGGTGCCGACCGCGCCGGGGCTCTGGGCCTGGCTGACCACCCGGCTGCGCGAACAGGGGACCTGGCGGGAGCTCGGGTACGCACTGTTGTTCGCCGGGCTGCTGTGGCCGGTCGACGCCCTGGCGATCACGGTCGCCCTGCTCTTCCCGCTGTCCACGGTCGCCACCCCGCTGCTGATGACCACGGTCGGCGACGGCCACGAGGCGAAGGTGCTCAAGCAGTGGACGGTCACCACATGGCCGACCGCTTTCGGCGTCGCCGTACTGGGCCTAATCCTGATGGGCCTGGGCGCATACGTGCTCGGCGCCACGGCGGGCGCCCGCGCAGAGCTGGCCCGGCTGCTGATCGCCTCCCGCGAGGGCGAGCTCGACGCCAAGGTGGTCGAACTGGCCCGCTCCCGCGTCCGGTTGGTCGAGGCATTCGAGGCCGAGCGGCGCCGCATCGAGCGCGATCTGCACGACGGCGCCCAACAGCGCCTTGTGGCCCTGACGATGGCCCTCGGGCTGGCCCGCCTCGACGCCCCGCCCGGCCCGCTCGCCGACCAGCTCACCAAGGCCCACGAGGAGGCGGGCAAGGCGCTCGCGGAGCTGCGCGAGCTCATCCACGGCATCCACCCCAAGGTCCTCACGGACTACGGCCTTCAAGCTGCGGTCGCTGACGCCGCCGACCGCTGCGTAGTTCCCGTCGATGTCGATCTAGAACTGCCGGGCCGGCCAACCCAGGCGGTCGAATCCGCTGCATATTTCATGGTCTGCGAGGCGCTGGCCAACATCGCCAAACACAGCGGGGCCGACCGCGCGCAGGTGAGCGGCGGTCATCGCGACGGACGCCTGTTCCTCGAGGTGCGCGACGACGGCTGCGGCGGCGCGGACGCCTCGGCGGGCAGCGGCCTCACCGGTCTCGCGGACCGGGTGTCTGTCCTGGATGGCAGACTTGCCCTGACCAGTCCGCCGGGTGGACCGACTCTTTTGCGTGTGGAGTTTCCTTGCGAGTTGACCAAGGCGGCCGATCACTCCGCGTAGTGCTGGCCGAAGACAGCGTTCTGCTGCGGGAAGGGCTCATCGGCCTGCTCAGCCGCTGCGGCCACGAGGTGGTGTCGGCCGTCGGGGACGCGCAGGCACTGGTCGCCGCGGTCGAGGAGCATGCCCCCGACATCGTGGTGACGGACGTACGCATGCCGCCCGGCTTCCAGGATGAGGGCTTGCACGCGGCAGTGCGGCTGCGCGAGAAGCGCCCCACACTCCCGGTCCTGGTCCTGAGTCAGTACGTGCAACGGACGTACGCCGCCGAACTCCTGGACTCCGGCGACGGATCGGGTGTCGGCTATCTGCTCAAGGACCGGGTGGGCCAGGTTGAGGAATTCGTGGAAGCGCTGCACAAGGTGGCGGACGGCGGGACGGTGGTCGACCCCGAGGTGGTGCGCCAGTTGCTGCGCCGCCGCCGCAATCCGCTGGAGCAGCTCACCCCGCGCGAACGCGAGGTGCTGGCACTGATCGCCGAAGGCAAGTCCAACGGCGCGATCGCCAAGGAGCTGGTGGTTTCCGAAGCCGCGATCGGCAAGCACATCGGCAACATCCTCACCAAGCTGGACCTGCCTCCGACGGACAAGACCCACCGCAGGGTCCTGGCCGTCCTCACTTACCTGCGGGCATGACCCACCGAGGGCACCGAGCCGCCATGCCTGGCTGACATCAGCAGCAAGGTGCGGCGGGGGCATAAGCCCGTTTTGCCGGTGTTGAATACTCGACATGGGTTGCCGACACTGCCGACCTGCGGAAACACTCCGGCCGACTCGAGTGTCGACAGGCCCCTCCCTTGTGGACACTTCGGGAAGTGGGCGCTTCCTCTGCGCGTGTACGTCGAGGCGCTGTCGGCCGGGACTAGCCCGGCCACGGCGCACCCTCGCTACAGGACTGATCGGTGCCTAACTCCTCCGCAAGCGGAACATGTCAGAGGCCCGGGCGTTGAGGAAGCACTTGTTCGTGCGCATCTTCTCGGTGTAAGTCCACCCGGACGGCCTTGTACAGGCCCAGACACCGTTCCGTGGACTGATCACATGGAAGGCGGTCTTGATGCCGGGGCCGCCGCAGGCGGTAGTGGGGATGACGTGGTTGTAGGTGTACCCCGGAGGCACAACACAGGCGTAAGGGGGTGGAGGACGTCTGCCATCCGGGGGTTGAGGAGGTCCGCCAGCCTGAGCCGGAGCGGGAGACAAGAGCACGGCTGCGGCACTCAGCGAAACAGCCAGCGTCAGATGCTTTCTCGACTTCATGGCGACTCCTTTCTGAGCCAGCCACACGCCGTAACCCGGGAGGGTTCCCGACAGAGGGTGACTGACGTCGTCACCGCCCTCCGACAGTAGGGAGGACCATATGGAGGCACCAACTCGGTTAGGCCACATGGGTGGCGGCCCTCGAGGAATATCCGCCCCGGAATGGGGGCCGGCGAAGATGAGTCCAAAAGCCGCCGCGGGATGATCTTGGCCGGCCCCCAAGGTGCGCCGCCGGATCGACCCCGGACCGCTCTTCCCCTGGAAAGCCGTGTCGGCGTTCTGGACCGAGCTCAGCCACGGACGGGAACCTTAGGCCGTTAGGGGCAGACCTCGCGGAATTCGATACGGGTCAGGCATCGACTCTCCGGCGGACGGGCAGGATGCGCACTCAGGGAGAAGGTGTCCTGATCGTGCGGATGAGGGTGTGGTCGAATGGAAAACGCTGTGCCGACGGATCGCCTTGAAGACTTCGATTTCGAATGCATCAGCGAGGTCACCCCGTCCTTCGAAGTACCGATGCGCGCCTTCCTACGCCGCGTCGGCCTGCCGCGGCTCTTCGACGAACTGATCCGTCCGACCCTGGACGAGGGCTCCGCACTGGTCGCCGTGGCCCAGCGCACCCGTCCGTGGCCGCCGTGGGGAATCGGGGCACGAACGATCTCGGCCGTCGAGATCGCACTTCCGCTGGCCGAGGGGACGGCCGGCCTGACGAGCGTGCTCACGGCCCCGGAGGAGAACACCGAGATCGGGCTCCTGGCCGCGGTGCACGCCACCCTTCTCGACGGACTGGCGAGGCGCGGCGTCGAGCGGGTCCACCTGACCGTCCGGGAAGGCGCGGCGTTCAGCACGTGGCTACTGGGCGAGGCGGGCTTCGGGCGGAGCGACAGTCTGGTGCTCACCGAGCACTCCCGCTATTGGCTGCACGACGCGACCATCGGAGCCCACCGGCAGGCCATCGGCCTCGGTGACGCCGGTGTGGACGATCTCCTGACGGGCGAGGCCTTCAAGAACGGCGGTTCCGGCGGCAAGAACAGCGCGTCTGCCGCGGACGATCGCTACGCGCGCGCAGCGTTGTTCCTGCTCGGGGTGCACCGGGCCCTGGAACCCGCGTGGCGCGAAGAGCTTCCCGCGGGTGAGTTGATCGCCAATACCGGACCCGGAATGGTCGCCTCGTGCCTGCCGCCGGGTGGAGTCCCGCTTGGCGCCGAGCAGTAGCGGCCGGGGAACCGCGCCGCCGTGCCGACCGTCGACATCGTCATCCGGAGCCATGCCAAGGACTTCGCGTGGCTCCGGCACTGCCTGTCCGCCGTTCGGCGCCGCTGTACGGGATTCCGCCGTGTCGTCGTGGTGGTGCCACGGAAGAGCGCGATGCGTCTGACCCGGTACGGCATCGAGGCCGACAGCATCATCCGGTGCCCGGACTACGCCGAGGACTACCTCGGCCAGCAGGTCACAAAGGTCCTTGCCGACCGGCTCACCGACGCCGATTTCATCGCGCACCTCGACTCCGACTGCGTGGTCCGCCGCCCCATGAACCCGGCGGACCTGATGGACGGAGCGGGCCGCCCCCGCATGCTGTACACCCCGGATCGCCACTTCCGGCGCGGGGCGCCCTGGCGGGCGGCGACGGAGCGCTTCCTGGGGCACCGTGTCAGCTGCGACTACATGCGCCGCCAGCCGCTCGTGTACCCGCGGTGGCTCTATGAGGAGCTACGGGAGCACAGCAGGCGTGAGCACGGCGTGGAACTGTCCGCGTACATCCAGGCCCAGCGTCCCCTGGGGTTCTCCGAATTCAACGTGCTGGGCGCGTACGCCCACCGGCATCACAGGGAAGCGTTCGCGTGGACGCTGCATCCCAGCCCGGCCTACGACGAGACGCTGACCCGCGTCTTCTGGAGCTGGGCCGGCATCACGCCGGCCGCCCGGAGGGAGCTGCGAAGACTCGACCAAGAGGACGACACGACACTCGGGACGGGGGTCGGGGATGTTCCGGCCGAGTCGTGACGTGGCGGTGTTCGCGTCCGTGGTGGAACCCCCTCTCCTGGACGCACTCGCCCGGGCCATGAGGGCGGCCGAGGGCCGCCCGGCCGAGGTCCTCACCCCCACGGGCCGCCGGGTGGACCGCCACGTGCGGCGCACCAGCACCGTGTGTGTTCCGCCGGTGGTCTCGGAACCGGTACGGCGCCGCTTCGAAGCCCTCCGCGAGAAGCTGGCGGATCGCTTCGAGGTGCCCCTGGGCCCCTGCGAGACACCGCAGTTCCTGCGCTACGAGTACGGTGACCGCTTCGTGCCGCACACGGACGTGACGGCGTCGGGCGGCGGGCTCCCGGCCCTTCGCCGCCGGGTATCGGCGGTCCTGCACGTGGCCCAGGATCCAGTGCTTTCCCCGTCCCGCGGGACGGATTCCGAGGCGGCGTCGCGCGGAAGCCTGACGTTCTTCGACACGTCCCCGGACGTCACCTGGAAGACCTGCCGGGTCAAGGTCGCCGTCGACCCGGGGTCCGTCATCGCCTTCCCTTCGGACGCGGTCCATGAGGTGCCGCCGGTACGGACGCGCAGCAGGCTCACGGTCGCCGTCTGGTTCTGGGATCCGTAGGGCGGCCGGTCCGGCGGGTACGGACGCCGTCATCCAGCAGGACGGCATCATCCTCGCCGACCGGCCCGGCTCTCCCTCCCTTTCGGTCCTGCACAGCTGACTGGCCGACTGGGAAAAGGCCGGACGCCCGGCCTTGGAGACCTACACCCCCGCCCTCACCCGCACCACCGGCGGCTGGGACCTGCGCCTGTCCCGGTAGGGGGACGCCCGGGTGCCCGGCCGGGAGGCTGATCACCTCCCGGCCGGGCACCCGGTCATGCGGCGGCCGGGACCTGGTCGTCCTCCAGCACGCGGAAGTCGACGTCGAGGCGGGTGTCGTAGTCCTCCGGGGTGATCCCGAGCTCGTGGGTGGAGTAGGCGCCGAACCGGCTCGGGTCCCCGTGGCCGGCCGGCGCGGCGACGCCGCCGGGCGAGGGCGGTCTCCGGCCTCGGGGAACATCGGTACAGCCGTTAGCGCTAAGCCGTTGATCATGGTCTGATCGCGCTCAGAGCAGCCGGACTGGCCCGGGTGAATCCACCATGGGCCGCAGGGATGATGGGGCATGGAGTGCGAGGAGAGCCGCGGGTGGGCTGAGACCGCCATCACCGGATTGCACATCCGTGGCGATGGCGCCGCTGGGATACGTCTTCTCGGCTGGGAGGGCGTCTTGCCGCTGTCGGTGGTCAGGGTGGTCGTGGTCGGGCTGCCGGTCGGACGATCGTCAGCTCCCGCATCTACGAGGGTTCGGGGTGTTGACGCGGTGGCCGGGCCCGTGACCTCGGGGCAGCAGACGCGTTGAGCCGGTGAACACGTGCACTTGTACCCCGAACCGGCACTCGTGCTGGCGGCCTCCCGATTCCTGCCCGGCACCGGGGGGCCGTCGTGTGTCGGGGCCGGGGGAACATCGGTCACGACCGTCGCCGGTCCTTGGGGCTCCTAGGATGGCGAGGATGAGGGCAAGAACCAGTGACATCGAGAAGGCGGCTGGTGTGCTGCGCGCCGGGGGCCTGGTGGCTCTCCCGACCGAGACCGTCTACGGCCTGGGCGCCAACGCTGAGGACCCCGCCGCGGTCTCGCGTATCTTCCAGGTCAAGGGACGCCCGGCTTCCCACCCTCTGATCGTCCATATCAGCGGCGCGGAGCACCTGGACGACTGGGTCCAGGAGGTACCCGCGACGGCCCGCCTGCTGGCCGAACGCTTCTGGCCGGGGCCCCTCACGCTGGTCCTGCGGCGCGGTCACCGGGTGCCCCTCGAAGCGACCGGCGGCTTGGAGACGGTGGCCGTGCGCGTGCCCGACCACCCCGTCGCACTCGCGCTGCTGTCGGCCTTCGGTGGCGGTGTCACGGCCCCATCCGCCAACCGCTTCGGCTCGGTGAGCCCCACGACCGCGGACGACGTCCGTGCCGAGCTCGGTGACGTCGTCGACTTCGTGCTGGACGGCGGCCTCTGTGAGGTCGGTGTCGAGTCGACCATCGTCGACGTCACCGGCGAGATCCCGACCATCCTACGGCCCGGCGGGGTGACGCGCGAGGACCTCGAAGCGGTGCTGGGGTGCCCGCTCGCGGTCCCTGCGACCAGCCACATCCGGGTGCCGGGCCAGCATCCGTCGCACTATGCGCCGCGTGCTCGGGTCGTCCTGGTCGAGCCGGAGAAGGTCGTCGCCGAGGCGGAGCTGGCGCAGGAACTGGGGCACCGGGTCGGCGTCTTTCTTCCTGCCGCCTTCGCCGACGCTGAGGTGAAGGTGCACGCGGTGGTGGCGGTCCCCGGTTCGATGGCCGCCTACGCGCGCGGGCTGTACGGGTTCCTGCGCAAGCTCGACCAGCAAGGGTGCGACCTCATCGTCGCGTCACTGCCGGCGGAGGAGGGGCTGGGACTGGCGATCGCCAACCGGCTCCGCCGCGCCGCGGGGCCCCGGACCACCGTGTGACCAGAGCCGACGCCGTGCCTTGCTGCTCCCGGATGCTGGAGCCGGGCGGATTCGTGGCGGATTCGGCTGAGCTTCCGTCGCTCTGGCAGGCCGGGCACAACTCGTGCCGCCCGTTGTCGGTGACGACCGTTCCCCAACCCCGGCACCTCGCAGCCCGCGGCCCCGCGCCAGGTCGGCGCGGGGGGCGGTGCTGGGCGGTGTGGTCGGCTCCGTGAGCCATCGGGTGGTGCCCTTCGGGAGTGATCGAGCGGTGATCCGACCAGGGCAAATCACGTAGGGGCAGCCACGGCCGGGACGGTCAGGACGCGGCAGGGACCGCCGCATCGAGGCCGCGAGAGGCGACGAGCTGTGCACTGCCGTCGGCCAGCCGGTAGGACAGCCCCACCACACCGAGGCGGCCGGCGGCCACCCGCTCAGCCAGGACGCGGGAGCGTTCGAGCAGCAGGTCCACGGTGTGCTCGATGTGCTCGGCCAGGATCTCTTCGGCCCTCTCGCGTCCGGCGGCTCGGGCTGCCAGCACGCTCGGGGTTACCCGTTCGACGACGTCGCGGACGAAGCCGCCCGGCGTCTGGCCGTTCTCCAGGGCGGAGCAGGCCGCAGCGACGGCTCCGCAGGAGTCGTGGCCGAGGACGACGACCAGGGGCGCGTTGAGGACGCTGACTCCGAACTCGATGGACCCGAGGACTTCCGTGCCGGCGACGTGCCCGGCGGTGCGGACCACGAAGAGGTCGCCCAGGCCGCGATCGAAGATGATCTCGGCGGCCAGCCGGGAGTCGGAACATCCGAACAGCACGGCGAAGGGCTGCTGGCCCGGTGCGGTCTCGGCACGGCGGACGGCGTCCTGGTTCGGGTGTTCGGGGGCGCCCGCGACGAAGCGCTGGTTGCCGGCTATGAGCAGCTCGAAGGCGTCGCGGGGCGTCGGGTTCTGGATCTCGGTCATGGCGGCAGCCTACGAGTCGGCAGCAGCCGTCGCACCGCCTGGGCCCGCCGGAACTCACCAGGTCGGGCCACACCGACGGCCTTGTCGTCACCCCAGGCGCCGCCCGCGCTGTCGACCGAACGAGGGCGGACCGCCCGGGATCACTCGCCGTCCCCGCCGTTGCGGGCCTGCGCCAGCAGCGCCGCCACGACGTCGTCTGTCCCGTCCTCGGTCTGTTCAACGAGCGTGTCCACCACGTCGCCTGTGCCGGGACCGGGGACCTGCCGGGTGAGGCGTTCCATCAGCTCGGGGTCAGTGCCGCTGCTGGGGTCGGTGAGGTCCACCCGGGACGGCCGACGCGGGGCGATGATCTCCGGCCCGGCCGGTGCCTCGGTCGCCTCCGCTTCGGCGAGCGCGCGGTAGACCGAGCCTACCGAGGGGTGCTGGCCCGCGTTCTTGCCCGTCTTGATGGTCAGCTTCTTCGCGATCTCGGGGACGGGTACGCCCTTGTCCTTGAGCGTTGCGGGCGAACAGCAGCATGTCGTCGTCGATGACCTTCGGCCGTCCACCGTGGTTGCCCTTGTTGGCGGCGGCGTGCTGGCCCGCCCTCCAGGGTCTTCTCCCGGATGTAGTTGCGGTCGAGCTGGGCCGCGACGGCGAGGACGGCGAAGAACATGGCGCCCATGCCGTTGGGGTCGTAGATGCCGGTGAGCGGGCCGGTGAGGAGTTCGAGCTGGACGTCGGCGGTCTGGAGCTGGTTGGACAGGGTCATCAGCTCGGCTGCGTTGCGGGCCAGGCGCTTGAGCTCGTGGACGGTGAGGATGACCTCCTGGTCTGGGGCGGCCTCCTTGATGTCGTACGCCAGCTTCAGAGCCTCCTCCAGCTTCGGCCGCGTCTTCACCCGCGTGGAAATGTTCTAGGAGAAGATCCGCTTGCAGACCGGTTCGAGCGCGTCGAGCTGGCTCTGCAACTCCTGCTGGGCGGTCGAGCATCGCGCGTACCCGATCCGGATCGGCTTGGACGCCGCGGCGGCGGCAGGCTGAGCCTCGACGGGCGGGCCTGCTTCCACGGCCGCCCGGGACTGCGGTCCTCGGGCACGAGGACGTCGAGTTCCTCGCGGAGCGCGGGGACGAGGATGAAGCGGGCGGTGTGGTATTTCGTCGCGGTCTTCCCGCCGCGGGTGCGGCAGGAACTGCCCGCCGGGGCTTCACACTTCGCCGGCGTTTGCCCACACCCTTGCGTGCGCGGCCGAACGCCTTCCCGGGGCCTATGGGGCCGCCCTCGACGCCCTGGACCGGCAGATGGTCACGGACGCTCGCCGCCGCCTGGCCGCCGCCGAGCAGCGCATCGCAGGCGGGCAACTGCCAGCACTCGCCGAGTTCGACGCGATCCGCGGTCTCACCGGCTACGGGGCCTACCTGTTTCGCCGCCGCCCCGACAGCGATACAGTCCGCGCGATCCTCGACTACCTGATCCAGCTCACCCAGCCGCTCACCCACCGGGGCGAGACCGTGCCCGGCTGGTGGACCGCCTCCGGCCCATCCGGCCGCCCCGACGACCGCTACCCCGACGGGCACGCCAATACCGGCGTTGCCCACGGCATCGGAGGAGTCCTTGCCCTCCTCGCGCTCGCCGCGCAGCACGGGACCATGGCCGCCGGGCACCGCGAGGCCATCCGCAGCATCCTGGACTGGCTGGACCGCTGGGGGGTCAACATCGGCCGGGGACCGGCCTGGCCGTACTGGGTGACCCTTCCCCTACGCACCGACCACCTGCCCGTGGGGCCGCAACGCCCGTCCTAGCTACGGCACCGCCGGTCTCGCCCGCGCCCAGCAGCTCGCCGCCATCGCCCTCGGCGACCGGACACGACAGCAGCCGCCGAACACGGCCTTCTGGCAGCGCTGACCGACCCGAAGCAGCTCCACACGACCACCGACAACGGACTGTGCACGGCTTCGCAGGCCTCGCCCACATCGCCGCCCGGGCCGCCTCGGACGCCTTGCCCACCACCGCCGGCCAACTCCAGGCCGTGCTCCCCGCGCTCCTGTCAGCCGTGCACCCTCCTGGCCGCAACCCGGCCACCGCCGCAACCGTGCTCCTCCACACGCAGGAACCTGACCCGGGACTCCTCGACGGCGCCTCGGGTATCGCCCTGGCCCTCCTGGCGCCGGCCACCAGCACGCCACCCCGAACGTCCTGGGACACCTGCCTGCTCATCGCCTGAAACGGCGCACCGCACGGGGACAGCCCACCCAGCCACCCGCCGCACACCCACATGAAGGACCTCACCGATGCAGGGCACCTGGCACCAGATCAACGTCACCTTCGCCGACCGCGCCACCGCACAGCAGGCGATCCCCCAGACACTCGGCCCCGCCCTGATCAAGGCCGAGTACCGCGGGGAGATTTCCACCTGGTGGTTCATGAACAAGCAGCCGTGGAAGCTGCGCGTGCGCACCGCCGGCGACGAGACCCCCACCCTGTGGGAGGCCCTCAGCAAACTCGTCCAAGCCGATCAGGTCCTGCAGTGGAATCCCGCCATCTACGAACCCGAGACCCTGGCGTTCGGCGGGACCGAGGCCATGGACGCGGCCCACGAGCTGTTCCACACCGACAGTCGCCACCTGCTGACCTACCCCGTCCAGGCCGGACACCTCGGCCGCCGCGAGACCGCCGCCTCCTTGTCAGTGCGATGATGCGCGCCGCCGGCCTCGACTGGTACGAGCAGGGCGATGTCTGGGACAAGGTCGCCGCCGAACGTCCCACGCCGCCCATCCTGGCCTCCGAGCTGGACGCTGCCGTGCGCTCCCTGCTGACCGTCGACGCCCGCAGCCTGTGCCGGGAGGACGGCCCACTCCACAGGCATGCCGACTGGGTCCGCGCCTTCGTGCGGGCCGGGACCGCGCTCGCCATCCTCAACCACGAGGGCCTTCTGCGCCGAGGTCTCCGGGCGGTCCTCGCCCACCACGTGATCTTCCACTTCAACCGGGCTGGCCTCCCCCTGGAGGACCAAAGCGCCCTGTCCACCCTCGCCCGAAAGGCCATCATGGGAACGACTGACTCCATCGCGTCCACACCCGCCGACACCTCCGCCGCCGATAGCGTCGGCGCGGTGAACACCGACACGCTCACCACCCCCGACGCCACCGCGGAACAGCTCCGCAACGCCCTCGTCGACCAGATCCGCAAGGAGGGCCACGCCACCAACCCGGCCGCCGAGGCCGCGCTGCGCTCCGTGCCCCGGCACCTTTTCGTGCCCGACGCCTCGCTCGAGGAGGCCTATGCCAACCAGCCGGTCCACGTGAAGTACGACACCGACGGCACGTCCATCTCCTGCGCCTCCCAGCCCGCCGTCGTCGCCCTCATGCTCGACCAGCTCGACGCCCAGCCCGGCGAACGCATCCTCGAACTCGGCGCCGGCACCGGCTACAACGCTGCCCTCATCGCCCACCTCGTCGGCGACACCGGTCACGTCACCACCATCGACGTCGACGACGACCTGGTCGACGGCGCCCGTAAACACCTGGCCGCCGCCGGGTACACCAACGTCGAAGCCCTGACCCGCGACGGAGCCATCGGCCACGCCGACGGAGCGCCGTACGACCGGATCATCGCCACCGTCGGCGCCCACGGCATCCCGCACGCCTGGCTCGACCAACTCGCGCCGGGCGGACGGCTCGTCGTTCCCCAGCGGCTCAAGGGCAGCGTCTCCCGCTCCATCGTCTACGAGCGCCGAGACGGCCGATGGGTGTCCCTCAGCAGCGAGATGAACACCTTCATGCCGCTGCGCCGCGGCATCGCCGACGACGACCGGCGGATCATCCCCCTCACCGCGGACGGGACCGTACGCCTGCAGGCGCCGGCCGGAACCCCCATCGACGCCGAGGCGCTGGCCCGCGTACTCGAAAAACCGCGGGTCGAGGAATGGACCGGCATGACGGTCCGCGCCATGGAATCGCCCGAGTGGATGGAGCTCTTCGTCAGCTGCTCCTTCGACTCCGGCCTCATCCGGATGCTGTTCCCGGCCGCCGCGAAGGGCACCACCCTCACCGAGGACCCCTACCCCTCCTCCACCGCGGTCATCGACAAGGGCGCCCTGACCTACCTCGCCCGGCGCCTCTCGGACCAGACCACCCCCGAGGGCGGCAAGCTGTGGGAGTTCGGCGTCATCGGCCACGGCCCCGGCAGCGACGAGCTCGCCGCCAAGGTCGCCGACGCGATCCGCACCTGGGACCACAACTACCGCAGCCGGAAGCCCGACTTCGAGCTCCAGTCCCTGCAGACCCCGGCCCCCGAGGAACGTCCCGGCCGGTTCACCGTCGACACGCCCCTGAACCGGATCGTCATCGACTGGAACTGACCATGCGCCCATGACCGTGTGGTGCCCGCCGCCCGTTCTTCGGCGGCGGGCACCACACGGCTGGCCAACCCCTCGGAGAACTTCATGGACCCACACGGCCAGTTAGCCCGACGCTTCCCCCTCGTTTCACGCTTCCGGCCCGCCTGCCTTCCCCTTCCCAACCGCGTCCAGACCCTCGTGACGCTCGCCGATTCCGCCGCCGCCGGAACAGACCAGGGCCTCGCTTCGGCCGTCTACAACCAGGCCGCCCTCATCGCCTCCGATGTCGGCCTTTCCGACCTCGCCCGCCAGATGTGCCACCAGCACGCCGACGCCTACCTGCACGCCACCCCGCTCCCCGCCATGACCGCGATCCGGGCCCTCGAACCGGTCGTCAACCTCGCACGCCTCCAGATCCGCGCCGGGCACCCCGACGACGGCCTCGACCGTCTCCTGCGCCTCTCCGAAGCCGTCAGCAACGGCACCGCCGACCGATTTGACGACGTGCACGTCCCCGCCGACCTCGTGCAGACCGAAGCCGACCGGCAAGAAGTCCGAGCGTGGCTGTGGCGTGTCCTCCTCGCCGACGGCTCACGCGCCCTCACCGGAGCTGGCCGGTGGGCCGAAGCCCTCGCGCACACACGCGAACACCAGGGCATTGGCAAGCGGATGTTCGACGGCCGACAGATCGCCGTCGTCGCCGCCCTCACCAGCGGCGACACCAGCCACGCTGCCGAACTCATCGCCGAGACCGCCGCCGGCGACCCGTGGGAGCACGCCGTCACCGCCTGCCTGCACGCGCTGTGCCACCGGGCCTCCGACGGCCTGGGCCACGCTCAGGAGAACGAACTCGAGGCCGCGGTCCTCGCCGTCCCCGTCGAGCAGGGCATGACGGTCTTCGACACCAGACTCCGCCTCACGGCCCTGGCCACCATCGCCTCCCCTGCAAGCCCGGCCGCCCAGCGCATCACCAACCAGCTGCACCGCCACATCACCGACGCTCGCGACGGCTTCGCCGCACGGGAAGCGCTGGCCGACCCTCTGTTCACCAAACTGGCCCCTCCGACGCAACTTGCGGCCTGCCGTGACCTCGTCGAGGCCTGCGCCCTGGGCTCTGGCGCCATTCCAGTTCAACTCCGTCGCACCCTGGACGCAGCACTTCAGCGGAGCGACCGCGTGATCCGCGACAGCCTGTCGGCTTCCTGATCCGTCTCCGGTGTCGGAGCCCAGCCTGCCAGCCCCACGGACACGCACGAGCCCGGCGACCGTACTGAAGCCCACAATCCCCCACCCGAGTGACACAGCCCTGTTCGAGCGAGTTTCAACGCCGCCAGCGCAGACACGCCAAGCCCACCCAGCCCAACCAGAACATTCGTTCACCATTCGCCCCCGATTCGGCCGTGACGCACCCGATCGGGAGCCGTTCTTAGAGCACCAGTACCAGCCGTGCGCCCATCCGGAGGACCCTGTGAATCCGCAGCCGAACCACCTCGAAGCCCCCGCTGTATTCGAACACTTCAGGCCCGTCCCGTACCCGCGCCCGGCGTGCGGGCGCCGTGTTGACGCCCGCTCCTTCGGCGGCCGCGACTCACGACCGGATGCCGGGAGGGCTGCGTGAGCAAGGACTCGACGGCCGGATCCAGCGCCGCGGGGGTGTCGGATTCCGAGCGGCTCCTCTTCGGCGGCGAGCTCGCCTACGACATCGGATGGGACCGGCACGAGGGCGCCTGGCTCAAGCTCGGGCTCTGGACGATGGCGAGGCAGCTGCCCCGGCTGGTCGGGACCGGACTGCGGCTCGCCCACCTGGCCGATCCCCGGGCCCTGCGCCTGGTCCTGGCCTCCGAGGCCGGCCGCGGAATCGCCCAGGCGGTCGGCCTGGTCGCGGTCAACAGCGTGCTCGGGCACATCCTCGCGGGCGGCAGCACCAACCAACGCCTTACCCAGGCCGTGCCCGCGCTCACGGTCGTGGCCGTCACGGCGTTCCTCGGCTCCCTGCTGCGCTCGGCCTCGACGGCGGCCACCGGAGCGCTGGAGCCGAAGGTGCAGCGGGTGGCGACCGAGCAGTACCTGGGGCTGGTGCACCGTACGGAACTCGCGGCGATCGAGGACGACGAGTTCCACCGGCTCCTGGATGCGGCCCGGTACGGGGCGGACTCGGCCCGGCGCATGATCCGCTACTGCACCAACACCTTGAACGCGGCCGTGTCGTTGATCGCCGCGGCCGGTGTGCTGACCGTCCTGCATCCGTTGCTGCTGCCCCTGCTGGTCCTGATGACCCTGCCGAGCGCGTGGAGTTCGCTGATGATCTCCCGCCAGAAGTACATCTCCTTCCACGCCTTCGTACAGCACGCCCGGGCCGGGCACCTGCTCGGCCAGCTGCTGACCCAGAAGGAAGCGGCGGCGGAAGTCCGCGTCCACGGCGTCGGGCCGTTCCTGCTGGGCCACTTCCGAACGATGGCCGAGACCAGCGAACGCGAGCAGACCCGGCTGGCCCGCCGGGCGGCGCGGATCGGACTCGTCGCCGACGGCGCCGGCGGCATCGCCACCCTCCTCACGTACGGGGCCCTGGGCGCCCTGCTGTGGGGCGGGGCCATGGACCTCGCCGTCGCGGGCACGGCCGTCCTCGCCATCCGCACCGGCGCCGCCAGCCTGGACACGCTCGTGCTGCAGATCACCGAGCTGCACCAGGAGTCGCTGTTCGTGGCCGACTTCGAGCGGCTGTGCCGGGAGGCCAAGACCCGGGCGATCCCCGTGGGCGGGCGGGCGTTACCCGAGCAGCTGCGGGAAGTCCGGTTCGAGAAGGTTTCCTTCACCTACCCCAGCAGTGGAAGCAGCGGCGACGCACCGGAACCGACGCTGCGCGAGGTGAGCTTGTCGTTCCCGACAGGGAAGATCATTGCGCTGGTGGGTGAGAACGGCTCTGGCAAGTCCACGCTGGTCAGGCTGCTAGCCGGCCTGTACCTGCCGGACGAAGGCAGCGGCACGATCTGGTGGGACGACATCGACGCCCGCACCGCCGACCGCGACCAGGTCTTCGGCCGCGTCGCGTTGATGTCGCAGGACTTCTACCACTGGCCGTTCACGTTCCGGGTGAACGTCGGCATCGGCCAAGCCGGCCAAGCCATCGACGATCGAGCGGTCGAGGAGGCCGCCGGCTTCTCCGGAGCCGACCAGGTCCTCGACGACCTGCCGCGCGGGCTCGGCACGCTGCTGGCCCGCGGCTACCGCGGTGGCCACCAGATCTCCGGCGGGCAGTGGCAGCGAGTCGGCATCGCGCGTGCCAAGTACAGGCGGGCCGAGATCCTGATCGTGGACGAACCCACCAGCGCCCTCGACGCCGTCGCGGAGCAGCGGGTCTTCGACCAGATCAGGGCGCTGGCCGCGACCACCGGCCAGACGATCGTGCTCATCACCCATCGTCTCCATTCCGTGCGTCATGCGGACCTCATCCACGTCCTCAAGGACGGCCGGGTCGCCGAGTCGGGCACCTTCGAGGAACTGATGGACCCGGCCACGGGCACCGGGGACTTCCGCGACGCCTACCTCGTCCAGGCCGCCGCCTTCGATGCCACGATCCCCACCCAGTCCGCCGGCGACCACGACGCCCTGCGCACCGAGGACCACGCATGACCGCCGCCACCACAGCCGAGGATGTCGGGGTGAACCCCCGCCTTGTGGCGGGATCCCACGCGACCCGGTCGCATGCCGACCGACAGGCCGGGGCGCCTCCAGACTCCGCCGAGCCAGGGGCTTCGCTGATGCTCGTGGATGGCCATCATCTCCTCTACCGGGCCCACTTCGGGTTTCCCCGGAGGGTGACCGCGCCCAGCGGGGAGGACCTGACCGGCCTGTTCGGGTTCGTCGCCCTGCTGCGCAAGGCCCACCGCGAGCACTGTCCGGGCCAGGAGATGTTCGTCGTCTTCGACGCCGAGGACGGCGCCGCCGACCGCACTGAGAACGTGCCTGGCTACAAGGCAGCCCGGTCAGGCGCCGACCACAGCCCTGTCGTCCACCTGCCCGCGGTCAAGCAGGCCCTGGACGCGGCCGGGGTGCGGTGGCTGGAGCAGCCCGGCTGCGAAGGGGATGACGTCCTCGCCACCCTGGCCAAGCTCGCCGTCGTCACCGGCCGGGAGGTGCTCGTGTTCTCCGGTGACCGCGACCTGTACGGGCTGCTGGACGGGCAGCGGGTGCGGGTCCTCAACACCCAGCTTCCTACCGGGCGTCAGCTGGTGACGGCTGCGGACGTGGCCGACCGCTTCGGTGTCCATCCGGTGCAGTGGCCGGACTTCCGGGCGCTGACCGGGGACGCTTCCGACGGCATCCCTGGGGTCGCCGGCGTCGGTCCGGTGACCGCCAGGCAGCTCCTCGCCGGCGGGCGCCGCCTGGAGGACCTGCCCGAGACCGCGTCCGGGCGGTCCGGGACGGGGCTGGCTCGGGCCCGCGCGCAGTGGCAGGAGGTCTTGGCCTGGCGGGAGGCACTCCGTCTGAATGCGCACGTCCCGGTTCCTGACGACCTGCTCACCGGCTGGCCCACCCCAGAGCTGGTGCCGGCAGGCCAACTGCTGACGGAGGCCGGCCTGTGGTGACGCTGCCCGGCCCCCGGCCTTCTGCCCGCGGGAAGGCGCCCGCGCTCGGGCCAGGGTTCAGGCTGTACCTGAGCGGGGAGTCCGCCGGGCTGGTGGGGACATCGGTGCACCTGGTGGCCCTGCCCACGCTCGCCGTCCTCGAACTGGACGCGACGGCAGGGCAGGCCGCCCTGCTCGCCTCCCTGGCCCACCTGCCCACCTTCCTCCTCGCCCTCCCGGCCGGCGGCATCGTCGACCGGTACACCACCCGGGCCCTGCTGGTGGGAACCGACCTGGTCGGCGCCGCCGTCGTCACCGTGGTCCCCGTGGCGGCGCTGGCAGGGGTGCTGTCGATGCCCGTGCTGTACGGGGTCGCGCTGGTCCTGGGTGCGGTGAGCGTGCTGCACCAGGCGGCGGCCATCGCCATCGTTCCGCAGCTGGTCGAACCGGCCCTGCTACACCGGGCCAACGCCAAGGTCGGGGCCGCGTTCGGGGCCGCGGACACCGCCGGAACGTACCTGGGCACCCTGGTCGTCGCCGTCGTCGGCGCGGCCAAGGCCTTCTGGCTGGACGCTCTCTCGTATCTGGTGTCCGCCTGGTGCGCGGCCCGGATTCCGGAGCCAGGCCGGCCGGTGCCGGCCGAGGGAAGGCCCAGACGGCGGTTCGCCGGGGAAATCTGGGAGGGCCTCGCCTACACCGCGCGGACTCCGCTGGTGAGGGACCTTGTCCTCGCCCTGACCCTGACCGGTGTCGGCGTCGGTGTCACCGGCGCGCTGTTCGCGTACTACCTGCTGACCACCCTGGAGGCGGGTCCGACCGGGTTGGGCGTCGTGATGGGCGTCTCTGGCGTGGGCGTGCTCGCCGGCGCTCTGGTGGCCCCGCGGATCGTGGCCCGCTTCGGCCCCGGCCCCACCCTGCTCGCCGGATTCGCGACATGCCCCGTGGCGGGCGTGCCCCTGTTGATCGCCGGGCCCGGCCCCGTCTGGCTGGCGGTCCTCGCCGCGGCCGGAGGTCTCCAGCTCGCAGCCGCAGCGGTGGCGGGTACCACCCAGAGGTCGGTGCGCCAGCAGATCTGCCCGCCCGGGTTGCAGGCGCGGGCACAGCAGACCTCGACCTGGCTGGTCTCCGGGAGCAAGCCGTTCGCGGCCCTGGCCGGCGGCGCTGTGGCCACCGCGTACGGGGCGCGTACCGCGCTGGTCGTCGGGACGGTGGTGCTGGTCTTGCCGGTGGCCGTGTTGTGGCGCTCCCCTGTCAGCCGCCTGACCGCGATGCCGGTGCCCGCTCCGCCCTCCGGCGACTCCGCCCTCGTCGGCCGTGACCGCCCGCCCGCCGACGCCGCCGGAGCAGACCCGCACCCGTGAGCGTCGCCGCCTCTTCACTCCGCCTTCTCTCCGAACTGTGAGGCCCTCTTGCCGCCCACCCGCTCGCACATCCACGATCTTGTCACCGCCTATCTGGAACGACACCCGGCCGAAGCGCCGCTGCTGGCACCCCTGTTGCAGGCATTGGACGACGGCGGGGACCTCACGAGCCGCTCCACCCTGCCCGGGCACGTGACGTGCAGCGCGGTCGTGGTCGACCGCCACCGCCGTGTCCTGCACATCCGGCACAACGCCACGGGCAAGCTGCTGGCACCCGGCGGACACGTCGAGGCCGACGATCGCTCGCTTCTAGAGGCGGCGCTGCGCGAGGTCCACGAGGAGGCCGGCATCCCGCCCGGCGCCCTCTGCGCCACCGCCGCGTACGGCGGCCTGCCCTTCGACATCGACGTCCACGACATCGACGCCAACCCGTCCAAGGCCGAAGGCGCGCACCAGCACTACGACTTCCGCTTCGTCCTCATGCTCGCCGACGACGACGTGGAGATCTCGGTGCAGCGCGAGGAGGTCTCGGCCGCCACATGGCTCGCCTTCGACCAAGTCACGTCCCCGATTCTGCGGGCGAAGCTCTGCGCCTCCGGGCTCGACGGCCGCATCGAGCCGGTCAACGCCTCGGCCTTGATCGACGACGGGCACGGCCGATACCTGCTCCACCTGCGCGATGACCTGCCCGGCATCTGGGAACCGGGAGCCTGGTCCCTGCTCGGCGGAGGCCGCGAGCCGGACGACACCTCGCTCGAAGACACCATCCGCCGCGAACTGCGCGAGGAAGCCGGACTCGAGCCGGGCGTCCTGGAGCCCTTCGCCGTCGAGCTCGCCACCGGCACCGATGGCCTGACCGTACCGCTCCAGATCTTCACCACTCGGTGGAACGGCGACCCGGCAGGCCTAACGCTCACCGAGGGCGTGATGCTCGCCTGGTTCCACCCCGACGCCATGCCCCGTCTCCGGCTGAGCCCCTCCACCCTGGATCTCGTACGCCAGCACGCCGAGCACTCGGCCCGCAGCAAGGCGGTGGCTTCCCTCCCTGAAGGCGTCGGGCCGAAGGCCGGTAGCACCAGCGTTCCGCACATCGTCGGCGTCCACCTCTATCTGGAGCGCGACGGCCAGGTGCTGCTCGGCCTGCGGCACCCCGATGCCGCGTACGCCGGCGGCACCCATCATTTCCTCGCCGGGCACTGCGAGCAGGAATCCGCCGTGGCCTGTCTGGTGCGGGAGGCGAAGGAGGAGGCCGGCCTGCTGATCGAACCGCGGGACGTCGAGTTGGCGCACGTGGTGCACATGGTGGACAAGCCCGGCGCGCAGCCCCGTATCGGGTTCGTCTTCCGTGCGCGGCGGTGGACGGGGACGCCGGAGGTCTTGGAGCCGGACCGGTGCGTCTCCTGGGGCTGGTGGCCCGCCGATGCCCTCCCCGAGCCGATCGTCCCCTACACCCGGGCCGCGATCGAAGGCATCCGGTCCGGACGTCCCTACACCGAACTCGGCTGGGTCTGACCGCCCCGCACCCCGCCCGCCGTCCCTGACTACACGTAAGGAGTCGTACGTGCTCGATCCCCTCGTGTCGCCCGCCCGCACCGAAACCGCCCCTGATGAGAGAACGGAGGCCGCGCGGGCGGAGATGGTCGCCGGGCTGGAATCCGCCGGCCACCTCCGGCCGGGCCCGGTCCGTGAGGCCTTCCTGGCTGTGCGGCGGGAGGTGCTGATGCCGCAGG
The DNA here is from genome assembly GCF_055577795.1 of Streptomyces sp. NPDC033174. Classification (NCBI taxonomy): domain Bacteria; kingdom Bacillati; phylum Actinomycetota; class Actinomycetes; order Kitasatosporales; family Streptomycetaceae; genus Streptomyces; species Streptomyces sp. NPDC033174. The sequence goes on from NZ_JBVIPQ010000013.1 coordinate 101,837, forward strand.
CGTACGTGCGGCGCAGCAAGCCGGACGAGACTCCGCCGCGCTGGGACCTGCTCGACTGGGGCTTGCCTGCGGACCGGGAGGAGTTGCTCGGGCTGCTGTACGGCGGGGAGAGCGTGCTGATCCAGCACGACGGCGAGCCGATACTGGGCCGGGTGCCGGGCCCGCGGTCGGGCGGGTCGATGACGGCGATGTCCAGCACGGTCGGCATGACCGTCGCCCGCCTCCAGCATCTCGACCTGCGTCCGGGCCAGCGGGTCCTGGACATCGGGACCGGCGCGGGGGTGACCGCAGCCGTTGCGTGCCTGATCGCGGGGGATGCCGGGGTGGTCACCATGGACCGGGATGCGCACGTCACCGCCGCCGCCCGCGAGCGGCTGGCTGAGCTCGGTCACCGGCCGACGGTAGAGACGGGGGACGGGCAGGGCGGCTGGCTTCCAGGGGCCGACTACGACCGGATCTTCGTGTCGTACTCCGTCACCCGGGTGCCGGAGGCCTGGCCGCAGCAGCTGGCCGCCGGCGGGCTCGCGCTGGCGAGCCTGTCGACGTCTTCGCCGTCCTGGCCGGGCCTGGCCGTCATCACCAAGACCGCCGCCGGACGGACGCGGGTTCGCCTGGAGGCGGTGAAGCTCGGGCACCGCGCCGGCCACGGCTGGAGTCAGATCTTCCTCAACGCCCGCTTCCGGGAACGGATCGATGCCGCGGACGGCGGGAGCCCCCGCACCACCCGCACGGGTCCGCCTTCGGACGAGGCGCGGGGGATGTGGCTGGCCCTGGACCACCTGCATTCCGGCCTCGTACGGAATTGGGCCGCCGACCACCTGGTCATCGGTGCGCCCGACTGCGGCTCCTGGGTCACCGCACGCCCGGACAGCGCGGAAGCCTGGACGGTCACGGTCTGCGGGCCCCGCGACATCTGGGCGGAGATCCAGGACACCGCCACCCGCTGGCAGGCCGCCGGATCCCCGTCCTCCTACCAGCTGCGCCTCGAACCGGACGGGACCCAGTGGGTCAGTTCCGGAACCGGGCCGACCGAGTTGTCCTGGCCACTGTCCGCCGCCCCGAATCCGGCGACAACCGTCCCGTCGCAAGCACCCGAACCCAGCCTGTCACCGGAGGAGACCACCCCATGAGCTCGCCCACTCCCGCTGTCATCACACCCCGGTCCGGCGCCTGCCAGTGCGGCAAGATCCAGTTCACGGTCGCCGGAGAGCCCGACTACCCTCACACCTGCAGTTGCCGGGACTGCCAGAGGCTGTCGGGGGCACCGATGATGTCGTGGGTGTCCTTCCCGCTCGACGGCCTGGCATGGTGCGGCGGCGAGCCGTCTTGGCACTACACGTGGCCGGACTCCAAGCGTGGCTTCTGCCCGAGCTGCGGCAGCCAGGTCTGCGCCCTCGACGACGGGGCCACCAGCATCGCGGTCACCTTCTCCGCGCTGGGCAACCCGCCCGACCTGGTTCCGGTCAACCAGAGCTTCCCCGAGACCGCTGTGCCCTGGCTGCCCCAGGTCCCCGACACCCGCGACCGCCCCCACAGCTGAACGCCACAGCCCTGAGACACCGTTCACGCCCGCACCACGCGATCGGAGACACGTGACCCTGTTCGACTCGGTCGACTACCACTACGCCCGTTACCGCCCCAGGCTGCCCGACAAGGTCGTCCAGCTTCTGGTCCAGGAACTGGACGGGGTGAATGCGCCCACGCTGCTGGAGCTCGGAGCCGGCACCGGACAGGTCGCCCTCTACATGCTCCCCGCCTTGCCTCCCACCGCCCACCTGGACCTCGTGGACCAGGAGCAGGACATGCTCCGCACCGCGCTCGACGAGCTCCAACCGCACCTGGGCGGGCGCACCGCCACGGGGCACGTCATCCCGGCAGAAGAGTTCGCCCCCGCCCAGCCCGCGTACCAGGCCGATCTGATCACCTGCTGCCGGGCCTTCCACTGGATGGACCGCCCCGCGGTGCTGGCCATGGCCGACCGGGTGGCGGCGCCGCAGGCCGTCGTCGCGGTCATGGGAGACGGCAGCCTGTGGACCCTGCCGAGTGGACGGCCGCGCTCAAGGACCTGATCCAGTCCCACCTCGGAGAGGACCGCCGCGCCGGCACCACCGGCGCCTACCGCGAGCCCGGCCGCCACTACGAAGACGACCTGGCCGACTCCGCGTTCAGCGACATCACCGAGCACCGCATCCCCTTCACCCGCGCCTGGACTCCCCCCGATGTCCTCGGCTACCCGGCACACGGTGCCGGCGCAGCACGCTTCTCGTCCGCGATCCGTTGCTGGTCCCGGTGCAGGGCGTCTGCTCGGGCCTCGGGGGTGACGGTCTCGCCGAGGGTGATTGCCGTCGCACCGGTGACTGGGGTCAGCGAGTAGCGGAGGGGAGATCGGCTGGACTGCGTCGGCAGGTGCAGGCGGGCGACGCCCGCCGGGAGCTGGGCACGCATCGCTCCATGCCAGCGGATCCAGAGTGCAGGGCGTCCGCGGAGAGCCTCGTCACGGAGCTTGTCGATGGCGGTGCTGGCGTCCGCGCGGTCAATCTCCACGGCGATCGGAGGACCGTCCTCGCGGATCAGACGAAGGTCCAGGTAGGCGGACCAAGAAGGCGACCAGTAGGAAACGCATCCCCCACCCATCAGGCGAGGCGGATCGATGTAGCGCATCGGCGCCTCAGATCTGACCCGCCAGCCTGACTCATGAGCCCACTCGGCTACCGCGCGGGTGATGCGCTGGGTTGCCTCCTTGCCGGTCAAGCCGGTGAAGGAGAAGCGAGTGTCGGACAGGTACGCACGTAAGGCAGCGGCGAGGCTCTCGGATTCGCCTGCTGCCGTCGGTTCGAGGCCATCCGCTGATTCTCTGCCTGGGCACTGACAACGGCCTGGACCCGGCTGCCGCCCAGCTGGAACGTGCGCGATACCGGCGGGGAAGGCACCACGGCATGACGTGGACCTTGTCCGAACCGATGCTGACCGTGGCCGTGGACAGTCCTCTTCTGCCTCCAGGGTGGGCAGCGGAGCCGAAGCTATCGAGGCCGCAGCCGGGCGGCTGCCGGACGCGACCGCGATCGACTGCGTTATGTGACCTGTGGGGGTGTCTCAGCCCCAAGGTGTCTCAGGCGGCGCAGCTCCCGTAGCCGAGACGTGACGGGCGTCGCGGCCACGTGCCGCAGCGGCCGCTCAGAGGTGGCCGTCCAGAAACTTCCGTACCTCGGTGATGGTCATAGGCCCCGTGCCGTGCGCCACCGCCTCTCCCTCCTTCAGCAGGACGTAGGACGGGGCTCCGGTGATCCCGTATCGCTCGGTTGCGGCCGGACAACGCGTGATGTCGGCGCGGACGGCCGTCAGGCGGCCTGCGTACTCGTCGGCGATGCCACCCACGACGAGGTCCATCACCCGGCAGGGCTCGATTGCCTTGGGCCATGTCCCGGTGAAGTATGCGAGGACCGGAACTCCGCTCATCCCGAGGATGAAATCGAACTCCGCGTCCTCACGGGGTCGGTGAACCCGCTTCGCCATGGAAGCTCCTGACTTCACGTTCCGTCATTACATCCCCATCATCCCCCGCTCTGTGTGCCAGGCCGGCCCGGTCGGTCGTCCGGTTGACCTGCCGGAAGGGAGGCACGGGGCCGTCGCAGAACCACGGTGGTCCTCTGCGCGAGCGGCCCGGCCCCCCGTCCCTGGCGACCCGGCCTGGCCGCCCCGCCGGTCACCCAGCTGCAGCCCGCCGCGCGCCCGTGGGTCAGCTCGTGCAGGGCAGCGCCTTCCACGGCGACATGAAAGCCGTTTTCCAGGGCATAGCGGCCCAGATCGCCAACCAGATGCTCGATGAGCGGGCCGGTGCGCATCGTCAACCGGATCCAGTCGAGCCGTATCCGCCACCGCGCTTCTCAGAGACAGCGCCCTGGCTTCCCGAGGCCTTGTCTGGTCTTCACATCAACCCCCTGTCTCAGCTGGCTCATACCGCTCTTCCCCGGGCCGCATGAGCCAGCTGATGCCACCGAGAACGAGGCGCGATTCCTGGACCGCTCGCGGACGCGGTCGTGGACGGTCGAAGTACGCGTCAGCTGACCCGAAGACCGACCGCCAGCGTCAGTTCAAGGACCCGGTGCGGCGATGCGAGATCCGGAAACAGCTCCCGCAGCTGCGACATCCGGTACCGGACTGTCTGGGGATGGACGAACAACGCCGCCGCCACCTCGTCCCGCCTGCCCTGGTGCAGCAGCCACGCCCGCAACGTCTCCTCCAGCCGCCGTGCGGTCGCGACGGGCAAGTTCCGCAACGGTGCGAGGGCTCGGGCACGCAGGTCTGCGAACGCGCCCACGTCGGCGCTCAGCACCAGCTCGGGCAGGTGGTCCTCGGTGTCGCGAATATCAGAGGAGAGGGAGCGCGCGCGTACGGCTCGTGCGTACGAGGCGGACGCACGAGTCCATGGCCGGGCCGGGCCGACCACGGCGGTGCGGTCGGTTAGCTGCCGCAAGAGATGTGACCGGTCGGCATCGGGGACGAGCAGCACACCGGTGGCATCCGGCAGATCGTCGAGGACGAGGGTGCTCGGGTCGAGCGCGCGGTAGGCAGGCCGGGCCTGGGCGGCGGGCAGCAGGACCGCGGTCAGCGAAACCGGAGGCTGCCACCCGGCCCGTTGAACAGAGGCCAGCAGCACGTCCGGGCTCGCGCCGGCGAGGAGGTCGCGGGCCAGGTGTTCCAGGTGGCGCTCGTGGGCCCTGCCCCGGGCGGCCAGTTCGTCGGCGTGGCCCGCGGCGCTCGCGGCAGAGAGCTCGTCGATGTAGGCGAAGGTCAGCTCGGCGAACTTGGCGACCTCGGCGGCGGGCAGACCTGCGGGTACGGCACCCGCTGCCAGACATCGCCAGGCCACACGGGCGCCGACGCGGTAAGCGCTGAGTAGGGCGTCCATCGAACGGCCGTCGCGCACCTCGCCGCGGCCCAGCTCGTAGGCTGCGTCACCGGCATCGCCGCCCGTGGCGTTCCCGCTCGCGAGATCCAGGTAGTGACCCAGGGCGGTGCGGACGGCTCGGCGGATCGTGCCGCCCATGCGGCCCGAAAGGGCGTTGGCGTAGGAAGGGACCTCGTCGATGATCGCCTGGACGACCTCGTCGGCGGTGGCCTTCAGCGCGGCCCGAAGTGCGGTGACCGTCGTCTCATCCAGGGCCAGTTCGCTGGCCCTCCGGATTGCATGGCTCACGTTTTGTTCCCTGCGAACAATTCAGCCGACCAGATTTACGTCCTGCGGTCAGGACTTTACGCCGTGAGGCGCAGCAAGCTGGAGTCATGACGAGTGCAGCCCTCCGCAGCAGGGCGTGGAAACTGCTGGAAATGGTCACGACGCCGCTGCTGCCGTCGGACTACCTCGACCTGTTCAGCCCGCTGCGTGCGGGCGCTGACCTGCGTGGGCGCATCGAGGCCGTGCACCCCGAGACGGGTGACGCCGCGACTGTCGTGATCAGGCCGGGACGGGGCTGGCGCGGCCACACAGCCGGCCAGTACGTGCGGATCGGGGTCGACGTCGACGGGATGCGCCTGTGGCGTGCCTACTCCATCACCTCGCCGACAAACCGCCAGGACGGCCGCGTCACGATCACCGTGAAGGCGATCCCGGACGGCAAGGTCAGCAACCACCTGGTCCGCAAGGCGAAACCGGGCACGCTGATCCAGCTCGACCAGCCGACCGGTGACTTCGTGCTGCCGCAGGCCAAGCCCGCCAAGGTGCTCTACCTGACGGCCGGCAGCGGCATCACGCCCGTGATGGGCATGCTGCGCGACACCGAGTTCGACGACGTCGTCATGGTCCACTGCGCGCCACAGCCGCACGACGTGATCTTCCGCAACGAACTGCACGACCTGGTCGCGGACAAGAAGCTGCGTCTCACCGAGCTGCACACCGACACGGACGGCATGCTCGACATCGCCCGTCTCGACGAACTCGTGCCCGACTGGGCCGAGCGCGAGACCTGGGCTTGCGGGCCCGCGGGGCTGCTCGACGCCGCCGAAGAGCACTGGACCGAGCACGGCGTCCAAGAGCGCCTGCACACCGAACGCTTCCGCCCCAGCATCGTCGCCGCCGGCGACGGCGGCGAGGTCACGTTCAGCACCACCGGCAAGACCGTCGACGCGGACGGCGCCACGCCGTTGCTGGACATCGGCGAGGAGGCCGGCGTGCTCATGCCCTCCGGGTGCCGCATGGGCATCTGCTTCGGCTGCGTCACGCCGCTCAAGGCAGGCGCCGTCCGCGACCTGCGCACCGGCGAGATCACCGAGGCCGAGCCGGGCGTCCTCATCCAGACCTGCGTGTCCGCCGCGGCGGGCCCCTGCGACATCGAACGGTAGGAGCAACTTGACCGCCATCGACCCCACCGCCCACCTGACCGCGAAGCAGATCGAGGAGCTCGGCCGCGAGCTGGACGCGATCCGCGACGAGGTGATCGCCAGCCGCGGCGAGAAAGACGCCGCCTACATCCGTAAGGTCATCTCGGCGCAGCGCAAGCTCGAGCTGGTCAGCAGGGGCGTGCTGCTGTTCTCGATCTTCCCGCCCGCGTGGCTGATCGGCACCGTCGGTCTGTCCGTGGCGAAGATCATGGACAACATGGAGATCGGCCATAACATCCTGCACGGCCAGTGGGACTGGATGCGGGACCCGAAGATCCACTCAGCCACCTGGGAATGGGATCACGTCTCGCCGGCCGACCAGTGGAAGCACTCGCACAACGAGCTGCACCACACGTACACCAACGTGATCGGCAAGGACAACGACCTCGGCTACGGCATCATGCGCGTCGACGAGGACCAGAAGTGGCACCCGTTCCACCTCGGCCAGCCGCTGTGGAACTTCATCAACGCCTGCTTCTTCGAGTACGGCATCGCAGCGTACGACCTGGAACTCGGCAAGAACCTGCACAAGCGCCGCCGCAAGAACCCGGAGTTCCGCGCGCGGGCCAAGGCCGTGGGCCGCAAGATCCGCAGGCAGGTGCTCAAGGACTACGTGATCCACCCGCTGCTGTCGGGCCCGTCGTTCCTCACCACGCTCGCCGCCACGTTCACCGCGAACCTGGTCCGCAACATCTGGTCCCACTCGGTGATCATGTGCGGGCACTTCCCCGAGGGCGTGCAGGTCTTCGAGCGCCGGTCGATCAAGGGCGAGACGCGCGGCCAGTGGTACCTGCGCCAGATGATGGGCTCGGCGAACATCAGCGGCAGCAAGGCCATGCACTTCATGACCGGCAACCTGTCGCACCAGATCGAGCACCACCTGTTCCCGGACCTGCCGAGCAACCGGTACGCCGAGGTCGCGGTGAAGGTGCGCGGGCTGTTCGAGAAGTACGAGCTGGAATACGTCACCGGCCCGCTGCCCAAGCAGGTGTTCTCCGCGTGGCGCAAGGTCTTCCGGCTCTCACTGCCGAACAAGAAGCCCAAGGTCAAAACGCCGGACCGCGAGCAGGAGCTCGTCGCCGCCTACTGAGGTTGAACTCGCGGTGTCGTAAGGGCTGACGGGCCGTGGTCCGCTGCGGGATCACCCGGGCATGCGGTATCCACAAGGGGGCGGGTTGGCCGCCGAACGGCAGCAGTTCCGCGAAGGGTTACGGCTTGAGGCAGCCGAACGGTTCGCGCGGGGTGAGGCAAGCTCGGTGATCGCCAAGGACCTGCGGGTGAGTGTCCGCTCGGTGCAGCGGTGGCGGCAGGTGTGGGAGGAGGTGGTCCGCGGGCTCTGCGGTCGCAGGGGTCGGCGTCGCTGCCGAGGCTGAGTGAGGCACAGTTCGCGCAGTTGGAGGCGGAGCTGGTCAAGGGGCCGGCCGCGCACGGCTGGGAGGACCAACGCTGGACCCTGGCGCGGATCAAGACGGTGATCGGCCGGCGTTTCCACCTGACCTACACGATCCAGGGCGTGCGCAAGCTGCTGGTACGCAACGGCTGGTCCTGCCAGGTCCCGGCCCGGCGCGCGATGGAGCGGGACGACGACGCCGTCACGGGGTGGGTCAAGGAGGTGTGGCCCTGCGCGGAAGACTCACGGCGGCCCGTGGAGCCTGGCTCGTCTTCGAGGACGAAGCCGGCTTCTCCATGACGCCGCCGCAGCCCAAGACCTGGTCACCAGGTGGCCGGACCCAGGTGGTGCGGGTCCGCGGCCGCTCCCGCAGACGGATATCCATCGCCGCACTGACCTGCTACAAACCCGGCCACCGCTCAAGGCTGATCTACCGTCCTCGCCGGGACGACGGCCGGCGCGACGGACGCAAGAGCTTCTCCTGGCGCGACTACCGGGACCTGCTGATCGCCGCACACCAGCAGCTCGGCGGCCCGATCGTACTCGTCTGGGACAACCTCAACGTCCACAAAGCCGCCGACCTGCGGAAGTACGCCGAAGTCCGGGACTGGCTGACCATCCACTACCTGCCGCCCTACGCACCCGACCTCAACCCCGTCGAAGGAATCTGGTCCCTTCTGCGACGCGGCTGGATCTCCAACGTCGCCTTCTCCACCCCCGAACATCTCATCCAGCACATCCGCCGCGGTCTATGGCACATCCATTACCGCAGCGACCTCATCGACGGCTGCCTTGCCGAGACCGGCCTGACCATCAGACCACCTGAACAACGGCACGCGACACCACGAGTTCAACCTCAGTAACTACTCCCGCGGCCGCCGCCCCCGGATCGTGTTCATCGAGCCCGCTGAAAGGCAGATCCGCATCCTCACCACCGCGCAAACGCCCGCCTCGACACGGCCCTGAACGAAATCGCAGCCGACCCTGACGCCGTCAAGGCGCACGCGATGGCCTCAGCGCTGCGCGACTACCAACACGACGGCCTTCGAGTGGTGTTCTACGCGACCGCCCTCGGCAGCATCCTGATCATCACGTACGTCGAAGTCGACTGAGCCGACGACTGCATCGTCCGTACCGTCACCCGCGGTCTCCTCTAGCCCACGCCACCAGCACCCTCACGGTCCTCGCGATCGCGTACGCCAGACCTAAGGCCGTCCGTAAATGATCTCTGACTCGTGAGGGACGCGGTCGGTGACCTGTCCAGCCGCTCCCCTAATTGGCGAGGTTGAGATTGTGCAGGCGGGTGATGCCGAGCATGGCGTGGTGGACGCCGTCGCACTTGAGGCGGCAGTCGCGGAGGATCTTTTAGGTCTTCGTGCCGGCGAAGACGTGCTCGGCGCGGGCGTGGACCTGTGGGACTTGTTGCGGGCGTGTTTCCAGTCGGGGCAGGTCTTCACCTTTGCGGCGACGGTGGGGCATCACGAGCCCAGTGAGCCTTTTCTAACTTGCCTCAGCTGCTGCGCAGTTGACCTGACAACGTGGTGAAGCCCCTGGTAGATGGGTTTTCGATGAAGAGAAGTGTGTCCACCAGAGGCTTCACGTGCTTGTCTACCCCTCGGGCGTCGACGTGTCCAGCTCTGCCCTGCGAAGCGCGGCGGCGCCGTCGGGCCATCGGCTCACGCTGGCGGCGGAAATGTCACTTGTAGGGCGGCATGTTGTTGGTCGGGTCTCCGGGACTCCAGTCCATGTGGGCCACGAGGACGGTCAGGAGGAGTACCACCGCGATCAGGATGAGCACCCCCACCCAGAAACTGTCCGCAGGTCCCGGACGGTGCGGATCCGGTGAGCTGTCCGGCCGGTCACCGCCACCCTCATCAGCACGGTCCCCGGCGTCACTGTACCCATCGGGTGCCACGGCCCCTCCTTCGATAAGGCCATGGCACCGCACCGCAAGGCAGGCGTCAAGACCGCCCGCAGCGTCAGGTTCCTGGGGCAAACAGGGGCGTGACCACCAGCGGGGCAGGCCGGTTCAACGCGTTTGACCACCAGTGCTGCAACCGCTGGTAGTCGACCCCGAGCCGATCAGCCAAATTCTCATCAACATTTGGAGGCCCAGCAGCAACCAGCTGTTCCCAGCTCCCACCGACAAGTGCTCTTCGTTCTGGGTTCTGGCACACATTCCGTGAGGACGATCACCGGGGTTCTGCCACGGTGACGTCGCGTCATCTGGGACCGTGGTGCGGTGTGATGACCTCATGGCGGTGCTGTTTCCTCACTTCAGCGCGGTTCTGGTGGAGCGGGTTTTCACAGAGTGCAGTGTGGTGCACATCGTTACGAGAACCCGTGATGACGCCGCTTTGTGCCCGGACTGTGAGCTTCCATCGAGCCACGTGCACAGCTGCTACGACCGGACGGCGTTTGGGTCCTGCGCGGCGGCACGGCTGACGGCGCCCGCCCGCTGTCAGGCGTCGGTGACTGGGGGCCTGCTGCTGCTGCGGCGTCGGCGGATGCTCACCGCGGTTGCGGCGGCGAGGGGAAGACAGAACAGGACAGGTCCGGTGAAGACGCCCCATCCCCAGACGGCCATGCCGAGTGCGGTGAAGGGCAGGGCCGCGAGGAGGACGGCGGGTGCCGTGCGCAGCCGGGCGAACGCGGGGCGTCCGGCCAGGACCAGTCCGGCTGCTGCCGGTACGGCGAAGCGGAGGGCGTCGGCTGCCTCCGGCAGGGGGCCCAGGGTCAGCACGCCGGTCAGGAGCGCCGTCCACACCAGCACGGCGGCCAGTCCGGCCGCCGTCCGGACTGGCGGCTGCGGGCGCATGTCGGCCGGGCAGAGCAGGGCCGCCAGTGCGGCGAGGAACAGCGGTGTCCTCACGAAGAACATGAGCTCGAGGCCTCCGCCGAGCCTGTACAGGTCGATGACCGCGGTCGCCGCGCAGCCCGCCGTCACGGTCCAGACGCCTGCGGTCCAGCGGCCACTCAGGGCGGTCGCGGCGCCCAGCACCATGACGAAGTGGGTCGCCGCCAGCATGATGAACGGGATGGCGAGTTCTGCAGGCAGGGTGGGTGCCGTAACGGCAGGCAGCATCATCCCGGTCCACCAGATCGCGCTCGCCCCGACGGCCGCGATGGCGAACGGGGCTACCGCCGCGAGGAGCCGCCCGGAGCGCCGGGCCGAGCCGATCCCGAGCCGCATGCGCAGGGCGTGCCCGGTGACGTCCAGGGCCTCCCGGATCCGGGCGGCCCGGCCCACTTCGCGCGTGGCCTCGCGGTGGGCCATGGCGATCTCGTCGCCGAACTCCCGGCGGAATCCGGCCGGGTAGAGCCTCAGCAGCGCGGTCACGCCGTCACCGTCCCCTTCGCGAAGCCGGCCGGGCCGGGTGCGGCCTTCGCGCCGAGTCCGAGGCGCCGGGTGGCCTCCTGGGCGGTGCGGGCGATCCGGGCCGCCTCGGCGGCCAGGACCTCGCGCCCCTGTGGCGCCAGCGCGTAGCTGCGCCGCCTGCGGCCGTCGACCACCTCTTCCTCGTGGACGGCGATGAGCTGCTGGTCGAGGAGCCGTTCGAGGGCCCCGTACAGCGTTCCGGTACGCATCTTCATGCGGCCTTCCGAGATCTTCTCGACCTCCTGGGCGATCGCGTACCCGTGCCGTGGGGCGTCGGCGATCGCGGTGAGGATGAGGAGAGTCGGTTCGCGTAGGGCTTGGGTGTCCACGCAAGCCACTATAGATCGGTAGCCGACATATGTCGATGGCCGACCTGTATGGGATCGCGTGACGCCTTTCCTCCTGACGGTCTTGGTTTGGGGAAAAATAACGGGCCGGGGTCAATAGGCCTCCGCCAACTAAAGTCGCAGGTCAAAGGACTGGCTTGACCGGTTCTCCGGGTACTCGTGCCGGTCGTGGGCGGTTGCCCGAGGAGTAGATCGTCCGTCAGCGGTCGGCTCGCCGTTTCTGCTCGCTGTTACGTCGTTATGTTCGCGGTGACCTGCGGGTCCTGGACACGATCGTCGACCTGGCTTCGCTCGGCGCGAACGACGGCGGCGCCAGGTCGCGGACGGCCGTCACGATCATCGCCGCGCCGGCCATGGGCCGGGCGGAACGCCAGAACCTGCTGCGGGAGGCGTTGGTGCACATGGCCTGCGAGTTCGGGTACGTCGACGCGGAAGTAGATCTGCTGGATCAGCGAGCGGTCGAAGGGCAGCGGAGCTCCCGCGGAGTCGGCGCCCTCTGCGTGCAGGACTGGAATGGAATCCGCCCAGTGGCGCAGAGTCTCGCTGAGGTAGCAGGTGTGCGGGTGCCGGCGAGTCGCCAGAGGTGTCAGGGCGGGGAAAAGATAGTCGGCTTCGGCGGGCGGCAGGCTCACCTGCAGCTGGTCGCGGCGCTTGCGCCGCGTGCATGTTCTCCCAGAACCTGATCCGGATACCGGAACTCGTGAACAGAACCACCAGCGTGGCGGCTGGTCGCTCGCGTACGAACCCATGCAAGGTGGCGGCATCCTTGAGAGGGAGAGCGCATGGGGCAGGAGTCACCGCCAAGTACAGGTGCGCCCAATGGGAATGACCGCCCCGGCCGGTCTCGCGGAAACCGCCTACAGAACTGGCAAACTCTGCTGGCTGCCGTGGTGACTGCAGCCGCAGCGATCATCGGCATCGTGCTCACAAACCGCTCTGACGACTCAGAACCGTCGCCGAACCCGAAGGTCGAGACCACCGCCGAGAGGCGGCAGGAGGCATTCATCACCAAGGCGTGGTCGGGCCCGCATCCCAAACTGCCCCCACCGGCTGTGATGGTGCACCTCGAAGGCGGGTTCAGAAACCTCGAGCCTGGAACAGCCGTAGTCGGCCGCCTGGGACCCGAGATGGCAAGAGACAAGGTCGAAGAAGAACCCACCCAAGGAGAACGGTGGGTAATCGCCAACGCCGTCCTGGACAGAGCCCGCAGCACGTGGAAGGTGGATCTCCGGCTGCGGCGTCCAGCAAAGAGGATCCTTTACCAAGTCGGCACCGCCTCAGAAGATCTGTGGGAGGGGTGCACGGCAGAAAGGGAGTGCCTTTCAAGCCCGCATGAAAACAGCTCAGACGATGGCACAACACAGACCCCATCGCCGGACCGGGACGAAATGAAAGCGTCGGTAGAAGGGTTCACCCCGACGACTCCCCTCACCGACGCCAAGACCGGACAGAAGTATTCGTCACCTCCCAGCCAGGAGTGAAGGGTCCGTTTTGTCGCGCGGGGTCAGCGGGGTGGGAGGGGCGTTCCTGTCGTCGCAGTCATGCACCAGGTGTAATTGGCGCTGGACGCCGACCGTGCGTGCCCCTTTTCGGGTTACCGGTCTCGTCGATCACCAGTACCGCCTGCTGTGTGCGTGGTACGGCTGTCGCCCGGCTTCACAAAGTGATCGGCGGTGGAAAGGCTCGGGTCCAGTCGGCCACCGGCAAACGGCAACCGGCAACCGGTCCATGGCCGCGGAATGGGTGGGCCGACGAGGTGCACACCGGCGAGGATCTTGCCGTCGTAGAAGACCCAACCGAGGCAATGGGGCGCAGTCGTTCTCCTACCTGCGCTCCTGCCAGTGGGTCTGCGCGTGGGCGCCGGTGAGCAGAGAGGCAGCGGCGCACAGGCATCGGGGTCATCGCCGGGTGGCTTCGTGGGGAACATCGCGCGCATGGCGTCGAGATCGAGTTCCAGCGTGGTGCACTGCTCTTCCTTGGCGTGTCCAGTTCCTCTCGCAGAGCAGCAGCAAGACGGCCTGCCGACTGTGGTGTCCCAGACGACGAGTTCGCCGTCGAGGACCAGGCCGTCCGGCAGCTGCTCGGCGGCCGAGACCAAGTCGGGGAACCGGTCCTGGACGAGGGAGCCGCGCCTGGTCTGCAGGAGCAGCCGCCCGCCTGGGCCGGCGGAGGTGAAGAGGATCGCGCGGCGGCCGTCGAACTTCTGCTCCGCCGCGAGGCCGCTCGCCGGGACGCCGGAGCCGGGGACGTACTCGGCGGCCTGGGCGAGCATCGGCTCGAAGGGCGGGGTGAGAACCACTCGGGGATGGCCTCCTTACCGCCGCTCCGGGCCTGGCACCCGACAGCCTCCCCCGGCCAGGCATGTATGGCGCGTGGATACGGCCAGAGGGCCCAGCCCTGCCGAGTCAGGCTCCGGGGTGGGTCGACTTCTGCTGTGTGACTCCACAAGCCGGGCCCGGCACTCCTGGCAGAGGGGGTTCTCTGGGGGGACCTGTGGTGCACGACGGGTGCATATGAGTCGATGCAGCTCAGCGTCAGTGCGGGCCAGCGTAGCGAAGGTCCCGGTGCACCACCCGGTACAACGACGCCAGCGAAGGCACTTGGCCCCGGTCTGCTTCAGATGCCGGTGCAGCACCGCCACGTTCCCGCCCGCCTGCCAGCACTTCCCACGCATTGTCGGACAACTCCAGCCGGGCCCGGCGCCTGCGCTCCACACGGCCCTCGGTCCGCGCCGGCTCCAGCCACCGCCCCACCGACCTGCGCGCCCGCACACACTTGGGCCGTCGTCAACGCTCCGGCCGCATCGAGCTCCAGCAGCCGCGCCCCCAGCACCGGTCTGGACACCCTCGGCCCCGCCGTGACCTCACCCCACACGCCCGGCTCGCCCACCCCACGCCCTTCGCCCGGCGGACACTGACACCCACCACGGTGCAGTCGCGCAGCCGTCGAAAGGATCAGAAGTACCGTTCCCGAGACAGTGAAGCGGATTGGGGTGTACCGCCCCATGACAGCCGCGACGGCACCAGACACCGCCCTATGTCAGTGACTCCCCATACTCAACACCCCACGAGCAGCGAAACCGCCCTGGCCTGACATACCGTCACTGACACCCACCCACTGACACCAAACCGGCACATCGCACGGCCGGGCTCAGTTGGTGTGGGCGGGGCACGAGTCAGGGAGGGGGCTGGCTGGCCAGAGGGTGTCAGGGAAGGCGGCGTCGTCGGAGTCGGTGTCAGGCATGAGGGTGGTGAGCATCTGCTGGGCGGTCTTCGCGTTGTCGGTGGAGCGGGGCAGCATGACGCTTTCGTAGGCGTCGAGGGCCTCGTCGATGGTGGAGTGGCCAATGACGGCTTGGGCGAGGTTGGCACCGTCGAGCAGGGCGAGGTTGGCACCGACGCCGACAGGTGGCATCAGGTGGGCAGCGTCGCCGAGCAGGGTGATGCCGGGGACACGATGCCAGGAGTGGGGAACGGGAAGGACGAACATGGGCCGGTTGATGAAACCGCCCTCGTTGTCGCGCAGGATGTCCAGCAGGCGCTCGTGCCAGCCCTGGTACTGGGCGAGCAGGCGCGCGCGTACTGCTTCGGTGTCGGCCAGGTCGAGGCCGGCGTGCCAGTCCTGGGGGCCGCGGAAGGTGATGTAGGCGCGGACGTGTCCGTTGCTGTTGCGCTGCAGCACCAGGCTGCGGCGGCCCGCCTTGGCCGACATGGTGCCGCGACCGACCAGGTGGGCGATGCCGGGGTGACGGTGGTCGACGTCCTCGAAGCGGGCTTCCACCATCGTGACACCGGCGTAGGAGGGTTGGGCGTCGGAGAGCGCGGGGCGTACTCGGGACCAGGCGCCATCGGCGCCGATGACCAGGTCGAAGTCCTCGCCAGGGCGGTCGTGGCGGTGCAGGCGGGCGGTGCCGTGAGGTAGCGGGGTGACGGCCCTTACGGAGTGACCCCAGCGGACCGTGCCGGGGGCGAGGGAGTCCAGGAGAAGCGTGCGCAGCTGGCCGCGGTCGATCTCGGGCCTGCTCAGATCGTCCTCGCCGGCCTGGTCGTGGCGTATCAGGGTCGCGTGGCGGTCGTACAGGCGCCACTCCTGGCCTTCGGGCCGGGACAGAGCGAGGAACTGGTCGAACAGTCCGGCTGCGCGCAGGGCTGCCTGGCCGGTGTCTTCATCGATGTCGAGAGTGCCGCCCTGCGAGCGGGAGTGGGGGGCGGTCTCACGCTCTAAGACCGTGACCGGCACGCCGTGTTGCTGCAGGACGCGCGCGCAGACGAGGCCGCCAAGACCGGCGCCGGCGATCGCGATGCGAGGGATGGTGGACATGAGGGTCACGCTCCGTTCGATGGTTCAAGAGAGTGCTGGTGCCTTGTGGGGACGCCCTGTTTCGGGCATGGCAGATCAGTCGTCCCGGTGTGGGGACGCGCCCCCGTCCCGGCAGCTGGGTGCCGGTCAGGTGTACTCGCACACCGAAGCACAGCAGCTCCAAAAGTACAACTGCTCCGATTTGCTATCCGATAGCATTTTCGATCGAATCGCCACAAGGAGGTAAGGTGGGGGCATGGCCGAAACAACGACAGGGCGCCGCGAACGCAAGAAGGCCCAGACAAGGCAGGCCCTGGCAGATGCCGCAGTGCGGCTGTTCACCGAGCACGGCTTCGACAACATCGGTGTACGCGAAGTGGCGGAGGCGGCCGACGTCTCGCTGAGCACGCTCTTCAAGCACTTCCCCAGCAAGGAAGCTCTCGTCTTCGACCTGGACGCGGACGTCGAGAGCGCCCTGGTCGCCGCCATTCACGACCGAGCCCCCGGTCAGTCCGTGCTGCACGCCCTGCGCGACCACATGGTGCACACCCGTACCGCCGTGCGGACCGACGACCCCACTTTCATCCTCGTCGAATCCACCCCCGCACTGCGGGACTACGCCCGGCTCATGTGGTCGCGCCACGAGAACACACTGGCCGCCACCCTCGCCGAGGCCACCGGGCTCACCCCGGAAGACCCCACCGTCACCGCCCTGGCACGCTTCACCCTGGAAGCCCCCAGCATCGCCCGGGCAAGCAAAGACCCGGCACGGACCATGCTCGACTTGTTCGCCCTGCTGGAACACGGCTGGGCCACCACCCCCCTGGCACGACAGGAAGTCCACCCCAGTCGGAACGGGTGACCGCGACCAGATACCGCATCAGCCCCACGACGACTTAGAAGTGATCTCATTTGGCGGCTTGGGTAGGCTGCCGGTCGTGGCGGGGATTGTTGAGCGGCTGGTGCCGGATGAGTTGTGGGAGCTGTTCCAGC
>NZ_JBVIPQ010000014.1:0-113361 GCF_055577795.1 Streptomyces sp. NPDC033174
CCGCGCCAAGGCGCGGGCAGGTACTGCGAACCACGACAGCTGGCAGCGACGCTACACGGAGAAACGGTCCACCACCAGAGAGCAATAAGCCCTGACCACGGTGACGTTGGACAAACCTCCCACGCCACCCGTCGCTTCCCGCCCTCGGGGGCGATCTCCTCGATGAGCCCTTCCACGAGCTTCCTGATCTCGTCGCGGATCGGGCGCACGACGGCGACGCCATGACCGGCTAGGAACCGGTGCGCTCGATCGCCGCCGCGCTCGCCGGGGACGCGGCCGCCGGCGCCTGGACCGCCACCCCGTGGTGCAGTCCGCCGGCGAAGTCAGCCGCCCCCACCCCCTTCAGGCCGCTGCGACCACCCGTCCCGCCATCGGCGCCGGCCCGAACCCCTTGGCGATCAGTCGGATCGCGAGTGTCACCTCCCAGGCGAACACCGGGAGGGCCGCGAGCGATCCCCATGGCGAAAGCTGCGGGTAGAGACCGAACATCACCGCCACCCCCGATGCGGAGATCAGCGCTCCGCCGACCAGGCCGAGGATGGCGAGGGGGCGCGGTGCGAGTCCCGACCTGTACATGAGGTGGGCGAGGAGGAGGGTGTTCGCGCCCAGGACGATGTTGGGGCCGAGGAGGAACGCCCAGTCGTGAACCGCTCCCAACGCGGTGGCGACTGCCGTGACGGCGGTGGCGTCGGTGTCCCCGGCGCCCGCCGTGTCCTGGCGCAGTGTCACCAGCGCCAGGACGCTGATGATGCCCACGACGATGACGGCGGCCTCGAGGAGCCGCCCGCAGACGTAGCCGAGAGCTGTTCCTTCGTTCTGCCGCTTCAGTACGGGGAACAGAGTCACCCCGGTGCCGGCGACGGCGACCGCGAGGAGCACCTCGCACAACGCTCCAAGGATCACCCTGCCGTCGGCGCCGGAGCCGGAGACGTACGCGGCGCTGTCCAGAGCGGGGCCGTAAAGGGCGAGCCCGGCGATCGCGGCTAGTTCTGTCAGCAGGAACAATCCGCCCGCTACGGCGGCGGTCTTTCGCTCCGAGTCCACGTGGACTCCTCTCCATAGAACGAGGTGTACGGCGTACACCTCGCGCCGCTCACGGTAGGTGTACGACGTACACTCGTCAAGAGCGGACATGCTCGACAGCGCATGGCGAGGAGATGACGGGATGACTGAGCGGACGCGGATGCGGACGGTACGCCGGGACCCTCTGAGCAGGGACCGTGTTCTGCGGGCCGCCGTCGCGCTGGCCGACGAGGCCGGGGTCGCGTCGTTGAGCATGCGCAAGCTCGCACAGGAGCTGGGTGTCGTACCCATGGCGCTCTACAAGCACGTCGCCAACAAGGAAGAGCTGCTCGACGGCATGGCGGACGCCGTCGTGGGGGAGATCGATCCGCCGGCCCACGAAACCGATTGGAGGAGTGCGGTACGACAGCGGATCCTGTCGGCGCGCCGAACGTTCCTACGCCACCCCTGGGCTTCGCAGGTCATCACGTCGAGGACGCGTCCGACGCCCGCGCTCCTCGCGTACATGGACTCGATGATCGGCATGTTCCGGGCCGGCGGATTCTCCGCCGATCTCACGCATCACGTCATGCACGCCATGGGCAGCCGCCTGCTGGGGTTCACTCAGGAGCTGTTCGACGACTCGGCTCCCGCCGACCCGGAAGCGCAGGCCGCAATGGTCCGCGAGATAACGGCGACGTACCCGAACATCGCGGAGATGGCGGCGGCGGCACACGACGACGCCTCCGTCGTCGGCCAGGGATGCGACGACCAGGCGGAGTTCGAGTTCGCGCTCGACCTACTGCTGGACGGGTGCGACAGACTCCGGCAGCGCGAGTGAACCGCGACGCCCCCGCGCCGTCCTTGTCCGGCGACACATCACCCACGCAGCCCCACCTCGGGCTGGGTACGGGGGCCCCGCGGCGCACCGGAACCGCATCACAGAAGGGTCGGACCACTGCCGGTGTCGTCGTGAGGGGGCTGGGCAAACGCGTCGGCGCGTACGTTGGGGACGGCGCTGCTCGCCAGGCGATACCGGCCGTTGGGGACATCGGCGGACTTGGTGACATGCACGGCGAGCGGGCCGGCCCACTCGTAACCGTTCCTCTCGGCGTGACGCGCCAGGGTGTCCGTCAACGCTTGGCCCACCCCCGCTTCGTGCTTGGCCAGTTCCTCGTACACGCCTTCGGCGAGCTCGACGTCGTAGGCGTTCGGGACGACGACGCGCGTCTGACTGCATACGACAGCGTGGTCGTCGCACTCCCGCCGCAGCGCGTCGAGCAACTCGACGGGCTCGTTGTGGAAGACCTTCGCCAGGAGCGCGTCCTCCCATTCCTCGACCGCTCGTTCCCATCGGTGCATCATTCCCATGTCGCATCGCTTGCCCGCTCGGCATCGCCCCATGTGTCCGAGCCTGAGCGCGGGTCTCCGAGGCGCCACCCATCGACGCGGGGCGTGTTCTCCGCACGCGCCCTCGTTCTGCTCGGCCTGCTCGGCCTGCTCGGCTGGTTGACCTACTTACCTGGCCTGCTTCGTCTGCTCGCTCTGCTTGGCCTGCCGGGCCGATTCCTGGGCGGTCCGACTGGGGCTGAGCGCGTCCGCCGCCTCGCGGTCGTGCTCGTCCGACTCCCCGTCGTCGAGGCTCAGCTCGGCCTCTTCGAACTCGTGCAGTACCTCGTCGGCGGCCGTCTCGGGCTTGCTCTTCTTGTCGCTCATGATGTGCCTCTCTGCCGGTGGACCGGCGGCCCGGTGACTTTGTCCCACGCCTTCCTCGCGAAACGCCTCCCTACACCCGCCCACCCAGCCGCACAGGCGCACAGGCGCACAGACACCCAGTTCACACAGCCGCGGCGCTGTCAGCGGCGTGCCATCCCCTCCCCGGGGGCGTAACGTCCATTACGTACGTGATGTCCGGCGCGTCGTCATGGGGCTCCGGCGCATCCGCGTGGAGACCGAATGCGCTGCGGCAGACGGAGCGCTGCCGGATGCCCCGGAGGCCTCTGACGCCTGGGGCAGTACCGCCTCGGAGGGTGGAGCCGGCGCCTCGGGCAGCCCTGGTGCGCCGGGCGGCGTCCGTGTGCCGACCGACCCATCGCTCCGTGGGCCGGGCGCAGGTGTCCGGTCGTGGGAGGTGCTGCCTGGTGACCAGCTCGGGTGATGCGGTGCATTCCACCGACGCGGTGGACACCTCGCTGGTGGAGACCGTGCGCCGCACCGGCGCGAGCGTGGGCGCTCTCTACCTGCTCGCTCCCGACGACGAGGTGCTCTGTCTGAGCGTGCTGTGCGGGGCACCGGCGGAGTTCGCCGCCCCCTGGGCGAGGGTGCCTTCGGCCTCGCCGGCCCCGGTGGCCGACGCGATCCGGAAGGACCGCCTGGTCTGGGTGGGCAGTCAGGAGGAACTGGCCCGCTCCTATCCCCGCACCGCCATGGCGCTGCCCTACCCCTGCGCGCTGGCTGCCGCGCCGGTCACAGGAGTCCGGCCGTGGGGATCGCTGCTGCTCATGTGGCCGGCGACCCATCCACCGGAGATGAGCCGCCGGGAGCGCGGCCATGTCACATCCAGCTGTCGACGTCTGGCCCGGCTGCTGGAAGAGGCCGCGGACGCCGGAAACCCACGGGCCGCCTGCGACGAGCCGCACGTACTCCCCGTGGGACGCGGCCGGCCCGTCTCACCGCTGACCATGGCCGCCGACGACTTCGCCGAGCGGCTGCCGGGCGGCTCCTGCGCACTGGACCTGGAAGGACGCATCAGCTTCCTCACCAACGGCGCAGCCGAGCTGCTGGGCCGTAGCGCCGATCAACTGCTGGGAACGCTGCCCTGGCAGTCGTTGCCGTGGCTCGACGACCCCACCTACGAGGACCGCTACCGGGCGGCGGTGATCAGCCGCCAGCCTGTGTCGTTCAGCGCCTGCCGTCCGCCCGACCGGTGGCTGGACTTCCATCTCTACCCGGACGCCAGCGGCATCAGCGTCCGCATCGTGCCCACGGGCGGCGCGCAGGCACCACCCTCCCCCGCGCCTCCCATGTCCATGACCACGGCCACACCGGCACGGGCGGGCCAGCTCTACCAGCTCATGCACCTGGCCGCCGCCCTGACCGAGGTCGTCGGCGTCCAGGACGTCGTCGACCTGGTGGCGGACCAGATCATGCCCGCGTTCGGCGCCGAGGGACTCGTCCTGTCCACCGCCGAGGCAGGCCGGCTCAAGATCACCGGGCATCGCGGCTACCCCGCCGAGGCCATCGAGCGCCTGGACGGCCTGCCGCTCGACACGACCTTCACCCCCGCCGGGCAGGCCCTGGCGACCGGCATTCCGTCGTTCTTCGCCCGCCCGGAGGAAATGCAGCGGATCTACCCCGAGGCTCCCCTGATCAGCGGCAAGAAGGCGTGGGCCTTCCTGCCCCTGATCATTTCCGGGCGTCCAGTCGGCTGCTGCGTCCTGACGTACGACCATCTCCATACGTTCTCCGCCGAGGAGCGCGCGGTCATGACCTCGCTCGCCGGGCTCATCGCCCAGGCCCTCGACCGTGCCCGTCTGTACGACACGAAACTCGAACTGGCCCACGGCCTCCAGCAGGCACTGCTGCCGCACACTCTGCCCACGGTCTCCGGCCTGAGGGTCGCCGCCCGCTATCTGCCCGCCACACACGGCATGGACATCGGCGGCGACTTCTACGACCTGATCCGACTCGGCGCCACCTCCGCCGCGGCCGTCATCGGCGACGTCCAGGGCCACAACGTGGCCGCCGCCGCCCTGATGGGACAGGTACGCACCGCCATCCACGCCCACGCCACCCTCGGCGCGCCCCCGGACCAGGTCCTCTCCCTCGCCAATCGCCTTCTCATCGAACTCGACCCCGGCCTATTCACCAGCTGTCTCTACGCCCACCTCGACCTTGCCGAACGACGGGTCCTGCTCGCCAGCGCGGGCCACCCGCCGCCCCTTGTACGCGCCCCCCACCGCTCCACGCGTCCCCTCGATGTGACACCCGGCCCGCTGCTGGGCATCGACCCGGACGCCACCTACCCCATCACGGAGATCCCGCTCAGCGACGAGTTGATGCTCCTCCTCTACACCGACGGCCTCGTCGAAACCCCTGGCGTCGACCTCGACGACGCCATCGGGCAGCTCGCCGACCACCTCGAACACGCCGACGACCGGGACCTGGACCTCCTGATCGACACCCTTCTCGAAAAGCTCCGCCCCACCCGGCAACGCACCGACGACATCGCCATCCTCGTGCTGCAGAGCAGCACCGATCACTAGGTGACGGCCACAGACCCAGCCCCCTGTAGCCGCCCGGTGGACTGTCACGGATTGGCGGCCGGGCTACATCAAGCGCCTGCCCGAGCGGCTTCCGATGCTGGGGTGAGCCGCTCCCCGTGTCGTCCGGTGCTCGGTCGGGCACCCTGCGATTGAAAGGAGTTGTCGCCCTCAGCCGGCCTGCGAGATCATCCGGCGCATGGAACAACCTGCCGAAAGCCTCAGCTTCGACCGGGTCGCCCTGCGCCGGTGGCGGGTGAGCGATCTCGATGTCCTGGAACGGGTGATCCACGAATCCCTGGACCATCTGGTGCCGTGGATGCCGTGGGCAGCGGACACCGGCCGACAGCGCACCTCCGACTTCCTCGCCCGGAGCCAGGAGGAGTGGGACACAGGGCAGGCCTTCTGCTATGCGATCACCTCGGACAGCGCGGTGATCGGCAGTTGTGGCCTCTTTCGCCGCATCGGCGCGGGCGGCCTCGACTTGGGCTACTGGCTCCACCCCCGTTGGGCGGGTCGGGGTCTGGCCACGATGGCCGCGGCGGCTCTTGTCGACCAGGGCCTCCGGCTGGCGGGCATAGACCGCATCGAGATCCACCACGATGCCGCCAACCTCGCCAGCGGAGCCGTCGCCCTGCGCCTGGGATTCACCGAAGTTGAGCGCATACGGGTGCCGGAAGGGCCTACGGCTCCTGGTGAAGTGGGGATTGACGTGATCCGGCGGATGACGGCCGACCAGTGGAAGGCAAGGACAGCCGAGCACGCGCAACAATCGAGCTGACCTTTTCTGCCCTGCCCTCTCACGCCTGTTCTCTCGCTCCTGCCCTCTCGCGCCTGTTCTCCAGTAATGCCGTGTCACCCATGCTGGTGGTGAGGGCGCGTGCTGGTGGAGCACGGTGCGGATCATGGGGCACGGTGAGCCCATGCACCGCACCTTTGCCGCCGTCCTCGTCCTGACCCTCGCCATCGGCTCGGCCGGCTGTGTCTCCGTCAATCGGACCGGCAGCCGGCCGCACACCGAAATGAGCCCTGCCGTGGTCGGTTCGGCGTCCCCGCTGCCCGAGGCTCCGGCATTGAAGCCCGCACCGGCGCGTGAGGAGCTCGGTATGTCCGGGCCGGTGGACCGGCGCGCGAGCGTGCCCCAGGGAAAGGCGCCGGAGGACCGGCCGGAGCGGGGGCGAGAGCGGCGGGCACAGCATTCGGTGCCGGAGGTTCCCGCGCGCAGGCGTGCCCCCCGGCGCGCGGCCGCGCAGCATTCCAAGGCGAAGCCGAAGCCGGCGCGCAAGCAGAGCCGCTGGGCCGAGAAGCGGCGGACGGAATTCGACCCCTCGGTGGTGTGCGACTGGTCCGCCGGTGCGGGACTGGACCCTGCTCTCACGGCCGGCTGTCGGCAGCAGTTCACCCGTCATCGGTGACTGAGCCGTGTGAAGTGTCAGTGTCACGTATGACACTGGCTCCATGGCAAAACATCCTCGGGTCGAGTGCCCGGTGTGCCGCGGGGTCTACGCGGGCGTGCCCACGAGCGCGCTCGGCGTGGTATCCGTGCACGATCACAAGCGGACCGCGCGCGCCCTGGTGCTCTGCGAAGGAAGCATGGCCAGGGTGCCGGCGATCGATGCCACCGCATATCAGGACGAGCTGCCGAACGTACGCGGCTCCGGCTCCGGTTCCAGCTCCGGCACCTCCGGGGCGGGGGTGATCGCCCTGTTCGATGTGGGAGACGATGCCGAAGCGGAGCATGGCCAAGACCGATGAAGCAGGCAGACGGTGGTGCGATGCCGACGGTACGGAGCGGGACACGTCGCTGGATCCCGCTCCGCCAGGGGACTCCGACCAGTGAAAGGCGACGGCTGCCGGGCGAAGAGCGGGGACGCGTTCTCGCCGGGCTCGCCGGGCTGCTCGCGTCTCTGCTGGCCTTTCATTCCACGGTGCCCAACACGGTCGGCCGTCCCGGCAGTTTCCTGGAGACGTTCCTTCCGTGGCTCGGACTGCTCATACCCGTACTGCTGGGATTGGCGCTGCTCCGCCGCTCGGCCGTCGCGTCGTTCGCGCTGCTGCTTCCCGTCGCTGCCTGGCTGAGCCTGTTCGGCGGCCTGATGCTCTCCGGTCAGGATCAGGAGCATGACATCGTCGCGGTTCAGCACAACGTCAGCGACGAGAACCCGGATCCGACAGGCACGGCGAGGGCCCTGGCGAAGACCGGGGCCGACCTCATCGCGCTGGAAGAGCTGACGCCCTCCGCACTCCCGGCGTTCGCGGCGGTCCTCGCAGAGGACCATCCGCACCATGTGACAGTAGGCACCGTCGGGCTCTGGTCGACATATCCGCTGACAGCCGTACGCCCGGTGGATATCAGGCCGGCGGGGGTGGGGAACGACTGGAATCGCGGGCTGCGGGCAACGGCCCGGACACCTCAGGGGGATGTCGCCGTCTACGTGGCTCATCTGCCGTCGGTGCGGCTCGGCCTGTCGCGCGGCTTCAATTCCGTCCGGCGGGACGAGAGCGCCGCGCTCCTCGGCACGGCGATCGCGGCGGAGCGAGTGAACAGGGTGATTCTGCTCGGTGATCTCAACAGCACGGTCGACGACCGTGCGCTGGCTCCCGTCAGCTCGCAGATGACCGTTCCGGGCCCAGGATTCGGATTCAGCTGGCCCGCGGCGCTGCCCGTCGCACGGATCGACCAGATCATGACCCGGTCGGCGACCGTCACCCGCGTGTGGTCGCTACCGGCGACGGGCAGCGACCACTTGCCCATCGCGGCTCACATCACGTTCTAGCGCTGCCTGGCGGCCGGCGGCCGCGTCGCGGTCACTCGAAGCGCGACGAGTCGCCCGCCCCCCTGCGTACGATCTCCGCCTCACCGCTGGAGAAGTCGATGACCGTGGTCGGCTCGGTGCCGCAGTCGCCCGAGTCGAGGACGGCGTCCACCGTGTGGTCGAGCCGCTCCTTGATCTCCCAGCCCTGCGTCAGCGGCTCCTCCTCGTCGGGCAGGAGCAGCGTGCTGGAGAGGAGGGGCTCACCGAGGGCGGCGAGCAGGGCCTGAGCGACGCCGTGGTCGGGGATACGGACTCCGACCGTCTTCTTCTTCGGGTGCAACAGCTGGCGCGGCACCTCCTTCGTCGCGGGGAGGATGAAGGTGTAACTCCCGGGCGTGGCCGCCTTGATCGCGCGGAAGACGTCGTTGTCGATGTGGACGAACTGCCCCAGCTGCGCGAAGTTCTGGCACACCAGGGTGAAGTGGTGACGGTCGTCGAGGTTCCGGATCGACCGGATGCGGTTGAGGCCGTCACGATTGCCCAGCTGACAGCCCAGCGCGTAGCAGGAGTCCGTGGGGTAGGCGACGAGCGCGCCGGAGCGGATGCTGTCAGCGACGGTGGTGATGGTGCGCTGCTGAGGATTCTCGGGGTGCACGTCGAAGTACTTAGCCATCCGCCGAGACTACGGGACGGGACGCTCCCGCCCGTGGGACCGGGACGGCGCCGCCGTGCACGGTGCGCCGTCGTCGTGGCCGCCCCGGGCGATCCGAGGCGACCGACGTGGCTCAGCGGCTGAGCACGGTGCCGGGGTGCAAGACGGCGAAGATCCCCCTGTCGCGGGTGCCGTCCGGCGTGCGCCAGGAGCCGGTGACGTGGCCGATCGCTCCCCGCGGAGGGAGAAAGGGTCCGTCCGGGGCGGGCCGCAGGACCCGGTGCAGGCGGAGGGTCGTGCCATCCGGCGCAGTCAATTCGGTGCCCTCTGGATCATCGATCGCACCGGCGGTGAAGTCCGCGGGGATGGGCCCTTCGCCGGTGTAGGCACCGATGACGTCCCGGTCGGGGACATCGCTGATGCTCTGGTCCTGGGCCTGCGCCCGGCCCTCCATCAGGGCCGGCAACTGGGCGACCAGGACGGGGTCGTGACACCCGTCGTAGGCCCAGCGCCGTCCCAGCACACCGTGCTCCATGGTGCCCACGAGAGCGCCTTCCGCCCCCTCGAGCGGAGCACCCCGATATGTGAGGGGCACCAGGTACGTGATCAGGCGAGGACCGGAGGCATCGGTGACCACGATGAACTCGATCCCGACCTCGCCCTGGGGGTCGTCCAGCCGGAAGCCGCCGGCCTTCGCCAACTCCGGCGCGGCCGCGCCACCGTCGTACCACGGCCGGGAGGGCAGCCAGGAGCTCAGCAGTTCCAGCTTGGTCGGCTTGAGGACGGTGTGGTGGATGACGGCCATGCCGGAGGACCTCTTTCCTTGAGCGGAGGCGAACCGTCACACCTTCGCATCTGCGCGGCGCCGATGGAGCGGCGTTCCAGTGGACAGGATCCAGGGAGCAGGACCTGCGAGCCGAGCCGTGATGACGGGCGGACATTGCTTGATACGGCACCAGTTCACGGGGCCGGCTCTACGGGCGGCGTCGGCTGGATGTTCTGGTTGAGGCGGAAGACGTTGCCCGGGTCGTAGTGGCGCTTCAGCGCGCGCAGCCGCTCCAGCTTCTCCGGCCCGTAGGCCTGGCGGATCCGCTGTTCGCCCTCGTCCATCAGGAAGTTGACGTACACGCCCGCGTGATACGGCTGCAGGTCGGTCCAGAACTCCCGGACCCAGCGGCGCTCCTCATCGAAGCCGTCGGCCGTCAGACAGGTCCCGTTGATGTTGATGGTGTGCCCGACGCCGCGCCCGCTGAAGGCGGTCTCGTCCTCGCCGACCCGGGCGGCGGCCCCGCCCAGGTGGAAGATCGGGAACGCGTTGTACGGCGACGTCATCCGCAAGGCGTGGTCCGCGGTGATGTCGATGACCTCGTCGCTGAGGCGCTCCACGTCACAGCTGCGGAAGTAGTACCACCGGCCGTGCGGGAAGGACGGGTCGAACATCGCCTGGTGTGCCTCGAAGGGCTTGGGCGCGCACAGGTCGAGCAGCGGTCGGCCGAACGACCTCATCGGCCGCATGACCTCCTCCCCCGCCGCCACGTCCCCGGCGTAGCAGCCGGCCACGATGACGACCGGCCTGCCGTGCAGCGCCTCCGGGATGACCGGGAGCGGCGGGGCCTTGCGGTGGATCACGATCGTCATGAGCTCGTCGGGGACCTGGGTGATCCATTCCCGGTAGAAGCGCAGCACGTCGGGCGAGTCCTCCATCGGCCACAGGATCGGTCCGGCGAGGACGACGGGACCGACGGGGTTGAGCCGGAAGGTGAACTCCGTGACGATGCCGAAGTTGCTGCCCGCCCCGCGCACTCCCCAGAAGAGTTCCGGGTTGTGCTTCTCGTCGGCCCTGACGAACTCTCCGTCCGCGGTGACCATGTCCACCGACAGCAGCTGGTCGATGGTGAGCCCGTACTTGCGGGTCAGCCAGCCGATACCGCCCCCGAGGGTGAGCCCGGCCAGCCCGGTGTGCGTCACGATCCCCGCGGGCACGGCCATGCCGAAGTGCTGGGTCTCGTGGTCCAGCTCGCCGAGGAGAACGCCCGCCTGAGCCCTGACCGTACGGGCCTCCGGGTCGGCCCGTATGCCCTTCATCGCCGACAGGTCGATGACGACCCCGCCGTCGCAGACCGACTGCCCGGGGAAGCTGTGCCCGCCGCTGCGCACGGCGACCGGCAGGCCGGTACTGATCGCACACCGGAGTGCCGCCGCGATGTCGGCGACGCCGGTGCAGCGCGCGATCAGGGCGGGGTACCGGTCGATCGAGCCGTTCCAGATCCGCCGGTGATCGTCGTACGTGGGATCGCCGGGCCGCACCAGGTCGCCCCGGAAGGAAAGCGCCAGCTCACGGACTGCGGAATCGTCCAGTCCGGCTGCCGCCGCAGATGTGGAGGCGTATGCGGAGGCATTCATGGGCTGCTCCTCGCCGCGCGGGCCCCGTTCACAGTCTTCCACCGCGCGGGTGGACCGGCCAGTGTTCCGGGCGCCGCCCGGAACACCGGGTCGGCGGGCTGCCGCCTGGACCGCCCCGGGGCTACGGATCCCGGCGCGCTCTCCCCGCTGGGCCCTCGCCTACCTCAGGGGCCGGATGCTGCCGGCACCGGCCGGCCCGACCTCCTGCGTACGCAACGGACGGTTCGCACCCGGCGCCACGTCCGCCCCATCCTTCTCCCAGGGCCCCAACTGGCCTGCTCCTCGTGCCGGTACGGTGGATCCCGGACGCTCCTGACAAGGAGTCACCGGCTCCCGGCTCCCGGTGGGGGACGGCAGGTGGCGGACGGCGTCGGGGAGAGCGGCGTCCGGGAGAGCGGCGAACGTCGGAGACAAGGCGAGGTGGCGGATGCGAATCGGGGAGCTGGCCCAGCGCACTGGGGTGAGCGAGCGTTCGCTGCGCTACTACGAGATGCAGGGACTGCTCGCGTCCGACCGCACTCCCGGTGGCCACCGCGACTACGGCGACTGGGCGGTCGACCGGGTCATCCGCATCCAGGCCCTCTACGCGGCAGGACTGCACAGCAAGAAGATCGCGCAGCTGCTCCCCTGCATGCGGGACGCGGACGGCGGCCCGTCCGCGATCGCCACCCAGCGGCTGGTGGACGATCTCACCACGGAGCGGGACCGCATCGATCGCATGATCAACGATCTGCTCCGCTCCCGGGACGTCCTGGACGAGGTGATCGACGCGGCCTCGATCGCGCACGACGAAGCCGCGGCCCCGCGCGAACGCTCGGTTCGCGTGTGATCGTGGAGTCGGGACATCCGCTGGCCGGTCCCGGGCCGGGGACGGCTTGATCTCGATTCGGCCAACAGCGGGGCGCCACCCGGACTCCCGTACGAATGTACGACCGTGATCCCCTATCCCGGTTCCGGCCCACCGCCACCGGCGGAGAGCCGGCGGCCCCGCCCGCCGTCTGACACCCGAGGCGACACACTCTCCGGTGGCTGCCTCGGCGTCCTGCTCGTCATACTCGAGATCCCGGCCGCCTTGCTGCTCACTCTGCAGCTGGGAGTGCGCGGCATGGCCAGGATGAACGAGTACTCCGGCCCCGAGGCGCGCACCGGACCTCCGCCGATGGACTGGGTACCGGTTTACTGGCTGGGCGGCTTCACACTGACCCTTCTCGCGCTCGCCGTGATCCTCCTGCGTTCGCAGCATCCGTTCGCGGGATCGGTCCAGTTGCTGTTCGCGGCGATCGCGCTGTTCGTCACGGTTGCCGCCTGGCACGAGGCACACACACTCGCCCATCCGTCCCCGCTCCCACCGTGCCCGACGCGGGCCGGCGTGCCGTGTGCGCCCGACACCCTCCCGCCAACCTCGCCCTCACCATCGTCCTCGTCCTCGGACGACCCGGGCCGCACCGGGCATCAGTGCCGCAGCGGCGGAGACAGCGACGAATGCGCGGACAGCGGACGCTGAGCCTCTCCGTCCACCCCCTCTTTCAGCCGCCCAGGCCCCACTCCCCCGCCGGACGGTGACACGATGCCTCCATGGACTCCCACCCCCTGCTGGACATCGATGCGATCACCGACGTGGAGCCGTATCTCCGCACTGTCGGAGAGGTGTTCAAGGCGTTTCGTGACCAGGACTCCGGGTGCGTGTCGTACGGTGTGCGGCTCCCGGACGGTGAGCGGTGGTTCGTCAAGGAGGCCGTGACGGAGGACGCCCGAAGGTCTCTGGAGCGCGGGTGGGCCTTCCATCAGGCCGTGAGGCATCCCGTTGTCGTCCCGCAGGTCCACCGGATCTCCGTGCGCGACAGATGGGCCGTGGTCATGCCATGGCACGAGGGTGAAGTGCTGTACCACCCCACGGTCCGTGGCGCGGGAGACCGCGTCGGTGCGGCAAGCGCGATGGCACGGTTTCGAGCTCTGCCGCTCGCGCGAGTACTGCGTGCCTTCGACCAGATCCTGAGCGCGCACCTCGCCGTGGAGGATGCGGGCCATGTCGCTGTCGACTTCTACGACGGCGCGCTGCTCTACGACTTCTCCCGAGACCAGCTGCGTCTGGTGGACCTCGACGAGTACCGGCCGGGCCCCTTCACCCTGAACGACGAGCGGCTGCCGGGGTCCCGGCGGTTCATGGCACCCGAGGAGTTCCGTCGCGGGGCCGTCATCGACACGCGCACCACCGTGTTCACCCTCGGCCGCGCGGCACGGCTGCTGCTGGACGCCGGCGACCAGGAGCGTGCCTGGAGAGGCAACCCGGGTCAGCTCGGCGTACTGGAGCGGGCGACCCGTACCGCTCCCGGACAACGGTTCACCACCGTCCGCGAGCTCGCCTCGGCGTGGGAGGCCGCCGCCGGCCCCACGCCGGAGTCGTAGGCCGGCGTCAGTGCCGGGCCCCAGTACTGGACCTGAGTGCCGGGCGTCCGGGCGTCAGTGAACGGTGAATGCAGCTGATCAGGCGCGGATGGGCGTCGCTCTCCGCCAGTCGTCGCCAAGGCCGGTCCGCCGCTTCGCGCGCGGGTTCCCGCCCGTACCTGACTCCCTGCCGGTTGGTCACCGCCACCTCGCCTGCGCCGGTGGGCGTGTCCCCGGACGGACAGAATCGTTTGGGCAGGCATGGCCACGACGCATCGCACCTCCCCGCGCCCGGCCCGGCACCGGGCGCCGGACGGCGCTGTCGCCGGGCGGGTCCCACGCCAGACGAACAGTGCCGTCGGCAAAGCCGGCGGTGCGCCGCTCTTCGAGAAGCTCGCCCAGGAGTGGGCGGCCCGTGGCGCCACCGTGCCCGGGGCGCCGGACCCGCTCTGGCAGCGGCTGATTTCGTACGAGCACCTTCAGCGCGAGACCGCGGCCACTCTCCGCACCCTCCACCTGCGCGGCACGGAGGCCGGACCGCCACCGACCGAGATCGCCCTGCGCCGACGACCGGGGTGAGCCGCCCGCTCCCCTGTCCTGCGGTGCGCAGACACACCGGCCGTGCCTGCTCCTGCGGCCACGCCGAGATACCGCCCCGCGGCCGTCCGCACACGGCGCGGGCCGACGAGGCCGGGTGACTTACGGCATGTCCCCGCCCCAGTCCCACCGCTCGGGGGCCGACGGGCGCGGTTCGTACAGGGTCCGCCCGCCGGGTCCGAACCGGCCTATCTCGGTGGTCAGAGCCGCGCCTTCGCTCAGTTGCTCCGGCGTCCAGCCGGTGACGTCCAGGAGCAGGCCGTCGAGCGGGCCGCCCACCAGTTCGCGGTAGGTGTGTCCGGGCTGCGGTCCCGGGTCGGGATCGTCGTGGTCGGCTCCGTAGACCCGGCCACGCATGATCTGCTCATCCATGCCCGCAAGCATCCCAGCCACCACTGACAATGCGCCGAGCGCGGCCTCCACGGGCCGAGTACGGCGGCGAGGGCTGCAGTCCTGGCGGCGGAGCGGGATGTCCGCTGGTGCCGGACGATTACGGTTGTCCCGTAGCGCTGCTGAAGCGACATCAGCAGCGCTCATCAACACGTAGATCACCGGAAATGCCGGGACCGAGGGTCGCACGGCAGGAGATGGAGACCCCATGGACGCCCAGCAGCGTTTCGAGCGGATCACCGCGTTCATCGAGGACCGGCTGCGCCCGCTCTTCGACCCCGAGACCGGGAGCGATCACGGCTTCGGGATGGACGACACCTCGCGCGCTCTGCGCGCACTGCTCAACACGGTGAGGGCCGCGGCGGCGGTCAAGGGGATCATCGCGCAGCGCGAGACGGCCGACGAGGCCATGCGCAACATCATCGACCAGGCGCTGGAGCAGAACTGGGACGTGCTGCGCGGGATCGCCCGGAACTGGGAGGACCACCCGGACTTCATCCGCGAGTTCAAGCGTCACGCATGGGAACTCGACGAGGCCGCCGCCGCCCCGGCCACCGCCGAGGGCTGACCGCCCCGCGCGTCCCCCAGCGGCCTCTCTTCCGGAGCTACGGAACCCCGGAACTCCGGAGGTACGGGAGGCCGCGGAGGCCGCCCGCGCCGGCCGCGAGCTTCGATGTGCTGCTCGCCCTCTTCCCGCGCGAGGCGGGCGGGCAGCGCCGCTTTCTCCCGCCGACGGGGTCCCGGTCAGCGCCCTTGGGCGTCCCGCTCCGCCTTCTTCTCCTTGATGCGGACCGCTTCCTTCCGGACCTCGGCCTGGGTGGCGCGTTCCTTCTGCAGCCACTCGGGAGATTCGCTCTTCAGCTCTTCGATCTGCTCCGTGGTGAGCGGCTCGGTCACGCCTCCGCGCGCGAGTCCCGCGATGGAGATGCCCAGCTTCGCCGCGACCACCGGCCGGGGGTGCGGGCCATTGCGTCGCAGTTCCAGCAGCCACTCGGGGGGATCGGCCTGGAGCGTGTTCAGCTCGGTGCGCGAGACGACACCCTCCTGGAACTCGGCGGGGGTGGCCTCGAGGTACACACCCAGCTTCTTCGCCGCGGTCGCGGGCTTCATCGTCTGGGTGGTCTTGTGCGACGTCATGGTGTCAAGAGTATCGAGCGTGTGCGCTACCTCTGACCACGGCCGGTAACCTGGCCGGGTGACAGGCTCGGAAGTACCCCCTTCGTTCCGGCTCGCCTATGTCCCAGGCGTGACGCCCACCAAATGGGTGCGGATCTGGAACGAGCGGCTGCCCGACGTCCCGCTGACCCTCGTCGCGGTGCCCGCCGCCGAGGCACCGGGCCTGCTGCGGGACGGCGGCGCCGACGCCGGTTTCGTACGGCTGCCGATCGACAGGACGGACCTCAGCGCGATCCCGCTCTACACCGAGACGACGGTCGTGGTGATCCCGAAGGACCACCTCGTGGCCGCGGTCGACGAGGTGTCCGCCGAGGATCTGTCCGACGACATCGTCCTGCACCCCCTCGACAACACCCTCGACTGGGAGCAGCTGCCGGGCCGGCCCGCGATCGAGCGCCCGGCCACGACGGCGGACGCCATCGAGCTGGTGGCGGCAGGAGTGGGGGTACTGATCGTCCCGCAGTCCCTCGCCCGCCTGCACCACCGCAAGGACCTCACCTACCGGCCGGTGTCGGGCGCTCCCGAGTCGCGCGTCGCGCTGTCGTGGCCGGAGGACGGGACCACCGACCTGGTGGAGGAATTCATCGGGATCGTCCGCGGCCGGACCGTCAACAGCTCCCGCGGCCGTCGGCCGGCGACCACCCCGGCGGAGCCGAAGCCCAAGCGCGCCTCGACAGCCGGTGGGGGCCGGAAGCCGGCCCCCGGCAGGTCGACCGGCAAGAACCCCCGAGGCGGTTCCGGCGGTTCGAAGGGCACGAAGCGCGGCAAACCGCGCCGGCGGACGTAGCACGCCGGCGCGGAGCCCGGTCAGCCGCGCCGGCGGCGGGTTGTGGCCGCGTAGCCGATCGTCAGGGCGGCGCCGCCGAGGGTGAGGGTGAGGCCGAGGTAGGTGTCGAAGGTGCTGGGACCCGCCCACCCGCCGAAGCCGCCGGAGACTCCTCGGGTCGGAAGAGTGGTCGGCCGGGTGGGGGTGATCGGCTGAGGGAAAGTGCCGCTGTTTCGTCTGGGCAGGACCTCGCAGGCGATGCCGTCGTCCGGCCCCTGGTCCTCGTCGAGCCGGTGTGGATCGCTCGGATCCCTGTTGAACTCTGCCTGGGCGTCTTCCTGGAAGGTGAAGTCACGGCAGTCGAGATCGTTCTGTGCGTACGCGCCCCCCGCCGCCGGCACCACAGACGCGACGGCGAGAACTATGCCGGCCACAGCGATACGGCAGTTCATAGGACCTCCTCGCGGCCTACGGCCTGACGGCCTTCGGCTCGACGATAGGAAGGGCCACGCTCCACGGCGAGCGGCGGTGAGCCGAACGGGGCGACCGGCGGACGAACCAGAAGGCCGCGGCACCCGGCTGTTCCTGGACCACGAGGGCTTCGACCCCGACAGCCCCCTCCCGCCGAAGGCTCGCGCCAACGTGGGTGGCGGCTGACGCTCTCATGTGGCGCGGTCCCTGGAGGCGGTACTCGACCCGATCTGGCGGCTCCTGCCCCGCGCGGTCCGTGGCGCGTCCCCTGGTACCGCCTCGCTCACTGTGGCAGAGGGAGGGGGCGGGGCAGGTAGGGGGCGGAGAGTCGGTAGCGGCCCGCCTTCGGGACGGTGAGACGGGACCAGGGCCCCTCGCGGGTCACGGTCGCGCCGCCACCCGCCCGCAGCCACGGGGAATACCGTACGCGGACCGTCACCGGACTCGGCTCGTCCACCTGGATCACCAGCGAGGCGGCTGTCGAACGGACCACCCGGGCCGGGCCCTTGACCAGGGGAACCGGGCGGGCGACGGCGAAGATGGTCCAGTGTCCGTCGCGCCAGAGGGGCTTCAGATAGGGCGGGCCGGCTCGGACGAGCGCCGCCTCCGCGGTGGCCGGGCCGTCCGGGATTCCCGCCTGGAGGACGACATGGCTGACGGCCCAATGGTCGAGCCAGGCGCGGTAGGTGCTCGCGCTGAACGTGCCGTCGTAGAACAACCTGCCCCGCTCCACGTCCAGTTGGCGGTTCCACCCGCGTGCCAGATGGAACCGTCGCCCCAGCAGCCACGCCTCACGATGGTCGCGGGCGGGCACCACCTCGATGCGTGAGCGGTCGGCTCCCAGCCGCAGCAGTTGGCCGGTCACCTCGTGCGTGTGCGCCGCCCGGGCCGGTACGGGAACCGAGTGCCGCAGGTCGTCGGCGCTCTTGCCCAGGACCCACAGGGAGGCGGCGAGGGCGGCCGCGGTCAGCACGGCCGCCCGGGTACGCGGACGGCGCTGTCGCGGCGCCCCCGCCAGACGTGCGGCCAGCAGGACGGGCGGCCCCGCGATCAGGGCGAGCCGTTCGACGTTCGATCCGATCGGTGAGGTGATCAGGAGGGTGAGCAGGATGCCGATGCCGTAGAAGGCCGCGCCCGCCCGCACCAGGCCCCAGGCGCGCGGCGCGGCCCAAGCCGTCGCGACGCACATGAGCAGGGGCATCGCCGCGGTGCGTGCGGTCATGGGCTGCTCTCCCCAGTACGGGAACGCGCAGGCGACCAGCAGTTGGACGAGGGCGACCGGAGCGAGGAGCGTGATCGCTGCGCGCCTGTGCCGCAGGAGCAGATGCGCGGCTCCAGCGACCAGCAGGAAGAGGCCGGCCATGGGACTGGCCGCCGCGGCCAGGGCGGCGACGGCGGCTCCCACCGCCGGGCGGTGGGCCTGGTGGCACGCCCAGCACGCGACCGCCACACCGACCGCGAACGTCGTACGGCCGGAGGCGATGTCACACCACAATGTCACCGCCGCCAGCAAGGCCGTCCACAGCGGCGCGGTCACCCCAGGCAGTCGGCACAGCAGCGCGGACAGCGCCCAGGTGGCCCCGAGACCCGCGGCGACCGAAACGGCCCGCACCCCGCCGAACGCCATCAGATGCGGGGTGATCAGGCTGTAGTTGGCCGGGTGCACGCCGCCGTACCAGGAGAGGTTGTACGCCGATCCCGGGTACTGTCCGGCGAAGTCGGCCCACGCCACCTGAGCTGCCAGATCACCCGCCGGCGTCGCCAGCCACAGCGCCCACACCGCGTACAGCGGCACCGCGGCGGCCGTCACCAGCAGCGGTACCCGGGCCCCGGTCGTGGACGGGCGGACGACGGCGGGCGAGACGCCTGGCGACATGAGCACGGCTGGACTGTAGGGCAGCGCCCCGCGTCGGACGCCTGCCTGCGGGCGGGCGCGCCGCGTGGCCGGATTTCTCCCTCGCGCGTGCGCCGTCCGCGCGCGACTCCATGCCGCCGGGTGTCCTCGGCGCACAGCGGCCAGGCCTGGCGGACTCGCTCCGCGTGTGACCCTGGACAGCGTCGGCGGTGGCGGTGGCGGTGGCGTCGGCGGTGGCCGGGCCGAGGCCGGGTTCGCTCCGCCGCCCCCGCCGTAGGGCTCCTAGGCCCCGCGAGCGGCCTCGATGAACGCCGTGATCAGCGCTGGGCTCTTGACGCCCCGGCTGACTTCGATGCCACTGGAGACGTCCACGCCCCACGGGCGCGTGGCGCGTACGGCCCCCGCCACATTGCGCGGATCGAGCCCCCCGGCCAGCAGCCACGCCTGACCCGCCTCGGGCAGCCGCTTCCCCGACCGGTCCCACACTTCGCCCGCGCCCGGCACCGGCGCGTCGAGCAGCAGGATGTCCTCGCCTCGCTCCCCGTGGCGCGGCACTTCGCCCCGGACGGAGGCGCCCCGGATCAGGGTCCGCCCGTCCGGGCGCAGGGCGTCGTAATAGGCGAGGTCCTCGTCACCGTGCAGTTGCACGGCGCGCACGCCGCTCGCGTCCAGCAGGTCCCGTACGTCCTCCAGCGGCTGGTCGCGAAAGACCCCGACCGTCATGATCCCTTCCGGGACGCGGCCGGCCAGCCTGCGCGCGGTGGCGGCGTCGACGCGGCGCGGGCTCTCGGCGAAGACGAAACCGATGGCGTCAGCGCCCGCCTCGACGGCGGTGTCGACGTCCCTCTCGGTCCGCAGACCACAGACTTTGATGAACAAGGGGTGGTCCACGTGCGCTGCTCCCGTTCCTGGCTCTGCCGACCGCGTTCACCGACACGCTAGTACCTCCGCGCTGTGCGGAGGCGTCGCCGTAGGGGGTCCTGAGCAGGGAAGAGGCAGACGAGGAGGGCCGTCCGGGCATGGTTTTCGCACGTGGAGTGACCCTTGTGCGCAGTCCAGTGACCGAAGGTGTCAGGATGAAGCCATGAGTAACGTGTTCTTCGACATCACCATCAACGACGAGCCGGCCGGCCGGATCGTCTTCCAGCTGTTCGACGACGTGGTCCCCAAGACCGCGAAGAACTTCCGCGAGCTCGCCACCGGTGAGCACGGCTACGGCTACGAGGGCTCCGGCTTCCACCGCGTCATCCCGGACTTCATGCTCCAGGGTGGTGACTTCACCAACCACAACGGCACCGGCGGCAAGAGCATCTACGGCGAGAAGTTCCCGGACGAGAACTTCCAGCTGAAGCACACCAAGCCGGGTCAGCTGTCGATGGCGAACGCGGGCCCGAACACCAACGGCTCGCAGTTCTTCATCACGACGATCGTCACCGACTGGCTCGACGGCAAGCACGTCGTCTTCGGCGAGGTCGTCGAGGGCATGGACGTCGTCAAGAAGATCGAGGGCCTGGGCTCCCGCACCGGCGCCACCAAGGCCGACATCAAGATCGCGAAGTCCGGCGTCGTCGACGCCTGATCGCCGCCCTTCTTGCTGAACCGCGTCAGCCGCCTTCCGTCCGGCCGGTCCGGGCGGAGGGCGGCTGCACGGCAGGCACTCCGGTGTTCAGGACTCTCCGGTCCTTCAGGACTCGCCACCGTTTCAGGATTCGGTGTCTCAGGATTCTTCGGTCGTTCAGGGTTCTTCGGTCGTTCAGGGTTCTTCGGTGGGTCAGGGTTCTTCGGTGTTCCTGAGCTGTTCGAGCGACATGCTCACGATGTACTCCGCCTCGTGAGCGGCCCGGGACATGCCGGGTACGAGAAAGCCGTCGCCGGCACTCGCGGCCCCGGCCTCGGGGGTCTCCGCTACTCGATCTCTCCACTGCTTCGCCAACTCCTCCTGTCGGGGTGCGCTCTCCTGCTCGACGCGCGCGCGGCTCTCCGGTGAGAGGGCGTTCAGGAAGTCGCTCAGAGCCTCGGTCATGGCTTCAACGGATCCGTTCGTCCCGGGCGCTCGCATGCTGCTCGCCTGTTGCCTGGAGATACCCGCCGACAGGCGGCACGGGGCCAGGAGCAACGGAATCCACCCGGATGCGAAACCCGGCGTACGGGCTCGCACCACAGCTCACACCCATGGACCAAGGTCCGGACGTCCGCGCCGAGGGGCGCGGCCAGGTCGGCCGGGCGGCGTGAGGCCGCCGCTGCCTAGGCGGACCGGCGGCGGGCGATGCGGCGCTTGAGCGCGCGGCGTTCGTTCTCGTCCAGGCCACCCCAGACACCGGTGTCCTGGCCCGTCTCCATGGCCCAGGACAGGCACTGCTCCCTCACGGGGCAACGCCGCCGGCACACGGCCTTGGCCTCGGCGGCTTGCAGCAGCGCGGGGCCCGAGCTGCCGATGGGAAAGAAGAGATCCGGGTCCTCGTCCAGGCAGGCGGCCTCGTGCCGCCAGTCCTGTCGCCATTCCGTCATGAGTCGGCAATCCTTCCTCTGCGGTGTGGTGGGGACCGCCCCGCGGCATCGGCGGGGGCATTCTCTTCGGCTGACCGTCACAGCCAGGTCCAAACACCAAAGTCCGCTTCGGGAAGCAACTTTGAGACGCGGGCCCGCGTCACGTCGTCGTGTCGAGGGTGCGGATACGGACGACTGCCGTCCCCTCGTGGGCGGATTTCAGCCGGTCGGCCGGGGCGCCGGGACGGCCGCCACGGTCACCGTGCCGTCGGGCAGGCACTCGATCAGGACGCCCCCGGAGAGCGGGTAGAGCCAGAACCCCGGCTGGACGTCCTGGATCTCCCGCGCGTGGCGAACCAGTACGCCGGCGGGCAGGACCACTGTGGGGACGACGAAGTTGCTCCAGAAGACGGCGACGAGATCTGCCCGGGCGACGTACGGGGCGAGCAGCTCGGCGGCCACGGCGGCCCAGGCCTCGTCGTCGGCGCACCATCGCTGGTCCACAAACGGCGCGGCGCTCCAGTCCAGCTCGCAGCTGTTCCGCACCGGGAACCGGTTCAGGCTCATCGCCTCGAGCCGGCGGCTGTCGGCATGGTCGAGCAGGAGAACGTCGTCGGCCGCCCCCTCCTGACGGTCGCTCATGAAGCGCGGCAGGTAATCGGAGCGGCTTCCGTAGCCATGGGGCCCCATCAGGTGGTCCGAGGCCCGGGGCCTACCGCCTCGAGGAGGATGCCCGCCAGCTCGCGCGGCCGGGAGAACATGGGCCAGTGGCCGGTGTCCATCTCCACCAGCTGCCACAGTTCGCTGGTGAGCAGCTCGGCCACGTCGTCGTTCGGCTCGGCCCCGTCGAGCAGGCACTTGATGTAGGTCGTCGGAAGTTCGGCGAGCGGGCGGGCCAGGACGGCGGGCTCGGTCAAGGTGGCGCCCGGGTGGGGCGTCGAGCCGCGCACGATGCGGGCGATCTGCTCGCCGGTGAGGCCCTGGCCGTCGTAGTCGGCTGCCGTCAGGGGCGGCCAGAAGCCGTCGTTCTCGGCTGTCGATGCCTCCACCATGGCCCGGCCGTCCGGCCAGCCGGAGACGAAAGACTCACCGTCGGCGGGCACGTTGGAGTCGACCAACACCACGCGGGCCAGCCGGTCACCCAGCCTCGCGGCGGCCTGGCCCACGGGGATGCCCGCGTAGCTGTGACCGACGAGGACGACGTCGTACAACTGCCGGTGTTCCACCTCGTCGACGATGTCCCGCACATGGGTCTGCTGTCCAGCGGCTACGCCCTGCTTCTCGGCGAGACCGGACAGCGTCAGGGCCAGGGCTCCGTGACCCGCCGCGCGCAGCTCCGCCACCACCTCGCTCCAGGCCCACGACCCCAGCCAGGTGCCTGCCACCAGTACGAAGTTCGTCATGGTGGCAACCTAGCCGAGGGGTCCGGCACTCCCGGTCGGGCACTCCTGGCCGGGCACCCATGGGCGGGCGGGCGGACGGCCGTTCGAGCGGTCGGATTCATCGCGCGCACATGTCCGCACCCCGCTCCGTACGCCGAGGCGTCATTCACCCGTACCACTCTCCCGACGGTGAAGGTCATGTCCCCGACACGTAGGAGAGTCTCTGTGACCAGGCTCCGCCCCCTCCGTTCGGCCGCGCTCGTGGTCGGCACGGCCCTGACGGCGCTGGCCGCGACCGTTCCCGCCGGCGCGCACTCCGCGGGATCGCTGCCGGGTGTCGTCGCCCGTGCGGAGACGGCCACGCTGTACGACGACGAGGCCGGTGGCAACGCCAACGCGGACGACCCGGCCATCTGGCGCAACCCCGCCGACCCGGACCGCAGCCTTGTCATCGCCACGGCCAAGGAGGGCGGGCTGCGCGTCTACGACCTGGACGCCCGCCAGGTGCAGTCGATCCCCGCACCTCCCCCGCCGGGTCCGGACGACGCCCCTGGCCGCTTCAACAACGTCGACCTGGTCCACGGTCTGCGGCTGCCGTCCGGACGCGCCGACGTGACGGTGACCACCGATCGCGGTCATGACCGTCTGCGGATCCACCGCATCACCCCGGGCCGGCCGGGCGGCCCGCTCACCGAGATCACCGACCCGTCCGCCCCGCCGGTCTTCTCCGCTAGCCAGGACGAGATCAACGACCAGCAGACCGCCTACGGCCTCGCCACCTGGACCGACCCGTCGACCAGCCGCTCGTACGCGCTGGCGAGCCGCCGCAACCGCACGACCCTGGCCCTTCTGGAGCTCGTCGCCACGCCCGCGGGCACGGTGACGTACCGCAGGATCCGAACCCTCGATCTCCCCTCGTCCTTCCGCCTGCCGAACGGCACTCCGTGGTCCCCCTGTGCCGAGCCGGGGGAACTTCCGCAGGTCGAAGGCATGGTCGTGGACCCGGCCAACGGCATGCTCTACGCCGGGCAGGAGGACGTCGGCATCTGGCGGCTGCGCGCCGATCTCACCGGCACCCCGGAGCTGGTGGACAAGGTCCGCGAGTACGGCGTGCCGGGTGTGTACGACGAGGCGACCGAGGAGTGCGTCAACGGGAGCGGTCCCGGCTACGGCGGCTCGCGCCTCGCGGCCGACGTCGAGGGGCTGACTCTGCTGACCGAGCCCGACGGGGACGGCTACCTGCTCGCGTCCAGCCAGGGCGACAACACCTTCGCCGCGTACGACCGGGAAGGCGCCGACGCGAACGAGTACGAGGGCGGCTTCCGCGTCGCCGCCGGCCGGACTCTCGACGGCTCCGAAGAGTGCGACGGCGCCGCCGTCCTGAACGCGCCGCTGGGCAGGAAGTACCCGCACGGTCTCCTTGTCGTCCAGGACGGCCACGACGCCCCGGCGGACGGGACGCGTGAGGCCACCGGCTTCAAGTTCGTGGACCTCGGGGAAGTCCTGGAGGGCATCGACGACTGACACCTCCGGCCTGGGCGCCGGGGTCGGGCCCGGCGCCGAGCCCCCGGAAGAACGCCGACAGGACGCCCTCGCGAGGAGGGCGTCCTGTCGGCGGGTCCGCCCCAGCGTGCTGAGGCGCGGGGGTACTAGTACGGGCCGTTGACGTTGTCGATCGAGCCGTACCGGGCGGCCGCGTAGTTGCACGCGGCGGTGATGTTGGCGACCGGGTCGTAGGAGTCCATCGACGTACCGGGCACGTGGTAGGCCTGGAAGGTCGGGTCGATGACCTGGAGCAGGCCCTTGGACGGGATGCCGGCCATGGCGTTGGAGTCCCAGTTGTTGATGGCCAGCGGGTTGCCCGAGGACTCACGCATGACGTTGCGGTGGATGCCGTCGTACGAGCCGGGGATGCCGTGCTTGGCCATGATGTCCAGCGACTCCCGGATCCAGCCGTCGAGGTTGTCGGCGTAGGTCGTCGCGGCCTTCGCGGCCGCGGGGGCCGCGCTCAGGGTGCTCGTCCGCGTGGAGCGGTCGGCGCGCTCGGGCTCGGCGGCGCGCTTCGGCGTCGTGGCCTTGGTCTTCGCCGCCTCCGAGGCGGCGGGCTCCGCCGCGATCGTCAGCTTGAGGCCGGGGCGGATCAGGGACGGGTTGCCACCGATGGCCCTGCGGTTGTCCTGGTAGAGCCGCTTCCAGCCACCGGTGAGCGAGTGCTCGGTCGCGATCTTGGAGAGGGAGTCACCGGGGACCACGCGGTAGATCCCGGGCCCGGCCTTCTTGGCGGCGGCCTTCGGCGCGGCCGCGACCGTCGACGTGACGCTGCTCTGTGCGGTGGCGGACTGCGCGGCGTTCGGCGCGGCACCGGCGGTGGTGGCGCCGATCACCGGAAGAACGAGCGCGGCACCACCGGTGCCCGCGACGGCGATACCTCGGGCGAGCGGGTTGTTCTTGGGCCGGCGGTGCTTTCCCTTTGCGGGCATGACGAATTCCTCTCCGGCGCCTGCGAGGTGAGCTGTCGGGTTCGGACTGGAGATGCCCGGCCGCAGTGGCTGCGACTTCACCCCAAGACGTTCCGGATTTCCGGATCGACGGCTTACCTGGGTCCCCCGCTCCTGCCGTGGATGAGTGGGTGCGGATTCCGGAAGGCGGCAGGATTCGGCGGTCCATCCGGATTGACCGTGACGTTAAGCGAGAGAGACGCGGCGAGACAAGGCCCGAATTCATGCCCGCATTCGACATGAGCGGTGAAGATCGCGAAAAGCATGTGATCGGCCCTGAAGTCGGAACTCAACTCTCTTTCCGCAGAACAGTTCTGGGCCGAGCCTTCATTCACCCTCACGATCGGTGACGTGATTGACATCACCTCGCATCGCAGCCGAAAGGACCTTTGCCACAACAGGAGTTGAGCAAGTGAAAAGTCAGCATAAGAGAGCTTCATTCATGCCTTAATGGGCCATAGAGGCAAACCGACGATAGGGGCAATATCGGACCCAATCGGGCATTCACCCCTCGCTCGGGGCGCCCCGCTCCCTCACGGTGCCTGTCGTGTCTGCCTCCGGGGAGGCCCGGGCGGACCCCACGACTGACAAATGTCATCCCTTCCTGTGATGCGAGTCGTCCTCTCGGAGGACGGCAGCACAGAGCCCCACGAATGAGGATGGAGGCGCCGTGCGCGCGGTGCGCACGAGCCGAGAGAACGGGATTCGTTCCATGCGCTTAACCAAGCCGGGCAGCCGCCCGAGCCGTCGGAGAGTTCGACTCGCGACTGCCGTGGCATCAGCAACTCTGCTGTCGCTCACCGTCGGTGTACTCCCCGCCCATTCCACACCCCTCAACTCCGCCCCCTCCGCCCGGTTCGCGGAAGCCGCCGCCCCGGCGGCGTATCTCCCCGAGCTCGACCGCGAGGCGCTGCGCGCATCGCTGGAGGCGTTGCACCGGGCGGGAATGTACGGCGCCTATTCGGCGGTCCGGGACGGATCCGAGCGGTGGCAGGGGGCGGCGGGCGTCGCCGACGTGAAGACCGATCGGCCGACGCGGCCCGATTTCGAGCACCGGATCGGGAGCATCACCAAGACGTTCACCGCGGTCGCCGTCCTCCAGCAGGTGGGCAAGGGGCACATCGACCTCGACGCGCCGATCGGCCGCTATCTCCCGGAGCTGATTCCGGGAGAGCGAGGCCAGAAGGTGACCGTCCGGATGCTTCTCAACCACACGAGTGGCATTGCCGATTACGTCCTTCCCGCGTTTCCCGGCCTGGTGGAGAATCCCGGAAAGACACTCGACGAGAACCGCTTCCGCCATGTTGCTCCGGAGGAACTGGTCCGTCTCGGTCTCGCGGCCCCGCCCGTCGTGGAGCGCGGCACGCACTCCTACTCGAACACGAACTACATCATCGCCGGACTGCTGCTGAAGAAGGCCACCGGTCAGGAGCCGGAGAAGTACATCGCCCAGCACGTCATCCGCAAAGCCGGACTTCGCCACACCTACTTCCCGCGCTCCCCGTACATATCGGGACCTCACGCCAGGATGTACGAGTCGATGTACGGCTATATCGATCCGCCCCGCGACTACAGCGTCTACGACATGTCGTGGGCCGGCACCGCCGGTGCGATGGTGTCGACGATGGCCGACCTCAACGACTTCTACCGCCGGTTGCTCGGCGGAAAGCTGCTCGGTGCCGCCGAGTTGCGGGAGATGAAGACGACCGTCCCGGCCTACGAGCCGGAACCCGGCCAGGAGGCGCGTATGCGCTACGGCTTGGGTCTGTACACCCTGCAGATGCCCGGCGGAGGCTGGTACTGGGGACACGACGGGGGTGTCTTCGGTGCCGGAACATGGGCCCTGTCCACCGAGGACGGCCGCCGCCAGGTCGCCATCGGCTACAACCTGATGAAGTACGAGCGGTACGACGACCAGAACCATCCGAAGCCGGACCCGATCGGCGAGGCTCTGGTCGGCTACGTCGACGGCGCCCTCAGCGGCCGGACGACGCCCCGGCTGCGACAGCCGGCACCCAGCACCCCGCTCCTCATGACCCACCCCTTCGTCACGCCGGAACAGCTGCGCGGCTGAAGGGCTTTCACGGGGTGAGGACGACCGCCCCGGCCGCGGTCGTCCTCACCCGCACAGCGGGTACTACGCCCAGGGGCCGGCCTCCTGGGTGTGGACATCGCCTTCCGCGACGCCGTCGACGGTCTCCTCCATCAGCGAACCGACGGAGGTGCCCTCCGGGAGATGGTCGAAGCCGGTGGTGTC
Organism: Streptomyces sp. NPDC033174; assembly: GCF_055577795.1. Lineage (NCBI taxonomy): Bacteria > Bacillati > Actinomycetota > Actinomycetes > Kitasatosporales > Streptomycetaceae > Streptomyces > Streptomyces sp. NPDC033174. Next base: position 27,340 of record NZ_JBVIPQ010000014.1, read on the forward strand.
GGCGGACGCGGACGGGGGCGGGGTGACGAGGGCCGTGACAATGCCTGCGGCGAGGGATGCGACGGCGAGCATGCTGCGCTTCTTCATGCCCGGTTCAACTGCTCACGCCCGCTCGGGTCACGGTCGGGTACTGGGCGGCGCAGCGGGGGCGGCACCGCGGCCGGGCCGGCGCCTCGCCTTCTGTGCGACGCCGCGCCCATGTCCGCGGCCGCGTCTCTGTCGATGTCCCTGAGGCCTCGTCTATGTCGATGTACCGGTGGCGTCCCGTTCCAGCAGGTTCTTGAGCGCCTGCTCGTTCTTCGGCATCTCCTTGCGGGCGAACGGGCGGATCACGAACGGGACGAGGACCTTCCCGATGCCGTGCGCCTCGAAGTCGAGAGACATGGTCAGGCGGGACCGCTCGCCGTTGTCGAGCGGTTCGATCGTGCCCTCCACGTCTCCACGGACCGGGCCGTCGACTCCGTGCAGGTGCCACCTTCTCGGCGGCTCGAATTCCGTGACCTCCATGGTCATGGGGAACTCCCGGCGGCCGACCCTGCGCCGCACGGCGACACGGGAGCCCACCGTGAGCGGTGCGTCGCTCATCGGGTGTGCCGACACGGCGCTCTCCTGCCATTCAGGCAGATGAGACGGGTCGGTCGCATAGGAGAAGACCTCTTCGGGGCGACGGGAAATGTCGATGCTTTCCCTGATCACGGCTATGCACCCTCTTACGCCCCCCATTGTTGTCTCTTCATACGAATGATCCCACCTGGGGGCGCCCGGCGCCAGGGGCGGCCAGGGGCCGCGACGAGGCGTGCGAAGCGGGCGCGCCAGAGGCCGGGCGGTGCTCAGCCCTCCTGGAAGACCGCGATGACATTGCCCGCCGGGTCCGTGAACCAGGCGACGGTTGGACCGCCCTCACTGCGGACGATGCCCTTGTCGTCCGCGTCGAAGCCGGGGTACCGCTCGAACCGCACGCCGCGACCGGTCAGCTCGTCGACGGCCGCCTCGATGTCGTCGACGGTGAAGTTGAGGACCGTGAAGCTCGCCGGGGTGTGCTTTTCCTTGGGGTAGACCATCACCTTCCCGCCGCCCCCGAGGGTCAGGTGGAGCATGTTCATGCCCTCCCCGCCGTCCTCCTCCACCGCGAGTCCGAGCGTGTCGCCGTAGAACTGCCGGGCCTTCGCGATGTCGTCCACCGAGAAGCTGCTGAACGCCTTCGTATTGCGGAACATGGCCGTCATTCCCTTCCAGCACGAGCCGATTGACCGCCTGCCAGGCCACACCATGGGCCACCCCGCCGGGACCGGCGCCACGCGCCAGCGGCCAGATGCGTCCCCGGAATCACCCTCCCGTGCACCCACCCGCGCCGGACGTCTCTTGACTTCACAAGACCCCCGGGCCACATTCCCCTGACACGGCATCAGAACTGTGGTCCGGGCACCTCTCTCCCCGCGGCCCCACGTGCCCAAGCCCCCGTACGTCACCGTCCCGAGTCCCCCGACCGCTGGAGCTCGCCATGCCCGAGAGCGCGGATTCCGTGAGCGAGACACCGAACGGCCCCACGCGACGGCGGCTACTGGGCGCCACGGGCGCCGGGGTCGTCCTGGCCGCCGGTGGCCTGACCGGAGGGCGGGCGTACGGCGCGACCCCGCCCGTGCTCGGCGAGTACGACGTCGTCGTGGTCGGTGCGGGAGCGGCGGGCATGACCGCGGCGCTGACCGCGGCCGCGCGGGGGCTGCGCACCGTCGTCGTCGAGAAGGCACCCACGTACGGAGGGTCGGCGGCCCGCTCGGGCGCCGCCGTGTGGATACCGAACAACCAGGTGCTCCGGGCCGCCGGCGTTCCCGACACACCGCAGAAGGCGGCCACGTACCTCGCCGCGGTCGTCGGCGAAGAGGTCTCCGCGGAGCGTCAGCGGGCCTTCCTCGCCCATGGCCCGGACATGATCTCCTTCGTCATGTCCCACAGTCCGCTGCGCTTCCGGTGGATGGACGGCTACAGCGACTACTACCCCGAGCTCCCCGGCGGTCTTCCCGGAGGCCGGTCCATCGAGCCCGACCAGCTGGACGGCAACCTTCTGGGCCCGGAGCTGGCCCGGCTGAATCCCCCGTACCTGTCCGTCCCGGCCGGGATGGTCGTCTTCGGGGGCGACTACAAGTGGCTGGCGCTGTCCGCCGTCAGTGCCAGGGGCGCGGCCGTCGCCACGCAGGCGCTCGCCCGGGGCACCGAGGCCGCGCTGCGCGGGGAGAAGCCGCTCACCATGGGGCAGGCGCTGGCAGGGGGCCTGCGCGCCGGACTGCTTGCGGCCGGAGTGCCGGTCCTGCTCAACACCCCGCTCACCGATCTGCATCTGGAGAACGGCGTCGCCACCGGTGTGATCGTGTCGAAGGGCGGCGCCCCCGCCCTGGTCAGGGCGCGGCGCGGGGTCATCGTCGGCTCGGGCGGCTTCGAGCACAACGCGGCGATGCGCGCGCAGTACCAGCGGCAGCCCATCGGCACCACGTGGACCGTCGGCGCCAAGGAGAACACCGGCGACGGCATCCGGGCCGGTCTGCGTGCCGGCGCCTCGCTCGACCTGATGGAGGACGCGTGGTGGGGGCCTGCCATTCCGGTGCCGGGCGACCCGTACTTCTGCCTCGCCGAGCGCACCCTGCCGGGCGGCCTGATCGTGAACGCGGCCGGCGGCCGGTTCGTCAACGAGGCCGCCCCGTACAGCGATGTCGTACACGTCATGTACGAACGGCACACCGACGCGCCGCACATCCCGGCCTGGCTGATCGTCGACCAGAACTACCGCAATCGGTACCTCTTCAAGGACATCGCCCCGACGCTGTCCTTCCCCGACGAGTGGTACGCCTCCGGGGTGGCGCACAAGGCCTGGACGCTGGACCAGCTGGCCGCGGGGATCGGCGTCCCGGCGGCGGCGCTGCGCGCGACCGTCAACCGCTTCAACGGCTTCACGTGGAACGGCGCGGACCCCGATTTCCGGCGCGGGGACAGCGCCTACGACCACTACTACACCGATCCCGCGATCCGGCCGAACTCCTGTCTGGCACCGCTCTGGCTGGCGCCCTTCTACGCCTTGAAGATCGTTCCGGGTGATCTAGGGACCAAGGGCGGGATGCGCACCGATGCCCGGGCCCGGGTGCTGCGCCACGACGGCTCGGTCGTTCAGGGGCTCTACGCGGCGGGCAATGCCAGCGCCGCGGTGATGGGGCACAGCTACGCGGGTGCGGGTTCGACCATCGGGCCCGCGATGACCTTCGGCCATGTCGCGGCCAACGACATCGCGGACGGGATGGCCGCCCGATCTTCGGGCGGACCCGCATAAGCGCGGGCATATGGGTTACGCGCTGCATGTGACCAATAAGCCAGTAGTCGTCGCCGTTGATGGTTCCGAGCACAGCCACAGGGCGCTGGAGTGGGCTCTCGGGGCGCCCGAGGGGCTCGACGCCGGTCTGCTCGTGGTGCACGTCAGGTCCGACGCGCTGCAGCTCGGTCGGGCCCGGATCGAGTCGCTGGGCGAGGAACCCGATCCCTCCGACACCGTGCTGGACACGGTCCGCGCCGGCCTCGCGGACCGCGCGGACACACTCGCCGTGCGATACGAGACCCTCGACGGCTCCGTGCCGGACGCCCTGATCGCCGCAGGGCACGGGGCTCAGCTGATCGCGGTCGGTGCGCGCGGCCGGGGCGGGGTGGCGAGCGCGCTCCTCGGGTCCACCAGCCGGGCCCTCGCCTCTTCCGCCCCCTGTCCGGTCGTGGTCGTACCGCACCACACACGCGCCGAGGCACTCGGAAGCGGCGCGGGCACCGGGCGCGTACTTCTCGGCCTCCACCCGGAGGAAACCGACGACGCCGTCGTCGACTTCGCCTTCCGGGCGGCCCGGCGGCGAGGCGTGGAACTCGAGGTGGTCACCGCCTACCCCGTCCCGCCCTCCCCCGTGCTCCTGATGGGCTCCCCGGCTCCGGTGATGCCGCTGCCCGACATGACCGGGGACAGCAGGGAACTGGCGCGGGAAGCGGAGGGCAAGCAGACAGGGCGGCTGCGCCCCTTCGCCGAGCGCTACCCGGAGGTCCGGGTGCTTCCCGGCGTGACACCGGCGGATGCGGCCGGGCCTCTGGTCACGGGCTCCAAGGACGCGGCTCTTGTGGTCGTGGGCCGCCATCGCCACCGCATGCGGGCGGAGTCACTGCTGATGGGGTCGGTCACGCACACCGTGGTGCACGAAGCCGAGTGCCCGGTGGCGGTGGTGCCGCCTCAGCCGCGGCTCCAGGACTGATGCCGACGCTGCGACCCGACCGCCGATGAGTACATGAGTACGTGCGGGCCGTGAATCTGAGTACGTGGAGGGATCCCGCGGCGGCGCGTCGTTGGTGGAATTCAACCCATGACCACTGACACGCCCCGGCACCCGCGCATGCACCATGTCACCACCGCCGGAACAGCCCTGGCCGCCGCCCTGCTCCCGCTCGTGGTCGGCGTCCTGCTGGCGAAGGCGATGGCCGCGGATCCCATGAGCCCGGTCAACGCGTTGATCACCAACGGTGGCCACCGCGCACCGGTCTCGCCGGCCCACTGGACCAGGTGCGGCCGGAACAGGTTGCGCCGGAGGAGAGCCGCGTCGCGCGTGTGACGAGCGGTCAGAGCGGAGCAGTCCAGTGCTTCACACCTGCGGTACGAGAGTGCGCGGCCGAGGCGCGAGAGGGACGAGACGGGAGTGCGTCCTGAACCGTCCGCAGTCGGCGCCCGGCTTTCTCGGGAAACTGGCCAGAGGGTGGCCAGTTTGGCTTCCAGGATGACGTCATGACGGCACCTGAACCCCAGGTGCCCGTGGGAAGAGGAATCCATCATGATCGTTGTCACTGGAGCCACCGGAAACGTCGGACAGCCGCTCGTGCGCGCACTCGCCTCGGCCGGCGAGCAGGTCACGGCCGTCTCGCGCCGGCGCGTGGACGCGACGGAACCGGAGGTCGTACGGCGTCGGCAGGCCGATCTGAGCGAACCGGTCGGTCTCAAGCCGGTGTTGGAGGGTGCCGACGCGTTGTATCTGCTCGTGGCGGGCGGCGGGGAAATGCTGAGTCCCGTCGGGCTTCTCGATGCGGCGAGGAGCGTCGGCGTACGGCGGGTCGTACTGCAGTCGTCGCAGGTGACGGGGACCCGGCCGGATTCCGCGTCCCACGCTCCGTTGCGCGCGTTCGAGGACGCCGTGCGGGAGTCGGGGCTGGAGTGGACGATTCTGCGGCCGGGCGGCTTCGCGTCCAACGCCTTCCTGTGGTCCGAGTCGGTCCGGTCGGAGCGGACGGTATCCGCGCCCTTCGCGGACGTGGCACTGCCGGTGATCGACCCCGCCGACATCGCGGAGGTCGCCGCCGCGGTCCTGACCGGTGCTGACGGCGCCCATGCCGGGCGTACGTATGTCCTGACCGGGCCCGCGCCGGTCTCCCCGCGCGACCGGGCACGGGCGATCGGTGATGCGCTGGGCTCGCCGGTGCGCTTCGTCGAGCAGAGCCGGGAGGAGGCACGCGCGCAATTGCTGGGGTTCATGCCGGAGCCGGTCGTGGAGGGCACGCTGGCGGTACTGGGTGAGCCGTCGGCCGAGGAGCGGCGCGTGAGTACCGACGTCGAGCGGATCCTGGGCCGTGGGCCGCGCACCTTCGCGGACTGGGCGGGGCGGCACGTCGCGGTCTTCGGCTGAGCCTCTGCCACGGCGCGTGTGGTGGCTGCCCAGGGTGCGCGGGTCCCGGGGGCAGCCACCGCGTCGCTTTGCGCCGGGACCATCAGGAGACTCGTGCGCCGGGCCGGTCAGTTCGCCGCGGGTCCGGTCCAGTCCGCGCCGACGTGGCCGACGCGTACGCGCTGGGGGTGGTCGCCCACGGGCACCGACGCGATCTTCCGGCCGGTGGCGAAGTCGATGGCGGTGACCCGGTCGGCCCCGCTCTCGGAGATGACGCAGGCCTTCCCGTCACCGCTGACGGTGGCCCAGTAGGGCTTCACGGCCGGGACCAGCGGGCCTTCCTGGAGAGTGGCGCGGTCGACGACGGTCGCGTAGTCGTCCATCGTCCCGGCGACGCAGAGCTTGTCGCCGGCCGGGTTCATGGACAGACCGTGATGGCGGGAGTCGTTGACCCAGGTGGTGCGGTCCTCGCTGGTCGCGGGGTTCTTCGGGAGCGTCTTCAGCCGGGTGATCCTGTCGGAGGCGACGTCGTACTCGAGGAAGCCGTTGAAGAACGAGACCTGGAAGTACAGCGTGGACTCGTCGGGGGTGAAGGCGACGGGACGGACCGCGTCGGAGAGGTCCTTGCGGCCGAAGGCGTCGAGGCGTTGGCGCATGTCGATGACCTTGACCTGCTGGAAGGTACGGGCGTCCACGACCGTGATCCGCCGGTCGCCCTTCGTCCAGTCCATGGTCCAGTGGTCGAGAGCCGTGTTGACCTCGCCGATGGCCATGTTCCACAGGCGCGTCCCGCCGTCGGTGAAGACGTTCTCGTGGGGCTTGTCACCGGCCTTGAAGGAGCCGAGCTGTTTTCCGCTGCCGATGTCGAGAACATGGACGGTGTTGGACGTCGAGGCCGAGACGGCGACGCGGGTGCCGTCCGGCGAGACGGCCATGTGATCGGATCGGTAACCCTCCACGGCGAAACGCCAGTTGATCCTCCCGGTGGCAAGGTCGATCGACACCACGTCGGCGAAGCTGGGGCGGGAGACGACGACGGCCGTGCCGTCCGGGGTGGAGTACATGTCGTCGACGAACTGGTCGTGGCCTTCGCCGGCGGTCTCGCGGATGCCGAGGAAGTAGGCAAGCTTCACGGGGTTGAGGTGGATCTCGCGCAGCCGCTCCGCCTTGTCCGGAACCACGTCGATCCGGCCTATCTTCGTGAACTCGCCGGTGGAGGCGATGACATCGGCGGTTCCTTCCCAGTTGTTGCCCACGAACATCACCTCGCGCAGGGCGGCGCCGTCGGTTCCCTGGGCCGTCGCGGCGGCCGAGGTGTTCGCGAGGACCACGGCCAGCGCGGCGGCGAGAGCTCCGGCCACCCGGCGGGTGCGGCGCGGGCGGGCCGGGAGCAGGGGTCGGGGCCCGGGGCGGAGTGCAGACATCGTTGTTCCTTCCGTGGGGGGCTGGAGCATCGAGGCACAGTCTGAAAATGGTCCTGTTCAGATTTACCGGACGGTAACGAGGGTCGGGGTACGCCACAACCCCCGCGACGCAAGAAGAATTGGGGCACCGAGGCGAGGAGGCGGACGGTGGCGGCGGGCAAACACCCCATCCGGGTGTACGGAGGGCGCAGCGCGGAGGACCGGCGGGCCGAGCGGCGGCAGCGGCTGCTCGACGCCGGGATGCGGCTGTTCGGGGAAGCGCCGGGTTATCGCGGGACGACCATCACGTCCCTGTGCGAGACGGCGGGGCTGTCGACGCGTCAGTTCTACGAGGAGTTCCGAAGCCTGGAACAGGTGCTGGCCGCCCTGCACGGCCTGATCAACGACCGCGCCGAGGAGGCGGCCGCCGAGGCGCTCGCGTCCTCGGCGGACCTGCCCCTGGCGCGGCGGGCGGCGGCGGCGTTCCGCGCCTACGCCGAGGCGGTCGTGAACGATCCGCGGCATGTGCGGATCGCCTTCGTGGAGGTCGTCGCGGCGGGGCCCGAGCTCGAACGCCGGCGCATGGAACGCCGCGCGCGCTGGGCGGAGATGATCACGGCGGAGGCCGAGCGTGCGGTCGGCCTCGGGGAGGCGGCCGAGCGTGACTACCGCATCGCGGCTCAGGCGTTCGTCAGCGCGGTCAACGGTCTGCTGACGGACTGGAGCGCGGGCTGCGTGGACGCCACACTCACCGAGGTCGTCGACGAGCTCGTCCGCATCCTGCTCTGCATCGTCGGCGACTCACCCGGCGGTCCTCGCCCGTCGCACGCCCGCGATCCGGCGTGAACGGCTCCCCGCCTTCGTTACCGCTCCGGCCGCGACTGGAGACCGGCGCCGACCGCCGAAGCAGTCCTGCGCCTCGCGCACTCCGGTCCCGTCGGCATGACGCGGCCCACAAGGAGCAGTAGGACACGCCTTCCGGCAGCGACACCCGCCTGCCTTCCTGTCGGAGCACCTCACCAGCGCCCCCGGCTCTCATTCGCCGGGGGCGTTTTCGGCATGGAGCCGAATGCTTGTACTTGCTCGAAGAATGGCTATACCTTGCATGAACGAGCAACCTGGTGAAAGTGAGTGTGCGTCATGAGACATGTCGAGACGGAGCTGGCCAGCCAGCCCGACTGCTGGAACCGCGCCGCCGACCTGGCCACGACCCGGAGCGACACGCTCCCCCAACCCGGAGAGCGGGTGGCGCTCATCGGCTGCGGCACCTCCTTCTACATGGCGCAGGCGGCCGCCGCGCTGCGCGAGAGCGCGGGGCACGGCGAGACCGACGCGTTCGCCGCCTCCGAGTTCCCGGCCGGGCGCCGCTACGACCGGGTCGTGGCACTCACCCGCTCGGGCACCACCACCGAGGTGCTGGGCCTCCTCGCCGAACTGCGCGGCCGCACGCGCACCCTCGCCATCACCGCCGACGCCACCACCCCAGTCATGTCGGCCGCCGACGACGTGGTCGTGCTCGACTTCGCGGACGAGAAGTCGGTGGTGCAGACGCGGTTCGCCACCACCGCACTCACCCTCCTGCGCGCCCATGTCGGTCTGCACACCGAGGCGGTCGTCGACGACGGACGGGACGCGCTGGTCGAGCCGCTGCCGGGCTGGCTGGTCGACTGCACGCAGTTCACGTTCCTCGGCCGGGGATGGACCGTCGGTCTCGCCAACGAGGCCGCGCTGAAGATGCGGGAGGCGTCCCTGTCCTGGACCGAGTCCTACCCGGCCATGGAGTACCGGCACGGTCCCATCAGCATCACCACGCGCTCCACGGCGACGTGGATGATCGGCGACTCCCCCTCCGGCCTGGCGGACGAGGTGCACGCCGCCGGCGGTATGTGGGTGGCCGGGGGCCTCGACCCGCTCGCCGAGCTGGTCCGGGCGCAGCGGCTCGCGGTCGCGGTCGCCGCCGCCCGCGGGCTGAATCCGGACCGCCCGCGTCACCTCACCCGTTCCGTCATCCTCGCCGGAGCCTGACCGATGCCGCTCGCCGAAACCGGCGCCCTGGTCGCCGAGGCCGCCGCCGCCCGCGGCGCCGTGGCCGCGTTCAACATCATCACGCTGGAGCACGCCGAGGCGGTGGTGGCGGGGGCCGAGGCCGCCGGCGCCCCGGTGATCCTGCAGATCAGTGAGAACGCGGTGAAGTTCCGCTACGGACGGGTCCTGCCGCTCGCCCGGGCCGCGGCGGCGGTCGCCCGGACGGCCGGGGTTCCCGTCGCCCTGCATCTCGACCACGTCAAGAGCACCGAGCTGCTGCGGCAGGCCGCCGACGCCGGGTTCAGCTCGGTGATGTACGACGCGGCCCACCTGCCGTACGGGGAGAATCTCGCCGCCACCCGGGCCGCCGCCGTCTGGGCGCACGGCCGGGGTCTGTGGATCGAGGCCGAGCTGGGCGAGGTGGGCGGCAAGGACGGCGCCGCGCCGCTCGACGCCCACTCCCCCGGGGCACGTACCGACCCGTGGGAGGCGCGGGCCTTCGTCGGGGCCTCCGGCGTCGACGCGCTGGCCGTCGCGGTCGGCAGCTCTCACGCGATGACCGACCGGACCGCCGCCCTGGACCACGATCTGATCGCCCGGCTGGACAAGGCACTGCAGGTGCCGCTGGTGCTCCACGGTTCCTCCGGTGTGCCGGACGAGGAGCTGAGGGCCGCGGTGGACGGCGGGATCGCCAAGGTCAACGTCGGCACCGCGCTCAACATCGCGATGACGCGGGCGATCCGCGCGTATCTGGCCGCCCACCCCGAGGCGGTGGACTCCCGGACGTATCTCTCGGTCGGACGGCAGGCGATGGCCGACACGGTGACCGAACTCATCAGGGTCCTGGACCGGTCGGCTCCCCGGGCGTGACATGCGGGGGCTGCGGCACGTCCTGCTGTGCCGCAGCCGCCCGGATGTACGGCTCCTGGGGCCAGACTCCGCTCACCGACCCGGCCTGATCCAAAAGTCGGGCCCTGGGTCGTGTCCGCAACGTCTCGCCTGGCCTGCGACGCCCTCCGGGCGGACGACGATACTTTGCGGACACTCCCTAGCGCTGGCCGGCGGCGAAGTAGGCCACCAGCTCGGGGTCGAGCGCCGGAATGTCGTGCGGCATGCCGCCCTCACGCAGTGAACGCGTGGCCATCTCCCCCGCCGCCACACTCATGCGCGCGGCCACGGGCGAGGTGTCGGTGGCTCCGCCGTCGCGCGCGAAGCGGCAGAACTCCTCCACGATCCGGCCGTCCGCGCCGCCGTGCGAGCCCTGCGCCTCGGGCACCCGGTGGACGGCGTCCGCGTCCGCCCGGTAGGCGGACGGGCCGGTGTTCCAGACGCGCACCTCGTCGCCGGGCCGGTCGCCGAAGTTCTCCAGCCGGCCCTCGGTGCCGATGACGGTGTAGTTGCGGAAGTAGTCCGGGCTGAAGTGGCACTGCTGGTACGCGGCGAGGACGCCGTTGTCGAGGCGCATGTTCATCACCGACACGTCCTCGACGTCCACGACGTGGTGGAGGTCCTTGCGCGTGGCCGGTGGCCAGTCGAACTCGCGCAGCCAGCCGGCCGGCCGCGGGGTGTCCGGCGCGCGCCGGGGCAGGTCGCCGTAGAGCATCAGATCACCCAGGGCGTTGACGCGGCTGGTGTAGCCGCCCGCCAGCCAGTGCACCACGTCGATGTCGTGCGCGGCCTTCTGCAGCAGCAACCCGGTCGTGCGGCGCCGGTCGGCGTGCCAGTCCTTGAAGTAGTAGTCGCCGCCGTAGGAGACGAAGTGCCGCACCCAGACGGTCTTCGGCTCGCCGATGTCGCCCCGGGCGATGATGTCCCGCATGAGGCGGACGACGCCCATGTGGCGCATGTTGTGCCCGACGTAGAGCCTGGTGCCGGTCTTGTGGGCGGTACGCAGGATGGTGTCGCACTGCTCGACGGTGATCCCGAGCGGCTTCTCGACGTAGGCCGCCTTGCCCGCCACGAGGGCGTCGCAGGCGACGGTTTCATGGGTGTCGTCGGGGGTGGCGACGACGACGGCGTCGATGCGGTCGTCGTCGAGCAGGCGGCGGTGGTCGGCGACGGCCACCGCCCCCTCGTACAGGCCGGGCACCTCGGCGCGTACGGCGGGGTCGACGTCGGCGACCGCGGCCACCACCGAGCCCCTGCCGGGGCGGTGGAGGGCGGTGGCCAGATTGCGCCGCAGCCCGAGCCCGATGACGCCTATGCGCAGGTCTTCCATGGTCCTCTTCTCGGGTGGTGGGCGGAGCTCACTCGGCCTTCGCGAGGGCGTCCTCGAACTCGCCGCGGATCGCGTCGCCGCCGGAGCGCAGGAACTTCTTCACGGTGTCCTTGTAGGAGGACAGCGGCTTGCGTCCGGCGACGATGTCGACGACGTCGAGTTTCAGTTCGTTCTGGAGGGACTGCCACTTCTGGGCGTACGTGTCGGAGTAGTGGCCGGTGGTCGGGTTGGCCTGGGCCAGCTTCAGCAGCGCTGTCTCCACCTCGTGGATGTGGCGGGTGGTCCGGGCGGCGTCGGGGAGGTAGAGGGTCTGCGGGGTGTTTCCGAGGAACATCAGGGCCTGGTTGGTGGTGAGGACCTCGCCGTTGCCCTTGGCGGTGAGCCTGATGTCGCCGCCCTTGGTGCGTTCGTAGTGCGTGCCCTCGATGCCGTTGTCGAGGAAGAGCCGCTCCTCGCTGCCGAAAGGCGCGTTGAGGTAGTTGAGGACGTCGAGGAGCATGTGCAGGCGCTTCTTGTCGGCGGTCCTGCTGATGGCGGTGAAGCCGACGGAGCCGTAGCCGAGGTTGTAGACGGGCTTGGCCCCGCTCCGCGCGGGGAACGGCACGATGACGTCCATGGGGAAGTCGTACATCGAGCTGTCGTCGAGGAAGCCGGGGAAGGACTGGACGTGGGCGCCGAGGAAGCCTCCCTCGAGCTTCTCCAGGGTGGTGCGCAGGTTCGGGTCGGGCCAGAAGAGCTGCGCCCGGCGGCACTTGAGGGCGAACTCGATGGCGGCGAGGTACTCGTCCGTCTCGAACTGGCTGGTGAGCCGGCCGTTCTTCAGGGACCAGGCGTTCGGGGCGCCGTACCACTGGCTGAACATGTGGATGTGGTTGTAGTAGGCGGGTTCGAGGACGTACTTCTTGCGCCGGGTGTCGAGGAGTTCCTTGCCCTTGGCGAGGAAGTCCTCGGCGCTGTCGAAGGTGATGCCGCCGACCGGCTTCCAGAAGTCGGTGTTGGCGACGTAGACCTGGCCCATGCGGCCGTAGGGGACGGCCGTGCCCCAGATCCGGCCGTCGACGACGGCGGTCTTCCAGGCGAACTCAGGGATGTTGGCGAGGTTCGGGTACTTCTTGACCGCGTCGCCCGAGAGGTGGGGCGTCAGGTCGTGGAACTTGGCCTCGAGGATCTGCGGGACGTTCTTCAGGCCCTGGTTGGGGGTGAACCACACGAGGTCCGGGACGCTGTCGCCGGCCACCATGGCGTTGAACTTGGTGCGGTAGACGTCGTCGGAACCGAGTCCGTTGACGATCGTCATTCTGAGTTCGGAGCCGAGCCGCTTGTTGAGCTCCTGCCAGAAGGTGTTGCGGTCCATGGCCGGGGCGGCGGTGGTGAAGGTCTCCGTGAGCGCCGTGATGGGGGTGCCGTCGCCCGGTGCCTTGGCGACGGTACGGGTCAGCTTCGTGGGGTAGCGCAGGTAGGCGGGGTCGAGACCGGCGGTGTTCCCGGCCAGGTCGGGCGCGACGACGTTCGCCTTCACGTACGTCGGCAGCTTCACCTTCGCCGATTTGGCGGCGCCGCCCTTGCCGGCCGTCGCGCCGGGGCCGCAGGCGGCGAGTGCTCCGCCGCCGGCGATCGTCAGGCCTGCGGCACCCACGGCGCCGAGGAAACCGCGCCGGTTGATGCTCGGGTAAGTCATGCTTCTCCTCAGGGGGTTCAGGCCTTGATGGCGCCGGTGAGGACGCCCTTGACGAAGTACTTCTGGAGGAAGGGGTAGACGGCGACGATCGGCACGATGGCGAGGATCAGTACGGCCATCTGGAGGGAGCTGGAGGGCGGCAGCGTGGCCACGCCCATGGCCTTGGCGTTGATCGTGTCGCCCTGCAACACGTAGGAGCGCAGCACCAGTTGGAGGGGCAGCTTCGCCGAGTCGTTGAGGTAGAGCATGCCGTTGAAGAAGTTGTTCCAGTACGTGACGGCGTAGAACATGCCGACCACGGCGATCACGGCCTTGGACAGGGGCAGCACGATCCGCACGAGGATGCTCAGCTCCCCCGCGCCGTCGAGACGTGCCGCCTCGTACAGCTCGTCGGGAATGGACTGGAAGAAGGCCCGGATCACGATGATGTTGAAGGCGTTGAGCATGATCGGGACGATCAGCGCGGCGTAGCTGTCGATGAGGCCGAGCTGCTCGACCACGAGGTAGGTGGGGATGATGCCGGGGGTGAAGAGGAACGTGCCCAGCACGACGAAGAGGATCGGTTTGCCGGCGACCGTGCCCGGCCGGGAGAGCCCGTAGGCGAGGCAGACCGTGCAGAGCAGGCTCAGCGCGGTGCCGACGAGGGTGACGCCGATGCTGACGACGGCGGCCCGGGTGACGACACCGCCGGCGAGCACGGCTTCGTAGGCCTCCGTGGTGGGGTGGCGCGGGATGAGCACGTAGCCGCCGTTGGCCGCGAGTTCCGCCTTCCCCGCAAGGCTGGTGCCGAGCGCCAGCAGGAAGGGGTATCCGACGGCGACGGTGAGGGCGAGGAGCACCAGGGCCTTGGCGCCCTGGCCGTACCAGTGCGGCTTCTCCATCCACGGCGGGCGGGAGGGGGAGAGCGTGGTCATCGGTAGACCCCCTGCTCGCCCAGGCGGTGGGCGAATTTGTTGGCGGCGACGATCAGCGCGAAGCCGATGACGCCCTTCATGAGTCCGGCGGCGGTGGCCATGCCCCAGTCGCCGTCGACGACGCCGTGGAAGTAGACGTAGGTGTCGAGGACTTCGGAGGCGTCGGCGCCGACGGACTCGCGCTGCAGCACGATCTGTTCGAAGCCGACCGAGAGGATGTCTCCGAGTCGCAGGATGAGCAGCAGGACGATCGTGGGGCGGATGCCCGGCAGGGTGATGTGCCAGATCCTGCGCAGCCATCCGGCGCCGTCCATCGCCGCGGACTCGTACAGGCCGTTGTCGATGGAGGCCATCGCGGCGAGGAAGATGATCGCGCCCCAGCCGGCGTCCTTCCAGATCACCTGGGAGGTGATGAGCAGGGTGAACGTGTCGGGGTTGGTCATGATGTTGCCGACGGACACGCCGTGGTCGTTGAGGAGGCTGCTGACGGTGCCGGCGCCGCCGAGGACCTGCTGGAACATGGCGACGACCACCACCCAGGACAGGAAGTGCGGCAGATAGACCAGGGTCTGCATGACGCGCCGGGTCCGGTCGCTGATCAGGGAGTTGAGCAGCAGCGCGAGGGCGATGGGCGCGGGGAAGTAGAGCAGCAGCTGGACGGCGGTGATCTCCAGGGTGTTCTCGACGGCCGTCCAGAACTCGGGCTCCTGGAGCAGGGCGGTGAAGTTGGCCCAGCCGACGAAGGGACTGCCCTGGAAGCCGAGGTAGGGCTGGTAGTCCTGGAAGGCGATGGTGTTGCCGGCGAGCGGCAGGTAGAAGAACACCACGAAGTACAGGACTCCGGGTACGCAGAGCAGCAGCAGCGCGCGGTCGCGCCGCAGCCGCTCGCGCAGCGGCCGGCGGGAGGTCCGGGACCGCTGCTTCCCCTTCGTCGGCGGCTCGTCGTCGGGCGGGGGCGTGGGCGGGGACGGGGACATGACCTGATGGGGCGCGGCAGACGCGGCGGCCGACACATTCACCTCCGACTACTCGTGGCATCAGTGGCACGAGGGGTGGGCAGCGCTCAGGGCCCGAATCTTGCAACGCTGCGCACGCTCGTGACAAGAGTTGCTCGCAAACTGTTTACTGCGTGCAGTTTCGCGCAAGCCAGTCGCCCGGAGGCGTGATGATTAGACTCACCTCCGAGCAAGGCGCTCCCGTCCCGGTAAGGAGTCCCGACGCATGTCGAAGCACGAGCGGTGGAGCGCACTGCTGGAACTGCTGGCCGCCACTGGCCGGCTGGACGTCGAGGAGGCCGCGACCACCCTGGACGTGTCCGCCGCGACGATCCGACGGGACCTCGACGAGCTCGCCGAGCAGCAGATGCTCGTCCGCACCCGGGGCGGCGCGATCGCGCAGGGCGTCTCCTACGAGCTGCCGCTGCGCTACAAGTCCTCCCGCCACGCGTCCGAGAAGCAGCGGATCGCCGCGGCGGTGGCGGATCTGGTCGGCGACGGGGAGGTCGTCGGGCTCAACGGCGGTACGACCACGACCGAGGTGGCCCGGGCCCTCGCCCTGCGCGCCGGAAGTGGCCGGCGGGAGGCCGGCGCGGTGCCCACCGGCCCGGCGCTGACCGTGGTCACCAACGCGCTCAACATCGCCGGCGAGCTGGCCGTGCGACCGCAGATCAAGATCGTGGTCACCGGTGGTGTGGCACGCCCGCAGACGTACGAGCTGGTCGGCCCGCTGACCGTGGGAGTGCTGAACGAGGTCGTCCTCGATGTCGTCGTCCTCGGGGTCGACGGCGTCGACCCCCAGCTCGGCGCCATGGCCCACCAGGAGGATGAGGCCAGCATCAGCCGGCTCTTCGCCGAACGCGCGCACCGGGTCATCGTGGTCACCGACTCGTCCAAGATGGGCAAGCGCGCCTTCGCGAGGATCTGCGGCCTGGACCGGATCGACATCCTGGTCACCGACTCGGCGATCTCCCCGGAGTCCGTACGCCACCTCACGGACGCCGGGGTCAAGGTCATCGCCGTCTGACCGCGCGCGCCGTCGCACACTTCTGCCCGGGCCTGGGCCCCCGGGCAGAGACGCGTGCGGCCGAGACGGGTCAGCCGGTGATGATGGCCGGGTCGCTCACGCCGGGAGCGCCGGTCTCGACGTGTCCGGCGAACCGGCGCAGGAAGGTGCTGTTCCCGTCGGAGACCACCGACAGGTCGTACCAGCGCCTGGAGACGCGCAGATCCACCGTGTGGGTCACCGTCGCGCCCCTGGCCACCTTGAACGTCTGCGCCGGGCCGCCGTACGCGTTGCTCACGGTGAGGTTCACATCGGTCGCGCCGGGGTTCTTCATGGTCAGGACGACCGTGCCGGCCACGCCGTCGTGGCGCGCGGTGACCTCGGGACCGGCGGTCTTGCCCGGTCCGCGGAACGTGCGCAGGAACCCGTTGGGGCCGAACACCGAGAGGTCGTACACCCCCTGCGAGTAGGCGGTGTTCCAGGTGTCCGAGATGCTCTTGCCGGCGCCTGCCGTGTACGTCCAGGGTCCGTCGGTCCGGTTGGGGGCCGTGACCTGGAAGAACGCTCCGGCCGCGGCGCCCGCGCCGAAGGTGAGCGTGAACTTGCCCGTGGAGGGGGTCGACGCCCCGTCGACGAGCAGCGCGTACGGCAGCGGGCGCGCCGGGCGTGAGCCCGGCTCCTGGACCGGCAGGGCCGGGTTGGAGGGCGGCGCCGGTACGTAGCTGGAGTGCCGCTCACGGTCCGGCGGCTGGTATCCGTCGGTGTCCGGGAGCGCCGCCGGTGTGGCGTTCTGGAGGCCGAAGTCGAAGGCCGAGGTGAGGTCGCCGCAGATGGCGCGGCGCCACGGCGAGATGAACGGCTCGTTCACGCCGAAGCGGCGCTCCATGAAGCGGATGATCGAGGTGTGGTCGAAGACCTCGGAGCAGACGTAACCACCGGTGCTCCAGGGCGAGACGACCGTCATCGGGACGCGCTGGCCGAGGCCGTAGGGCCCGGCGGCGTAGCGGGAGTTGCCGGCGAAGTTGTCCAGGGTCGTGGCGACGGTGGACAGGCCCTGTGCGGCGGAGGCGGGCGGGTAGGGCGGGACGACGTGGTCGAAGTAACCGTCGTTCTCGTCGTAGGTGATGAACAGGGCGGTCCGGCTCCACACCTCGGGATTGGACGTCAGCGCGTCCAGCACCTGAGAGATGTACCAGGCGCCGTAGTTCGCGGGCCAGTTGGGGTGCTCGCTGAAGGCCTCGGGGGCGGTGATCCAGGAGATCTTCGGCAGCGTTCCGGCGGCGACGTCCGCCCGCAGGCGGTCGAAGAGTCCGTCACCGGCCTTGGCGTTCGTGCCGGTGCGGGCCTTGTCGTAGAGCGGGTCGCCGGGCTTGGCGTTGCGGTAGTTGTTGAAGTAGAGCAGTGAGTTGTCACCGTAGTTGCCGCGGTAGGCGTCCTCGATCCAGCCCCAGTGCCCGGCCGCGTCGAGACCGTCGCCGACGTCCTGGTAGATCTTCCAGGAGACGCCCGCCTGCTCCAGGCGCTCGGGGTACGTCGTCCAGCTGTACCCGGCCTCCTCGTTGCCGAGGACCGGACCGCCGCCCTTGCCGTCGTTGCCCGTGTGCCCGGTCCACATGTAGTAGCGGTTGGGGTCGGTCGCCCCGACGAAGGAACAGTGGTAGGCGTCGCAGATGGTGAACGCGTCGGCGAGCGCGTAGTGGAACGGGATGTCCTCGCGCGTCAGATACGCCATGGTACCCGCCGACTTCGCGGGTATCCACTGGTCGTACTTGCCCTTGTTCCAGGCCTTGTGGCCGCCGGCCCAGTCGTGGTTGAGACCTGCGATGAACTGCATGCCGAGGTCCTCGGCCGTGGGGTGGTACGGCAGTACGTCCTTGGTGCCGTTGGACTGGTGCCAGACCGACTTCCCGCTCGGCAGCGTCACCGGGCGCGGGTCACCGAATCCGCGGACGCCCCTGAGCTTGCCGAAGTAGTGGTCGAAGGAACGGTTCTCCTGCATCAGGACGACGATGTGCTCGACGTCCGCGAGCGTGCCGGACTGCCGCGCCGCGGGGATCTCGGCGGCGCGGGCGATGCTGTTCTGCAGGGCGGCGAATCCGGCGGTGGCGCCGGCGATCTGGAGGAAACGGCGCCGATTGAGTTCAGGCATGTGTGTGGGGACCTCTTGGGAGTCGGGGGGCGATGGGCCTGGCGGGTTCCAAGAGCAGCGAGTGGAGCGTAAGGACGCGTGTCCTCGGTGTGAAGAGGTGCGGTACGTGACACGAACGCCTGGCCGTGGGGGCGGCGGACGACTGCCGGGCATCGTGCCGGGTCGGCGGGGTGCAGCGGCGGGGCGCCGTCGGCGGCGGGGCGCGAGAAGTCCATGAGGACGTACGGGAAGTCCATGTGCCGGACCGGGGCGGGCCCGCAACCCCCGGGCCCGGGACGCGCGTTGCCGTGGGCTCGCCCGATGGGCCTCACCGGCGGTCGGTACTCGCGGGGAGGCCGACCGGCGGTCGTCACCCGCGGCCGGTCTACCGGCCGCCGGACACTCTCAGCACGGTCCCCGTGGTGTAGGAGGCATCGTCGGACAGCAGCCAGGCGACGGCGGCGGCGATCTCGGAGGGTTCACCCGGGCGGCCGAGCGGGATCCCGGAGGCCGCCCTGGCGGGGCGGTCGGGGTCGCCCATGGTGGCGTGCATGTCGGTGTCGACGATGCCGGGAGCGACGGCGTTGACCCGGATGCCGTCCGGGCCGAGCTCCTTGGACAGGCCGATGGTCAGGGCGTCGGTGGCTGCCTTGGCCGCGTAATGGACGTAGTCGCCGGGGCTGCCCAGGGTCGCCGCGGCCGAGGAGATGTTGACGATCGCGCCGGAGCCGTGCGCGGCCATGTCGCGGGCAGCGCGGCGGCAGCACAGCAGACAGCCCAGGAGGTTGACCTCCACCACCCGTCGCAGATCCTCGGTACGGGCATCGGCGAGCCTGCCCAGCGGGCCGGTGACGCCGGCGTTGTTGACGAGCCCGGTCAGCTGTCCGAGCTCGGTCGCCGCGATGTCGAAGAGCCGCTCCACACCGGCCTCGTCGGCGGTGTCCACGCGTACGGTCACACAGCGCGCGCCCGCCGCCCGCACCGCCTCGGCCGTCGCCTCGGCGGCCGCGCCGTCGCCGACGTATCCGAGCGCCAGATCGTGTCCGTCGGCCGCCAGACGGACGCATGTGGCCGCGCCGATGCCTCGGCTGCCGCCTGTGACGATGGTGACCGGCCGTGACACACGTTCCTCCTGGGGGGCAGCTGCACGAGGGTGGGCTCGGATCAAGTCCCACCGCACCGCCCTCCCGGGCCCGTGAGGGGTGCCCCGCCGCGCCTGATCACCCGGTAGCGGAACGTAGTCGCCGCAGGTCACAGCGGAGTCGATGGGCCATTCGGCCGCCAGGGGCACATGGGTCGCGGCCGTCCGGGTATTCGATCGGTATGAGCACAACGAGCGCACTTCACGACATGGCGACCCGTGGCCTCGCGGCCAATGAGTTCTGGACCGACGGCGCCGGGCAGTTCACTGTGGGCCTGGTGGTCGTGGCGATCCTCATCGGTGCTGTCTGGCTCGGTATGCGAAAGCGCCGTGAGGAGCCGCCGGCGCCGCGTCCGGACGAGCAGCCCCACGCGCCGAACCATCAGGCCCACATCGAGGAGTCGGGAAGTCACTCGTCGACGGAGTTTCCCGACAACGGGACGCGGCTCACCCCCCATCAGCTGAAGGGCCACGGCAACGAGGCGCCACACGCCAAGGAGACCCCGCGTGGCGAGGGCGACACGAATCCGCCGAGCTGACATCCGTCGCGGCCACGCGTGGCGGCCGTACGGCGAAGACCCCGACCGGAGGGGACTGGTCGGGGTCTTCATGTGTCCGCGTGCGCCGTTCCGGGACCGCACGCACTCAGTGTGTCACTGGGCGATTCACGGCTCAAGCATGCCATTTCGAATGATACTCTCCGTTGCCCATGACATACGGTGAGTATCAACGGGAGCGTGTGTGAAGGTCACCTGCGTCGGTGGCGGGCCCGCCGGCCTCTACTTCTCGATCCTGATGAAGCGGCAGGACCCGTCCCATGACATCACCGTCCACGAACGGAACCCCGCCGGTTCGACATACGGCTGGGGCGTGACCTACTGGGCCGGTCTGCTCGACGAACTCCAGCGTCACGACCCCGTGTCGGCGCGGGCCATCCGCGAGAGTTCGGTCCGCTGGAGCGACGGCGTCGCGCATGTCGGCGAGAGCACGACGACGCACCAGGGCGACGAGGGCTTCGGCATCGGCCGTCACCGGCTGCTGCGGATTCTCGGCGAACGGGCCCAGTCCCTGGGCGTACGCGTGGAGTTCGACCGCGAGTTCGCCACCGACGGTCCCCTCCCCGAAGCCGGCCTGATCGTCGCCGGCGACGGCGTCAACAGCGGGCTGCGCCGGCGCTACGCCGAGCACTTCGGCTCCCGGATCACGCGGGGAACGAACAAGTACATCTGGCTGGGCACGACGAAGGTCTTCGACTCCTTCACCTTCGCCTTCGTGGAGACGGCGCACGGCTGGATCTGGTGCTACGCCTACAAGTTCAGCGAGGAGGGGAGCACCTGCGTCGTCGAGTGCGCCCCGGAGACCTGGGCGGGTCTCGGGCTCGACACCGCGAGCGAGCCGGACGGCCTGGCCGTGCTGGAGCGGCTGTTCGCCTCGCTGCTCGGCGGACACCGGCTGGCCGGCCAGCCCGGCGGCAGCGCCCAGTGGCTCAGCTTCCCGACCCTGACGAACCGCACCTGGTCCCGCGACAACCTCGTCCTGCTGGGCGACGCGGCGCACACCACGCACTACTCGATCGGCGCGGGCACCACGCTCGCCCTGGAGGACGCCATCTGTCTGGCCGGCGCGCTGCGGGGCGGCGCCGAGCTGCGGCCGGCACTCGCCCGGTACGAACGGGAACGCAGGGCGGCGCTTCTGCCCGTCCAGAGCGCCGCCCGCTACAGCGCCCAGTGGTACGAGAATCTGCCCCGCTACATCCACCTCGCCCCGGCGCAGATGTTCGCGCTGCTCGGTCAGAGGCATTCGCCGCTGCTTCCCCACATCCCGCCCCAGCTGTACTACCGGATCGACCGGGCGGCCGATCAGCTGGAGCCGCTGCGCAGGTTCAAGCGCTGGCTGGGCCCACGAGTCGCGCGGACCCTCCATGCGCGGCGTCAGGACACGATGGATTCCCCCAGCTGAGCTGGGGCGTCCGAGGCCGGCTGCCGGAGGAGCGGGCGTTGCCGGAGACCGGCGGTCGCGGCGGCGCGCGGCACGTCCGGGGCGCGGGCGGCCTGCCCGTCGTGGCCGCGTACACCTCGAACTCGTAGAGGGAGTATCCGTGGCCGGTGCCGCGGCCCTGCACCCGCGGATGGCGGCCGGATCCGCTCAGGCCGCCGAGGGCGTCGGTTCCGCCGTCACCGGCGGTCATGGTGTGGAGGGGGCCAGGCTGTCCCGTCGGCGGAGGCCTGGATGAGGTAGCCCTTGCCGTAGGCGACTTCCCGGGAGAGCTTCACCCTGCCGATCGGACGGATGCCGCCGAGGTCCACCTGGATCCATTCGCCGTCGGCGTAGGCGCTGGACCAGCGGGTGGCGTGGTCACCGTCGACCACTTGGGCGGCGGGGAAGACGGGGGTCTCCGTACTGGAGGCGGTCACCGGCCGGCCGTGGGCGAGGTTGCCGGGCTGGGCGGCGCAGGGCCACGAGGGACTGTGGCCGACGGTGGCGATCACTGACCGGTACGCGGTCCAGGTGGCCACCGGCTTGGGCGAGCCCCAGGCATGCTGGGCGAGCATCCGCAGCGGGTCCTTGAGGCCGGCGGCGATCTGCGTCCCGGTCTCGGCTCCGGGGTTGTCGCACCAGATATGATCTTGGATCCGACGTTCTCACCGGGCGCCGTGGCGTGCGCGGACGGGGGCGCCGGAGGAGCCGCGGGGACGGTGGCTCAGGACTCCTCTTCGACCCTCACGTTCAGCCGGCGTCTCACCTGCGCCTCGTGGACCAGACGCCCGACCAGGGCCCCGCCGTACACGACGAAGCCCACCCCCACCAGCCACGACTGCAGCACCAGCACCGTCCCGAACTGGCCGTAGGTCACCGCGTTCGAGGCGATGAGGGGCGAGAAGACGAACTGCGAGAAGATCCGCAGCCCGAGCAGCCCGAGCGCCGTCGCCGCGGCCCCGGGGGCGAGGGCGCGCCAGCGGATCCTCCCGCAGAGCAGCAGACGCTGGGACCACCAGAAGAAGAAGAACGTACCGATCACGTCCCCCGCCGCCACCAGCAGAGACGAGAGGGAGGACGCATCGTCCGGGGGCGCGTTGACGAAGAGCAGCAGCGAAGCGACGAGTACGGCCAGCCAGACGACATGCCGCCACATCGTGTGCCAGCGCGCGGTCGGCAGGTCCCACGCGCGTTCGTAGCCCGTCTGCACGGCGGACCCGAAGGTCACCCCGAAGGTGGCGAGCGCGGCGAGACCGAAGGCGGTGGTCCGCTGGAGTGCCTGCTCCGACCGCCCGAACAGCCGCTCGACCTCCTCCTGGGACACCTCGGACACCCCGAGCCCCTGCACCAGCCACCGGGCGAAGCCCTGCCCGCTGGCCAGGTCGGCCGCGGCGACCACGATCAGCAGCGGTACGAGCGTCAGCAGGCTCAGCGCCGCGAAACCCATGGCCCGGTGCATCAGCTCCATCTCGCGCCCGCGGTTCCAGGCGACCCCCACGACCGACGTGAGGGCGCGCCGATGGAGCCGCTGGAACCAGCGTCCGTGCTGGGGGCCGCCCTGCCGCGGCCCTCGGGAAGTGGGAGGCATATCCGGTGGGGTACCCCCCGGGGCGCCTGACCCCTCCCCCGTACCGCCGAACGAGTGTGCGCCGTGCGGCCCGCGGTCAGGCGCGCTCGATCAGCCGCGCGGCGGCCGACCGCGCCGCGGCGAGCGCCCGGCGGCGGTCGGCGTCGCGCTGCCCGAGGACGACCCTGGTACTCAATCCGTCCAGCAGGGCGAGGAGTTCGGAGGCGCGGCCGGGTACGTCCAGATCCGGCGCGAAGCGCGACTGCGCGACCCCCTTGCCGAGGAGGGCCTCCAGGTCCTGCTGCCAGCCGAGGTCCATCTCCTCCTGCGCCCGGCGCAGCTCCTCGTTGGAGGGCGTACGCGCCCAGAGCTCGATCCACAGCGTCCAGCGCGGGTCGCGGGGACCCCGGGGCAGATACAGCTCGATGAACAGATCGAGCTTGCGCTCCGCGCCCAGGCGCCGGCCCAGCAGCTCCTTGCGTTCCTCGGTGAGGGCGGCCTCGCTCCAGCGCAGGGCCTCGAGCAGCAGCCGGTCCTTGCTGCCGAAGTAGTACAGGATGTGGCCGCCGCTGGTACCGAGCCGATCGGCGAGGGCGGACATGGTCAGCGAGGCCAGACCGTCCTCGGCGATGGCCGCCATGGCCTCTTCGAGCATGCGCTCCTGGGCGACCTGCCCATCACGCCGCCGTGCCGCTCCGCCCACCGCTCCCGCCCTCCGCTCTTCGTGGCCAGACCTTATCCCGGCGCAGGTCTTGACGCCGCCGGGATCCACCCCTCATCTTGAATGCCATTCAAGGAGTTAGAACGTCATTCAAGATCAGAGGCGGCAGGATGAGTCAGTCGGAAGCAGAGCTCGGCCGGATGGAGACAGCCGCCGTCGACGAGGTGTTCCGGGTCGAGACGCACGGCATCGACCCCATCCCCGACGAGGAGCGGCACGGCGGCGCCAAGGATCTCTTCTGGCTCTGGTTCGGCTCCAACCTCACCTTCACCTACGTGATCAACGGCGCCCTCGCCGTCGCCTTCGGGCTGTCCTTCTGGCAGGCCACCGCCGTCGTCGTCATCGGCGGGCTGTCCTTCTTCGCCATCAGCGCGGCCGGCCTCAGCGGCATCCGGACCGGAACCGCCACCCTCGTCATCTCCCGCGCCGCCTTCGGAACCCTCGGCAACCTCCCCGCCGGAGTCCTCAACTGGGTCGTCAGCATCGGCTACACCATCGTCAACACGGTGGTCGGCACCCTCGCGCTGGAGGTCTTCTTCGCCGACCTCGGATGGCAGGGAGGCGACACCGCACGCGCTCTCGCCCTTCTGGTCACCCTCGCCCTGACCTTCGTGGTCGCCATGTGGGGACACGCGACCGTGCAGTTCGCCGAGCGCTGGATGGCGTACGTGCTGGCCGTCGGCTTCGCCGCGCTGCTGGTCTTCCTCCTGCCCGGCACCGACACCGCCGCCCCCACGGCGGCCCCGGGCGCCTCCGGGTGGAGTCTGGCCTTCGTCGTGATGCTGGCCGGGCCCTTCTCGTACCTGCCGATGCCCGCCGACTACACCCGCTACCTCCCCCGGACCACCTCGCTCCGCGCGATCACCTGGAGCGGGGCGCTCGGCGGATTCCTCTCCTCCGTCGCCCTGGGGGTCGCGGGGGTCGCGGCCGCCACTCAGACGGACATGACCGACGCGGTCGCGGGCACCGAGAAGCTGCTGCCGGGCTGGTTCCAGCCGCTGTTCCTCGCGCTGGTCCTCGGCGGCTGCGTCACCAACTCGATCATCACGCTGTACTCGTCCAGCCTGAACCTGCAGGTGCTCGGCATCCCGTGGACGCGGGCCAAGACCATCGTGATCAGCGCGGTCGTCACCGCGCTCGGCTCGCTCGGCGCTCTGTTCCTCGCCGACTTCACCGAGTCGCTGCTCTCCTTCCTCTCCCTGCTGATCATCGTCTTCGCGCCGTGGGGCGGCGTGTTCCTCGCCGACATGGTGCTGCGGCGCTGCCGGTACGACGCGGACGCCCTGCACGCGGGACGCGCGGGCGCCTACTGGTACCGCTCCGGCTACCACCCGGCGGGCATCGCCGCACTGCTGACCGGCATGGTCTTCGCGGCGCTCACCTGCGACTCGGAGCTGTGGACCGGACCGCTGGTGGCCCCGCTCGGGGGCGCCGACCTCACCCTGCTCGGCTCGGTGGTCTCGGCACTCACCTACTGGGCGCTGGCCCGTCCCCGTACCGCCGCATGAGCCGTCGGCGCGGCCACCCGTACGTGGACGCCCCGAAGTCCCCGCACGAACCGAAGCATCCGCACAGCCAGGACCACCCGCTCGACCCGAACCGCCACCGGAGCGCACATCCCATGACCCGCACCGCCGCCGCCGACCTCGTCCTCACCGGCGCCCGTATTCACACCGTCGACCCGGGCCTGCCCGAGGCCGAGGCGCTCGCCGTGCGCGACGGCCGGATCGTCTGGCTGGGGGCGGACGCCGACGCCAACCGCTGGAGGGGGCCGGACACCGAGGTCATCGAGGCCGGCGGGCGGCTGGTGCTGCCCGGCTTCATCGACGCCCACAACCATGTCCGGCTCGGGTCCGACGACGCGTGCGTACAGCTCGCGGGGGTCCGCACGCTCGCAGGGATCCACGAACGGATCCGCGCCTGGCACACCGCGCACCCGGATGCCGAGTGGATCGAGGGCGAGGCGTTCGACTACTCGGCGATCGGGGACGGGCGGATGCCCCGCGCGTCCGATCTCGACCCGGTCACGGGTGACTCTCCGGCCTTCATCCTCAGCTACGACGTCCATACCGCATGGCTGAACACCGCAGCATTGCACCGGCTCGGTGTGACACGTGACCGTACGAGTCTTCCCTTCGGCCAAGCGGAGACGGACCCCGAGACCGGCGAACCCACCGGCTTCATCAAGGACTTCGCCGTCAAGGGGCTCTCCCGGGACGGCCACCGGGCCCTGCGGGAGCTCGGCGTGCCATGGGCGTCCCCCGACCGGCAGTACGGGCGGCTCGCCAAGAGCCTCGACGACGCGATCCGCTACGGCATCACCACCGTGATCGAGCCGCAGAACTCCCTCGACGACCTCGCCCTCTTCGAGCGGGCGCGCGCCGAGGGCCGGCTGCGGTCCAGGATCGTCGCGGCGCTGTTCCACCCCCGCGGCACCACGGAGGCCGACCTGGACGACTTCACGGCCGCGGCGAAGCGCTTCAACGACGACCGGCTGCGGGTCGGGCCGCTCAAGCTGTACATCGACGACGTCGTCGAGCCGCGTACGGCCGCGCTGCTCGAACCGTACGCGGGCTGCGGCCACCACCGGGGCGAGACCTTCTACCCGGCGGAGGAGTTCGCCGGGCTCCTCGCCGGGCTGGACGCGCGGGGTTTCCAGTGTTTCGTGCACGCCACCGGCGACCGCGGCATCCGTACCGTCCTCGACGCCGTCGCGCACGCGCGCCGGGTCAACGGCCCGCGCGACGCGCGCCACCAGGTGGTGCACGTCGAGTGCCTGGACCCCGCCGACACCCCGCGCTTCGCCGAGCTGGGCGTGGTCGCCTGCATGCAGCCGAGGCACTGCGCCCCGGAAATCGCCGGTCCGGGCCAGGACTGGGCGGAGAACGTCGGCGAGGACCGCTGGCACAAGGCATGGCCGATGCGCGGACTGCACGAGGCCGGGGCGGTTCTCGCCTTCTCCAGCGACTGGAACGTCGCCGAGATGGACCCCATGGTGGGCATCTACACGGCCGTCACCCGCCGCCCGCTGGGCGGCGGCGAGCCGTGGCAGCCCGCCGAGACGGTGGATGTGGAGACGGCCGTGCGCGCCTACACGATGGGCTCCGCCTACGCCAACTTCCTGGAGAGCGAACGCGGTTCGCTGACCGTGGGCAAACTCGCCGACTTCGTGGTGCTGTCCCGGGACATCCTGAGCTCCGCACCCGAGGACATCCCCGGCACGGTCACCGAGATCGCGGTGGTGGGCGGGGAGGTCGTACACCGCGGCTGAGCCGGGGCGGGTCCGCCCCGGCCGACCGGGGCGGACCCAGCACGGTCGAGCCGGCCGGCGACGTGGGCCCGCGAGCCGTGGACCCGCGAGCACGTGGGCCCGCGAGCCCCTCCGACCGGCAAACACGGTGGACATGCTCGGAGAACGCGGACCACGATGGGCACATGCCGAGCACCCTTCTTCCCTTTCTCGGGGCCTGCGCTCTGATCGCCGCGTCGCCGGGCCCGAGCACGGTACTGATCATCAGGCAGTCGCTGCACAGCAGACGGGCCGGTTTCCTGACCGTACTCGGCAATGAGACGGGGGTGTTCGTCTGGGGCGTGGTCGCGGCGCTCGGGCTGACCGCGCTGCTCGCCGCCTCCCAGCTCGCGTACGACGTCATGCGGATCGTGGGGGCGGCCGTCCTGATCGTCTTCGGCGTACAGACCCTGCTTGCGGCGCGGCGCGGTTCGGAGGCACGGGTGACCGCCGAGGAGGCGGTAGCGCGTTCGGGCTGGTCGTCGTACCGCTCGGGTCTGCTGCTGAACCTCGCCAACCCCAAGGCCGCGGTGTTCGCGATGTCGTTCCTTCCGCAGTTCGTGCCGACCGGGTCGTCCCAGCTGCCGGCGATGATCGGTCTCGCGGCGGTCTGGGCCGTCTTTGAGATCGGCTATTACGGCCTTTATGTCTGGTTTGTCGGACGAATGAAGGCGCTCATCTCCCGCGCGAACGTCCGCAAGCGGCTGGAACAGATCTCGGGCGGCGTCCTGCTGCTCCTCGGCGTCCGGATGGCCCTGGAGAGCTGACCTGGACAGCCGGCCCGAAGAGCAGATCTGGAGAGCTGCCCCGGAGAGCTGAGCAGCCGCCCGAGCCGGGGACGTCCCTCGTCTGCCTAGAGCCGGAACGTAGAGTTTCCGGCCGCCGATTGTGCACGGTGGCAGGAGCCCCGGCGCGCCCCCGCCCCTAGCCTCACCGGAACAGTACGAACGAGGGGCGGTACCGGTGAACTGGCTCATCCACGACTACCGCGAGAGCGATCTCGCGGCCGTCGTCCACCTCATCGACACCACGGCCGAGCTCGGCCAGGAGTCGGTCTTCTCGCTCGCCGAATGCATCGGCGCACTCACCTCCCGGCAGCCCGCCGTGGTCGCCGTCCACCAGGGCGTCCCCATCGGGGCCGCGCTCGCCTGCGTGGCGGGCGAGCGCGCCTGGGTGATGCGGATCGCCATCTCGTCCGCCTGGCGCGGGCGGGGCCTGGCCAGTGCGCTGCTGGTGGAGCTGGAGCGCCGGCTGGTCGCGGCACGGGTCGGCCGGATCGCCTACGTGCTGCCCGAGGAGGAACTCCTCGGCGAGGGGCTCCTCAACGCGGGCTACACCCGCCAGCCGGCCGTCGCGTACTTCGAGAAGGTCGAGCCGCTCCACGGACCCGCGGCCAGCCTTCTTGAGGACCTCGGCGGCCGGTTCCTGCCCAACGACCTGTGGGCCAAGGTCGCCGGTATGGAGGCGGAGAAGGACCTGATCGAGCGGCGCGTCGTCCTGCCGCTGGCCGAGCCGGAGCGTGCGGCGCGCCACGGCGTGCGGCCCCCGCGTGCCATCGCCCTCTTCGGGCCGCCCGGAACCGGCAAGACCACCTTCGCCCGGGGCATCGCCTCCCGGCTCGGCTGGCCGTTCGTCGAACTCCTGCCGTCACGGCTCGCCGACGAGGGGAACCTCTCGGCCGCCCTGCGCAGCGCGTTCGCCCGGATCGGCGAGCTGGAGCGGGTCCTCGTCTTCATCGACGAGGTCGAGGAGATCGCCCCGGTCCGTACCGAGCCGGCGCAGCCCGGCGGTATGCACGGAGTGACCAACGAGCTGCTCAAGCTGATACCCGGCTTCCGGGAGCGCGACGAGCGGCTGCTGGTGTGCGCCACGAACTCGATCCGCTCCCTGGACCCGGCGTTCCTGCGGCCCGGCAGGTTCGACTATCTGATTCCGATCGGCACACCGGACCAGGCGGCGCGTGCCGCGATCTGGTCGCGGTACACCGACGGCCGCCCCGATGTGGACGTGTCGGAGCTGGTGGCGGCGAGCGAGCTCTTCACCCCGGCCGACATCGAGCACGCGGCCCGGATCGCGGCGCAGAGCTCGTTCGAGCGCGACCTGGTGGCGGTCGGCGCCCGGCTCGGCGAGGAGCGGGCGTACGGAGCGAGTACCCAGGACTACCTGGCGGCGATCACCCAGTGCCGTCCGACGGTGACACCCGCGATGATCACTCAATTCGAGTCGGACATCACCACCCACGCCCGGGTGTGAGGGGGCGGGGCGCGGAGAGGGCCGGCTTTGAGGGGCGGTGCCCCGAGGCCGCCTCCCGTACAGGGAAGGGAGGCGCCCCCTCCCACGTGCGAAGGGCGGGGGCCGAAGCCGGGGCCGACGGACGTTCCACGAATGTCCGCGCGCCGGCCGGCGGGTGCGGCCGACCGGCCGTCAGGGCCCGGGCGGCGATCGGGCCCTGCGCGCCCGGGCGCTAGTCCGCGGTGGGGCGGGCGCCGATGACGACGGTCGCGTCGAGGTCGTCGCAGGTCATCACGCGCGGCACGAGCCCGTACGCGGCCATGGCGGCGGCGGTGTGCGGGGCCTGCCGCTCGCTCGTCTCGATCAGCAGATGGCCGCCCGGCGCCAGCCAGCGCGCCGCCGATTCGGTCACCCGCCGCTGCACATCGAGGCCGTCCGCGCCGCCGTCGAGCGCGACCAGCGGCTCGTGGTCACGGGCCTCGGGCGGCAGGAAGCCGATCGCTTCGGTCGGTACGTACGGGGCGTTGGCGACCAGGACGTCGACGCGCCCCCGCAGGGCGACGGGAAGCGGTTCGTAGAGATCGCCCTCGTACGCCCGCCCCCCGACGGTGGCCACATTGCGGCGGGCACAGCGCACCGCGGCGGGTTCGATGTCGGCCGCGTGCAGTTCGACGCCGCCGGCGGTCCTGCCGACGGCCGTACCCACCGCGCCCGATCCGCAGCACAGGTCGACGACGACCGCTCCCGAGCGGGCGAGTGCGACGGCCTGCTCGACAAGGAACTCGGTACGGCGGCGCGGGACGAACACCCCCGGGTCCACGAACACGCGCAGACCGTAGAACTCGGCCCAGCCGAGGACGTGTTCAAGGGGAAGGCCGTCGACACGGCGGCCCGCCATGGCGTCGAGCTCTTCGGGGGTGCGGGCGGCGGAGATCAGCAACTCCGCCTCGTCCTCGGCGAATACGCAACCGGCGGTACGCAGCCGGGTGACGAGGGAGGAGAGCACGCGAGGGGGAACAGTGAGAGACAAGAGGGGCCTTCCGGGATGCCTAAGGGCGCTCCCTCGGCCGACCGTGTCGGTCAGACCGCAGTTTCGTGAGGCGAGAGCACCCAGCCTGAACTGGCGAAAATGGGTCCCACCTCCTCGGTCGTGCGCTGCTGAGGCCGCAACCATACATGATCCATAACGCCCCGGCGCAAGCCCTGGTTTTCCCGAACGAGGCACGCCGGCAGGGCTCGTCGGCAGACGTGTGCCCGCGCGTAAAACAGTGGTGGAGCCGGACTCCCCGGTGGTTCGATGCGCCCGTGACTTCTACGGATCCTGACGATGTCCCCGGCCTGCTGGACCGACTCGAGCGGTACTACGACGCCGTGCCACGCAGCAGCGCCCGGACCGAGGACTTCGGCCCGCTGACGCTGTTCGTCCAGGAGGGCAATGGCTGGCCCTATTACGCGCGCCCCACCGTCGACCACTCGGGCCCCGTGCGGGCGAACGACGTGGCGCGCGTGCGCGCGAGGCAACGGGAGTTGGGGGTTCCGGAGAGTTTCGAGTGGGTCGCCGAGACCTCACCGCATCTGCGGGCCGCCGTCGAGGCTTCGGGGCTCGTCGTGCACGAGCACCCTCTGATGGTGCTCGACCCGGATGCCGCCACGCCCTCCGCCGATGGACCGTCCGGCGGGGCGCCCGCGCGCGTACTGGGCCCGGACGACCCGGAGCTGGCGAGCGCGCTGGCCCTGCCTCACCTCGCCTTCTCGGAACCCGGGACCGGTGTCGGCGCGGCTGGCGTCGAGGACCTGGTCAAGACGGTGGAGGCGATGGAGGGCGACGGTTCGGTCGAGCGGACGGCCGCGCGGATCCGGGCGGGTCTGGCGGTGGTCGCGGCAGCCGTCTCGGACGGTGTGGCGTTGTGCTCGGGCCAGCATCAGCCCGTGGGGACCGTCAGCGAGGTCGTGGGGGTAGGAACACTGCCCAGCGCGCGCCGGCGCGGCCTCGGGCTCGCCGTCACCGGCGCGCTGGTCGGGGACGCCCGGGCGCGCGGGGTCTCGACGGTGTTCCTCTCGGCGGGCGATGAGGATGTGGCCCGGCTCTACGGCCGGCTCGGCTTCCGCCGTGTCGCCACCGCGCTCATCGCCGAGCCCGCGCCGGACAACCCGACCTGACGGGCGGCGTCGGGGGCGAGTGCTCGTGCGGGATACGACGGAGCCCCGGCTGGACGGGGGATTCCAACCGGGGCCGTTCGTCGTGACCGGGAAGGCCGGGAACCGATCCCTTCGCAGTCACACATGTATGAACGATAAACCATCACTCGGCGTTCCCCTGAATCCGGAGTAACCGGTGTGAGTCACCTCACCGGCCTGGTCATCCGGCGGCCATCTAGGGCCGGTACACCTCTCCCGGCTCCGCCTTGCCCGGCGCCAGCAACTGGGGCACGGTCACGAATGTGAAGCCGCGCTCCTTCAGCTCGGCGATGATGCCCGGCACGGCGGGCACCGTGCCGTCGTAGATGTCGTGCAGCAGGATGATCCCGTCGGGCTGGGCACCGTCGAGTACACGCTGCCGGATGAGCGCCGAGTCGGTCGTCGAGTAGTCCTTGGCCGTCACGCTCCAGAGCACCTGCGCGAGGCCGAGCTCCCGGCTGACGTCCGAGACCGTCCCGTCGGTACGGCCCTGCGGCGGGCGCATCAGGGTGGGCTTGCGTCCCGTCAGCTTCTCTATGGCCTTCTGGGTGCGCGAGAGTTCGTCGCGGACCTCGGCCTCGTCGATCTCGGTGAGGATCCGGTGGGTCCAGGTGTGGTTGGCGACCTCGTGACCTTCGTTCGCGATGCGCCGTACGACATCGGGATAGCGGTCGACGTGCTTCTGGCCGAGCAGGAAGAAGGTCGCGGGTACCTTCTCCGCCTTGAGCGTGTCCAGCAGCCGGGGCGTGTCCCTGCCGGGGCCCGCGTCGAACGTCAGGGCTATGCACTTCGCCTTGCGGCAGTCGACCGCCCCCGCGGAGTTCTTGCCGTCGGAGCCGGCCCGGTCCCTCACGTCCCCCGGAGCCACCGGGTCGACCCCGCAGCCGCCGAGCGCGAGCACCAGGGAGGCCATCGCCAGGAGAGCGATCGCAGACCTCCGGAGCTTCACCGGCTTCTTTCCGAGCATGACCCGACCCGCTTCCCCGTTGAGTGCCGACGAGGCCGACCAGGCCCGGGACGGGCCTGGTCCGGCAGCACGCCGCGCACTCTACACTCGGTGTATACATGCCGTGTATACCGGGGCGGGCCATGGAGATGGGGGGACGGCCCTGGAAACACGTCGACGGCCGCCCCGAAGGGCGGCCGTCGTCAGAGAAGGACAGTCAGCGGGACGCGAGCAGCAGCCGCGCCTCCGTCTCCTGATCACCCGAGACGGATTGCAGGGACCGGACGTCGAAACTGCCGGCCAGCGCCTTCTCGACCTCGTCCACCGCGTGGTATCCGCCGTTCAGGACGGCCTCGACCTCGCCGTCGATCTTCGCGGAAGGGGGAGTTTCCTCGCTCTTCACGGCCGTGTCGAAGGTCGCCATCCATACGGTCGGTTCGGGCCCCCCGCCCGACGGCGGGCCCGAGACCGTCAGATCTTCACAGGCGTACAGCTTGTCGAGGACGTCGAAGACGGCCCGCGCGTCCTCGCGGCCGCATCGGCTCAGCTGCACCGTGACATCGGTATCGATATTTCTGCCCTCCACGTCGCTCATCTCCTCGTGCCCCGGGGGACAATCAGCGCCTCCCCGACCCTGCTCGCTTCACACTCACCCCTCCAGGATCCCTTTCAGGATCGCTTCTCCACGGGCTCGACGCAGGGCGTGAGGGCCGCACGTGTGGTCCTTCAGACCCCGGGGTTCTTGCGATCCCCCGTTTCCGGTCTTCCGTTCCCCGGTCTTCCGTTCCCTCGTTCCCCCGGGTCAGCCTTCGACGCCTGTCGCGTCGTGCGACGCTCCGACCGGTTTCGACTCCGGTGAGCCGCGCTGACGCAGATACACCGCGAAGATCGCCATGGAACCGACGGCGAGCAGTTCGGACTGCCAGTTCTGCAGCGTGCGGCCCCAGAAGTCGGACGAGCCCAGATAGCTCGACCAGGGAACGGGCTCCCGCAGACCGCGCAGCTGCTCCTCGCTGTACGCGGCGGCGCCCGCGACGGACTGCGCGAACCAGGAGCACAGGAACGCGGTGAGCATCAGCGCGCCCAGGGAGTGCGAGTACACGGTCAGGCGCAGCCCCCGAGCGGCGGCCCAGCGGGGGGACTTCTCGTCGGCGTGCGGGCCGACGCGCTGCTCCCGGTCGGACTCGAGGCCCGCCTTGTGGAGCTCCTTCGACTCGGGAGAGCCGCGCTGCAACAGCCAGACCGTACTGAAGAGGAACAGGAAGAACTGCAGGTACTCCGACTGCCAGTTCTCGGTGACGTTGACGGCGAAGTGGGAGGTGGCCAGGTATCGGAGGAAGCCGATCGGGTGCCCGCCGTCGGCCCGCAGCTCCTCGTTGTACTCCGCGCACCCCGCGATTGCCTGTCCGGCGAGCGAGAGAAGGAAGCCGGTTCCGAAGACGACGGAGATGCCGTTGTCCTTCAGGAAGCGCCGGACCCGGCTCATCCGTGCATCACGCCCACGGCGGTGAAGTACGCGAGCCCGCCGAACAGACCCACCAGATAGATCACGAACATGGTGCGCACCGGGCCTCAATCCCCCTTCACAAGACATCGATAGGGCTTGTCCTGGCGTGGGATGCACCCCGCCGCGTTGACGTGCCAGCCGTCGGGGAACGAGGTGAGGAAGTAGGTGTCGCCGTCCAGCTCGACGCGGGCCTGGCGGCCGTACACATCGGTGGTGCGGACCTCGCCCGCCCTGGGCAGGTCCGCCTCCCCGAGCCCCTGCACGCAGGTCGGACCCGAGGTATGGACCAGCTCTTCGCGGGTGGCGGGGGCGAGGAGGGCGCAGGCGCCGCGGAGATCGTCCGCGGCTTCCCGGGCGGCGAACTGCGAGGCCGCCGCGGAGACGGCCTCCCGGCGCTCCTGGGGTACGGAGCAGCCACTCAGTACGACAGTCGCCGAGGCGAGGAGCGCGAACAGGGCAGTGGTGCGCAACGCGGTCTCCTTTCAGCCGGGCGTGCGACAGCTCGGCGACCGTACGAGCATGGAGGGGACGGCAGGGAATCGGCAGTCTTCGACGGTGCGACACCCGCGCGGTTCGTTCGTGTGCAGTACTTCGGTGGGTTGAGGTGCCTGCCTGCGGACAACCGCGAGACAGGGCCGAACACGGGAGGTCGCATGTCCGATCGAGGACGAGGGGCGGAGAAGCGCGAGGGGCTCGAGAAGCCCGAGGGACTTGAGGAGCGCGACAGGCCTCAGGGACGCGAGAGGCCTCAGGCACGCGGCGGCGGGGACGAGGACGGCGAGAAGCACCTCATCAAGGGCCGGCACGAGACGCCCGAAGAGCGGGCGGACCGTCGCTGGGCGGAGCTGATCCAGGAGATCAGGGTGGCCCAGACGGGTGTGCAGATCCTTTTCGGCTTCCTGCTCACAGTGGTGTTCACGCAGAGATTTCCTCAGTTGGCGCAGAGCGAGCGCGCGATCTACATCGTCACCGTGGCACTGGGTGCCGCGGCGACGGGGGCGCTCATCGGCCCGGTGTCGTTCCACCGGCTCGTGGCCGGCCGGCGCATCAAGCCGCAGGCGGTGGTGTGGGCCTCGCGGCTCACCTTCATCGGGCTCCTGCTTCTGCTGGCGACGCTGACGTCCGCCCTGCTCCTCGTGCTGCGCGTGGCGAGCAACGGCGGCTTCATACCGTGGCTGGTGGCCGGTCTGACGGGCTGGTACCTGCTCTGCTGGTACGTCCTGCCCCTGTGGGTCCGCCACCGCTACACCAACGACTGACTCTCCAGAAGCCGCTCGACGGTGTCCGCCTCATGGGCCGGCTTGTCTGGGCGGTGCCGTACGACGCGGGCGAAGCGCAGGGTCACTCCGGCCGGGTAGCGCGTCGAGCGCTGCAGGCCGTCGAAGGCCACCTCCACGACGAGTTCGGGCCGGACCCGGACGGTGAATCCGTCGTCCTCGACGGCCAGTTCCCGCAGGCGCTCGGTCTGCCAGCGGAGCATGTCGTCGGTGAGGCCCTTGAACGTCTTGCCGAGCATCACGAACGTCCCGTCGGCCGCGCGGGCTCCGAGGTGGAGGTTGGAGAGCAGGCCGGTACGACGGCCGTGGCCCCGTTCCACCGCCAGGACGACGAGGTCGAGGGTGTGGACCGGCTTGACCTTGAGCCAGGAGCGGCCGCGGCGGCCGGCCGTGTAGGGCGCGTCGAGCGCCTTGACCAGTACTCCTTCGTGGCCGCGGCGCAGGGTGTCGGCGAGGAACGTCTCGGCCGCCTCGACCTGCGCCGCCGACGCCGGGTCGTCGACGACCGTTCGGCGCACACGGAGGTTCTGCGGCAGGAGACGGGAGAGGACCTCGTGCCGGCGGCGCCCGGGCAGGTCGATCAGTACGTCTCCGTCGGCGGCGAGGACGTCGAAGAAGACGGGTGAGAGAGGCAGGGTCGCCTGCGCGGTCGTCACGTCGAGGCGGGAGCCGACTCGGGAGGCGATGTCCTGGAAGGAGACGGGCCGCCCCGCCGGGTCCAGCGCGATCACTTCCCCGTCGAGGATGAACCGGTCCGCCGGCACGCTGCGCGCCACCGCGACGACTTCCGGGAGCCGGCCGGTGATGTCGTCGAGGGACCGGGTGTAGACCCGGACCTCGTCGCCGGAGCGGTGCACCTGGATGCGGATGCCGTCGAGCTTCTCCTCCACGACGCAGGGTCCGAGCGTGCCGACCGCCTCCGTGACCGACGCCGCGGTGTGGGCGAGCATCGGCTGCACCGGGCGGCCCACGGTCAGGCCGAAGGCCAAGAGAGCGTCCGGTCCTTCGGCCAGCAGCGCCTGGGCGACCCGGGGCAGCGAACCCTCCAGCATCACGGCACGCCGTACGTCGGTCGCCGGCACGCCCGCCGCCTTGGCCACGCCCTCCAGCGCGATCGCGTCCAGCGCGCCCTGACGCACCTCGCCGGTGAGCAGCCGCAGCAGGAACGGCTGCTCGGTGGCGGTGGCGGCCGCCATCAGTTCCCGTACGAGCCGCTTGCGCTCGGCCAGCGACCCGGGGCCCGAGACCTGGGAGAGAACGGTCAGCGCGGCGTCGGTGTCGGCGAGCGTGAGGGTCTCCTCGTCGGCGGGCGGCACGGCCGGCGGCACCGCCTCCTTGAGAACGCTCCACCCCACACCGATGCGGCCCTGCGGGAGCTGCCCGGCGAGGTAGGCGATGGCCAGCGGGCTCTCCTCGGGACGGGCGTCGGAGAACAGGGCGGCGAGCGCGGCGATCTTTTCGGAGCGCGCGGAGGTGGCGGCGATCCGATGCGACACATCCGCGAGACGGGCCAACAACATGCGGCCATCGTGCACCGGGGGAAGGCCGCGCCGCACCCGGGGGGCGGCGGGCGCGGTGGGTCTGGAGCGGCGGGACGGGGCTTGGCCGCGTGGCGGTCGGCGGGCGGCGGGGCGGTGGCGTCCGGAGCGTCGGGATGGGGTCCCGGGCAACGCACGCACGCCCGCCCTGCCGGGCCGTGGCCGGCGGGGTCCCCGGCAAGGCACGCACGCCCGCCCCTGCCGGACCGGGGCAGGCCGCGTCGGGCCGGGCCGGGGCGCTGGGTGCGTCGGCGGCCGCGCGGACGCACCAACTCGCTCCGCCCAGCTGTAGGGGCTCCCTCCGCTCCGCGCCGGGGCGCTCTGGCCGTCCGGACCGCACGGCCGTCCGGCGTGCCGCCCACTGCTCCCCCACAGGGCCCAGGAACGCCGCGCCGTTCGACGGCAGCGCCGCGGGGGCCTTTCCGCCGCACCCGTACGTCACCGGAACGTTGGCCTCCTGCTTCCCGTAGGTCACCCAACTCCCTTACTGTTCCCTCCACTTGAGGCGCCACGACGGAGGGCAGGGGACCATGAGGAAGCCGTTACGCACCGCCATGACCACGATGGCGGCCGCGCTGCTCGCCGTGGCGTTCGCGCCGGCGCATGCGCGGGCCGTCGATTCCGGTCAGCTCGCCTATTCGGCGTCGACCGGTGTGGGTGTGCACAACGCGTACGAGAAGTCCAAGTACCCCTACTTCGCCGACGCCCTGGACTCCGGCGCCGCCATGCTGGAACTCGACGTCTGGACCAATGTCTTCGGCAGATCCTGGCGGGTCTCCCACAGCAACCCCTTCGGTAACGACAACAACTGCGTGAACGCGGCGAACGCGGACGAGCTGCGGGCCAAGTCGCGCAACCAGGACCTCGGCGGGTGCCTCGCCGACATGCGGGCCTGGCACAACGCCCACCCCGGCCACCGCCCCATCCTGCTCAAGGTGGAGATGAAGGACGGCTTCCAGGGCAAGAACGGCCGGGGGCCCGCGGCACTGGACGCTCTCCTGACGGCCCGGCTCGGCGACGCGCTGTTCCGGCCTGCCGATCTCGCGGGCGGGCAGCCGGATCTCGACACCGCCGTACGGGCCGCCGGCTGGCCCGCCCGGGGCGCGCTGGCCGGGAAGTTCGTCGTCGAGCTGATCCCCGGCACGGTCGAGGAGGACAACCCGGCCGATTCGCTGTGGACCGACCGCGAATACGCCACGCACCTCCGGGACTTGGCGGCGGCCGGACGGCTGCGCGACGCGAGCGCCTTCCCGGCCGTTCACGGCGCGCAGGCCGGGGATCCGCGGGCTCGGTACGCGGACGCCGGCATCCGTCCCTGGTTCGTCCTCTTCGACGGCGACGCGTCGGCTTACACGAACGGTTCGATCGACACCTCCTGGTACGGACGCCAGAACTACCTGGTCGTAATGACCGACGCGCATCAGGTCGCCCCGGCCATCGACGGCACGAATCCGACGGAGACACAGGCCCGTGAGCGCCTCGGCCTGCTGGCCGGCCGGTTCGCGAGCGTGGTCTCGGCGGACTGGTATCCGCTGCCCGCCGTCCTGTCCACCGTGGTCCCCCGGGGCCAGTAGCCGGGGCCGGGCAGCCGGCGCGGGCAGCCATCGCGGCGGAACGCGCTCGGAAGGGCGGAAGGACGGAAGGACGGAAGGACGGGAAGGATGCGCCGCTCACGCCCTTGTGCGGGCCTCCTTCCGCAGCCGTAGCCGACTCAGCAGTCCCCGGCGGACGCGCCGTCCCGGTGGCCCTGTCTGCGCCGGGTGCCTCGACAGAGGGGGCGCGGGAGGGACCGGTGGGGCGGTGGCTCGTGGCCCTACCGCCGTGTCCCGGCCAGGGCGCACGGCGCTCCCGGGCCTGGGCGCGGCCCGTGCCGTCCTGGCCTTGTCGAGGGTGATCGCCAGGCTCATCCGGTGCCAGAGGATCTCGTCCGGCTCGTCCGCCAGCATCAGCCGGTCCACGATCTCGCGCGCCGCAAGGGAGTCGGGGCGCCCCGGAGGCGCGTCCGGGCGCAGCCGGTTCACATAGGACCGCTCGTACGGATCGTCGACGACCTCGGCCACCTGCACGGGGTCGAGCAGCGACGCGATGGCCGCCGCCTGCTCCCAAGGGTCGTCCGTGGCCCGCAGGAGCAGTCCGAGGCGGCGGCTGCGCCAGTTCCGTGGCCGGACGTCCTGTCCGGCCGCCAGCCCGGCGCGGACGTCCGCCGGGAGTCTGCCGGTCAGCAGCTCCGGATGTCCGTCGCCGAACTCGCACACCTCACCGGCGAGATAGAGCCAGACGACCGCGCGATAGCGGTTGAGGTAGAAGCGGACAGGGCTGAGGTGTCCCGTCCGAGCCAGCCGCGTGAAGCGGTCCGGTGGCACGCCCAGCAGGTCGGCGGCGTCCGCCGTGCCGACCGTCTGCACGCGCCCGCGCATCCCCTCGGGGAAGTCGGGGGCGGCGCGCAGCCGCTCGATCTCCTGCTGGGTGACTCTGCGCGGTGCGCCCGGGGTTCCTGGCGGCACGGTGCGAATGTGGCCCAGCTGAACGGCCAGCTCGAACTCGGCTTTTTTGAGCTCAAGTCGCTGTGCCGCGCTGCCGGGCGAAAGTGTGCGTACGGCTTCCCCCACCGTCATGACGGTTCTCCCCCGTGAGTCGTGAATACTCTGGGTGACGACCGTAGCGCTGACGGGCCCTTCCTCGCCCGGCCTGTGGACAACTTCGCGGCGAGGCACGAAGTGGCAGGTCAGAAGCCTCCGGTGGTCGCGTGGCCGGGCTGGCGGGCAGCCACGCCGAGGTGTTCGCCGACGCGGTTCACCAGCAGTGTCATCTCGTAGGCGACCTGGCCGACGTCGGCCTCGGCCGTGCTCAGTACGCACAGGCAACTGCCTTCACCGGCGGCGGTGACAAAGAGCATCGCGTCGTCGAATTCCACCATCGTCTGCCTGGCCCTGCCCGCCCTGAAATGCCGTCCCGAGCCCCGTGCGAGGCTGTGCAGCCCCGAGGAGACGGCGGCGAGATGCTCCGCGTCCTCACGTGCCAGTCCTGTGCTCGCTCCCGTCACCAGACCGTCGTTGGACAGCACCAAGGCGTGCCGTATGTACTCGACCCTCTTGGTCAGGTCGTCCAAAAGCCAGTCGAGTCCCTTGTCCAGCGCCATTTTCGGTCCTTCCCCGTTTACGCGTTCCCCGTGATCCCGTGCAAGTAGTCGGTAATTAGTCGCCGTTTGCGGTGGTCGCGGTTCCCGTGGGACCCGGGCGGTCTCCCTCGGTCCCCATGTGCGCGCAAGCCTTACGCACTGACGTGTGCAGGGCAAGAAGTCGGCACGAGCTGCGGAGCGGGCGGAGGCGTTGGGGGCGCGCGGCGGCGCACTGTGGCGTCGCGCGCGGGGGCCGTTTGGTCCGGGAGACCGGCACGGCTGACGCAGTGGACCGGACTAGCGGGGCTGACCGGGCTCATGGGGCTGAGGAGACACGCGAGGCAGCCGCGCCGCGAGGGCCGCGCCCATGAGCGCGATGCCCGCGAGGACCACGAGCGTGGGCCCCATCGCGTCGAGGAACGCGTCGCCGCTCCAGCGCGTGACGCTGCCCGAAGCGTGTGCCACGGCCGGTTCCGGGGTGAAGAGGGTCATGAGCATCGTGGCCACGGCCACACCGAGCGCCGGGCCGATGTTCATCGCCGTCTGCTGGAGCCCTCCGGCCACTCCGGCGTTCTCGACGGACGCGTGTCGCACGATCGCGGCCGTCGCCGTGACCATGACCGCGCCGAAACCGGCGCCCAGGACGAGGAAGCCTCCGCCGATCGCCCAGAAGCTCGCCCCCTGATCCAGCCGGGACAGGAGAAGGGCGCCGAGGACGACGAGGAGCGCGCCCGCCGTGGTGGTCCGACGTGGGCCCTGCCTGCGCTGCACCATGGCGGACAGCGGCGCGGCGAGGACCATCATCACGGCCAGCGGCAGCACTCGCAGGCTGCTGCGCAGTGGATCCAGCGCGAGGACGTCCTGAAGGAAGTACGTGCCGAGGAACAGCGCCCCGAACATCGCCGCCGAGGCCGTCACCAGGACGCCGAGCGCGTGTCCGACGGTGGCCGAGCGCAGCACACTCGGTGGGATCAGCGGGTTCGCGGTGCGCCTCTCGTGCCGGGCGAAGGCGCCCCCGGCGGCCGTTGCACCGGCCAGCCCCATCCCGGTGGATACCGTCCAGCCCGACTCCGCCACGGAGACCAGGGTGTGGACGAGACACACCAGCGCCAGACCGAGGAGGCAGGCCCCGGGCAGGTCGAGCCTGATCTCCGAGGCATTCCTCGGCGCCGGAAGCCTGACGACGAGGGCCGGCACACCGACGGCGAGCGCGGGCGCCACGCCGATGAAGAAGACGGCCCGCCAGCCGAAGTGGGCGGCGAGCGCGCCGCCGATGAGCGGGCCGGCCGCGGCCGAGAGCCCGATGGCGCTGGTGCGCAGGGCCAGGGGCATGGCGAGCCGGTCGCCCGGATAGGCCGCGCGGAGCGTTCCGAGGGTCGCCGGTTGCAGCAGCGCGCCGAACACGCCCTGGACGACCCTCAGAGCGATCACCCAGGCGATGCCGGGCGCCAGGCCGATGCCGGCCGACGCGGCGGCGAAGCCCAGTACACCGATGGCGAAGATCCGTTGGTGCCCGTACCGGTCGCCGAGCCGTCCGGCGAAGACGAGCAGAGTCGCCACGGCGATCAGATATCCCGTACTGGTCCACTGGACCTGGACGAACGAGGCGTGGAGGTCGCGCTGCATGGCCGGCTGGGCGAGGGTCAGTACGGTGCCGTCGAGAGCGACGATCACGGCGCCGGTGATGCTGCCGGCAAGGGTGAGGCGCCGCTGACGCACGGAGA
Organism: Streptomyces sp. NPDC033174; assembly: GCF_055577795.1. Lineage (NCBI taxonomy): Bacteria > Bacillati > Actinomycetota > Actinomycetes > Kitasatosporales > Streptomycetaceae > Streptomyces > Streptomyces sp. NPDC033174. Next base: position 68,585 of record NZ_JBVIPQ010000014.1, read on the forward strand.
TGGGAGAGTCCTCGGAGGCGGTGGATGCCCGGGCGGAGGCCGCGCGGCGGGGCGGGCGCGCGGAGGCCCGGGAGGACCCGGAGGTCTCGGAGGGTGTGCTGGTCCCGGAAGTCATCGGGCGGTGTCCCGTCCCAGGTGCGCGTCCAGCGCCGCGGCGAGCAGCGGATCGACGGCCTCGGCTCCCGTCGCGAGCTGAAGGCTTCCCCATCCCCACAGCTGGGCGATGCCATGCAGGTTCGCCCACAGCGCCCCGGCGACGACCGCCGGTTCCGCGCCGGGCCGGGGCCCCGCCCGTTCGATCAGTTCCCCGAGAACCGCGAAGAGCGGCAGGCTCGTGTCACGCAGACCCAGTCGCCCGCTCTCCAGCAGGTCGTGGCGGAACATGAGTTCATACATGCCGCGCTGGGACAGCGCGAAGTCGAGATAGATCCGCCCGAGTGTCATGAGCTGGTCGCGGGGAGCGGCCTGCGTGTCGGCGAGCGCGTCGGCGACACGCCCGGCCAGGTCCGCGAAGCCCTCGCGGGCGATGGCGGACAACAGGTCGACATGGGTGGGGAAGTAGCGCCGGGGAGCTCCGTGCGAGACCCCGGCAGCGCGAGCGATCTCCCGCAGGGACAAGGCCTGTCCGCCGTGCTCGGCCACCAACTCGACGCCGACCCGCACGAGCCGGGACCGGAGACCGCTGTCCTGATCATTCATAGACACTGTCTACCAGAGATAGTAGACAGTGTCTACTAGAGAGGCCGTCTACCGAACCGCCCTCAGCCGACCGGCCAGCCCCCGGGCCCGTTCGCCGACGCGGCGGGGCGGCGCCCTAACTCACGGAGTTGAGCAGACGCGCCGTATGCATCCGGCCCGCGTACTCGACGAGCCGGATCAGGACCTCCTTGCCCGAGTCCCGGTCCCGTGCGTCGCACAGCACGACGGGCGTGCCCCGGTCGAGATCGAGTGCGCGCGACACGTCGTGCGCGCCGTAGGAACGGGCGCCCGGGAAGCAGTTGACGGCGACGACGAAGGGGATCCCGCGGTGCTCGAAGTAGTCGACGGCGGGAAAACAGTCCTCCAAGCGGCGGGTGTCGGCCAGCACGACCGCCCCGAGCGACCCCTGGGACAGCTCGTCCCACAGGAACCAGAAGCGGTCCTGTCCAGGGGTGCCGAACAAGTAAAGGGAGAGGCCCGAGCGGATCGTGATGCGGCCGAAGTCCATGGCGACGGTCGTCGTGGTCTTCTGGTCCACTCCCCCGGTGTCGTCGACGGACTGCCCCGCCTCGCTGAGCAGTTCCTCGGTCCGCAGCGGCCGGATCTCGCTGACCGAGCCCACCAGCGTCGTCTTGCCGACGCCGAAACCACCGGCGACCAGGATCTTCAGCGCCAGGGCGGCGGTTTCCCCACCGCCGCTCCCGGCCGTGGTGTCAGAGCGCTCGGAGGCCATCGATCACTTCTCTCAGGAGTAGGCGTCAACGGGCGTGGGAGGGGTGGGTCTGCGTACGAACGGCGGGAGTACAGGGGGAGCACGGAAGGAGCACGTCTGTTCTGTGCGAGGCCAGCAGTATGGCAACGCGGCAACCCGCCCGGGTGCTGGCTTCGTTCTTTAAGTGATGTGACTGTTCTGGCGCGCAACCTGCCCGTATGAGGGCGCTTTTCGAAACTCCGCTCGACCTTCGGGACCGGACTCCGGTCGTGCGGAGGTGAGGCAGCGGCCCGAACTCCGTTCGGGCGACGGGGCGTTCATCGGTCGCCAGATGTCCGTACCAATGTCGGCCGGGGCCCCGCGTATCCCGGGGGCGGAGCGCACTGCCGGATGCCGTTCACTCACTTGGAGTCATGCCACTCCAGCCCCGGCAAAATCGTCGAACTCCTGTGGCGCACAAGGTATTTCGTGGGCCAGAACGAACCAGGCACACGTCTGACGGCCAGGCCGTTCTCCAGCGCCGTACGTACGCTCGAGCCAGCACGTCGAACGCGGCCGCCGGGCCTTCGCCGCCCGTCAGCACCGTTCCTGCGCGAGCTCGGCTGTCAGTGCCCAGAGGCAGGACAGCCGGCCGGTGGGCGGACGGGCGGGCGCGGTCGGCGTGTGGCCGATCGTCGATGGCTGGAAGATCGTCCACGAGTTTCTGTTATCGGCGTCCGGCCGGCAGGTCTCCTGAGTGTGGACCAGCACTCATCGACCCCCCGCACCGGAAAGTTGAGCAACATGAACGAGGAAGCCAAGCCGTCGCCGTACGTGTCCACCCCCGCCGCCGCGCCCGCCCGGCGTGCCCGTCGGCGCGGCGCGCACCGCAACCGTCCGCCCCGGCGCGCGGCGGTCGCGGGCGGCGCGGTGGCGCTGATAGCCGTCGCGGGTGGCGGCTACGGCGTCGTCCAGTCCCTGCCGGATTCCGGCGGCGAGGCTCGTACGGTCGCCGAGGCCCCTCCCGCTCCGGGTGCGCTCCCACCCGGCGGCCTGCCGTCCGCCGGCCCGTCCGACGGAGCCACCGGGTCCGCTTCGCCCACGGCCACGCGTGGCGCGAGCCCGAAGGCGACGCCCTCCACAGCACCCACCGGCGCGGCGCGCACGGCACCGGCGAGGACACCCACCGCGAACACCCGCCGCAGCCACGCGGCCGACGCTTCCGGCAGCACCCGCAGCTCCGGGCCCGGCTCCGGGCCCGGCTCCGGCTCCGGCTCCGGCTCCGGGGAGACCCGTAAGGCCCCGGTCGTGAACGACCAGGAGGGCGGGACCACCAGGCGGCTCGCCCAACAGGTCATCGACATGGTCAACGATGAGCGCGCCAAGCACGGCTGCTCCCCCGTCGCCCCCAACGCCAGGCTCCGGACCGCCGCCCAGCGGCACTCCGACGACATGGCGGCCCGGAACTTCTACGCCCACTCCACTCCGGAGGGCGTCGGACCGGGCGACCGCATCACCGCCGCCGGATATCACTGGCGCACATACGGCGAAAACATCTTCAAGAGCCCCAAGAACGCCCGTACCGCGATGGCCGGGTGGATGAAGAGCCCCGGGCACCGTGACAACATCCTCAACTGCGCCTTCAAAGAGATCGGCGTCGGCATCAACCTGAGTGCGAACGGTCCCTGGTGGACCCAGAACTTCGGTGCCTCCTCCTGAGGCCTCCCATGGTCAGGGGCGCGGGGAGGGCGTGAGCCGGTGGACAGGCAGAAACGGTTCGGCGTGGGGCGGGTGGGCGTGGAGAACGATGCAGAGGCCGTGAAGGTGGCGGCTGCCGTGGCCGGGGACACGGCCGCCCGGGAGCAAGTACTCGCTGCCCACCTGCCACTGGTCTACAACGTTGTCGGCCGCGCGCTCGGCGGGCACGCCGACGTGGACGACGTCGTGCAGGAGACCATGGTGCGCGCCCTGCGCGGTCTCGACGACCTGCGCGACCCGGGGGCGTTCAGGTCCTGGCTGATCGCCATAGCGATGAACCAGGTCCGCCGCCACTGGTCGGCCGGCGCCTGGCCGCCGGTCGACGGCCTCGACGCCGCGCGGGAAGTCGCGGACCCCCGCGCCGACTTCGTGGAGCTCACGATCCTGCGCCTCGGACTGTCGGGACAGCGCCGGGAGGTGGCGGAGGCCACCCGCTGGCTCGACGCCGAGGACCGGGAGCTGCTGGCCCTGTGGTGGCTGGAGGCGGCGGGCGAGATCACCCGGCCCGAACTGGCCGACGCCCTCGGTATCGCCCCCGCCCATGCCGCCGTCCGCGTCCAGCGGATGAAGGAGCGGCTGGAGGCCGGACGGCTGGTCGTGCGCGCGCTCGCCGCACTGCCGGGCTGCCCCGATCTGACCACGCTCACCACGCTGTGGGACGGGGCGCCGTCCGCGCTGTGGCGCAAACGCATGGCGCGGCACGTCCGTGGGTGTGCCGAGTGTTCGGGGCGCTCGGAGGATCTGGTGCCCGCCGAGGGGCTGCTGGCCCGCCTGAGCCTGGTGCCGGTCCCGTTCGCCCTGTCCTTGCCCGAGCCGGACGGGTCCGAGCTGCTCCACCTGACGGCAGGCACCGCGACGGACCCGGCCGGGCCGCCCGTCCCGGAAAGCGCCGCGCCCTCGCAGCCGTACGCCTTCGACAGCAGCGCGCCCTCCGAGCGGTACACCTTCGACAGCAGCGCGCCCTCGCCGTACGGCTCCGGACAGGCCGTTCCCGACGCGTCCCGGTCGTACGTTCCCGAGTACGCCCCCACCAACGTCGCGGACGGCCCTTCGCCCATGGCCGCCGAGGACACCGGCCCTCTGCCCGGCCCTTCGCACGCCGCGCCACGAGGCTCGCGGGCGCGGCCGGGCCGCCGGCCCCGTACCTCGGCCGTCGTCGCCGTGGCGGCGCTTCTGGCGGCGGCCACCGCCATCGTGCTGCGCCCCTGGGAGCCCGGCGCGGGCCCCAGGGCTCAGCGCCCGGGGGACGGCGGGCCTCAGCCGACGGCTCCCGCGCCCAGCTCCGTACCGTCCGCGCCGCAGGTGCCACCGACCTCGAGCGCGGAGACCTCCACGGCGTCTGCCTCGGCGTCGAAGAAGTCGCCCACCCCGGCGGCGCCTTCGCGGTCGGCCGCCCGGGAGCGACCGAGTGTCGAGCAGCAGGTTCTCGACCTGGTCAACGCCGAGCGGAGGCGAGCGGGGTGCGGTCCGGTGCGCACCGACTCGCAGCTCCACCGGGCCGCCCAGCGGCACGCGGACGACATGGCCACACGCGGCTATGACGAGCACACCAGTCCCGAGGGGGTCGGACCGGGCGAGCGGATCTCGGCCGCGGGGTACAAGTGGAGTGCCTGGGCCGAGAACATCCACCGGGGCCCGAAGACCGCCGACGCCGCCGTGGACGGCTGGATGGGCGACGCCGGTCATCGCGACAACATCCTCAACTGCCGCTTCACTCACATGGGACTGGGTTTCACCAGCGGAGCGGGCGGGCCCTGGTGGACCCAGGACTTCGCCGCTCACTGAGGCCGCGTCACGGCGTCGCCGGGCGCCGTGAACGCCGTTGTCCCGGGCTCGTTTTGGATTGCCGGGAGATCATCACTACGATCCGGCGATGATCACAAGAAAACGGCTGGCGGCCGGGGCCTGCGCCCTGTTCGCCGTACTGGCTGTCGGGCTCGTCCCGGGCAGCGCCGCCGCCGACGACGGGCGCGCGGCCGAGCCCTCCCCCAAGGTCGAGTTGGTGCTCGACGTCAGCGGATCGATGCGGGCACGCGACATCGACGGCAAGACACGCATGGCCGCGGCGAAGCAGGCGTTCAACGAGGTGCTGGACGCGGTGCCCGACGAGGTGCAGCTGGGCATACGCACCCTCGGCGCCACCTACGCCGGGCAGGACAAGAAGCTCGGCTGCAAGGACACCAAGCAGCTCTATCCGGTCGGGCCGCTCGACCGGGTGGAGGCGAAGACCGCCGTCGCCACCCTGGCTCCCACGGGCTGGACGCCGATCGGGCCGGCGCTGCTGGGGGCGGCCGAGGACCTCAAGGGGGGTGAGGCGACCCGGCGGATCGTGCTCATCACGGACGGCGAGGACACCTGCGCCCCGCTCGACCCGTGCGAGGTGGCGCGTGACATCGCCGCCCAGGGGATCCATCTGGTCATCGACACACTGGGCCTGGTCCCCGATGCCAAGACCCGTGATCAGCTGAGTTGTATCGCCGAGGCCACCGGCGGGACCTACACCTCCGTGCAGCATACGGATCAACTCTCCGGACGCGTAAGGCAGTTGGTCGACCGCGCGGCCGACCCGGTGGTGACGCCGGTGGCCACCCAGGGGGCGAAGGAGTGCGCTAAGGCCCCGCAGCTCGGGGCGGGTCTGTACAGCGACCGCGAGTCGTTCGGCGAGCACCGCTGGTACCGCGTGGACGTACTGCCCGGCCAGGAGCTGCGCGCTTCGGTCAGCGTCGCGGCCGACCGTGCCGTCAACGACGACTACGGTGTCCTGCTGCGCGCGGTGACCGTGCACGGCCGGGAGATCGTCCGGGGCTCGGAGGCGGGCAACGGCCGCACCGATGTGATCTCGGCGGGCCTGCGCTACCCGAAGGCGCCGCGCGAGGGTACGGACGGCGACGGCGACGAGAAGCCGGTGGCCGAGACGGTCTGCCTGCAGGTCAGCAACTCCTTCTCGGCTCCGGCCTCGGTCAAGACCACCCCGGGCCTTCCCGTCGAGCTGACCATCGACGTCGTCGACGGGCCCGACGAGGCGTCCGACGTCGCCTCCTTCGGCCTCGGCCGCGGCTGGTGGCTCCTCGGTGTGCTGGTGCTGACGGGCTTCGTGGCCGGTCTGCTGTGGGGCTGGATCTCGCGCTGGCGCATCTCCGTCTGGAGGACCAACTGATGCGTACCGTACGCATACTGACCACCGCACTGCTGGCGGGCGCCGCCCTCCTCGCAGTGGCCGGACCGTCCTCGGCGGACAGCCCTTCGGCGAGCCCGTCTCCGGGCAAGGAGGGTGCCGCCCCGACCGAGGCGGGAACCACCTTCCGAACCGCGACCGGTCTCCAGCAGGGCCAGAAGGCCACCGCCGGCGCCTCGGCCGGTGACTACCTCTACTGGGTGGTGCCCGTGGATGCGGGGCAGCGGGTGACGGTGAGGGCGAGCGTCACACTCCCCGAGTCCGCGGCCCGGCACGGGGCTTCGACCTGGCAGCTCGACGTGTACGACGGGCTGCGCCGCCGCCAGGCCTGCGTGTACGGAATGCAGACCAGGGTGGCGGCCAAGGAGGCCGCCACGGCCGAGCTGTCCTGCACGCTGCGGGCGGTCCGCTCGTGGGCCGAGCCGTGGGCGAACGATCCACTGCCGGGCAGCTACTACGTCCGGCTGACGGTCGTGGACCTGCCGAAGGAGGACCTGGGTCTGCCGGTCCGGGTGGCGTTGGAAGCCGTGTCGAAGGACGCGGGTGGCGCCCGTGCGGTGGACGGCTCCCTCTCCACCCCGCTGGTGCCGGGCGCGCTGGTCCGGGCGCCGGGCGCCGCCGGCGGGAGCACGTCGCCGCAGGGGACGTCCAACGCCTCGGCCCAGAATTCGGACGAGAAGTCGGACGAGAAGTCGGACGAGAGCTCGGACGAGGCGTCGGGGGTCGGTGCGCCGCAGGACGGCTGGTCCTCCGGCTGGTGGTCCGACCGCTGGGTCTGGACCGGGGTCGGAGGGGTGCTCGCCGCCCTCGCGGCCATCGGGGGCTACTGCCTCACCCGGGGATCCGGACGGCCGGGACGGGTGCCGCCGGGCGTCTGACCGCGCCCCTGTCGCCGGGGGTCCGAACGGCCCCTGAGTGACGGAGGTCCGCACCGGGGGCGGCCGCGGCCCGAAGCCGTGGCCGCCCCTCATTGTCGGCCGCACAGGTCCGAACCGGACCCGGCCTGCCTTCTTCCCTCCGGTCCGACCAGTCGGTACGTTGCGTGTCAGTCGCCGCCACGCGGCGTCCCGAGGCGTCCCAAGGCGACACCCACCGCACTTACGGCACCCATCGACACCTGCGCCGTGGAGGAGAACCCATGACCGAGTCCGTACCGGGTCCCCGGATCGAGGGGCACTGCGACGGCCGTTTCACCGCCGTACGCGAGGCGTTCGAGGCCAACTTCCGGGAGCGGGACGAACTGGGCGCCGCGGTGACGGTCCAGTTGGGCGGAGAGACCGTGGTCGACCTGTGGGGCGGCTGGGCGGACGGCGCGCGCACCCGCCCGTGGGAACGCGACACCGTCGTCAACGTCTGGTCCACGACCAAGGGTGTTACCGCTCTGTGCGCCCATCTGCTCGCGGACCGGGGGCTGCTCGACCTGGACGCGCCCGTCGCCTCGTACTGGCCGGAGTTCGCGGCGGCGGGCAAGGAGTCGCTCCCGGTACGCCATCTCCTTTCGCACCGCGCGGGCCTGAGCGGGCTTCGGGAGCCGCTCACCCTGGCGGAGCTGTACGACTGGGAGGCGACGACCGCGCGGCTGGCGGGGATGGAGCCGTGGTGGGAGCCCGGGACCCGCTCCGGCTATCACGCGATGACGTACGGCTTCCTGGTCGGCGAGGTGATCCGGCGGATCACCGGCCGGCTGCCCGGCGACTTCCTGAACCAGGAGATCACCGGGCCGCTCGGGATCGACTTCAGCATCGGACTGCCGGAGAAGGACGCGGACCGCGCCGCCGAGCTCGTCCACCCGCCCGCCGCGACGCCGGGCCAACGAGCGGCCGTCTTCGCCCAAATGGCACCCGCTGCTCAGGCGGCCCTGGCCAACCCGCTCGTCGGCGCCGCCCAGGCCAACACCCCGCGGTGGCGGGCCGCCCACCTGCCGGCGGCCAACGGTCACGGCACGGCCCGCGCGGTGGCCGCGCTGTACGGCGTTTTCGCCGACCGTGGCCTGTGCGCCGGCCGCCGCGTCCTCTCGCCCGAGGCCGTCGAACGCGCCCGCGAGGGCCAGGGCGCCTGCCGGGACCTGGTCCTGGGCGCGGGCTTCGCCCATGACACCGAGTGCGCCCTCGGCCTGTGGCTGAGCGGCCCGAACTGCTCGTACGGCTCAAACCCGCGCGCCTTCGGCCACGACGGCTTCGGGGGGTCCTGCGGTCTGGCGGACCCGGACGCGGGAGTGGCTCTGGGCTATGTGATGAACCGCATGGGCCCGCGCATCGCCGACGACCCGCGCAAGATGGCGCTGGTGGAGGCGGTGTACGGGGCGCTGTAGCCGCGATGCCGCGGGTACCGCGCCGAACCCCGCCCACTGCTCACTCCGCGCGAGGCGCGGGTCCCTCAGCCGCCGGGTCCCCCTCCCCCGGCGCGCCCGCCGGCGCTCGGCGCGCCCGTCCACTCTCGGCGCCCCCGCCGAGTCTCGGCGTGCCCGCCGGCTCTTCCGTCGTGCCGTCGGCGCCCCGCGTGCCCGTCGGCCGGATGGTGCACCCGGCGGGCGCGGGCGTCGCGGGCGCCTGATGCTGAGCGTGGGCCCGGCCCCCCGGCCCGGCTCGCGGCGAAGTCCTCAGGAGGAACACCCGCATGCTCCGTCATCGTGTCCCGCGCTCCCTCTCCCGTACGCGTCGGCTTCGGATGTTCACCGGCGCCCTGCTGGCCGCGGCGACGGGCCGCCCGTACGAGGAGCTGCTGCGGACCATGGTGTACCGCCCGCTGGGGCTGCGGAACACGAGCCTGCCGCAGGGCTTCCGGCTCCCCGAGCCGTATCTGCACGGCTATGCCACCGAGCCGGGCGAGCCGCCGGAGGACGTCAGCACGGCGGTGGGCATGTCGGGTGTGTGGGCGTCCGGCGGAGTGGTCTCCACCGCGAGGGACCTGACGTCCTTCATCCGCGCGTACGCGGGCGGCACGCTGCTGTCGCCGCATACCCGGCAGCAGCAGCGGACGTGGATCGCCGGGGCCTCCGAGCCCGCCGGTCCCGGAAGCAACGCCGTGGGCCTGGCGCTGTTCCGCTACACCACCCGGTGCGGGGTCGTGTACGGACACACCGGTAACACGCCCGGCTACACACGCAGCTCGCGGTGGCCGACGCCGGACGGCCGGCGCTCCCTGACGTTCTCGCTGACCACTCAGGTGAACCAGACCCTCAAGCCGGAGCTGCTGGCGAAGGTACGGAGCGTCCAGGAGGACTTCGTCTGCGCCCTGCTGCGCCCCTGAGTCGCCGTACGGACCGAACGGACCGAACGGCGGGCAGGGAGCGCGGGCAAGTGGCGTCACAGTGTGAAGGGACCCCATGCGTCGCCATCCACCGATCGCGGACCACGGGCTCATCGGCGATCTGCACACCGCGGCCCTGGTCACCTCGGAGGGCGTGCTCAACTGGCTCTGCGCTCCCCGGTTCGACTCCCCCAGCCTGTTCGCCGGGCTGCTCGACCACGACCGGGGCGGTCACTTCGCGATCACGCCACAGGCGCCCGACGCCACCACACGGCAGCTGTACCTGGCAGACACCGCCGTCCTGGTCACGCGCTTCATGACGGACGAGGGAGTCGGCGAGGTCGTCGACTTCATGCCGCTGGGCGACGCCATGCCGTCGGGTGACGCCGAAGCGCCCGCGGAACGGCCCCACGCCGTGCGCGTCGTCCGCGTCATGCGCGTGACCCGTGGCACGGTCGGCTTCCGGCTCGCCTGCCGGCCCCGGTTCGACTACGGGCGCGGCACACACCAGCTCGTACTGGAGCAGGACGCGGCACACTTCGCGGGGCCGGGACGCACCGCCGTCCTCCAGGTGGGCGGACCGGTGACGTTGCAACGTGACGGGAAGGACGTCGAGGCCACCGTGCGACTCGGCCAGGGGGAGCTGGCGGCGGCCGTCCTCACTGTGTACGAAGCCGGAGCCGAACCATCCGAGCCACCCGCGCCGCTCACCGAGGCCGGCATCCGCCGGGAGTTCCGCTCCACCTACGGCTACTGGCACCGGTGGCTGCGCCAGAGCCGGTACCGGGGGCGCTGGCAACAGATGGTCAACCGCTCGGCGATCACCCTCAAGCTGATGACCTACGCGCCCACGGGCGCCCCCGTGGCCGCCGTCACCATGGGCCTGCCGGAGCAGGTCGGCGGTGAACGCAACTGGGACTACCGCTATACCTGGTTGCGGGACGCCTCCCTTTCGGTGAAGGCGCTGCTCGACCTGGGGTTCCACGAGGAGGCGGCCGCCTTCCGGCGGTGGCTCGGTGCGCGGGTGCAGGCGGGGCGGACGGTGACGGGCGAGCCCCTGCAGATCATGTACCGGGTGGACGGCGACCCGCACCTCGCCGAGGAGGTCCTCGGCCATCTGGAGGGGTACCGCGGTTCGGCGCCCGTGCGGCTCGGCAATGACGCCGCCGACCAGTTGCAGCTCGACATCTATGGCGAAGTGGTCTTCGCCCTCACCCATGCGCGCGACCTCGCCCAGGTGGCCGGATACGACGGCTGGCAGAACCTGAGCGCCCTGCTCGACTGGCTCGCCCTCACATGGGACCGGCCCGACGAGGGAATCTGGGAGACCCGCGGCGGCCGTCAGGACTTCACGTACAGCCGGCTGATGTGCTGGACGGCCTTCGACCGGGGCATCCGGCTGGCCATGGAACTGGCCCGCCCGGCCGACGTCGCCGGCTGGACCGCGGCGCGGGACGCGATCTTCCACCAGGTGATGGAGCGGGGGTACAGCACCCGGCGCGAGGCGTTCGTCCAGCACTACGGGAGCGAGGTCCTGGACGCCTCGCTGCTGCTCATGCCGACGGTCGGGTTCCTCTCGCCGAAGGACCGCCGCTGGCTGTCGACGCTGGACGCCATGGAGGCCGAACTGGTCTCGGACAGCCTTGTGCACCGTTACGACCCGGCCGCGTCGTCCGACGGGCTGCGGGGTGACGAGGGCACCTTCTCCTTCTGCAGCTTTCTGTACGTGGGGGCGCTGGCCCGGGCCGGCCGCCTGGAGGCGGCCCGTTACGCCTTCGACAAGATGCTCACCTACGCCAACCACGTCGGGCTGTTCGCCGAGGAGATCGGCCCCACCGGAGAGCAACTGGGCAACTTCCCGCAGGCGTTCACGCATGTGGCGCTCATCACCGCCGCGATGGCCCTCGACGAGGAGCTGGACCGGGCGGAGTCGGGAACGGCGGACTGATCCGTAGAGCGCCAAACTGACCCGTCACAGCGCTCTGAGGCCGTCGATCACCTCCCTCAGGATCTTCTCGTCGGGCAGTTGCGCGGGCGGTACGGGACGGCTGACCTTGACGTACCCGGATTCCAGGAGGTCCCCGAGCAGAACCCGGACGACTCCCACGGGCAGATCGGCGTCGGCGGCGAGTTCCGCCACGGACTGGGTTTCGGCGCGGCACAGCGTCAGCAGGGCGCGGTGTTCCGGGCCGAGGAGCGATTCCTCGGCGCTGCCGGGCGGGTTGTCGTCCACGACGACCAGGGCGATGAGGTCGAACCGTACGTTGCTGGGCCCCGGCTTGGTGCGGCCGCCGGTCATCGCGTACGGGCGGACCAGCGGCCCCGCCTCGGCGTCGTACCACTGGCTGCCCGGCAGGTCGGGTGCGCCGCCGATGTCCTCGTTCATGGGTGCCTCCGGTCAGCCGGCGGCCGGCGGGGTGGTGGTGACGCGGGGCGGCGCGTACAGGTGCTCGCCGACCCGCTTGACGAGGCGGGCCATCTCGTAGGCGATGAGGCCGATGTCGGCGCCGGCCGAGCTGAGTACGGCGAGGCAGGATCCGTCGCCGGCGGCCGCGACGAACAGGAACCCCTCGTCCATCTCGACCATCGTCTGGCGTACGCCCCCGGCGTGGAAGTGGCGGCCCGCGCCCTTGGCGAGGCTGTGGAACCCGGAGGCCACCGCTGCCAGGTGCTCGGCGTCCTCGCGGGTGAGCGCGCTGGAGGCGCCCACGGCGAGACCGTCGTTGGACAGCACGACCGTGTGACGCACCTCGCGGACGCGCAGGACGAGATCGTCCAGCAGCCAGTCGAGTTCGCCCGACCGGTGGGGAGCGGTCCTCTCGTGCTCGATCATGCGTCGTCTCCTTCGCTGCGGGGTGCGCTGCCGGTCTCGTTGCTGGGTCGGTGGCCGCGTTCGTCGCCGGCGCCGGTCGGCCGGAAGCGGGCGCGGTGCCCGCCGGGGGCCGCTCCGCCGCCCCGCGCCCAGCCGTCGCGGTAGGCCCTCATTCGGTCCCTGGCCTGTTCCGGTGTGCGCCCGACGTCGTCGGCGGGCGGCTCGTACACCGCCGGTTGGGGCGCCGGGGCCTGGCGCAGCTGCGGTACGAGGTGGGACTGGCGCACGCGGCGCGGCAGGCTTCCGGTGTCGTCGGACGAGCCGCCCGGGATACGGGGATCCGGTCCGACGGGCCCGTCCGGGCGGTCCGTGCCGCGCGGCGCGCTCGGTGCGCTCGGTGCGCTCGGGCCGCTCGGGCCGCGGCCGTCGTCCTGGGAGGCGCGGCCGCCCGTGCGCAGGCTGGTGACGGGGGCGGGCTGCCGCCCCGGGGGCTCAGGGGTCTCGTGGGGCTCCGGGGCCGCGAGGGCCTCCAGGGCGGGATGGGTGGCCGTGGGTGCGGGGCTCGCGCTCCGGGGTCGTACGGGGCGGGGGCCTGCCGGGGGCGCGGGGGCCCGCGTCCGTTCCGTACGGACAGTGCCGTCGCCCCGGTGTCCGCCGGGCAGTTCACCCGGTCGGCCGGGCCTGCCGGGGCCCGCCGGGAGCGCGGTCTGCAGCAGGGCCGTCGGCAGCAGGACGACCGCGGTGGTGCCGCCGTACGGGGAGGTGCGCAGGTGGACCTTGATGTCGTGCCGGGAGGAGAGCCTGCTGACCACGAACAGTCCCAGCCGGTCGCTGTCGAAGAGGTCCAGCGCCTCCGACTGCTCGATGCGGCGGTTCGCGTCGGCGAGGGTTTCCCTGCCCATGCCGAGCCCCCGGTCCTCGATCTCCAGGGCGTAGCCGTTGCCGACGGGTTCGCCGCTGACGCGCACCTTGGTGTGTGGCGGGGAGAACTGCGCCGCGTTCTCGACGAGTTCGGCCAGCAGATGCGTGAGGTCGGCGACGGCGGCGCCGATGACGGCGGTCTCGGGCAGGTGGCGCACCTCCACGCGCGCATAGTCCTCGATCTCGGACACGGCGGCGCGTACGACATTGGTCAGGGGCACGGGCATCCGCCAGGCCCGGCCGGGTGCGGCGCCGGAGAGGATGATCAGGCTCTCCGCGTGGCGGCGCATCCGCGTCGTCAGATGGTCGAGGCGGAAGAGGTCGCCGAGTTCGTTCGGGTCGTCCGCGCGGCGCTCCATGCTGTCGAGGAGGGTGAGCTGGCGGTGGACCAGGACCTGGCTGCGGCGGGCGAGGTTGACGAAGACCCCGGAAATGCCGCTGGCCAGCTCGGCGCGTTCGACGGCTGCGCTGAGCGCCGCCCGGTGGACGGTCGTGAGCGCCTCGCCGACCTGCCCGATCTCGTCCTGCTCCGGGAACCCGGGCGGCGCCTCCGAGTGGACGTCGATCTCCTCACCGGCGCGCAGCCGCCGCATCGCGTGCGGCAGCTTGTGCCGGGCGATTTCCAGGGCGGTGTTGCGAAGGGTGACGAGTTCGACGACGAGGGCGCGTCCGATCCGAACGGAGATGACGAGCGAGGCCGCGACGGCGGCGAGACCGCACAGTACGGCAGCGCCCGCGGCGGTGACGAGGCCCCCCGCGAACGGGTCGGCCCGGTCGGCGGCGGCGCGCCGGGCGCCCGTCTCGAGGGTGAGCAGGGCTCCTCGTACGGTCGACTGGGCGTCGTCCCAGGTGTTGGCCGGGACGCTCTGGGCGGCCTTGCGGCCCGGCGTTGCGGTGCGGACCCGGTCCTCGGCGTCGGTGAGCAGGCGGTAGCCGCGCTGTGCGGTGAGGGAGCGCCAGGCGGCGCGTTCGGGTCCCCGGAGGTCGGCCGTGGCACTTTCGGTGAGGTGGCGGCGGGTCTCCACGGCCCCGGTGAACGCGCGTTGGCGTGCGGCGGTCATCTCCGAGGCCAGATGGGCGGAGGTGAGGAGGGCGTCCTCGCGGGCGAGCATTTCGGTGGCCCGGGAGAATTCGAGAAGCACACGGGCGTCGGATCCGGGCTGCGTGTCCTGGATGCCGGTGAGGGCGCCGCCCACGCCGAAGGCGCTGGTGAGGGTGGCGGTGTACTGGTCGTAGACGGTGTCCCAGTCGGCCCCGCCGCCGACGACGGAGGTGCGCAGAACCGGCAGTTTCCGGCTCCGGTCGACGAATTCCCTGATGCGGTCCGCCACTTCCTTGGGCAGATCGCCCGCGTCGGCGACGGTGTGCCCGCTGTCGAGGCCCAGTCTCGCGACGGCGGCGTCGGTGCGGCGACCCTGCTGCTGGACTTCGGCGGCGCGCCCGGAACTGGGTGCGGCGACCTGGCGCACGGCGGCGCGCCGTTCGGCCTGGAGGGCAGTGACGGCGGCGGCCACCGGTTCGCGGATCTGGGCGTCGACGCGCTGGAGCTGCCGGAGGCGGGCCACGTCCTGTGCGGTGGTGACGGTGGCGAAGCCCCACAGGGCCAGCAGCGACACGACAGGCACCATCAGGAGCGAGACGATCTTGGCGCGGACGGTGCGTGGACGCACGCTCCACCGTGCCGGCCGGGGCCCGGAGATGGGGCGTCCGGGTGCGGCGGGGTCCGGGTGTGGTCGTCCGCCTCCGTCGGCCGGTCGGCGCCCGACGGAGCCCCGGTCCACGTCCGGCTCGGAACTCCGGTCCGGTGTCCGCTTCCGGTTCCGGTCCGGGCTGCGTGGTTCGTCGGCAGGCGGCCCGGCGTGGGCGCGCCGCCCGCGTGTGGCCGCCTGGGAGGGCGGCGGCGGTGCGCCGGTGGCTCTGGTCTTGCGGGGAGTTCGCATGGCCTCCTCGTTCCGGATGCGGGACTGCCGACGCGGCGGCGGGTGGGCGCGGGGATGGGGCGCTAGGCGATACCCGTGGAGCCGGTGACCGCCCCGGCGGGCCCGGGCGTCCCGGTCGGGCCCGTGGGCTCCGCGGGCTCGGGGGTCTCGTCGTCGCGTTCCGCCGACGCGTACGCCGCGCGCTCCCCCGCCGTCGGCGACAGGGCGACGAACGCTGAGGTGAGGAAGAGGTAGGACCCGAGGCCCACGGCGAGGGGGAAGATGAATTGCATCGCCGTGGCCCCGGGCAGTGCGCCCGCGGCCGGCGTCACTTCCACCTCGACGGCGAACATCCCCGTGTAGTGCATGCTGCTGACCGCCGCGCCCATGACGAGCGAGGCGACGGCGACCGCGACGGGCGACTTGATGTTGAGCGCGGCCCACAGCGCGGCGGTCGCCGCGACGACGGCGATGGCGACCGAGAGCGCGACGAGCAGCAGGTCGTACCGCACGTGGCCGTGCAGCCGCAGAGCCGCCATGCCGAGGTAGTGCATGCTGGCCACGCCGAGGCCGGTGGTGAGCCCGCCGAGCAGCAGCGCCCTTACCCGGTCGCGGCCGTATCCGACGGCGAAGACACCCACGCCGACGACGAGCATCGCGACCAGCAGGCTGAGGATGGTCACGGGCACGTCGTAGTGGATGTCTGTGCCGGTCACGCCGAAGCCGAGCATGGCCACGAAGTGCATGGTCCAGATCCCGGTGCCGAGCGCGGAGGCGGCGGTGAGCAGCCAGTTGCGCCGCGAGCGGCCGGTGGCCTCCACCGCGCGCAGGGTGCAGCGCAGCCCGAGGGCGGCGCCGATGCAGGCCATCGCGTACGACAGCGCGGGTGTCAGCCAGCCGAAGGTGGCGTGGTCCAGGTGTCCCATGGCTCAGGGACGCTAGACCCGATGGGGGCGCGCTCGAGGGGCGCATTTCGAAAGCTGTTGGAATATGACGAAGAAATGTTCCTGAACGATCGTGCCGCGCTCGAACGTGTGCACCGTACGCCCGTCCCGTCCCTGAGAGATCATGGGCGCATGACCGATGATCACACGCATGTGCAGGAGTTCTTCGGTGCCCGGGCGGGGGACTGGGACAGCCGCTTCCCGGACGACGGACCGGCCTACGCCGCCGCCGTCGCCGGGCTCGGGCTGCGCCCGGGTGCCGTCGTACTGGACGCGGGATGCGGCACCGGACGCGCGCTGCCCGCGCTGCGCGAGGCCGTGGGACCGGAAGGCACGGTGCTCGGCGCGGACCTGACCCCCGCGATGCTGGAAGCGGCCGTCCGGGCCGGGCGCGCCGACCACGGATTCCTGCTCCTCGCCGATGTCGCCCGGCTGCCGCTGCGCGAGGAGTCCCTGGACGCGGTGTTCGGCGCGGGCCTGATCTCCCATCTGCCGCACCCCGAGGAGAATCTGCGCGAGCTGGCCCGGGTGGTGCGCCCGGGCGGACTGCTCGCGCTCTTCCACCCCATCGGCCGCGCCGCGCTCGCCGCGCGCCAGGGCCGGCAGATCACCGACGACGATCTGCGCGCGGAGGCCAACCTCCGTCCGCTGCTGGAGCGTTCGGGCTGGCGGACGGAGTCGTACGTTGACGAGGACAGCCGGTTCCTCGCGGTGGCCGTGCGGGAGGGGTGACCGTACCGCGCCGGCGTCCTGGCTCGTGAGCCGTTTCAAGGGGCCACCCCTCCCCGAGGACTTCGCCGACCTCGGGGCACCCGCCGGTTCCGAGCGCGTTCGGGGCTCCGTGCTCGCGCGCACGGCGACGACGGACACAGGCGGCCCGAGCCCCGCCCGCACCGGCCCTCTTCTGCCCCGGGACGTCCGGCCCTACGTTGGAGGGTGAAGCGTGGGAGAACCGGCGGTGAGCGCGCCGCCCGTGGGGAAGGTGGGCCGCAATGCTCGACACGTTGCGCGGGCTCCGCGCGTACGGGAAGAAGATCCTCGAGCGACGGGAGGGCTCCGGGCGCGCCGAAGGCTCCCGGCAGCACAACCTCTTCGAAGCGGCCGCGACCTATGTCGCCGGATGCGCGGAGGACGATCAGGAGCGGATGGACGAGGCCGTGACGTGGGTGTCGCCCGAGGCGCTCTCCTTCGGAGTGAGCGAGCTGGCCTGCCGGGCGGTCATCGCCCTCGCCCGGGAGCGCGACCAGTCCCCGCAGGAGGTGGCCCGGAGCCTGCTCGGGCTGCCGGCGGCCTGACCCGGAACGGCGCGCACCACTTTCCCCCCGGCCACCTCTCGACGTGCGGGTTACCCACTGGTTATGGTGCGCCGACGAACGATCGGGATGGGGAGGCTGCCGTGGCCGGGACGGATGACGTCGGCGCTGTCGTCGACGACGGCGCCGACACCGCGGGCGGCACGGACGACGCGCTGTATGTGCTGACGGCCGTGCTGCTGACGCCCGCGCAGTTCCCGAGCGTGCTCGGCGACGACTATCCGGCGGCGTGCGCGGCGCTGGGCCTCGAGCCGTACGCCCAGGGCTACGGCCTGGTCCTCGGCCAGGACGGCGACGGGGCGCGGTGGACGGTCGTGGTCGACGACGTGTCGCTGGTCGCCGTGGCGATCGCCTCGTGGGACTGCGGGATGGCGTACGACCTGTCTCCCGACGAGCGCTCCGTGGTGGCGGGGATGCCCGGCTGGCCCCTGGCGGTGGCGACCGCCGCGCCGGACCTGCCGGCCCCGCACGACCCGGAGCCCGAGGAGGGCGATCCACCGCTGCTCAGGCCGGTGGACGGCGGTGAGTGGGGGCCCGCGCAGCGGCGGCTGGGCGCGGACGAGATCGCGTTGCAGTGGACGGCGTGGCGGGCCCAGTTCGACGAGGAGCCGGACGACGCGCAGGTCACGGACGACGGCGCCGAGGCGGACTCGGGTCCGGGCTCCGAGGCGGCCACGGACTCGCAGGACGACGGTGCGGCGCCGGCGGGGACGGATCCGTACGACGGGGTGCGGCGCGCACTGAAGGAACTGCGCGGCTATCTGGAGGAGCCGCCGCCGGTCGGGCGGGTGCGGTCCACCTTCGCCCCGGACGGCGCGCGGATGCTCCGGGCCGACGGTCCCGGCTGGTCCCTGGTGGCCCGTACCGACGACATGGCGTTCGTCCTGCTCGACGACGAGCCGCGGGAGGTCCTCCCGGTGGCCCGGGGCCCCAGGCTGCCGGCCCTGCTCACGTCACTGGACGAGATCGCTGTGCGCCCGTCCTGACAGGCACACCGCGATACGGCCGGGACCGGGGCCGGGGCCCGCTGGGGCTCAGACCATTTCGAGGGGCCGGTGCGGCCCGGTCGGCAGCTCGATGCCGATGGCGTCGCCGGGCCGTACGACTCCGCCCGTCTTCACGATCGTCATGATCCCGGCCTTGCGCACGATCCGGCCGGACGCGTCCCGGCCGAGGACCTGCTTGAGCAGCCCGTGCTGGAAGTTGTCGATCTGCGCGCACGGGTTGCGCAGGCCGGTGACCTCGACGACTGCCTCGTCTCCGAGGTGCAGCATGGTCCCGGTCGGCAGGCCGAGGAGGTCGATGTCGCGCGTGGAAATGTTCTCTCCGAGGTCACCCGGCCTGACGGTGAAGCCGGCAAGGGCGAGCTCGTCGAACAGCTCCTCGTGGATGAGGTGCACCTGCCGGAGGTTCAAGGCGGTGGGGTCCTTGGCCACCCGCGAGCGGTGCTTCACGGTGACGCCCGCGTGGACGTCCCCTTCCACCCCGAGCCCGGCCAGCAGCGTGATGCCGTCCCGATGGGGCTTGCTGAAGCTGTAGGTGCCGTTACTGCTGACCGTCGTGACTCTCGCGCTCATTCCGCGGAGCTCCCCTCTCCCGTACCGGTGATCACCCCGACCCTACCCGTGGCCACTCCACCGGCATCGGCGACCGGACCCGTCCCCAGAGGTCCGGCCGTCGGCGAAAGCGGACAGCGCGATCGGCGCGGGCGCGTCAGTGGTCGGTGCGGGCGGCGCGTCAGCGGGCGGCGCGTCAGCGGGCGGCGCGTCAGCGGCCGATCTGCTTGCGGGAGACCCTGCGCAGCCGCCTGCGCTGGCTCGGGTCCAGCGCCAGATAGGCCACGGCGGGAACGCCGAGGACCACCAGGAGCGAGAGCCAGAATCCGATCAGAGGGATCAGGAGCAGCCCGATGGCCACTCCTCCGATCGCGATCTTCGCGTTTGTCGACATCGTGTGCCTCCTTCGCGGCCCTGGCCGCGCTTCTTGTTCCCTTGAACGCCCGGCGGGGGCCGACGGTTCCCTCCCGCCGGCCCCGGTCCGCCCATCCGTCAGACCGCACGGAGCGGCTCGCCCACCTCGTGGAGGTACCCGAGTGCCTGCCGGTAGGAGTCCACGAGCCCGGTCTCCGTGTAGGGGATGCCCAGCGAGCGGCAGTGGGCGCGGACGGCGGGCTGGGCGAGGCGCAGGTGGGGGCGCGGCATGTTCGGGAAGAGGTGGTGCTCGATCTGGTAGTTCAGTCCGCCCAGGAACCAGTCGGTGAGGAAGGAGCCCCGGATGTTCCGGGAGGTCAGTACCTGCCGGCGCAGATGGCCCCAGCGCTCACCGTCCGCGACGGGGATCTCCATGCCCTTGTGGTTGGGCGCGAACGCCATGCCGAGGTGCAGTCCGAGCAGCATCTGGTGCAGGAGGGCGAAGAGGACCGCGTGGCCGAGCGGGAGGGTGGCGAGCAGCAGCGCCGCGTAGCCGGCGACGTGCGCGAACAGCAGAGCGCCCTCGACGAGGCGGTCGCGCCGGGTCCGGCAGGGGCTGTCCTTGGAGAACAGCGCCTGGAAGCCGTACACCTTCAGTGCCATGCCCTCCAGGGTCGTCAGCGG
This sequence comes from Streptomyces sp. NPDC033174, assembly GCF_055577795.1. Lineage (NCBI taxonomy): Bacteria > Bacillati > Actinomycetota > Actinomycetes > Kitasatosporales > Streptomycetaceae > Streptomyces > Streptomyces sp. NPDC033174. Next base: position 88,660 of record NZ_JBVIPQ010000014.1, read on the forward strand.
GAAGAACAGCCATGCCTGGTGGCGGGTGAGCCAGCCGCGGAAGCCGGTGCGCCCCTCTGCCTGGTGCTGGGCGAAGACGAGGATGTCGGCGGCGACGTCGGGGTCCTTGTCGAGGTGGTTGGGGTTGGCGTGATGCCGGTTGTGCTTGTCGTTCCACCACTCCTGGCTCATGCCGAGCAGCAGATTGGCGTGGACGAGCTGGATGAGGCGGTTGGTGCGGCGGTCGGCGGCGATCTGGGAGTGGCCGGCGTCGTGTCCGACGAAGGCCACCCGCGCGGAGAGCAGGGCCAGCGGTACGGCGAGCAGCAGCGTCCACCAGGAGTGGCCGAAGAGGACGAGGCCGGCCACGACGGCTGCCAGGCCGAGGAAGTTGACGGCCATGCCCCGGGCGTACCAGCCGGGGCGGCGCTCCAGTAGCCCCTCCTCGTTGACGGTGCGCAGCAGCGGTGAGAATTCGCTGCCGGGGTTCCGGGGCGGCGCCGGGGGTGCGGCGGTGGGCGCCGTGAGCGTTGCGGTGGCCTGTGGCATGGCGGTCTCCCGTGTCCGTGGGTCTGTGCGCCGACTGCGCCGGCCCCCAGAAACGTACGAAGGAGAGATCGTTCCGGGCCATGGCGCCATCCCCCTGGTTTCCGGGGGGCCCGCCCGGGGGGCCGGGTGGTGCTGGCTACACCCACCCCTTTGCTCGGGGGCTCTCATGTGAGCCGGGTCACCTCGTCCGTGCTCCCGGTCCGGCGGCCGATCCGGTACCCTCGGCGGCTCCGGTCCCGCAGTAGTCAAATTTGAGGAATGCGTCTTCGCTGTGCAGAGACTTCCCGCGGCAACCCTCCCCCAGCTCTCCCCACTCGTCGCCTGCTCCGCCGTCTTCCTGCCCGCCGATCCCGCCCGCCGGGGACGGATCGCCTTCTGGTCGCCCGACGGTGAGGTGCCACCCGCCGCCCCTGGCGCCGGGGTCGAGGACCACGTCGTCGTCGCGGACGACGCCCGGCCCCGCGTCGTCCCGGCGCTGGTGCTGCCCGTACGGGACGCGCTGCCCGTTCTCACCCGGGCACGGATGTCTCCCGACGCCTCACCGGCGAGCGCGTTCTGGGGCGCGGCGGCCCTGCTGGGCCTCCAACTTGTCGCGCGAGGGCTGCTGTTGCCCGGTCTCACCGCCACGGACCATGACGCCTGGCGCATCGGGCCGATGTCCCCGGAAGATCTGGAGCGCGTCCGCACGCTCGCCGCCTCGATGCCGCCGGACGCCCACGCCGTCCCCCTCGCGGCGGCGGAGGACGGCGAGGGGAGGAAGAAGGAGGTCCTGTTGCCCGAGCAGGAGGGCCTGTTGCGTGCCTTTCTGGACGCGGTGGCGGACACGCTGCCCCGGACGCCCGCCGCGCCGCTCGCGGCCGGTGGCCCCGCCTACGCGGCCGACGAGCCGCAGTATCTGCCCGGCCATCGCGGCTGGGCGTCGGACGTGGCTGCCGGGTACGACGCGGGTGTACGCGTCTCCCTGCGCGTCGAGTTGCCGGGACTGACCGACGAACTGGCCCCCGCCTTCCGGGCCGTGCCGCAGCTGCACAGCGTCAGTGACCCGGCGCTGGTGGCGGACGCGGCGGAGGTCTGGACCGGAGCGGGCCCGGCCGGCGGCGCGTTCGGGCCCCGGGCGCGGATGGACGCCCTGCTCGCGCTGCGCCGCGCCGCCCGCGCCTGGGCGCCGCTGACCCCGCTGCTGTCGGCCGCGGTGCCGGACGCCGTGGATCTGGCCGACGAGGAGGTCACCGAGCTGCTCGGCGAGGCCGCGCGGGCGCTCGCGGCGACGGGCGTCCAGGTGCACTGGCCCCGGGAGTTGACGCGTGAGCTGACCGCGCGCGCCGTGATCGGACCACCGGCGGACAGCGACGCTACCGCGGACGGAAACGCCGGAAGCGCCGGAAGCGCCGGACGTGCCGAGGGGAGCGACGGAGCCGACGGGGCCGGTGGCCGGAACACCTCCGGTCTGCCGTCGTTCCTCTCCGCCGACGCCCTGCTCTCCTTCGACTGGCGCTTCGCCCTCGGGGGCGACGACCTCACCCGCGCCGAGCTCGACCGCCTGGCCGAGGCCGGACGGCCCGTCGTGCGCCTGCGCGACCAGTGGGTGCTCATCGACCCGGAGGAGGTCCGGCGCGCCCGGGAGAGCCAGGACCGCAAGGTCACCCCGATCGACGCGCTCGGCGCCGTACTGACCGGCACGGCCGAGGTCGACGGCCGGCGCGTCGCCGTCGAGGCGACCGGCCCGCTCGCGCGGCTGCGTGAGCGACTGGCGGACCCGGAGGGCGGTCGACAGGAGATCGCCCAGCCCGCCGCCCTCGCTGCCACACTGCGCGACTACCAGCTGCGCGGACTGAACTGGCTGCACCGCATGACGTCCCTCGGTCTCGGTGGCTGCCTCGCCGACGACATGGGCCTCGGCAAGACCATCACCCTCATCGCCCTCCATCTGCACCGGCAGACCGACCCGGCGGCCGCCGGCCCCACGCTCGTCGTCTGTCCGACCTCGCTGATGGGCAACTGGCAGCGCGAGATCGAGAAGTTCGCGCCGGGCACGCCCGTACGCCGCTTCCACGGATCCGCGCGCAGCCTCGAAGGGCTGGCGGACGGGGAGTTCGTCCTCACCACCTACGGCACGATGCGGCTCGACACCGAACGACTGGCGCGGCCGGCCTGGGGTCTCGTCGTCGCCGACGAGGCCCAGCACGTCAAGAACCCGTACGCCGCCACGGCCAAGCAGCTGCGCACGATCGAGACCAGGGCCCGGGTGGCCCTGACCGGCACCCCCGTGGAGAACAACCTCACCGAGCTGTGGGCGATCCTGGACTGGACGACGCCCGGGCTGCTGGGGCGCCTCGGAACCTTCCGCAGTCAGTACGCGCAGGCCGTGGAGGGCGGCGACGACCCCGCCACCGCCGAGCGCCTCGCCGCGCTGGTCCGCCCCTTCCTGCTCCGGCGCCGCAAGTCGGACCCGGGCATCGCGCCCGAGCTGCCGCCGAAGACCGAGACCGACCACACGGTGTCCCTCACCAGGGAACAGGCCGGGTTGTACGAGGCGGTGGTACGGGAGACGCTGGCGGCGATCGCCGAGGCCGACGGCATGGCGCGGCGCGGCCTGGTGGTGAAGCTGCTGACGAGCCTGAAGCAGATCTGCAACCACCCGGCGCAGTACCTGAAGGAGGAGGCGCCGAGGATCGCGGACCGCTCCGGGAAGCTGGAACTCCTCGACGAGCTTCTCGACACCATCCTCGCCGAGGGCGCGAGCGTGCTGGTCTTCACCCAGTACGTCACCATGGCACGGCTCCTGGAACGGCATCTGGCGGACCGCGGGGTGGTGACGCAGTTCCTGCACGGCGGCACACCGGTCGCCCAGCGGGAGGCGATGGTGAACCGCTTCCAGGAGGGCCAAGTGCCGGTCTTCCTGCTGTCGTTGAAGGCGGCGGGCACCGGGCTCAACCTGACCCGTGCCGGTCATGTCGTGCACTACGACCGCTGGTGGAATCCGGCCGTGGAGGCGCAGGCCACCGACCGCGCCTACCGGATCGGCCAGACCCAGCCGGTGCAGGTCCACCGACTGGTCGCGGAGGGCACGATCGAGGACCGGATCGCCGGGATGCTGGCGCGCAAACAGGCCTTGGCGGACACGGTTCTGGGCTCCGGCGAGGCAGCGCTGACCGAACTGACCGACGCCGAGCTGGCGGATCTGGTGGAGCTGCGAGGGAGCGGCCGATGAGAGACACGCGGGACACGTACGACGACGACGGCCGCGACGAGGACGGGAAGGGCGGGGGCCGGTTCGGCGGCGAGGACGAGCGGACCTTCGCCGCGCCGGCGCCGGTGAGCGGCGGCGGCTTCGCGCGGAGCTGGTGGGGGCGGGCCTGGCTGAAGGCGCTGGAGGACACCGTCCTGGACGGCGAGCAGCTCAAGAAGGGGAGGAGGAACGCGCGCGAGGGGGCGGTCGGCGCGGTCTCGGTGCGGCCGGGGCGGCTCACCGCCGTCGTCAAGGACCGGGACGGCACGGGGCACCGCAGTGATGTGCTGCTCCGCGAATTCTCCGACGGGGAGTGGGAGCGATTGCTGGATCTGGCCGCCGAGAGCGCCGGCCACATCGCGGCCCTGCTGGACCGCGAGATGCCGCCGCACCTGGTGGAGGACGCGGCGGCCGCGGGTCTCGACCTGCTGCCCGGGATCGGCGATCTGGAGCCCGAGTGCGGCTGCGAGGCGTGGGACCACTGCGCGCACACGGCGGCGCTCTGCTATCAGGTGGCGCGCCTTCTCGACCAGGATCCCTTCGTGCTGCTGTTGATGCGGGGGCGCGGAGAGCGGCGGCTGCTCGACGCGCTTCAGGTCCGCAGCGTCGCACGGGCGGCGCGGGAGCACCGGGAGCCGGCCTGGGGCGGGGAACCGGCGGGGTCGCCGGCCGGGGTGCCGGCCGCGGAGGCGTTCGCCGCACGGGACATCCTGCCTCCGCTGCCCCCTCCCCCGCCGCTGCCCACGGCCGTCGGCGAACCCCCGGCCCTGGACACCGAGGCGGGACCCGCCCCGGGTCTGGACCCGGCCGCCCTGGAGTTCCTGGCGGCCGACGCGGCGGCGCGGGCATGTCGGATGCTGGCGGAGGCCCTGGCTCCGGGCCATGAAGGCCACCCGGTCGAGCCCCCGTTGAACCTGGACCAGGACGCGGTACGACTGGCCGCGGCGGCCCCCGCCCCTGGGATCGTGACACGGCTGGCCGCCGGGACGGGACGGCAGCGCGCCGCCCTGGACCTGGCCACGCGCGCGTGGCGTGTCGGGGGCCCGGCCGCTCTGGCCGTACTGGAGGAGGAGTGGACGCCCACGCCCGAGGCCCTGGAGCGCGCGGCGGCCCGGCTCGCCGAGGCGTGGGAGGCGGGCGAGCGCCCGCACCTGCGGCCGGTGAGCGGCGCGGCCCGCTGGACGGTGGTGGGCGAGGACGTACAGCTGCGCCTGGGGCAGGACGGCCGGTGGTGGCCCTACCGGAAGGAGAGCGGACGGTGGGCACCCGCGGGCCCGGCGGACCAGGACCCGGCGACGGCACTGGCAGGGTTCCTGGAAGGCTCCGCCTGAGCGGTGGGGGCGGCCGAGACGGGCCGGGCTGGACGGGGACGGGGAGGAACAGGGCGCGCCCTGGTCGCCGTTGAGGCAGGCCGGGCCTGTCCTCGGGAGCCGGGAGCGCGCCCGGGCCGGGGCGGGTCGCGGACAGAGGCCAAGGGGCCTGTCACCGGCCATCGGCCGCGCCCACACCCCCTGGGCCATCCGCCCCCGCCCGGGTGCCGGTCCGCAGGCCCAGCTGACGCTCGGCCGCCTCCACCGTCTGGGCCAGGAGTACCGCGATGGTCATCGGGCCGACGCCGCCGGGAACGGGCGTGATCAGGCCGGCCCGCCTGGCCGCGGGCTCGAAGTCGACGTCGCCGACGTTTCCGGGGTTGTAGCCGGCGTCGATGACGACAGCGCCGGGCTTGATGTCCTCGCCGCGGATGAAGCGCGGGCGGCCGACGGCCGCCACCAGGATGTCGGCCTCGCGGACGATCGAGGAGAGATCGGTGGTGCGCGAGTGGCAGTAGGTGACCGTGGCGTCCCGGGCCAGGAGGAGCATCCCGGCCGGCTTGCCGAGGATGGCGCTGCGGCCGACCACGACGGCGCGCTTGCCGGTGGGGTCCACGTCGTAGGCGTCGAGGAGCCGCATGATGCCGCCGGGCGTGCAGGACACGAAGCCGGGCAGGCCGAAGCTCATCGCGGCGAAGGAGGTCATGGTGACGCCGTCGACGTCCTTCTCCGGGGCGATGGCCTCGAAGGCGGCGCGCTCGTCGATGTGCGGGCCGACCGGGTGCTGGAGCAGGATGCCGTTGACCTCGGGGTCCTGGGAGAGGTCCGTGAGGGTGGCGACGAGTTCCTCGGTCGTGGTGGTGGCGGGCAGCTCTATGTGGCGGGAGCGGATTCCGGCCTTCTCGCAGCGGGCGCGCTTCATCCGGACGTACGTCACGGACGCGGGGTCCTCGCCGACGAGGACGGTGGCGAGGCAGGGGGCGGTGCCGGTGCGCCGGGTGATCTCGGCGGCGCGGGCCGCGGTCTCCTCGACGGTGCGGCGGGCGAGCGCGGTGCCGTCGATGAGGCGGGCGGTGGGGACGGTGGACATGGGCGACTCCTGAGCATCGATGCTGATCGCCCAGGCGCACGGCAGTGACGGGGTCCGGTCGGAGTCCGTCGGGCCGCTCCCCGGTGGTACTCCACCTCACGCGCCAGTCACGGCCCGGGCCCACTGTACGGGAGGCTTGGGAGCGAAGACCGGACAGGGTGGCGCGCGCCCGGTTGTCGGCGGTCCGCGCCGGTACCACGATGAGCCCCACGGGACCGAAACCCTCACCGGGGAGGCCGAGTTGGGCATCGACGCATGGGCGGCCGCGGGGCCGGACGCCGGCGCGTTGCGGCGGGCTCACGACGCGTTCACCTCCGGCGGGGAGATGCCGAGACCTTCCGTACGGGCGCTGGTGGCCGAGTCGTGGCGGCGCTCGGCACGGGCCCTGGTGAGCCCGGACGGCGCCGCCTGTGTGGAGCTCGCCGACGACGACCTCGCCGCTTACCGCGAGGGCCACCCCCTGGCCGCCGCGATGCCGGTGGTCCGGGAGCTGATGGGCGCGTACGCGACCGACGGGGAACATCTGGTGGCCGTGTGCGACGCGTCGGGGCGGCTGCTGTGGGTCGAGGGGCACGCGGCGACCCTGCGCCGGGCCGGTCCGATGAACTTCGTCGCCGGCGCCCGCTGGACCGAGTCGGTCGCGGGGACGAACGCGCCGGGCACCGCGATCGCCCTGGACCGGCCGGTTCAGGTCTTCTCCGCCGAGCACTTCCGGCGGCCTGTGCAGGCGTGGACGTGTGCCGCGGCGCCGGTGCACGATCCGCACAGCGGGCGGCTGCTCGGCGCCGTCGACATCACGGGCGGGGACCGGCTCGCGCATCCGCACAGCCTGGCGTTCGTGCAGGCGGTGGCGCGCGCGGCCGAGTCCCAGCTGGCCCTGCTGGCCCCGGTGCCGTCCGACGACCGTATGCGGCTGACGGCCCTCGGCCGGAACGAGGCGCTGCTGGTCGCCGGCGGGCGCAGCATCCGGCTGAGCCGCCGCCACAGCGAGATCGTGGCCGTGCTGACCCGGCGTCCGGAAGGTGTGGGCGGTGAGGAGCTGCTGACGCTGCTGTACGAGGACGAGTCGGTCACCCCGGTGACGCTGCGGGCCGAGCTGTCGCGGCTGCGCGCGATCCTCGGCGCGGATCTGTTGCGTTCGCGGCCGTACCGGCTGGCGGGAGTCCTGGACGCGGACTTCGACACGGTGGCGCGCCGGCTCGCCTCGGGTGCGCTGTCCGCCGCGCTCGGCTGCTACGCGGGTCCGCTGCTGCCCGGCTCCTCGGCACCGGCCGTCGTGCGGCTGCGCGAGCGGCTGGCAGGTCAGCTGCGCGCCGCGCTGGTAGACCGGGGCGACCCGGGGCTGCTCGCCGACTGGGCGTACAGCCCGTGGGGCGAGGACGACCCGGTCGTGTGGAGGGCGCTGGCGGCGGCGGTGCCGGCGAGCGCCCGGCCGCCGGTGGTGGCCCGGCTGCGCGCACTGGACAGGGAACTGTCCGCCGGCGCAACGGGGTTGCAACGTCCCGGTTCCTAGCCTCGCCGTGAGCGCCGGCCGAGGGCGGCCGGCCGCCGTCCGAGGGAGGCCGTGCACGATGACCCGCTACGCAGCGCCGGGTACCGACGACGCGATCATGTCGTACCTTTCCCGCTACGACCACTGGATCGGTGGGGAGTACGTCGCCCCGGCCCGAGGCCGGTACTTCGAGAACCCGAGCCCGGTCGACGGCCGTCCCTTCACCGAGATGGCCCGCGGGACCGCCGAGGACGTCGAGCGTGCCCTGGACGCGGCGCACGCCGCGGCGCCCGCCTGGGCCCGTACGGCGCCCGCCGAGCGCGCGCACGTCCTGCTGAGGATCGCCGACCGGATGGAGTCACATCTGGAGGAGCTGGCGGTCGCCGAGAGCTGGGAGAACGGGAAGCCGGTCCGCGAGACGCTGGCGGCCGACATCCCGCTCGCCATCGACCACTTCCGGTACTTCGCGGGGGCGCTGCGGGGCCAGGAGGGCTCCCTCAGCGAGGTCGACGAAGACACCGTCGCGTACCACTTCCACGAGCCGCTCGGGGTGGTGGCGCAGATCATCCCGTGGAACTTCCCGATCCTGATGGCGACCTGGAAGCTGGCTCCCGCGCTGGCCGCGGGTAACGCCGTCGTACTGAAGCCCGCCGAACAGACCCCGGCCTCGGTCCACTTCTGGATGAGCCTGATCGCCGACCTTCTGCCGCCCGGCGTGGTGAACATCGTCAACGGCTTCGGCGCGGAGGCGGGCAAGCCGCTGGCGTCCAGCCCGCGCGTCGCCAAGATCGCGTTCACCGGCGAGACGACGACGGGGCGGCTGATCATGCAGTACGCCTCGGAGAACATCAAGCCGGTCACGCTGGAGCTGGGCGGGAAGTCGCCGAACATCTTCTTCGACGACGTCTGGGCGGCGGACGACGACTTCCGTGACAAGGCACTCGAAGGGTTCACCATGTTCGCCCTCAACCAGGGCGAGGTGTGCACCTGCCCGTCGCGGGCGCTGATCCAGAGCAGCCACTACAGCGAGTTCCTGGAGGCGGCGGTCGCCCGCACAGAGAAGATCCTGCCTGGCCACCCCCTGGACACGGACACGATGATCGGAGCGCAGGCGTCCAACGACCAGCTGCAGAAAATCCTCTCGTATCTGGACATCGGCCTCCAAGAAGGCGCGAAGATCCTCACGGGCGGCCTACGGATCGAGTACGACGGTGAACTGGCCGGCGGCTACTACGTCCAGCCGACCATCTTCGAGGGCGACAACCGGATGCGGATCTTCCAGGAGGAGATCTTCGGCCCGGTGGTGGCGGTCACCTCGTTCACCGACTTCGACGACGCCATCAGCACGGCCAACGACACGCCGTACGGCCTCGGCGCGGGCGTGTGGACCCGGAACATCAACACCGCCTACCGGGCAGGGCGAGCGATCCAGGCGGGCCGGGTCTGGACGAACTGCTACCACGCGTATCCGGCGCACGCGGCGTTCGGCGGCTACAAGCAGTCGGGCATCGGCCGCGAGACCCACAAGATGATGCTGGACCACTACCAGCAGACGAAGAACCTGCTGGTGTCGTACTCCCCGAAGAAGCTCGGCTTCTTCTAGACACACGAGAGAGGGCGCCCGACCTGGGCTTCCACCCGTCAGGCGCCTTCCGGTGTTCCCTTGATGGTGACGCCCGGTTCTTGCCGTGGCCAGCAGTTTCCCCACCATCGTCCCCTTCCTGACCAGCGCTTCCGGGCCAGTCACGGACCAACCGTGCGCCGGCCACCCGCTCCGGGACGGCGCCCCGTGTAGTCCGTTCGCGCCGTGCGCAGGGGCGATCCGCGCACTGATGAGCCGCCTTGTGGCCCTCGGCAGCGCCCGTTCGAGGGACGCTGCGGCAGCGCGTGGACAGGCTCGGTTCCCCAGTGGTCGAACATGGCCGTCGGGTCAGCGCCTGTCCCGCCTGGGGCGCTGGGAATCGGAGGTCGCCGGTGCGGATCTTGCTCGTGGCAAGCGCGTTCAACAGCCTTACACAGCGGGTGCACGCCGAGTTGAGAGATCACGGCCACAGCGTGGTGGTGGAGCTCGCCCTCGGCGACGCGTCCTTGCTGACGGCAGTGCGCCGGCATGACCCGGACCTCGTCGTGGCGCCCATGTTGAAGAGCGCCATCCCCGAGGACGTGTGGGCCGCACACACATGTCTTGTCGTCCACCCGGGGCCCGTGGGCGACCGGGGCCCGTCCTCGCTCGACTGGGCGATCCACGAGGACGCGATCCAGTGGGGTGTCACCGTACTGCAGGCCAATGCGGAGATGGACGCCGGTGACGTCTGGGCGACGGTGGCCTGCACGCTACCGCCGGTGGGAAAGAGCGATCTGTACCGCAACGAGGTGTCCGACGCGGCGGCGGCCGCAGTGCTGCTGGCTGTAGAGCGCTTCGCCTCCGGTGCCTACACCCCGCAGGCCCAGGCGGGTGCGACCGGCGTCGCCGCCGCCCGCACGCGGCCGTACTTCGCTCAGGAATTGCGCCGTATCAGCTGGGAATCGGACTCCACCGCGACCGTGGTGCGCAAGCTGCGCGCCGCCGACTCGCAGCCCGGCGTGCTGGACGAGCTGCTCGGCGGTGAGTGGTTTCTGCACGGCGGCCACCCCGAGTTCGGACTGCGCGGTCGACCGGGTGAGTTGCTGGCCACCAGGGCTGGGGCGATCTGCCGGGCCACAGCCGACGGCGCCGTGTGGATCCCCGAGCTGCGCCGCCGGCGGCAACCTGGAGGGCCGGCCTCGATCAAACTCCCCGCCGTCGCCGCACTCGCGGGGCAGTTGCCGAAGGTCCCTGAGCTCCCCGCGCCGCTGATCACGGACGACTTCGGCCACGCCTGGTCCGACATCCGCTACCGGGAGAAGGGCCAGGCCGGTCTTCTCTCGTTCTCGTTCCCCGGCGGAGCGATGAGCACCGCGCAGTGCCGCCGCCTGCTGGAGGCCTATAGGACAGCTTGCTCCCGGCCCACTTCGGTTCTGGTGCTCGGTGGCTGCCGGGACTTCTTCTCCAATGGGATCCACCTGAACGTCATCGAGGCGTCGGAGGACCCCGGGAAGGAATCCTGGGCCAACATCAACGCCATGAACGACCTGGTCGAGGCGGTCCTGCGGACCACCGACCGCCTGGTGGTCTCCGCGCTGGGCGGCAACGCCGCCGCGGGCGGGGCGATGGTGGCCCTGGCCGCCGACGAGGTCTGGTGCAGGGTGGGCGCGGTCCTGAACCCGCACTACCGGCTGATGGGGCTGTACGGCTCCGAGTACTGGACGTACACGCTGCCCCGGCGCGCCGGGGCGGCAGCGGCGGATCGCCTCATGGAGGAAGCACTGCCGGTCAGTGCGACGGCCGGGCAGCGACTCGGCCTGGTGGACCGACTGGTGGACTGCCACCCGCAGGAGTTCTCCGCCGAGATCGCCCGGATGGCCGTACACCTGGCCTCGTCACCCGCGGTGCAGTCACGCATCGTCGCCAAGAAGTCCGCGCTGGAGCGGCAGGAGGCCGTGAAGCCACTGGCGGCCTACCGGGAGGAGGAGCTGGTTCACATGCTGCGCACCTTCTCCGCCCCGGAGGCGCCCTATCACGCGCTGCGTCGCGCGTTCGTACGCAAGGAACGTCCGGACCGCACTCCGCCCCACCTCGCCCCTGCCCCCTGACAGGGCGACGGTCGCGGTCGCCCCATCGGTCGACGGTGATGTAGCGGAGGGGCCCGCTCCTTGTTATCAAGAAGGATGATGGTCGATATGCGACCTATCGCCGCATACCTCCCTAGGAGGCATCCCGATGGATGCAGCAACGCAGACCACGGCCGAAGTAGCCGACACCTCCGGGGACGAGTCCCCGATCCACATTCTCTGGATCAACGCGGGGCTGAGCTGTGACGGCGACTCGGTCTCCCTGACCGCCGCGATGCAGCCGAGCATCGAGGAGATCGCGCTCGGCGCGCTGCCCGGTCTGCCGAAGATCGCTGTCCACTGGCCGCTGATCGACTTCGAATGCGGACCGGTGGGGGGCGCCGACACCTTCATCGAGTGGTTCTTCAAGGCCGAGCGCGGGGAGATCGACCCCTTCGTCCTGGTCGTCGAGGGCTCCGTCCCCAACGAGGCGATCAAACCCGAGGGTTACTGGTGCGGCTTCGGCGACAACCCGGAGACGGGTCAGCCGATCACGACCAGCGAATGGATCGACCGGCTGGCCCCCAAGGCGCTGGCCGTCGTGGCCATCGGAACCTGCGCCACGTACGGCGGCATCCACGCGATGGCGGGCAATCCGACCGGCGCCATGGGCGTGCCCGACTACCTGGGCTGGGACTGGAAGTCCCAGGCCGGCATCCCGATCGTGTGCGTACCGGGCTGCCCGATCCAGCCGGACAACTTCGCGGAGACGCTGACCTACCTCCTCTACCAGGCGGCGGGCTCGGCGCCGATGATTCCGCTGGACGACAAGCTGCGCCCGACATGGCTCTTCGGGGCGACGGTGCACGAGGGCTGCGATCGTGCCGGCTACTACGAACAGGGGCAGTTCGCGCGCACCTACGACTCGCCCCAGTGCCTCGTCAAGCTCGGCTGTTGGGGCCCGGTCGTCAAGTGCAACGTACCCAAGCGCGGTTGGATGAACGGCATCGGCGGGTGCCCGAACGTCGGCGGCATCTGCATCGCCTGCACGATGCCCGGCTTCCCCGACAAATTCATGCCGTTCATGGACGAACCTCCCGGCGCCAAGGTCTCCAGCAGAGCCAGCGGTGTGTACGGAGCGGTCGTCCGCCGGCTCCGGACGATGACGGCGCACACCGTCGACCAGGAGCCGAAGTGGCGCCATACCGGAGACCAGCTGACCACCGGCTACCGCCCGCCCTGGTGAGCGGCGTCCCCGGCCCCGCCCGCACCCACAACCCCGCCCGCCAATTCAGAAGAAGGGTCACGGCAGACACGATGGCACCGAAGACGAAGGCGGCCGGTGACGGCAGCGGCCTGGTCGAGATGGCCTGGGATCCGATCACCCGGATCGTGGGCAGTCTCGGAATCCACACGAAGATCGACTTCAAGCAGAAGCGGGTGGCGGAGTGCTACAGCACCTCGTCGGTCTTCCGCGGGTACAGCGTGTTCATGCGCGGCAAGGACCCGCGCGACGCGCATTTCATCACCAGTCGCATCTGCGGGATCTGCGGTGACAACCACGCCACCTGCTCCGTCTACACACAGAACATGGCCTACGGGGTGAAGCCGCCGCACCTGGCCGAGTGGATCATCAACCTGGGCGAGTCGGCCGAGTACATGTTCGACCACAACATCTTCCAGGAGAACCTGGTCGGGGTCGACTACTGCGAGAAGATGGTTCGCGAGACCAACCCCGGCGTCCTCGAACTGGCCGAACGCACCGAGGCTCCGCACGCCGGCGACCACGGCTACCGCACCATCGCCGACATCATGCGCTCGCTCAACCCGCTCGAGGGCGAGTTCTACCGCGAGGCCCTCCAAGTGAGCCGCTACACGCGGGAGATGTTCTGCCTGATGGAGGGCCGCCATGTGCACCCCTCCACGCTGTATCCGGGCGGCGTCGGCACCATCGCCTCGGTGCAGCTCTTCACCGACTACATGAGCCGCCTGATGCGATACGTCGAGTTCATGAAGCGGGTCGTCCCGCTCCACGACGACCTCTTCGACTTCTTCTACGAGGCTCTGCCGGGGTACGAGGAGGTCGGCCGGCGGCGGGTCCTGCTCGGCTGCTGGGGAGCGCTCAACGACCCGGAGCACTGCGACTTCACCTACGCCAACATGAGCGACTGGGGCCGGAAGATGTTCGTCACCCCGGGCGTGATCGTCGACGGCAAGCTGGTCACCAATGATCTCACCGAGATCAATTTGGGCATTCGCATCCTGCTGGGCAGCTCGTACTACGACGACTGGGCGGGCCAGGAGCAGTTCGTCACGCACGACCCGCTCGGCAATCCGGTGGACCCCCGTCACCCGTGGAACCAGCACACCCTCCCGGCGCCCCAGAAGCGGAACTTCGACGACAAGTACAGCTGGGTGATGTCGCCCCGCTGGTTCGACGGCAAGGAGCACCTCGCTCTCGACACCGGCGGCGGCCCCATCGCCCGCCTGTGGTCCACCGCCCTGTCCGGTCTCGTCGACGTCGGCTACGTCAAGGCCACGGGCAACAGCGTCGTCATCAACCTGCCGCGCACGATGACCAAGCCCGAGACCCGCTTCGAGTGGAAGATCCCGAAGTGGAGCAACGCCCTGGAGCGCAACCGCGCCCGCACGTACTTCCAGGCGTACGCCGCCGCGATCGCGCTGCACTGCGCCGAGCAGGGGCTGGCGGAGGTCCGCGCCGGGCGCACCCAGACCTGGGAGAAGTTCGAGGTGCCGGACGAGTCGATCGGCGTCGGCTTCACCGAAGCCGTGCGAGGCGTCCTGTCGCACCACATGGTCATCCGGGACGGCAAGATCGCCAACTATCATCCCTATCCGCCGACTCCGTGGAACGCCAGCACCCGTGACACCTTCGGTACGCCCGGGCCGTACGAGGACGCGGTGCAGAACACCCCGATCTTCGAAGAGAACTCCCCGGAGAACTTCAAGGGCATCGACATCATGCGGACGGTCCGCAGTTTCGACCCCTGCCTGCCCTGTGGAGTCCACATGTACGTCGGCGGCGGCAAGACGGTGAAGACGATGCACGTGCCCACCGGTCTGAGCGGACTGGCCGGATGAGCGCGGCGATCGACGCCCAGGAGGCGGGGCGCAGGGTCGAGGAGGTGCTCGACCGGCTCGCCGCCACCGGTGACCGGGCGGTCTGCGCGGACGCCGAGGAACTGGTGCGCGTCCTGATGGACTTCTACGGCGCCGGACTCGCCCGTATCGTCGAGCACTTCGGTGACGCCCCGCCGACCGCCCTGTTCGACGACGACCTGGTGGCCGGTCTGCTCGCCCTGCACCGTCTGCACCCCGAGGACGTCCGCACACGGATCGAACGCGCTCTCGCCTCCGTACGTCAGCCCCTGCACCTGATCGCTTTCGACGAGACCACGGGCGTCCTGCGGCTGCGGCCCGCCGGCGGCGGGACGGGCTGTGGATGCTCCGGGAGCGGCGACACGGCGTCCGAACGGCAGGCCGTGGAAGAGGTGCTGGCCTGCTTCGCGCCCGAGGTGACAAGCGTGCAGCTGGAGCCGGCCGAGGAGCCGCCCAAGCCCCTGCTCCAGATCGGCACGCGTCCGCACACCCCGGCGCGGGTGACGTGAGCGCGCACCACGCGGCAGTGGACGGCCCGCGCGGCCTGCGACGGTTCACCGGTCCACCCACGCCGCGGCCCGAGACCTGCGAACTGTGCGCAACGGTGGTGCCCGAGGACGGCCACCGCCATCTGGTGGACACCGAGAAACGCGCTCTGGTCTGCGCCTGTACCGCCTGCGCCCTGCTCTTCGACCGTCCGGGGGTGACGACAGGACGGTTCCGCGCCGTCCCCGACCGCTGTCTCGTCGACCCCGGGCACCGGCTCGACGACAGCGCTTGGGCGCTCCTCCAGATCCCCGTCAGTGTCGCGTTCTTCTTCCGCAACGCCGCCCTCGACCGTCTTGTCGGGTTCTACCCCAGCCCTGCGGGAGCCACCGAATGCGAGCTCGACCCGCAGACCTGGCAGACCGTGCTCGGCGCGGGACGCCTGTCGGACCTGCTCGAACCCGACGTGGAGGCACTGCTGCTGTACCGCTCCGAAGGGCGGACCATGTGCTTCCTGGTGCCGATCGACATCTGTTACGGACTGGTGGGGCGGATGCGGCTGTTGTGGCAGGGCTTCGACGGAGGTGCGGAGGCCCGGGCGGCACTGCGGAGTTTCTTCGACGATGTGGAGAAGCGCGCCCGGCCCGTCGTGGAGGTGCCGCTGTCATGACGGAGTTCACCTTCACCTGCACCGGTGTGCGCGCCGATCCGTACGCCGCCGGGCCGACCCTCGTCTTCCGGCTGCGCATCACCGCCGCCGGAAGCACCCCGGTGCATGCCATGGCCCTGCGCTGCCAGATCCGCATCGAGCCGGCCCGGCGGGACTACGACCGAGCCGAGGCGCTGGGCCTGGCCGACCTGTTCGGCGAGCGGTCCCGATGGGGCAGCACGCTCCAGCCTGTGCAGTTCGCCCAGGTCTCCCTCATGGTGCCCGGCTTCACCGGCGAGACCGAGACGGACGTACCCGTGCCGTGCACGTACGACATGGACATCGCGGCCACTCGCTACTTCCACGCCCTCGACGGGGGAGAGGCGCCGCTGCTGATGCTGTTCTCGGGAACCGCCTTCACCGGCGACCGCGGCTTCCGGGTGGAGCCGGTGCCCTGGGACCGGGAAGCGGTCTTCGGGATGCCGGTGACCGTGTGGCGCGAGATGGTCGAGCAGCACTTCCCTGGCTGCGGCTGGCTCCGGCTCCCCCGCGACACCATGCACGAGCTGCTCGCCTTCCGCTCGCGTCACGCGTTCGCCTCGTGGGAGGCGACAGTACGGGCCCTCCTGGACGGGGTGAGCGCCGCACCGTCGCCGCCACCGAACCCGTTCCGGCCGGCCGGCGTCCGGTCCCCGGTGACCGAAGGGACGGCGCCATGACGACGACCGCGCCGGCTTCGTTGTTCGCCGCGGCCCGGCAGGTGGCCGACACCGTCCTCTTCGAGGGGTACGTGCTCTATCCGTATCGCGCGTCGGCCGCCAAGAACCGCCTGCGCTGGCAGTTCGGGGTCCTGGTCCCGCCGGCCTGGGGCCCCGCGCACGAGGAGCACTCGTCCCTGCAGACCGAGATCCTGATGGAGCCCAGGGGCGAGGCGACCCTCACGGTGGAGCTGCGCTTCCTCCACGCCCAGCGGCGCACCGTCGAAGAGGTCCTGGAGGACGGCACGTTCACCGAGGTCGCCGAACTGCGCCTGGCGGACCGGATCCTGGTCCCCTGGGACGAAGGGATCGAGGAGCGGATCGAAATCCAGGCAACCGTCTCCGAGTTGGCGGCCGAGGGCGTCACCCACCCCTTCACCCGCCGTGCTCGCGAGGACTTCGAGCCGGTCGTCGACGCCGAGGGGCGGTGCCTCGGCCGGCTCGTCCGGCGCACGGAGGAGGTCGAGGGCGTCGTACGGCTCCGGCTCGGCGACGTCCCCGGCCCCTACCGGGTGTCGAAACTGACCGCGGTGGTGGAGAACACCAGCCCGTGGACTCCCGGGACGGAGAACCCGCGGAGCACGGAACGCGATGCGGCCCTCCCCCGCTCCCTCGTCGCCGCGCACCTTCTGCTGGGTCTGGACTCGGGGTCCTTCGTGTCCATGACCGATCCGCCCGAGTGGGCCAGGGGGGCGGTCGCCTCGTGCAGCAACCTGCGTACATGGCCCGTGCTTGCCGGTGAACCCGGGCGCGCGGACGTGGTGCTCTCCTCCCCGATCATTCTGGAGGACCACCCGGCCATCGCACCCGAGAGCGCCGGGGCGATGTATGACGCGACCGAGATCGACGAGATCCTCGCCCTGCGCACAGCGGCCCTGACCGACCAGGAGAAGCGCGAGGCGCGCGGAACGGACGCCCGGGCGGCCGCCGTGATCGACCTGGCCGACTCCATGCCGCCGGAGGTGCTGGAGCGGCTCCACGGCGCGGTGCGCGCCCTGCGCGAGGTCACGGGTCCGGACCCGGCGTCCGAGCCGTCACCGGAACTCGCCGGGCCTCTGGGCGAACTCCCTCGGGAGGAGGCGGTCTTTCGGCCGGACACCCCCTGGTGGGATCCGGCCCGCGCGGACACCGCCGACCCGGCCCGTGACCGGGTCACGGTCGACGGCGTCTCCGTGGGCGTGGGCAGCCGCGTCCTCCTGCGCCCCGGTCCGAGGCGCACCGACGCCCAGGACCTGTTCCTCCAGGGGCGCGCCGCCCAGGTCGAGGCCGTGCTGCACGATGTCGACGGCGGCGTGCACCTCGCGGTCACCGTGGAGGACGATCCGGGCGCGGACATCCGCCGGGAGCAGGGCAGGTTCCTGTACTTCCAGCCCGACGAGGTCAGCCCGCTGGAGGACGCGTGAGCGACAGGATCCTGGTCGCCGGCATCGGCAACGTCTTCCTCGGCGACGACGGCTTCGGGGTGGAGACCGTGCGAGCCCTGTCCGCACATGACCTGCCCCCGGGGGTGGAGGTGGTCGACTTCGGGGTGCGGGGCGTCCACCTCGCCTACCAGCTTCTCGACGGCTACGACACGCTCGTCCTGGTCGACGCCACCGCACGCGGGGGCGCACCCGGGACGCTCTATCTGATCGAGGTCGACGAGCCCGGTGCGGCGGCCCCCCGTGGAGCCGCTCTCGACGGCCACCAGATGTCCCCGGACACGGTCCTCGCCCTGCTCGACACGCTGTGCGCGGGGACCGGCTCCACTCCGCCCCGGCGCACGCTGGTCGTCGGCTGCGAACCGGAGTCCGTCGACGAGGGCATCGGCCTGAGCCCACCAGTGGCCGATGCCGTTACGGAGGCCGTACGGACGGTCCTGGACCTGCTCCAGGGCGCGTCCGGCCTCCATTCCGAGGAAGCCCGGCCCCACCGCGAACCAAGGAGAGTCCCATGAAGAAGACCGTCATCGGAGGGGCGACCGCCGCCGCACTCGTCGCCGTACTGGTACAGGTCCTCCCCGACATCAGACGCTACTTCCGCATCCGCAGGATGTGAGCCGTCGGCCCGTCAGGCCCGAACGGTGTACAGGGCATGCCGTCGTCGGCGTGCCCGACGGCAGCGCCCTCCCGGCGCCGGTCTAATGAGCGGCGGCAGGACGGAGTCCGATGCACGAGATGTCGATCGCCATGGCCGTCGTGGCCCAGGTGGAGGAAGCCGCCGAGGCCAGTGGCGCGACCGCTGTCACCGCCGTCCGGCTTCAGGTCGGCGAGCTGGCGGGTGTCGTACCCGACGCGCTGGCCTTCTGCTTCGAACTGGCCTGCGCCGGGACGGTCCTGGAAGGCGCGGAGCTCAGCACCGAGTCCGTCGAGGCCCGTGCCCGCTGCGACTCCTGCACCGTCGAATGGGCGGTCGGAATGCCTCCTGAACTGTGCTGCCCCGGCTGTGGAAACGCCACCGACGTCACGCTCCTGTCGGGCCGTGAGCTGAGGATCGTCCGCGCCGAATGGGAAGACGGCCCCACTGCCCCGGGCACTCGCCAACCGATCTCCGAGGAGGCCTGAACATGTGCCGAGTGGTCGACCTGCAACAGGCGGTACTCGCGAAGAACGACGCGGCGGCGGACGCCCTGCGCGCCGGACTCGGGGCCCAGGGCGTCACGGTCGTCAATCTGCTGTCCAGCCCCGGCAGCGGAAAGACGGCGCTGCTGGAGCGGGAACTGCTCCTCGCCCGCGAACGGGGCGTCGCCGTCGCCGCACTCACCGCCGACCTCGCCACCGAGAACGACGCGGTACGGCTCGCCCGTTCCGGCGCGCCGGTCAAGCAGGTGCTCACCGACGGGCTCTGCCACCTGGAGGCGGGGATGCTGGGCCGGCACCTGGACGGGTGGCTGCCCGAGGGCACCCGGATCCTCTTCGTGGAGAACGTCGGCAACCTGGTCTGCCCGGCCTCCTACGACCTCGGGGAGTCACTGAGGGTCGTCCTCGCCTCGGTGACCGAGGGCGAGGACAAGCCCCTGAAGTACCCGACCGCTTTCGGGCTGGCCCAGCTGGTCGTGGTGACCAAGACCGACATCGCGAAGGCCGTCGAGTTCGACGAGGCCGCGTTCCGCACGAACGTGCAACAGGTCAATCCGGGCGTCGAGGTGGTCCTCACCTCGACACGCGGGGGTGAAGGGGCCGGTGTCCTTCTCGACCGGGCACTGGCAGCCGGTACGGGCGCGGGAACGCACGTACCCGTCATGACGCGGCAGCACGGAAACGCTCACCACCACGCTTCGCAGCAGCACGAGAGCAGGGCCGGCCACCGGCCTGACCATGGTCCCGGACGCAGTGCTCCGCATGCGCAGCCCGCCGCGGCGGAGACCCCCTGATGGAAGCCGTGCAGCGCCGGCGGGTCACCGTTCGGGGTGTGGTGCAGGGCGTCGGGTTCCGGCCCTACGTCTACGGCCGAGCCATCGGGCTGGGACTGGCCGGGCACGTCACGAACACGCCGGACGGCGTCGTCGCCGAGGTCGAGGGAGCGCCCGCAGCGGTGTCGGAGTTCTGCGACCGGCTCGCGGCCGACGCTCCCCCGCTGGCCGTGGTGGACGCGGTCGACCACTGCGAGGTCCCCGTCGCGGGCGGCTCCGGATTCACCATCGTCGCCTCCCGCACGGGTGGCCCCGCCCGGACGCTGGTCTCCCCCGACGTTGCGACCTGCGCCGCGTGCCTCGCCGAGCTGGCGGACCCCGTCGACCGCCGCCACCGGCACCCCTTCATCACCTGCACGCACTGCGGTCCCCGCTTCACCATCGTCACCGCAGTGCCGTACGACCGCGCACACACGACCATGTCCGCGTTCCCGATGTGTCCCCGCTGCGCCCGCGAGTACGCCGACCCGGGCGACCGCCGGTTCCACGCGCAGCCGGTCGCCTGTCCCGACTGCGGTCCGCGTCTGACGCTGCTCGTCGGCCGCCCTCCCCTGCCTCCTCGTGCGGCGGGGGATGCCGACCCCGTCTCCGAGGCCCGCCGGCTCCTGGCCGCCGGAAAGATCCTGGCGGTCAAGGGGCTCGGCGGATACCACCTCGCCTGCGACGCCTCCCACGCGGGCGCCGTGGCGGAGCTGCGCCGCCGCAAGGCGCGGGGTGACAAGCCCTTCGCCCTGATGGCCCGGGACGTCACCGCGGTCGAGCACCTCGTGCATGTCGGCCCCGAGGAGCGGAGCCTGCTCACCGGGCCCGTGCGGCCCATCGTGCTGCTGCGCCGCCGGATCGCCGCCGCGGGCCCGTCCGAGGAGGTCGCGCCGCGCTGTCCCGACCTCGGTGTGATGCTCCCGTACACGCCCGTCCATCACCTGCTGCTCGGACTCCCCGGCGATCCCCCTGGCCCACCGCTGCTCGTCATGACCAGTGGCAACCTGTCCGGAGAGCCGATCGTCACCGACGACACCGAGGCGCTGGAGCGGCTGGCCGGGATCGCCGACGCCTGGCTCACCCACGACCGCCCGATCCATGTTCCGTGCGACGACTCCGTGATGCGTGTCTGCGACGGCGAGGTGCTGACGTTGCGCCGGTCCCGTGGCCTCGCTCCCCTGCCGGTGTCCCTGCCCCTGCCGGTCCTCGCGACCCTCGCCGTGGGAGGAGACCTGAAGAACACCTTCTGTATCGGAGAGGGCCGCCGGGCCTGGCTGTCCGCGCACATCGGTGACATGGACGACCTCGCCACGCAGGATGCGTACGCACGTGCCGAACAGCAGATGGAGTCCATCACCGGCGTCATCCCCGCGCGACTCTCGTGCGACCGGCACCCGGGATACCGATCCGGTCACTGGGCGCGGCGGAGTGCCGGTGCCCGGCCGCTCGTACCCGTCCAGCACCATCACGCGCACATCGCCTCGACCATGGCCGAACACGGCCTGGACGGCCGGCGGAGGGTGATCGGCATCGCCTTCGACGGCACGGGTTACGGCGACGACGGAGCGGTCTGGGGCGGCGAGATCCTCCTCGCCGACTACGCCGGGTACGCGCGTTTCGCCCACCTCGCCTACGTCCCGCTGCCGGGCGGTGACGCGGCCGTGCACCGCCCGTACCGCATGGCGCTGTCCCATCTGCGTTCTGCCGGCATCGCCTGGGCACCCGACCTGCCGTGCGCGGCCCACTGCCCTCCCGATGAACTGGTCATCCTCGAGCGTCAGTTGGAACGCGGGGTGAATTGCGCCCCCACGTCGAGCATGGGCCGCCTCTTCGATGCCGTCTCCTCCCTGGCCGGCATCTGCCACCGGTCCGGGTACGAGGCCCAGGCCGCGATCGAGCTCGAGGGCGCCGCGCTCAGAGCGGCGGACGCGGGTTCCGGCTACGCCTTCGCCGTGCAGGTTCCGCCGCCGGATCACGGGAGCCCGGTCATCGCCGATCCGGGGCCCGTCCTGACCTCGGTGGTGGCCGACGTGCGGTCCGGCGCGGACCGCACCGTCATCGCCGCGCGGTTCCACGCTTCCGTCGCCGATCTCGTCGGCCGACTGTGCGAACTGGCCCGCGAGAGGCACGGCCTCGAGACCGTCGCCCTGACGGGCGGGGTCTTCGGCAACACCCTGCTCTCCTCTGCTTGCGCCGGCACGCTGCGCGAGCGCGGCTTCACGGTCCTCCGCCATCACCGGGTCCCCCCGAACGACGGCGGACTGGCGCTGGGGCAGCTCATGGTGGCGGGGACCGCCCACCTCACAGATCACCCACGACAAGGAGAAGTCCATGTGCCTGGCGGTACCCGGCAGAGTGCTTGACATCGGGGAGAGAGAAGGCACCCGCATGGCCACCGTCGACTTCGGCGGCGTGCAGAAGGAGGTGTGCCTGGAGTACCTCCCGGACCTCGAGGTCGGCGAATACGCAATCGTCCACGTCGGCTTCGCGCTCCAGCGTCTGGACGAGGAGTCGGCTCGGAAGACCCTCGATCTCTTCGCGCAACTCGGGCTTCTCCAGGAGGAGTTCGGTGACCCATGGGAACTGGCCGCCGAGGCCGGCGGCCCTGCTGGGCCCTTCACCGAGGCCCCCGTCGACCCACACCCGCAGCAGGAGGCGCAGCAGTGAAGTACATCGAGGAGTTCCAGGATCCCGTCCTCGCCCGCCGACTGCTCGACGACATCCACGCCACGGTGACCCGCCCCTGGGCGCTGATGGAGGTCTGCGGCGGCCAGACCCATTCCATCATCCGCCACGGGATCGACCAGCTCCTGCCCGAACAGGTGGAGTTGATCCACGGGCCGGGATGCCCCGTGTGTGTCACCCCGCTGGAGGTCATCGACAAGGCGCTGGAGATCGCGTCCCGGCCCGATGTGATCTTCTGCTCCTTCGGAGACATGCTCCGCGTCCCGGGAACCGGCCGGGACCTCTTCCAGGTCCGCAGCGAGGGCGGCGACGTACGCGTCGTCTACTCTCCGCTGGACGCCCTGAGGGTGGCACAGGAGAACCCGCAGCGCGAAGTGGTCTTCTTCGGCATCGGATTCGAGACGACGGCTCCGCCCAACGCCATGACGGTCCACCAGGCGAAGAAGCTGGGCATCCCCAATTTCAGCCTGCTCGTCTCCCATGTCCGGGTGCCCCCGGCGATCGAGGCGATCATGCAGTCACCGAGCTGCCGGGTGCAGGCGTTTCTCGCGGCCGGCCACGTGTGCAGTGTCATGGGCATCGGCGAGTACCCGGAACTGGCGGCCCGTCACCGCGTCCCCATCGTCGTGACGGGGTTCGAACCACTGGACATCCTCGAAGGCGTACGCCGGGCCGTGCGGCAGCTGGAACGCGGCGAGCACACCGTCGACAACGCCTACGCACGCGCCGTCCGGCCTGAGGGCAACCCCGCCGCACTCGCCATGCTGGAGGACGTCTTCGAAGTCACGGACCGGGCCTGGCGAGGCATCGGCATCATCCCCGACAGCGGCTGGCGGCTCTCCCCCCGCTACCGCGAGTTCGACGCCGAGCACCGCTTCTCGGTCACCGGCATCACGACCCGGGAACCGGCCGAATGCCGCAGCGGCGAAGTGCTCCAAGGGCTGCTCAAGCCGAACGAATGCGCGGCGTTCGGCACCACCTGCACACCACGCACTCCGCTCGGCGCCACCATGGTTTCGAGCGAGGGTGCGTGCGCGGCGTACTACCTCTACCGGCGCCTCGACGTCACCACCCCGTCACCGGAGGTGATCCCCGTTGTCTGAGACCACGAAGCTCCCCGCACCCGACCTCACCGCCTGGAGCTGCCCGGCCCCGCTGCGGAACCAGCCACGCGTGGTGATGGGCCACGGCGGCGGTGGCGTCCTCTCCGCCGAGCTCGTCCAGCACATCTTCGCGCCCGCCTTCGGCGGTGACGTTCTCTCCCAGTTGGGCGATTCCGCCTCGGTGTCCCTCGGCGGCGCACGCCTGGCGTTCTCCACCGACTCCTTCGTCGTAAGGCCGCTGTTCTTTCCCGGGGGCAGCATCGGCGACCTCGCGGTCAACGGCACGGTCAACGACCTCGCCATGAGCGGCGCGCGGGCCGCCTACCTGTCCTGCGGATTCATCCTGGAGGAGGGTGTCGAGATCGAGGTCGTCGACCGGGTGGCCACGGCACTCGGCGCGGCCGCACGAGCGGCCGGCGTGGAAGTCGTGACAGGCGACACCAAGGTCGTCGAATCGGGTCACGGGGACGGCATCTTCATCAACACCTCCGGGATCGGCCTCATCCCAGACGGCGTCGATCTTCGGGCCACCCGTGTGCGTCCGGGTGACGTCGTGATCGTCAGCGGTGAGATCGGCGTCCACGGGGTGGCGATCATGAGTGTCCGGGAGGGTCTGGAATTCGGGGTGGAGATCGAGAGCGACTGCGCCCCCCTCGGCGGTCTCGTCGAGGCGATGCTCGCCGTCACCCCCGACCTCCACGCCCTGCGCGATCCCACTCGCGGAGGGCTGTCGGCAGCCCTGAACGAGATCGCCGCGGCCTCCGGCACCGGCGTCGTCCTGCAGGAACGCAAAATCCCCGTGCCTCAGCCCGTGGCCAACGCCTGCGCCGTCCTCGGCCTCGATCCGATGTACGTGGCCAATGAGGGGAAGCTCGTGGCGTTCGTTCCCCGCGAGCACGCCGAAGCTGTTCTCGACGCGATGCGCGCGCATCCACTCGGCGCGAAGGCCACAGTTATCGGCGAGGCCGTGGAGTCACACCCGGGCATGGTCGTGGCCCGCACGGCACTCGGCGGCAGGCGAGTCGTCGACCCGCCGATCGGGGAGCAGCTGCCCAGGATCTGCTGACCGGCCCGCGATCCGCCGTCGATCGGCCGTGGCGGACCGTTCGATGGCTGTCGCGGCCATGGCTGTCGCATCGGGGTGCCTCGGCGATGGTTCGCGTCGACAGGTGTCGCGGCGGGGGGGGGGGGGGGGGGGGACCGTTACGACACAACCACCCTTCATCCCCTCCGCCATTCCCCCACAACC
>NZ_JBVIPQ010000015.1:0-105559 GCF_055577795.1 Streptomyces sp. NPDC033174
CAATGACCCCGCAGCAGCCAAGTACTGCCAGCGGTTGCGACAGCTCGCTGTGCTCGTGTCAAGGAACCTGCCCAGCACCAAATGAGACAGACTCTAAGGGCTGTCCCGCAAGTGCGGCTGTGCCGTGACCTGAGGCCGCTCGATAGGGTCAGGGCCACAGCCGACGGAAGAGGATCGTTTGATGGCGACGTTCGACCAGCTGACCGAGTGGGCCGGTCTGGGGCATGTCGTGCGAGCCGGACGGGACGTTGTGGCCGGCTGGCGGATCCCGGACTTTATGAAGGCACAGCTCGTCGAGGTGGGCATCCCGGCCGCTCCGCGCCTCATCGAACGAGTCGTGATGCAGAGCGACGCTGAGCCAGCCCTCCTCACCTCCCGGGGCCCGCTCTACCGTCTCACCGAGCAGGCGGACCCCGATGATCAGGCCGAGCGGTCATCGTTCGGCGTCGAGCCGGAAACCGGGGCGGTCTACTTCGTCATGCCGGACGGGGAGGCGGGCTTCGCCAACTCGGGTATCGGTGTGTGGCTCGACGTCCTTCACTGTTATGGCAGTCGCGTCAAAGCCTCCGACCTCCTCAACGAGCCGGACGGCCCCGAGGAGTACCTCTCTGAAGAAGAGGAAGAGCGGGCCTTCGCCGAGCTGAATCGGCTGGCCGAGGAGCTGAAGGAGATCGATCCGGCGGCCTTCAACGGCTACGAGGGGTTCCTCTGGCCCGGGCTCCTGGACCGCTGGCTCTACTGACCTCGGCCGACAGATCCAGGGCCCGGAGGTTTGGACCGTGCAGGGATGCCAGGCCCACCACTGAGATGATCTTCATGTGGGGGCTGTGATCACGGCGTCGGAGCCGTCATGGATAGCGCCGTACTCCGGTCTGAGCCCGAAGCAGTTCGGGAAACTGATCACCATGCTGCGGCGCGAAGGGCCGCCCCGCGTTTGCCGGGGCCGTCCGTGGAGCCTGCCGCTGGCAGACCGGGTGTTGCTGGTTACCGCGTACTGGCGGACGAACCTGACCTTGCGGCAGCTGGCTCCCTTGTTCGGGATCTCGAAGTCGGCCGCAGGCGGGATCGTGAGCCAGCTCGGTCCCTTGCTCGCGCTGCGGCTGCGGAGCCGCTTCCGCAGAGACACGGTGCTGATCGTAGACGGCACCCTGGTGCCGACACGGGACCACAGCGTGGCGGAGCAATCTAAGAACTACCGCTACTCGACCAACCACCAGGTCGTCATCGATGCCGACTCACGCCTTGTCGTCTCCGTCGGCCGGCCCGTGCCAGGCAACCGCAACGACTGCAAGGCATGGGAACTGTCCGGAGCCAAGAGCTCGGTCGGCAACACCCCCGTGATCGCCGACGGTGGCTACCGCGGCACCGGTCTGATCATCCCGCACCGCCGCGAACCCGGCCAGACCGAGCTACCGGCCTGGAAGGAAGCCCACAACACCTCCCACCGCAAGGTCCGCGCCCGAGTCGAGCACACCTTCGCCCGCATGAAGACCTGGAAGATCCTCCGCGACTGCCGCCTGAAAGGCGACGGCGTCCACCACGCCATGCTCGGCGTCGCCCGCCTCCACAACCTCGCCTTGACCGGATAGTGGATCTATGCCGACGACTGATGAGGAGCACATCTGAGATCACTTGCGGGACAGCCCTTAAAGCGTGTTGCAGAAGGCTTCGGTTCGGGTATTTCCCCTGTATGGGCGGGGTGTTGAGGGCTGAGCCGTTGTGGGTGGAGACGTTCACGGGTCTGCGGATGCGGCAGTTCGAGCGGCTGCTGAAGGTCGTGCGGGAACGGGGTGGAAACGGTCCCGGTGGCGGCCGGCCGTGGTGCCTGCCACTGGCGGACCGAGTCCTGCTGGTGGCCGTCTACTACCGCACGAACCTCACCATGCGGCAGCTCGCGCCGCTTTTCGGCTGCTCGCCGGCGACCGTCTGCCGGGTGATCCAGCGGCTGCGGCCACTGCTGGCCATCGAGCCGGCCGCCCGCCCGGCCGACGCGGTCGAGCGGCTGTGGATCGTGGACGGCACCCTCATCCCGGTCCGCGACCGGAAGGTCGGTGCGTCCTCACGCAACTAGCGGTTCTCTGCGAACGTGCAGGTCATCATCGACGCCGACACCAAGCTGGTGGTCGCGGCAGCCCGGCCGGTGCCGGGCAACACCGCGGACGCGAGGGCCTGGCGGGACTCCGGTCTGGCCCGGCACTGCGAAGGCGTGACCGTGCTGGGCGACGGCGCCTACATCAACACCGGCCTCGTCGTCCCGCACCGCAAACGCCCCGGCCGAGCCCTCCTGCCGGGCGAGGAAGAGGACAACGCCGAGCACCGCAAGGTCCGGGCCCGCGTCGAGCACGCCTTCGCCCGCATGAAGCACTACAAGATCCTCCGCGACTGCCGCCAGCGCGGCAATGGACTCCACCACGCGGTCCAGGCCGTCGCCCACATGCACAACCTCGCCCTCGCCGCATGACCAGGCAGGCCCTGAAGTTGGTCCTGACCTGCCCAGACACGACCTTCTGCAACACGTTTTAGATTACCGACGCCGTCTGCCACACCTACGAGATGGCCGGCGTACGCCTGATCCTCATCGACGAGATCCACCAGCTCAACCCACGCACCACCACCGGTGCCGAGACCGCCGACCTGCTCAAAAGACCTCATCGAACGCATCCGCGCGACCTTCGTGTACGCAGGTATCGACGTCACCAACACCGCCCTGTTCTCCGGAGTACGCGGAGCACAACTCGCCGGGCGGGCTTCCCTGGTGGATTGCTGAGCCTTCCCCGCACGTCTCGGCACACACGAACCCTTCCGCGAGCTCATCACGAGCGTAGAAGCAGCACTCGATCTGCGGGCACACTCCCCCGCCTCGCCGCCTACCTCCACCAACGGACCGCAGGAAGGATCGGGAGCCTGACCCGCCTCATCCGCCAAGCAGCCGTCACCGCCATCAGCGACGGCACCGAACGCATCACCAAAACCAGCCTCGACGCGATCCGCCTCGACCTCGCCGAAACCCACCACCGCCCCACCATCCGCAGGACGCATACACCCAAGCAGTAGCTCCCGAGCCGCCCCGACACCCTCACGACACACAACGCTGCGACCAGGAAAAACACACACCGGCCTTTACAGGGCAGGACTATCCGAGGGACACGGAAAAACTCCCAAGGAAAACGGAAGAACCCCACACCAAAAGTCCCACAGCCCCACAAGACCCCGCCCACACAGTCTCAACCAAACCAGAAAACCCCCAGCACAAGACGACACCCACACCTCAACCGCACCCCCACGAAACGACACCAACGCGAAGCCGTGACGGCGCTGGGGAACGCTCTCAACCGCACCTGACGCACGCACGGCAACGGCGGCGAACCCCCAGTGTTCTCCGCCGTTGCCGTCAACTACTGCCGTCAAGCCCTTCAGAAGCCTCGACAGGACCCACCTGATTTGGCTTCCAATTTGCTGGAGCGTTGGGAAAATCGCGGGCGGATTCCCATGCCCGCGAAAGACCCCTGCAACAAAGGAAGCCACCTCATTCCAAATCTGGGCCTCGATCAAGAAATTCGGCGGCGGCTACGACCGCCTCCATCAAGCTGGCAGCATCGAAAGACGAACCAGATACTGAAGTATCTTCGACGCGATAGCGACCGGCATCCAGAGGCTTGATGTGAATCTCGCGCGATCCCTGCACTCCAAGATTCGTACTGAGCCGCAAAGTCCCATGACTCAAATTCGGAAACAGTCGGCGGAAGCGATACTCCACGTGAGCGGCCTCCACAAGAGGTCGCTCCTCTTCAAATATCTCCGAGTTCAGGAGCCAGTCCCACTGGGCCGGGACCGGATCACCCGCCTCCCGCGCCTTAGCGAGTCGCGTCAGCATCATGAAAGGAAAGTTCTCCGCGAACTCGCCTACCGGCATCCCATCACGCCACGCCACCGACGCAGCAACCAGCTCAGCGAGATCATCGGTGGCACCTTCCGCCCAGACAAACCGGCCCTCTTGGACACCAACGAAGAATGTCCTTGTAGACTCGTCGAGCCACACCAAGACCTTTCCACGACTTGAATCCACCTGCGCGGTGGAGATGACGCCCGGCCCAACCTCGGATTGGCTGCGCACTCCGGCCAAATCGAGGCCGACCTTATCTGCCGCTTCGGTCATGGCCGAAGATAGCGAGCCAGCATCCTGAATCTCCGGATAGAGATCGAAGTTGATCATTCCCATCAGCGCTACACCGTCCACAAACTTAATCTATGTAGGGGCGAATTCTACCGAACGAACCCCAGTCAGGCTCCGGCACTGAGAATTCAACGAGAGAACCACCCTTACCCGGCCGGTAGAACTTGACACTGTCCCATGAACGTCCACCATGAACCACAGATCTTGCAATCATGCCCATCTCGATATCTGTGGCATATGGGTGCCCCGGGGTAAGCCCGTCCCTCGCAGCGTCAGCGAAAGACCCAACTCCCTTCATGTTTACGTGAAGAGTGTTGCTGGTATCCCTGATCGCCGCCTCTACCGGCCCTTGCCAGCCTTCCAGTTTCCCGAAGTGTTTGTAGTCCAGCTTTTCGGCCCACTCATAGGTGCCTTCAGCTTTCTGACCCAGCGCAACGTTGCAATTGTGAACGAGTACTGGAGTCTGTCCAGCCAGCACATAGTACGCGTGGATGTCTTCGACGGTGAGGTCGTGCGTGCGCTGGAACTTGGTGTAGTGGCGGAGTGCGGTGATCTGGACGTGTGTTCCGGCGCTGGTGCGGAGCCACTGGCCGACTTCGAGGTCGCCGGCCTTGACCCATTTGCGCAGGGTGGGTACCCAGAAGGGGTGGGTGTCGGTGGCGACGATGCTTGACAGGACACCGTTGACGGTCACCGTGATTTCGGTGAAGTCCTTGTCGTCCTCTGTCCGGATGGTTTCGAGGACCTTCTTTTCGTGGTTCTTCCCCGTAGCGGTATCGGTTGTGACAACGACGTCTCCGGCCTCTACGTCTTCTATTTTCTTGTGGGAGCCGTCGGCCATGAGGACTTCGGTGCCGGGCAGGAAGGAGTGGCACTTGCCGAGACCCTTCGCGGCCCCCTTCGCGGCTCCCTTTGCCCCTCCGCCTACTCCGGTGAAAAGGAGTCCCAAGGTATCTACGAGGGCTTCACCGTCTTCGTAGCCCGGTGAGCTCGTGTCGAATCCTGCTTGCTCCGCGAGGCCGTCGTACAGGCCTTGTGCGGATGTTCCTGTGAGCGACAGCAGCGGTGTAGCGATGTCGACCATGGCGACAAGAGCCCGCCCTGCGCCGGCGGCGGTATTCCAGTTCCACTGGAGCTTGCGGCGATTGAGGTACGTCACCGAGCCCCAGTTGACTCCCCCGGTCTGGTACCAGCGCTTCCCGCCGCTCTCCTCCGTCCAGCTGCTCCATTTCCATCCGGTCCCCTTGTACTGCCAGGACTCGTGGTAGTTGACACTCGCGCCACTCTTGGAGTCACTCGGTACACACGTGCTCGAGTTTCCTCCACACACACCGTCCGGACGCAGGCCCGTGGGGTCGGAAGAGGTTGCGGGGCTGTTGTTGGCGTAGTTGTAGCCGTTGAGCGACTGGTGCTGGTCCAGGGAGAGCAGCGGGTCGACGCTGATGAACTGGCCGAGGCCCGGGTCGTATTCGCGTGCCCCGATGTGGGTCAGACCCGTGGTCGTGTCCGCGGGCTTGCCGAGGAAGGCCTTGTCGTCCGGCCAGGCCGTGGGCTTGGTGCCGCGGGGGGCGCCGAAGGGCGTTGAGTAGCGCTTGGTGATGGCCAGGGTCGGGGAGTCGAGTGCCAGGCTGCTGGTGCCGTGGTGGTCTCCAGCGAGGAAGGTCAGCTTCGTGCCGGAGACGCCCACTGTGGCGGTGCGAACGGCGATCGTATGGCCCGCGGCCGTGTAGTAGCGCGTGCCGGAGAGGGTCTGGCCGGTGCCCTTCTTGGCCAGGCGGACTTCGTTGCCGCCGAGGTAGAGGACGGTGTCGCCGTCGCCGGTGGCGCGGCGGATCAGGAGTTCGCCATTGGCGTCGTAGAGGTAGTCCGTGCTGAGCGCGGGCTTGGTGCCGGCGGCTGGCTCATTGGTGCCGACGAGCTTGCCCTCGGTGTTCCATTCGAGGGTCTGCTGCGCCTGGATGCCGGGACGGCTCGTGGTGTTGCCGGTGGTGTCGTAGGCGTAGGTCTTGGCCGTCGCCCCGGCGACGGTCTTGGCGAGGGTATGGGGCTGGCCGGTGGCGCTGCCGTAGGTGTATGTGGTGGTGATGTTGCCGGCGGCGCGGTTCTGTGTCTCGGTCTTGCGCTGGCCGCCCTCGGTGTATGTGTAGCTGGTCCAGTAGGGAGCGGCGCCGTCCAGGTTGGCGGCGGTGCGGCCGGTGGTAGCGCAGTCCGCGGTCTTCGGTGTCCAGGCCTCGGTGACGCGGCGGTGGCCGTCGTAAGTGAAGCACTGGTAGTCGGCCTCGGAAGTGCCGCCGAGTGTCGCCTTGTCGAAGATGGAAGTGACGTTGCCGGCCGCGTCCTGGCTGAAGGTCAGGTCTTGGGCCATGTATCCGTGGACGTCGTCCGTGACATTGGATCCGGTGAGCCGGCGGGTGCCGTCCTCGTAGTTGTAGGTGAGGTAGGCCTTGTTTCCGGTGGTGCTGGTGCCGAGGCTGAGCTGGCGCAGATCACCAATCGGCGAGTATGCCGCATTCTGTACGTAACCGGTCAGGCCGGTCGATGTGAGCAGCTGGCCCTGGCTGCCGTACTTGTAGCTGACAATTTCGGAGGACAGTCCACCGACGGCAGGGCTGCCGCTCTGCCTGACGGTGCCGTCCATGTTGTAGACGGTGGAGAAGTCGAGCGTCTGCGGGACGCCTGCGGTAACGAGTGGATCAGTGCTCGGCAGGGTCAGCTGGCTGCCGGTGACCTGGTACAGAGGGTCGTAGCTGGTGACCTTCTGGGTGTAGGCCTTGCCGGTCACGCCGCCGTCGTAGCGGACGGACGTATCCCCTTGGCCCTTGGCCAGGGTGTCGAAGGTCCAGGCGGCGAGCTTGGTGGCGTCGGTCTTGGCGGTGCCGTCCCACATGCCGGTCTTACGGCCGAGGGTGTCGTACTCGAAGGTCAGGGCCTTGTTCCGGCTGTCCTTGGAGGTGACGACCTGGTCGAGGGTGTTGTACGTGCTGGTGGACTTGCCCTTGTCGGGGTCGGTCGCGGTCGCCTGACGGCCGAACAGGTCGTAGGTGTACGTCCAGGCAGCTCCGTCCGGTCCCAGGACCGTCTGCTGCTGCCCCGCCGGTGTGTAGGTGTACTTCGTGGTGGTGTAGTCGGTGCCTGTCGGGACGGGGCGCGGGTACTCGCGGCGCTCGGTCGTCTGGCCGAGGGCGTTGGTGATCACCGCTGTCGCCTGTCCGCCAGCTGGTGCGGACGCGGTCACCATGTCACCGGTGTAGACGGTTTCGGTGGTCCAGCGGGAGACGTTCCTGACCTTCGTTTCCGCCTTGACCGCGCGGCCGGCGCCGTCGTAGGTCGTGTCGACCTGCATGGGAGCCTCACCGCCGTCGGTCTGGGCGGGAACACCCGTGGGGGCGGTCTGAGAGTCCCAGATGTCGGTGAGTGCGGAGGCGGCGAGGCCGCGCTCGTCGTAGAGAGTCTCGGCGATCAGCCGGCCTCCCTCGGGCGAGGGCGACTGGGTCTGCCGGGGGCGCAGCAAGGAGTCGTACAGGGCGTAGCTGGTGTTGTAGCCGCTGGCGTCACCCTTGAGCGTCGCGGTGGAGACCCAGGACATGGCTGAGGCGGTGACGCTGTAGTTGAAGACGTAGTTGGGGGTTTTGCCCAGGTCCTTAGATCTGTTGGGCAGCCACGTCTTAGTGACGCGGCCCAGTGCGTCGTATTCGGATTCCGTGATCTTGCCGTTGGGGTCGGTTGACTTGAGGGCGGCGCCGGTGGCGAAGTCCACGAGCCTCTCGGCTGCGTGACCCTTGGCGTTGGTGACGGTATTCCCGGTGAGCGGACCGGTCGTCGCGGGGGTGTAGGTGGTGGTCAGGGTCACCATGTCGTTGGTGTCCTTGACCGTGAGCGGACGGCCGAGCGCGTCGAAGGTGGTGGTGACCGTGTTCTGCCACACCGGCTCGTTCTCGGCGGTGTACGCCTTTACGCGGCTACTGCGCCACGGTTCGCCCTTGGTCGGCTGCTGTGCCGTGGTCCAGGTGGTGGAGTCGTAGGTGGTCGCTGTGTCCGAGATGATGTCACCGGGAGCGCCGGGTGTCTCTGGAAGGTCGAGCTCGGTGTCCAGCACTGCACAGGGCTTGGCGACCGTACGCGTTCGGGCGATGAGGGAGTTGATGCCGACCGAGTCGTTGCGGGCGTACCAGGTTCGGGTGCACGTCTCGTCGCCCTCGACGGCGATGTCGCCCTTGTCCTCGGCACGGAAGGGCATGCCGTAGTCGTCGTACTCCGTGATGGTGGAGCGGATCCGGTCGCGGATCGGGGCGACGGTGGTGATGCTGGTCCGGGTGTGCGTCGCGCCGGTCCTGATGTAGTACGCCTCGGTGTCGGCGTAGGACTTGTGCTGGGTGGCGGTGCGCTTGGACCAGGGGTCGTTGACAGTTCCGCCGATCTCCGCGCCCGCGGCCCCGTTGTAGGTGACGGTTTCCCGGGCGAAGCCCGCGTACTGGTCGGCGTCGGTGATGGCGGGGGCCTTGATGCCGGCCACGCTGACGGTCTTGCGCAGGTCCTTGTCCGGCGTTCTGCCGTCAGCTCCGAGGACGCGGTCGCCGTTCATACCGCGCAGGTAGATGGACACGGTCTTGGACTGCGTCTTGCCGTCGAGGCCGTGACCGGTGATGTGGGTGACCTTGCCGAACCCGCGCCAGCTCGACCAGGTGCGCTCCTTCTCCTTGGTGAACGGGTCGTCGTTGTAGTGCCAGGCTCCGCCACCCTGGTAGGTGTACTTGTGCTGAACGCCCTCCGAACCGCCCTGGGGATCGGTGGTCGACACTGTGAAGACGGGGTACTTCTGGAACCAGTCCAGCCGCGCCACTTCCTCACCGTTGGGTGACCAGTAGACCGGATAGCAGCGCTTGGTGTTCTTGTCCACCGCCGGCATCGTCTGGCCCGCGGCGCAGTCGGCCGCGTGGTAGTTGACGATGGTCGCGGATCCGGTTTCCGACGTGACCGTGTAGAGACGCGGCTTGTAGAACGGCAGGATGTCGTCGGTGTCGCTGTCGACCCGGTTCGCCAGGAAGGTGTGGGTGAAGGTGACAGGGTCCAGCGAGATCGCGGTGCCCCGCTTGCCCGTGTGCCGGATCTCCGATAGCCACAGTGACTGGTCGGTGGAGTCGCCGGTGTCGCCCGGGTCGAGGTACTGCTGCTTCAGTGCCCAGGAGTCGACGGCGACAAAGGCCGGCGTGGTGGCGGCGGCGTCCCAGGCGTAGGTGGTGATGCCGGTGATCCGCTTACGGTTGAAGAAGGACGGGCCGGTGTTGCCCGTGCACTTGGCGTCCTTCTTGCAGATCGCGTCGAAGGGGACGTCGGGCCAGTTGTCGCGCGTGTCCTCGGTCAGCGAGTCACAGCCCGTACCGGCGGCCACACATCGCTCCGCGACGGAGAAGACCACCTTGTTGGAGGCGGCCGGGGTGCCGCTGAAGAGGGCTCCGGCGCGCTGCCCGTAGCGGATCTCCCGCAGAACGCCACCCCGGGTGTAGGGGGTGCCGTTGTCGTCGTCGCCGAGCTTGTCGTAGTAATTGATCCCGGCGTCGTACCAATACGTCATGGCATTGCCGTGGGTGTCGACGACGTAGTCGAGGTTCCACCGCCAGGCCTGCGTCTTCGCACGGGAGGCGAACGCGGTGCCGGAGGAGTAGCCCGGCTCGCCGGAGTCGTCACCGAAGACCGGCACGGTCCACACCGAGTCAGTGGTGTCTGCCGCTGCGGCGCCGTCGAGCTTGTTCAGGCCGAAGACGTACTTCGTGCCCTCGCCGGTAATGACGGTCCAGTACTCGCCATTGTCGTCACCGTTCTCCGCGCCGGTGCCGGGTATGACGGTGGAGGCGTCGTCGTTCTTCAGCCGCCACTTGCCGCTCGCGTCGTCCTTGACCAGTTCGGTCGCCTTGCCGTTCAGGACGAGGGAGGCGTTCTCATACTTCCAGCACAGGTCGAACTTGTCCGTCTGGCCGTCGTCATCGCACGAGCCGTACTTGCGCTCGACGTAGGACGACGTGATGTCGAAGCCCTCACCGATCGCCGTGCCCTGGTTGTTGGTCGACGCGGTGCGGCCATCCACACTGCCGGAGTCGTACGAAATCGTCAGATCCGGCTTCGGGCCCGCCGCCGACGGCGGCACCCGCAGGGGATACGACCAGGTGAAGTTGCCGGAGGAGCCACCCGCCTCCCACGCCGACGAGGACGCCAGAGGGGTTGCCTTGTAGTCACCGGCGGCCGACTGGGCACCGGCTGCGAGTGCCAGCACCATCGTCTGCCCGGCAGCCGGCGCGGCCGACCGGGAGGCGGTGGACTTCACGGCCGTCGACTTCAAAGGGGCCGCTTTCGGGGCGGCGGAAGGCTGGAAGTTCAGCCGGGCATCGAGTTGCTGTGCCTTGCGTCGGTTGGTGAAGTCGAGCGGCGTACGGGTGCGGCATTTCGCCGCATCCGGATTGCTGAGGGCACAGTCGGGCAGACGCTGGGCCTGGAGCCGCCCTGCCCAGTCACCACCGAACGCGGAGGCGAAAGCCGCATAGTTGATGCCGAGCTCGGCGCTTCCACCCTCCGCGGGGCCGGTGACGGTCAGTACGACGCCGTTGACTCCAAGCGCGGCTGCCTGCTTCTGGTCGAGGACGTTCACCTTGACCGCGTTGCCGGCCTTGAAGGCCTTCTTCCCCTTGAGCACCTTCGGCTGGCTAAGCGTGAGAGGCAGGGCACCCGGCCGCGCTTGGACCGTGCCCTTGGCCGGCAAGGTGAGTGTGGCGGTGCCGGCCTTGGGCCAGCTCACGCTGCGGCCGCTCTGCTGGGCCTTGGCCAGGGCCGAGGCCTTGGCGGTGTTCGCCGCCGCCTTGGCCAGCAGCGCCGCGGTCTTCTTGTCCCCCTTCGCCGTGAAGGCAGAGACCTTGTCCGCGCGGGGGGCCTCCAGCTTGGGCTTGCCCAGCGGATCGACTTCGGCTGCGAAGACCGTGGGGGTGAGCAGACCGGGAAGAAGGGAGAAGCCCGTGAGCGCAGCGATACGGCGACCGCTTGCCTTGCTGCGCCATCGGTGCCGATCGCCTCTCAAGGCAGTCGGTATGAGCCGGTTCATGTGAAGTCCGTTTCCAAGTGGAGTCGCCGAACGGCGAACGTCTAGCGGCCCTCGCCCAGCAGCGAGGATGATGTCAGCGGTGGGAGAATTGGGCGGAGGAGCTGCCCCGGACGGGCCAGGTCAGGTGCAGTCCCGGCTGGTCTCGGACCTACTCGTCCCCGGCGGGGCCCATCACCTTGGAGTCGACCTGCTCAGATGTCATCGCGCCGGTCCAGATGCGGATTTCGTCGAGCGCGCCGGGCAGGTGATGCCCGGTGACGCCGTTGGCGGAGCCGCGGCCTGCCGCGAGATCCCCTGCTCCAAGCATCGGCCTGCCGAATGACGCCTTACCGTCCTCCGCCTGGGGGGCGGCTCCCAGATAGAGATGTGTGTTGCCGTATCCGGAATCGGCTGCCTCACCGGCGTCGAAGACACCGGTGACTTGTACCCAGGTGTCCAGCGCGGCCTCCTGCTCGGACGGCACGGAGGCGGACTCAACCACCTTGCCTGTCGCATCGGTCGCGGTACGGCCGAATCTCCAGAGGTAGCCCGTCGCCGACACCTTCTCCGCCCACAGTGCCCAGGACGACTCCGTCTTCGACGGCGTCTGCTGACCGAGGACCTGAGCGCGGTAGCCGACCGGTTTGCCCGCCAATTTGGCGCTGTCGAGCTTCACCCTTGCGGTCACCGTGAAGGATCCCGTCTCGTCGATGACCGGACCAGTGGTGGACATGGCGCCGGATACGCCGTCCAGGAGCAGTTCGTTGTTCACCGGGTCCAGCGTGGCGCCCGTGGAGGAGAGGGTCATGCCCGCGCTGGCGTACGGCGTCCGTTGCGGCACGGTGCTTCCGGAGGCGAGGGAGGCGTCCCAATAGCCCACCAGCTCAACCGCCGGCACGCTGTCGTCCTTGAGTGCGCTCTCCTCACGGATCTCGTCAGCGGTCAGCGGACGGTCCCAGGCCGCGATCTCATCGATGCGCCCGAAGAAGTGGTTCCCCAGCATCGACCGGCCGATGTACAGACCCGAGGGTGACGTTGTCGGCGTGTAACTTGCCTGGCCTGCGGACAGCACGACCGGAGCGCCCTGCGGGGCGCCGTTGACGAACAGCTGGATGGTGTCGTTCGTCTTATCCGCATCGCCCCTGGTGTCGAAGACGCCGGCCAGGTGCGTCCAGACCTTGGTCGGAGGATTGGCCGTGGCGGACCAGGAAGTGACGTACGCCGGATCCTGAACATCTGTGGCAGCGCGGTTGAAGCCCCACTTCTTGGCCGTGGCCGAGTAGTACAGGTTGAACAGCGTCCCGGAGGCGCCCGGCGCGGAGGCCACCACCCGGTTCTGGGAGGTGTTCGTCAGCAGTGCCCAGGCGGAGATCGTGAACGATTCCTTCGTGTTCAGCGGCGGCGCGTCGGTCGATGCGTAGCCGGTCTGCTGTACCGGGTCGGTGACGTCGTCGTTCAGGGCCAGGGAGTAGTCGCCTGTGCCGCGGCGGCCCATGACCGACCAAGTCGCGGCCTTGCCGCTTGTCGGCTGGCGCAGGATGGCCGGGTGACGCACACCTTCGGTGGCACTGTCAGCGGCCGTGGTGATCGTCGATCCGGGCGTGCCGTCGTCGAAGTGCCAACGTCCGACGGCGCCCTTGGCCGGGGCGACCTTGAAGGCGACTTCCTTCGGAGTTCCCCAGCGTTGGTTCACGTCCTTGGCCTGGACGGTGAGTACCTGGACACCTGACAGAGGCGGTACGGGGCGGATCGTCGCGCTTGAGCCCGTCTCCACGTGGGCAGTCTTCTCGGCAATCAGCTTCCACTGGAAGCCGGTGATGTCCGTGTCGGCCGCGTTCGGCTTGATCGTGAACGTGGCCGCCACCCCAGGACCGCCCGCGGGCTCACACGCGTCAGTGGTGCACTCGCTGTAGATGGGGTCCGTGGGGAAGAGGATCTGGGGTTCCTTCGGCGCGGTCGTGTCGACCTTGAAGTAGCACCACGCCGTCACCCCCGACCCCACACTGGACGTCACGCCGTTGGTCGTCCAGAACGAGCGCGTCCACGCCCGGTACCGGTACAACGAGCCATCGGACCGGGGCGTGACACGGACCCTTTCCAGGGTGTTGTCCGGGTGGTAGCCGCTGGTCGGAAGCGTCGCGGCCCATGACTTCACCCAGCCCTGGGCGGGATCGGAGCGCTCGACATCCATGTAGGCGCGCAGCGAGCCGGCGTATTCGCCCGACTTGGGAGCCACGAGCGTCTGCACCATCGCCTGCATCATGGGATCCGACCGCGTCGAGATGGTCGGCGCGGCGGCATTCGTGGAGCAGTACTGCACCGTCCCGTTGCCGGGGATGAGACCGACGCTGGTGGGCACGCCCGGCTTGGGCACATAGGTGACCTGCAATTCGGCGTTCTGGTTGAACCGCTTCCAGGCCGAGGCGTCGCCCTCGTCCTTGGCCCGCAGCATCAGCGTCAGGCGGGAGATCTTGCCATCGGCCAGCGAGCGCACCGTCGCACGCAGGTTCTCGTCCGTCTCGGCGCTGTTGTCATGGAACTCGATCCACGAGTCCGGCTGATCGGGCGAGCAGTTGGAGCCCCGGCCCGCCGATACGTCACGGTCACCGAGATGGTCGAGCTCGGCGGGTCCCGGCCAGCGGGTGGCCTCGGAGATGTTGTCGGTGCGCTTGAGGTCCACCCAATGCGGATTGCAGTCGAACGACCACGTCTCATAGGCGCGGAAGGTGGCGTCGATGACCTGCTTGCCGACGAGCTTGGTGGGGGCGAACTCGTAGTACATCCGGTTTGTGTACGAGGAACCTGTAGTGCAGTAGTACGGTCCTGACCGGCTGCAGTGGCCGACGCCGTAATCACCCTCGAAGTTCCAAAACCGGTCCCCGTCCGAAGACAGCACCGTGCGCTCGGAGTACCCCACACCCATCGGCGGATCGATGTAGACCGGGTAGACAGTGTCCGCACCCCGCAGGATGCCAAGGTCCGGCGTCAGCGTGACCGCGCCATCCGCGACCTGCACCGGCAAAGGAGCGCTCGCGTCGCCCTTGCCCGGCTGGGACGGATCCTCGGGCTCCGCAGGCCCCTCGTTTGCGATGTCCACGCCGGCGGTGCCGTAGGCCGGCGCCTCGACGGACACGGTGCGAGCCATCTGCGTCTGAAGACCGGCGGACGCGTCGCCCGCCGAGTCCCACATCTGACCGGCCGGCCCCTTGAAGACCACATTGCCGTCCTCGTCGATGGCCCGCAGGCCACCACCCGGACTCGGCCGCAGAGCCAGGCCCTGGCCCTTGGCGGACAGCTTGATCTGCCCGAGCTGCGGATTCGCCGCCGCCTCGGCCGACTTGACGACCAGGACCTCGCGGTAACCCTCGGAAGTCGCGGTCAGCTGCAGGTCGACACCCTTGAACACCTCCGGGTAGGTGGCCGTAGGACCATCGAGCACCGGCTCGGGCAGCTTGCCGGGCC
Source organism: Streptomyces sp. NPDC033174 (assembly GCF_055577795.1). NCBI lineage: Bacteria > Bacillati > Actinomycetota > Actinomycetes > Kitasatosporales > Streptomycetaceae > Streptomyces > Streptomyces sp. NPDC033174. The sequence continues at coordinate 14,703 of NZ_JBVIPQ010000015.1, forward strand.
AGCCGAAGGTGAGCGCACCCTGCTCGTTGGCCAGACGGATCATCCCCTCACCGCTGCCGCCCCCGGAGAACGACAACTGCACCCCGGCGGCCTTCGGCCCCACCGAACCGTCCGGACGGTGTTCCAGCGAGGCGTCGACCGCCCGCCACGCCCCGTCCGCACCCCGCACCCGCTGCGGAGTCGTCGACTGCGTCAGCGTGAACGTCCCATCCGGGTTCGCCATCGTCTGCGTGTACTCGCTGCGCTCGGCGACCACCTCCACCGGCTCGCCACTCGCGGCCGCCTCAGCGGACGCACCGGACAGCGCAAGAGACTGCGGCACCTGGGACACGACATCGGCGAATGCCGGAGTCGGCAACGCCCCCGCTCCGAGTGCCCCCGCGAGCAGTGCCACTGCCACCGGTCTGAAAGCGCGCAGGCGCACGAACATGACTCCCCCACCCCGGGCCTCCCCAGACCCGTAATAGAACACACGGTCCATTCACGGACCGCATGCGGACAGTACGGTTCCGTGGCCATCGAAGGCAAGGCCGAAAAGGCGACACCGGTGGCGCATACAGCAACCTCGCTGACCCCAAACCGCGCGAACCCCGGATAGACCTGACAGGTCCTCAAGTAGCGGTTTGGTTGAAGCAATCGCACCGCGCGGGTGTGAGGCGCGGACCCGGGTCGATTGAGCAGCCGGACGCAGGCGGCCCGTACAACGACTACGAACTCGTGCAGGCCTGGCGGCGGCAGCCGGAGCGCCGCAGGCCGCGGCGCCGGCCCCCGCGCGGTACGCCGCGATGGCGCCCGCGCGCCCGGCGCGCGCCCACCCAGGTGGTCGCATTCGCATGCAAGTTGGGCCCGTCGATAAACACCTCGACATCAGTCACGGTGATCGGGGACGCTTCGCGCGATGACCAGAATCGACGACACGCCGCCCGCGTGGGACGAGCGCACCCAGCTCACCACGTTTCTCGACTACACACGTGACACCACCCGCGCCAAGTGCGAGGGCGTCTCCGCGGAGAACGCACGCAAGGCGCTCCTGCCGGGCTCACCGCTGATGACCATGAGCGGAGTGATCAACCACCTCCGCTGGGTCGAGTACTACTGGTTCCAAGTGGTCTTCCTCGGCGAGGAAGACCAGGGCCCCTGGACCGAGGAAGACCCCGACCGCGAGATGCGCATCGCCGTCGACTTCCCGCTCACACAGTTGCTCGACGAATACGCCGAACAAAGCGCCCACTACCGCGAACTGGTCGCCGGGAACGGCCTGGACAAGCAGGCCCAACGAGCCGTCCGCAACGGCCTGCACGTCGACCTACGCTGGATCCTTCTCCACCTCACCGAGGAGACGGCCCGCCACAACGGCCACCTGGACATCCTGCGCGAGATCCTCGACGGCACGACCGGCGACTAGCAGTGCTTTGTTAGCTGGTGTCGTAGGGCTGTTCTGGGATGGGTTGTCGGCAGGTGGGGCAGGTGCCGGTCCAGGTGGCGAGTAGGTATTGGAGGAGGTCCAGGGCTTGGTAGAGGGTCAGGCCCCCGGCAGGGGCTTTTGGGGTCCTCCGCCGTTCGGTCAGGAACAGGTGGGCGGCGGTGACGAGGGTGACGTGGCGGTGCCAGCCGGTGAACGAGCGGCCTTCGAAGTGGTCCAGGCCCAGGGCCGTTTTCAGGTCGCGATAGTCGTGTTCGATCCGCCAGCGCGACTTCGCGAGCCGGACCAGGTCCTTGGCGGGTATGCCGGCGGGCAGGTTCGAGATCCAGTACTTCACCGGCTCGGCCTCGCCCTCGGGCCACTGCGCGATTAGCCAGACCAGCGGCATCGTCCCGTCCGCCGCCGGTTTCGGGCGGCGGCCGGCCAGGCGGACCCGCAAGAGCACGAAGTGCGAGCTCATCGCCGCTTTCGAGCCCTTTCGCCAGGTCAGCGTACTCCCGTGGCTGCGACCGGCGGCCAGCACGTGGTCGCGTAAGGAGACCGGCCGGGTGCGGTAACGGGGCAGCGGCTTGGGGCCGAGCCCGCCGTAGGCAGGCTGACGGGGTTGCACGGCTTCCGCGTGGGCGGTCATCTCGGCCTTGGCCTGGAGGACGTAGGCCAGGCCGCGATCCTCCAGGCCGTGACGGAAGTCGGCGTTCGCGCCGTAGCCGGTGTCCGCGACCAGTGCGGCGGGCCGCAGACCGATCCGCCCGAGTTCGTCGAGCATGTCCAGCGCGAGTTGCCACTTCGGACGGTGGTGCTCGTCATCAGGGATCCGGCAGGCCGTCCGGCGTGCGGCGGCCTGGGGCCCGTCCCAGCTTGCGGGCAGGAACAGCCACCAGGACAGCGGGCACGAAGCGGTGTCCGACGCGGCGTGGACGCTCACACCGATCTGGCAGTTGCCGACCTTGCCCAACGTGCCCGAGTACTGGCGGGCACCCCGGGCGAGGCCTTGCCGTCCTTGGGGAAACCGGTGTCGTCCACCACCCACACCTGCGGCCGCACCACCCGCACCGCCCGCCAGGCCAGCCGGGCCCGCACGTCGGCGACAGGCCAGGTCGAGGACGTCATGAACTGCTGCAACCGCTGATGGTCCACCCCGAGACGCTCGGCCATCGGCTGCATCGACTGTTGACCGCCTGCGGGCCCCGCGCCGAGGCCTCGTGGACCAGGCAGCGCGCCTCGTCAGGTACGGGGCGCCCCTGCCTTTCGATCAAGGACGACCTGGTCTCAAGGCCGCGTAAAGCGGCTGTTAATGTCGCGCGCACCTGTAGGAGGGGGAGGAATCTCTTGGGCAACAACCGAAGAATCGTCACTGCTGCGCTGACTCCGATGCTGGCCCTGGGGGCGGTCGGTGCCGGAACCGTGGCCATTGGCGTCTTGGCGCAGGCCACGGATGCGGCAGCAGCCCAGGCGGGCACTTGGAGCCCGCCGCGGGAAGGGGCGGAGTCGTTCGGCAGTGCAAGCATCGCCGACCTGGCGACGACGACGGACGGCACGGCCGTGGTCGTCTGGACCGACCTGGCCAGCGGGACGAACCAGTACAACGTGCATGAGGTGAAGGTCGCGATCCGGCCCGCGACCAGCACAGTCTGGGGTGAGGTCAAGGCTCTGGGCCTGACGTACTCGTCCTATTCGAACCAGATCGCTCTGGTTCCCGGATCGGACGGATCCATGACTGTGGCCTGGGAGGAGAGCCTGGGCCGGGGTCTGCGGACGAGCGTCATGGCGAAGGGGGCGACCACGTGGTCCGAGCCGACCGTCATCGCCGGCGTGTACGACATCAAGGACTTGGCGTTCGCCCATAGTGCGGCGACCGGTAAGAGCGTGGCCGTCTGGACCACTGCTGACTCGAGCCCGGACGGCAAGAACCGCCGCGTCTACGTGTCGGAGCGCACGGCCGGCGGCGGCTGGTCGGAGCCCGAGTTGCTGACCGATGTCTCGGTCGGGAGGCCCCAGGTCGCGATCGCGCCGAACGGCACGACCACCGTCGCCTGGACCGACCGGACCACGCCGGTGCGCACCGTCAAGACAGTCGACAAGGCACTGGGCGCATCCGGGTTCACCGACCCCGCGACGGTATCCGCCCCGAACGGCGGCGGAGTCGAGCTCGCCATCGGGCCTGACGGAACGGCCATGCTGGCCTGGGGCACGGTGACGCACTCGGAAGACGAGGTCCCCTACGCGAACCTCTCGGTCCGTCCGGCCGGCAGCACCACCTGGGGCACCCCCGAGCGGCTCCAGACCGAAGACTTTCCCTCCTTCCTCGACGGTCCGCTGATCGGGCCGAGCGGTGACGTCACCCTGGTCTGGAAGGCCTGGGACAGCACCGCGAAGCGTTGGACCGAGAACGTCGAGACAGCCACCCGTGCGGCGTCCGGAAGTTGGAGCACGGTCAAGCGCCTGTCGTCGACCGCGGACTCGTACGGTCAGGCCGACGCTGCCATCGGCTCCGACGGGACGATCCAGGTGGGCTGGCACCAGGCTGACGCCACCGGCCTGACGTCGTTCCACACCTCGGCCCGGATCGCCGGGCAGTGGACCACACCCGTCAAGCTCAGCACGGGCGATGCCTACAATGGCCGACTCGCAGTGGCGCCTGACGGCAACGCGTCGGCGGCCTGGCTACAAACGGACAGGCATCTGTGGACCGCCGGCACCGGGCTCACCACGCCCCCGCCCGCCAAGCACCGCGACTACGTCGGCAACGACGGGTTCCCAGACCTCTACGCACAGACGACGTCCGGCGTGCTGTACGTCTACCGGGGCAACGCCGGCAAGACGCTCACCTCAAGGGTCGGCGGCGGGACCTGGCCGACCACGTCCAGACTGGTCCCCTTCGGGGACCTCAACGGCGACGGCTGCAACGACACCCTCGTCACCACGGGCGCCGGTGAGTTGTACCGCTACCACCCCGTCTGCGGCACGCCGGTCACCCCCGCGGCGTCGCGCACGCTGATCGGCGGCAGCGGCTGGAACGGTTTCGACGCCCTGACGTACTCCGGCGACTTCAACGCCGACCGGCTCCCCGACCTGGTCGCCCGTCAGATCTCCACCGGCGACCTGTACCTGTTCACAGGAACGCAGTCCGCCGGGCTGACCCGGATCGGGAAGATCGGCTCCGGCTGGAAGTCGCTCACGATCGTCGGGACCGGCGACCTCAACGGCGACAAGCACGCCGACCTGATCGCCCGTACCTCCACCGGCTACCTCTACCGCTACCTCGGCACCGGCCGCGGCACCATCGGCTCCGGCATCAAGATCGGCTCCGGCTGGGGCAGCATGGTGAACATGATCGGCATCGGCGACCTCACCGGCGACGGCAAGAACGACATCCTCGGCCGCACCACCGCCGGCGACCTCTACCGCTACGCCGGCACCGGCACCGGCACCGGAGCCATCGGGACCGGAGCGAAGATCGCCACCGGCTGGAAGTCCTTCGCCAACATCAAGTAAGCCCGGCCGAGGAGCTCCGAGGAGTCCGCTATGAGGTCACGGTGCGCTTCGTGGACCAGTCCACGAAGCGCACCCGTCCTGACCGGGGTGCCGATCGCGACGGTGTGGATCGGCTGCCCGTCCGTCGGCTGATTCGCGCACGACGCCTGCCCATCGGCGACCGCTGCTGCCCCAGTTCCAGGCAATGGAGGATCGACGGGTTGGGCGGTGACCTCTTTTCCCACGAGACAGTCCAGATACTCACGCGCGCCATCACCCACCTGGTATCCCCCCACTACCTGCCGTTACAGTAACGCACGTTGACAGGCCGTCACCTGCTCCTGCCCAATCCGAGGGCGGTGGATCCGGGTTCGGACCACCGGGGGCGTACACATGAACGAGAAGCCAGGAGCGGGCCTCCCCCGGTCTCACTCCTCGAGGCCGGGCCGGCGCCAGTGGAGTGGAGCCGGATCGCCGAGCACGAGTCGTGGCGCAAGGAGGTGCACCGGCCCGCGACCTACGTGCACAAGTGGTGGGCGAGGCGCCTGGGCAGCGTCGCACGCCACTTACTGTTGGCTGCCGTGTCCGGACCGGACGACTCCGTTGCGGACGCCGCGGCCAGGCTGCGGGGGCTCGTCGTCTATGACCCCTTCGCCGGATCGGGCACCACCCTTGTCGAGGCGGCCAAACTCGGGGCCGCCGTCGTCGGCCGCGACATCAATCCCGTCGCGACGCTCACCCAGCGGCAGGCGCTGCAGCCATGGGATCTAGAGGTGCTCGCGGACCTCTTCGGGCAGGTCGTCAGGAAGTGCGCCTGTCCCGTCCAGGAACTGCACCGCACCGTCTCCAACGAGCCGGTCCTGCACTACTTCTGGGTGGCCCTCGCGTACTGCCCGGAGTGCGGCGAGGACGTGGAGCTCTTCACCACCCGGGTCTTCGCCCGCCATGCGTACCCGCGCCGATTCCCACGCGCGCAGGCCATATGCCCGGGCTGCCGGGGCATCTGCGTCACCGACCTGAGCAAGGACGAGAGGGGGCACTGCCCCGCCTGCGGCATGACCTTCCCGTTCCAAGGGGCGCCCGCGGAAGGTTCATGACATGTCGTCACGGACACCGCACCCCTGTCATTGCTGCGCTGAACGGCGCCGTCCCGGAGCGGCGCATGTACGCGAAGCTGGTGCTGCGCGCCAACGGCCAGCGTGAGTACCGGGCGATCGACGACTTCGACCTCTGCCTGTACGACAAGGCGGCGAAGTCCCTCGCCGACACATCGCCCGATGAGCTCGTCCACCCGCTCGGCGCGCTGGAGGAAGGCGTCAGCACCATCCAGGCGCTGCGCTGGGGGTACGACTCCTGGGAGCGGTTCTTCAACGAGCGCCAGCGTTACAGCCTCACTGATCGGCGCGGCGCTGCGCGATCTGCCCGGGGCTTCCGCGGAACGCGAGGCGCTCATCGCATCGTTCGGCAGAACCGTCGAACACCACAACCTGTTCTGCTCCTACAAGGGGGAGGGTACCGGTCCGGTCCGCTCGGTCTTCCACAACCACGTACTGCGACCGGAGAGGTGTAGCGTCGAAGGAGACCCCTGGGGCGCCCAGGGGGGATCGGCCGGGTTCTCCGGGGTGCTCACCCGGCTGCACAAAGCGGCCCAGTACAAGAGCACCCCGCTGGACTTCAAGGCCGAGGCCGACCGGATCCTCGCCGTCGACCAGTCCTCGCTGCCCGAACGCCCGCCCCCTGAGCACGACGTGGCAGCAGTTCGTGCGGAATCCCGCAACGGCCTACACCACCACTGGCGACGCCTCGCGAACGGATCTCCCCGACAACAGCGTGGATCTCATCGTCACCGACCCCCCCTACGTCGACAACGTCCACTACTCGGAACTTGCCGACTTCTTCCACGCCTGGCTCAGCGCCATGCGCCCCTACCAGGGCTACCCGGACATGCCCAGCACCCGGGCCGTCCAGGAAGTACAGAACGCCGCCCCTGACGGATTCCAAGCCACCGCAGCCCGCGTCTGGCGCGAGTGCCGACGCGTCCTCAAGCCCGGCGGCTGCCTCCTGTTCAGCTTCCACCAGTCGCAGACCACGGGCTGGTGCGCTCTGATGCGGTCGCTGTCCGACGCCGGCTTCACCGTTACCACCACCCGCGCCGTGATCGCCGAAGTGGCGACCAGTCTCTCCAAGACCGCAGCGGCGGAGCCCAACCGCATCGACGTCATCGTGCTGTGCCGGGACACTGCCGACACGTCTGCCGGGGCAGCCCCCGACCTCGACCAGGCCGCCGCGCAGGCGCTGTCGGAAATCCAGAGCCTCAGGGAGGCCGGGCTGCAGGTGGGCCCCGGCGATGTCCGCACCGCCGTACGCGCCGCGGTCCTGGCCGCAGGAACACGCCAGGCAGCCGCCGACTGGGAGACCCTGCAAGCAGAGGCAGACCAGCGAGCCACGGCGGCGGTAGCGGAATTCAACACCACCTGACTCCTGCGGGCCGGTGCCAGCCAGCCTCGCCCGGGCCAGCAGGGGAACCGGGTACGGTCCCAACACGCGGGTCGCCCACGCGGCTCCCCGCCCTCGTACTGCTGCCGGTCGCCTGCCGAGGAATGGGCGGCCGCGTCGCACTGCTCACGACCATCGCCGTGGTCCAGCTCAGGGGCGGAGGCGGTCTTGCGGCGGCGTTGCGCGGAAGAAGGCGTCCAGGGGTTCGTCGACGGCGCCTTCGCGGCCGGTGCCGGCGGCAGCGGCGTCGAGGAGGGGTGCGAGGTCTTCAGTGTCGCAGGGGGTGAGGACGAGCCAGCGCAGGATGACCTGCCGCACGATCAGCCTGAGGTCACGCAGGGCGGCCAGCTTCTTGCCCTCGTCCTGGTCCTTGAGGACGTCTCCGTGCACGTACTTGGAACGCGCGCTGTACGCCTCCTGCACGCTTGTCTCGACCTGCTCGCGCAGGGACGGGGTGAGGAACAGGGCAGCTGCACGGGACCGGATCTTTTCGCTGATGCCCTCATGCTGGTCGTTAGGGCTGGCCATCAGGGCTTCCAGCGCGATGACGTAGTCCAAGTGCAGCTCGTCGGCCTCCTGCTCCCACACGCCGTAATCGCTGTGGGTGCGCTGGTAGGCCTGCAGCAGGTGCCGGGCTGCGCGCTCCAAGCGCAGGGCGCGCCTCCTGGGCAGCCTTCGGCTGCTGGTGGTGCCGTCCATGACGGCGTCGATCTTTGCGGTCACGGCGGCGCAGAAGGCTTGCAGGCGCGGAAGTTGTTGCCATGTGACGTCGAAGCTGCCCGTCTCGCGGACTTCGACTTCCTCGTACCCGCCGTCGTGGTCCTCGTAGATCTGAAGGGTGGTGGGCACGTGGTTTGGGTGCAGCCCGAACTCGCGGCCGCGCTCGACGTCGAACACCGCGTCGACATGGAGGAGTTCGGGGCTCCACAGGATCAGCGGCAGCAGCGCCCTCCAGTGCCGGGCTTCCGGCCGCGGGCCGGTGAAATCGAACCAGGGTAGGCCGCTGCGGTCCGACGCACGGTCCGGATCGGGGGCGTGGACGAACGGTGCGCCGGCCAGGAGACCCAGGTCGAGTCCTCCCGGCTGAAGGCCGTGGAGGGCCGGCATCGGGCCCAACTGCCTCAGCTCGTCGGCGGTGAAGGTCTGCACGGTGTACTGGCCCAGCGGGATCCGTGTCCCCTCGGGGAGTTCGCCGCTCAGCAACAGCCAGTCCTCCACTGCCGGCGCGGGCGCCGTACAGAAAGCGACGAAGCTGTCCGCAACCTCTTCCACCGGCACCGTCGCCCCCTGGGCAACCAGACGGGTCGCGTCCCCGAGCCCTGATCCGCCCAGGAGTGTGGACCATCGGGGCACCCAGTCACCATCGGCCTTGCCGTACAGGTCGCGGTGCTCGGATTTCGGCGCGGCGCCCACCACCGCGTTGACCACGGCATCGAACTCCGGCTGCCTCGACAGCGCTACATCGGTGATCGCCTGGGGTATCGAGGGCAGGTCCCGCGCCTGCTCAAGCCAGGCGAGGACGGCCTGACGCAGTGGGACGGTGTCTTCCATGCGGCACGAAAATAGCGCACCTTCACCGCCCGCGAGACTCAACCACCTGGCCACCGCTCCTGGTCTGAGCGGCCGTTCCTTCGCCGGCCAGCCTGGCGCGGTCCCGGCGATTACCTGCGCCGAGGCCGCCCCGCTGGCGTGCTCAATCGCTCTTACCCGGTAGTCGTGACACCGCGTTTCAGCCGCTGTCCGTTCTTGTTGGCAGGGCCGCCGCGAGCGAACTGCGAGCGCTGCGCGCCCGCGTTGCTCGTCGAGCGGCCCCGGCCTGACGGGGGCTTGCGTTCGATCCGGTGGTTCTGCTCGTCCCGGATGAACTGCTCGGCGGGCTCGTTCAGGTTCTTGAAGAGTTCGTTGTCGTACCAGGAGTGCCTCTTGTCCCACACCCGGGACAGAGCGTCCAGCCAGTCCTGGTGTTCACGCTCGGGCACGTCACAGACCGTGAGGAAGGCCAGCATCTGGTCCTTGCTGAGCATGGTGGTGCCGTCGAGCATGCGGCGCATCGTGCTGCGCGGCAGACGCCCCAGGCCAGCCCGGCGTTCCATCTCGCGCAGCGGCATAGCACCGGCCCGGTGGTACATCTCGCGCAGAGCGGCACGTAGTTCCGCCGCGTTCTCGACCAGTCGGGGTCGGGGAGCACTGCCGAGCACGTGCATAATGCTGTGCTCCACGGCACGCGCGTGGCGCCAGCGGCGACGGGCCTGCTCCAACGATTGGCCGCAGGCCACGGCATACGCCTCCACCACCGGCAGGCGCGGGACGCGCTCACCGCTCGCAGCGCGCTGCAGCGTGGTGGCCGAGTACGCGTTGCCGGTCCTCGCCGCGAGCTCGACATACGTGAGCTGGGCGTTGGTACGGATCTCTCGCAGCCACCCGGCGAGAGCCAGGAGACCCAGGTTGAGCGCGGCGATCGGCTTCTCAGGACGTCCCATGACGCCCCCTCAAACTATCGGCAGGGGCAGCGGGACCCGGCGGCCGAAGCGCAGTGTCACCACAGCCCCCACCGCGATCAGACCGGCACCGGTGAGCAGTCGGAGGACGGTGCCCGGATCCATGCCGCCCCACGCGAGTGCGACGCTGGTCAGGACGATGACGATGATGACGGCGGTCTCGGTTCCGGTGAGACGGTGCGGGGCGGGCGTACGGCCCCCCGCGGCATGGCGTTTGCGACTCATGCGAACTCCCTGTTGTGATCAGGCGGCTGCACTCGTGGGTGTTGCCGCCGGCGGCTGCGGACTCCTCACCACACCTGGACGGTGGCACGTCCAAGGGGTCTAAGACGTCGTTTCTGATGGCGTGATCGCTCGTTGAGCCGTGCATGACGGATCTGGTCGAGAGGTTGGTGCCGGACGAGTTGTGGGTGCTGTTCCGGCGGGTGGTCCCGCCGACGGAGGTCATACGCCCGCAGGGCGGCGGGCGGCGTCGGGCCGGTGACCGCGAATGCCTGGCAGCGATCATCTTCGTGGCCACCTCGGGCTGTACCTGGCGGCAGCTGCCACCGGTGTTCGGGCCGGCCTGGCCCACCGTCTACCGGCGCTTTGCCCAGTGGAGCCGGGACCGGGTCTGGGCCCGGCTGCACCGGGTCATCCTCGACGAACTCGGTGCTCGGGGCGAGCTGGACTGGTCGCGGTGCGCGATCGACTCCGTCAGCGTGCGGGCCTCAAAAGGGGGCCGCTGACGAGACCGAATCCGACCGACCGCGGCAAGCCTGGATCGAAAATCCACTTGATCACCGACCGAAACGGCGTGCCACTGTCGCTGGGCATCTCCGGCGCCAACATGCACGACAGCCTCGGCCTGGAACCGCTCGTACGTGGGATCCCGCCCATCCGCTCCCGCCGCGGCCCGCGCCGCCGGCGTCCGGCCAAGCTCCACGCCGACAAGGGCTACGACTACGATCACCTGCGAAAATGGCTTCGCGAGCGTCGCATCCGCCACCGCACCGCCCGCAAAGGCATCGAGTCGTCCACGCGGCTCGGCCGACACCGCTGGGTCGTCGAAAGAACGGTCTCCTGGCTGGCCGGATGCCGAAGACTGCACCGCCGCTACGAGCGAAAAGCCGACCACTTCCTCGCCTTCGTCGGCATCGCCGCAGCCCTCATCAGCTACCGCCGACTCACCAACTGAAACGACGTCTTAGGAAACAGCGAACGAAGAAGTCAACGACCCCACGGCCCCGCCGCACAGGTTAAAGATCAAGTTAGGAGCAGGCACTGACACCCCACCGGGAAACGGTACGACGGGCACCTGGCCAGGTCCTCCTCCTGATCACGGATACGCGGAGATCAACCTCCTTGCACGAGGCCAGCCAACCAGCTTGTCACCACCGACCACGCCCGCAGCCGCGCTCTTGGCCCACCTCACTCCCACGCCACCACACCACCCCTGACCAGCACAGACTCGCTCCGCCTGATCCACCCGACAGTAGAAAATCCTTCAACGATCACTAGATTCCGCAACGATCACTGAACTCGCATTTCAGAGGACTCTTTGGCTCTTGAGCCTCCACGGAAACCCCAGCTCAGATCAATACGGCACGACGACTAGAAATCCCGTAACGATCACTAGATCAGCAGCTCAACGCATCACTCATGCAGTGATCCTTTATGGATTTGTCACACTCCGCGTTCGTCACGGTACGGACCCCGGCCATCGACACCCTCACCACGACCGTGCGCACGCTGATGATCCTGGGACAGCACCAGCAGACCACCGCACGGCCCTCGCTGATCGTCACCGGGCCGGCAGCGGCCGGAAAGACCACCGCCCTCCTGCATACCGGGCGCACCTGCCACCTCGCCCACACCCGACAGCACCCGCCATCGGACCGCAGCGCGCACGCATCGGTGCCCGTGGCGTATGTGCTTGTCCCGCCCGCGGCGAGTGCGAAAGCCCTCGCGACCGAGTTCGCCCGCTACCTCGGCATTCCCGTGACCGGCCGGATGACGCAGGCCCAGATCACCGACGCCGTCTGCCACACCTACAACCACACCGGCGTCCGCCTGATCCTCATCGACGAGATCCACCGCCTCAACCCCCGCACCACCACCGGCGCGGAAACCGCCGATCTCCTCAAAGACCTCACCGAACGCATCCGCGCGACCTTCGTGTACGCCGGCATCGACGTCACCACCACCGCCCTGTTCTCCGGGGTACGCGGAGCACAACTCGCCGGGCGGGCCTCCCTGGTGGAATGCGGAGCATTCCCCGCACGCCTGGGGAAACACGAACCCTTCCGCGAGCTCATCACGGGCGTGGAAGCAGCACTCGATCTGCGGGCACACCACAAGGGCACGCTCCCCCGCCACGCCGCCTACCTCAGCACCTCAACTACACCCCCACGAAACGACAATCCCGTTCGTCTTCTCGCCGACGTCCAGCTGGGCCAGGACCGGGCCGGTGGTGTGCTCCAGTGCGGCGAGCAGGTGCATCTTGCGGCCGTTCGCTTTGGCCGCGCCGCGCAGGCTTTTGCCGTCCACTGCGAGACCGCGCGGCCCGGTCACCTTCGGGCGGCGGTCGGCGAGCCAGCGTCCGACCGCCCGATCCAGCGCGTCGCCGTCGATGCGGGCCAGCAGCCTCCTGACCGTCGTTTCCGCAGGCAGGAGCCGCTTTGGGAGTAATGGGTCGAGGCGTATGCCGAGGCGTTCCAGGATGTGCGGCGGGGCGTCGGCGATCCACTCGCTGACTGCCAGCACAGAGGTCGCCCCCGTCAGAACCGCGCACGCGGTCAGCGCGAGCACGGCAACCAGAGCATGCCGTACGCCGCGTGGGTCCCGCGGTCGGGCACCTCAGCCAGTCGCTCCAGCAGGCGCGGTACCTCTCGGACACGACCTCGGGATGCTCGCGGAGCTGGTCAAGGGCCGGCGGGATCAGCAACGGGTGTAGCTCCTTTGGAGGGACGAGCTGAGCCGGTGCGTTGCCACTAGTGAATCCGCAGGGTCTGTGCCGGTGGGACCGTCCCTTCAATAGGAGCTGGACCCGACGGCGATGGTCTTCCGGGGGGCTTGGGGCGGTCGCCGCTGCTGGGCGCCAGGCCCGGGCCCCGGCGGTGGAGTGGCATCCGCGCCTACCTGACGGTGTTCCCCCGAGGCACCCCCAAGCCGCGCAACGGGAGCGTCCGACTGAGGACGAGGTTGGTGGTGGTGCTCCCGAACTCGGCCAGCTCGTCGACGATCTCCTCCAGGTGGGCCATCGACGTGGCCGCCACCTTCATGATGTAGCAGTCGTCTCCGGTGGTGCGCAGGCACTCCAGGATCTCCGGGCGCTCCTCCAGCAGCCGGCGCAGCGGCTCGTGCCGGGTTCCCGGCCCCGGGTACTTAAGGCGGACCACCGCCATCACTGGGTAACCGGTCCGCTCCGGGTTCACCTCCGCACGGTACCTCGTGATCACCTCGGCCTCCTCGAGTCGGCGCACTCGCTCCTTGGTCGCCGACGCGCTCAGGTTCACCCGCCGTGCCAGCTCGGTGAACGGGATCCGGCCGTCCCGTTGGACTTCTGTCAGGATCGCCCAGTCCGTCGCGTCAAGACTCTCGGTCATGCGTCCATTTTACCGGCGGATCCACGGCTGAACCGCCTCTGAACAGGCGGGAATCCCTTCTGACGACCCATACGTCCTGCCTAGGGTTGGGCCCTGTGAAGATCGGAGTGAACGTCCCCAATTTCGGCCCGGGCACTGACCCCGGAGTGCTGCGCAGCTGGGCCCAGACCGTGGAGGGCCTGGGCTTCGACCTACTGATGATCTCGGACCACATAGCCATCACGCCGGATGTCGCCGAGCGCTATCCGGCACCCTTCTACGAGCCCTTCACCACCTTGTCCTGGTTGGCCGGCCTCACCACCCGTATCCAGCTCGGCACGACGGTCCTCATCGCTCCCTACCGGCACCCGCTGCTCACCGCCCGGATGGCGGCCAATCTGAATGAGCTGAGCGGCGGCCGGCTGGTCCTCGGCGTGGGGGTGGGCTGGGCACGGCAGGAGTTCGCCGCCCTCGACATCCCGTTCTCACAGCGCGGACAACTTACCGACGACCACCTGCGGGACATCCGGGCCGCCTGGAAGGACACCGCGTCCTACGGAGAGCGCCGGATCCCGGTGTGGGTCGGCGGAAACAGCGACGCGGGGCTGCGCCGGGCCGTACGACTCGGAGACGCATGGCATCCGCTCCGCCCCACCGTGCCGTGGCTGCGCGAAGCCGCGGGCAGGCTGGAGACGTACGCGGACGAGCAGCACTTGCCCGTGCCCGCCCTGGCTCCCCGCATCGCCCTGCGACTCACCAAGGAACCGGTCGACGGAGCGGGACGGCTCGCCGGGGAGGGCACCATCGACCAGATCATGGACGATCTCGACCAACTGCGGCTGCTGGGCGCCAAGTCCGTCGTCCTCGACACCTACCCGGGCGACCCCCGCGCGACGTGTCACCCGCAGGCGGCCTGGCAGGCCCTCGCCACCGTGGCCGCGCACTTCCACGAGCCCGGCACCCCATTCCGCACCACGATGGAGCAGTCATGACCACACCCGACGACCACACCCTCCTCCGACAGGCCATCTCGCTCGCGGCCAGGGCACGCGCGAGCGGAAATCCGCCCTTTGGATCTCTGTTGGCAGGACCGGACGGGACGGTCCTGGCCGAGGAGTACAACACGACCCTCACCGACAACGACGTCACCGCACACCCGGAACTCAAATTGGCGAGGTGGGCCGCAAGAGAGCTCGACGCGCAGACGGCGGCAGGCACCACGATGTACACCAGCTGCCAGCCGTGCGGGATGTGCGAGGCCGTCATCCAATGGGCAGGGCTGCGGCGAGTGGTGTTCGCCCTGTCCAACGAGCAGCTCCTGGACATCAGGCCGGGCAGCAACCGACCGCCCGTGCCGCAGGACGGCCCCGCGCTGCTCGACGAGGTACGGCCCGCGGTCGAGCCCTACTACCGCTGACCGCCGGGCCCGGGAGCGGAGCCCGCCACCAGCGGAACGCACCTGGGTACGCTCGCCCTCCAAAGGAGCCACACCCATCAGCAATGATGCGTCGACAGGCACGGTCTCCCACTCGGATCATGGGGCGTTGAGAACTCCATGATCTTGGAAGCTGTGCCTGTCACATTCCGGGGCCAGCTCCGAACTGACAGCTCGTCACGAACCGGGCGTCACGCGACTACGCCGAAGCCCTGGCCTGTGACGCCGTTGGTAATCCAGGCTTCAGCCCTTCGTCCGCGTCACCTCACTCCCCGCAGATGCGTCGCCGGAAGGGCTCGTAATGCGCCCCCGTCGGAGAACGCGGCCTCGGTCAGGTCGTCGGGGCTCTCGCCATGGCGCGCGAGGAGCTCCGCGAGCGCAGTCCTGGCAAGGTCCGGGGTGGTCCGTACCGCGCTTGCGATGTCACCGTCGAACACCTCACCGGCCACCCCGCCCGCCCTTTCACCACCTGGGCAACCGACCACACTGCCGACTTCACCACCCCCTGATCGTCGGTACCCCCGGCAGAGGACTGTGCTCGCACAAATGGTCCTTTGCCAGAGCAAGATCAATCAGGGGTCCAGGAGATGCCGTAGGTCCCGGACTGACTCGCCCAACTCGTTCTCACTCAATTGACGTTCTTGCAGGCGGCCCACCGCTTCAAGCCGGCTTCCAACAGCGAATACGCCTCGTCCTGGCTGATCCGCAGGGTGAACAAGGACACCGGCTCGCCGCCACGCTTGTGCTGCTGGTAATGGGCGTTGCACAACCCTCTGCCGATGGCAGGCAAGCCGCACGGCACGGTGAGTTCCTCTGCCCCAGGCCCGGTACAAAACTCCGGCATCGTCCGCCGCCACTGTCGGATCGAGCGCAGTCGCACGGCCTGTTGGACCGAATCGGCCGTTCACACGGCGGGTACAGGGAGGTTCCCGGCGGGAACGCCTCGCAGGTCTTGTCGTCCCGACCAGAGTGGGCGGGTGAGAGATCATCTGCATGTCCGTCACGGCCGGAGGGTATGGGCCGGGTCTGACACTGCCTCCATGCCTGCCCCGGGACCGCCGACGGCTCATGCATGCTCGCCCGGACCTCCTGCGAGAGCTCACGGGTGACCCGCACCTCCGCCTCGGTCGGCGGATCCGCGTCAAAGTCTCACTCGTCGCAGGCCTCGAGCCCGCGTACACGTAGTCGCAGGCCTCGAGCCCGCGTACACGTAGCGGATGCCCAGCTTCTCGGCCACCGAGCGGTCTGATGCCGGCCGGCATCAGACCGCTCGCCACCAGCACGTCACCGTTCTCGGCCGCCTTGAAGGCGGCCGCGTCCGACGGCGGCGCTCCCGTCCGCAGCGCGCGCACATCCCGCCCGAAAGGCACCAGTTCCGCGCCGACACCGGCCAGAAGTTCGGCGAACTCCTCGTCCGGCGGTGCGCACACGCGTACCGCCGGACGAGCTTCCGCAACTACGCCGCCAGTCCCGCCAGGGGCGCGATGTCGCCGCGCGATCCGTACGCCATCAACAGCACACGCATGTCGTGTTTCTCGATTCTGCAGGTGCCGGCATCGGCCGGGTCGGTGCGGCAGGATCCGGGTCTTCCGGGTCTTGCCTGCCTCGCGCCCGTTGGGGCGGGTTCGTGTCGGGCGGTGCTGATCAGCGGGATGAGCGGGCCCAGGGCAGTTCGCGGGTGCCTTCGGTTCCGGGTACGGAGACGAGGGCGTAGCAGTCCATCGCGACGTGGGCCCTGGGCCGCTCCGGGCGCGGCATGGGTGCAGTCCGACCACTGCCCCATCCGCATGTGCTGAGGAAACGGACTTGCCGGCGATCAGTCCCCGATCGCCTGGTACAGAGTGGTCCAGAAGTCGTGCATCAGGTGGACCGAGTCGGGGACTGAGGTGCCGACCTGGGTGAGGAGGATGCCGACGACGTTGTTGACGGGATCGGCGTAGGTGGAGGTGCCGGCGCCGCCGTCCCAGCCGAACTGGCCGACGGGAGCGTAGTCGCCGCGGTAGGTCCGCACCGCCATTCCGAAGCCCCAACCGCCGTGCTGGCCCTGGCCGAAGGAGATGTGGACGTTGTTGGTGGCCAGCTCGGTGCGGGCGGCGTTCTGCGCGGGGGTGAGGCGGTTGGTGGTCATCAGCTGCACCGCCTGCCTGGACAGGATCCGCTCGCCGCGGTGCTTGCCGCCGTTCAGCAGCATCTTGAAGTAGGCGTGGTAGTCGTCCGCGGTGGAGACCAGACCACCGCCACCGCCATGGAACGCCGGAGGGCTGTTCCACCGGCCGCCCTTGGACTCGTCCCATACGTGGAACTCGCCGGACGCCGGGTCGGGGGCGTAGAGGACCGGCAGCCGATCGATCTTGTCGTCCGGGACGTGGAAGCCGGTGTCCTCCATCCCCAGCGGGCCGAAGACGCTGTCGCGCAGCGCCTCCTCGAAGGTCTTGCCGGTCACCCGGGAGACCAGTACGCCGACCAGGTCGCTGGCGAGCTGGTACTGCCAGTGGTCGCCGGGCTGGTGCATCAGCGGCAGCGCGCCCAGGCGGCGCAGCCACTCGTCCTGCTCGGGCATCGGCGTGGGCAGGTTGGGCGTCAGCCCCTGTGCGAAGACCTCGTTCATGATCGGCGTACCGATCGAGGTCATGTCCATACCGAGGCCGAAGGTGGAGGTCAGCACGTCCCGGACGGTGACTGGACGGCGCGCCGGGACGGTCTCGTCGATCGGGCCGTCGAACGCCTTCAGCACCTGACGGTCCGCCAGCTCCGGCAGCCACCGGTCCACCGGGTCGTCCAGCCGCAACCTGCACTCGTCGAGCAGCACCATCGCCGCCGCTATCGAGACCGGCTTGGAGGTGGACGCCATCCGGAAGATGGTGTCCCGGCGCATCGGGGCGCCGCCGTCGTGCTGCATCGTGCCGAGCGTCTCGACGTGCGTCTCGTCGTCCTTGCTGTACAGGGCGACCACGCCGGGAATCTTGCCGGAGTCGACGTGGCGGGCCAGCACGTCGCGGATCTTGCGCTGTCCGGAAGCGGTGAACTGGGACATGGTGGGGTGCTCCCTGGTCGGGTGGAAGTGTCGGGTGGAGGGGGAAGGAGGAGGTGACGGATGAGGGGGGTCAGAGGCTGCGGGCGGAGATGTTGCCGTTGCCGCTGGTGGCGCTGATCTCCAGCACGGGGGAGCCGTTGTTCTTCAGGGCGTTGCTGACGCGGCCGTGGCCGGGGTCGGCGTCCAGCGTGGCGGAGACGCCGGGGGCGGCGGCGATCGAGATGTCGCCGTGCTGAGTACGGAGCACCACCCTGCCGCGCACCGCCTCGCCGATGGTGATGCCGCCCCGCGCGGTGGAGATCTCCGCGGGGCCGCCCAGCCGACCGACGCGGACATCGCCGTCGACGGAGGTGAGACGCAGGCCTTCCACGTCGGCGATCTCGATGCGGCGGTGGGCGCCATGGACGGCGACGTCGCCGAGCCGGCCCTCGGTGCGCACCTCTGCGGCGGCGGAGGCGGCCTCGACGCGGGAGCCGGTGGGGAGCTGAACCGTCACCTCGACGGATCCGGGGTTGCTCAGCACCTGGTTCCTCGCCTCCGGCGCGATGACGCGCAGCACGCCGTCGCCGAACTCGACCGTGGTCTGCTCCGCGGCCTTCACATCGCGGCCCTTCCCGGCGTCCGCGGGACGCACCTCGACGGTGGTCTCGGCGCGGTCGGCGGCGAGGATGCTGATGCGTCCGGCAGGTATCTCCACAACGGCGGCGATCGCGCCGGGGGTCTCGAACTTCTGCATGGGGCGTTCTCCTTGGTGGGGTGGTCAGGCCGTGGCACGGCCAAGGCGGTGGGGTGGTCAGGCCGTGGCACGGCCAGGTGGTGGAGTGGTCAGGTGGTGGGCAGGTCGAGTTGGTATTCGTGGGTGCTGCGGTGGAAGCGGAAGCCCAGCTGCCGGTTCACGGCGAGCATGTGTGTGTTGTCCTGGGCGTTGTCGGTCTCGATCTCCACGATTCCGGGCTGCTCGGCGCGGAGCCTGCGCACCATCTCTGCCTTGACCCACAGCCCGAGCCCGTGGCCGCGGTGTGCGGGCACCACGGCGGTGTCGTACTGCAGTGCCCGGCGGGTCTCCCCGGCCCGGATGACGATCTCGGTGTATCCGGCCATCTCCCCCTTGCTGAGCGCGGCGATCGTCAGCAGTACGTCACCGCGCTGGGCCAGCACTTCGGCCATGGCCCGGACCCGGTCGGCGGTCCAGGTCTGGCTGCCGTAATCCATGTCGCCCATGGGCATGTCGTTCATCGCGTTCTTGGCAGCGGCGAACGCCTCGGCCAGGTCGTCGGGAACCGTGCCGGTCCAGCCGGCCAGTTCGTAGCCGGGATGCTCGGCGTCGGCCGCGGCATCGTCGGCCCGCGCGACGTCGAGCAGCAGGTGGTCCAGTGCCAGCACCCGGCGGAAGCCGTGGCGCTCACTGAACGCCTCGCCCGGGCTGTCGGCCGCGGCTGCCGCGACGAGGCTGCGCCGGCCCTCGGCGCGGCAGGCCGCCACGACCGCCGACAGGAGGAGCGAGCCGGTTCCCAGGCGCCGGTGTGCGGGATCGACGTGGAGTTCCAGTTCGGCCAGGTGCTGCTGGCCCGTTGAGGTGAACAGCCGCAGGCCGGCAACTCCGACGGGGGCGCCGTCCGCCGCGGTGGCGAGCCAGGTCAGCCGGCGGCTGCCAAGGGCGACCTGGGTGAGCTGGGCGTGGATATGTCCGGGGTCGGGGGCCGGTACTCCCGGCCGGTCGTGGGCCGTCGAGGCTGCAACGACCTTGTGCCACGCGGCGGCCTCGGTATCCGAGACTCGTTGGAGCGGCGTGACGTGTGCGGATGGGGACACTGTGATGCCTTTCGTGGTAGAGGTCGAGGGGCGAATTCGGCCGGGCGATGGACCAAGAGGGCGGCGTGGTGAAGGTGTGTCAGGCCGTGGTGCCTGCACTCCAACGGTCGAGAGCGGCGTACGCCGGGATCCATCGGGCGGTGCAGGCGGCGTACGCGTGCGCGGGCAGCTGGGCGAGGAGCCTCGTCATGGTCGGCTTGTCGGCGCCGTCCAGGAGCCACGGCAGCAGAAGGGGTGCGTCCTTGCCGATGTGCTGGGCGTGGACCTGGCTGAAATGGGCCCACTGCTCGGCGGTCAGCGTCCGCCGCATCAGCGGGATGGCCGTGTCCTCCTCGTGCTTGAGGTGTCCGGCCAGGCCGCGGGTCAGCGCGTCGATGAGCTGACCCAGCCACAGCGGGTCGGCTCCGGGCTCGGTCAGCAGCTCGTCGATGGCCTGGACCACCGGAGCAATGGCGGCGTGCTCGGCCTCCAGCACCTCCAGCAGCGCCAGGTCCTTCGGGCGGCCGGCCAGATTCAGCCGCAGTGACGGCCACAGCGCGCTGTCCTCGGCAGCGTGGTGCGCGCGGAGGGCCTGCTTGAACAGTGTCCATCCGGCAGAGGTGGCCAGTACGCGCACCGGGTCACGGTCCGCGGCGGTGGTGACCCGGTCGAGCTGGGCCAGTTCCCGGCGCAGGGCGCCATGCATCGCGTAAATCACGGTCAGGTCGATGGCGTCGCTCATCGGGCCGGACGAACGCGGCGTTCTTCACGTTTCTTCATGCGTGCTTGCATGCCTCAAACGATCTTGCGATCCGTGCATATGATCAAGCCATACTTCCACGCGGTTCGATAACCGCTGGGTTATCAACACAGGGGGCGGGGGCCGGTGGAGCTGCGGGACATCGAGATCTTCCTCGTGCTGGCGGAGGAGCTGCATTTCGGCCGAGCCGCACAGCGGCTGCACGTCTCCCAGGCACGCGTCAGCCAGGCCATCAAGAAGCAGGAGCGGCGCATCGGGGCCGAGCTGTTCGCCCGCACCAGCCGCACGGTTCGCCTGACGGAGGTCGGCCGGCAGTTCCGCGACGATCTGCAACCGGTCTACGCGGGCCTGCATACATCCCTTGAGCGCGCCAGGCTGGCGGCCCGCGGCATCACCGCACAGCTCCGCGTCAGCATGATGCCCTTCAACGTCGCCGATCTGCACCCCTACTGGAAGGCGTTCCGCTCGCGGTATCCGCATTGGGGACTCCAGATCCGCCCAGCACCCTTCAATGATCTGTTCGGCCAGCTCCGCAGCTGTGCCATGGACGTCATGGTTGTCTGGCTGCCGGTGGAAGAGCCGGACTTCACCGTCGGGCCGACCCTGTGCACCGACGCCCGGATCCTTTCTGTGGCCGCCGACCACCCGCTCGCCGGACGGGACACCGTGCCACTGGAGCTGCTCGCCGACTTCCCGCACGGCACTGCCCACGTCATGCCGGACTACTGGGAGGACAGCTATCTGCCCTTCTACACCCCACGCGGCCGACCGATCGAGCGCCTCACATCCGCAACCTCGGACAGCTCCGATGAGCTGATCAGCCACGTCGGTATGGGCGATATCATCAACATCTTCCCCAGCCACGTCATCAGGTACTGGGGCATGTCGCACATCCGATGGCTTCCCCTCCCCGACATGGCCACCATGCACTTCGCTCTGGTCTGGCGGACCGAAGCCGAGAACGACCTCATCCGCGCCCTGGCCGACACCGTGCGCGACCTGGGTGTATTCCGCTTCTGATGAAACATGCCGAAAGATCCCGCTTATCGTCAATAGCCCTGATTCTGGGGCGAGTTGGGAGCGCACCGCACAAGCCGCCTACGGGTACGCGAGGGCAAAAATCACCCTGCGGAGCTACGCCCCGGGTTCCCGGGCCGCACGAGCGGCCCGGGAACCCACAGGCGCGGCTAGGGTCTGTTGCAAAAGTGGATCTTGTTCGTTGATGATCACTTCCTGTGGGACGTGGGGATCTGACGAACGGCCAGTGGGCCCGGCTTGAGCCTCTGCTGCCGCGGGGTATCAAGCCGGGTCGGCCGCAGGTGTGGACGCGGCGGCAGCTGATAGACGGCATAGGTGGCGGACCCGGACCGGTGCCCCCTGGCGCGACGTGCCGGAACGCTATGGGCCGTGGGACCGGGTCTATGACCTGTTCCGGCGCTGGCAGCGGGACGGCACCTGGGCGAGGATCCTCACGCAGCTCCAGGCTGAGGCGGACGCCAAGGGCCTGATCACCTGGGACGTGAACGTCGACTCCACCGTCTGCCGGGCCCACCAGCACGCCGCAGGGGCGGCGAAAAGGGGGACCTCCAGAAGGAGCCGCCCGGCGGAGTCTTCGTCGAGCCGGCCGACCACGGTCTCGGACGGTCCCGCGGCGGACTGACCAGCAAGATCCACGTCGCGGTCGAGCAGGGGCAAAAGCCTCTGTCGGTGGTGATCACGGCCGGGCAGCGGGGTGACTCCCCGCAGTTCGAGCCGGTCCTGGAGGCGATCCGGGTCCCCCGGCTCGGGCTGGGCCGGCCACGCAAGCGGCCGGACCGCGTGCGGGCCGACAAGGCGTACGACTCCCGCAGCAACCGTTCCTACCTGCGCAGACGCGGGATCAAGGCCACCATCCCGGTGCCTGCGGACCGGGTTCGCAACCGGCTCAAGCGCGGCTCGCGCGGCGGCCGGCCGCCGACGTTCGACAAGGACGACTACAAGCAGCGGCACGCGGTCGAGTGCGGGATCAACCGCCTCAAGCGCCACCGGGCCGTCGCCACGAGGTACGACAAACTCGCCGTCCGCTAAGCAACCGTGCTGGTCGCAGCCATCAACGAATGGCTGTGACCAGCACCGTCGCAACGACCCTCAGACGACGTCGAATTCGTTGCCCTCGGGGTCCTGCATGGCGGCGGCGTAGAGCCCCATGTCCGGCTCATCCTTAATCCGCAGCACGGTGGCACCAGCTTTGACCAGCCGTTCCACCGTGGCCTGGACCCGCTGTGTGCGGACGTCCAGTGGGACGTCACGGCCCCCACCGACCTTCAGGTCGAAGTGCCACCGGTTCTTGGCGGCCTTCGGCTCCGGAACCTGCTGGAACCACACCCTCGGTCCACGTCCCGCGGGATCGGTGATCGACTCCGGAATATCCCCGGCACCGGCCGGCAACTCTGCCTCGGGCACCCCCACCGCCGCCCAGTAAGCACGCCACGTGGCGTGCCCGCCCGGCGGAGGCTCAGGCACGTAGCCCAGGGCTTCGGCCCAGAACGTCACCATTCTCTGCGGATCGGAGCAGTCGATCGTCAGCTGCACTGTCATCTCCATGCGCGGAGCATCCCAGGCAGGCCTGACAGACGATCAACTTTCGCAACAGGCCCTAGACGCCCGCGCCCACTCCGCCGCCATCAAGGCCGTCCTCGCCTTCGCCGATCTCGAACAGCACCCGACAGGCGACAAGAGCGCCAGGCAACGGCTCACCGACGCCGCCGACCAGCTCGACATCACAGCCGCGCACCTCACTGCCTGGACCGGCCGAATGCACCAGCTCGACTGGCTCAGCGCCCGCAGCCTGACCCAAAGCGCCTGGTCGAAGCTCGTCACCACCCTCAACACCGCACAGACACACCTGGACCAGCCCAGCTGGTACAACCCCGCCGACGCGCTGAACGACCTCCTGCACGTCTACCTCGCCAGCCGCAGCATCCGCGCCCCTGTCAAGGACTCCCCAGGGCTCACGGCGCTGATCAGCCCGGCCGTGGAGGCGCCGTTCGTACACAGCCAAGGCCTGCTGCACCAGCTGGAGCAGGCTCTCACCCACGACCCTCAGTTCACCGACCACCCGGACGCCCAGACGCTGTACGACGCTGTGCGCCAGCGGCGCCAGCAGTCGGCTGGTGAAATGGCACGGCAGGAGGCGGTGCCGGGAAAAGCCCTGGAGGGCCGTCCCGCACTTGCCGCGCTCTTCCGTTCTGACGCCACCGGCCTACGCGACGACCTCGAGCCTCACCAGCTCGACCGGCTCGAGAACCTCGCGCACCAACTCGCCAGGGACTACGCCCCCACCGGCAACGCTCGCGTGGACACACACCTGGAGACCCTGCTCGACATCCTGAAGACCAGCCCGGCCTGGAAGCCAAGCGACAGCCACTACTTCACCCCGCTGCTGGAGCACTTCCTGCGTTTCCTCTACGACCGGTTCGACGCCCAAGCCAACCTCTACGGTGAGCGCACCGCCTACCTCGGGCCGACGCGCAAGAACGCCGAGGGCGCCGTCGACTTCCACCAGCACATCGGCCCTCTCTTTCCACCAGGCAGCGTGGAACGGGAGAAGTGGGACGTCGCCAGCGGGCGCGCAGATGTCATCTATACGCCCGAGCTCGGGAGCCGCTTCGTCGCCGAAACCAAATGGCGCACCACGCGGTGGAAGACCCACGAAACTGTCGAGCGGGATTACCTCGCTCAGGCCGCCAATTACACGGCCACCGGGCCGCCCTTCGCTCTGCTGCTTGTCGGCGATGCCAGCGACCACTCCGCCGGATACCGCGACATCGAAGACAGCATCTGGATCATCCGGCATGCCCGGAGCGCTCCAGAAGTCCCGCGCCTGATCGTGACCGGCGTGCTCCCGACCACACGACCGACCCCACGCTCCCTACGCGTGGCACGCTCGTCGCCGCCGTTGACGGTGGCAGGGCGCGGCGGCCCCGGCTGACGCGCAACCGACTGAGCGCGCCCTATCCCCGGCCGCGGCCGTGTCGCTCATCCGCTGCACCCGGACGTAGGAGCGACCAGCCCACGTAGATGTCGGGGTCGATGTGCAGGTCGACGGCGGCGAGGACCAGACGCTGGAGTACGCCCGTCTCCAGTGCCTCCACCTCCCACTGCACCGGGTGGGCGACATCGAAGCCGTAGCGGCGGGCCAAGGCTGGCACCTCGTGCAGTCGCCGGGAGGCCGTACCTGCGGGCGGCGCCGTTACCGGCGCGGGAAACATCGATTGGCTCAAGCAGTTCGACCTGTAGGAACTTTGAGATACCGGGACGGCGCGGGCCGGGCACGGCGTGAGTTACACGGTCTTCTCAAAGCTCCTGTTCTCTTCTCGGATCATGCGTCGGAGGCTGGTGCGTGCTGCACCCAGGTCATCAGTGAGCTAGCTGAAAAGGCTCACTGCTGCTCGGGCCCGGTAGCGCCGGCGGCGGTCCACGTCGATACCGACGTGGACCGCACGGCCGGGCCTCCTTCCCGAGCTCATGCATATCCGACGATGGAAGTCGTCAGGCTGCGCACGGAGGGGCCCGGCCCTCATGGGGTCGGGTCAGCGGACGCCGGCCGTCTGCCGGCGGCGCACGTACACCCCCGCACCGCCGATCGCCACCAGGGCTGCGGCCGCGCTGACGGAGATCGGCTGCCAGGACGCCTCGGCCGCCGGTGTCCCGGACGCGGCGGGGACCTGTTCCGGCTGTTTCTCAACGAGGCCGCCGTATCCGCCGGCCAGGCCCTTGCGGTCGTACGCCGAGCCGGGCATCTTGTCGCCGTAGCGGGCGGTGACCAGCTTCTGGTAGGCGGCGAGGGTGACGCCGCGCTTTCCGCCGAGGCCGGTGGTCGCCTCCTTGTTGAGCGGCTTGACCATGCCGTCGGCGGTGAGCCGGTACCAGGCGTGGATCTGCGGCTCGGTGAAGGTACGGGCCTGTGCAGTGCCGCGCTCGGCGAAGCCGACCTCGGCGTCCCCGTCGCGGATGCCGGCCAGCTGCCAGCCCTCGGCACCGACGTTCCGCGGGCCGCTTCCCGTCGTGGCGGCGTTCCCCTTGGGCGCGAGCAGTACGGCGGCGTTCTTGCCGTCGGATGCGGTCACCCGGGAGGCCAGGTAGGAGAGCCGGAGCGCAGTCTGAGGGGTCGCCTGGGTCTTGCCGGTCACGAACTCGGGGCTGAGCTCGAACATCGGCACCGGGTCCTTGAGATCGAACCCGGGCGGCGCGGCGTCCGCGGCGGGTGCGTTCCCGGGGGTGCCGACGGCGCCGCCGTCCGCGGCGGGGGCACTGCGGGGCTGTCGGGCCGAGACCAGGAAGCGGGAGACGGTGTCGCGGAGTTGGTCGCTGCGGATGGCCTGCTGGGCGGACTGGTAGCCCGCGATGCCGTCGCCCTCCGCGGCCTGTGCGGGAACGATTCCGCACAGGACGGCGGCGAGTGCGGTCGTGGCGAGGACGGCGGCCCGGGGTGTCGCGTGCCTGGCGTGTCGCGTGGTCTGCATGGTCGGTCTGCTCCTCAGCCCTGGATGCCGATGCGGGAGTGGGTCCACTGGAACGAGTTGTTGTTCGTGTATGTGGAGTGGTTCCACCAGGTGTAGGTCTGGGTGGTCTGCCACGGGTCGCCGACCGCGATCATGTTGGTGGCCTTGTCGTAGCCGTAGATGACGTTCATGTGACCGCCGCCGGTGCGCCAGCCGAACCGGACGGCGAACGGGCGGTTCGCGTCGATCTCGGCGGCGGACTCGCCGAACGAGGCGTTGCGGTACAGGCTGCGGCCGCTGTTCCTCAGCCCCAGCTTGGCCAGGCCGTTGGCCATGTCCTCCAGCGTCGCGGGCTGGTTGTTGCAGTCCACCCAGGTGCCCTGCGCGGCGAGTTGGCAGAACCGCTCCTGGCTGACGGAGCGGCCCCAGTGTTTGGCGATGGTCACGCCGGAGGCGTCCCAGCACCACTGGGTCCTGACCTGCTTCTGCATGTCGATGCTGAGCGTCTTCGCGGTCACGGGTTTCGGGTTCGGGTTCGAACCGCAGGCCGGAAGGGCCGTGGTGTTCTCGTAGATGAAGGCGTCAGCGATGTAGTACGAGCCGGTGTAGATCCACCGCGGGTTGTTCTCCACGGTGTCGCCGGTGGTCCGGCAGGACATCTGGATCCTGTCGCCTACCTTCGAGGATCCCTTCACCTGGGCCGAGAGGGACGGCTTGGCCCGGTGGTTGATGGTCTTGTAGTTGCCCTGGCCGCCGATGACCGTGCCGCTGACCACATCGGCCTGGGCGAGGGCACCGAAGCCGAACAGCAGACCGCCGGAGACTGCGGCGGTGATCGCGGCTATCAGCGCTTTCTTGCGGCGGGACGCGCGACGCTTGTGCATCATGCTCCTTGATCTGAGAAATACGGAACTTGCCTGCCGGGCAGCCCGGTCGTCCGGTCTGCGCGACAGATGTCGAAGGGCGCCTGGCCCGGCGGGCGGCGCACCGTTAGGTGACGGGCAGTCAGCCAGCTGGCGCGGAACGGAACGGCGCGGAAACATCACGGCCGCCACGACGCTTGGGCTCACAGGACGCGCTGGTTACGGACCGCTTCACCCGTCGCCCCGCGGCTGCCTGCGGGATCGGGCCCGGCGGACCAGCAGCATCCCGGAAGCGGCCCCGGCGAGGGCGGCCATGGCCAAGCCCGTCGTGGCCCAGGAGAGGGTGCTCCCGTCGCTGGCCGGGGCGGGCTGTACGGATGCGGCGGCCGAGGGCACGGCTGTGGTCGAAGGGCTCGCAGGAACAGGAACGGGAGGGGTGGGCGCGGCGGAAGTGCTGGGCGGTGCCGGGTCGACGACCGGTACGGAGACCTCGCGTTCGGCGTGTCCGAGGGCGGGGAACCCGATGTTGACGTGCACCTTCCAGGTGCCGGGTGGCAGGACCTCTGCCGTGCTCCAGCCGGTGCGCGTGCCGGAATCCCGGACCAGCTTCCAGGGGCCCACGCTGCGGGTGCCGTCCGCGCTGGTCGCGTTCACCGTGGCGGCGACCGCCTCCTCGATGGCGTCCCCGTCGTTCTCCCAGGTGATGTCGGTGGTGAGGTGGCCTTCCCGCTGCCCGGTGATCACGACTTTGACGGTGTCGCCGTGGGCCTGGGCCGGGGGCGCCAGAGCCAGGGGCTGGGCGAGGAGGAGGAACAGGACCCCGAGTCCGGTACGTGCCCGGGGGCTGTGGCGTGTACGCATCGTTGTGGTGCTTCCTGGTGCGGTGGGGATGCGAGGGGCTGCCACCGCTGCGGTGCGGTGGATGTGGGGTGCTGTGAGGGAGCCGGCGGACGGCCGCAGAGGGAAGGTGGCCGTCCGCCGGCGGTTGATCAGACGGTCGAAGGTCAGCCGACCTTCTGGACCGTCCAGACCTGCGTTGCGCGCCCGTCGGCACGCTGGAGGTCGAGCAGCAATTCGCCGTAGTACGGGCGGTTGCTCACGGTGAGGGCGTATCCGCCGCCCGCGTCGGTGATGGTGGTGGTGCCTGAGCGGGAGTTCAGCTTCCACTGCTGGGTGGCGGCGCTGCCGCAGGGCTGCTGCGCGATCCACATGCCCTGGGCCGGGGCGCCGCCCGTTTGCAGGCACTTGCCGGACACCGCGGACTTGATGCGGAACAGCCCGCTGCCGGCGTCCTCGAACAGCCACTGCTGCTGGGCGTAGCCGTTGGAGCGGGCTCCCACGAGGAGGGTTCCGTCGGCGCTGCGGCCGCCCCACAGTTCGGCGGCCATGCCGGTGCTGCCGTTGCCGAGGGTGTAGCGGGTGCCGGGGGTGACGGTGCCGCCGCCGGCGCCGGTGGTGCGGAAGGTGGCGACGTTGCCGGGGCCGCTGTCACGGCCGGCGGCGTCGCGCACCGAGACGGCGACCTTGTACTCCGTGCCGGGCTGGAGGTTGTGGATGTTCAGCGTCTGCGACTGGACCCAGGTGAGGTGTTTGCCGTTGAGGAGCACCTGGTACCAGGCGGCGCCCTCGACCTTGGGCCAGCTTGCCACCGCGGAGTTGGACCGGATCTGGCCGACGGTTACGGCTGGCCCACCACCGGGCTTCTTGGTCGGGGTGGGTGTGGGGGTGGGCTGCGGGTTGGGGTCGGGGTTCGGGTTGCCGCCCTTGCCCTTCATCAGGAACTGGTTGTCGGCGATGTTCCAGTGTGTGGCCAGGTAGCTGCCCGGCTTGGGGCTGGTGTGGAAGTAGTCGTCGTGGTTGCAGTCCAGGATGTTCTCGGACGCCTTGTTGGTGCAGATGTTGCGCATCTGCGGGTAGTACGGCGTGTCCGAGTAGCACATCACGTCCCACTCGTCCGTGCAGTGGGCGCCGCGGCTGGTGTTGGGGGCGCTGTTGTTGACTGCGCCGAGGTTGTGGCCCAGTTCGTGCGCGGCGGTGTGGCCGCCCCAGCAGCCGGAGTCCGTACGGCCGTAGGAGGGGCCGAAGTTGCTCAGGTTGTTCTGGCCGGGGCGCTCGTCGCCGGCGAACGTGCCTATGCCGCAGTAGACCTGGCTGTCCGCGAAGATCATGTACTTGCGGTCGCGGCGGTCGAGGCCCTTGGCGGCCAGCGCGTTGTTGGTGGCGCTGAACTCGGCGAGGGCGGAGGCCGGGAGCTCGATGTTGAGCACGGTCGGCGTGCAGTCGGCGGCCGTCACGTAGCGGATGTGCCGGACGCCCGCGGTCTCCTGGGCGCTCGCCGAGTAGATGAGGTCGGCGTCGGCCGCCCACTTGCGGAACGACGCGAAGTACTCCGAGTAGCGGTCGCGGCCGGGGCCGTGCACGTATACGACCTGGACGCGGCTGCCGGTGCTTCCGTCACCGTCGCACTGGACGGTCTGCCCGGCGGGCCCGGCGGCCGCGGCCTTGCCGCTGCCGCCGGCGGGGGCCGGGGCCGGGGCCTTCGACGCCGGGGCCTTGGCGGATGCTGCGTCGGCGGCGGGCGCGCCCTGAGGACGCCCGCTGACTTCGGCGGCAGCCACTTCGCCGGACTCCGGGCGGGCCGGATCGGAAGCCACGGCCTTCGTCTTGACGACGGGGGCGACGTCGGCCTTGATGTCGACGCCCTTCGGCGGGGCGTCGGGACCATGGCTGCACAGCCCGGCCTCCGTGCGGTAGACGCCGACGCACTTGTCGCCCTTCGGCGCGGCCTTGAGGCCGTCGTAGACCATGCCGCGCCTCGTGTCGTTGACGGGCGCGTCCGCGATGGGCGCAGGCTCCGCGTCACGGGCCGGCGCGGCGGCCGGTGTGAGCGCGTCCGCGGCTGCTTCGGCCTGAGCGGCGGTCCCCGCCTGGGCGTTGTCGCCGAGCCCGAAGTAGGTGATGCCCCCCGCTAACACCGCGGCCGACGCCATGGCGGCGGTGAGGAGTATCAACCGGCGGGGCTTGCGCCGGTGTTCATGTCTCTTTCGACGGTGACCCGTCATGCGCACCTCAAATCCTTGGTCGGAGGAGTGGGTGCACGGAAGCCTGCCAGACGGGCGCGGTGGAGAATTCGGACAAACGGGAATGGACTTCGAGATACCTGACCGTTACCTTGGCGGCTGAATCTGATGACATATCAAGTTCCTTTAAAAGGAAGCTAGTTACGCGTGTAGAAACGTAAAGGTCCAGGCCATTTCGATGATGTCGTTATGGAATCGAGATAATTGAGTGAGGCTTACTGACGGAAATTCAGTCAGCAATTCATCCAATTACTACCGGACGAATTCCCCCTGTTACGATACGTAAGGAATCCCTCGCTCCGTCTGAGGGGTGACGGACTCGGCGATGCGAAGGCCTTAGACATCGTTTCTATGGCGTGATCGTTCGTTGAACCGTGCATGACGGATCTGGTTGAGCGGCTGGTGCCGGACGAGTTGTGGGTGCTGTTCAGGCGGGTGGTATCGCCGACGGAGGTCGTACGTCCGCAGGGTGGCGGCCGGCGTCGGGCG
The DNA here is from genome assembly GCF_055577795.1 of Streptomyces sp. NPDC033174. Lineage (NCBI taxonomy): Bacteria > Bacillati > Actinomycetota > Actinomycetes > Kitasatosporales > Streptomycetaceae > Streptomyces > Streptomyces sp. NPDC033174. The sequence goes on from NZ_JBVIPQ010000015.1 coordinate 45,095, forward strand.
GGTGACCGCGAGGCATTTGGCCGCGATCATCTTCGTGGCGACCTCGGGCTGCACGTGGCGGCAGCTTCCGCCGGTGTTCGGTCCGAGCTGGCAGACGGTCTACCGGCGCTTCGCCCAGTGGAGCCGGGCCCGGGTCTGGGCCCGGCTCCACCGCGTCATCCTCGACGAACTCGGGGCCCGCGGGGAACTTGACTGGTCGCGCTGCGCGATCGATTCGGTCAGCATGCGGGCGGCAAAAGGGGGCCTCTGACGGGACCGAATCCGACCGACCGTGGCAAGCCTGGATCGAAAATCCACCTGATCACCGACCGGAACGGACTGCCGCTCTCGCTGGGCATTTCCGGCGCCAACATGCACGACAGCCTCGGTCTTGAAGCACTCGTGCGGGGCATCCCGCCGACCCGGTCCCGGCGAGGGCCTCGTCGACGGCGCCCCGCCAAACTCCACGCAGACAAAGGCTACGACTACGACCACCTGCGCCGATGGCTCCGCAAACGCGGCATCCGCCACCGCATCGCTCGGAAAGGCATCGAGTCCTCTGGGCGGCTCGGACGCCACCGATGGGTCGTCGAACGGACCGTGTCCTGGCTCGCCGGCTGCCGCCGGCTCCACCGCCGATACGAGCGCAAGACAGAACACTTCCTGGCCTTCGTCGGCATAGCCGCAGCCCTCATCTGTCACCGCCGCCTCACCAAATGAAACGACCTCTACTGAGTTTTTCGTTAGTTCTGTGGGTGTGACGGGCTTGTTGGTGGAACCCTGTTGTCGTGTCTTTCGAGCCTTCGTCCGTTGCCTCCAAGCCTGTTGTTCCCTCTTTGACCCGACCGCAGTTGGCCGAGGCCCGGCGTGTGCGGGCGGCCGAGTTGTTCGGGCAAGGGCGCTCGAATGCCGAGATCGCCCGGATGCTGGAGGTCAGTGACGAGAGCGTGCGGCGGTGGAAACGGATGTGGGAGAAGGGTGGCGCTCACGCCTTGCGGCGACGTCCGGCCACGGGTCGTCCGCCCAAGCTGGACGACGCCCAGGTCGAGCAGGTGCGGACCGCGCTGGAGCAGGGAGCCCAGGCGCATGGCTTCGAGGCCGATCTGTGGACGCTGGAGCGAGTCGGCCTGGTGGTCGAGCGGGTGGCGGGGGTGTCTTTGTCGCGGGCGTCGGTGTGGCGGTTGTTGACCGGCCGGCTGGGGTGGAGTCTGCAGCGCCCGGAGCGTCGGGCGGTGGAGCGGGACGAATCCGAGATCGCCCGCTGGATCGCCCATGAATGGCCGCGCATCAAAAGGGGGCGGTGAACACACGTGCCTGGATCGTCTTCCTCGACGAATCAGGAGTCTCGCTACTGCCTCAAGTCCGCCGCACGTACGCACCCCGCGGCCGCACCCCGACACTGAGGCATTGGCTGAACTGGAACGCGCCTCGATGGCCGCGGCCCTCGGGTATCACGCCGCGGACCCCGATCTTGGTCCGCGGTTGTGCTTCCACCTCAAACCGGGAAGCCATGACACCGCGGCTCTGATCGAGGTATTGGAACAGGTCAAAACGTTCTATGCCGGGGAGCGGGTGGTGCTGGTCTGGGACGGGCTGTCCGCCCACTGGAGCCGTGCGATGCGGGCCTGGGTCGCCGAACAGGACTGGCTCACCCTCGAGCGATTACCCGCCTACGCACCCGAGCTCAACCCGGTGGAACTGCTGTGGTCGGCGATCAAGACACGCGAACTCGCCAACCTCGCCGGCAACCACCTCGCACACGTCGCCGACGCCACCGAACGAGGCATTCGCCGCATCAGTCAGAACCATCAACTCCCCTGGTCCTTCCTCGTCCGCACCGGACTCAACATCCACCCACCAGGCCCACACAACTAACGAAAAACTCAGTAAGGGCGGCTCGGTCAGCGCGCCGGAGCCTGCTGGCCGGTGCGGTCCTTCAGGTCTCGCTCATGCAGCAGTCGTGCGGTCTGTTCAGACACTGGTGCGGCCAGCAGCGCGGTGACCAGGTCGACCAGTCGGCTGGTGAACAACCGGTCGTCCCTGCGAGGGCGGGCGGCGGCACGGGTGGCGAGTTCGGCGTGGCAGAAGCGCATGGCAGTGAAGCGGGTGTGGAGCACCGCGGTCGACTCGGGAGTCAGCAGAGGGTCCAGCAGGCGCCGCCACGCGTAGATGCTTGAGCTCTCGTTCGGCACGATGAGCTCGACCAGGGGTTCGGGCCGGTTGAGCAGTTCGGCCACGATCTGCAGGAACTCGCGTCCGCCGTCGGGGTCCGCAAGTTTCGCGGCGGCCGGCAGCACCAGGGCGGCGGCCAGCGAGCGAAGGTCGGCGGCCCCGCTGTCCTCGTACTGCTGCAGCAGCACCTCCCGGCGAGCGTCCACCGCAGGGAGGTGCTTGTCGAGTACGGCGCGCAGCAGCCCCGCCCTGTCACCGAAGTGGTACTGCAGGGCCATCGCGTTGCGCTGATCCGCAGCCCGTTTGATCTCACTGAGCGAGACGCCGTCGACGCCATTCGCCGCGAACAACTGCTCGGCGGCCCGGATGAGCTTGCCGCGGGTGTCACGGAGCTCCCGGCTCCGGGGCGGCATGCGGGGCTCGGGCGTCTCTTGTGCTGTCACGGAGGCCATGGTAGCGGCATCATGCCAAAGTGATACGCTTGCATTAATCATTGATTCAAGCATTTTGGTATACGTGGGAGACCATCCATGCCCCGGGACTTCGAGAACGACCCCGACGCCCTGCATCCCGCCACCTCGTTCCGTACGGATGCCGCCCTGCGACCGGACGGAGGGGTCCGGTGAAGGCGCTGACCTACCAGGGCCGTCACGACATCCGCTACGGGGACGTCCCCGACCCGGCCGTCACCAGCCCCACCGACGCGGTCGTCCAGGTCACCACGGCCGGTATCTGCGGCAGCGACCTGCACATATACGGCGGCAACGGGTTCAGCCCGGAGGCCGGCTACACCCCGGGACACGAGTGCGTCGGCGTGGTCGTCGACACCGGTAGCCAGGTCACCCGCTTCAAGCCCGGCGACCGGGTCCTGGTTCCCGCCTCGGTCGGCTGCACCCTGTGCGCAACCTGCGCGAAGGGGCTCACCGCCAGGTGCGAGCGCGCCCAGGCCCCGACGGACCTCTGCTACGGAGTCAGCCCCAAGCTCCAGGGCAGTCAGGCCCAGGTCCTGGCCGTGCCCCATGCGGAGGTCAACCTGGTGCACTTGCCCGACGGCATCTCCGACGAGGCCGCGGTCGTCCTGACGGACAACGCCCCCACCGCCTGGTACGGCTGCCGTCGCGCCCGCATCCAGCCCGGCGAAACCGTCCTCGTCATCGGTCTCGGGCCGGTCGGCCTCATGGCCGCACAATCCGCCTTCGCCATGGGCGCCGCCCGTGTGCTGGGCGCCGACCTGGTCGCCGAGCGCCGCGCCTTCGCCGCCACCCTGGGCGTCGAACCGGTCGAAGGCGAGGACGCACGGACGGCAATACGGGAGATGACCGCAGGACGCGGACCGGACGCCGTCGTGGAGGCCGTGGGCTCGGACGCCACCATCCAGCTCGCGCTCAAAGCCGTCCGGCAGGCGGGACGGGTCAGCGTCATCGGGGTCAGCCAGAACAAGGCCTTCCCCTTCCACATGGGAATGGCCCAGGTCAAGGAGCTGGAGTTCGCCATCGGACTGTGCTCGACTCACTATGAACTCCCTCCCCTGATCGCCCTCACCCAGGCAGGCCGGATCACGCCGGAGGTCGTGGTCTCCCACCGCTTCGCCCTCTCCGAGGGCCCCGCGGCCTACGACCTGTTCAACAGCCGCGCCGGCGGCGTCCGCAAGATCCTTCTCGACCCTGCCCGCTGATCACCTCGGCCCAACCGCGGCCGGCGGAGGCAGTCGCGCGCGGAACGTCTGCGGCTCGCGGGCCGGCTGGCCGACGATGCGGCGGACCGGCACTGTTGCTCGCCTTCTTCGGGGTCCGCGTCGATGGGCGCCGGAGAGTGCTTCGCCTGCACTATCCACTGACGGTCTCCGACCGTCGACATGGCGTCGACGAGCGGCTGTGTGCGGTTGAGGTACTCGTGCCTCTCGCTGGCCGTCATTGAGAGCGTCACCATCATCGCGAGGATGAACTCCGGCCATGTCGCCTTGCGGTCCTCGTCCCTTGCTGCTTGAAGGATGTGGTTGGGGGAGATCGTGTTGTAGATGGGCGACTGTCTCCGCCGGGTAGTTCCGGCCCCACCAAAACGGTGAGAAGTGGCTCCGTCATGCGTTCGAGTGCCGGGCCGGTCGGCGGTCCGGGCACAAGCGCAGCCAGCGAGAAGAGGCCGTCAGGGCCCGGGTGAACGGTCGCCCGCCCGTTCAGTGGGTGGGGCCAGAACTTTCCGTTCCCCCGGGGCCGCTGGACCCCGTTCAAGACAGGCGACCGCCTGTCGACGTCTGCCGCGTACCGTCACCGGCCTCGCTGACCGCCTGCCGGCCCAGACCTCCTCGCCCGGCCTGCCCGAGCATCCGGACTACCCCCGCATCCTCGCCGTCTTCAACGAGGCCACCGCCATGCTGCGGGCCCGTGATGTCTGCGAAGCCCTCGACCACGAGCTGCTGCCGAAGAACATCGAAGGCATCCGCGCCAAGCTGAAACACCTGGTCAAGCTCGACGTCCTCACCGAGACGCCGGCAGCTTCACCAGGAAGCAGTAGCCTCCCGAATCCCCGCCACCAGTACTCCCGCCCCCAACCTCACCAGGAAACGGACATCACCTCACGAACCGACCTCTGAGAGGGATCGGAGCAGGGATTTCTGCATCACCGGCTCATCACGGGCGCGGGAGTAGAGGCCCTGGTCGGCAGAGGCGTCTTTCAGTGCGTGCAGGATCGTGCGCTGGACGTCGGCGCCCAGGTCCCAGAGTTTGTCGTAGTAGGCGTCGGACTGGCCGAGGGAGAAGAAGGATCCGTCCAGGGCGTCGAAGCGCTGCGGTATCGGTGTCCGGCTCGGTGCTGTCATGCCGAACCGGCCGATCTTGACGAGGCCGACGTAGTGGCGGGCGACGGCGGCAACGAGCAGCAGCCACGCCAGATCCCGTAGCGTCGCCGGGTCCCGTCGCATCTGCCGGGCGCGACGGCGCCGTACCACCGCGTCGTACGAGGCGTGCAGCTGCCTGCCGTCGCGGTACAGACCGCTCTCGCGCGGACGGGGCTCCGGCGGCTCCGGCAGGTAGGGATCGCCGACGGGCGCGTCCGACCACCGCCCGGCCAGCTCGCGCCGAAAGCGCGGCAGCCGCCGTACCGCTTCCAGCACGCCAACCATGCCGAGGGCCATCGCGGCCACGGCGGGCAGCACGGCCAGCAACCCCATTACGCCCAGCGCTGCCAGCGCCACGCCGCGCAGGAGCGCCGCGGCGTGCGCGCGCAGCCGCGTCGGGGTGGCGACCGCTCCGGTCGGCACCCACGTCGTTCATCCCGGCCGATCGGAGCAAGCACCCACCCAGTCTGGCACGTCCGTTCGAGACCAGGCCCAGGAGGCGGCGCTGTCAGGCGACAGTTCCGCCCGCATTGCGGATCAGCCGCTGGAGCACCTTCACCGTGGTGATGTAGTCCGCCTCATCGATGCCGTCGTGGAGGGCGGCGCGGATCGCAGGGGCGTTGCGTGCGAGGTCGACGCGGGCCTGTTCCCCCTCCTTGTGAGCCACAGGCGGGCCTCGGTATCGCGCGTCAGCCAGCCGCGTTCCAGGAGTACCTCGGCCTCCGCCGCCAGATCGTCTTCGGGCCGGATGTAGGAGGTCATGGCCTCCCGCAGTTGTCCGTCTCCCAGCGGGCGAACCGCTCTCCGGGCGCAGCGCGACGGCAGTGGACGGCGGCCGAGCCGGGATGGCGACGGACGGCGGATCAGCGGCTGGCGGCCCAACTAACCTCACGCCCGTAGGCCACCGGCCCGCTGTGACTGTGGGTCGGGCAGCACCCGGTTATCAGTCTTCCTCGTCGATCAGTGGCGGCCCTGCGTAGCCAAGGTCGAGTACGTAACGTTCCTGGACGGGCGACTCCGCCCACGCCTCGGTGATCTGGTCCAGTGTCCAGTCGTCGGTGATTTGTTGCAGGACCTGGTCATAGTGCGCCTTGGCAGGTTGCCTTCCAGTCCACCAGGCATGACCGGTGTATACGCCAGGCTCGGGAAGGGTGATCTCTCCGGCGGGTCCGAAAGTGAGCTGGTTGACCACTAGGAGGCCTGTCTCGGACTCGAGCGTCACCGGTACTTGTCCTTCGGCGTCGGCGGGTGGTGTGGGTGGTGTGTCCCAGAGCCGGATGGTGACGTTGACGGGCATGTCTGGCTGCAGGGAGAGGAGGTACAGGTGGTAGCCGTTGCCGGCCACCACCTGCTGTCGGGCTGCCTCGATGGCCTGCTCGTCGCCTAGGTAGGCGTCAGCGTCGTAGACCTCGATGATGCGCCGGTCAGGGCGGGCAGTGACGCTGTGCTCGGCGACAGGCTTCACGGGGTGCTCCTTGGTCAGGGGGTGATCTTCACGTAGAAGGGGTCCCCGTCGAGTATGCGGTTGTTTATGTACATGGTATTGAGCCTGCGCCCGCCCGTTTCGTTGTCATCACCTTCGATGAGGCGGACAGAGAAGCGCCTGTTTCCCTTCAGGGACCCTTCATGGGTGCTGGCGAAGGGATACTCGTCACACTGGAGCCGTGTCCCGGAGTATTCGCCCCAGACCTTCTTGCACTCCTTGATGGAGTTCTTTCGCTGGTCTTCGATCAACTTGGCGTCCACGAGGCGATGGAGAGGCTCCTTCTCACCTGGCACAGATTTCCCCAGAAAGGACGGGAAGGTACGTTCGGGGCGCTTGAGCGCGTCGTAGATGTGCAAGGCACTCTCATTGACGGCTGGATCCTTCTGGCTCATCACGAGCTCGACACGTGCCTGCGTGAAGACGGCACCCTTGTGCTTCCCGGCTATGGAACCGGCGTACTCGAAGCGGAAGTTGCTGATGTAGCTTCCCACTTCGACGTAGGGATCGACGTTGGGTGAGTTGACGGTGGTCGTCATGTCGAGAACAGCCAAGACCCGCTGCATGTTGCCCTGCGCATGCTGCGGCCCCTTGTCCGGGGCGGTGTAGACGAGGGTCCACGAGGGCCGCGGGTCCCAGACGCCGAGCAACTCATCACGCTTGGTGACGGTGGGCTCCGTCAGCTGCTGCACGCCGCCGAGCTCCTCGACGGCGACCCGCAGGTCGACGACCTCGGACCGCTGTACGCGGCCGTCGCCCGGGTCAACGCCAGCGCCATGGAACGCGACATCTACGGCTCCCTCCACCTCAAAGCCGCCGCCCTGCTCCAGACCCTGGCGAAACTCCCCTGCCTCGAGCACTCGGGCGAGGCCTTCGCCTGGCACTCCACCGAGGCCTACCTCGCCCTGAACGGCCACCGCCTCGACTACCCGCCCAAAGCCGCCGTCGCCCTGATCCGCGACGCCGCCACCGGCGCCCTCGGCGTCCCCCGCATCGCCCGCCAGCTGCGCGACTGGACAGTCGACTGACCGGCCGGCACCGCAGCACGCACCCGTCGAGCTCCCCCATGTACTTCTCCACGTACATGCCCCCTGTCGGCGGCAGGCAGCATCATCCCGACCTGACAGACTGGCCATCGCGCTTTGCGTCGACGTCCGCCTGTACGTATGCGTTGCCCACTCCGGGTGCAAGATCTTGAGTGGTGCCTGACCGTGGTGACGCACGCGGTGGTCTGCCAGTGCACGAGTACATAAGCCTGCCCTTCGGCGAACTGCGTGGCGCCGGCCGCTGCGGGCCGCGGCCATGAACGATCTCGGAGCCGGGTTGTAACAGCAGGCGTCTGTCACTGCTGTACGGCGCGGCCGCCTCGTCCTTGTAGGACGAAGAATGCAAGGGATGGCCGCCGATAGCCTTTTGCTCTGTCCTAAGCTGCCGGATGACTGAGCTCGAACAAAGGGATCGCGGGGGGATTGACGTGGACGGGGGGATGCCACAGCCGCGGGAGGCCAAGGATTCCGCGCAGTTCGTGGCGGTGATGCGCCAGTTACGTGAGTGGGCGCATGTGAGTTATCGCGAGCTGGAACGGCGGGCGGGGGCGGTTGGCGACGTTCTGCCGCGCGCCACCCTCGCCGGCGTACTGAACCGGCGGGAGCTGCCCCGGGAGGAGTTGCTGGCTGCCTTTGTCCGGGCATGCGGTGGTGACGCGGTGACGGTCGAGGCATGGGTGGGAGTGCGAAAGCGACTGGCCGTCGAGCTCGAGGGTGGCTCTGACATCGCGCCGGGTGGGGACGCGCCCGCGGGAGAACCGCCTGCCACCCAGCGCTCACAGGGAGACCTTGACCCGAACGGTGCGGGCGGCGGTCCACGGGGTGGCACCGGCGCTCATGATGCCGCTGCTGCGGGCGTCGACGCGGGCCCAGGCGAGCGCTTGAATCCGGCTGCTGTGGAGACGCAGGAGGGCACGACCCCTCGACCTGCGGCCGACCTCTCCTCCCCGGGCACGAGCCGGGAGCTTGTGGAGCCGAAGAAGGTTCTGCGCCGTCTTCGGCGGCCGGGCCTGGTCATCACTGCCAGCGCCGTGATCGTGCTCCTGACCGCGGCTGCCACGGGGATCCTGCTCCCCGACGACGACCCCGGGGAACCGCAAGTGACCCGTCCGGGCGCACCGACGGCGACGATTTCTCCGTCGGGACGGTCCAGCCGCCCCTCGAGTGGTGCAACCTCCAGCGCTACCGCCACCAAGCCCGTCAAGGACAGGCCCGCTCCGGGCAGAACCGGGGACCCCTCGGCGCCCCAGCCCAAGAAACCGGACGGCCCCCGGAAGCCGAAGGTGACGCGCAGCCCGCGCCAGCCGGATCCGACCCCGTACGAGCCACCCCCGGCCACCTACGAACCACCGCCGCCGGCGAGTACTCCACCTGCGACCGGCGGTGGCGACCCTTTCCCCGAGGAGACCTGCTGGGACGTGACCAACGACTGCCTGTGATCGGGTCATCGGCCGGTTCCTATGCGGAGACGTGGCGGTAGGCGACGACCAGTGAGGACGGCGGCAGTGGTGCGGTGGTGATGGTGCGGCCGGGGCGTGGGGCGTGGATGACTGTGCCGTCGCCTACGTAGAGGGCGATGTGCCCGCCGCCCGCGGTGATGATCAGGTCACCGGGGACGAGTTGGGCGCGGGTGGTGGCCTTCCCGGCATGTATCTGGTCCCACGTGGTACGCGGCAGCTGCACCCCGGCTTTCTGCCAGGCACGCATGATCAGGCCTGAGCAGTCGTAACCGCGCGGGCCGGTGCCGCCCCAGACGTAGGGCTTGCCCAGCTGCGCCCTGGCGAAGGCGACGACGGCCTCCGGGGCGGACTTCGCCGTGGGCTTCACGGGCGGGCGCATGTTCGGCGTCTGCGCGGACGCCTGTGGTGTGGCCTTCGACTGCCTCGCGGTGCCGTGGGAGTCAGGCCCGGCGGGGACACGCAGCGTCTCTCCGGCGTAGATCAACGTCGAGGTTCCCAGTCCGTTGAGCCGCTGCAGGTTCTTGACGGTGGTTCGGTGCGTGCGAGCCAGAGCGTAGAGCGTGTCACCGGCCCGCAGAGTGACCTTCTTGATGGTCATCGGTTTGGTCGCCGGCTTGTGCGGCTTGGTGGGGCGCTCGGCGGGCTTCGTGCGTTCGGGCGGGGTGGGGGTGTCGGGCCGGAGGGTGACTGCCGGTCGGTCGGCTGCCGCCGAAGGGCCTGAGGGGCCGTGCACGGCCAGCAGCATGCCGGCGAGCAGTGAGAGCGCGAACGCCACCATCAGCCCCAGGACGGGCCATTGCCAGTCACCGCCCAGCATTCTGCCCCGGCTTGCGCTTCGGGTTCGCGGCCTGCGGTGCGAAGCCGGAGGCCGCCCCGATCGCGAGACCTGCCGGGGCGTCCGCTCTGTCGTCTCCCGCGTTGTCTGCCGCGGGGGCAAGGTCTGCTGCGCCATCACAACCTCCTTCGGGGGCCGGGTCTTTCGCGGCCCGTAAGGAGGCTGTGTCGCCCTGGGGGTGTCTCGCCAGATCTTCAGGCGTCCGGGACAGTCCGGGTCCGTCCACAGACCCAACACGCCCCCGTCGATGAAGTCAGGCGGTGCACGGACACCGCCCTTGACCAGCGCGGACGAGTCCGGACTGTCCCGTCCGCCGCAATCTGTTGCCCAGCCCATCGACTGCCCGCAACGCTTCTTCCACCGCCCCGCACCGCCCAGCGACGCCTCCAGTCGAAGGCGTCACCACGCGCTGCCGGGCCAGCCCTGCCACCACCGGTGTCGACGACCGCGAGCAGGCAGGCAAAAGGGGCCGCCGGGTCCCCGGCGCACCCGGCTCGTGCCGTTCTTGGCACTCCACTCCAGCTCTTCAACCGAAGGAGCATCAGCATGCGCAGCACACGAACCCGCACGACCCGCGCGATAGCGGTAGCCGCTGTCGCCGCAGGGCTGCTGGCCGGCGGCATCACCGCCACCACCACAGACGCCTTCACCACCACCGCACCGACCGCCAAGCCGACGAACAGGGCCGGCGACACGATCGTCAACGCGGCAGCGGGGAGGTCCCAGAAGAAGTCCAAGGCCCAGGGACGAAAGGCAGCGAAGGCTGGACAGGACAGCGCAGCAGGGAAGGCAGCCAGGTCAGAGCGTTGCCAGACCTACACCTCGCACTGGGAGTCCCGCAATCACTGGGTGAACATCAAGACCGCAGACTTCAAAGTACGCATCACGCGATGCGTGGATAAGTCCGGGGCGCTCACGTCCAGCACCACAACGCGCATCTTCGCCACCACGACCACGGCCGGCGACCTGCTCTACGGAGTCACGGTCACAGCAGAAACCGCCCCCGCCATCATCAAGGCGACAGGCGGCCGGTACATCCTGCGACAGGACGTCGATCACAAGAGCTGCCTGGCCAAGTACGGCCCGATGTGCTTCCACAACAACATCACCTTCACGATCAACGTGAACAAGACGGGACCCAAGTGGGAGGTGAGCGCCAAGGACACGAGCGGCGACGACGACATCGTGCCCGCCTGACCGCCCGTGGGCCCGTCCTTGACAAGGACGGGCCCACGGCCGTTCCGCCACAGCCGCGGACGGCGCTCACAGTCCGCTGGGACACCCAGGACCGGGCGGATGAGTCCCGTCCTCCGGTAACCCATCCATCCTCGATAGTCGGAGCCACGTTGAGCTGGTGACACCCGTCGGCCAGACACTCCGGGCCGGTCGAGCGAGGGGGCCTATTTGACGAACCGGAACACCCATCCAGGGTCATCAGAACAGTGCGCCTGGACGACCTCGACCCACTCCTCGGGGTTGATCTCATTGAAGTAGCCTCCGAGGCAGAGGTCTTGCCGCTTCCCTTCCGGCACCAAGCGCAGGTGGTCTGCTCTGATCCGGAAGCCGGTGGCCCCGCCGGTGCTGATTTTCTCAAGTCGGAACTGTTGGGCGCCGCCGGGGATGCCGCAGGATTCTACTTTCACCCAGATGCCTTCCTCGGTCCCTGCGCCGAAGACACCTAGGCAGCGGGGGCCTACGCTTTCCTCGGCGGGGAAGATGATCTTGTAGGTGCCGTCGCTGGCGGCATCGAGAGTCACCTTGTCGCTCTCGTGCGTGGTGCATGGCGTCAGAAACAGGCCGACCCAATTCGATCCAGGCGGATCCGTGCGCTTCACGACACAGCGTCCATTGGCCGCGCGCATCCGGTAGGTGCCCGGCGGGACCGGAGGCTTGGCAGAGGGGGACGGGGCAGGGGAGGATGCCCGCTTCGATGCTCCCGGAGCGGTGCTGGAGCGTGCGGCGCGGGGTTTGTGCGCTCCGTCGTCGCGGGTGTTGTCCGGCCAGAACGCCACCGTGCCCACGACGAGCGCCGTGAGAGCACTGCCGGCGCCTGCGGCCAGGGCCATCCTTCTGCGTAATTTCCGGCCCCGTATCCGCCACGGGGAACCAGCGGTTGCCGCTGGTGAGGGTGACGTGCTGTCGGACCCGGGCGCGAACGCCGCCCAGCCCCTGCCAACCGCCGCGCTGTCCTGCTCCAAGGCGGTCGAACTCTCGGCCGGCCCAGGCCCCGCAGCCGCCACCTCATGCCCGCCCGTTAGCGGCCCGGAGCCGAGAGCGGGAGCGGGCAGCGATTCGTCCGCTTGCTGCATGGGGGCGAGGACGGGCCGAGGCAGCGATTCGGCCGTTTGCTGCTCCGTGGGGAGAGCGGGAGCGGGCAGAGGTTCGGCGGCCACGGCCAGGCGCCGGCGGGCCGACACCCAGATGTCGACGGTGTCCGAGTCACCTCCGCAGGCGCGGACATATGCGATGACGAACTCTTCCCGGGGTAACTCGGTGCGGTTGAGCACCCCGGAGACGGTCGCGCGGGGCAGCGCCCCACCGGCACTGGCAGCACGTCGCTCCAGATCCCGCAGACTCAAGCCGGCCCAGCCGCGAAGCCGCCGCAGCATCGCGATGAACTCGGCTGACGTCGTGACCGATTGCGGCTGAGGTGCCGGCTCCATGACCACTCCTGCTCATTCACGTGACGAACAAGCCCAGTCTGGCGATCTCTTGATCCCCGACCACCCGGAATTACTCATTCCGTATGCGATCGGCAACGGAGCCGACGGAACACCGGCGAGGGAAGGCGGTTCAGCCCCGCCGCAGCCGGACGGCCGGTCGGACGATCTCGGACCCCCCTCTGACCAGGCCGGACAGGTCCGGACGCCCACAGCGTTGCCCGACAGGCCGATGACCCGCAACGCTTCTCTCGCTGCTTCGTACTCGTACCTCTCGGTGGCGTGCTGCCGACGTCGCGCCTGTCCGGGCGCTGGCCCTCGTTTTCGGGCCCAATTTGGATCAGCCGTCGAAGTCCGCGCGCGGCGTGCTGGCCTGCTGGTTCGGCGTGGACCGCTCCACCACCATGACTGCATACCGATGATCCCGGAGCTGGCGTCGTGGCCACCACGTCCACGAACATCCTCACGCGCCCTACAGGCCCAGGTAGGGGCCCAGAGTGGCCGCGGTGGCTGCGCAGGACAGGTAGTTCTTGGCGTGGTGGAATCCGAACGCGGCGTGGATGGAGTCGGTGAGGTCCAGGGCAATGCCCGTGAACGCGCGGGCGAGGTGAGGCGGGACAGCGACCGGGTCTCCGGAGTCTGCGATGTTCACCCATCGCGCGACACCGGCAGGGCGGGCGCCCACGCGAGTCGGCGGGTTACCGGTGGGGCGGGGGATGAGACGGTCGAAGACTGCCCGCGGCAGGGCAAGGGGAGAGCCCAAGCTGAGGAACAACTCCACGTGCAGATCGGGGTGCGCATGGAGGGCCTCGTAAGCAACGACGGTGCCCAGGGAGTGGGCGATGACAACGCGGGGACGGTGCCGGGCTATCCGGGCGGCGACCTCTTCCCGGGCCGCGAGTCGCTGCGGGGAATCTTCAGCGCGCAGGTAGGTTGCCACCTCCCGAAAGAACAGCCGAATGAAGAGTTGGGTGATCCGGCCGTCCAGGCTGAACTTCTCCGCCACCCACGCAGCGGCATAGCGCAGCGGCAGTGTCAGCGCCCCCTGGGCGACAGGCTGAGGGGCTCCCAATTCCTCGAGCCACGCGGCCACGAGTTCCCTGGCCACACAGTCGCCCAGGTCGTCCGTATCGCCCTGTCCTTGAACGGTCCGAACGGAGTTGAGCATGGGGGCGTAGTAAGCGAAATCGAGATCGAAGCGGGTGTTCTCGACCCCGAGCCCCCTGGCGAGATGGTCTGTCCACCGCTGGATGTGGACCGCGCGGACTTGGTCGGCAGTGGCGTGAAAATCGTGATGCCCCACACCGTGGACGGCGACAATGCTGAGGGGCTCGGACGTAGGACTGCTCATCGGAGTCTCCTGAGGACCGGTTCCAAGGTGAGGGCGATGACTTCGTGGTCCATACCGAACACCAGGGTGCCATCCGGCACGAGCTCCGCACACTGCGCGCCATAAGGCGATACAAGTACGGTCAGACATGTCGTTGTGGTCAGGTCCCACACCCGCACCGAGCGATCGCCTCCGCCGGTGACGGCGACGGGCCGACCGTTCACCTGCGCCGTCGCTACGGCCCACACCCGGCCCGTGTGGCCGACAATGGGCTTCCCCACCGGTGCACCGGTGGCGAGGTTCCACACCCGCACCGAGCGATCGGCTCCGCCGGTGACGGCGATGGGTCGGCCGTTCAACTCCGTGGTCGCCACTGCCAGCACCCAGTCGGTGTGGCCGATGAGGGTATCGGTGCTGCGGCCGGTGATCAGGTCCCACACACGCACTGAGCCCTCGTCGCTGGTGGTGACGGCGATGGGCCGTCCGTTCACCTGCGCTGTCGCCACTGCCCGTACGGGGCCGGTGTGCCCGGTGAGGGGTACGCCGACTGGGGTGCCGGTGGTGAGGTCCCATACGCGTACGGTGTGGTCGGCTCCGCCGGTGACGGCGACGGGTCGGCCGTTCAACTCCGTGGTTGCCACTGCCAGCACCCAGTCCGTGTGGCCGATGAGGGTGGCGGTGCTGCGGCCGGCGGTGAGATCCCACACCCGTACCGTGTGATCGGCTCCGCCGGTGACGGCGACGGGCCGACCGTTCACCCGCGCTGTCGCCACTGCCCACACCGGGCCGGTGTGGCCCGTGAGGGGGTTGCCGACTGGGGTGCCGGTCGTGAGGTTCCATACGCGCACTGAGCCTTCGTCGCTGGTGGTGACAGTGATCGGCCGTTGGTTCAGATGCGTTGTCGCTATGGCCCGCACGGGGCCGGTGTGTCCGGTGAGGGGGTTGCCGACTGGGGTGCCGGTCGTGAGGTTCCATACGCGCACTGAGCCTTCGTCGCTGGTGGTGACAGTGATCGGCCGTTGGTTCAGATGCGTTGTCGCTATGGCCCGCACGGGGCCGGTGTGCCCGGTGAGAGGTCTGCCCACCGCAACCCCGGTCGCTAGGTCCCACACGCGCACCGAGCGATCGCCTCCGCCGGTGAGGGCGATGGGCCGTCCGTTCACCACCGCTGTTGCCACCGTACGTACGGGGCCGGTGTGCCCGGTGAGGGGTTCGCCGACTGGGGTGCCGGCGGTGAGGTCCCATACGCGCACGGTGTGGTCGGCTCCGCCGGTGACGGCGATGGCTCGGCCGTTCAACTCCGCGGTGGCCACTGCCAGCACCCAGTCCGTGTGGCCGATGAGGGTGGCGGTGCTGCGGCCGGCGGTGAGATCCCACACCCGTACCGTGTGATCGGCTCCGCCGGTGACGGCGACGGGCCGACCGTTCACCCGCGCTGTCGCCACTGCCCGTACAGGGCCGGTGTGCCCGGTGAGGGGTTCGCCCACGGCGGCGCCGGCGGTGAGGTCCCATACGCGCACCGTGTGGTCGGCTCCGCCGGTGACGGCGACGACTCGGCCGTTCAACTCCGCGGTGGCCACCGCCAGCACCCAGCCGGTATGGCCGGTGAGGAGAGTTCCGACCAGGTCGCCGGTGACCAGGTCCCACAGCCGCACCCAACCCTCGTCGCTGGTGGTGATGGCGATGGGTCGGCCGTTCAACTCCGCAGTGGCCACCGCCCACACCCAGTCGGTGTGGCCGGTGAGGGTCGCGGTGCTGCGGCCGGTGGTGAGATCCCACACCCGTACCGTGTGGTCGGCTCCGCCGGTGACGGCGATGGGTCGGCCGTCCAGGTCTGACGTCGCCACCGCCGACACCCGGCCGGTGTGGCCGGTCAGGGTCGCGGCGAGCGATGCCGTGACCTGGGTCCCCGTGGCCCACAGAGGTCGCCAGTCGGCGCCGCGGGCGAATGCGTTGCTGAGTCCCGTTGAACGGAAACGGGAGGCATCGAGGGCGAGGATCTGCTGCCGATCGCCCGGGGCGAGGGCACGGTGGGTCGCGTACGACGTTCGGTAGATGGCCGCTGCCTCCAGTCCGCCCCGAGTGGTCGCTTCACGCAGGGCCGCGTTCACCATCTCGGGGTCGCCGTGGACGAGGAAACCTGGATCCTGGAGGAGCTCGTCCGCCCGTCCGGCGTCGGCTGCGTGCTGGGCGGCGTGACGGAGTAGGTAGGGGTCGGCGACGTGCCAGGCGGGCCGGCCGTCCTCCGCCGGAGGCAGCGACTGGAGTAGTCGTTCGTAAACGATCTTCGCGGAGGGCACGGGCGCGGCGGCGCTCATGAGGTCTGCTCCTGTCGTGGAGAGCCGTACGGGTCGGCCCGCAAGCGTTCGGCCAGACCTTCGTGGAAGAGCCGGTGCAGAGTCGTGCCGTCGACGTCGACGTCACGCCGCAGATAGAAGCGCGCCTGAGCCAAAGCCGTGCGCACGGCCGTAATCGGCAGGGGGAAGCCGCCGGACTCGGAGGGTGCGAACCCGGCGGCGATGTGGGCGACAACGCGTTCGGGCATACCGAGGCCCTGGGCGTGGGCGAGAGCGGCCAGGACGGGACGCAGATGCGGCCGGTCAGATCGGCGGGCGAGATCCAGTTCGAGAAGTTCGGGAAGGCCCAGGGGGACGGCGAGTCCGAGTCGGCGGGCGGCGGCCGGATCGCTCTCGGTGGGCAGGGCGAGGACACGGTGGAGGTAGAGACCGGCGACCAAGAATTCCCCCCACCCCAGGGTAATCGTCCTGTCCGGTGCCTGGATTCCATGACGTGCTGCGCCGTTGATGCCCGTCAGGCGTTCCGCGATGCCCTCGGCCAGGGCGTCGGCGGCCTCGGCCATGTCCCGCGTGGCATAGGGTGTACCGACCGCGAGGAGGTCGCCGACGTATTGCCGCAAGGCCTTGCGGACGTCGGCGGGCCGGGCGTCGTCAAGGTTGATGTAGCCGCCCGACCCCTGCGCCAGCTGCATGAGAGTGGCTAGACTCGGTGCGGAACGGGCGCCGACCAGCAGCCGTATTGCGCCATGGGTGGTGAGGGCCGCGCGGGCCAGCGGCAGCAACAGGGCCTGGGTGATGTCGTCGGGGTGTTCGGCTTCGTCGAGGGCGTCGATCACCAGCGTGTAGGCCGCGCCGGTTCCGGCGCGCGCGAACCGGGTGAGGCTTTCGGCGTCCCAGCCACCGGCGGGGCGATCCTCTTCGGCGGCGCCCATCTGCCGGGCGATGGAGTCGGCGATCTGTTGAAGGTCCCGGCGGCGCGCGTGGACCGCGGCAAGCCGGTCATTGCGGGCCGGCTTGGCGGGGAGCACGAACCAGAGGGGCCGCGTCGGGTCGCGCAGTGCGGGGTGCGCGGCACAGACCAGGACGCCCAGCAGGGCCGATTTACCCACCCCTGGTTTGCCGGTCACGATCTGGAAGCCGGGTCCCTGCCCGTTGAACCAGGCGGTCAGCGTGCGGACTTCTGCCTCCCGGCCACGGAAGTACCCCTGTCCCAGCCCACGGTCCAGCGGCTCGGAGCCGGCGCCGCGCAGCATGAAGTGGCGTGGGTCGAAGGCCTCGTCTAGCGGAGAGGTGATGCCCGAGTCGACCTCGGACAGCGCACTGCCCCCTCTGCGGTGGCCTGGGTTGGGGAAGAACGGCAGATCATCGAGGTAAGTGCGGTCGGTGAACGGAACCCGACTGACCTCGATCCGCTGGGTATAGCCCTCGGCCGCGTTGAGCTCCGCCACCGCACGGCTGATCTCATGGCCTACGGTGGGCAGGGGTATGTGCCGGTAGGACGGGTCCACCCGCAAGGAACCGTCCAGATACCGCTGGAGCACGGTGGTCGTGGCCCTGCTCAGCCGGTAGTCGAACGCCTTGTCCTCACGGCCGGTGGCCGCGATGACCCAGGCACGACGCCGCTCCGTCGGCATCTCCTGGTGCCAAGGCAGGGTTGCGGCAGCACCCGAGTGACACAGGTCCAGAATGAACAGCGTCAACGGCCGCTGCTTGCCCGGGTGTGATTCGATCAGGCTGATCCATGACGAGACCGGGTCGTCGAGGGTACCGCCGTCGCCGCCCACCACGTACAGACCGCGATCACCGCTCTCGGCCAGCGTGCCGTGTGCGACGACATGCACGACCAGCACAGAACTCTCGCTGGACATCAGCGCCGTGCGGATCTCTTCATTGAGCCCCGCTTCCGGGCTCGTCCGCCGGCGCTCGACATAGCCGAACTCGCTCAACACCCTCGCCAAGGATGCGGCATGCCCCGGAGCCTCGTGCAACGGGTCCAGCGCGCCAAGCGCGAGCAGACCGTCGTCGTACCGTGAAGTCACGGATACGCCCACAGCCAGCACTGACCGGGCCGCATCTTCGCGACCGAATCCCTCGTTCATGACACCCCCGCCCGTTCGAGCCCGAGGATATTCGGCCCGCTGCTCAACACCAGCAGGCTTCGTGGAAATGGGACCCCTGCTCCACACAGACATGCCCCACAGCACAAGTCACGTACCATGGCCTGGACTTGAGCCCAGCCGTCTCGTGCGGAGGTGGGGCCGGCCGAGGAGAGCCAGGTGGAGGGGAATTCGTGTCGAGAACTCAAGACGGTGTGCCGCTCGGGTCCGACGAGTCCCCTTCACCTGCGCAGCCGTTGTTCCTAATGGAAGCGGCCGACCTCGCAGAGCTCGCCACGGCGAGCCGCCGCCCGGCGCTTGCCGTCACCTTCGCCGCTCTGCGGCCGCGCACGCTGCCGAGCCATCAGGCCATGGCCTTCTACGCGGACGGACCCGACCCTTTTCCCGACGACAATCCGTACGACGAGCCCTACCGTCGGCCCCTCCGCCCGTTCGTTCCCGAGAAGCCGGACGAGTCTCCAGGTCCGGAGGCCCCTGAGGATGCGACGGAGCACGCTTCACCGGAAGAACCGGACGGTAAGGCCCGGGAGGGCCGGCGAGCCGGATCTGAAGCCCTGTCCCGGGTGACGTCCTGAAACCGGTGAGGGCGGCATGAGCGGCGAGTGGCCGAGCGAACTCCTTGATGTGGAGGGTCTGAGGGCCGCGGGTGTGCGCCCGGTGCCCTTCCGGCAGTTCGTGCTGAAGGTGCACGGCCGGTGCAACCTGTCCTGCACCTACTGCTACGTCTACCACTCGGCAGACCGAAGCTGGCGGGACAAGCCAGTACGGGTCTCCGACTCCGTCGTAGAGCTTGTGGCCGACCGTGTCGCCGAGCACGCACGTAGCCACGCGCTACGTACTGTCGAGGTGAATCTGCACGGAGGCGAACCTCTCCTCGGCGGACCGGGTCTGCCGATCAGTTATGCCGAAGCGGTACGGCGCCGGGTGGCCGACGCGACCGGCGGACGGTGCGCCGTGCACGCCAGCATCCAGACCAACGGCACCCGGCTGAACCGGCGGACACTGGACGCGCTCGCCGACGCGAAGGTCCGGGTCGGCATCAGCCTCGATGGTGGCCTCCCACAGCACAACCGGCTGCGCGTCGACCACGCCGGCCGACCCGCCTGGGCTGCTGCCTCGCGAGGTGTCAGAGCGCTGGCCGAGTACCCCGACCTCTATGCCGGCGTGCTGTGCACCATCGATCCACACACTCCGGCCGAGGCCGTGTACGCGTCGCTCGTGGACCTGGCACCGCCATCCTTGGAATTTCTGCTCCCGCACGCCACGTGGTCCTCACCCCCGCCCGGCGTACGCCCACATCCGGGCGAATCCAGGCCGACACCGTACGGCGACTGGCTGGCCGCGGTGTTCGACCTGTGGTTCGACGCTGAACGGCCCCCGCCACTCATCCGGCTCTTCACCGACGTCATCGCTCTCCTCTCCGGGCTTCCCGCCGCCTCCGATGCCGTGGGCACATCGCCCATGGCGGCGGTCGTGGTCGAGACCGACGGAACCGTCGAGCAGGTCGACTCACTCAAGGTCGCCTACCACGGGGCGGCTGTGACCGGCCTGGACGTGTTCCACCACTCCTTCGACGAGGCGCTGAACCACCCGGGCGTAGTGGCCCGACAGCTAGGTACCGCCGCTCTGGCCGCGAAGTGCCGAGCCTGCCCCGTGGTGACCGTGTGCGGCGGCGGGAACTACGCG
Organism: Streptomyces sp. NPDC033174; assembly: GCF_055577795.1. Taxonomy (NCBI): domain Bacteria; kingdom Bacillati; phylum Actinomycetota; class Actinomycetes; order Kitasatosporales; family Streptomycetaceae; genus Streptomyces; species Streptomyces sp. NPDC033174. The sequence continues at coordinate 64,993 of NZ_JBVIPQ010000015.1, forward strand.
CACCGTTACCGAGCTGCTGAGGGCTTCCTCAACCCCTCTGTGTACTGCCGGGACCTCGAACACCTCATCCGGCACGTCTCATGCCGCCTGAGGGAAGCGTGGAGCAAAATCGACGAAGCAGCCGGACGGCGTCCCCGAGACCCACGGCCTCGGCAGGCCTGACGCGCGGAAATGGTGACGTCGGGGACGCCCGCTGTCCTCACGGTGCCGTCCAAGTCGACGTCTTCCGGCGTGAACACGGTCACGACCAGCCCGCCCATCTCATCTTGGTCCACCATTCACCGCTCGTCCGGAAGCTCCGTGGCCTCGGCTGCGCGCCGCCAGAGAAGCGCTGCTGCTTCGTGCAGGACCCTGGCCTCCCCAGTGTCCTTCCGTCCGGTCGTGTCCGTATCACTGGATGCATCGCAGTTGGCCACACCGGCTGATCTGCCTCCTGAGTGCCGCCAGCTCCAGAGAGCACGGAGTTCGGGGCCGCGAGCTGTGGCCACCGCTCACGTACGCGTCGACAGGCGGGATTGTCGCCGCACCCACGGCCTCCCTGCCGGAGGCGATCGGCGGCGTCCGCAACCGGGACTACTGCTACACCTGGCTGCGGGACGGCGTTGGAGACGTAGGCCGCTTCCTACGTCTGGCGGCGTCGTCGCGGTTGTCGATGCTGTCGGCCAGCTCGCCGTGACTGGCCGAACGCGCCGCAGCCGTCCCACCCTGGAGAAGCGGAAAGAGGACGCTCGACCGAGGAGACACCGTGCCAACCCTGCGGGCCGGAAGGTCACTGGGCCCGTCGGCCCGGTCGACGGCCGCCTCCAGCAAAGCGCGGATCGTGCAGGCGAAGTTGGGGCCGGGCAGAGGCAGCTCGCTTTCGGGTTCGCGCAGGTAGCCGACGGCGACGGCGGTGGGCATGTATTCCATCAGCTCGGTGACCACGGCGGAACGGGCGCGGGCGGTATGCCCGGCGAGGCGGCGCAGGACGCGCAACGACCGGGGCGTACCGGGGCCGGCTCGGTGACGCCGCCGATGACGGACTCGGTCGTGTCGCGGCGGCGGACCTTGAACCAGCCGCGGACGCCCGGCAGGTATCGCTGCCCGAGCCCCTTGATGACCAGACCCTCCACGCCTGGAACTTCAGTCCAGGAAGTCAGCCACTCCTCGGCGACGGCCACGTCGGTCGTCATCGGACACAACGTCCACGGCGGCGCCAGACCATGCTCGGCGAACAGACCCTCCAACACGGCCCGGCGGCGCGCGTACGGCTCATTCACCATCTCCTTGCCATCGATCTGCAGGACGTCGAACGCGATGAAATGAGCCGGCATCGCGGCCGCCAACTGCGCAACGATGCGACCACCAGAAACTGCGCGGCGCTGCAAAGCCTCGAAGGAGAGCTGGTCTCCCGACCACACCACCAGCTCGCCATCGAGGACCAAGCCCTGCGGCAGCTGGTTGGCGGCGGTGACCAGGTCGGGAAAATGCCACTGAATCAGCGACCCGCGCCGCGACTGCAACAGCACCGGGCCGCCCGACCGGGCCGGAGTGAACAACAAGCATCGATAGCCGTCGAACTTCGCCTCAAAGGCATGGCCGCCGGGCGGCATCCCCGCTGCGGCCACCATCTCACAGGCCTGGCCGAGCATCGGCTCCACCGGAGGACGCAGCACCTCCGCTGTCAGCCGGTCGGGGGGACGGTCGTGGGCATCAGGCCTGAGGCCACCGTTCGTCTCCTTCCGCCGGGCTCCACCGGGGCCCGCGCCCTCGGGGGTAGCGCGGACCCCGGCGATGAGGGGCAGCAGCCCTGGTCCCGTCCTGCCGCCAAACCAGGACTGCGCCTGATCCCTGTGTACGGGCCCGGCCGCACCCACGCGACCGGGAAGGAGCAGCACGCCTACCGCAGTTACCCGTCCGGGCGGTCGCACGGCGTCCTGCGAATTAAGAGCGCACGCCGCAGCTAGCGGGGCGGGGCCAGCGGGCCCGCCGAATGCGGTGAAGGAGCGCCCAGACCGCCGCGTCGTCGACGAGACGACTGAGGTCTGTCATCTGCACCTGCTCCAGTTAGTCCGACAGGACCAGCGCCTCATCCGGGGTGAGCTTGATGATGATCTCCGGATTCTCCATCCCCCGAACATAGTCCGTCGACCGTGTGTTGTACGGGAGTTGAAGCGTGATGAAGTACATTCCTGTGTCCCATCACGTGACAGGCCGAGGTGGGAGCGAGGAGCAGGAACGATGACGAACCCGGCAGCCCCGGACCCTGCTGCGGGAAATGGGCAGGCCCCCAGCGGGGGCAGCAACGCCAGCCCAGGTGCTGCCGGTTCCGGCAGCGGTTCCACGAACGCTCCGGCAGCGTCTGCCCCACCTACGCCAGCCCCGCCGACGTGGCGCGATGAAGTGCTGGAGCAGCTATCTGGACAGGATCCGGCTCGCGGCCGAAAGCGCGCCTTCAGAGCGATCGCCGTCACCTGCGTGGTGGCCTCGGTCAGCATCGTTGGCGGCTTCGAGGTGTCGCATTGGCTGGAGAACAGGCACTCGCAGGGAGACGCCAAGCGCGACGACCACAACGCGGATGTCATCGAGGATGCAAAGAAGCCGTTCGACTGGAAGATGAACCCAGGGCTCAGCGACGAGGAACCGTGGACGAGCTGGGTGCTTGACCGGCGACTCACTCCCGAGGAGCAGGCAGAGCTTAAGGGGCTGAGGGACGACCGGAAGGCCATCTGGGCCTTCGTGAAGAAGCGCGGCGGGTGGCGTGTTGCCATGGAAGCTGATTCGTACAAGTTGCAGCTGACCAGCGAAAAGCAGAAGGCAGTAGTCGTTACGCAGTTGGCGGCACGGGCGGTTAACTGTCGGCCGTCGCCGGTGAAGACCAGCATCTCGATCGGGACTGGGGGGACCGAGGTGTGGGATAACGCGCACTTCAACCTCACCGCCGATGGCTCGTCAGTGCCTGCGCTCGTCTTCAAGCAGAAGGATCCGACGGACAGCCCGGAGGAAGCGCCGTTCGAGAAGGTGGTCTCTTTGGGCGGTGCTCAGTCCCCGGGCTTCTTGATCCTGACCCCCTTCTTGACCGCTCCAAAGCTGTGTGAATGGTCGGTGTCCTTGAAGTACAACGTGAACTCGGGAAAGACGCAGTCCCAGAGGATCGCCAAGGATGATGACGGTCGGCCTTTGCGGGTCACCGGACTGCGCGGGGAGGGGGTCGACTCCTGGATGTGGTCAGATGCTGGCACCTGGGTGCACTCCCCACCAGTGTCTTGACTGAGCGTGTGGTCCGGTAGTGTTGTAGGGCGATGAGTGTCTTCTCGCGTCGGACGGTTTTGCCCACGTCGTAACGGGTTGCCCGGTGCCTGTTTCTCGTGCCGGGTGGTCGTCCCGGTTTCGGCGCTCTGGCGGGGCAGGGCATGTGCTGGCGGAGGGTCCGAAACGTCCGGCGGACCCGAGCTGGGGTAAGCCGGCCTGGCGCGGCAGGTTTCTCCCAGGGGTGCCACAAGTCCTGGGCGAGTGGGCGGGCCAGCCGGAGCTGGGTGTAGGCGGTGATGATCAGCCAGGTCCAGCGGTCGGCCGCTTCCGGTTTCCGCAGGCGGTGCCTCGTCCAGCCCAGCGTCTGCTTGAACAGCCGGAAGGTGTGCTCCAGGTCGAAGCGTCGGAGGAATGCCTGCCAGGCGCGGTCGACGTCTGCGTCGGTGGCGCCGGTCTTCGAGGACCACAACCACACCGCCGGCGCTTCACGGTCCTTCGACAGGTGCTCGACCTCCAGCCGGATCAACGTGCCGTCGACCAGCGGAAGTTCGCCTTTGTGGCCGAGCCAGGATGAGCGGTGGGTCAGCCTGGGGTGGACCGGTCCCATGCCTGTGTCACGGCCTTGTCGTCGTTCGATGTTGCCGTGCGGGTCGTGACGGCCGGGTCGGGCCAGGTCTCCGGCTTGGCGAAGCGGAACTCTGGTCCGTGCTTGGGTGGCCGGCCGCCCTTGGGGTCGTAGATCCGCGGCGGCTTCGGCAGCCGCATGACGCGGTCCCCGCGGATGCGGCCGACCAGCTCGACCGGCAAGTCCCGCAGAACTCATGCTAGGCGGGTGACGTCGTATCCGGCGTCGGTCACGATCACGATGTCCGGGTCCCCCGCCTGCCACTGGTTCGCCTCGATCAGCCGTCCGACGAAATCACGGAGCTGAGCGGCGGTGATGGCGGTAGCGTCGTCGGCCGGACCGAGGCGAACCGCGTCCAGGATCTGCGTCCAGGGCGTGGCGCCCATCTCCAGTACGGCGACAAAGGAATACGGCCAGCCGGGAATGAACTGTGAGGCCGTCTTCGCCCGGCCGTAGACATGACAGAACAGCCGGTCCGGGGAGCACGGCGCGTCCGAACCGCAGCCACGGTGAGACGTCGACCGCCAGCACCAGACGGCCGTCCGGGAAGCGGGGCAGCGGCAGGCCGGCCAGTGAACGCAATCGGTTGGCGTCGATCCGGCCCCGGTTGAGGCCGTCGTACATCGCCCCGTGCCCACGCCGGTGCTCGGGCAGCAACGTCAGCTCCACCGCCGAGCGCACCGCACCCGGCGCACACAACACCGCATCCGCCAGCTCGAACAACTCGTCGCCTCGCACAGTCAGACACGCATACAACTCGTCCCGAAAGCGTGACGCTTCCGCGAACGCTTCCCCCACAGCAGCTTCAGGCAGCAGACTCACCTCACGGCCTTCGTCGTGGTCACGTGCACCTTGGTCGGAGCACATGATCAGACGAAGGCCGCCCTGGCGTCCGGCGAATACCCAGCAGGGCTACCCAGCTCGAGACGCTGTTCGAGGCCGGTGATGAGCAAACTCACTCAGGCAGTGCCACGGTGAGATCCACCTCGACGAGTTGTCCGGGAAAGCCCAACTGGGCGACGCCCAGGAGCGTGCTGGCGGTTGTGAACGCCGGGCCGATGGCAGAGTCGGTGAGCCGACGCCACGCGGCTGCGAGAGCGTCCCTGTCGTCGCTCCGCACGTAGATCACTGACCGCACCACATGGTGCGGCTGGGCATTCACGGCTGTGAGGGCAGTGAACGCGTTGGCGACCACCTGGTCGACCTGCGTCTCAAGGGAACCGGAACCGACAAGGTCGCCGTTTCGATCAAGCGGACACTGCCCCGCCAGATAGGCCGTACGGCCAGTCTCCACCACGGTGACGTGGTGGTAGCCAGGCGTTTCATGCAACTGCTCGGGGTTGATACGGGTGATCTTCTCAGTCATGTACGCGAGTCTGACCAGGGTGCTGCCAGCACGCACCGCAATTTCTTCCACCGGCAGGCACTCCGCAACCACCCGAGGTTAAAGAACAAGCTAAGTAGGTTTTTGAACCGCAGGCCCCGGACCCAGACGGCGTTGACGAGAAATCAGGTGGTGGCCAGCAGGAGGTTCTCTCCGCTTGACGGGCGAAGGCCGTCGGTCCGGTCGGCGAAGTAGCGCTCGGCGAGCGAAGTCGCCGGCACGTGCCGGGCGTCTTTGAAGCCGGCTTCGCGAGCCAGTGCCAGCATCTCCTGCGGAGTGTAGAAGCTGGTGAACGGCGTTCCAGAGGCTCGGGCGCCTTCCTGGCTGGCCTGGAGGCCGGGGCGGTCGGCTTCGTCGACAAGTTCGGTCGGCAGCAGGAAGGTCATGGCGAGCGTTGAGCCGGGTGCAAGCCCGGCAATCTGACGCAGGGTGGCAGCGGTGGCGTCTTTGGTGAGGTACATAGTGACGCCGGTGGAGACGATGACGGTTTGCCGGGCGGGATCGAAGCCGGCAGTGGACAGCTGCTCGGACCAGGACGCGCCAGCCTCGAAGTCGACCGGTACCAGGTGCAGCCAGTCGGGGATGCCGTAGCCGAGTTCGACCAGACGGTGGCGTTTCCAGGCCTGGGTGCCAGGCTGGTCAACCTCGAAGATCCGCAGGCGGGAGGCGAGTTCCGGCTTGCGCTGGGCGAAGGTGTCCAGACCGGCTCCCAGGATGACGTACTGGGTCACGCCCCGGTCGGCCTGCTCAGCGATCAGGTCCTCAACGAAACGAGCGCGGGCAACGATGGCTGCCCGGAATCCCCTGGTGGCCTGCGGGTCCATGTCCGGTCGGTCGCGCCAGTGATCGCCGGGGGCCGCCAGTTGCAGGCCGATCTCGTCCTCGACCACATGCGGGGGCGGGTCGAGCTGGAGGTGCATCGCCCGCCAGAGGGCGGTCCGCACCGCGGTGTTGTCCGGTGCATCCATCTGCTCGTGCGCCATGGTGTTCCCCCTTCGTCGCAGTCAGTTCTTGGCGGGAGCCTGGAGGCTCCACAGGCGCCCGTCGGGGTCGCGGACGGTCATTTCCTTAGTCCCGTAATGGGTGTCTTCGAACGGCGTGACCGCCTCGACGACAGGATCCGGACGGAACGCGTCTGCGTCCGGCACCTTCAGCACGATCCGCGTCTGGGGCTCTTGATCCTCGGGAACCTCAGCGATGAACACGTAGGGACCGTCGCCGTTGCGGAGCTGGCCGGAGTTGTGGTCTGTCGCGAACTCCAACTCGTAACCCAGTGCCTGGAAGAACTTCGCCGCCTTGCCCCAGTTGTGCGTCGTCAGGAACACGGCCTCGATTCCTTCGGTCATGTCAGGTCTCCTTCTCAGGCGATTGCTGTTTGTTCCCATGGGCGTCGTCGAGGTATGCGCGCAACGCGTCAGCGACGAGCGCCGACAACGACATGCCCGACTCGATGGCGCGGTACTTGACCTGCTTGATCAGCCCGATCGGCAGGTACACGTTGAACTGCTTGACTTCCTCATCACCCACAACGCAATGCTAGCATCCTAGCAAGCTAGGGTGTACCGATATGGCGTACCACCCGAGCCGGTTCAGGAGGTCGGTGTCGACTTCCTTGTCCAACTGTCCGTGCGGGGGCTCTTGCGGGTCAGGCGCCGGGTCATCATGGTGACGAGTGCCCAGTTCAGGTGGGCTTCGGAGTGCTGGGGCAGGCGTTCGTAGTCGCGTGCGTTGCGGCGGGCGTTCATGCACCAGCCGATCGTGCGCTCGACCTTCCAGCGGCGGGGCGGGACGACGAAGCCCTTGGCGCCCTTCGGCCTGGAGACGATGCGCAGGGTGATCCAGTGGCGTTCGCGGGCCCAGTCCACGAGTTCGCCGGCGTATCCGCGGTCTGCCCAGATCTGGGTAATCTGCGGTTGGGTGAGGCGGAGGCGCCAGAACACGTCGCGGGCGGCGTCGCGGTCCTGGAGGTCGGCGGGCGTCACCGTGATCATCACGGGCAGGCCGAGCGTGTCGACCGTGATATGTCGTGTGCGGCCGTTGATCTTTTTCGCGTCGTCGTAGCCGCGGTTGTTCCGGCCAACGGTGGAGGCTCCCTTGACCGACTGGGAGTCGACGATCAGCGTCACTGGGTGGGGGCAGCGGCCTTTGCCGGTACGGATCCGGCGGCGGAGCTGGTCGCGAATGTAGGCGACCACGCCGGGGCCCGGTTCCACCGCCAGAAAAACCCGCGCCGTTCCGCGACGCCCGCCGCTGACCGGCAAGCTCGCACCCCAAAGGCTGCTGGCCCGGCTCCCGCCACTCCTCGGTCCGTTCCCTGGAGCGATACGCCCGTCCCGGAGTCGACGCGGTCGCCCGTCACGTCGTGGAACGCGACCCCGCCGCGCGTCGCCGCACGTGACACTCGTCGTTTGCGGCTGGTGACAGCGTTCTTACCGGCACGTCGGCCGTGAGTTCGGCGTGACTGAGGCGCTTTCACCGGGAACCCACGGCGTCTTCGGCAGGCAGGCTCGAAAGTGTGGTGGGTTCGTCGCCTCTGAATCGGCAGGATACTCACTCACTCTCGGCGGTCTGCTCGATCTGATGCCGATCTCAGAAAATCCCCGGCTCTGCTCGTTGTCCCCTGGTTCGGTTTCCATGCGGTGTTGGGCTCAGTGAACGGAGAACCCGCCGTCGACGAAGATCGCCTGCCCAGTGACGTAGCCGGAGGCGCGGCTGGCCAGGAACACCGCCGCTCCGGCGAAGTCCTCGGCCAGGCCGTTGCGCCCGACCATCGTGCGCGCGGCCAGCGCTGCCACCTTCTCCGGGTCGGACGACAGCCGCGCATTGAGCGGGGTCAGGACGAAGCCGGGCACCAGCGTGTTGCAGGTGACGCCGTGTGGCGACCACGCCTCAGCCTGTGAGCGGGCCAGCGACTCCAGTGCCCCCTTGGAGACCCCGTAGGCACCACTCTGGACGAACGCCCGGTGCGCCTGCTGGGAGGTGATGTGGATGATCCGCCCGAAACCCCGCTCGGCCATGCCGGGCCCGAACCGCTGGCCCAACAAGTAGGGCGCCTCCAGGTTCACCGCCATCGTGGCGTCCCACACGTCCTCGCCTAGCTCGCCCATCGGCGGCCGCAGGTTGATCCCGGCGCTGTTGACGAGAATGTCGGGCTCGCCGAACACCTCGGCTGCCTGCTCCGCCGCTGCGCGCACCCCGTCGCGGGTGCTCAGGTCGGCGCTCACCCAGGCCGCCCGGCAGCCGTCCGCCGCCAGCTCGTCGACCGTGGCGGCCAGTTCCGACTCCTTGCGCGCCACGATCACCACGCTCGCCCCCGCTCGCGCGAGAGCCCCGGCGATGGCTCGGCCGATGCCGGAACTGCCGCCCGTCACCACGGCGACCCGGCCGTCCAGCGAGAACAGTTCGGAGAGGTAGCTATGCGAGATCATGCCCGCACCCTAGGCGGCGCGTCCACGGCGACAGCGCCCGGGGCGGAACGCATGGGATGGGTGGGGAGATCAACTGAGCAGGTTTGACCATCTCATGAGCACCAGGTGGGGAAAATCAAGGAGCGTCATCGGATCTGGTCGTCGAGCAGGTTCTGGGCGATGGTCGCTTAGCGGCTCGCGGTGGTGTGGGACAGGTTGAAGATCAGGGCGAGGTGCAGCGGGTCGGCGCCGACGGTCAGCGCCCCCGACTTCACCCAGACTGAAGGAATCCCGACAGGGATGAGAGTTGCGCACTCCATGCGAGGTTGGGTCAGAACGGCCTGCGGTCACCCGAACGAGGTAACAGGCCCGGGTCCAGGCACTTTCAGTCGCGCCAGGGAGCTGCGGACGAACGCGGAACTCGTGGACTATTGCTCACCCGACATCGCCGAGATCGTCCGCCAGTTGCAGGACCAAGGAGAGAAGGTCGACCCGGAGACCTGGCGCAGGTCTCGCCGTACCTGACCGAGCACATCCGCCGCTTCGGCGAATACTCCACCCACGAGCTCGCCGACGAACCCGACGCCTACGCCCCGCACCTGGACGTCGACTTCACCCCGATCCGCGGCGACGGCCCGCCGACCGACGGATTCAGCCAGGCCGCGTGAGCCGGCCAAGGGCCGGATGCCTGAGCCGGCCGGGCGGGTGGCGGCGAGCACGGAGCCTCGGCACCGCGTCCGAGGGCTGATCCTGGGGACCGGCGTGAGGTCACAGCATTCGGTCGACCAGCCCGTCGACGTAGTCCGGGGTGAGTTCCATGCCGAACAAGACGCGGATATACATCGGGGCCAGGATGTGGTCCAGCACGTCGAACGCGTCGGGTGCGTGCTCGCCACGGTCGCGGGCGCGATCGAGCATGGACTGCAGTTGCCGGGTGCGTTCGGCACGGAGGTCGGCACCAGCCTGCAGGCCCTGCTGACCGCTGCTCGACAGGGCGACGGCCAGGTGCAGCACCGCCGGACCGTCGGGTCCGGTGATCTCGCGGGCCACTTGGGCCGCGTAAGTGCGCAGGTCGCCGGCGAGGCTCCCGGTGTCGGGCATCGGCGACTGCGCATTGAGGCGGGTGAGCGCCACGTCGGTGAGCAGGGTTTCCAGGCTGCCCCACCGGCGGTAGATGCTGCTGTCGGCCACACCTGCGCGGGCTGCGACCTCGCCGACGGTGAAGTTGCCGTAGCCGCGCTCACTGATCAGGTCGGTGACCGCCTGGTGCACCTGCGCGCCGACGCGGGCGCTGCGCCCGCCGGGCCGCCGGGCTCGCTGTCGTTCGTTCATGCCCCCACCTTAACGCAGTCGATACTTGCGTTTGTGAGGCGGCTCTCCCTATAGTCACCTAACGCAGTCGTCGACTGCTTTAGTGCGCTCGGTGTATCGCCACCCGCGCCGACCGTGACCGGGCGCAACTAACGATTGAGGGGGATCCCATGGCTGCATCACGTGCGAACGCAGGCAGTCGATCAAACCGGGCCGTGCTGCTCACGGTGACCTGCCTAGGCCAATTCATGGTCCTGCTCGACAACACGATTGTCGGAGCAGCGCTGCCCGACATGCAGCACCGGCTGCACACGCAGCTGACCGGTCTGCAATGGATCGTCGACGCGTACGTACTGCTGGTCGCCATGCTGCTGCTGTCCGGCGGCGTCTTCGCCGACCGGTTCGGCCGCAAGCGGGTGTACCTGACCGGCGTGGCGGTGTTCACCACCGCGTCGGTGCTGTGCAGCCTCGCGCCCTCGCTCGGATGGCTGGTCGCCGGCCGGGTGCTGCAGGGCATCGGGGCTGCGGCGCTGAGCCCTGCCTCGCTCGCCCTGCTCGCCGCCGCCTATCCCGGGCCGCAAGAACGAATCAAGGCGATCGGGCTGTGGGCCGGATTCAGCGGAATCGGTCTGGCCGCAGGCCCCGTGGCCGGCGGCGTGCTGACGGATGCCTTCGGCTGGCCCGCCATCTTCCTGGTCAATCTGCCCATCGGCGTGGTCCTTCTGCTGGTCGGTCTGCGCAGCCTTGAAGAGGCCCGCAATCCGAGCGCCCCGGCGATCGATATCCCGGGGACGGTGCTGTCCGTTCTGGGGGTGGGGGCGCTGACCTACGGGCTGATCGAGGGTGGTGCCCGCGGCTGGACGTCGCCGGTGATCCTGGGCAGCTTCACCGCCGCGGTGATCCTCCTCGCCGCCTTCGCCGCCGTCGAAGCGCGTCGTTCTGCTCCGATGCTGCCGCTGCGGCTGTTCCGGCAGCGCCTGTTCACCGTGTCCAACACCGCCATGGTCGTGGTGGGGTTCGCGCTCATGGGTTCGTCGTTCTTCTTCTCCCAGTTCTTCGTGTACGTCCAGGGCAGCTCGATCCTGCGCGCCGGCCTGCAGACCCTGCCGGTATCCCTCGCCATGGTGATCGTCAGCCCGTACGCGGGCCGGCTCGCCGCCCGGTACGGCTTCCGAATCGTGGTTACCACCGGCCTGGCCCTGGCCGGCCTGGGACTGCTGGCGCTCGGTATGGTGCACGCCGACACCGGCTACGGGAACGTGTGGTGGCGGCTGGGAGTCATCGGCATCGGCTTCGCCCTGACCATGTCCCCACTGACGGGAGCCGCCATCCAAGCAGTCAGCCCGCAGGAAGGCGGTCTCGCATCAGGCATCATCAGCACCACTCGGCAAATCGGCGCGGTGCTGGGCGTGGCGGTACTCGGAGCCATCGTCCGCACCCGGCAGGCCGGCGGCGCCTCCTTCGAGACCGGCCTCAACAGCGCCTTCCTCGCTGCCGGCACCGTCACTTTGGCCACCGCCGTGTTCACCGGCCTGTGGCTGGCGAGGGCCAAGCCCGCGGAAGGCTCCGCGGCGCCGAAACGTTCCACCGATCCAGGTGCGGTCACCACCTCGAAAGAGGCACCCGCGACCAGCCGTTGACGGCGACACCGATCTGGTGGCGCAGGAGAACGGGTCCGACTACTGCCTGCGGGTGCATGCGTTCCGCGGGACCAGGATGGCCGGGCTGAGTGCGGCCGAGGCCACCCGCGCGCCGAGGCGAGGCTGATGACCCTGGGCCGCCGCTGTCTTGGATCTGGCCGCCGTGATGGTCCGTGACCGCGGAACCGTTGCCGACGAACAGCTGGCCGCGGCCCGGTGCGCCGGCCTGTCCGACGGGCAGATCGTCGAGGTCATCGCACCTGTCGCTCTCAACGTGTTCCCCAACTACCTCGCGACGGCTGCCCGTCGACATCGACTGGCCGCTCGTGCGCCACGCCGACTGAAAGAACGCGAACGCGATGACACGGTCAGAGCTGGATCGCCTGAACCTGGTTGCCCCAGCCCCCTCCAAGCCCCCACCGCTGCGGTGCCTCGACCGGCGAGAGCACGCCCTCACGCCATCGCGAATTACGACCGACCCGACCACGAAAGCCAACACTTTGCCCACATCAGTGCAAGTCAATACACTCCAGCGCGCTTCGGTCGCCGAGGCCGCCGCGTGGCATCAGGTCGTCGCAGCCTCGACGGCCCACGACCTGCCCGGAGTACCGCCGCCCGCGCCAGGGCAGATCCACGCCCAGCTCACCCAGCCCGCTCTGGACAGCCGCCGGTTGGCCTGGCTGGCCACCGGCGCGGACGGCGTCCCGGTCGCAGTCGCCGGCCTGCGGGTGTTCACCTCCCCGGGCCAGCATCACCTGGCCGAACTGGAACTCCATGTCGTCCCCGCACACCGCCGCCTGGGAACCGGCTCCCTCCTGCTGTCGGCGGCCGTGGCAGCCTGCCGCACCGAGAACCGGCGCAGCCTGATCGCCACAGCCGCGGCCGACGGTCCGGGCGAAGCCTTCAGCGCACGGTGGGGCTTCCGCCGCGCCCTGACGTTGAATCACCTCACGCTGCGCCTCGACGAGATGGGCCGAGCCGACCTGCTCCAGACCGCCGATGCCGAGCACCCCGGCTACCGGCTGACCGGATGGACCGGAGCGGTTCCCGACGGCCTCGCCGACGCCTTCGCCACAGCCAAGAACGCGATGAACGACATGCCCGTCGGAGACCTGGACTACGGCAGCGTGGCATGGGACGCCGACCGCGTCCGCGCCATGGCCACCGTGGTCGCCGACCGCGGAGACACCCTGCTGACCGTCGCCGCCGTCCGCGACGACGGCACCATGGCCGGCTACACCGAGATCGTCCTGCCCCATGGCGCGCCGTCGCGCGCCCAGCAGTACGACACGGCGGTCGTGCCCGAACACCGCGGCCACGGCCTGGGATTGTGGGTCAAGGCCGCCATGGTGTGCCGCCTGCGCGCCGAGCACCCGGGCGTTGTCGAGATCGAGACGGACAACGCCGACGACAACGTCCACATGCTGGCGGTCAACCACCGACTGGGCTTCAGCTCCTACCGGCGCACACGCGAATTCCAGCTCGACGTGCCCGCAGCCTGACCCGCACCTTCCTCACAGAATCGACAGCCCATGCGCAAGCTCACCTATTACGTCGCCACCACTCTCGACGGCTTCATCGCGGGCCCGGACGGCAGTGACCCCACCGGTCCGAACGGCTTCTGGCCCATAGCGGAGGACTACCTACAGCACCTCGTGGCCCAGTACCCGGAGACGCTGCCTGTCCAGGCCCGGCAGGCCCTGTCCGTCACGGCGGAGGGCACGCACTTCGACACTGTGATCGAGGGGCGGCGCAGCTACGAGATCGGTCTTGCGGCCGGCGTCACCGACGCCTACCCCCACCTGCGTCACCTGGTGTTCTCCCGGACCTTGACCGAGGTCCCGGACCCGGCCGTCGAACTGGTCGCCGACGACCCGGTGGCGACCGTGCGCGCGCTCAAGCAGCAGGACGGCAAGGACATCTGGCTCGTCGGCGGTGCCGAGCTTGCGGGCTCTGTGTACGCCGAGATCGACACGCTGGTCCTCAAGGTCGGCCCGCTGACCATCGGCGACGGGCTCCCGATGTTCTCCCACAAGGCCGTCTTCGACCCGCGCACCTGGACACTCGCAGAACACACCGTTCTCAAGAGCGGCGCGATATTCCTCACCTACACACGCGTCAGCAGCTGAGTGAGCGGGCGGGCGGCGCTTGTGGAGGCCGGGCGCGGGCGCGCTCGGAGCGCCACACGGGCGCAGCGCGCCGGGATCTTGCGGCACGACCCGGGTCGTGCCGCAAGATCCCCAGCTGAGGCCAGAACCTGCGGAAATGGGAGAAACGAAGTGCGTGTTGATGTCGACGACCGGGACGAGTTGGAACGCCGCGAAAGGTCGCGCGGGGAGTGGCCGGTGACGGACGCCGACGTGATCATCGTGGGCGCAGGGCCGGCCGGCTTGATGCTGGCTGGTGAGTTGCGGCTGGCCGGGGTGCGGCCGCTGGTGCTGGAGAGGCATCCGCAGCCCCGAGACACACCGAAGGCCAGCGGTATCGGCGGGCGGATCCTGGACCTGCTGCGGTACCGCGGCATTCTGGACCGGTTCGAAGCAGCCAGCAGTGACCCCAACATCGCTCCCCGATTCCCGTTCGGCAGTCTGCATCTGGACCTCACACGGCTTGCAGATCCTCCGATGCGGGCGCTGCCGATCTCACAAGCAGAAATCGAGCGACTCCTCGGCGAACGCGCCCGCGAACTCGGCGCCGACATCCGCCGCGGGCACGAGGTGGTCGGGGTGGCCCAGGACGATGCCACCGTGACCGCGGAGGTGCACGGGCCTGATGGGCCGTGCCGGGTGACCGCCCGATACCTGGTGGGCTGCGACGGTGCGCGCAGCCGAGTCCGCGACCTGGCCCGCATCCCGTTCCCCGGCACCACGTACCCGGAGGTCAACCGGCTCGCCGTGGTCACCGTGCCCGATTCGCTGACCGTGCACGACAACGGCGACATCGCCGTCCCCGGGCTGGGCACGCTCCACGCGGGTTTCACGCGAACAGACCGCGGCGTGTTCGCGTTCGCGGCCACCGACGGGGTTCTGTCCCTCATGACCACTGAAGACGAGTCCACCGAATACGACGATGACGAGCCAATGGCCCTGGCTGAGCTCGGCGCCAGCATTCGCCGGGTACTCGGCGGGGATATCCCCTTGGGAGAACCGAGTCGGCTGTCGCGCTTCACCTTCAAGGACCGGCAGGCCGACCGGTACCGCGACGGGCGGATCCTGCTGGCCGGCGATGCGGCCCACCTGTTCCCCGCCACCGGTACAGCGCTCAATGTCGGCATGCTCGACACGGTCAATCTTGCCTGGAAGCTGGGCGCGGACATCCACGGCTGGGCGCCGACAGGCCTGCTGGACACCTATCACGACGAACGCCAATTCGCCGGCGCACGTGCGCTGCTGCAGACCCGGGCCCAGGCGGCACTGCGGCGCGGACACGACGCGGCCGACGAAGCGCTTCGGCAGGTCTTCCAGGAACTGCTCGTCGACGAGCCGGCATTGCGCCGCATGGGAGCCCTTGTCGCCCACAATGACATCCGCTATCCAGTGCCCGGACCCGAGTCCCATGCCTTGACCGGCGCCTTTGCACCCGACCTCACCCTGCACACCGACCAAGGAGTCACCAGCGTCGCGGAACTCATGCGCCCCGCACGGCCCATCCTCCTCGACCTCGCCGACCGCCCGTACCTTCGCGAGGCCGCCCGGGGCTGGCAGCACCGCGTCCGCATCCACACCGCCAAGACCGATCACCCACCGGCCGACATCCTCCTGATCCGCCCGGACGCCCACATCGCCTGGGCCGCGGCCGTCGACGAACCCGCCGACACCGCCGTGCCCGCGCTGCGAGAAGCACTCGCCTGCTGGTTCGGCACACCCCTGGAGCCTGTCTGAAAGATCGTGTAAGTCTGTGATGTGACAGCCTGGCCCGGGGCTCGGCCTCGGGCTCTCGGGCCAGGTGGATCGGACGAGTCACGGCAGGCAAGACGGAACCGGTCGCCTCGGCGGCCGGGGACGGTCGTGGTCACGCTGGCCAGATTGCGCAACGGCTCCGGAGCAGGTACGCCGGAGTCTCGCCGTGCCGCAGGGAGCCGAGCAGTTCATGAACGCCGACCGGCTCGTGGAGCTCGGCGTCGCCCGCCGTGTGGACACCGCTGACGCCATTGCCGAGACCCTTCGCGCGGCGCTGAACGACCTGGTCGTGGATCCGGAACGCGTCGACCGGTCCAAGCAGTTGCAGGCCGCCGCCCGGGCCGAGGCGGCACCCCGCGCGCCGCCGACCTCATCGAGAACATGCTGGCCGCCGCCGAGGGCCCCGCTCTCTCAGGCAATGCCGCTTCCGTTCCCCGGCTGGCGCCGTCCTCATCCGAGAACATGTACCTGCAGGACAAGCGCGGAAGATCACCGCCAAGGGCGGGGCGGCGGAGTGGATTCAGAAGATGTACGCACAGCGGCGCACCCGCCCGGCCATGCCTCCACCGTGCGCCCGGCTCTGCTCAGGTGGATGCCGTGGCGCCCCGGCCCTCGGAAGCGCGCGGGCCGGGCACCGTCGCTGCTGGGGTCAACTCCAGGCCCAGGTCGAGGCGGCTGTTCATGTCCAGCTCGAACCTGCCGTACGGGTTCACGTGCGTCCAGAACAGCGGCGACAGCGCCCTCCGGTCCGCATCGGTGAGCGTGTCGGCCCACTTCGGGTCGGCGAGGACCTGCTGCATCAGCAGCGTGTTGACGTGCACCAGGGCGGACCTGCCGCTGGAGTCGGTGTTCGGCTCCGGGCAGACCTGCTGGCGACGCCTGGAACGTTGGCAGCAGGCAGGGGTTTTCGACCAGCTGCACCGGATCCTGCTGGCCGAACTGAACGCAGCCGGCCGCCTCGACTGGTCGAGGGCCTGCGTGGACGGCTCTCACATCCGCGCGAAAAAGGGGCCTCCGACACCGGTCCGTCGCCGGTCGACCAGCGGAAGACAGGCAGCAAACACCACTTGATCTGCGACGGACGCGGCACTCCGCTCAAGGTCATCACGACCGCGGCGAACGTCAACGACGTTACCCAGACCCTCGCCCTGGTCGACGGCATCCCGCCCGTCGCGGGCCGACCCGGCCGTCCCCGCAGACGCCCCGAGGCCCTGCTCGGCGACAAGGGCTACGACTCCAACGCCAACCACGACGACACCTTCCGTTCATCGCGGGCCATGAGGGGAACGTGATCGGCCAGCGGGGTGTGCGTCGCCTGGCGGTCCGGGCTGTGGAGGTACTGCAGGAGGTGTCGTCCCGGCGGAGGCTTCCGCTCCCGTGACGCTGGTTCGTTGGATGCCATACCGCACCAGCCGTTCCACGACGCGGTAGAAGCGGTCCGGCAGGAACACGGCATCTGCGACGATCATCGCGCCAGAGAACAGTGGCAGTCCCATGAGCACCGCGATATTCACGTGCATGCCCAGCAGCAGAATCAAGACAGGGTATTTGAGCCTGCTGAAGAGGACGAACGGAAAGGCGACCTGCACCAGCACCGTCATATAGGCGACGACGGTGAGCAGTGCGTGGTGGCCGTCGATGACTTGGGACAACTCAGGCCAGGGACGGAACAGGTCGATGTTCAGGACGTAGTGGAGGGCGGTGCCGTCGGCCCACTTGTGACCCTGCACTTTGTACAGTCCCGCGCATCCGTAGAGGAAGCAGACCTGGGCTGCGATGACGAACATGCCGCAGTTGTGCAGCACGGTGGTCAAGATGGAGCGCGTATCGCCGAGTTGGTGCCGGAGACCGTATCCGCGGGGAACTGCAGTCTTGCCGGCCGCGGCCTTGAGCCGGGTCCTGCGCGCGTCGAGGGACCAGCGACGACCACACGCGGTGAAGAGCAGGTAGACGGCCATGAGGACCATGAGGTTGTCCCCGCCGTCCGCCATGTAGATCGCTCTGGCGTGAAATGACACCACCACGACCGCGAACAGCACGGACACCGCACGCGTGCGCCAGCCCAGCACGAACAGCGCACACGTGACAAGGGCAACGGCGTAGCAGACCTCGAAGTACGCCCGGTTGTCGGACAGCATGAGGACGCTGGCCCATCCGCTCTGGTCGTACATAAGTCGGACCAGTTCGGGTGTCCATGGCGAACCAGGGCCCCACATCTCGTCGCGGTGTGGAAACTCACGGAGCAGGAAGACCAGATAGAGCAGCCCGTACCCGATGCGCAACATCGCCGCCGCGTACAGGGAGACCGGCCGCTCGGTCAGGAGGACAAGGAAGACGTGGATCCGATCGAGCACGCGCTGGAGCATGTGTACGGCGGCCTGTTCGGTGGTTGCTCGGGGCGCTGTGGCCGCCGCGTTCGGTGTCTGCTCACTCCGCTTCACTGCGAGTCCACCTTCCACCAGGGCAGGTGCCGGGTCACGGCCGGCGCAGGCGCCGCGGCGGCCGGACGGGAGCCGTTCGCCGGGCGGGGAGGGGCGATGGACAGCGTGGTCACCCGTAGCTGGATGGAGTCGAAGGTGCCGCCCCGTTGAGCGGTGACGCGGTCGGCTGCGATGTTGCGGAGATACTTCTGGATAAGAAGAGCCCGCTCCGAGTGTGGCTGGTCGTCGCTGCCGTGCGTTTTGAGGTAGGAATTCCAGGCTTGGCGCAACATGTTCTGTGCCGTATGGCTCGGGAAGACGTTGTGCTTGACGGCGGAATCGTCCCTGGAGCTCACGTCGATCCACTCACTTACTTGCGTGGTGCCGTTCGGCGCTGTGTACCCGACCCTCGCCGAGATCTGCCGATTGACAGACTGCGGATCCGGGGCGAAGAGCCGCCAGTTCTGCGAAAACAAGGGCCGGACCCACGCGTTGATCTGCTGGTTGTACGCCTTGGAAATGGCGTTCGAGGGCGCCACGTACAGAAACACCAGGACAACATGGGCCAGGGTCACTGCGAGGCACAGGGCAACTGCGACTCCCGTTCCAGCGATCAGTAGGCGAGGTGGCTCTGAATTTCCACGAGTCCCACGCGGTCCTTCGCCACCGTCCTGCGCTGCCGGCTCAGCGCCGGCCTGCTGTGAATCCTTCGCATTTGTCGACTCAACGCCGCCCAGCACGACCCCACCCGGTCCTTCCCATTGCGACTGCTCGCACCAGCTTCTCCTGCTTCCGCGTGGCGCGCGACGGAATCAACGACGATCCGCCGCGCGCCACCCCTTACTCGTGTGTGGGGGCGACCACCCGTGCGCGCACTCCGCAAAGGGGATCCACGCGCGACTCGCCACTCCCGCCGATTTGCGGGAGGAACTCACTCAGTGGTGAATGTGCACTTTGTGCCACGACGGCTTGCCGGACTTGCCGGGCTTCCCGTGCTTGCCGGGCTTGCCGGGCTTCCCGTGCTTGCCGGGCTTGCCGGGCTTGCCGGGCTTGCCGGGCTTGCCGGGGTGGTCGCAGTCATCGTCGTGACCGCCCGTGTCGTGACCACCTGTGTCGTCTCCCGTGGCCGCAGCGTCATCACCCGTTGCGGCAGCGGCGTCATCACCCGTGGCCGCAGCGTCATCACCCGTTGCGGCAGCGGCGTCATCACCCGTGGCCGCAGCGTCATCACCCGTTGCGGCAGCGGCGTCATCACCCGTTGCGGCGTCATCACCCGTTGCGGCAGCGGCGTCAGCGGTAGTGACAGCAGCGTCATCACCGGTGGCGGCAGCGGCGTCATCACCCGTTGTGGCGTCATCACCCGTTGCCGCAGCGGCGTCAGCGGTGGTGGTGGTGTCGCCCTCACACAGCGGTCGGGTGATCACGTTGGTGTCAAGCGTCACGGCGCCGTTACGGGCCAGCGCGCGACCCTGGATGTCCGCCCCCGTGGTGACACTGATAGAGGTCAGGGCCATGATGGTGCCCACGAAGGTGGTATCGGTTCCGAGGGTGGCCGAACTTCCGATCTGCCAGAACACATTGCACGGCGAGGCGCCGTCGATGAGGGACACCTCGCTGGCGGACGCCGTCGTCAGCGTCGAACCGACCTGGAACACCCAGACAGCGTCGGGGTCGCCGTCGGCGTCCAGGGTGAGCGTACCGGTGATGGCGGCACTGACAGGGGCCTTGTAGACGCCTGGAGTCAGCGTCCTACCACCGAGCTCCACCGGAGGATCGTCGGGGAAAACTACGTCCGGTGCCTGCCCGGCCGCATTGTTGTACGCCGTCGTCAGGTCGCTCTGGGCTTGATCAGCCACAGCATCCGTGACGTGCACGGCCCCGTTCACGGTTCCGGGAGGGAATCCGGTGATGGACGACTCCGGACTCACTCCGAGGTCTCCGTTGATCACCGAGGAGCCAGTGTTGGTGACGGCCGAGCCACCCAGTACCGCGAAGCTTTCCGCCGTTCCCAGCTCAACTTCGGTTGCGACGGCACTTGCCCGCATAGGTGTCACTGCCACAACGGCCAACGCGACCAGCAGGGTGAGTACCCCCGCGATCCAGGCCGTCATCGTGCGCCGATGCGACGCATCGGCGATATTCAGTCTCATCGAGGAGCCAACTCCTGGGGGGATGGTGACTTCCGGCGTTCCTCATCGAACGGAATCGCCTCTTTCTGTTCGGCGGCATATTACGCGGGGGCCCAACTCGGGTGATCATTGACTTGGGCGTGTTGCCGGAGTAATCAATTGCATCAAGAAATGTATGACCAAAGATTTAGCCGACTGGCTGTCATTCATCCGTGCGGCGATTCCGCCCTGGATCCAGTGATGCCTTCCGGCATGCCGGTCGTTGGTGCTGCCCGTCGCAGGAAAAAGGGAAGAGCCCGTGATTCACCCGAATCAGTGGTTTTCCTCGGCAGGAAGGTCGCTTGCGGTGGAATTGAAACAGGGCAGTGGACGTCACCCGGAAGGCGGAGGGCGGCGAAACATCCGCCCAGTCGGATCCGGATTCTCAGGGGCTATGACTGAGCCTTTTCAGCGTTGCGTCTTCAGGGTGAGGACGGCCTTGGCGATGACGGTCATGCGGTCGGCGCTGATGCGAGCTCTGCGGAAGATCTGCCAGGACTTCAGCCGTGCCATGCCGCGTTCGACGGGAGCTCGGGCCTGGGCCAGTACGCGGTTGACGGTGCGCTGTGGGGGGGTGAGTTCGCCGCCAGGTGGTCGTTTGAGGCCGGTGGTGACCCACGGGCCGGCACCCAGGTAGGCGCGGTCGGCCAGGACGGGGACGCCCTGTCGCTCGCAGATCCGGATGGTCCGGTGGCCGCGGGCCGTGGTCAGGTCGTGGGCGCGGCCTGGCAGCGCGGGCGAGATCCACAGCACCTTGCCGGTGGGGTCGGTGACGACCTGGACGTTCACCCCGTGGCGGCGGTGCTTGGCCGAGTAGTCGCCGCGGCCGTCGCCGATCCGGTCGCACTCGGCGAGGGTCCCGTCCAGCAGTACGAAGTCCGGGTCGCTCTCGCGCAGGACCTCCAGCAGGCCAGGAGCACGGTCGGCGAGCAGACCGACGACGCCCGTGACGTATGCGTGAGCGGTACCGACGGATATCCCGAAGCCGGCCACGATGCGCGCGAGGGTGTCGTGACGGCGCAAGTACACCAGGGCGACCAGCGCACGCTGGTGCGGCGGAAGCTTGCACCGCCGGTCGCCTCACGGGTGACGATGAGCATCGTGACCCACTCGACCAGGGTGTGAGGCAGGTCGAGTGCGGCACGATAGGGAACCAACGAGGCTCCTGTGCCGGTGGGTTGAGACTTCGAACACCTCCTCCAACGGCACGGGAGGGAGCCTCGTGCGTTGCGGTCCCTCGCCCCCAGCAGCACCGTCACCCGTTCAGTGGTCACCCTGAAAAGGCTCAGTGAGCGAGGTCGTGGCCGCGGCGTTCGCGGGCGATGGTGCTGAACTCGTGCGCGAGGTCGCGGGCGGCGGCGGTCCGCCGGGCGCCGAATGTACGTGCTGTGCACGCGTGAAGCGGTCACGCCGCACGAGGGCACGTTACCGTCGGCTGCCGACTATGCAGGTCGATCCAACACAGCATCACCGACGACGATCACCGCAGCGATGCCCAGCCCCTCGACGTCGGGCCACACCAGATCCCAGAACTGTTCGTCCCCCACGAACACCATGCTGGTGAAGGGGCATTGCCGGTCATGACGGATGTTTAGAACTGGCCATCACGAAATATCCGCCACAGCCGTTTTCAAAGGTTCTCATCAGAGTTGGCATCCCGCAGGGTCGACCCGGTTTCTGCTGTGCTCCGGCCCGAACCGACGGTGTCGTGGAGCAGGCCGCGCTCACGGGTCGCGAGATCGACCGGATGGGTTCTGGCCTAGCTAGCGGCCCATCCCGTCCTGCGGCGGGGCGGGACGGGTCCGGGACAGCTTCGCGGCCGTGCCGCGGGCCGTTTCGAAGGCGATGACCGGGTTCCCCTCCCTGCGCCAGGGCTGAGCGCCGCACCACGGCCCGATCAGACGAAACTGCTCCAGGGCGGGCGCGTACATCATCGACCGGAGCATGTAATGCGCCAGCAGGTGGCGCAGGACCGGCAGGCGCTCGTCGTCGGGCGCGACCCGCTCGAACGAGGCGGCGATCCGCTTGAGCACACTCCTCGCCAAAGGCATGGCGGCAGGCGCGACGGTGGCGGACCGCTCGGTGAGCTCGTTCAGCGCGTGCAGATAGATCCCGGCGAGCGGGCTGCCGGGCGGGGCTTTGCGGACCGCCCGGCGGGCGAACCGCATCATCCGCCAGTCGCTGCCGAACCACTTTGCGCACCAGTACTGGAGGGCCTGCCAGTGCCCTTCGTAGTGGTGGGGCGCGCGGGCGATGAGCCCATTCCAGAGCGGCTTGAACTGCGCGTGGCGGTACTGCGCTCCGCGCGCCGCAGTCACCATGACGACCCAGGGGCCCGGGTTCGCCGGGTCGAGTAGCGCGGCCTGCCGCGCCTCCTCGATCGCGGCCGTGAGCATGGCGCGGAAGCGGTTCATGTCCGAGGTCATGACCTCGTGGGCGTACCCGCTGCCCCGGATCTCCCAGGCGCGGTGAACCATGAGGCTCGCGTGGAGGGTGGCCGCGTCGCAGTTCCCGGGTTCGGCGGCGCGCCAGGCGACGAGCCAGGCGTCGTCCTCCCGGGCGACCTGCTGCAGGAGCTCCAGCCGGGCCCAGCGCTCGTCCCACTCTTCGCCCGCCGCCCGGACGTACCGCTCGGCGGACTTCCAGTCCCCTCCCCACGCAGCGTCGGCGACGGCCTGGCGCTCCTCCGTCCGGTGTGCCGCCGAGGGCGGGCCCGGACGCCGCGAGTCCAGCTGCTCACGGGACGGAAGACCGTAGGCGGACGCCACGAAGTGCTCTCCAACCCAGGCGTCAACACGACCGGGGGTTATCAGAAGGCGGTAGAGCACGGGGATGAACACGCCGAGTGCGACGGCGAGGAAGATGGCCACACCCGGGATCATTCCCGAGCCTGTCACTCTCCACAACAGTCCAGGCCACTAGATGAGGCGAGGTCAGGGGGTGCGCAGGGTCACATCCTGGGCTGCTTCGCGGACCGGTGACCGTCAGCGAGTGGACCGGCCAAGGACACGGGACCGGGGGCCGGACCTTGGAGTTCCCGCGAACCCGGCCATATCCGGGGGACGCGGGGGTTGCGCACACGGCTGCGGGCGCAGCGGCGTCTCGCGGGAGCTGCCGGCCATCCGAGACCGACACTTCGTGTGCCGGCCATGCCGCGATCGGGCAAACGATCGCCTCGGACGCGAACTAAGCGCAGCGCTGGCCATGGCCCTCGAGCAGCCGCAGAAAGCACCCCAGCCGCAGCAGCAAACCGCTCTACCGCTTGAGCCGGCAGATGCAGAAATCCGTGAGCTTGCCAGCCGAATGCAGTCGCTCCCCGTGACGAGCAAGAATCGCGTATTGCCCCTAATCCGCGGCCTCCTGGGCCTTGCTCGGCCGGAGAAGAACGATTCGACCAGCTGACGGGGCCGTCGGTCGGCACGAGGTGAGCCGCCGAGCTTTGGCGCTCGCCGCAGTTCACCACCAACCGCGGTCCGACATGCCTGGAGAAGTCGACGGTTCCGTTGATCGGCCACAGCTCGGCCATCGGCCCGTTGAGGACATTGCCGCTCCTGCCGGGCGCGGCGAGCAGTACGCCCCCTTGATCCGGGGCTCGACGAGGTGCACGTGGTCGGTGTCGGGGTCGGTGGAGCCGCCGAGCGAGTGTCTGGTGAGGGCGACCTTGGTGTGGTCGATGCGCACAGCGAGCTGCGTTGCTCGGTGCCGGCAACATGCCGCTGATTCGCAGCAGCCCCCGACGGCGCCGTTCGACGTGCTGGCCGGCGTCCGTGGGGGTGGGCAGGCCCTACCTCTACGGACGCGCGCTTACTTGATGGTGGCGAAGGGCTTCCAGCCGGTGCCGATCTTGACGCCGGAGCCGATGGTGCCGGTGCCGGCGTAGCGGTAGAGGTCGCCGGCACTGGTGCGGCCGACGATGTCGTTCTTGCCGTCGCCGGTGAGGTCGCCGATGCCGACCATGCTCACCATGCCGCCCCAGCCGGTGCCGACCTTCACGCCGGAACCGATGGTGCCACGACCCGTGCCGAGGTAGCGGTAGAGGTAGCCGGTCGAGGTACGGGCAATGAGGTCGGCGTGTTTGTCACCGTTGAGATCGCCGGTCCCGACGATGGTGAGCGACTTCCAGCCGCTGCCGATCTTGCTCACCCGAGTGACGCCGCCGGCCTTGGTCCCCGCGAAAAGGTAGAGGTCCCCGGTGGAGATCTGACGGGCGACCAGGTCCGGGACGCGGTCAGCGTTGAAGTCGCCGGAGTAGGTGAGCGCGTCGAAGCCGTTCCAGCCGCTGTTGCCGATCCGGGTACGGGGCGCGGCCGGGGTGACTGGCGTGCCGCAGGCGGGATGGTAGCGGT
Source organism: Streptomyces sp. NPDC033174 (assembly GCF_055577795.1). Classification (NCBI taxonomy): domain Bacteria; kingdom Bacillati; phylum Actinomycetota; class Actinomycetes; order Kitasatosporales; family Streptomycetaceae; genus Streptomyces; species Streptomyces sp. NPDC033174. The sequence goes on from NZ_JBVIPQ010000015.1 coordinate 89,424, forward strand.
ACAGCTCGCCGACACTGGTGGTGACAAGGGTGTCGTTGCAGCCGTCGCCGTTCAGGTCTCCGAAAGGGAGCACCGTGGACGTGGTCGGCCAGGTCCCGCCTCCGACCCTCGCGGAAACGGTCTTGCTGGCGTTGCCCCGGTACACGTACAGCGCGCCGGACGTCGTCTGCGCGTACAGGTCGGGGAATCCGTCGCTGCCGACGTAGTCGCGGTGCTTGTCCAGAGATGGTCTTCCTCTTCCCAGACCGCCGTGGCGTTGCCGTCAGCGCCGACCGCGACCTGGCCCCGGGCCTGAGAGGTAGGGGTTTTGCCGAGATTGATGGGGTTGTTCCACTTCCCGGCGATGCGGCCCGCGGTGTGAAAAGAAGGCGCGATCGCGACCTGGGGCTTCCCGACCGAAGCATTGCTCAGCATTTCGGGCGCCGACCAGCCACCACCAGCCGTGCTCTCCGACACGTAGACGAAGCGGTTCTTTCCGTCAGGATCTCTCCAGTCGGCTTCGGTCCAGACGGCGACGCTCTTGCCGGTGTCCGTGCTGTGCGCGAGCACCGTATTGGTGATGGTGTTCGCGTAGGCGATCGTGGTCGGCTCGGACCAGGTGGCCGTCCCCTTTGTCAGGGTGCTCGTACGTAGCCCTCTACCTGCGCCATCGTCCCAGGTCACGAGCATGGATCCGCCGGATCCGGGAACCAGCACGACGTTCGACGACGAAGACGGCGCGGTGGAGCCCAGGACTTTGGCCGCACCCCAGACCGCGCTGGTTGCGGGCCGGATCGCGACGTTCAACTCCCCCTCGAGCTGCCCGGGGGGCTGACGGATCCACACGGCCACCGCCGTGCCGTCCGCCGTCGTCGCCACGTCGAGGAGGGTTTTGTGTTGGGTCGACTCCGTCAGGTCCCGCGGGGCGGTCCACGTGGCCGCCTGGGCAGCTGCGGCTTCCGTGGCCGTTGCCAGGACGCTGGCGGCCACGGTACCGGCGCCGACCGACCCAAGCGCCAGCACTGGAGTCACCGCGGCCGCAACGATTCTTCTGTTGTTCTTCAACAGGTGTTCCTCCCCCGACTGACACATGCGTGATCGCACGTGCGCGCGACAGTAACAACCGTCCCTGGACGTCCCGGAAACCAGGGCAACCCGAGTCCCGTCGGAGCCTCCGGGGATGTCAGCAGGCTCCGCAGGGCATCTGGGACGCGCGTGCGGTGCCGGTAGGTGCTCGGCATCGCTCTTCAGGCGGACCCGCCTGCGCGTCGTCTTCATCGCCTTTTTGGTGGCTGTCCTCTTCGAGGTGGCCTTCTTTGCGGTAGACCCGTGGCGGTGGTCTTCTCGTAGCGGGTGTCCACACCGCGCCACTGCTCGTCTCCTGCCCAGTCGACTGGCCTGCGCGTGCCACGAACCGTGATGTCGATGCACCTGTTGCATCCCAAACCGTCACGCGTACGGCGCAGAGCTGCACGAACCCGACAAGCTCCACCTCACGCCACGGGATCTCCCCCTCAGAACCCGCTGTGCGTGAGCTGCCGCTCCCTCGGCGAGGCGGTGCGCGCGAAAGGTCGCATGACCCGCTCACTCCGGCTCATGAGTCAGGCTCGTGGACCCAAGCAGGTACGGAATCGGCTCGACGGCGGAGGAGTCCGCAGCGGGCGGCGGCGGACGGTCATCTGTCTCCCAGTACTGAAGCGCCAGGTCCTCGTCGGTCACGGTTGTGACGCGGGCTGATAGCCACAGGCGCGTGCCGCGCAGCTTCTTGACTGTCCGGTCCGTGGCAACCATCAGATCCCAGGTCAGAACGGACGCGAGAATCTTTCCGTCGTACCAGTCGGCCAGGGGCACCAGCGTGGTGAAGGGGCCGGCGCGGACCGCGGTCGCCCGGGTCCGCAGGTGTGGCGCCACACAGGCATGGGTGCCCCCTTGCTTCGTGCCGTGGGGTCTATTGATCATCACCCATGGCAGCGCCCGGGACCAGAGGCGCGCGTTCCGTTTTCCCCGGCAGCCCTCGTCGACCTCAGCCTTCACCCGTGGGTGCAGGCGGAATTGCTCGGCGATGCCCTCGGTGCGCATCGCGGTCTGAGCGTGATTCGTCCGGGCCGGTCGGCCCCGGACCACAGGGTCCGGCCTTGGCCGTCGCCGATCGTGGTGGTCTTCACGGTGTCTGCTTCTTCTTGCCGGACACGAACGCGCAGCGGCCGGGCCGGTGGGCCCGGGGGCGGCGGACCATGGCCTCGGTACCGTCGATCCGCAGCTTCACACCCTCAGCGGCTGCGTAGGCGAACACATCGGCCAAAGTCGCAGCCGCAGGCCGGGCCGGTCGGGGACGGCGAAACCGCGGTCGCCGAGCAGCGGCCGGAGTTCCCCAATGGCCTCGGTGACGGTGGAGCGGCCCACCCCATACAGTTCGGCGAGCGCGGCGTGCGGGAGCTGGGTGCGCAGGTGGACCAGCATGAGCAGCACCCGGTGGTGAACACCAGCTCGTGCTTGCGCCCGGCCCCGGCCTGCCGACGGCGGTCCCCAGCCGCGACGGTCACGCAGCGCGGACTCACGCCGTGCCTGCCAACGGCCCGGCCAGCTCCTCGATCAAACCGGCGAGATGTGCACGGGAGAGGCCGGTGAAGGCAGGATGGGACAAGGCCGCACGGGCCCACTTCTTGGGTCACACTCGAAGAACCCGTGCGGGCTCCTTCACGTCACGGCCGGTGACGTCGCGCTCATGGTCGGCGGGCGGGACGGGAGTCCCCCTCCGAAAAGAGGAAGGCCGAAACCGCCTCGGCGAACGCCTCCGGCGCTGCGTGATGGATCAGGTGTCCGACCGGGATGGTGACCATGTGCCCGCCGGGGATGCGGCGGGCCAGCTCGGCGATGCCGTCCTGGGGCACATGGCTGCGTGGACCGCCGGCCACCACGAGAGTCTCGGCGGTGATCTGGCTGAGCCGCTCCAGCCACCTCGGGTCAGGCAGGTCGATCTGCCTCCTGACGGCCAGCACCATCTCCCAGTCGAAGGCCAGGTCGCCGTCCGGCCTGGTCGGGGTGGTCGGCTCCCGGGGACGCGGAACCGAAACGTCCTCCAGGACCATCCGGCTCACCCGCTGCGGATGCTCCTCCGCGAGCAGGTAGGCCACGATCCCGCCCATGGAGTGCCCGATCAGGTCCACCGGGCCAAGCCCCAGAGCGTCCAGGAACCGGAGCACATCGGTCTGCATGAGTTCGAGGGAGTAGTTCCCCGGCCAATCGCTCCGGCCGTGACCGCGAAGATCGAGAGCGTATACCCGTCGGCTGCGGGCGAGGACGGGTGTCACCGCGTCCCAGTCGGTGACGTCCTCGCCCAGCGCGTGCAACAGGACGAGCGGAACAGCATCCAGCGGCCCCGACACCTGATAGGCCAGCCGGACCCCTCCCACGTCGACCGAGCGGTGATCAACCATGTCCGGAGGATATGCGCAAAGTCCTGCCGGAGGACCGGCGTTCACGAGCGGCCGAACCACCACTACCTGTCAGCACCTCGGATCCTCCACCCACACAGCCCTGGCCCCGACCTTCAATAGCCGACCACGTCGTTAGAGAGGCCTCAGGCAGCTGCGGCGACGAAAGCAACGACGTCGCCATGTCGGGCGCGGCTACAGGTGGGACAAGTGCTCCCGCACAGGGCCGGCCAACTCGGCCGGGCCCCAGGGCGCCGGGGTGTCCTAAGACGGTGTGGGCTTCTCTGTGAGGGGGTCAGCCGATGCGGACGGTGATCTCGGGGAGGGGTATGTCGGAAAGGTTCAGCTGGAGCCCGGTCAGGGTCAGGTAGGTCTGCGAGTCGGTCAAGGCGGAGGTGGTGGACGGCGCCTGGGTCTTCCCGCGCGTGCTCACCAGCAGGTACCAGCCCCCGCGCTTGTAGCTGCGGGAGGCGTCGGGGCGGTCGCCGTTCGGGTTCAGCGTCCAGCCCTGGCGCTCCAGGCCGGCGCAGATCGCGTTCATCTCCGACTGTGCGGCGGTCTTCTCGCGGACGGCCATCCAGCCCGTCCTGTTCGAGTTGGCGCCGGCCGCGACGGTCGGGCGGCCCTGTGCCGGGTCGAGGCCCGCCGCGCTGACCGCGGTCCGGATCACCTCGTCCACAGCGTCCCGTGTGAGGGGCGGTGACGTGGACTCCGGTGTGGGCGCCGCCGTGGATGGGGACGGCGTGGGCGCGGACGCGCCCAGGTGGATGCGCCCGTCGTCGTCTATCTGGATGTGGTCCGGCAGGACCACGGCGGCCAGACTCACGATCAAGGTCGCGGCCAGCCCGATCCACACCCTCTTCAACAGCGCGTTCAACGCGAAACTCCCCCCGAGTGATCAATTAGAGGAGTCTCACACATACTGCTCCGCGCCCGGCAGCCCTTCCCGGCCGCCGCCGCTCGCCGCGTTCGCGGCGGGATCGACCATCACCCGACGCCCATCACCCGCAAGGCGGTGGAGATCGACCAGCGGCGTGCCGAGGGCCTGCCGGTTCAGTCGTCGGCCGGGGCGCTGCCGGACGAGCGGCGCGAGCAGCTGGGGGAATTCGACCGCTCCTGGTGCCCGAGTTGGCCGGTGACGTGGCAACGCTGCTTCCACCTGGTGCGGATACACCTGGACGCCGGCGAGGCGCTGCCCACCAAGGCGGGCGAAGTTCTGCGCCAGGGCGAGGACCTCGGGCGGTGGGTGACGTCGGTGCGGCTCGGGTGGGACCAGCTCACGACCGTGCAGCAGTGGATGTGCGAACACGTCCTCGACACCGAACCCGAACCCGACCCCGACGACGAAAAGCCCAAGCCCGCCGTACGCAGGCCGACAAGTGGGCCATGCAACACGAGGCCGCCAAGCAGTTCTACGAGCGTGAGGGGCACCTTCAGGTCCCGAGGAAGCACATCGAGCGGATCGTCGGCGAGGACCAAGAGGAGCGGGAGCACCGGCTCGGTGCATGGATCGGCAATCAGCGGAGCAGGGCCTCGACGCTGACGCCGGAGCGGATGGAACAGCTGTCCGCAATCGGAATGCGGTGGTCGTGATGGACGTCGTGGCCGTCGCGCTCGCAGCTGGCGATCCGGCTCGGCCAGATCAGCCTGTGGCAGCGGGCGGACGAGCTCGTCGCCCAAGTGAGGCGGGGGCGGTCGCCGGGGAGCACACCTGGGTCTCCGCGAGCAGCTCCCCGCACGGCTCGGGCAAGAAGTTCGAGGACGGCTGGGACGAGGCGTGCGCGCGGTCGCTGCCGACCTGTTGCGCATCGCCGACACCTCCTTCGCCCAGCGCGGCCGCGCCCCGGCCCGGGTCGCCTGCTCCCCTCATGGAGAAGGAGGGGCGGGATAGCTCTGGGGCGCGGTCCGCCCGGTCACTGTTGGCGGTGCAGCTGGCTCCGTTCGGCGGCGAGTTGGTTGATGAGGTCGACGTCGCTGTCGGGCAGGGGCCGGCCGAGGAGTGAGATGTCACGGCGGAGGCTAAGCGCGGCACTGTCGTCGTCGGCGACAAGGAGTGTGGACCACAGGGGTCCTCAGGAGCGGTACCGGCCTCGACCAATACGAGCAGCTCGATCTTGTTCAGGTGGTCGAGGCTGCCGTGCTGGCGCAGGCCGGTCTTCTCCTGGAGTTCCGGCCATGTGGTGGTGCGGCGTTCGCGGGCCGCCTTGTTCAACGCGCCACGGACGGCCGGGGCGAGCTTCTCCACCTTCTCGACGCGCGCCTGCTGGATGGAGCGTTCACTGGCTTGTGCCTGTCTCGGTCCATGGCCGCGGCCCTCTCGGCCCGCTCACGCTCCGCAGCCTGGTGCCGGGCCTCGCGCTCCCGCTGCTCGGCCTCGCGCCTTTCCTCGCGCGCACGCTCCTTGGGCGGCTCGCTGCTCGACTCGAGCCTGCCTCCTTCGGGTCGCGAGGGCAGCGACGACGTCCTTCTCTTCTCGCGAGGCGTCAGGGTCGTCCTTCATCAGTCCGACGGCCAGGTAGTGCAGCTCCTGCGTCGGCTCCTCCTTCAGATGCTGCACAACCTTCCGCCGGCGCAGTGCGTGCTCCTCCAGCCGCCACTCACACCTCCGTAGCGCGAAGCGCAGCCGGTTGGCGTCGTCCGGGGGCAGGTCCGTCTCCAGAAGCCGCTGCATGTTGGCGACAGAGGCCCGGATGAGCTTCGGACTGTCGATGTCGAGGTGGCGCAGTACCTCCTGGACGGGGTCGGCTCGCCGTGGGTCGTGCGTGGTGCGGGAGGTGATGTTGACGATCTCCCGCTCGGCCGGAGCGCTCACCGGCTGCGGCGCGGCGGCCGGCACGGGGGCGGCGGGCGGCCTGGTCCTGGATTCAGCCCGTCGGGGGTGAGGACGATGTCGTCCAAGCTGTCCCAGTGGGCCGTGCCCTGGCCATGGAGTTCGGTGCCGAACCGCATGCTGAGGCCGCCCCCGTGCCGGTCGTCGAAGCGCACCCGGTAGAGGTAGCCGCGCTGAGCGAGGCGTACGGGTCACGTACGCCGGGTCCCAGGATGGTTCCCACGTGGTGGGTCCCAGGTGACGGGCTGGTTCCGGTCGAAGTGGACCAGGAGACTCCGTCCGTCTTCCAGGCGGACCGCCACTGCGGACCCAGCGGCTCGGGGAAGGTGAACTCGGGGGACGATGCCTTGAGCAAGCAGCCACGACGCCAGGTGGGGGCGGTGGCAGACCAGCCCGGCAGCGGAGGATGGCAGGCCCACCTGGCAGGTGCCGACCCGTACGTCCTGCGGCACGCAGCCCAGCACGCCGCGCGCGCCGGCAGGGCGGAAGAGCTACTGCAAGGTGTCGAGCTTGCATGTACAGGTCAGCATCGGCAACCGCCTCTCACGGAACTACCGTTCCCATCCAGCGGCTGAAATGAAGATCTTTCAGTAGACGTGCAGACAGGCCAGCTTCTCTGCTTCATCATGGCGACATGACGATCCAACGGCGACGGATTTTCTGGAGCTGCGGCCCTACCGGCGTGATCTTCCTCGTTATCGGCTGCTACTTCGCGTACATAGGCCTCGAGGACGCCGACAAATTCGCCAGCATTCTCGGATTCTTCGTCGGTTCACTCGGATTGGCCATCGCAGCATTCGCGACGTTCTACCAACACGGGAACCGAGGCACCACACAGAGCGCCGGGCACCCTGGGCAACCTGAAAATGAACCTCGTCCGGGAAGCGACGAGCCCAGTTCAGAAAGCCACCGAAATATCGCCAGCCAAAACAGATTCCACAGCCAAACCGCCATAAACATCGGCGATAACACAACACAAACAAATCACTGGAGCCAAAGCAGGGAATGACGCCAAGAAAGAGAGGATCCGAACACGCGGCGAAGTCGAATACGCTCAGCAAGTCTGAATTTCACGGCCCCACGTCGATTCAAATCGGAAACAACACAAGGCAACTGAACGTTTATGTATCGTCCCTGGCGCTACTCGCCCTCTTAGCCGCGATAGCCGTAGTACTGGCGGCGCCATGGGAGAGAGACGAAGTTCCCAAGGAGGAAAAGCCTCGGCGTGCAGCCCCCTCGAAGGTTGAACAAGGTGGGCGTTTTTACGTGGCCGATGACGCCGGTTTCCTGAGCGCGCTAGATCCGGCTACCGGTAAAGAGATGTGGAGCTTTCACCCGCAGGGAGCTGTGAGCGTGACCCACATCAGTGGCGGGGGCCGCGTGTACGCCAGCGCCGTAGGTCCAACTTCGATCGGCCTGTACGCGCTCGACGCGGCAAATGGTGACCCGATATGGAGCATCAGCGAGGGGTGCGTCGGCACTCCTATTGGAACTGGAAGCTCCACTCTACTCGTGAACACAAGAAGTGGAATATGCGCACTGGACCATGAGTCAGGCACCAAGGAATGGGAGCTAGAAGGAGAATTCGTCGATTCTATTGTCGATCTGAAGACTGACACCCTTTTTTCTAGCGGCGACCGCACCCTCAGGGCGAGCAACATCACGAACGGCTCCACGAAATGGCAGGTGACCGCAGAGGAAGGCGAGATTTTGGCGGCGACAGAAGGAACTGTGATTGTTAAGACCGAAACGGGACTCCGCGTGTTCGATTCGCGCACAGGAGGGCACAAATGGTCCCGCAAGGTGGAAAAACTACGTTCAGACGCAATGACCACCTCAGAGACGATGCTCTTCTTTTCTGACGCTACCGGCCTGCATGCGCTGGAAATAGATACGGGCCACGACATTTGGCATGCGGCTGAAAGTGTCGGCAACCCAGTCTACAACAAGGGCACTGTATACACCGCAACTACCGATGGTGTGGTAGCCCTGTCCGGCAAGACTGGCAGGAAACTCTGGGATGCGGAGGTGGCGGGGAACGACAGCCTCTCAAGCCTTGAGCACTACAGAGGCCATCTCGCTCCCCTCGACATGCTATACCTGGTCAATTCTTCTTCGACGGTAGCCATCTTTCCGAAAAATGGAGATGTCGCATGGAAGGCGCGCATAGAGCGAGAACTTCTTAGCTCGTTGATACACGGAAGTTCCTCGCTAGCGGCTCAGGGTGCGGTGTTGGTCAGGGAAGGCGGCAACGATGTGAAGGTATTCGATACTTCAAGCGGTCATGTGCGGTGGACCTACACAGCTCGAGGCCAGATTGAGAGGACGACATACAGCGGTCCGCCATCAGCCATGGAGATAATTGACCGCATTCGTTAACAACTGGGCGTTAACGGGACCACGGGCTTGGTGTCCCCCGTCGGCCAAGCTGGCTCCGGCGGTGACGCATCCGGCACGCGGTGATCAGCCAAACCGCCCTCCGCCGGGCCCGTAGCCTCGAGTGGCCGTCCGAATTGCCATGTTGCGGTGGCCTATCGGGACGACGTCAGAGACGATGCGGAGCGTTCTGGGAACCGGGCAGAGAACGCGTCCGGGGGACCGAACTCGAAAGGGGCTCCCAGCGCGTCGCCTACCGCTGAGCCGACTATCGTCGCGAGGGCTCGCTCCCGACTTCATCTGCGCAGGCTATCGGCGTCACACGGCAGCCGGTCTTTTCTTCGCCCTGTTGCCGGACGCCCAAGGCAGCTTCCGTTCCTATCGTTCGATCACTGCCGACAGGCAGCGCCCCCGAATCCGTGCGGGTTGCCGCGTTGCAGCGCATCCTCAACAGCTCGGTCTGCGACACCTGTCGTGCACCCGCGCCGGATCGACACAAGCCGTTGACCTGGGTCACCAATGCGATCCTGGGATCTCAGATCCAGCCAAGCCCCAGAGAAGCGACGTGGCGGGTGCAGGCGAGACGGCCGACGCGGCTGGACTGGCCCGGATTGCGGTCGCGCTGACCCTTGTCGGCACTCTGGACCGAGGTCTGCACCCAGAGGTCCCCGATCGTGTGTGCGATCCACAGGGTCGCGACGACAGCGGCGAACGTGGCGATGCTGTCCGTGCATTGGGACTCTCCAGTTGGTGGCGCAGGCTGCCTGGAGCCGGTCGCGCTCGTTGCGGAGGTCTTTTCAGTCGGCGACGGCGAATATGCCGACCGCGACGCCGACCGCGACAAGGTCGTCGTCGCACGGCAACCGCGCACGTCACCGCCGTGGACCTGGCCGGCTGAGCTAGCCGGGTTCGGAGTCGTCGTGGATGGTCAGTGCTCCGGCGAGGTCAAGGTCGGCGTTGGTGCCGTGTGCCCCGGCGCGGACGAGCAGCACTGCGCCGAGCGCGGTGCTCCAGAACGTCCTGGCCTCCACGTCGAGTGATCGACGGGCCTTCCAGCCGCGACCGGCGATGAGCTGGCTCACATAGCGCTCGGATTGTCGGAACAGCAACTGGAGGTGCTGGTCGACGACGGGGGCGAGCTCGGGCTTGGAGATCCCGGCTGCGAGTGCTCGGGCGACTGATGGGAGCGAGGGCAGAGACAGTACGGCGCGGGCGATGTTGCGCCGAAATGTCGCCGCATCGGGGGCTTGGCGACCGATGCGCTCCATCCGTCGGGTGTCGTGCAGCAGGCCGAGGAAAGCGGCGTGCACGAGCAGCGAGTCCTTGGAGCCGAAGTAGTAGGTGACCTGGTTGGGGAAGACCCCTGCCGCGTTCGCGATCTCCGCGACGCTCACCTCTGCACCGGGCCGCTCCTTGCAGAGCTGGGCAGTGACCTCAATCAGCCGGCGCCTCGTCGCGCGACCACGGTCGAGCGCCGGAGTCGGTGTTGCTCGGGCTTCGGTTCGCTTCTTGTCCACGCCCCAATTGTATGTGATACAAACAAGGCCTGCTCACTTGTATCGCATACAAGAAAGGTCGAGGTGCATGCACCGGACTGAAGTCGTCGTGACCGGACTCGGCGCGATCACACCACTCGGTGGAGACGTGGCGTCCACCTGGGACGCCCTGCTTGCCGGCGAGTCCGGCATCCGTGGAGGCGTCCTGCGCGGCCACAAGGACAACGGCCTTCCCGACACCGTCGCGGGGACGATGGCGATCGACCCCGCCGAGTTGCTGCCGCCAGTGCAGGCCAGGCGGCTCGACCGCTCGCAGCAGGCGGCGTTCACCGCGGCGGCCGAAGCCTGGGCCGATGCCGGCGCCCCGGAGGTGGACCCGGACCGGCTCGCATCGGCGATCGGCACGGGCATCGGTGGCGTAGGGACGCTGTTGAAGGAAGACGACGTGCTGGAGGCGGCCGGCACTCGGCGCGTCTCGCCACGCACGGTCCCGATGCTCATGCCCAATGCAGCGGCGGCGCTGATCAGTATCGAGTACGGCGCACGGGCCGGTGTGTACACGCCCGTCTCGGCGTGCTCTTCCGGTGCCGAGGCGATCGCCCTGGGGGCCAGGCTCATCCGCGCCGGCGAGGCGGACGTGGTCATCGCGGGCGGAACCGAGGCCGCGATCACCCCGATCACGGTCGCCGGCTTCGCCCAGGCACAAGCACTGTCTCGGCACACCGCCGAACCCGCCTCAGCGTCACGACCGTTCGCCGCGGACCGCAGCGGATTCGTCCTCAGTGAAGGCGCCGCTGTCATGGTGCTCGAAAGCGCCGAGCATGCCAACGCCCGGAGCGCGCGCGTCCACGCAGTACTCGCGGGAGCTGGCATCGCCGCCGACGCTCACCACATCACGGCACCCGCTCCCGACGGCTCCGGTCAGATCTCCGCTATGCGGAAGGCCCTCGCGCAAGCCGGCTTGGCTCCCGAGCAGATCAGCCACATCAACGCCCACGCCACCGGAACTCCGGTCGGCGACGTCGCCGAGGCGCGTGCGATCGGAGAGGTCTTCGGCCGCGCCACCGTGACAGCCCCCAAGGCAGCGCTCGGCCATCTCTTCGGCGCAGCCGGCGCAATCGAAGCGCTCATCGCCGTCCTCAGCGTGGAGCACGGCGTCATCCCGCCGACCCGCAACCTCACCAAGGCTGGCGTCGGTCCCGACATCGACCTCGATGTCGTCGCAGAGCGACGAGACGTCCCCCAGGAGGCCGTGCTCAGCAACTCCTTCGGCTTCGGTGGGCAGAACGTCTCACTTGTCTTCACCGGCTTTCCTGCTTCCGCAGGAATGTGACGTGCGGGGTAGCCCGGAAGTGGTCGACCGTGCCGCCTCATTCGAGGGAGCAGACAGCGCAAGGAATGCTCATGTCCCCTGACGGAAGCAACGGCATCCACAGCGTCGGCAGCATCGGCGGCCTCGGCGCCTTCAGCGACATCGCCCGCGGCCTCAGCAGCCTCCTCGGCAAGGTCATTACCAAGGGCGAGGGCGGGACAATCACAAAGGACATGGTCGACCAGGCCAAGCAGATCAAGCCCGCCATGGACCAGGCCAACGGCTGATCTCACCAGCACGCCTGGACCGAGGCACTGTCCGGCAATTCACCCACGAACCACCGGACAGCGCCAAAGACGCCTCCCCGCTGACACCGGCATAGCCGGCCCGCGAACTTCGGCCGACAGGTCCAGGCCCTCGCCTTCGACGCTACGGACCAGCACTGACAAGCTGGCTTCGGCGGAGGCATTCCCGGCGCCGACGCGCTGCGGCACAGTACGACGGCGAAAGGCCGCCACCCCCGCGGGGTGGCGGCCCTCGAGGTTGTCGGCCTGTCCACGGAGCGGGGGTGGCCACACGATGCCGCCGCAGCTGGCCGCAATGTCCTGCAGCCGGTCCCGTTCCAGCTCATCCACCGCCAGCCCCCAGCGGAGCTTGGTCGCCGTCCACTCCGCGCCGTACCGGCACAGCACCTCCGACGAACCCATCGGCGGCAGCCACTCCGCCGGATCCTCGTCGCTCTTGCTGCGGTTCGAGCGGGCCGTCACCGCCACCAGAGACGTCTCCTGGCCGAGGTCGTTCGCGTACGCCTCCCGCCGCGCCGCCACGAGGATCGCGCGGCCGGAGTGCTTGCCGCCGTACAGAGCGGCGTCGGCCGCCCTCTGCAACGCCGCCGAGTCGAGGGAGTCGAATCCTCCATGAAGCTCAGCATCCGGGCGTTGACCAGGTCGGGGTGGCCGATCTGCAGGCCGTGGCCGGTCGCGGTGACGATCCCGGCGCGGACCCCCGGGATCAGGCGCGGTACGCGCTCCAGCTGCCGCTTCGGGTGCACGAGCAGGCTGCGCTTGCCCATGACAGGTAGAACGGCGTCTGGAGGGAACCCAGTTCAGTGTCCGACAGCGGCAGCGGCGCGGGCCGGCGGATCCGGAAGGCCCGCACGCCGGCCTGGATCATCGCGCGCTGGGGATCCAGGGTGGCGGCCCCCGGTCGGCGCAACCATCCCGGCCCAGCGCCGTTGACGCTCCAGCGGCCCCATGCCGAGAAGACGGGCTGCCCGCAACGTCGCCCGGAATGTCAAAACCACCGAACCCCGGCCGAGACGCTTCCAGCCCCTCACAGCAGCCGAGGCCCTACAACTCCTCCATGCGGCAGGCGGTGACAGATTGCACGCACTGTACGAACTAGCCCCGCGCACCGAACTCCGCCAAGGCGAACTCCTCGGCCTCCACTGGGAAGACCTCGACCCCGATGGTGGTACGGCAAGCATCCGCCGGTCGCTCCAGCGCACCAGCAGTGCCGGCCTCACGTCGCTCCCCACCAAAACCCAGACCTCCGGTCTCGTCTTCACCACAACGGCGGGCAGCTCCCTCGATCCCGCCAATGTCACCCGCCACTTCCTCGGACTCCTCAATCGGGCCGGGCTCCGCCGCATCCGCTTCCACGACCTACGGCACTCGACCGCCACACTGCTCTGGAACTTCTTGAGAGCCTCTTCGACGAGCACGCGATCGACCCGGTCGTACCCAAGCTGGCCTCTGTCATCTGATCAGCTCAGGGCCAGCCCAAGTACGGAGCACCGGAAGCCGGAACCGAGGGCTCGCTCAAGCCATGAGAAGGATCCGCTTGCGAAGGAGGCCGAGGCGGGCGCCCGCAGCGACGCTTGAGCAGCAGCCCTGCCAGCCGTGCTTCATGAGGCCTCCCGGATGGCCGTCCATCCGGCCGTGTTGAACGCGGCGTCGCCTGGTGCCACCATCTCCGGCTTCGTCTGCCCATTCACAGACTCAAGAGCGTGCACGGTGGAGTCCCCGGTGATCTTCCAGTCACCGTCCTGCCACTGAACGCCGAGCACAGTGCGGGTGTACGAGCCGGACTCCTTCTCCAGCTCCCCGGCCTTCACCACAGCACGGGCAAGCAGCCACACGCTGACCTCGTCGTCCGACTTCTTGATGATCTTGTAGCCCACCACGTGGTTGCGCACATGTGCGCCGGGCGGCAGCGGCTGCCCCGCCTTCACGCCCATCTGCTTGGCGAAGGACTTGTCGGTCTGCCGGGCGTTCGCCTCGACCTGTTCGGCCTTGTCCGGCGACTGCTCGGCCTTGCGCACATACGAGTAAAAGAGGCGCAGCTGCTCGTCGACCGTAGACCTGTCGCCCTCGATCCTGGTGGTGTTGGCGGCCGCCGTCATCGCTACGGCCCCCTCGGTGCTGTGCGGGAAACTTACCTGGCTGCCGCGGTCGTCGGTGCGCCGCCCGCTCGGCAGCGCCGTCCACCGCACCGGCTCAGTCCACTCCTCCGGTGCCGCATACGTCGACGGCGAAGGGCTGACAGAGCCGGACGCGCTCGAATCCCCACCGCCCTTGGCCGGCGTGCTGGAGCCTCTCTCACCAATGTCACCTCTTGTCCGGCTGGCCAGAGGCGGGCCCTCACTTCCACCAGCGCAAGCTGTCAGGCCGAACAAGCAGGCGGCCGCTACTAAGCCACACACGATCACACGCACAACAACTCCGCCAAACCGTCGATTACTTGGCGGTGACACTCAACAGCAATCCGCAGCCGGTGTCACGAGACGACCGCCTACCCCTGTCGGCACGAAGGTGAGCACACGAACACCCGAAGCGCCCGGCGGGCTGCACGCGAAGGGACTCGCTCGGAAGTGCGGCTCTCTACGATCGGCGCATGGTCTCTGAGCACGAAGTTCGGTTCAGGTCCCTGGACGGTACGGCGCTGGTCGGGACGGTGACGGCTCTGCCCGAGGCGCAGACGGTGGGTGTCGTGGTACTGGTTCACGGCGCGGGCGTGACGCGGGAGGAGGGCGGGTTCTTCGCACGACTGGCCGCCGGCCTGGCCGCCGCGGGTGGGCGGGCATTGCGTTTCGACCTGCGCGCGCACGGGGCGAGTGGTGGGCGGGCGGAGGACATCACGATCGCCGGGGTGGCCAACGACATCCGGGCGGCGAGTGATCACCTCCGGCAGGTATGAGGTTCGACGGCCCGTCCCACGTGGTCGGGGCGTCGTTCTCCGGTGGCGCGGCAGCAATGCACGCGGCGTACCGGCCACGCGACGTCGACCGTCTGGTGCTTTTGAACCCGCGCCTGGACTACCGCGACCGCTACGTGGACAGCCGCCCGTACTTCGACGGCGACTACATCACCACCACCGGCGCCCGGAACCTGGACGAGCGCGGGCTCACGGAGAAGTCACCCTTCGAGCTCGGTCGTGCCTGCACAACGAGGTCTTCTATCCGGACCCGTCCACCTCCGCGCGGTGCGTGCGCCAGTCCTGCTGGTCCACGGGACGAAGGACACCTTCGTGCCGGTGGAGTCGTCCCGCCGGTACGTGCCCGCCTTCGGCGGGCCCGCCGAGCTGGTGGAGCTGGACGGCGCGCAGCACGGCTTCGCGGTGCACGAGGACCCCCAGTATGCGGACCCGCGGGCCCAGGCGTGGCAGGCCGAGGTCATCGAGCGGGTGACCGAGGCAGCACACCTGCGGCGAACACTCCTCCGGGCGGCTGCGCGGCCGCCGGCGAACCGGAGGCCGCGACGCGTCCCCGCAGGGGACATACGCGCCGGATGAACGGTGCGGGGTGGTGATTTCGGCGCCGGGCGGCTGCCACTGCCGCCCGGTGCCGGGGTGTACTACGGGTCAGCGCGAGGTGCAGAAACGCTCCGGGCGCGGCGGGAAGTCGCCGAGGTAGTTGCGCAGCCATGTGGTGACCGCGCGGGCGCACAGGGCCGCGGCGGCGGCGGCATCCAGCGGGGCCGATGATCCGTCGAAGATGGTGGCGACGTAGTCGCCATCGGCGCCGTGCAGGTGCGCGGACCAGGGCCGGCGGTGCTCCGAGGCGGGCCGGCCGGCCCGGCCGGCCTGCTCGCCGGTGTACATCAGAATGTGCGGGACGCCGCAGGCGGCGGTCTCATCGTCCGGGACAGCCGCGTCGACGGCCATGATCAGGCACGTAACTGCCCTGTCGCGGCCGAGGAAGGCATACCGGCCCAGCGCGGCCAGCTCGGCGCGCAGCAGGTCACCTTCGGTCAGCAGGTCGGTGGTCGTCATCTCGGGCCTTTCGGCTTGATACGGAGCGGCCGGCGCCGACCGGGTACCGGTGAACACATCCGCTCACCGCAATCCGGCGCGCAGTTGGCGATGCTGAGGGCGGGCGGCGGGTCCCGCCGCGGAGAACGGGCGGTGCAGCACGGCACGGGCGGCCGGCGCGCCGCGCCCACACCCGTCCCGGTCCGGTAGAGGCCGGCACAGGCGGCACGGGCGCCACGGGTAGGGAGGGAAGGCCGGCAAGCTCGATGGCGGCGAAGGTGCGGAAGAGGCGGAGCGTCTCCGGGCCACTGCACACCCGCCAGGACCTTCCGCCGCACAATCCGCCGGACTCTGAAAGCCCCCGCAGCGCCGCTCACCGGCCAGGCCCGGAATGCTCATCGGACGCCTGGCCGGAGTCCGGGGCCGGTGCGGCGAGTTTGAGGGCGTCCTTGCGTGTG
>NZ_JBVIPQ010000016.1:0-104125 GCF_055577795.1 Streptomyces sp. NPDC033174
CAATGACCCCGCAGCAGCCAAGTACTGCCAGCGGTTGCGACAGCTCGCTGTGCTCGTGTCAAGGAACCTGCCCAGCACCAAATGAGACAGACTCTTACACGCTTCGCCGCCTGCGATCCCTCGCTTTCGTGTCAGTGCGCGACCTGCACATCTCTCACCAGATGACAGTGGACAGGCCTCGTTCTCTCACTTCCTCGACAGGGAGAACGAACATCGGAACCCCACGCTGACCTGCACCTGAGTCCCGCCATGAGCACATACGCCACTGCCACTCGCCCCACTGACACGAAACCGAGAGATCGCAGCAGCGGGACCGTGCGGCCGATGGGGGCGGAGGCGTCCGGTCGGGTCGTGACGGCCGAGGATGAGGAGTTGGGGGCGTGCGAGGGTGCCGGTGATAGCGCCGATGATCGCTTCGACGCCGGAGACGTCCGTCCAGTCCTCCAGCCACTCCCTGGCCTTGTGCGGGTCGGTGGTCATCGGGCACAGGGTCCACGGGGCGGTCAGTGCGCATGCCTCCAGGCGTCGGCGGCGCTCGGCGTAGGCCAGCGCCAGCAGCTCGATGCCGTCGATCTGCAAGGCGCCGAAGGCAATGAAGAACGCCGGGCTCTTCGCGGCGAGCGCGGCGGTGCGGCCACGGGCGGCGGCCCGGCGCTGGAGGGCTTCGAAGGACAACCGGCCGGCTGCGGTGTCCCAGACGACGAGCTCGCCATCGAGGACCAGGCCGTCCGGCAGCTGCTCGGCGGCCGAGACCAAGTCGGGGAATCGGTCCTGGACCAGGGAGCCGCGCCGGGTCGGCAGGAGCAGGCGGCCGCCGGTGATGGCGCTCTGTGAAAACGGCCGCCCCCCGCTTGGACCGGCCCCAGAGTTGCTCGCCCTGATGCCCCACGTGGACGAGGACAGTGAGAGGTTGCGGCAGCCGCGAAATCACCACGTGGCGGGGGCCTTCACGTGAAATTCTCTGGCCCTCAAGTTCGTTGGGATGATCGGATAGGCGCATGAGCCTTCTTCGTAACGAGGCGGCCGAGGTTGTCGTACCAGTCCTCGTCCGTGACCTGACGCCCGCTGATCTGCCGGCATGTAGGTGGTCCGGCTCAACCGCCCATCTGGTGCAGGTGGAACGGGAGCTGGAGCGCGCGGCAATGGGTGAAGTGGACTATCTGGCGGTGTGCACCCCGGCTGATGTTCCGGTGGCGATCGGAGGCATCGACTACCAGGTCACACCCGACGCGGGCACACTGTGGCAGCTCGGGGTGCTCCCGGCCCTGCAGTCGTGTGGGCTGGGCACTGTCCTCATCCGGGCCGCGGAGGACCGCATCAGGTCACGCGGCCTGCGGCGTGCCGAGCTCGGCGTGGAGGAGAGCAATCCACGAGCCCGGTCCCTGTATGAGCGACTGGGCTATCTGGCCCACGGCCGACGGCCGGATGGCTGGGACGTACAGGCGCCGGACGGCTCACTGCACAGGTACGAGACCATGTGCACGCTGATGCGCAAGGACTTGTCGTAGGGGGACACCGCGTGGCGATGGAAGTGTGGGGGCCGCTCTTTTCACTCGCAGGCGTCGCCCTCGGCGGCGGCCTGACCGCGCTCTCCCAACGCGCTACTCAGCGCTCCGCTGAACGGCTGGAGGAACGCCGCCGCACAGCGGCCACCAGCGAGGCGCGCCGGGCAGAACAGATGCAGGCGATCAAGGACTTCATCGCCTGCGCCCAAGATGCCGAACGGGCGGCCTACAGCCGCCCCGAGGCATGGGGCGATGACGAAGACTGGAACAGTGCCGCTTCGGCCGCCATGACCAGGCTCTGGATCGCTGAACGGCACCTCGTGCTGCTCAGCGACGAAGACCTGCACGCCCCTGTGTACGCATACGGTCGAGCACTCAACCAGGCTGTGTGGCGCGAGATCGGCGACGTCGAGGTCAACGAGCACCTTGAGGAACACAAGACCGCCTTCATGACCGCAGCACGCGCGAGCCTCGCCTCCCCTTGAGTACAAGCGACCAGGGTGGGATCCCTCCGTATCAGAGGCATTATCAAATCCTGTGGACTGACCCGACAGCCCAATGGCCGATCGATCAAGCAAGCGGCTTTCGGTAACGGACGTACTCGTTCTGCTGCCGGAACCCCACACTCTCGTAAAGGTCGTAGGACCGGTGCGGATTTGCCGTGCCCGTGAACAGCCGGGCGGTCGTTGCACCCTGCTCGCGAAGGCTCCGCAGCCCGTCCAGCAGCAGAACCCGGCCGATTCCGAGGCGTCGCTGGTCCCTCCGGACACTCAGCTCTTCCACCTCGCCCACGGCGTGGTCGTGACGGCGGATGGAGCAGAGGGCGACGCCGACCATGTCCTTCCCGTTCCAGGCAGCCCTCCAGCATGCCGGGTCGGCGGTGTCGACGAAGTCCTGGAAAGGCCATCTCTGAGTGAAACCGGTGTCCGCGTACGAGTCGACGACCGTCCTCCAGGCTGCACGGTAGTGGCTTGTCCCGATCGGCCCTGTCCGTATCCCGGCTGGCAGTTCGCTGCCCTCGGGCACCTGCTGCAGATCGCCTAGTTCCAGCTCGACCAGGCTGAAGAATCGTCGGTAGCCGGCTGCGCGCAGAAGTGCCGTGGCGTCCTGCTCGGAGGCCATGGCGTTCGCGCCGATCACTGCCGTCCGCGCCGTTCCGTGCTGTTTGACGAGCTGGCGGATCCGCGCTTCGGCCCAGCTCAGCATGGCTGAGCCGATGCCCTGGCCGCGATGCTCGGGCAAGAGGTAGCCGCGGTGCAGGTACAGCCACGTATCGTCCCGCTCTTGCCACCACCGGATCGTCGAGTAGCCGACGACGCTCCCGTCGAGCACCACTAGGATCTGGTTCCTGGACGGCTCCTCCAACTTGGCAGAAGCTTCGGCGATCTCGGCCGCTGTCGGGAGCCCTTCCACAACCGAATGGACATCGACCCGGTCCCGTTCAACACACCCCAGCCGCACCGCGGCCATGGCGCCGTGGTCTTCGTCGCCGCGATACGGCCGGAACCCGAAGCCGACTGGAAGGTCCTGTCCTGCCGTGCCATCCAACATGACCGGATGTTCTCGAACTTCGAGGCAGGTCCGCCACCCTATTCACGCTGCGGTCGTCTTCGGCCGTTCAACGAGCTGGCCGCGTTCAAAGCGGGCCCCGGCGCGGACGAGGGCAACGAGGTGGGGTGCATTCACGGCGCGCCAGCGGGCCTGGGCGGACTCGACGAGCTTGAAGACCATCGCCATGGCGGCGGCCCGGGATCCGGCGCCCTTGGTGACCTTGGTCCGCAGACGGACGGTCGCGAAGGTCGACTCGATGGGGTTGGTTGTCCGCAGGTGGATCCAGTGCTCGGCGGGGAAGTCGTAGAACGCCAGCAGCTCATCCTCGTCATCGACGATCTTCTTGACGGCCTTGGGGAACTTCGCGCCGTACTGCTTGACGAACGCCTTGACCGCGGCGGCCGCGTGCTCCTTGTCCTCGGCGTTGTAGTGTCCTGGATGGCCTTCTTCGCGCGGGCTGAGCTGACTTCGGGAGGCTGTCGAGACAGTTGGCCGTTTTGTGAACCCCAGCACCTTTGGTGGCGGGTTTCGGGGAAGACCTCGTTCAACGCGTTCCAGAAGCCCAGGGCTCCGTCGCCGACGGCGAGGACGGGAGCGCGCATGCCGCCCGCTGGCAGTCCCGCAGCAGGCTCGCCCAGGGCTCCGAGGACTCACGGTAACCGTCGGCCATCGCGACAGCTCCTTGGTTCCGTCCGCGCGCACGCCCATGACGACCAGGACCGCGGCCTTCGCCTCCTCCAGCCGTATGCGCAGGTGGATACCGTCGGCCCAGACGTAGACGTAGTCCGTGGCGGACAGGTCGCGCTCGCTGAACGCCTTGTGGTCGGCCTGCCACTGGGCGGCCAGCCTAGTGATGGTGGCCGGCGACAGGCCGGCCGAGGAGCCGAGGAACTGCTCGAGCGCGGGCACGAAGTCCCCGCTGGACAGGCCGTGGAGATGGAGGAGCGGCAGCACCTCGCTGATCTTCGGGGACTTGCGGCACCACGGCGGCAGAATCACCGAGGAGAACCGCTTGCGCTCGCCGGTTGCCTCGTTGATGCGCTTGTCGTTGATGCGTGGGGCCTTCACCTCGATCACCCCGGCTGCGGTCGCGACCTTCCTGGGCTGGTGATGGCCGTTGCGGACCACCAGGCGACGCCCGCTCTCTTCTCGCTGGTCGGCCAACTCGGCGATCTAGAAGTTGACTTCAGCCTCCAGGGCGGCGGCCAGCATCCGCCTCGCGGACGATGTCGTCGATCAGAGAACCGGTCTCGGTCGTTCCATCGGCATTCACTACGCTCAGCACGGGCGTGCCTTCCCAACCGACGGTGCAACGTCGGCCTACTCGATGACCAGAAGTCGATCACTCGGGAAGGTACGCCCTTCGCGTCCAACCCGAGGCCGATCCACAGGTCATGAGCATTGCTCCGACTTCGGCTCCCCTCGCCGAGAAGGCCTGTCCACTTCAATCAGCAGGTTGGACCGCAGCTCGCCCGAGGGAGCCTGGGTGAGCTGAGTAGAGTGCGGAGACTGAGCCATTTCAGTGCGGCCACTAATCGGGTGACGCCGTCGACGTCCGCAACGCACGAGGCTCCCGTGCCGTTGAGAGAGGTGTTCGACGTCTCAACTCATCGGCTCAGGAGCCTCGTTAGTTCCGTATCCTGCCGCACTCGACCTGCCTCACGCGCTGGTCGAGTGGGTAACCATGCTCATCGTCACCCGTGGGGGTGACCGCCGCTGCAAACTCCCGCCACACCAGCGGGCCCTCGTCGGCCTGGTCTACCTCCGCAGGCACGACACCCTCGCGCAGATCGCCCCTGGCTTCGGCATCTGCGTCGGCACTGCTCACGCCTATGCCACCGCCGTCATCGATCACCTCTCCCAGCGCGCACCCGGCCTGCCGCGTCCTGAGGGAGACCGATCCCGATCACGTCCTGCTCGACGGTAAGCTCGCGGAGTGCGACCGGGTCGGCGACAGCCGCGCCGACTACTCCCACAAACACTGTCGACACGGAGTGAACGTGCAGGTGGTGACCGATCCAGCCGACAACTGCTGTGGATCTCGCCCACGCTGCCCGGCCGTGCCCAAGACCTCACCGCGGCCCGCACCCACCGAATCATCCTGATCTGCGAACGCCAGAGCGTCCCGGTTCTCGCCGACCGCGCCTACATAGGAGCCGGCCGGTGGGTGACCACACCCCTCAGACGCCCACCGGGGCGCGACCTCACACCAACCCAGCGAAGCGTCAACCGCGCGCTGTCCGGGCACCGGTCGAGCGCGGCGTCGCACGGCTCAAATCGTGGCGCACCTTCCGCAAAGCCAGGTGCAGCCCGAATCGAATGAGGTCAATCGCTGCAGCCGTCCTCACCCTCGAGCGGCAACGCTGAAAGAGCTCAGTGGCTGCTCAGATCAGCGCCGGCTGGCCTGCCACGCTGGGATGATTCGGCCAGCGCTTCAACGCGCACGGCGATTTGCTGTAGGGCCACGTCCACATCGGCGTCACCACCGACGTCTACGCCCACCTCCGACTCCGCCTGCAGCGCCAAGCCGTCGACACCGACGACCGCCAGTGGCTGCGATACAGACTGTTCTTCCAGCTCATCGAGGAAGTCCTCAGCCGAGTCGCTGTCGAGCGAGCCTGATCCCCAGGTTCCCATCACAAATTCCAGTCGAGACTTACGGAAGGTACCCGCCGAATGAACTTGAATCTCTGGATCTCTCCGGTTCAAGAGAGTCCAACCCCTCTCCTATACCCCTTCCATCATCGTTTGTTCCATGCGGCGAATCGCTAGCCCGTCTGCACCACGCGGCAGACTGTTCACGGACTCCGACTGAGTCGCAGCCGTAGTCCGTGACAGTCGCAGCCGGCAGCCCTCACACCGTGGCGAACCACAGATCGTTCGCCGAGAAGGTCTCCATTTCCAGCTCTCGGAGCTTCTCCTCCTCGCCGAACGCCCGCCCGAGCACGGTGATATCGCAGTGCATGACTGGAGCGTCGAATGACGGAACAAGAATCACCGTTCCGTCCTGGGCGAGGACCTGCAAATCTCCTGAAGTGCGTTCCTCGGCGACGATCAGTCGCAGCGTTGTGGACACCATTGCCACGCGAGCGTCCCGGGCCAGGACACTCAGCCATTCCTCGTCGGCTTCTTTATCCCAGTCGACAACCCCTCCGACCGATCGGGCCAGATAGTCGGCGATCTCGACTGCGACCTCTTCGCACCAGGTGACCGGCGGATCACCCAACCGCGCCAGCGCATCCGAGACATCGATCACGGTGCACCCCCGGGACTCCCATGAATAGCACCCCGAGCATTCCGGTAGGCATTTATGTAGTGAGTCAATTCCCCAGCCCTTCCGACAACCCCAACAGGACCATTCGTGACGTACACCTTGGCCTTGTTTCCGACCCATAGTCCATTGGCGTCAGCATAGGCGGCAGCGTCCAGAGTGGCCTTTTCCGCATCTACGCCCTTCAGGAAGACGCTCTTTGTCGGACCGGACGAACCCGGGAGGTGCTTCAGCATTGCCGGGTAACTGACGGTGTATGTGCCGTTCGTAAGCTCCCCATGACGGTTCAGGTAGCTCCCAGGCGCCGTAAAGCAGTTTGCATTGTGAACCAGGACCGGAGTCTGCCCAGCCAGCACATAGTACGTGTGGAGGTCGTCCACGGTGAGGTTGTACACGTGCGAGCTCGCGCGCTGTATGCGCGGTTGGCCTGCACCGAGACACGCTTTCCCTCAGCGGTGAGCAGAGTCATCCGCGGCTTGAGCTTCCCGGCGGCAACCCAGCGAGCCTCGGATGGCGACCAGAACCGATGCTCGTGAGTGGCTGTGATTTTTTCGCGACCGCGGTCGGTGGCAACCGTGAGCTCGTTTTCCATGTAGGCGCGCAGCGAGCCGGCGTATTCGCCCGACTTGGGAGCCACGAGCGTCTGCACCATCGCCTGCATCATGGGATCCGACCGCGTCGAGATGGTCGGCGCGGCGGCATTCGTGGAGCAGTACTGCACCGTCCCGTTGCCGGGGATGAGACCGACGCTGGTGGGCACGCCCGGCTTGGGCACATAGGTGACCTGCAGCTCGGCGTTCCGGTTGAACCGCTTCCAGGCCGAGGCCTCGCCCTCGTCCTTGGCCCGCAGCATCAGCATCAGGCGGGAGATCGATCCGTCCGCCAGCGCGCGGACCGTCGCCCGCAGGTTCTCGTCCGTCTCGGCGCTGTTGTCATGGAACTCGATCCACGAGTCCGGTTGATCGGGCGAGCAGTTGGTGCCTCGCCCCGCCGACACGTCGCGATCACCCAGGTGGTCCAGTTCTCTGGGGCCTGGCCAGCGGGTGGCCTCGGAGATGTTGTCGGTGCGCTTGAGGTCCACCCAATGCGGTTCGCAGTCGAACGACCAGGTCTCATAGGCGCGGAAGGTGGCGTCGATGACCTGCTTGCCGACGAGCTTGGTGTTGGCGAACTCGTAGTACATGCGGTTCGTGTACGAGGCACCTGTGGTGCAGTAGTACGGTCCTGACCGGCTGCAGTGGCCGACGCCGTAGTCGCCCTCGAAGTTCCAGAACCGGTCCCCGTCCGAAGAGAGCACCGTGCGCTCGGAGTACCCCACGCCCATCGGCGGATCGATGTAGACCGGGTAGACGGTGTCCTCGCCCAGGATGCCAAGGTCCGGCGTCAGCGTGACCGCGCCATCCGCGACCTGCACCGGCAGAAGAGCGCTCGCGTCGCCCTTCCCAGCTGGGATGGGTCCTCGGGCTCCGCTGCCGGCGCACCGGGGCTGTCCTCACCAGCGGTGTCTTCGGCCGGCGCCTCGAAGGCTTGCGTGCGAGCCATCTGCGCCTGAGGACCGGAGGAGGCGTCCCCGCCGAGTCCCACATCTGGCCGGCCGGCCCCTTGAAGACCACATTGCCGTCCTCGTCGATGGCCCGCAGGCCACCACCCGGACTCGGTCGCAGAGCGAGGCCCTGGCCCTTGGCGGACAGCTTGATCTGTCCGAGCTGCGGATTCGCCGCCGCCTCGGCGGACTTCACGACCAGGACCTCGCGGTAACCCTCGGAGGTCGCGGTCAGCTGAAGGTCGACCCCCTTGAACACCTCGGGGTAGGTGGCAGTGGCGCCGGCGAGTACCGGCTCGGGCAGCTTGCCGGGCCAGCCGAAGGTGAGCGCACCGCGCTCGCTGCCTAGGCGGATCATCCCCTCACCGCTGCCGCCCCCGGAGAAGGACAACTGCACCACGGCGGCCTTCGGCCCCACGGAACCGTCCGCGCGGTGTTCCAGGGAGGCGTCGACCGCCCGCCATGCACCGTCCGCTCCCCGCACCCGCTGCGGAGTCGTCGACTGCGTCAGCGTGAATGTCCCATCCGGGTTCGCCATCGTCTGCGTGTACTCGCTGCGCTCCGCGACCACTTCCACCGGCTCGCCGCTCTCGGCCGCCTGAGCGGACGCTCCCGACAGCGCAAGGGACTCCGGCATCTGTGAACCGACGTCGGCGAACGCCGGACTCGGCAACGCCGCCGCTCCGAGTGCCCCCGCCAGCAGTGCCACTGCCACCGGTCTGAATGCGCGCGGGCGCACGAACATGACTCCCCCACCCCCCGGGCCTCCCCAGACCCGCAATAGAACACACGGTCCATTCACGGACCGCATGCGGGCAGTACGGTTCCGTGGTCATCGAAGGCAAGGCCGAAAAGGCGACACCGGTGGCGCATACAGCAACCTCGCTGACCCCAAACCGCGCGAACCCCGAATAGACCTGACAGGTCCTCAAGTAACGCTTTGGTTGCAGCGATCGCACCGCGCTGGCGTGAGGCGCGGACCCGGGTCGGTTGAGCAGCCGGACGCAGGCGGCCTGTACAACGACTACGAGCTCGTGCAGGCCGGTGGCGGCCGGAGCGCCGCAGGTGCACACCCAGGTGGCCGGATTCACACGCAGGTTGGGCCCGTCGATAAACACCTCGACATCAGTCGCGGTGATCGGGGACGCTTCGCGCGATGACCAGAATCGACGACACGCCGCCCGCGTGGGACGAGCGCACCCAGCTCACCACGTTTCTCGACTACACACGTGACACCGCCCGTGCCAAGTGCGAGGGCGTCTCTGCGGAGAACGCTCGCAAGGCGCTCCTGCCGGGCTCACCGCTGATGACCATGAGCGGAGTGATCAACCACCTCCGCTGGGTCGAGTACTACTGGTTCCAGGTGGTCTTCCTCGGCGAGGAAGACCAGGGCCCCTGGACCGAGGACGACCCCGATCGCGAGATGCGTATCGCCGTCGACTTCTCGCTCACGCAGTTGCTCGACGAATACGCCGAACAGAGCGCCCACTACCGCGAACTGGTCGCCGGGAGCGGACTGGACGATCAGGCCAAGCGAGCCGTCCGCAACGGCCTCCACGTCGACCTGCGCTGGATCATCCTCCACCTCACAGAGGAGACAGCCCGCCACAACGGCCACCTGGACATCCTGCGCGAGATGCTCGACGGCACGATCGGCGGCTAGGGAGATGGCATGCGCGGTACAACTCGACCACCTCGCGAAACCCACCACCATCCCCGCACCCGAGCCCGCTAGCCCCACCCATCGGGCAGGCAGAACAGCCTGACCAGCACAAACGCCAACCGGGCCTTTTCACGCTAGAGCTACCTACAACGAACACAGCCATGCTCAGCACAGACCACATAACCCCAGCTCACACACACCGGCCTCACCACCCGAACCGCTCACCCCGCCTCTCAACAAACCCGCCACACACCAGGTCAGCCACCGCCCACTACACCAACAAACCCCCTCCGAGCGTCAGCTCTTGACCTCGCCATCCGAACCACTCACCCCACCTATCAACGAACCAACAACACACCAGGTCAACCACCACTTGGTACACCAACAAGCCTCCCTCCGAGCGTCACCAGAGCAGTCCTTCTTTGTCGGCCGGGCGGTCGTAGACCAGTACCTGGTCTACGCGTTCGGCGACGACCAGTACCTGGTCTACGCGTTCGGCGACCTCGATGTCGGTGTCGAGGGCGCTGGTGAACCGGATGTCTGGCTTGCCCAAGGTGGCGAAGATGAGATCGCGCGGCCGACGCGCGGTGCCGCGGCCGTGGTGGGCGAGGTAGAACTGGGGCAGCCGTCTGCTTCTCCGTCCTGGCTCAGCTTGGCGCCCACGGGGTGCAGATGCCGGTTGGCTAGGTCGACGAAGCGGCACTGTGCCTGTTCGTCAGGGAGGGCCGCGGCTGAGGCCAGGCCCTCGAGGAACGCCCCGAAGCGGGGCCAACGGACGGAATTCGCTGACCTGCTGAAACGTGGCTGCCGGAGCATGGACATCCCGTGAAGGGTTGTGGAGTCTCCCGGTGAACGCGCAGGGCCGGTACAGCCTCACCGCCTCCCTCCCGCGTGAGGGACTGCGGCCTCTGCGTGACCCGGACGCGGTAGAACTGGACGACGATGACAGCGGACCCGAGGACTGAGCGCGGCTTACGCCGACATTGATCGGCGATGACGCAGCCGGGCGGCAGCGGCCAGGATCGGGGTGGTCACGGCGGTAGCGGCGGCGCCGAGTGTGGTGTCGGTGGCCAGGATCAAGCGGACCGTTCTCATTGCAAGGGTGAGGATCTCGCTGCCGCGCTGGCGCATGCCCGCCTCGAATTGGTTCATGGCCTCGGCCGTCGTCGTATCGCCGTCATTGACGTCGCCCAGGTGCTGGAGCAGGGCGGCAGCATCGCGGATTGCCGCGCCGGCCCCCATTCCGGCGGTGGGCGGTGTCGCGTGGACGGCATCACCAAGCGCGGTGATGCGGCCCGCAGGCCATGGCGCGAGCTCAGTGGCGCGGGTCGAGGCGGCGTTGAAGCGGTACGCGGCCACGCTGTGCGGGTCGGCGCGGGCGATGACTTCAAGCGTGTGCTCGGCCCAGCCCTGCTCGCGGAACCGTCCCAACAGCGCGGCCTGCAACTCGCCGTCGCGCAATGCGCGTAGGGAGTCGGTCGCGGGGGATTCGGGGAACATGGCGCCCCAGATGTAGGTGGGACCGGTGGTGACGGACATCCGCAGCTCGGGGGCGTCTAGCGCGGCGTTGCCGACTGGGTCAAGGAAGCCGACGTACAACGCTGCACCCCGGGGGCCGATCGCCAGCCCTGATCGTGGTCCGAGCCGTTGCTGTTCAACGGGACTCAAGTCAGTGCGCAGGGTACGGCCGGAGAACCCGATGATGCCCGCCGGGCTGTTGGTCCGGCCTCCCGCCAGGTGCTGGGCAACCAGGGAGTGGGTGCCGTCCGCGCCCACCACCAGATCCGCCGAGACAGGTGCGGCGTCCGTGAACAGCACTCGGGGTGCGCCGTCGTCGCCCCGGCCGACGTCGGATACCGTCCGCCCCAGATGCAGATCATC
This sequence comes from Streptomyces sp. NPDC033174, assembly GCF_055577795.1. Classification (NCBI taxonomy): domain Bacteria; kingdom Bacillati; phylum Actinomycetota; class Actinomycetes; order Kitasatosporales; family Streptomycetaceae; genus Streptomyces; species Streptomyces sp. NPDC033174. Next base: position 11,415 of record NZ_JBVIPQ010000016.1, read on the forward strand.
GCCGACCTCCTCGGCCAGCAGCATGCGCAGAGTGATGCGATCGACATCGATGCTGGAATCGCCGCTGAGATCCGGCCCGCGGCCGAGCAGTCGGCCGCGACGGTCCCATAACGCGTCGCGGTCGCGCAGCCGCAGCGCCGAAGCCGACGCCAGCAGCCGCTGCATGATCTGCGGCGCCACGAGCTCCCGCAGTGCCGACTGGGCCCGCTCGTCCAGGGTGATGTGGTAACCGCCTGTCGCCGCCACGTCGGTGTCGCGGTCGAACACCGCCACCTCGAACCCCCTGCGGCGCAACCCCGCCCCCAATGCGAGTCCACCGATCCCGCCACCGACCACGACAACACGCATACCTGTCCGTCCTTTTCCACCACTGCTTGCCTGCACGGCCACTCAACAGTGACACCGGTAGTGGACACCGAGTGGCCACTACCGGGCATGATGGGACGATGGCGAGCACCTCACGACGGGCATTGCGGCTACTGTCCCTGTTCGGATCGCGCCGCCTGTGGCCACTGCGCGAGCTCGCCACCGCGCTTGGGGTCAGTGAGCGCACCGTTCGCCGTGACATCGAGACCCTGCGCCAGCTCGGATACCCGATCACCACCGTCCACGGGCCCGATGGCGGCTATCAGCTCGGCGCAGGGCACACCCTCCCTCCGCTGGTGTTCGACCACGATCAGGCCCTTGCGGTCGCGGTGGCCCTACAAACCGCGCCCAGCACGGTGTTCGGCTTGAGAGACGACGCGGCGCGGGCGCTGGTCACCCTGGAACAGGCCATGCCCGCTGCGCTGCGGGAAGCGATGAAATCCCTGCGCCTGACCAGGTTGCAGAACTACTGGGAGTTCCCCGCACCCCCCATCGACTCGACCGCGCTCACCGCCGTGGGGGCCGCGGTGCGCCACCGCCACGTACTCGTCACCGAAACGCTGCGCCCCGACGGCTCACGCCCCGAAACCGGCGACGACGACTTCCTGCCCGCCCGCCGCGTTGAGCCCCACCATCTGGTCGTCTGGGCCGGCCGGTGGTACCTGGTCGCCTACGACCTTGGAGACCACCAGTGGCGAGTGCACCGCGTCGACCGGCTCCGCCCCCGCCCCACGACACACCGCTTCAGTCCGCGCCAGCCTCCCTACGACGACCTCGCTCACTTCGTCATGAGCAGTCACGATCGCGGCGACACCCTCGCCGCCTGGGAGTGCACCGGCGAGGCCCGACTCAACCTGCCGGCCGGCGTCGTCGCCCGCTGGGCACCGAGCGGCTCGGTCGTCGAACACCTCGACTCTGAGCACTGCCGCCTCACCCTCGGCGCCTGGTCCTGGGCCGGCATCGCCGGGATCCTCGCCACCTTCGATGCCGAACTCACCGATCTCCGCCCGCCCGAACTCGCACACGCGTGCCACCGACTTGCCTGCCGACTGGCCATCGTCGCGGATACCGAAAGAAAGCCCTAGGTGTATGAGGCCAGGACGTTGGTTACGCCTGCGCGTAGTCGCCAGGCTGGCGGTTGGCCTCCTGCTGCACCGTGGGGTCGGTGGTAGTTGTAGAGGATGTTCCAGACGCCGAGGGCGTCGTGGCGTTCTTCGGAGAACCAGCTGCGGGCATAGAGGAACTCTTCGGCGATGATCCGGTTGTAGCGTTCCACCTTGCCGTTGTGGCGAGGCGTGTATGGCGTGATGCGCTGGTGACGCGCGCCGAGTAGGGCCTGGGCGAATGCGTCGGCGCGATAGGCGCCGTTGTCCGTGACGATGCGTTCGATGTGGGTGATGCCGGGGCTGCAAACCAGGCTCTGGCCCGGTGCAGGAACCCGATGGCGGTAGTGGCCTTCTCGTCGGGCAGGGATTCGGTGTAGGCAAGTCGGCTGAAGCCGTCGACGGCGGAGTGGAGGTAGACGTAGCCGCCGCGTGCGCCCTTGTTCTTGCTGCGCTCGACCGTCTTTGGCCTGGTGACTTCCGCGCCCGTGGACTCGGCCAGCCACCGCCGTCTGGGATCCGGCCGACCTTCTTCACGTCGATGTGGACCATGTGTCCGGGTCGGCGAGCGGTGATCTTCCGCGGTTCCCGGTTTGTGTCACCGCTGGGATCGATGAACCGGCGCCGGTTCAGGCCGAGGGCGTTCAGATGCCGTGACACGGTGCGGCGGCTGAGCGAGATCCCCTCGGCCTGGAGCTCGAATGCGATTCGGGTGGCTGACCACTTTTCGGCTCGACGGAGTGCCTCGATCCTGGCCACGACGTCAGAAGTCGTCGTCGTTGGCTGGTGTCGGGGTGTTGAGGAAGGGTCCAGCAGGCCGAGTTCACCGTGCTGACGGAAGCGGTTGACCCATTTCGACGCGCACGCACGGGAGATGCCCGTCTCGGCCGCCACGTGGGCGATCGGGCGGTGTTGGGAACGCTGCACGAGTCGCAGCCGCCCTTCGGGGGACAGCGGAGCATTGCGGTGAAGCACGATCGTTCCTAGCGCCACGGATCGAGGGCGAGCTTGCCCCGGGTCTGGCCCGCTTCGAGTTGCTTCAGCACCACCGCCCCCTCGGCCAGGGGGTGAACCTGGGGGGTGCCGGGCGTGTACACGCCGTGGTCGATGAGGGCCTCGATTTCGACGAGCAACGACTGGTAGAGCGACGGGGCCGCGGTCGCCAGGGCGCCGATGTGCAGACCCTTGACCTGGACCTGATGGGTGAAGACCAGGTCGTGCGTGGTCAGGGTGGCGTCGCCGGACGCGGCGCCGAAGACGACGATGCGTCCGGTGAAGGGTTTGGTGACGGACAGGCTGGTCTTGAACGTGGCCTGTCCCACTGATTCCAGGACCAGGTCGACACCGCCGGTCAGGCGGGTGATCTCCTCAGCCAGATCGGGGCGTCGGCTGTCCAGGACCTCGTCGGCGCCGAGGGCTTTGACGGTGTCGTGCTTCGCCGGTGACGCCGTGGCGATCACGCGCGCACCGTAGTGGCGGGCGAGGCGGACGGCAGCCTGCCCCACGCCTCCGGCGGCGGCGTGGACGAGGACTGCCTCACCTGCCTTGATCTCGCCCAGCGGCTTCAGTGCCGCCAAGGCGGTGGCCCAGTTCAACACCATGCCGAGGGCTGCGGCGTCGCTCCAGCCGGCCGGCACCGGAAGCACACCCGCGGCCGACATCGTCATGTACTGCGCGAAGGCCCCCGGGCCGGCTCCGACAACGTGGGTGCCGAGCGGCAGCGGACTCTCCACGTCCGGTCCGACACCCACGATCTCCCCGGCAGCCTCGAAGCCCGCCGCATAGGGGGCCCGAGGGCCTCCCTCGTATGTTCCATGGGTCTGCATGACGTCAGCGAAGTTGACCCCAGCGGCGCCCACCCGGATCAGGTACTCGCCGGGTCCCGGGGTGGGGCGGCGCTGATCGGTCGCGAGGGTCAGGTCCTGCGGACCCCGGTGCGACCGCTGGATGAGTGCTCGTATCGTCTGCTCAGCGGTGTTCTTCTGCTCGTTGATCTCCATGCAGCGACCGTAGGAGTCTGACACTTATGTCAAGGTCAAGCGGCGGTCAGAGATCAGCACGGTGGGCCTCGCGAAGGTAGGTGTCGAGTGCCGCCTGCTGATCGCTGAGAACGGCGATGCGTGCGGCGAGCCGATCGCGATAGCTCTGCACCTCCCGCAGGAACTCCGTGCACACCGCGTCGATGCCGGCATCAGAGCCGTCAGTGAGGCGGGGCAGGAGTTCCCTGATCAAGCGCACGGGCAGCCCGGACTCCAGCAGTGTGCGGATGACGAGGACCCGGTCGATCGTGGACTGGCAGTAGTCACGGAACCCGTTGCTGAAACGGCCGGGGACGATCAAGCCCTCATCCTCGTAGTGCCGCAACGATCTCGCACTCACACCACTGATCCTGGAAGCCTCACTGATCTTCATACCCGGAGGCAACGCTCAAGAGCACCGCGATCTTCCGGCGCTCACCTACGACGAGTTGGAGACCTGCTCAGGCGTCAACAACCTCATGTCCCGCAACAGTTAGCCCTCGTCGGTGGGGTCACTCCCCAGCCGGCCGAGAAGCCGCACACAGACACGCCCGCCCCAGCGCAGCAACAGCACACCAAGTTCCACTGCCGGGATCCCCCGCGGTACGTCGACGACCCGACCAGGTCCTTGACCGGGGAGGTGGCGGGGTTGTCGCCCAGAGCGAGGGCGGTGAAAGTCTGGGCGGCGGCTTCGCGCAGGAGGCCGGGGCCTCCCGAGCATCGGTCGGACAAAGGTGATCTCAACAGGGGCGGCCCGCACCACCAGAGACAAAACGAGTAAAGTCCGCCTATTTCGGTGGGTGGGATACGAGTTGGCGCGACGGTCTGAGATGCGGGGCAAACCCAGGTCTCTGGCGTCGACCTGGTCCGCCCGGCGAACCGCCCGTACGGCCGCGACGACAGGGCGACGGCCGTCACTGGGGGCGTGCTGGCAAGTGCCGGGGGAGGTGTGCGAGCACCAGCAACCGGCTCCTGCCGTCTCGCCGGCACCGACTCGAGCTGAAGATCTGGCCAAGGCGGGCTGACCTGCGCACATCGGCATCAGGAAGAGGAAGAGGCTGGGAACGAGCTCCTTGCCGTCCCCGGCTATCTCAGAGGGCGTTAATTAACGCCCTCTGAGGTGTGCTGTCGATGGCACGCTCATTCCGGCGGTGACTGCTCGTACCGAGCAAGGTCCTCGTTCGTCACGAAGTAGTTCTGGCCCGCTTTCAGCGTCATACAGCAGAGCACCTCGCAGAATCGGATTGGAAGCATCGAACACATGCTTCTTGATGAGGACGCTCTCGATTCCGTACATTCCGGGGTCCTTCATCACGAGTGTGCTGCGGGTGACGAAGGTCAGTTCATCCATCATTGCGATCCCTATCTGGTAGTGCCATTGCGCGAAGAGCCATGACCTGCGAGGAAAGCCCGCACGGCCGGTTCCGCCAGAGACCGGCGCAGCAATGGAGACTGTTCGCCGCCTACGCCACCGGGCCGAAGCCGGACGCGACACAGAACCGCTGGTTCCCAGTCCGGCCATCCCTTTCGGGGGTCGGCCGGGACTGCCGTTCACGCATAGAGGTAGCCCCTCGGGGCGGTCCCGCCAGTGCCGCCGGTCGTACCTCCGCTGGTGCCGCCGCCGGCGTAGATGGTGGCCTCCTTCGCGGTGGCGGCGATGCCGTCGGTGCCCTTGAAAATGCGTCGGCCCCAGCCGGTCAGGGAGTTGGCGTTGAAGTTGTCGGCCATGTCCAGGTAGCCGCCGGTGTTGCCGCTCCAGGACCAGCCCAAGTAACCCAGGCTGAGTTGCTCGGCGGTGGCCATGATCGCGTCCTCGTCGGGGTTGCCGTCGGTGTGCCAGTCGCCGAACTCACCTATCACGATCGGCAATCCGGCACTGACGAAGAAGTCGAGGTAGTCTCGCACCGTAGCGGCGGTTTCATAGACCCCGTACATGTGGATCGAGAAGATCGTGTTCCCGTTGGGGTCGTCTTCGAAGGCCGTTCGGGCGTCGTTGCGCATGGTACCCGACCAATCCTGGCCCCAGTTGGGGGCGTCGACCATGATGGCGTGGCCGAAGCCGGCGCGTCGCAGCTTCCGGACGGCAGCGCTGGTGTCGGAAGCCCAGCGCTCGTAACCTTTGTTACCGTGCGGCTCGTTGCCAATGTTGATGACCACGTAGTTCTCCTGGCCCTGCAGTGCCCGTTTGACCTTGATCCAGTACTCGGCGGCCTGGGAGAGCGTGGCGGCGCCACCCACCTCGCCGTAACCGGTGGTGTCGTGCACCTCCAGCACACAGATCAGCCGGTTCTGCTTGCACAGGCCGATGATGGTAGAGACCTCAGCGGCGCTGGTCATCGTCCACTGTTGGCCGCTGGCCAGCACCACGCGGACGGTGTTGGCGTTTTTCGTCTTAATGTCGGCGAGGGAGCCAGTCCGGTCGGTGTACCAAGCGTGAGGATGGCTGACGCCGCGCATCACGAAGTCGTTGCCGTTGGCCTCGACGACACGTCCGTTGCTGACGCGGATGCCGGTGGCGGCCTCGGCCTCGTCGGCGGGTCCGGACGCGGACGCCAGCGCCGTGGCCGCTTCCGTGGGCCGCAGATGCATCGCTCGTCGGCCAAAGCCTTATAGGGATGCGGGGGGACGCGGCGCGTAAGGGCTGTCCCGTAAATGATCTTCTGGTTGTCTCAGGCATGGTGGGCCGCCGTGCGGCCCACTTCCCTATCCGGCGCGGGCGAGGTTGTGCATCCGGGCGATGCCGTGCATGGCGTGGTGGACGCAGTCGTCCTAGAGGCGGCAGTCGCGGAGGATCTTCCAGGTCTTCATGCGGGCGAAGACGTGCTCGACCCGGGCCCGGACCTGCTTGGGGGACCGATTGTGTTCCTCTTTCCACTCCTGCAGTTCAATCTGACCGTGCTGCCGGCGGTGCGGGATGACCAGTCCAGTGCCCGGGTATCCGCCGTCGGCGATCGTGAGGGTCTTGCCGACGGCGGCCTTGGCGCCGGACTCGTCCCACGCCTTGCAGTCGTTGCGGTTCCCGGCCAGCGGCCGGCCGACCACGACGACCAGCCGGGTCTCGGCGTCGATGACGACCTGATGGTTGGTGGAGTACCGGTAGTTCTTGGACCGCTCCGCGATGGTGTGGTCCCGGGTGGGGACCAGGGTGCCGTCCACGATGAGGACGGCGTCCTTGGCGAACCGCTTGCGGGGCTGGAGAGAGAACATCGGCCCGAGGTGATCGATGATGCGGGCCGCCGCCGACTTCGACACCCCGAACAGCGGCGCGAGCTGCCGCATCGTGAGGTTCGTGCGCCAGTACGCCGCGACCAGCAGAGCGCGGTCCTCCAGCGGAAGACTCCACGGCCGGCCTTTGCGGACCGCGTCGCCACCTCGCGTCGCAGAACCGTCACCAGTTTCCCGAAGGCGCGGGGGGCTGAGCCCGGAGAACGGGGCTATCCAGGACGGCTCCGACGCCGTGATCACACCAGCCACACCAAGATCATCCCAGGCCGGTTAGGGTGCCTTCGCCGAGCCGACGGACTTGAGACGGATGATGGAGCAGGACGAAGCCCTGCAACTCGCGGTGGCGTTTCTCGCGCACAGCCAGCGCGATGACGAGCCGCCTCTCGCCATCGGCGCAGAGCGGGTCCGTGAGAGAACAACGGACTCCTGATCGTGCCCTACAACTCCGTGCAGTACCTCGCCTCGCGTGATGTGTGAGAGCAGCTGCTGGACTGCTGGCCCATCTTCGTCGACGTTGCGCGCGGAGACGTGCGATTTGACCCTGGACGGGCGGCATCTGTGGAGGAACCCGAGCACCTGACGGCTGTCCGCACTGGCCCGTCTCAATGAACTTTGACGGCGTCTCAACGAAGTTTGCCGGCTTGGTCAGCTCTCGGGTTCAGCTGGCGGAGTCGACGGCGTCGCGGGCGGGACCTGAGCGACACACCGCAATCGGCATGGGAGATCATGCAGGGTATGACTGCCGAACTGATCACCTGGCTGCACGAGCAGATCGACGCCGACGAGGTGGCAGCCGCAGACCAGCCACCCATGTCATGGCTTCCCGAAGGGCTGTCCCCCGACAACCCGCTTGCCGCGCTCTACTCACCGGCCCGTACCATCGCCATGCGCCGCGACTTGCTCGCCGCCTGGCGCGACCCGGAACACGCCGGTACCCAGGACCACGACAGCCACAGCATCGACTGGTCGCTGCGGGTCCTCGCAGCAACCGCCTACTCCGATCGCCCGGGATACCGCGAAGAGTGGGCCCCTGCCGACGACGAGCCGGCCTGACACCGTCGACTCCGCCAGCTGAACCCGAGGGGCCGCCCGGCTCACACTCGCCCAATTGCGGGCCGCCCTCAAACGCAGTGGTCGCACCCGCTCCTTCGACGCGGAAGCCGAGCGCCTGCAGGCCGCTTTCCGCGCCGAGTACGCTCGCCAGATACCAGCGGTCGAAGACGCCTTCGGCCAGCAGCTGCAGGCCCTCCTCACGCAACTGACCGCCGCCTGCCAGGCCGCGGACGACCTCGCCGCCGCCGCTGAAGAGTGCTTCCACCTGCACGCGGACAGCGAGATCCTGCTCAGCTTCCCTGGCCTCGGCCCCCTCCTCGGCGCCAGGGTGCTCGCCGAGATCGGCGACGACCGGGCTCGTTTCACTGACGCCAGAGCCCTCAAGTCCTATGCCGGCTCGGCACCGATCACGCGAGCCTCCGGGAAGAAACGCTTCGTTGGACGCCGCTTCGTCAAGAACAACCCGGCTCATGAACGCCGGCTTCCTCTGGACTTTCGCCGCCCTCCAGGCCTCACCGGGGGCCGACGCCCACTACCGGCGCCAACGCCGCTCAACGCAACCTGCTCAACCGCTTCCTCGGCCAGCTCCACCACTGCCTCAAGACCCGGCAGCACTTCGACGAACAACGCGCCTTCGCGCCACTCCTCCAAGCGCCTGCATGACCCGCGACCCCGCCCGGCTCCGTCAACAGCACATCGACAGATCCGAGCTGTCGGGCTCCATCGGAATGCACTACCGGGGACCGCAGGCCGAGCCACTGATCGGCGTCCCAGGCCTGGAACCGCTCCACTTCAATGAACCCCAGCTTTCCCGCGAGGCGCATCGAGCCGACGTTGGCGGTCTGGGTGGCGAGCACCACCGGCTCGCCGGGAAGGACGCCTTCGAGCCAGTCGAGTGCCGCCGCGCACGCCTCGGCGGCATACCCGTATCCCCACGGCAGCCGGGCGACGATGCTCCGTTGCCCTCCTGAGCAGAACCTGGCCGATCATCGCCCCCGTTGAGATCAACGACGAAACTCCCGGGCCGCCGCCCGGGCACCTCAGGCATCTCGCGCTCAAGCTCTTGACGCGGCCGGGCGCCGCCGAGATAGGTGTGCACCTCCGGCGAGGACATGCAGCTCGATGAACGTCACACGGTCCCGGGCCTCGGGTTCACGCAACACAAGCCTCTCGGTTCTGATCGGTGCAGGCGGCCAGGCATCGGCTCCGAGATCCATCGTGTCGGCCAGCCAATCAGCAGGCTCAGCAGCGATCAAGGCTCGCGAATCCTCTTGACTTCTTATCCCCTGAGAAGTCTGTTGCGAGGAGGCGGTTGACCTGCGCGATCAGGTCGGTGGCCTTTCGCAGGCGCCGGTTGTAGCCGGACTATCCGGGCAGGTAGGGGAACAGGTGCCGCAGGTGGGCCTGGGCGTGGCGGATCCAGCGGCGCTCGGAGGTGAAGCCGAGCAGGGCCTGCATCACCGCGAGGGTGACCAGCTCGGCATCCGTGAGCCGGGGCGAAATCCCGACGACGGGGCGCCACGGCGCCAGGTACGGCGATTCCTTCAGCAGGTCGTCGGTCTTCACGTAGAGCGCGGTCGCGAGCGAGTCCAGGTCTGGCGTCACACCCGACCTTTGGACTCCCTCGCTTTATGTAATGCGCGCCAGCGAGCCCTTCTGTGACTTGCCAAGATAGGTGTCACCAATTCTGCGGGCCGACCTGGGCTTCGGTGGCGCAGGGGTCACGCCGCTTGTCACCAGATGGTCGACCGTTGTTGCCACCTGCTCCGAGTTTTCGGCCCAGTTGTCACCGAGCGCATGGAGATTCGGCAGGTCGGAGGGTTGGTGAACAGCAGTGAGGTCTTGCGATTCGGATCCCCGGGTCACGATTGTTGGAGCCGGTAGCGGTGCGGGGCGTTGCCCCGGGCACCGGAGCGTCGGCAGGGACGGCCACCACGGATCTGTTCGAGATGCGTGGGCGCAGCGGCATCAGCCTGGCGGGTGGTGGCCGCCGTGCACATCACCAGGGCACTACGCCGGCGTCGTCGAAGAACTGTCCGGTGGGGCCGTCGTCGGGCAGGGTCGCGAGTTTGATGGCGATCGCCGCGCCCTGTTCGGGGGTGCGCACGCCGCGGAAGCCGTTGAGGTCGGTGGCGACGTAGCCGGGGCAGCCGGTGTTGATCAGGATGTTCGTGCCGCTCAGCTCCCGGGCGTATTGGAGGGTGACGGCGTTCAGGAACGTCTTCGACGGCGCGTACGCCGCGGACACCGGACCTGCCGTCTGCTCGGCGGCGGGTCCTGACTGCCGGGTGAGGGAACCGACGCTGCTGGACATGTTCACGATCCGTGGTGCGGCGGAGCGGCACAGCAGCGGCAGCATCGCGTTGGTGACGCGGATGACGCCGATCACGTTGGTGTCCACGACCGTGTGGATGGTGGCGGTGTCGATCCGGGTGGGCTCCTGTGGCATGTCGCCTGCGATGGCGGCGTTGTTGACGAGCACGTCGAGACGTCCGGCCTGTTCGTCGATCAGCCGCGCGGCGGCGGTCGCGCTCGCGTCGTCGGTCACGTCCAGCGGTACTGCGAACGCGTCGATGCCAGCGGCGCGCAGTTTCTCCACCGCGTCGCTTCGGCGCTGGTCGTCGCGGGCGCCGACGCCGACGCTCCAGCCGAGGGTGCCCAGGCCTGCGGCGATCTCGTAGCCGATTCCCTTGTTCGCGCCGGTGACCAGCGCGATCGTCCGTTCAGTCATAGGGACGATGCTGCCTTCGGGCCTCGGCGGGGGTCCAAGACCGATCGGGTGCGCAACGATACCGTCAGGGTATTGATCCGGGATAGCGTGGCCGGATGGAGACCCGGGAACTGCGGTATTTCGTCGCTGTCGCTGAAGAGCTGCACTTCGGGCGTGCCGCGCAGCGGCTCGGGATCGCGCAGCCACCGTTGTCACGGGCGATCCAGCGGCTCGAACGCCGGCTCGGGGCAGTGCTGTTGGATCGGACCAGTCGCACTGTCACGCTGACCGAGGCCGGCTCGGTGCTGTTGGTCGAGGGCCGGGCGGCTCTCGACGCGGTCGAGGCCGCCGAGCGTCGGACCCGCCGCGCCGCCCTTTCCGTGACCGGCCGGCCCGGCCTGGTCCTGGTCACGAAGGCCAGCGCGTCCAGAGAACTGCTGGCGAGACTGCTCGACGCGTACGCCGCCGAACCCGGCGCGGTCCCCGTCGACGTCATCCTGTGCGGTCCGGCCGAGCAGGAACGACTCCTGCGCGAGGGCCGGGCCGACGTGGCGCTGCTGCACCGGCCGTTCGACTCGACGGCCGGATTCCACACCGAAGAGCTCAGCACGGAGAGTCAGGTTGTGGTCCTGCCGGCCGGGCATCCGCTCACCGCCCGGGCCCATGTGCACATGGCCGACATCACCGGGCTGCCGGGCCTGCCCCTCCCACGCTGGCCCGACCCCGACGGCACCTACCCGCCCGGCCCCGGCCCGCAGGTCCGCGACCATGCGCAGTTGTTGCAGCTCGTCGCGCTCGGCCGTGCCTGTGCGGTCTCACCGGAGTCGTACCGAGCCCAACTGCACGGTGACCTCGCCGCCGTGCCCGTGCTGGACGCGCCGACAGTCACCACCGTGATCGCCTGGCCACCGCACAGCCGGTCCAGAGCCGTCGCCGACCTCATCCGGACTGCGACACGTCTCCAGTAGCTCCCACCCGCCCGGCCAGGCTCCACCCATCGTGGCCCGGCTCAGGCGGCAGATCGCGGTGGGTGCACGCGGCTGGTGTCAGTCCGCGCGACCAGGTGACATCTATCTCGACCACTCACACCTTCGCTTCATTCATCCAGTTCGGCGTAGTCGCGGTGCAGTAGCCGGCCCGGGTGGTCGTGGTCGGTGCCGTAGACCCGGCCGCGCAGCAGCTGCTCGTCATCACGGTCCATCCGTTCAGCGTTGCAGCCGCCACTGACAGCCGGGTCCGGTCGCGTCACCTGCGGAAGCGGGAGAGCCAGGTTCCGCCGGCCTTCTGCTCGGGTACGGCCTGGCCCTGCTCTTCGTGCCGGGGCTCGTCCGGCCAGGCTTGCTGAAGGTCGGTGACGAACCGCCGGTCGCAGTCCCCGCACAGAGTTCGATTGGGCTCTGGGGAAGCGCCCCAGCCGACGCGCTCGGTCGCCTTCCACCGTTCGTCGGTGAACGAGGCACCGCACTCGGTGCAGACGGGACGGTGAGGCGAGCGCTGGAAGCTCTGCTGCTCTGCCCCACGGTGCACCGGCTCCTGGTGCTGGCTTCGACAGCGAGGTCTACAGACGCCGCAACGAGGTCGAGCGCACGATCAACCGGCTCAAGAACTCCCTGGCCGTCGCCCCCCGCCACGACAAGCGGCCTACGTCTACCACGGCACCGTCACCACCGCAGCGATCCGGCTTTGGCGCCGCCCATGAGATGCGCTCTGCACTTGGCTGCACCAGAACTCCTTAGCCATCAACAGCGTCGTCCCATAGAGTGCCGAAGGCATGACAGCACTTGCATCCTTCACCTTCGTGCGCCACATCGACGGGCTCCGCTACCACTTCGAACGCGACGGCGAGCACAACGGCCGCCCCGCCTATCGCCGAACGGACGGGAATGTGTGGTGTGTCTGGTCACCGACCGACGGCTGGCACTGCGAGATCGCTGACGGCCTCGTCACCGCCCATCCCCTCAACAGTCATGCCGAGGAACCCGAACCCCCTGCCACCGTCTGGCGCAGTTTCAAGAACGACCGCTCCTACCTCTACGACCTCCGGCCTCTCGACCTCGATGCATGATCCGCCGGACAGCGCAGCGCCGCATCCGCGAGCCGCCCTTCGGCGAAGCCGTTCCATACGCGCAGGCCGTCCTCGATGTACGTCATGGTGCTCTTCCTCTCTGCCCGGCGCGTGCCGTCTGCCGGATGGAGACGCGGTCTCGGGACCGGGCGAGCGGGAACGTAGGCCACAGGCGTCGTTAACGTCTCGTCCTCGCCGCCGACCGGGTAGTGAGGCGCTCCTCTTCCCACGGCTACTGCATGGAAAGACACCTCATGCAGTTAAGCCGTCAAGCCGTGGGTGATTCGCCGCCCCATCGTGCCCGCAGAACCTCGGCCCAGTCGCCGGCTTCCGGACCCGGATCCGCCAGCTGCGGCACCGGGCCGGGAGCCGTCTCGATCAAGTGCACGAGCGTCCAGGCGACGCCGTAGCAGTCGTCGGGTCCGAAGCAGGCGGCCAGGGCAGCGGCCTCTTCAGACGTGACATGGCGCGAGATCGCCGTCAGCTGACGGTCACGCCGGTCGATCTCTTCCTCGCTCGCGTCCCAGTCGGGAAGCGGTCCGTCGGCGACGAACGTCTGCACTTCGGGTCTCATGACCGAATGATCGTCTCCCCTGCCGCCCCTGAACAAGTAGCCCCGTTCTGTTCATGCGGTGGCTGTTCCTGCTGGCTGGGGCTCTGGGGAAAGGCGATCGCTTGGGCACTGCCGGCGCCGGATGAGTTGTGGCTGCTGTTCCGGCGTCGTGCCCCCCGCCCACCGAGGTGAAGCATTCCCAGGTCGGCGGCGGCGCTGGGCTGTGGCCGCTCCAGAAACGCATCATGGCCGGATGCGCCAGCGTCCCCACTGCGCCACCGAGTCTTCCTCTGGTCCGCTCGATGATTCGAAGGAGACCGTTTAGGGAACGAGGACGACCTTGCCGTGGTTGCGGCGCTGCTCGATGAGGGTGTGGGCTCGGGCGGCTTCGCGGAGGGGGATTTCCTCATGTACGGCGGTGCGCAGGGTGCCGGCGTCGCGCATCTGCCAGAGCTCGCGCAGCCAGCGGTCGTAGAGTTTGGGCTTGCCAACGGCGATGGCCCGCATCTGGAAACCGATCATCGAGGCGCCGCGGACCAGGAGTTCGTACGCCTCCACCGTGCCACCGCCGGAGCTGAAGGCGACCAGTCGGCCGCCGGTGGCCAGAGCCCGTACGGCGGGGAGGAGAAGGTCACCGCCGACGCCGTCGAGAATCACGTCGTACGGTGGGCCCCAGTCGGTGTCCTCGTACAGGACGACTTCGTCCGCGCCCAGCCCGCGGACGAAGTCGGCCTTGTCGGCGCTGCTGACGGCGGCGACGACGCGTGCTGCCCCGCCGGCCTTGGCGTACTGGAGGGCGAGCGTGCCCACTGCGCTCGCCGCCGCCGTGACCAGGACCGACTCGCCGGGCTCCACACGCGCGGCTTCCCAGGCCCCGCGGGCCACCAGCCCGCTGCGGACCAGCGCGACCGCCTCCACGGCGGTCGCGCCGTCCGGGATCCGGGAAATCATGGTGGTATTCAGGACCGCGAACTCCGCGTAGGCGTCGGCGAAGCACAGCCCGGTGACGCGGTCTCCGACGCCGAAGGCGGTAACTCCTGTGCCTGCGGCGACGATCTCCCCGGCGACTTCACCGCCGAACGAGATCGGCTCGCTACCCTCTCGCACCTTGCGCACGGTAGGCAGGGTCACCCCGACCGCCTCGACCCGGATCAACACCTCCCCGGCTGCCGCCTGCGGCAGGTCGACCTCCTCGGTGAACAGCACCTCGGGTCCTCCGTTGACCTCGTGGCGAATGCGCAGCACAGGACCTCCCCGATCCGGTTTCATTGGCTGCCCCAACGATAGACAGAAAATCATTGGGGAGTCCAATGATTTCGGGTAGGCTGAGCGCATGACCTCGGACCTCCAGCGCATCCAGTCCCTGCCGACCTGGCTCATCGGCCGTGTCGCGGCGCGTGGCCGGGGCGTGGTCGCCGAGGCGATCGCCGCGGAGGGACTGAAGCTGATGCACCATGCCGTGCTGGCCGCGACCGCCGAGTACGGGCCTATCGCCCAGGCCGATCTGGGCCGTCGATTGGCTGTCGACCCCAAGGACATGGTCGGCGTCCTCAACCACCTGCAGAAGCAGGGCCTCGTCCTGCGTGCTCCCGATCCCTCCGACCGCCGCAAGAACGCCGTCACCGTCACCCCGGAGGGCAGGGCCACCCTCACCCGCTGCGCAGCTCTGGCCGAAGCCGCCAACGCCCAGCTACTGGCACCGCTCGCCGCAGATGAGCGGAAGCAGTTGATGACCCTGCTGACCCGGCTCCACGAAGCAGCGGAGAACCCGGCCTGATCCGCAAGAAAGCGACTCTCGGGGGCTGGCACGACTTCGTCGACCAGGCCGTCACCCAGGTGGTCCCCTCGTCCCAGACAACCAGTTCGCCGTTTATGCGAGCTATCACACCTGTCTCATCGACGGGGCCCTATGCAAGATCACGACTGCAGGTGGTCTCGGACGGAGCCTCGAGGTGCCGGTGTTCCGAGAATCGCCCGATTCAGTACGACTCCGCGCAGGAATTGGTCCTGGTCCACCGGGCTGGTCATCAGCTCCGCCTTGCGGAGCACCTCGGTGCGCGCCCGCAGGACCAGGGCGTCTGCCTCCTCAGGACTGTTAGCCGCCCGGAGGGCGAGCGACGCGTGATGCAGCACCTCTTCCGTGCGTAGCGCCGGCATGTCACCGACCCGGTCGAGGATGGCCACCGCCTCGCGCGCGAACCCGGCCGCCGCGACGGCGTCCGTCAGCCCGAGGTGGATACGGCTGCGCAGGATCAACGCCGCCACTCCGCTTCGCACCATTCCCGTCCGAGACGTCTCCCGCACAGTCTCCTCGGCAAGCCGGTCCGCCAAGGCCCACTCCGCGGGATCGCTGCCCGCCAGGTTCAGCACGACCTCGGCATACAGATTCCTGACGATGGGGGCCAGATCCAGCAGCCAAGTCCGTTGGGTTTCCTGCCAGGCCGCCTCCACCATGGCCCTGCAGCGATCACGCTCACCCGGCTCGCCGCTGAGTAACAGGGCGAGCAGAGCCACGTTGTTGGCGTGCCAGCCGCTCGCTCCACCGCGCGCTTCCTCAAACTCCAACGCCTCTTCGAGGGCGTCGCGGGCTTCACTCTCGGATCCCATGGCCCGCTGCACCTGCGCCAGATAGTTGAGGCCGATGGGCAGCTCGGCGTGCACGGGCTCGGTTCTCAGCCGCTGCAGGCAGCCGGTCAGCCGGTCCCTGGCCGTGACGAGGTGGCCAGCGTCGAAGAGGCTGACGCCCAACTGCATCTCGGCGAAGTTGCGGACGTGGTCGACCACGGGGTCACCGCTGTTGTGGAGACCCGCACGCTCGTACAGCTCTTCCGCCTGGCGCAGCACCCCCACCCCTGCTGCAAGGTCGCGCTTGGGCAGCTGGCTCCCATACTCGGCCAGGGCCACGAATAGCGCGGCCGGGTCATTGCATTCCTGGGCCAGCCCCACCGCCTCCTCCAGCTTGTCGAGGGCGGGCTGCAGGCCTTGTGTACGCAGCAGACACTTGCCGTGCAGCAACGCGGTGCGCGCGATCAAGGGCAGGTCGCCGCTGCGTCGGCCGGCCTCCTCGGCCTCGCGCGCCCAGGCATCGAGACCCTCGCCATCGGCCGTACCTGAACGGCCCTGCCAGCGGACCTCGGTCAGGGAGAGCAGGAGCTCGATGGCCCGCGCCAACCGGCCATCGCGCTCATCGGCCGTGGAAGGAAGCCTGCGGGCACTCTCCACCGCCTGCCGGGACAAAGCTTCGGCCTCGGAGAACGAGAGCCCGCCGACGGCCAGCGCCCGCGCGAGTGCGAACTGCTCCCGCTCGGCGTCGTCCCACTGCTCGGCCAAAGAGTAGTGGCGTGCGATGTCCAGTCGTACCGGCAACGGAAGGGTGCCTGTTCCGCTCCCGTTCGTTGACCCCGCCAATGAGTTGGCGATCAGGTGGTGCCGCTTCCTGGCCTGGGCGGCGCTCTGTTCAGCGCTCACGGCCATCTGCAGCAGAGCGTTCTCGAAACGGTAGTGGTCGGACAAGCCGTCCAAGGCCCAGTCGGGAGCCGGTACCGCGACGATCAACCCATGCCGTCGGCTCAGCTCGTGCAGCCGCCGCACGACCTCGTCCGCCGGCTCTCCGGCCACCCGTGCCACCACGCCGGTCTCGAACGTCTCGCCCTGCGTCGCACCGATCACCAGCAGTTCCATCGTGGCTGGATCAAGGCCAGCCAGCCGAGCGCGGACCAGTGGCCCGACCGTCTCGGGCAACGGACCCCTCAACACCCCATCCGGACCGATCAGCCGCAGACACTGCGTGACGAAGACGGGGTGCCCCTTCGTCAATTCGATCAACCTGGCGGGGACGGACGCCGCGACCGGGCCGGCAAGATGCAGCCTGACCAGGTCGGTGACCGCGTGCTCGGGCAAGCCACCGAGTCGGCGTCGCGTCAGCAACCCCTGAATTTCCCAGCGTGCGAGCGTGTCAGTGACGATCTCGTTGAGCCAAGCATGAACAAGATCTCAATGGTCGAAGCACCTGCTGATGCCGCCACCGCGCCGATGCGCTCCCGGGGCCGGCGCCTGGCCACAGCCGTGACCGCTCTCGCCGCCCTCGTCCTGCCCATGACGGGCGCAGCACCGGCCCACGCCGTCACCCGCAAGGTCGACGTCTACTACGGACACACGCACTACGAGGTCCACTTCACCGGCACCGTCAGGCCGAAGGGCGCGACCGGTTACATCGTCGAGGGCGAGCTCAACGCGTGGTGCGGTGCCGGCGCAGCGACTTCGCAGTCGGTCAACCTCCGCCATGCCGGCTCGTCCAAGAGCTGGTCGCACAAAGCATTCTGGTGCGATGACATGCCGCAGCACCTCACCTTCGAAGGGTCCCGCAAGAGCGGAGAGACGGTGGAGTTCCAGGTCGGTGCCACCAGCCAACCCTTCAACCTCTACGGGTACGGCAAGAAGATGGTCTACGACATCGGCACCAGCTGATAGACAGTCGCATCCGTGTGGCCAGTGGTTCCCGCGCCCGTCCGCTGGCGATCGTCGTGACGGCCCTGCAGTACTACGACGGTCACGATCAGCTGGGAGCAGCACGGTCCGCGCGTGGACCCCGAGCTGCTGGGAGATTCGGGACTGGAGCAGCACCGGACCACCCGGCCGGCTGGTGTGAACAGCAGGGCCCGGTAACCGTCGAACTTCGCCTCGAACGCCAGCCCGCCGAGCAAAACGCCCGCGCCGGGGGGACGGTCTCCGGGGCCTGGGCAAGCATCGGCTCCACCGGCGGACGCAGCACCACCAGGTCCTCGCCCCCGGGATAGAGAGCCGTGCCGCTCGGGGAGTCGGCACGGCTCCCCGACAAAGGGGGATCGCAGCCCGCCCGGTCCTGTCGGCGGACGCAGCTGCCCTCCATGTCTACGGCTGGGACCCCCTCCGCGCGACCGGCACCGGGCGAGTCGGCGGATCGAGTCCCCCTTGCGGGCGCTTCCCCCACGGCCGGCGAACCGGACGGCCGGGCGGGACCGTCGGTGGAAGCATGCAGATCGACGAGCAGTACATCGCCGAGCCCCGTCTCGTGTTCCTGGACATCACCGCCGCGGACGAAGGCACCGTCGCCGCGGTCATGGAGGGCCTCCAGGAGCAGTGAGCGACCTCCGGGTAACCCCGGTGTGGCGCGTGCCCGGGGAGCCTGGGTCCGGGCGCGGGTGTACGCAGACGTACGCCGCCACCCGGAGATCGATGAGTAGCTGTCCTGTCAGGGCGATGCGGATCTCGAATTCTCCCCACTGCCGCTCGTCGTTCCCCCGTCGGTTGCCGTGGTCAACGAGGGTCGCCTTCGGGCGTGCGGATTCGCCAACCACCCGCGGCGCTGGGACCTCGGGATCGGGGAGTGTGTCGACCAGCCGGAGCACCGTGCTGCGCCTGACGGGTACCCCGAGAACGCGGGCGATGCGGGCTCCGGCCCGGCCCGCGAGGGCCAGACCGACCGCGGCCAGAGTGGAGCGCAACCGCTCGGTCCGCTGACCGTGCCGGTGTGTCAGGCCGGGTATCTGCTCGACGAAAGTACGGCGCGCACACCCCGAGTTCCCGCAGATGAACCGACGGACCCTCAGCTGGAGAACAACGCTTCGGCCACCGCTCGGCGCATCAGCGGAAAACCGCAGGTAGGAACCATGCACCCGGTTCGACCAGACTCCGCAGACCGGCACACGGCGCCGTCCGCGATGCATTGCGCATCAACGCGCACTGTCTCGATGTTCACGCCTACCGACAGCACCGCGTCCGCGATCGACGGGAACAACAGCTCCTTCAGCCGGAGCACGACTTCTTCCACCGCCCCGAACTGTCAGCCCAACTGCCCTGCCCACGGACCATTTTCGGGCGACTTCGCGTACGGCTCGCAGGTGCCTAGCTGTCACTCAGAGTGGCCGCATCACAGAAGTTGCGCCAGAGCCGCTACCCGTGAACAAAGCCACAAGACCATCGCCCGCTACGGCCGCGTCGATCTTTGTGCATCGACGAGCTCGGCTACATGGAACTCGACCGCCGTGGCGCCGAGCTTCTCTTCCAGGTTTTGACCGAGCGGGAGGAAAAGAACAGCGTGGCTATCGCCTCGAACGAATCCTTCTCTGGCTGGACAAAGACGTTCACCGAACCGCGTCTTGCGCGGCCATCGTCGACCGCCTCACCTTCGGCGGCAACTCATCGAGACTGGCACCGGCTCCTACCGCCTCGCCACCACCCGCACCCCCCGCCGCCGAACATGAAGTCGCCGCGGGCTGCACCTTCCCCAGCACATCAGACGTCGGCGATCAGGACATACCGTTCATCGTCCACCGGACCACCCCACAAGTCAGGGTTGCCGCTGAGCGGTTCAATGCGCACACCAGCAGCAAGAGGGCGCACGGCCGCAGCAAGGTCCTCGGCGCTGATTCCGCCGTTCCATGGCAGCGATTCGGCGCCAGCCACATACGGGACACCGCTCTGGCCTGCCTCACGCCAACGCCCCTCGACCAGCACCAGCCGGCCTTCCGGCCGCAACCGTGTCACCCACTCACGCAACGCGGCCTCCGGATCAGGCAGCGTCCACACCAGATGCCGCGACAACACGACATCGAACCGCTGTTCCCCGGTAGGGGGCATCATGGCGTCACCGACCAGGAAACGGCCTGCCAGCCCGGCGGCCTCGAACTTCGTGCGCGCCCGCTCAACCATGCGCGGCGCCAGGTCGACCCCGGTCGGCCGGTGCCCAGCCTCGGCCAACAGCAAGGAAACCGACCCGGTGCCACAGCCGATGTCGAGAACGTCGACTGGATTGGTTGGCATCAAGGAGTTCAGGAGCCGGGTCCACGCTGCGCGTGTGTTGTCAGCCCTCAGCCCGTGGTCGGGCTCGTCGTCGAAGGCCGCTGCAGCGGCATCCCAGTAGGCAGTTATCGAAGCAGTGCGGTCAGTCATGACTCGATGTTCTCAGCAGCCACTGACACTCCGGACGCACAGCAGCGGTGTCAGTTCTCACCGATATTGACGAACCCGGCAGCGCTGCACGGCACCCCTGCGACGGGGCCGCCGGCGCAAGCAGGGGCGGTGACTTCGGCGCCGGGCGGCCGCCACTGCCACCCGGCCCGGGCCGCACGGTCAGCGCGAGGTACAAAAGCGCTCCGGGCGCGGCGGGAAGTCGCCGAGGTAGTTGCGCAGCCATGTGACGACCGCGCGGGCGCACAGGGCCGCCGCGGCGGCGGCATCCAGCGGTGCCGGTGATCCGTCGAAGATGGTGGCTACGTAGTCGCCGTCGGCGCCGTGCAGGTGCGCGGACCAGGATCCGCAGCGCTCCGAGGCGGACCTGCCGGCCTGCTCGCCGGCGTAGATCAGAATGTGCGGGACACCGCAGGCGGCGGTCTCATCGTCCGGGACGGCCGGGTCGACGGCCATGATCAGGCAGGTAACTCCCCTGTCGCGGCCAAGGAAGGCATGCCGGCCCAGTGCGGCGAGCTCGGCGCGCAGCAGGTCACCTTCGGTCAGCAGGTCGGTGGTCGTCATCTCGGGCCTTTCGGCTTGTTACGGGATGGCCGGCGCTCCGGGGGTTGCGGTGAACACATCCGCTCACCGCAATCCGGCGCGCAGTTGGCGGTACTGAGGGCCAGAACGGGCGGCGCAGCACGGCACGGGCGCCGGCGCACCGCACCCGCATCCGTCCGGGTCCGGTCGAGGCCGGCAGCGGGCGGCACGGGTCAGGAGGGAAGGCCGGCGAGCTCGACGAGGCGCGCGCAGCGGACCAGCGTGACCTCGAGCAGCCCCAGGGCCCTCCGGGCCGACGCGGGCGGAGGCCGGCAGCGGGCTGATCCGCACGATGGGGAGCGCACTCGCCGGGGCTGCGGACAGCGCCGGTGGTGCGCAACACCCTGAGGGCCCACGCGAAGCGGCAGTGACCGCCGGCATGAGGGGCAGCGCCGGGCAGCCCGGGGAGGCGGGCCGGCTGTCCGGGGACGGGAAGGCCCGCGAAGGTGCGGAAGAGGCGGAGCGTCTCCGGGCCACTGCACACCCGCCAGGACCTTGTGCCGCGGCACTCGCCGCGCCTGGACCACTCCTGCAGCGCCGCTCACCGGCCAGGCCCGGAATGCTCATCGGACGCCTGGCCGGAGTCCGGGGCCGGTGCGGCGAGTTTGAGGGCGTCCTTGCGTGTGTTGACGTCGTCGAACCGCTGCATGAGTTCCGTGACACGCGGTTGCGTGATGGCTTGCGGGCCCAGCTGGCCTCGTGCGCGCAGCAGTTCACCGTAGATCGCCCCGTACACCCCGCAGAGCTTGATCGATTCCTCGGTGCGGTCGTGCAGGCCGGTCGCGTAGGGCACGGCGACGGCCAGCGCCGCGAGGCAGGACACCGTGGACACCACGACCTGGGCGGTGAGGCGGGAACCGTCGGCGATGAGCGGCCCGGCCAGCAGCCCTGTGACGATACTGAGCACGGCCGCGGCAATGTGATACAGGCGGGCCCTGTGCAGCAGATGTACCGCTTCTTCCGGGGTTCTTTTCACCCAGTAACGAGCACGTGCGGCGGCGGCGTCGAGCCGGCGCAAAGCCGCGCCGTCGAAATGCGGTGCACCATCAGGCGCACCGGCAGGACTGTTCAGTCCTCTGACCAACGTCAACAGCACTCCCATGCCACTCCCGCACTCGTCCGGTAGTGATCCACAGTGACGTCAGCCAATCGCACTTATCCGATGCGACGCGCCGTATCGGCGGCGATAAGACCTTACGAGCGGCCAATCAGCCGAATGCCCGCGTCCCTTTGCGATCACCACCGGGCGGGCGCATAGTATGAAAACGAGCCCAGCCGGGTGTTTCCCCGAAAAGGGAAGCACCCTGCGCCGGAGCCCCGGCCCGATTACGGCGGGCCGGGGTTCCAGCATGGGCGGGGCTGTCACATCCCGCGGTGACTTTCTTCGGGGCCGGTGGCGGCCGCGGCCTTCTTAGTCGATGACGCGGAAGCTGCTCGTGGGCGTGCCGATGATGCCGAAGCTGCTGCCGTCAGGGCCGACCGTGGCGAGCGGAGCGCCGGCGTCGCAGTCGGGGCCGGAGAAGAACTGGACGGTCTCGTCGCTGTTGTTGGTGATGTTGAAGCTGGGGCCGGTGCGGACCACGGCGACACACGCGCCCGGGTCGTCCGAGTACGTGCGCTCGTTGATCTGGATGTCGTCGTCGTGACGGTTCCCGCGGCGGTCCTTGCCGTAGCCGTCCTTGTCGTGGTCCTTGCCGTAGCCGTCCTTGTCGTAGCCGTCCTTCTTGTGGCCGTCCTTCTTGTGCTCGTCGTTCCAGTCGCTGTCGCCACCCAGAGGAGCCGACGCGGACCGGGCGACATCCCGGACGGACGGCGCGGCCTCGGGCGAGGAGGCGGAGGCGTAGGTCACGCCGGTGACGGTCACGGCCGCGGCCGCGACAGACGCAGCGATCAGAGCGACAGTACGAGTCTGCATTTCAGTTCTCCTTCTTGCAGGTAAATCGGCTGATCTGCCGATCTGTGCACGAACTTACTGAGAGAAATTTCCGGCGGCATCCCGAAGATCACTAACGTGTGACGCGCAGCGGCCAACCGGACGCACACAAAGACGTCCCGGAACATTCCCCACTTTCCTGAAAGACCGTCAAATCGCTGCAGATTCAGGAAGCTTGAAAAGCGGCTTAGACCAGAGCGGTGAATGAACCGGCCGCCTTCACCCCGCCGGAACAACGCGGACGCGTGTCAGTCATTGACACCCCCTCAGGAGCATCTTCTGACCTAATGTCAAGAACCAACACGCACCTCACCGGGCCCGGGCCGGCCTCACCAGCACCCACGGCTCGCACAAGGACGCGAACGACTCCGGCCGCAGGCCGCTCGAAGAGAGAAGAAGCTCGACCCGACAACGAGCGACAGCCCCAAAACAGTCCCCGCCCGAACGCCGCCGGGACCCGGCCACACCCGCCACCAGCACCACCTCCCACCGCTGGGGCACGCCCCTGCCCGCCACCAGCGCGGACCGCTCCCGCCGACCACCAACCACCACGAGCACCACGAGCACCACGAGCACCGGCCGTGCCGACCACCCCGGGGCCGGCCCCGTTCAGCAGCCCTCGCCTGCGGCCCGCCCCGGTGCAGCAGCAAGAGCACCGGATTCCCCAAAGACAAGAGCGCCGGTTTTCCCACAGCACGAGCGCCGGTTTCCCACCAAGCGCCCGGCCCGCCACGTCATTGACGCCCCCTCCGGTCCGCGCCAGGCGGCAGCCGCCCCTGCGAACCCCCGCCCCACCCCCTCTCCGGCGCCCGGGGCCACACCCTTCCCGGCCGGCGCCAGACGCCTACGACAGGGTGCGCCCGTCTCCCGGCCCGTACGACACGCCCGCGCCCGGCCTGGGCATGCCCGGCCCGGCGCGGCGTGCCGGCGCGGGTGCCCGGGGCATGCCCGGCGCGACGCGCACGAGCACGCATGCGCATGAGCACGCGTGGAGCGCGACGCCCCGAGCTTTCGGTGGCTCACCATGTACGCGGGTGTCTCTCCGGCCCCCGCCTGCGCGGGCGTCCGCCGGGCCGGCCAGGGGCGGAGGCCCGCAAAAGGGGTGCGCCCCCACGCATCCGGAGACCGCAGAGCAGAGCCCCCACCCCCGCGAGCGCGTGTGACACCCCTCGCAGGCCGGCGCTCCTTCACAGCATCGGCCACGCCTCCGGACAGTCACCCCGCCGCGGGACCCTGCGGCGGGAGCACGCCTCAGGGCAAAGCAGGCCACGGCCAGGGCCAGGGCACAACTGCCGCACCCACACGACACTTTGGCCGCACAGACCCCTGGGCAGGAAGAGAAAGAACAGTCCCCCGGACGGACGACGGACACGGCAGGCAGGCAGCCAGGCAGGCAGGCAGGCAACAGTCCCCGCGCCGCGCCGCAGGGCTCACTGCGGATGGGGACGGACATGTGCGCCGGCCGCGCCGAGGGCGGCTCGCGCCGCGCGTTCGACCAGCGAGATCCCGCTCTCCATCGATGTGTTGCCGCCGCTGAGGACCGAGATGAGATACCGGCGCCCGTCCACCACCACCTGGCCGACACTGTTGATGACCCACAGGCCAGTGGTGCTCCGCTGCAGCCAGCCGTTCTTCAAAGCCCACCGGGAGCCCCGGGAACCGGCCGCGGACACCCCCCAGTCCTGACCCTGCGCGATCTCGCCCATCAAGTCCCGGATATAGGCACGCGACGCCTGGCTGAGCCCCTCACGGGAGCGGATGGAAGCCACCGGCCCCCGGGCGAAGACCGCGCGCAACAACGCGACCTGATCCGCCGCCGTGGTCCGGGTCAGACCCCACCTGATGCCTGGGCCGCCCCGTGTCGAGGAAAGCCCCAGCCGCTCGCTCGCCGCATCCAGCCCTTCCGCCCCGCCGATCGCCCGCCACAGGACATTCGCCGCATCGTTGTCACTCGCCCGGATCATCGCCCCGGCATCCCGCCGCTCCCCCGCCGTCAGGGCGCGGCCCTCGTCCTGCGCCTGGAGCAGCAGCGCCGCAAGGATGCCCACCTTGACGATGCTCGCCGTCTCGAACGTCGCATCCCGCCCGTAGGCCCCGATCCGCTGATCCGCACCGTCCAGATCAAACACAGCCACCCCCAGCCGCACCTCACCACCCGGCTCGAGCGGCCCCAGCACCCGCACCAGAGCCGCATCCAGCCCCCCGCCCCCCGCCACCACCGCCGACCGCGGCCCCCCACCGGGCCCGGCCGGCCTCAACACCCGCGGCACAGCCCCCTCCACCCTCCCGCGCACCACCGCCGCCGGCCCGGGAGCCGGCGCACCCGCTCGCGTCGACGGCAGACGCCCCCGGTGGGACGTGCCGCCGGCAGAACACACACCGAGCAACGCCACGACCGCGAAAGCAGCGCAGACCCTCCGTGTGCACATGCGAAAGTCACGCACCACACACGTCCGGTTCCATCTGTCAGGCATGGCAGAACAAGCCTCAACATTCCCGGGAAGAAACAGCAAACAACCGGAAACTACGACAATCAGAAACTGATAATGATCATTGACACCAGCACAGGCGTGTCGCGGCGTGAACCGACTCGTACGACGGATCCGCCTGCGCGTTCCGGTCCGTGGAAGACCGTGTACGAGCGACATTCCGCACCGGCTGAAGCGCACTTTCGGGTTCAGCGCACGTACTCGCCCCCGAGAGCCGGCAGCGGGCGTCGTCCCCGGCCGTGCAACGACACAGATCCTTCGGCCACGCCGTCCGGCCATCCGACTGGCTGTGCCACCGGGGAGGCCGGACGGGGAGCAGAGGTGCAGGACGTCTTACTCGTGCCAGCCTGTGGAGCTGTTCTTGTGGCCGTCGGCGCGCGTGTTGGCGTTGTTGTTCTGGGAATTCTGCGCGTCGCTATTGAGGACCGTGTTCAGCAGCGAGATGTTGTCGAGGACGTGAAGGCTGTTCATAGTGCCGTCAACGACTCCAGCGTGGGCTGGCACAGCGGCAATGAGGGTCGCGCCGACAGCCAGGGCGGCAGTGGCAAGGATGTACCGCTTCATCACGCTCTCAGCAACGACGATCACCACCGAAGGGCGGCGCTCGCAGCACGTCGGCGGCCTCCGCCCGAGCCGCCCGCGTGGCTGATAAAGGGCGAGCGCCCATCACCCCGCAGACTCCCCGCGTGCCGTGGACAGCGCGCGGGTGATCCGGACGTGCAGGGTGCGGGGTGCGCGGCCCGTCGCCACCGGGTCGTGAAAGCCCCGGCGGCGGGCCGCAGCGCACCTGCCGCTGTGGGCCGAAGACCTCAACGGCATGGCCGACCGGCGCTCCGCCGCCATTCGCGCGCTATCCATCCTCGTTGAAACGCTGTCGGCGCCCGTGCGAGCCGACATGTTCGAACGGCTCATGGGCCCTGCACCAAGGCCTGGAGAGCACCCGGCTGACACCTACGAACGACGCACGTCGACTTCGCCGACGTCCACGGCTCCATGCCCGACCTGGTCCAGGCCGTGGGGCGGGCACTGCGCATGCAGCGCGGCGAGGGAAAGACGGCCTCCCTCGTGGTGCCGGTCCTGCTCGGGCCCGGCGAGACAGCCAACAACATGCTCACCAGCCGGGCGTACGGCGAACTCGCCAAGCCCTTGGAAGCCTCGCGGGCGCACGACACACGCGTCATCGAGCAGCTCGCCGAGCAGCAGGCCCAAAGCCGCACAAGCCCGTAGCCAAAGACAAGAGCGGGAAGAGCGCGAGCGGGCCCGGCCCCGCTCCGGGGGCGGCGTGAGCCCCCGCAGGGCCCTGCTGAAGTACTCCACGCCCCGCGACCCGGCCGCGCTCGCGGCGTTCATCAACCTGCGGGTCCTCAGCCCGGAGCGCAAGCCCTGGCGGTGCGGGGTCGAGGCCGCCGTCATCCACCCCCGCGAGCACGGCGACCTGCGGGTGCTTCAAGTACCGCGTCCCGGCCGGGCACGAGGCCGAAGCCAAAGCCGAAGGCAAGGGGTGGCCGGCCTCGCTCGCCGCCTTCCCACTCGGGCGATGGACCGCCGATGCCCGCCGCTTCTACACCCGCGGCAACATGGACGCCGACCGCGTCGCCCAGCTGGAGAAGCTCGGCATGATCTGGTCCCACTTCGACCTCGCCTGGGAACAAGGCCTGACCGCCGCCCACGAATGGGCCGAGGAGAACGGGCACCTCTGAGCCCCGCTCGACGCCACCTACCAGGGCTACCGGGTGGGCATCTGGCTGAAAAATGCGCGGACCGCCGCCCGAAAGGCTGCCGAGATCGAACAGCGGCATGCCGAGGGTCTACCGGTCAGTCATCGGCCGGAGCGCTCCGGCGTGCGAGGCGGTGCGGGCCGTCTCTGCTCAGACGGGGTCGTCTTGTCGGTATGCCGGAAGCTCACTATGACCCGGCCGGATTCGTGATCCGCTTCCCCGCCACCAGGCCCGCTCCCTCGCCGCTCGCGACCGCCCGCTCAGCCGGCCGCCGCTGCTGGCCGCGCCCGGCCTGGGAGGGCGGTCCGGCCCCCCGGAATCCCGCTGCTCTCCTCCCATACGGACATCAGGAGGAGAGAAAAGGGCTGTGACGGTGCGGAATTCGCGCCGATTCCCAGCCTGACCAGGGACTTTTCCCGGCTCCGGGTGTCGGGCACCAAAGGGGGTTCCCAAGTGCACTCCGAAGGGGGCCCCAGGGACCCGCTTCGGCTTGAGAGTGGGGAAGCCCAACGAGCGCCGGGAGCGGTGGGCGCGAGAAGGGCGGCGAGAGTAAGGGCAAGAATGCCTGCCAGTCGCTCGAACGATGTAGCCATGCGACAGATGTCCCCGGCCCACCGGCGCCGTATGGGAATGCTTAGGCAAGCCCCTCGATGGAGTACCGGCGCCTGCAGTTGGTCACTCAAGGTTCGATGGCATCCGCTCACGGTCCACCGCGCCGTACGGTCCAGGCGGAACCAGCTGGGCATCTGTGTCACGAAGGTGTCCGCGTCCGGCCAGGCCGGCGGTAACGATGATTTCGCGGTCGTCGACGAGATGGAGCCGGTCGTCGTGAAGCTCGGCGCATGGGTCTCCAACACCAAGACCCGCCGCGACAAACTCACGGCGGAGCAGCTCGACGCGCTACGAGGGCTCGGCATGGCATGGGCGTGACGCCGCCGCCCGGCCAGTTGTTGGAATTGATGGTCAGCGAAGTACACAAGGAGGTCCTGGGAGGTCGTGACCCCGGGCCTTGTGCTGCTGGCTGCGTCAGTGACAACCGACTCCAGTGGTAGGTCAGCTCTGACACCGCTCAGGGGCGTCAGGAGCAGGATCTGAATGTGGGAAGTAACTCCATTTTGGATCTCTGTGAGCGGCCCTTTCGCCGGATCTCGGTCGTGGCGGAAAACCTCGTCGTTCCGTCGCTGAAGGCTGGCGACAGCATCAGGTACTGAGATCGTCTTGGCCGGATTGAGCCCGACGAACGTTGTCCAGGTGTCGCGCCTGCCGCCGTGTGAGCAACTCGTCGATCGGTTCGAGCACGCGGTCCCATGCGCGTTCAGCTTCCGCCGAGTCGGCGGGCCTTCGCGCATAGTCCTGAGCTGCGTTGATGGCCTGGTCGTAGAGGGCGACGTCTTCTGGGAGCGCGGTTGAACGCTCGCGCCGGAACCACTTGACCAGCCGCGGTATGTCTCGGGGCCAGTTCGGGTTCGCCAATGATCGCACCCGCAGATATCCCAGTTGGTCCCACCATCGGCGACTGTGCCACTTCCGCGAGCTTGCTGGCGGCAGGCCGTGAGGCAGGTCCTTCATGGTGGCATCTTGCCTGGTGAGGGAGTCATCGGGCGACGGGTTATCCCGCGCGCTTCGGTCGCCTGCCCTCATCTGCTGAACCCGGGTGGTCCGCCGCCGCCAGGAAGCGTGCCCGACCGGGCCATTACGGCCTGATGGACTCCACCGCTCGGGCCGCGGACCATACTGGTCGAGCCCTGATCACCCACTGGACGGTTCCATGGCTAAGAGCAGCTCTTCATCGACCACTGTCCCCGACACCGTGTGGCTCGGGCGTGGGCGTCACCTCGGGCCCGATGCCGAGCGGGACGTCCGGCGCAACCTGACCGCCCTCAGGGCTGCCGGAGTGATCGACGATTTCCTGGACCTCGACCCGATCGAGGCGGCCCGCTCGACCGATCTGTTCCCTCGGGACGAATCCGCCGACGCCGGCCCGTCCGCCCGCCGGCTCTTCGAGGCCCGCTGGCGCGTGGCCGACGGTGTCACAGTGCGCGCTCAACTGACCACGTGCGAGCCGGAGTCCCGCCGCATCGAGAGCGAGGGCGTCACCTGGGTGCTCGCCGCCGAGGCAGAGCGGGCGTGGGAAGCGAGCTGGCCCTCACCCGCCACCGTGTTCTGGCCCGACAGCGACCAGGTCGCCTGGGATCATGAGAGGGTGCCGGGCGTGCGTCTGCGGACGACGAACCACCTGCCGAAGGACGACGGCGAGTTGCGGCGTCTGCTGCGGGGCTGCACCCAGCAGAGCTGGTTGATCCATGTCGTCGTGCACGAGGCGATGACGCCGGACGCGCGGGGGCGGCAGCCGATCACCGCGTTCCTGCCACCGAGCCTGCGGCACCGGGTGGTCGAGCACCGGGCCACGCCGGAGCAGGCGCTGATCGCCGACTTCGCGATGAAGCGTGAGCTGGGCGTGGGGCTACCGCGCGGCGGGGCCGTCGTCCTGCCCCCGACGCCGCAGGTCCCGGGCTACGACGCGGAGCGCTTCACCGTACGCGATGTCTTCCTGAACGGCACGGAACCAACCGAACTCCTCCAGACGATCGCGGAATTCGCCTCACTGCCGCGACCGCTGCCGGCCGACGCCGAACAGGTCCTCACACGACTGCGCCAAGCCTGGCACCTGCTCACCCCGGACGAGGAGCTTGTCCACGCACGGGCCATGGTCACCAGGTACGCCAAGGCGCTCGAGGCCATGACCGCATCCTGTGACCTGTACCGTGAAGCGGCCGAGTCGGCCCTCGCCGCACTCGCCGAGGCAACCAGCGGCAATGACGCGTCCCGGACGCCCACGCCCACTGCGGCCCAGCAGGACACCTCACCGCTGAAAACCCTCACGAAGACGCTCGCGCTCTTCCGCAACCCGAACCGATAGAGGGCCGGATAGGAGATCCAGTGCCGTCCCGAGTCGTGAGTGTGTCCCTGCCTGGCCGAGCCCGAGTGAAGAGGAAGGCGCTGGATTCGCCTCCGGAGAGGGTGTCGGTGTCACGGTGCTTTCCTGTCCAGGCGTCGGTCATCTTCAGGCCGAGGCCGGAGCGGGCGCCGTGTGATGCTCGGTCGTCGAAGTGGACGAGGGTGTAGCGGTGTTCTGACACACGCGTCAGAGACTTGACGCCGGAGACCTCCACGAAGGCCACCAGGTGCCGCTCCAATTCACGGGCCATCCGGAGCTTGTCCGCGAACGGCAAGGCGGGGACCTCGTTGCACCAGAGATCTAATGGGACAGCGGGGATGAGTCAGGACAGCCAGGACAGCGGCGTCCGACGGCGCGGAGTAGCGCGCGTCCGCCAGCACCGACTTCAGAGAGTTCCGATCGAACGCGTTGGTATGCGCGAATTCAATTCGATTTCCCCTCGGCACACGGACACCGACCCCGCCACGCCACCGGCCCCGGCGGCTGTTCGCCGACCGCAGCTACGACTACGACAAATACCGCCGTCTCATCCCGGCCCTTGGGGTCACACCAAAGATCGCCCGCCACGGCACCCCGCACGGCTCCGGCCTGGGCAAGAGCGCGCGAACAGGCTCCCCGTCGGTCAGGAGCTTTCACTGTTCAAAAGGCAGACACCAGCGTTCCCGACGGGCAGCCGGGGGAGAAAGGCTCTTGAACTCTCACGAATTACAGCCTCACGCAATTATTCGAGTTGCCGAGGCGCTAGCGGCATGTTCGGCCCGACGACCCTTGTGTGCCACCATTCGACGATATTGGTTTTCACCATCAATGCGAACCAGCTGTGCGCATCTGGCGACGCGTCGGGCAGCGAAGCGGAAGAATCTTCTACCGGAAAGTGCAGCGTGAGACTCCACTGCTGTTCGCGCATTCCAGTTGGAGCTACGTCAACTATGGCCACGAGGCGAACTCCGTCACCCTCTGGCGCGAGAGCGGCTCGGGAAATCTCGAATACGACCCCTCCCGGGTCACCGAACTTCCCTGAGAGCATTCTACTAAGCCCGTCGGATGTGCCGCTCTCGTCCTTCATGGATCTACTCTAGCAGGCCGCCTCATTTTGCCGCAGGGCCGCCGATCCAATGTGCCCCGGCTGGTAGTAGGCAGTGATAATCCCTTGCGGGCGTACGCCGCTTCCACCAAGCGGGCCATTATTGAAAACCACCTTGAACGCCATCGGGGGCACTGGGTCAGGTTCGTATAGTAGAAGCCGAAGCTCTGCTTTCCTCGAGCGACCGTGTTTGCAATCATGCTGCTGTTGTATCCATGGCTCGGCACCATGTGGCGGTAACCCCACGTCGAAGTCCCGCAGCGGAGTGGGGCATTAACGAATCCGCGCGTGAAGTTCTTCACTGTTTCGGCGATCCTGCAGGAAAACTCACCTCCGCACCAGCGCTGAACCAACGTAGGAGGGCCGTTTACCGTGGAAACGGCCCTCCTGCGCGCGGCGCTCGGGTCAGGTGGGGTTCACCTGAGTGATGCCGGCGCCCATGTACAGCTCGGATGGACAGCGACGGGACGATGGACGGGGGCTTCTTGATTGCTCAGCGGAGCTGCCGCCCCGCAATGGCCGTCCTACTCTGGTCATCATCCGCTCAGGGGGTTCCTGGAGGGCTGCATGC
Organism: Streptomyces sp. NPDC033174; assembly: GCF_055577795.1. NCBI lineage: Bacteria > Bacillati > Actinomycetota > Actinomycetes > Kitasatosporales > Streptomycetaceae > Streptomyces > Streptomyces sp. NPDC033174. The sequence continues at coordinate 42,792 of NZ_JBVIPQ010000016.1, forward strand.
CTCGTCCGATCTGGTCCAGCGCCATCAGCTTTGGCCTGGTCACTTTTCTGAACTTTGAGGCCGGTCCGTCCCAAGGCCTCTGATCTGTAGCTCATGAAACCGACTCGGTGATGCCAGAGGCATCACAGCGAGATGTTCTGGAGAGCGCGAGCCGCTCCGAATGTGGCGTCTCGGGACGAGTTGACCGTGCGCATGCAGCGCATGGACCCCACCCCGGAGCTCCAGCTCAAGGAGCGTCGGTGGCTACCATGCTGGCTCCGCTCCTTCCGCTCCCTGTGCCGACTCCAGTGCGGTTCGGCGAACTGTCCGAGCACTTTCTCAAGCACTGGACCGTGACGACGTGGTTCCCGGCGAGCCGCTGGACCACGGCTCGATCAGCCGCGGCGCCCAAGCGCCGATACGCGGGCGGGCTTTCTCTGGGCGCTCCAACTGGTGGCGCCCGCCGAAACGCCGATCGCTACGGACCGCGGTGCCCATCCCAGGGACTGCACGGACGGCTTCGAGAACTTCTTCCAGGCCGTTGCCCCCGACGACATCGCTGCCGACGTCCGGGCCGTCTGGGACGACGCGGTTGCGGCCCAGGCGTGGGAGGGGCCCGCCGGTATGGGTGCATGGCGACTCCATCCCGCGAACGTCGTCGTCTCGGACGGAACGCTCTCGGGCATCGTCGACTTCAGTGCCATGTTCGCCGGCGATCCGGCGTGGGACCTCGCCGCAGCATGGGTGCTGCTACCCACGGGGACGGCCTCACGGTTCTCGACATGTACGTGCATGCAGACGACGGCGATCCGGCGCGCCCGCGGCTTGGCCGCGATGAAGAGCCTCTTCCTGATGCTCATGGGGCAGAACGGAGATCGGGGTCTTCCCGGCGGCAAGCCGAACTGGGGACTGCAGGCCGGGCGGCACTTGATCGTGTTCTGAAGGGCGTTTGATGCGCGCTTCTTTGAACTTCGAACCCCGCGTCCCCCGGGCAACGGCTGCATGAACCAGCCCACAGGCAGGTCGATGCAGATCAACACCTTGTGTCGTCTGCCCATGCCGAGATATCCGCGGCCCCCCGACGGACAGCCTCTTCCGGATCCCGGGCGAGCGTCCCGCAGGCCGCTGCGAGGTCCGGCACACCGCCCAGTCCCACGAGCGCGTCATGCACCCCGGTCTGCAGCCAGTCGGCCTGGTTGTCGTCAGCCTCGGCAATCGCGAGAGCGATAAGCCTTGTGGCGGCCACCGTCCCCACCCGGGCCAGGGCCTCTGCCGTCTGCCGGGTCACCGCCGTGTCCTCGACGTCCAGCAGCAGTCCCACCAGCGTTTCCGCAGCCTCAGGAACATCAGCGAAGGAAGCAAGGTCGCGCCCGGCACGAACACGTCGCGCCCACCAAGGAGACGCCGCCTCAGCCAAGGCTTCCTCCAACCCACTCGTCATCTCTGGCACGACCAGACACTCTCATGCCCCACAGAGAAGATCGAACCCCGGGCAGAAGCCGCCCACACGCTTGACGAAGAACATAGAGCATCCGCCACCGACAACGGCCCGCCATCGAGACGGCCCCGGGGCCGGTGCCGCAGCCGTCGTTCCACCCCGCTGACCGCCGGGTCGTCCCCGGGGTCCACGATGATCGCCATTGACGAGGAGCCGACAGTCACTGTCGCACCAGGAACCGGAGGCACATCGACGTCCAGACCGGCAAGGCTGAGGCCACATGCGTTCGACGTGGCCTAGAAGGGTCAGCGGCACCCGGCAAGGGCGTGCGGGGGCGGGGGCACGGCCGCCCCGTCGGCTGGCTCGCCGAGAGCCGTGGCGGGTGCAGGTGCTGCGCGGAAGGGATTTGCACAGCCGGATCTGGACCGCCGGAGGCGGGGCATGGGGCCCTTCAGAGCACACCCCGTGTTTCGACTCTGTTCGGCGGACCATGCCCCGGGCCATCCTCCCGCGCGCCGCCGTCGTCACCGCGCTGACGCGGGTTCTCCAGACGGGCCGGTGACGGCGCCTGTCGGCTGGTCGAGAGGAGTTCAGGCGTAGGCGTCCTCGATTGTGACTCGTCGCACTGTACGCAGCGCCGACTGGAGCCGGTCCAGGTCGGTCGAGCCCAGAGCGAGGCGGAGCGCCTGTGGTGTGTGCATCGAGGTGGTGAACGGCTCCGCCGTGGATACCGAAATGTGCTGACGCGCGAGGGTGGCGGTCAGGCGATCGGCGCGTGCGTCGTCGGGCAGCGGCAGCCATGTGAAGTAGGACGAGGGGTGGCTGATGAGTGGTAGGCCTGCCAGCTCTTGTCTGGCGAGTGCTTGGCGGGCCTTGGCGTCGTCTCGCTTCTGCGCTTCCAAGTGGTCCACCGTGCCGTCTTCAAGCCAGCGGCAGGCGACCGCGGTGGTGAGGGCCGGGGTGTTCCAGGTAGTCGCCCGGATCGCGCGTTCGAGCGACGGCACCATGGACGGCGGGGCGACGACGAGGCCGACCCGGAGGCCGGTGGCGATGCTCTTGGAGAGTCCCGAGACGTAGACGGTGATGTCCGGGGCGGTTGCAGCCAGAGGCGGCGGAGGGTCCTCGACCAGGTAGGCGTACGAGGCGTCTTCGATGATGAGCGGACCGTGCTGTCGAGCGATCTCGATCAGGCGGATGCGGTCAGTTGCCGGCATGACCCAGCCCAGAGGGTTGTGCAAGGTGGGCATGGTGTAGATCGCGCGCACAGGGCGGCTCGCGCACAGCTTCTCCAAAGCATCAAGATTCGGCCCGTTGGTGGTTGTGGGTATGGGCTCCAGGTCGAGATGAAAGGCATGCGCGAGCACCTTGAAACCCGGATAGGTGAGTGCGTCGACCGCGACGACGTCGCCGGCGTTGAGCGCGGCCATGACGGTGATGGCCAGGCCGTGCTGGGCACCGTTGGCGATGAGGATCTGATCCGCGTCCGTGGTGATTCCACGACACCTCAGGTGCCGTGCGATCGAGGCTCTGTCCTGGGGACGCCCTCGATGCGGTTGGTAGCGCAGCAGCGAGTCGAGATCACCAGAGGTGGCCAACTCCCGCAGGGCCTGCCGCAGGAGATCAGTCTGGCCGGGCAGCGACGGATAGTTGAAGTTGAGGTCGACCGCATCCCTGGCGACAACCTGCTGATCGATGCCGTGACCAGCGGGCACCTGAATGTCACGCACGAACGTGCCGCGGCCCTGTTCCCGGCTCACCAGGCCCATCGCATCCAGCTCGGCGTACACCCGAGTTGCGGTCACCACGGCGATGCCCTCGCGGGCGGCAAGCCCGCGATGTGTCGGCAACCGCACACCTGCGGCGAGCCGCCCCGTCCGGATGTCGGATGCGAACGCGTCGACCAGCTGTTTGTACCGCGAGGCTGCCATGCGCCGAATTGTATCCATGACAATTCTTTGACTGTCATGTTCGCGAGTCCTTACCGTCAAGACCCACTCATCCGGAAGGACAGCCGCCGTGCACATCGCCATCCTCACCTTCGAGGGCTACAACGAGCTCGACTCTCTGATCGCGCTCGGTGTGCTCAACCGCATCAAGACCGACGGCTGGCGCGTCACCATCGCCACCCCAAGCCCCAAGGTGACGTCCATGAACGGGGTCACCATCGAACAGATGTCGACTCTTGAGGAGGCGTGCGCCGCTGACGCCGTCATCGTTGGCAGTGGCATTGCTACCCGCGAGGTCGTCGAAGACCCGGCGATCATGAAGGTCCTGCGCGGACTGGACCCCTCGCGCCAACTCATCGCGGCGCAGTGCTCCGGCGCGCTCGTGTTGGCCAAGCTCGGCCTGCTCAACGACGTCCCCGCCTGCACCGACCTGATCACGAAGCCCTGGGTCGTCGCCGCCGGCGTTGAGGTGCTCAACCAGCCCTTCTACGCCAAGGACAACCTCGCCACCGCCGGCGGCTGCCTGGCCTCGCACTACCTCGCCGCCTGGATCATCGCCCGCCTCGAGGGCAACGACGCCGCCGAAAGCGCGCTGCACTATGTCGCCCCGGTCGGCGAGAAGGAGGAATACATCGAGCGCGCCTGGCGCAACATCACCCCCTACCTGCCCGCTCCCGAACCGGCGCTCGTCTGAACAACCAGTCGCAAGCAGCGACCGGCCAGGAAACCTTCACCCCCGACAGCCTGGCTGACCGCCCGCGGCCCGAACACCCACCGGACGAGAACAGCCCCTGCACGAGCAGTGGGCGTCCTGGGGATACAAGGGCGCCGCCCCGGCGGTTGCAAGAACTGGTAGCGCCGCAGCGCGCCGGCCGTGGCACCCGGGAAGGCGTAATAGTCGCCCGACAGGCGCTCCGCTCGATGTACCGCCAGGCTGGTACGGGCAGAGAGCCCGTGGATCCGGCTCGGCGGCGGGTCCTCCCAATGCGAGGACCATGTTGCTGGGCGCGCACGGCGCCAGGCCGCCTACGCGGCATCGGTCCTTCGGTTTGCGGTCATGGCCATCATTCTGCCAACTCCACGCCCGCAGTCAGGGATTGACGGGTCTCGCACGAGAGCCGGCGACTCCTGCCCGCCCGCCGTCGGCGTCCCCGGCCGCCACCAGCCGCGCGGCTGGCCGCGAGCGGGCAGGCCCGGACAGCGCCGGCCCCCAGGGCACGGCAGGCGCCGGGGCGGCGGCAGTGCGGGCGGTCAGCCGCAGCCCGGCGGCACCGGGTCGCGAAAGCCCCGGCGGCGGGCCGCACCTGGCCGGCAGCGAAGCAGGCGCCCCAGGATCAGCCGGCCGCCGCGGAGGGCGCCGTGGCGGTGGAGCGCCTGCACCGCGTAGGTGGAGCAGCTCGGGGTGTACGGGCAGCACGCCGGCCGGGTCGGGCTGACCACAACACGGTAGTGGCGTACGGACCGGTACATCACGGCGGCCACCCGTCCGCCCGGAGGGGGCGCAGCAGGGTCCGCGCCGTGGCCGGCAGACGTGAGCGAGGGGCTCAGAATGGCAAGCAGCAGGGCCGCCTGCGTCCACACGCCGCCGCAACAGCACGGGTGCGTCAGCGTGTCGAGCGTGGTCGCACAGCAGCCCTCGCCCTCCTCGCCGTCCGCGTTCTTCCTCCGGCGGCGCTCACCGCTTCCCGCCACTGTCCACCCTCCCCCGTCACACCAGAGAAAGATCATACAAAGGGAACGGGGCACACGAGGCCCTCCAGTTCCTTGCCCAGGCGCAACGACACGGCGGCGGCCCGATGCGGACGACGACGGGGCACGGGGTGCGCTGCGCGGCGGACATCGCCGCCGTGCGCGCGAAACTCCCATGGGCAGCCAACTGGTGGGGAGTTGACCAGCCGCGAGCGGTCACTCCACGTCAAGGCGCGTCAAGGCGCGTCAGACGGGTGGAATGGGTCCGGAGCCAGTACGAGCGGGCAGCGACAATCAGTGCGACTCCGTAGACGGCGAACGCAGCCATACCGATCCAGGCGACCAACAGTGCATCGCTCGAGGAGTGGAAGTCGCCTCGCCGCATCGTCACCACGCCGGCCGTGGCCAGCGCCGCGTAGCCGACGCCGAACATCCCGTACGGAGCCAGCGTCGCCGCGCCGGTCAAGGCCGGGGCCAGAGGGAGCCAGCGGGGGACGCGCCGGCCACGCAGCCACAGCGTCCAGCGCGGGAAGACCTGGCCCCACGGCCGGACCAGACCCCACAGCAGGAAGGTGCCGAGCGCGGCCAGCAGCACGGTTCCGTCCAGACCCCAGGACTCCAGGGTGAGCCAGATTCCTGACGCACCGTTGCGCTTGGAGATCGCGCGCATGTCCTCACCGGTCATCCCGGCGAAGGTGCCACCGAACGCCCAGATGAGCTTCATTGCCGCGTACGGCAGGAAAGCCACCGTACCGGCGCAGGCGGCGAGCTGGACCGCCCCGGAGGCGGCGGAAGGGGCCTGGACGACGGGCGCGGCGGGCGGGCGGCGGACAGACCGGGCAGTGGCCGCGAGCAGCAGGGCCCCGGCCGCCGCCAGCGCGTGGTTCGCAGCGGCCACCCCGCTGTCCACTCCCTGACCGAATACCAGTGTGATGACGTCCATCAACAGGCCGAATGCCGCGATCACGACCAGCACGCAGACCACCCACAGCAACACCCGCAACTCCGGCCGCAATCCGTACCGCGCCACCGCGCCACAGGCCAGGGCCGCCAGTGCCCCCACCCCCGCGACCCCCCAGCCCAGCGCCGAGGGTCCTGGCTCGCTGCCCAGGTAGAGCAGCGGCGTCCCGCTCAGCGCGCATGCCAGGCCGAAGCCGGCGTACACCACCGCCCACACCATCGAGGCCCGGCCCACCCAACGCCGCCACCGCTGCCCCCACATGCGCCACGGCGCCCTCGTCGTCCCTGTCGCACCGACCATGCACCGACCGTCGCATCGACCGCAGCGGCGCGACATCACCTGCTGGACCGAGCTCCCTCCGCCCATCAGGTGAGCACCTTCTACGCCCGAGGTATGCCGCTGACTCCACTGGGGATGGGAGAGCGGGGTCGGCATACCGGGAGGCATCCCGGCGGCTGGTGTGAGCTGGGGTGAGAGGCACGACGTTGGAATCGTTCGCGGCACAGGTCGCGACACTGTCAGGCGGGCGGAACCCAGACCTTGGTGACGATCGCGAACGAGATCTCACCATCGGGACCGCCATGGCCGGATGCGTCACCGCGTGGGTGGCCTTGTCGTGCGCCATGCCGTGCGGATCTGACGGCCACAGTCGACGTACTCCGCCTGCCGGCCCTTCCGGGCGGCCGCGAACTTCAACGCGTCACCCACCTTGCAGCCCGCACACGTCCGACGCGGTCACCGCCTCCGCCCTCACACGCCCACAGCAGCAGACCGGGTCCCCGCAGGGGCGCGGTCTGCGAACGTGACCCCAACTGTGACTGAGCGCTTCGGTTGGCCCGAAAGGCGGCCAACCGAAGCGCTTACACACGCCTGCCCGGGGGGCTTCCTGCTTTGTTCAGCCGTGCTCGGGCTCCACCGGGAGCCACAGTTCGGCGTCGGCCTCGGTCTTGTCCGGCGACAGGCGGGTGCGAAGGATCTCAGGACCGGTGCGGCTGCGGTACGGGTTCGACGGGAACCACTCGGTGAAGACGTCCCGCCACAGCTCCTGGATGGCCTGCGGCGCCGGCCCGGAGGTGGTGAAGACCGCCCAGGTGCCGGCCGGGACGGCCAACGTGGTCGTGCCCTCGGGAGCGGCCACGGAGGTGATCACGCCGTGGTGATAGTCGAGTTCGGTGCCCTCGGCGCGGCTGGGGTCCAGGTCGTCGCAGACCGCGACGATGCCGTGCGGCTCCTGGTCGGACAGCTTCTCCAGGCGCTCCAGGGTCTCCGGGTCGATCCTGCGGACAAAGTCCATGATCGCCTGGTTCGGCCCCGCATGCACCAGCGGTACCCGGGTCTTGAGCCCGACGACGGTGAAGTCCGCCTTGTCCACAATGCGGTATCGCATACTGCTACTCCCTTCAATGGTGAGGCGGAAGGCCATCCGGGACTGGGAGCTGAGCTCGGCACCGGTACGCCGGGCGTCGCCCGGTCCGATGCCGTGCATGGCACGGAACGCCCGCGCGAACGCCTCGCCGGAGCTGTAGCCATAACGCACCGCGATCTCCAGCAGCGTCTCACGCCCCACGAGTACTTCGGCGCCCGCGAGGGTGAGCCGACGGCGCCGGACGTACTCCGACAGCGGTATGCCCGCGAGCGCGGAGAACATCCGGCGCAGGTGGTACTCCGAGGTGGCCGCGATGCGTGCCAGCTCTTCCACCTCGATGTCCTGGTCGAGATGGCGCTCGATGTGCTCCATAGCCTGGTTCAGCCGCTCCAGCATGCCCGGTCTCCTTCCTCTTGATGACCACCACGCTAGGCAGCGCCTACCATGCCGGACCCGACATCTTGTGCCCGATCAAGTCGGGTGCACGAGGCAGCCCGGAAGGTCGAGCGGCAGGTGGTCTGCCCAGCTACGGTCCGATGCATCGCGTGCGGCGCACCGGGTGCGCGCGAGCTGTGCATCGCCGAATGGTGCACACGGGTGCGGTGCGGGACATCGTGGCGCACACGAGAGTGCCAGGCATCGTCAGCCGATGGGACCCGGAGTGGCCCGGTGGCGCCCGCCAAGACCGTCGAGGTGCACGCGAGCGGCCATGCGAGCGATAAGTCAGCGCGCTGCGGATGCGATGCCCAGCCCGTATAAGTGCCCACACCTCATTGAAACGTTCGCAACGCGAAAGGAGGCCCACAGTGGGCACGCGCGAGGACAATGAGGAGCGGATGAGGGTGCTCCGTGAGCTGGAGAAGCAGGTCAACGCGCCAGCGAAAGGGGCGGCCCGGGGCGGTGCGGCTGGGACTGGCTGGACTGGCTGGACTGGCTGGACTGGCTGGACTGGCTGGACTGGCTGGCGACCGTACGCTCTATGCGTCGAACGTCCAGGCTGGGCGGGACTTTGCCCAGGCAGAGATCGACAAGCTGACACCTCACCAGGGCAGTAGTCAGGAAACAGACGCCAGGCTGGAAGCAGCCGCTGTCGTGAGGGACGCCCTCAACCGTGCCCTCGGCGAGAGCTGAGAAGCCGCCGCTGAACGCCCGGGACGCCACCGCGCAACCAAGCGCTGTCCTGGGCTGACCACACCTCGCCGGACCGAGGCCCAGAAAACCACGGGATGTCGGTGCCGCCGAACACGGGGCGCGGCGGTCGCAGATGAGCCGAAGCTCAGTAGTTGTCACCGGCAGAGCCGGATGACATGGCGAATGGGACCGGCCGAAACAGCCTGGTTGTCACCAGTGAGGCACGCCGCTTGTCACAAATGCTCATACAGCAGCCCTTGTGTCACCAGTAGCGATGATCGACGGCGGACCTCAGCTCTTGACGGCCTCCGCGATCTGCAGGGCGGCCTGGGCGGGCGTGAGGTGCGTGGTGTCGACGACCTCGGCCTCACCGTGCAGCCACGTGCGGGCCGCCTCGGCGTAGGGCTCGAGGTATGCGAGACGGAACGGGGAAGGACCAAGGTCCGTGTCCCCCTCGATACGCCCGCGGAGGGTTTCCTGGTCAGCATGGAGAACGAAGTGCCGTACCGGAATCGCATGCTGGGCGAGGCCCGAGCTGATCTCGCGCCAGTACTGCTCGACCAGGACAGTCATGGGCATCACCAGAGTGCCACCGGTGTAATCGAGTACGTGGCGGGCGGTCTCGACCACGAGCGGCCGCCAGGGCGACCAGTCCTGGAAGTTGCCCGTCCAGGGCAGCCCCGGCTTGATGTCCATGAGCGTCTCACCGACCTTTTCGGCATCGAACACCCGCGAATCCGGGATCAGCTGCTGCACGAGTGCACTGGTCGTCGTCTTGCCTGCGCCGTGGGTGCCGTTGAGCCATACGATCATGGAACAAACGCTAGCGTCGTGTGGCACGCAGGTGGTCTCAACCGCCAAGATCAGGTGTAGCCGGTCACGGAAACGTCGCACCGACTGCGCAGCCGCCCAGTCGGTGACAACAAGCCTGCCCCAGTGCCAACAAGCTTGCTTCGGCTACACAGACATGTGACTGAGCGCTGTACTTGGCCCCTGGGCGTTCTAGTTGGCCGGGGCCGCACAGAAGGTGCCCGTCCGGCCGGAGGGCGGCGACGGGATCGACGTAGGCGCGGCCGCCGAGGGCGACGAGCTCGGCGACGTGGTGGAGTCCGAGGCGGCCGGCCTGGTCGCGCAGCTTGTCGGGCCGAACGGCGCCGGGCTCGCCCATGCGCTGCTCGTACGGGGCCAGCCGCTCGTCGGACGATCACGAAGCCGTGGGCCGCGGAAAGGACCATCGCCTTCTCAACCAACCAGCAGCCCACCAGGTCAGCCACCACCCCAAACACCAACCAACCGCCCCTGAGCGTCAAGTCCACCCGAAGACGGGCCGGCTGGTGTCGTACGCGGCCTGCGAGGTGGTGGGCGGCACCGCCCATGTCGCGGACACCGAGGAGCTGACGGAGCTCGCGTGGGTCGCCGAGGAACAAATCCCGCAGTACGTGCCGTACGGGCTGTTCAAGCCGGGCAAGGACTACCTCGACACGGCCCTGCCCCGTACGTGCATGTGATGTGCTGGCGGCACGGCCTGGTTGCTGCGCGTGCCGTACATCTTGTGCCTCTCGCTTCCTCGGGGCCGCTCACGCTGTCTCAGTCGATCGTGGTGCGATCCGGTCTCCGTCGGCCGCGAGGGGAAGCCCGGAAGCAGCTGGACGCGAAAGGTGAAGCAATGAACGCACGGGGTCACGCCGGACGACAGAGGCGGCACGTCGGCCGCCGAGCAGTGCTCGGGGCCGGGGTCGTGGGCGTCGGGGCCTTTGCGGCGTGGAAGGTCTTCGGCGGCGAGGAGGACGCGGGCATTGCGGCGCCGCCCGAGCGCCAGCCCGCCTGGACGTACCCGATGAAGGGGGCTGCCGCCGGAGTGACTTGGCTGAGCACTGCGGGCGGCTCTCTCTACGTCACCTCGGACGGCCCAATGTCCGTGCACGCGGTGAACGCCGGGAGCGGACGCGTGCGGTGGGTGGCCGAGGTGACCGGCGGCAAGCAGGGGGACGCGGTGCTCGGGCCTGTCACCGTCGCCGACGGAACCGTCTATGCCGCGGCCAGGGGCGGGCACGTCAACGCCTTCGCGGACGGCGACGGCAGCCGGCGCTGGGCGAGTGGGCCGCTGGGCGGCGGTTCCCCCGCCGCGCCTGTGGTGATCGGCTCCACGGTGTGCGTGCTGATGTCGACGGAGAAGACGGCGGACGAGGCCGGTTCCACCCGCACCCTGGTCGAGGGTGTGCTGTGCGGGCTGGCTACGGGCACGGGGCGCATCAAGTGGCGGACCGAGGGGAACCGGCTCCTGCTCGGAGACCCCTCCCGCGGACAGGTGATCGCGGAGACCCGGGGCGGCGAACGGATCGTCGCACTCGACGCGGATACGGGGCACGAGCGCTGGTCACTGCCGAAGCAGGACAGCGTGGTGCTGGCGACGGATACGAAGCTGATGTACGCGACCGGGTCGGGGAAGGCCAATGAACTGGCCGCGTACGACCTTTCCACCGGGGAGCGGCGCTGGAGGTCTCCCGCGCCTCCGAAGGAGAGCGCAGAGGGCTCGGGTGCGCGGATCACCCTCTCCGCCGACGGGCGTACGGTCTACGCCTGCGAGGGCGGGACCGGGGCCGTGTACTCCTACGACGCCGCGACGGGCGACCGGCGCTGGCGCGCCACGGTCGATTCGCCGGTGACTCCCGAGGCCGCGTCGGGCGGGTCCGCCATCTTCCTGGCTACGAGTGACGGTTACCGGGGCGCGCACTCCGTCGACTCCGGCTTCCAGAACCCCTTCTCCGACGTGGAGAAGGAGCCCGGCGGCTACGTCACCGCAAGAACCGCATCCGATGGCAGGCAACTGTGGCGTACGCCGTCCAACGGCTGCACCTCCGCACCGGCGTTGCCGAACAGTCAGTCCGTATTGGTGGCCCACACCTCGGAGTTGTGGGCCTACAACGCCCGTACGGGAGCGGCACTATGGCGCGTGAAGGGCGAGCCGGGTGCGGATGGAGTCCCCCTGGTCGCCGACAGCATGCTGTACATGCTCACGGATGCGGGGGTCAGCGCGGTTTCGGCTTCGGCTACGGCGTGAGGCCCCGCAGGCCAGTGCGGTAAGTCGCCGTTAATGGTTGCGAATTGGGCCCGTGGGCCCATGCGTCTGCCGACGCCGCTCCTCCTGGGGTTCAGTCGCTTCGGTCGCTGTCTGCAGTGTGGTTCCGAGGGTGGTCGTGACCCAGTGGGTGGCGACCTGCTGCCAGACGGCGGTGTCGTAGAGGCGGGGGCCTTGAGGGCGAGGGTGCCGGGGTGATCGGAGGGCGGCGGTCGGCATCGGTGCGGAGTCTCCATCTAGCGGCCCCTTGTGGTGAAGGTGCTGTCGGCGGTGCGGAGTGCGCGCTGCAGGAGCTGCGTTGCTCGGGGACGGTGGAGTCGATGCGGGCGATCAGGAGCCGCCCGTCGGGGAGATGGGTGCGTCTCCTCCCTCAAGCCTGGCGAGGTCGGATTCCCCAACGCCGCATCGCCGTCGTACGGGCGGCGAACCGCTCGACGAAGGAGCCGGAGCGCCACGGGCGGTTGCTCGGCTGACCTGGGCGGGAGCGCTGCCGGCGTCCGATCGCTTGTCGGGCTGGTGCCCGGTGTTTCCCGTGGCTCCCCGCACGATCTGGCACGGGTGTGGCACGTCTCATTCCCACGGGCGGCAGAGCTGAAGCCGCTAGCATTCTGCACGTCGAGGGGGGAGCCATGGCACTGGGGCGTAAGGGCGCACGGCGCATCGTTGTCGGCGGCACGGCCTTTCGCTGGCGGCTGCGACGCAGGCCGACCTACTTCCAGGGTCTGGCCTGGTCACCGTGCACGTTCGCGGTTGAGCATGTGGACAGCTCGGGGACAACGCTCGTGGTTACCACCAATCAGCCGCACCTGAGCAACTGGATCGGCCGCGAGGCCAAACCGGTACTGCCCTCCGACGTTGCCTCAGCGATCGAACGTGCCCTACGTGAGGGTTGGACCCCGACGGCTCCAGGCTCGCCCTTCCATCTCGACCTGTCCACCGGCTTCATGCCCTCGCCCTGAGCGGAGCAGAGGTGACCGCCTCACCGCCGCGAACGGGACACGAATACCACCTCACCACTTGTTCGGGCGGGGCGGCAGAGCCGCCCGATCACGCCAAAAGGCTGTCATCGTCGCAGGGCGAGTTCGGCCCGCCGGCACCGGTTTCGCGCGGCGGCGCTCATGTCTGCCTCCTGGAGTACGAGGAGGAGAACGGCAAGCCGGTCCCGCCCCAGTTCGAGTACTTCCACGACGGCGAGCTGCTGAGCAGCTGCAACCTGCACCTGGACGCCTCGTGGGGCTACCAAGGGGTCGACGGCGACCCCGCAACAGCCGCTCAAGTGCAGGAGCGGCTGACGGCCGCTGGCCTCCCGGACCCGGAACGGGACCAAAGGGAGGTTCACCGCGCCGCGCTGGGCGGTGTGGAGGAGTTCTTCGGGCTCTGCCTGCCGAAAGATCCGATCGTGAGCGGGGCGCTGCCGGCCGTCCTGCTGGAACCGGCTTGATCCGTAGCCGGGCCCACGCAAGGCTTCCGAGGGGCGTCGCTGCCGTGACGATGCGGTGACCTGCGGCGTGACCGAGGGCTCGGCGGACAAGTCGGCTAACGCGCCACCCGGTAGCGGAGGTAGACGACTCTCGAGCTGAAGGTGCGGGTCTCGACGAGTTCGAGATCCACCCGGCGCTCACGTTGGGGAAAGAACGGAATGCCACCGCCAACCAGCACCGGGTAGACCATGGCCCGGTACTCGTCGATCAGACCCAACGCGGCCGCCTCGGCGGCGAGGGTCGCGCCGCCGATCGCGATGTCGCCCTCCCCCGGCTCGGCTCGCAACCGCTCGATCTCCTCCGCCAGGCCGCCGGAGGCCAGCCGGGCATTGCCCTGCACCGCCGACAGCGTGGTGGAGAACACCACCTTGGGGAGCGGCTTCCAGATCGCTGCCCACTCGAGCATCGAGTCGTCGAGCGACGGATCCTGGTCGGCGGTCTCCCAGTACAGCATCGTCTCGTACAGCCGTCGTCCCAGTAGGTGGACGCCGACCTGTCGAATCTCGTCGATCCAGAAGCGAAAGACCTCCTCGACGGGCGCCGTCCAGTCGAAGTCGCCGTCCGGCCCGACGATGTAACCGTCAAGTGAGACGCCCATCGAATAGGTCACGCTGCGCATCAGAAGTCCTCCTCGGTAACGGGTTCGACAGTACGACCACCGGACGCCGCAGGACTCATCGCAACTCGCGGGATCCCCTGGCCGGCCGAGTCACCTCACGAGATCATTTCATTGAGAAAGCCTCCGTGGCTCCGTGGCGTCCGGCCACGGAGCCTCCGCAAAAACCCGTTGGCGAACCACGGTGACCACTGCTACTTTTCGGGAGGCCGTGCGAGAGAACGAGGAGGTGGTACCCGTGAACGCAGTATCGACATGGGTGCTCCCCTCCGGGGTCACGGTCGGGCGATAGATCGTCCGGGAGCGCCGCTCTGAGCACTCCCGAAAGGCACGACCATGCAATTCACTTCTGAACAGCGCCTCGACAACGGCGTCCTCGAACGCGAATTCACCCTCGGCGAGATCCCCGGCACCCTGTGGACGCCTGAATCCGCCGAACCGGCCCCGCTGATCCTGTTCGGCCACAACGGCGGCTTGCACAGGCGGGAATCCAGGCTGGTGGGCCGGGCCCGGCAATCCGCGGCGTACGGCTACGCGGTGGCCGCCATCGACGCCCCCGGACACGGGGACCGGCCCCGTTCCGCCGTCGACGAGCAGGCCCGCGCCGACCTCCGCCGGGCGATGCAGGCCGGCGAGCCGGTCGACGAGATCTTCGAGTCCTTCATCGGCCCGCTGGTCGAGAAGACGGTCCCGGAATGGCAGACCACCCTGGACGCACTCCTGTCGCTGCCCGAGATCGGCGGCCCGGTGGGGTACTCGGGGTGGACAGCCGTCGGCATCCGCCTGGCGGTGGTCGAACCGCGCATCACGGCCGCCGGTTTCTTCGCCGGGGGTTACGTGCCCCGCGCCCAGCGCGAGGAGGCCCGGCAGGTCACCATTCCGCTGCTGTTCCTGCTGCAGTGGGACGACGAAGGGAACCCCCGGCAACGGGCCCTCGACCTGTTCGACGCCTTCGGCACCAAGGAGAAGACGCTGCACGCCAATACGGGTGGGCACGTCGGCACCCCGTGGTTCGAGGTGGAGGACGGGAACCGGTTCTTCGGCCGGCACCTGAAGTGAGGCCGGGCCGTCGGGCCGGCAGCGCACGCTAGGCGATATCGGCCAGGATGCCGCTCATCGAGGACAGGCCCCGGCCCTCCTCGATGGCGGTGTCGGCTCCTCGATCTGGCGACATCCCTGGCCACCGCCTCAGGCGGCCCCCACGAAGGGCACCAACCCCTCGGCGGGCCGAGCCGCACCGACCGCGGGCAGAGCGGCTCGGCCCGCAAGGAGCGCACGACGCATCTCCTCCACCGGCCGAGGAGCATGCCCCCCATCGTGCGGCGACACCGTCCCGGTCGCCCGACATTCTCCGCACCGCCTCTGTCGGGTGGTTCGCCGAGCCCCTTCTTGCCTCTCTGACAAGGTGCTTTCGGACGTCGGTCGAGTCCGCGCCCTTGTCAGGACCGCCCAGTCCTCATTATCTTGACATCAAGATTCTTATGGAGGAGAAGACGTGACTCCGGGAACGCTCAAGTACACCCTGGACGGCCTGCATCACGTGCAGCTTGCGATCCCTCCAGGCGCTGAGGAAGTCTGCCGCGAGTTCTGGGAAGGCGTTCTGGGCATGACCGAGATCCAGAAGCCGCCGGCGCTGGCGGCTCGCGGTGGGTGCTGGTTCCGAGGCGGTGGCCTGGAGGTCCACTTGGGGGTTGAAGAGGACTTTCACCCAAATAGAAAGGCGCACCCGGGCATCCTTGTCACCTCGCTCCAAGCGCTCGCCAAGCAGTTGGAAGACAACGGAGTGAGCGTCACCTGGGACGACAACTTCCCGGGCCACGACCGCTTCTATGCCTTCGACAAGCTGGGGAATCGGCTCGAGTTCCTTGAACCTGTCCGCGATTCCTGACGTCACATGATCAAGACGTCTTCTTCGTCCAGGTGTCCACGCGGGGGCCCCGCCATGTCGGGCGCCGGGTCATCATGGTGATGAGTGCCCAGTTCAGGTGCGGCTTCGGAGTGCAGATCATTCCCCGCCCGCCGGCACCGGTCCCGCACACCCGCCGACACCCCTGAACCCCGGCGTACGGCTCGCGGCCGAAGGCGGCCGGACACCCGCCCCAGCGGAAAACGAACTCTCCACTCCCCTGTCGGCCGTCGCACTCTTGGCCCCCGGCCCCGGCTGATCCACGCGTCGCCACCGGTCCGTACCGCCCCGATGCCGACTTCCAGGTGCGACCGGCGGAGGCGGAGTCCGGAGTCAACCCACCGATGTCGGTCAGTAACCGATGGTGAAGCGGCGCTGGACGAAGCGGGGCAGCTCCGCCTCATCGACGAGTGCGACGGCTGCGTCTTCCATGGAGATGTGGCTGCGTCCCTCCGCGTCGAGGACTGGCTGGTCGGTGCCGATGCGGAACCGGGCCGTGCGCTCGCCGGGGGCGATGTCCTCCGCAGGACTGAGGTAGGTCCACAGCCGGTTGGACGTGCGCAGGACGTTCAGGGCGTCGCGGTGCCCGCGTACCGCGGCGGCGTACTCCCTCGGCAGGCCGATCGCGCCAAGGGTCTCGTGCAGGAGGTCGTCACTGTCCGCCCGCACGAGTCCGGGCTCGATCTCGAGGCTGCCGGCGCCTCCGATGACGATCAGCCGGGTCCGGGGGTGGCTCTCCAGCGCCTTCAGCAGGCTTCGTGCGGCGGTTGCGTACAGGCTGGGATCGGCGATCGAGCGGGCCACCGTGTCGGCGATGTCCTTGGCGGCGTTGCCGGGCTGGAATCCGCTGATCAGCACGTCGAGACCGGGCAGTACGGCCGCCACGCTGCCGGCGTCGAGAACGTCGATGCTCTTCCAGGTGATGTTCTCCCGGCTTTCCTCGATTTTTGAGGCGTCGCGGCTGAAGGCCGTGACGTGGTGCCCCCGGCCGAGGGCTTCGGTGACGACGCGGCTGCCGATGCCGCCGGTGGCTCCGATGACTCCGATGTGCATGGCTCTCCCCTGTAGCTACGACGACCGCGATCCCTTCACGGCATGCGGAGACTATACGCCGTGAAGTAAATGAACGGCGTGCAGCATAGTGACACTGTAGAGTCTCTGGCTGTGGGAACGATCAGAGGACGCCGCGAGCGGCTGCGGGCCGAGACGACCGCCGAAATCAAGAAGGTCGCCCTTGAGTTGATGGCCTCGGGCGGCCCCGACGCGATCACGCTGCGAGCCATCGCCCGCGAGATGGGCATGACCGCCAACGCCATCTACGGATACTTCGCCACGCGCGACGACCTCGTCACGGCACTGATCAACGACGTGTACACCACGCTGGCTGACACCGTGGACTCCGCCTGGGAGGCCGCCCCCGCCCAAGAGCCGGCCGCCCGTATCCAGGCGTGGGCTCGCGCGTTCCGAGGCTGGGCCCTGGACCACCCCGAGGGTTTCCGCCTGGTCTACGGCGACCCCGTCCCCGGCTACCGCCCTCCCGAGGGCGGCGCCGCCCCGGACGCCGCCCGCCGAGTCTGCACTGGCATCACCGCACTGGCGGCCGCAGCCTGGCCACACGCAGAACACCGGTACGCGGACAGCGACTTCACCTGGTCCGACTTCGACGCCGGCCTCCTCGACAAGGTGCGGCCGGCCTTCCCCGACCTGCCCCCGGCCGCCGTGGCTCTCGCCCTGCGCATCTGGAGCCACCTGCACGGCCTGGTCTCACTGGAGATCTACGGCCACCTCCAGACCCAGACACGCAGCCCGGACAAACTCTTCACCGAAGAACTGGCCCAGCTCATCTGGACCTTGGGCATCGCCCCGCAGCGATAGAAGGCCCTGCACTCGGGCGCAGCTGGGCGAGGCTGAGCTGCGCACGTGGCCGTTGCTCAGCCTCGGCCGGCCTACGATCGCCCTGAGGCTCAGTCAGCCCACCCCATCCAACTGGAAGCCACACGCGGCCGCCTGAGCACCTCTCACGGGTTCCTACGACGAGGGTTGGCCGGGACGTCACCCGCGCCTGCACACAGACCACCTGACCAGACGCCCTTCAGCCCATAGTGAGCCGCTGGGCGGCCACTAAGAACTCCTAACGAAATGATCTTCGATGGGTCGGTTCCAGCCGTGTCTGGTGTGATCACGGCGTCGGAGCCCTCCTGGATAGCCCCGTTCACCGGGTCGAGCTCGCGTCAGTTCGGCAGACGGGCCACCGCCCTGCGGAGGGAAGGGGCGGACCCGGTCCGGAAGGGCCGGCCCTGGAGCCTGCCGCTGGAAGCCGGGTCCTCCTGGTCACCGCGTACTGGCGAACCAACCTCACCCTGCGCCAACTGGCCCGTTGTTCGGGGTGTCGAAGTCGGCCGCGGACCGCATCATCGATCACCTCGCACCGGCGCTCGCTCTGCAGCAGCGCAAGCGGTTCCGCAAGGACACCATGATCATCGTGGACGACACCCTGGTCCCCACCCGCGACCACCAGGTGGCCGAGCAGTCGAAGAACTACCGGTACTCCACCAACCACCAGGTCGCCATCGACGCCGACACCCGGCTCGTCGTCGCCGTCGGCCGGCTACTGCCCGGCAACCTCAACGACTGCAAGGCGTGGGAGTTGTCCGGCGTCAAGGACGTCGTCGGCCGCACCACCGTCATCGCCGACGGCGGCTATCGCGGCACCGAACTGGTCATCCCACGCCGCCGCCAGCGCGGCCAGTCCGAACTGCCGGCCTGGAAAGAGGAGCACAACTCCTCCCACCGCAAAATCCGCGCCCGCGTCGAGCACGTCTTCGCCCGCATGAAGAACTGGAAGATCCTGCGCGACTGCCACCTGAAAGGCGACGGCGTCTACCGCGCCATGCTCGGCATCACCCGCCTGCACGACCTCACCCTCGCCGGGTGACGGGTAACAAAAAGCAGGCCAACCAGCATGGCGTAGATCATTTACGGAGCAGCCGCCCGCTCTGGGTGATTGCCGGACCGCCCACAGACGGCCCACGCCGAGGCATCTGCGGGACGGCCCTCAATTCTTCTGCAGTGTGCGGGTCACACCCGCGATGACGGCTGTCGTCAGCACCCATCCCAAGGCGATCAGCAGGTAAGCAAGCGACTGGAGACCGTTGTCCGTCCAGTACCAGGCCGTGCGTTGGCCCAGGCCACCGATGGGGATCAAGAGGTCAAGCGTATAGACGAGGGGCTGGAACGGGGCGCCCTCGCCCGGCTTCACCGGGACCGGGGAGTGGGTGCGGAAGGCGATGGTGCCCAACAGCGCGAGTACCAGAAGCCAGACGCCAGCGAGCCATGGACGGTACCCGTAGCCGACAGTCACGTCGAGCAGTTGCCCCCAGGCGCGCGTGACCGGGGGCAGTGTACGACGCCGGTGACGCTGCTTGGCCAGGAGCACCCGGCGGGCGTCGTCGTCGTGGCCGGCCTTGCGGTACCAGGTCGCCAACTGCTCGTACGGCTGAGGACTGTAGCCCGGGCTGCGCCGTATCCACTCCACACGACGGGCCACGGAGTCCCGCTGCCCCACCGCCTCACGTCGCTCACCCATGTCGTTCACCTTGATGGAGCCGTAGACGAAGCCGTCCAGCTCCACCGCCTCCGGCCAGCTGTGCTCGCTGTCATGGAGATAGGACACCTGCGCGCCCCGCAGGTCCACCGTGCCGGTCGGTATCCGGGCAAGGGTGAAGTCGAAGTCGACGGCCTGCATCAGCATGCCGACCAGGGCCTGACCATCACTGTCGGGCGGCCCGTTCAAAAGGGCTCCCTCGAAGGTCAGGTTGTCCGACACTTTGGCACCGCGCAGTCGTACGGTTCCATCAGCAGTGAACCCCTGGGAGAGCTCGAGCGTCGACGCCACCACGTTGTCCAGGGACAAGGCCACCCCGGTCGGGCCGGGCCGTTGCAGATGCGCGCCCTCCATGAACAGTCCACCCGGCAGGTGAGCTCCCATCAGCCGTACTTCGCCCCGCGCCACGAATCCGTTTCTGCAGAAGACACCCCCTTCCGTGACGAGGCCGCCGGCGGACACGGCCCACCCCTGCGAGGCGTTGATCTCGGCCCCGCTGAGAATCACACCGCCGGTGACACGGGCGTGCATGAGCGACAAGGCGGCCTCGCGACGATGGGAGGCCGGGGCGGAACCCTCTTCCACGAGGGTGCGCCGCAGGTTGAGACGCCCTTCGATGCGGGTTGATCCGGCTTCGATGCCGGGCACTCGGCTGCCTACGATCGAGATCTCCCCGGTCGATGCGCCATAGAGGTCCAGACCTTCCTCGAACCAGCAGTCCTCAAGCAAGAGCGGGTGGTCGATCTGCGCCCCGGCCAGGTTGAGGTGGCCAGAAACCCGCGCGCCGACGAGGCTCAGGCAGGCTACAGCGCATGGCTGAGCGGTGTGCGCGCCCAGGAGCAGGGCAGTGATCACGGCTGCCCGGACCGTGCGTTCAGGTCCCCACTGCCCACCTCCGTCAACGTGATTGCCCTCGGGCGTCCCCGTACGCAGGTCCACACGGCGTCCCTCGGGAAACGCCTCCCATAGTTCACGCTCCGACAGAGTCAGCTCATCACATGAGAACACTCGTGCAGGATAGTGATCTTCCGCCTTCAGCTGCTTGGCGAAGTCGAATCCTCGACCGCGTCCAACAGCGCGAGCAGCGGCCCGTTGTCAGGGCGGGCACGCGGATCCCATGCCGTTGCAAGGTCTGCCAGTGCGTCCGTGTAGTGCCTGATGGCCTTGGTGATGCCCTGCCTGGTGTAGGGGGCCGGCGCCGACCCGAGTACGGTCGCCCACGCATCCCACTGGGTCCCACCGAAGCGGTGGTGGTTCGTTCCCGCGTCCCGGTCGCGGAGAAGCATGGCGGCGACAAGGACGTGCCTGGCGAGCTGCAGGGTCAGGTGCCCGCCGATCAGGATGTCATCGCGCGCCGCCTTGACGGCCGCCAGAACTGCGTCGAACCGGAAATCGTTGATCAGCTCCTTCATGGCGCTGTTCTCGCCCGTTGCAGCCGCCTCGGATGGGGGACCTGCACCCGGGCCCGTGGGAACCACCGTGGTGATGTCGATCCGTCGCAGATCCACCAGCACCGTCCGCAGCGTGTAGCGTCGCGAGTCGCCGCTGCGTTGCGATGCGAACAGCGGCACGACGAGGGAACCGATCCGCTCGGCGAAGGCTTCGGCCACCGCCACCGGCTCCGGAGTATCGATCAGAACGTCAAGATCGGACCACTGGTCGATGCCAGCGCCGTCGCCCTTGCTGGAACCATGCGGATGTAGCCCATGAATACGAGCGTCCTCGGCGGCAAGGTCGCCCAGCTGTCGCATGAGGTCTGATTGCCAGCCAACGGGAGGTAGCCCACCTCTCACACCGGTCGTCGTCACGACAGACATCATCGCACTCGCCTGACGTGAGACCGGCTCGTTCCAAATCGTCCCTTCCTGCGCCATCTGACCCTTACTGGGTGACGGTGAAGCACAGGCCATCCGGACCTCCTAAGGGCTGTCCCCTAAAGGTCTTCGGGCCCGGCAACTGAGCTATCCCATGACTGCTCGGGCCGCGTCGAGGAACGCCAGCCGGTTGTCCTCCAGGTAGTCCCGCACGCTCTCGCCGTCGGGCAACCCTTCCCACACCGTCCGGTTGAGGTCGAGGAAGTACGCCCGGGCCGCGTCATGTACGCGCAGGGGTCCACCTCCCGGCCCGGCTCTGGCGCACTGCCTGAGGCCGCAGCGTCCGAGATCGCCTCCGAGCGCCGCGTGGTAGTGCTGTCCCACAGCCAGTACGGATCGCCCTGGTCCGCCCCGGCACCCTTCGATGCGGCCGCGCCGCGTCACCCCGTCTGCCGATCCTGATGGGGCACGCGGGCCTGTGGCCCGAGGGAGCCAGGCGCCCCGTTCAGTGCGGTGGGGGTTGCGGGTCCAGTGCGTTGGCGATGGTGCAGCCGCCCTCTCCGGGCATCCGCTGGATCCGGGTCGGCACCCACACCTCGGTGGCGCCGGGTCCCACGCGCGCAAGAAGGCAGTCCTGCGCGTCGAAGCCGTTGCCCTTTACCGACAGGAGAACGCCGACCCGGCCGCCGTCGGCCTTCACCTCGGTACGGATCGCCGGATGCAGGTCCAGGGCGGCGAGCCTTCGGCGCACCTCGCCCTCGTCCACCCGGCCGCCCTCCGGCACGCGGGGAAGCTTCGCGCGGAGCTTCTCGTACGGCAGCCGGGGCGGCTCGGGTGCCGGCGCGAAGGTCAGCGGAGGGCTGTCCGGGCAGTCCACGTCACGGGGATCCTCACCCCACTCCGACTTGGGCGACACCCGCACCGCGAAACAGCGCCGCACGGCGACCTCTTCAAGGTCGAGCCATTCGTTGTACGCCGAGCCGGACGTGCGGACGACCACGTCGATGCCGTCCCCGTCGTGTGTGGAGGTACCCGTCACCCGCAGCACCTCCACCTCGTCGATGCCGGAGGCGGAGCGCCCCACCTCCTCCGCCGTGCGCGGACGCTGGCTGTAGAGCCGCTCGCCCGCCTTCCTGGCCGCCTCCCGTGCGGCGTCCGTCGCCTCGTCCTCGGAGGACTGCACCACCCCGCAGCCGACGGTGAACAGCAACAGCGGGGCGAACAGCAGCAGTCGGCGCATGTGTCCACCCTTCCGGCGCCGCGCGCGGCCGCCAACCGCTCGCGTACTCAGACCTGCACAGGTGATCGTACTCAGCCGGTGCGGCGAGCAGACGGGGCGCACCCCGTGAGGTTCAGCCGCAGTCGGGTTCTGGCTCCACTTCTGTAGTCGATCACGCTGCGTGGTGATCCACGGTTGGTCGCCGCCTTCTGTTGACTCGTGCAAGGTGCTGCCGAAACGTCATGGGTTCGGAAGCGATGCCGTGGCGTCGGTGTTGTGGTCGAAGGCTCCGTCGGTGAGGACGGGCACGATCGCGCTGGCGTCGAGCTCCGTGGCGATGGCCACGTCGTCGGCGAACCCGCTGCGGGCCAGTTCAATGCCCGAGGAACAGGCAGCCACGGCACGCATGACATCGGCGGTCTGGGTGAAGCAAGTCTGTGCGGCAGCCGCCTCGGGAGACAGCGGGCCACCTCCTCGTGACTCCAGTTCAGCGATGATCGCCCCGGCCCCCAGCAAGTCCTCCAGCGCAGGCCGAAGGCTTCCGTCCGGCCACCCCTCACCAGCAGCGATCACCACGACAGGACGTTCCGCAATTCCGTAGCCGTGCCGGGCCAGCCATCGTCCGACAGCACTGGCGTTTCGCAGACAGCCTGCCACCACCGTCGAATCGCCTGCCGCAGCGGCGATGGCGGATCCGTTGGGTGAGGGCAGCACGAGTCGGGGGGTGAACGGGGCTTGCCGGAGTGCTGCCGGTGACAGGGACCACGGGGAGGTTGAGGTGGCGGCTCGCCGCCCGACGGCCAGCGCCGCCGCCTTGTTCTGAGCAAAGGCGGACGCCGTCTCGTCGCGCCAGGCATAGGGAAAGACTTGGGTTCCTGCCTCGACGGCGACGGTCACCGATGTCGTGAACGACAGCACGTCGACCACCACCAGACAGGCGGCGTCCGGCGCCAGCTGCTGGGCACCCGTGGGACCCCACTCGAATCGGACTCCGTGCTCCTGCTGCAGAAACCAGTCGCTCATGGTGGTCGAGTCTGGCACCGGTTGGATCAAGGTTTCCAGGGTGTGGTCGCTGCGGGGGCGGGTGCCGGCCCGGCGAGCCCGGTCCTGCGCCTGCATGCGGGAAGCATCGAAGGTGACCACGGCTGGCAGGAGCGGTTCGGGGACGGCATCAATGCGGCGCTGGCGCCGCGCGGCGGCGAGCCGTTCGGCCTGATAGGTGGGCAGGGCCGGACCGCGTCGGCTTCCGCACCAGTGCGAGGTGATCTCGCTCAACGGCCCCAGCTACCGGCTGAGGAATCGCCTGAAGGCCATCGAGCGCGAGAACCAGGTGGTCCGAGCTGGGCTCCCGTTGGGCCGGTGCCCCGCCTGGCGGGATGAAAAGCGTCGGCTCCGTCATCATCCTCGACATGTCGGTGAGCGTCGACGGTGATGGCCGTCGCCCGCTCGGTGCAGCAGTTGCTGGACGTGAAGGCGTTCGGGATGTGGCGGTTAGTGCGGAAGTACGACAAGTTCCCGAAGCCGACGGAGAAGTCGCTCAGCCCGTTCGACCGGCAGGAGCCGGAGGAGGTGTGGGACGGCAGCCTGGTCTACTCCTGGGCCGCTGAGACCGCAGAGTTCGCCCACCGAGGCGCCGTGTTGCTGCCCGGTGCCCGGTGCCCCGGCACCGGGCCGCCGGGGAAGAGAGCCGATGCGCGCCGCGCTGCGAGCCCGGTGGGTGAGTGTGCGCGGCGCGTGGTGATCCTAGTCGGCCTGCGGCAGCGGCCAGCCGAGCTGGGAGAACAGGCCAAGGCGGTCGCTGACCGCCCGAATCTCCGTGATCTTTTCCTCTGCCAGAGTGAAGATCCAGATCGCCTCGTTCTCGAAGCTCCGGCCGGTCGGCTCCGGCATGCGCGGATGGGTGCCACCGTGGACGCCGCGCTGGGTGACCCGGGCGACCACCCGGTCGCCCTCAACGATCAGTTCATCCACGTGGACGGTGAGCGGATCGAACGCGGCCAGTTGCTGACGCAGGCCCTCGAAGGCCGCCCCCGGCTCGTCGGCCTCGCCGTGGATGATCTTGTTGTGGTCCACGACATCGCGCGCCATGAACCGGGGCAGGTCCGCCAGCCGACGGTCGCTCACCGCCTCGAAGAAACCCAGGACCGCCTTCTTGTTCTGTTCCGCCACGGTGCCACTCCCCCATCTGGTCAACTCTCGATCGGGGGAAGATTATGCACATGATCCATGAGAGCCGTTTTGATGGGGTCGGAGTCCACTGGCGGCTTGTTCACGGCGTCGGCGACGTGTGGCGCTGAGGGCTCGTTTCGGCCGGCTGGAAGTTCCCGGAGGCCTGGCGGTTCCGGCGCTCTGTGAGCAGGAGGACGGCGGTCAGAACGACGATCGCCGCAGCCGAGACGTGCACGCTCACGGCCCTCGCGACCGTACCGCCATGGGTGATCACGGCGAGTGCGTCACCGAGGGGAATCACGGCATTGGCGAGCACCACCCAGCCGAGCGCCCGTCGCTGCCTCAGGCCGATCAAACGCGGCGCGGGCCCAGGCGTCGAGAGGTCCGAGCGGGTCAGCGAACCACTCCGTGGCCTGCGGCGTCCTCCCCGGCATGCACAATTTCCTCGGCGGTGTGGGTCAGCTGGCCAGATTCGCGGCCATACAGGCGCGGTGCTGCACGTTCGCAGTGGCGCTCCTCGGCGGTATCGCGGTGTCACGGGCGTTGCCGGAACTCCCGGTCGCACGGTACGACCTGGTGCTCGTCTACGGGCTGCTGCTGACGTGGGCCGCCCGCCGGCTGGGGTGGGAAAGCACGCGGGACACGATGGTGATCGCGGCGTGCCATGTCGTGGGGCTGTTGTTCGAGCTGGTCAAGGTACACCTCGGGTCCTGGAGCTATCCCGAGGACGCGGTGACGAAGATCGCCGGGGTGCCGTTGTACGGCGGATTCTTGTACGCCGCGGTGGCCGGCTACGTCTGTCGGGCGTGGCACCTGTTCGAGCTGCGCTTCACCGGATACCGCGCTGCGGCGACCGCCGTCGTCGCCGCAGCGGTGTACGTCAACTTCTTCACCCACCACTGGCTGCCCGACCTGCGCTGGCCGCTCGCCGCCGCGATGGTGGCCGTGACCGCCGGGGCGCGGGTCGGGTTCACCGTCGGCCGGCGCCGCTACCGCATGCCGTTGGCGGTCTCCTTCGTCCTGATCGGCTTCTTCCTGTGGGTCGCCGAGAACGCCGCCACCTACGTCGGCGCCTGGAGCTACCCCCACCAGCTCGACGGGTGGGAGCCGGTGGCGCTCACCAAGTTCGGCGCCTGGGCCCTGCTCATCAGCGTCACCTTCGTCCTGGCCGAGCGGATGAAGGCGGCGGCCGCTCCTCGCACCGCCGGCGGCTGACCGCGCCGGCGAAGCGCCGCCGGGCGGTTGGACGACGACGGCAGTTGTGGGAGCGTCCGTAGCCCTCGTTTCACCCGCTGCCGAGACCGACGCGCTTTTGGAAGATGCTGGTCCGGCAAACAGTCAGCGGCGGCGGCAGGCGCCGGACCGGGCCGGGGGCTCATCACGGCGGACGTCTCGTCGCTGATGAGGACGGCGGGCTTGTCCGAGGCCTGAACGGGCACGGGTTCTGCCGTGGATGACGTGGCCGCCCGTGCCGAACTGGACGTTCAGCAGCCCCGGGACCTTCGGGAACAGGTTGCAGTCCGGTTGGAGCACGAGCGCACCGACCGGCAGCGCCGTCCTGGAAGACCTGGGCAGGTCGTAGATCGTCTCGCCGTTCTCGCCCGAGCATGGATCCAATCCCCGTGATGCGAGTTGGCGACTGCCGGCGCGGAGGCGACTGTCGTCAGTCCGACCCTGTCCTTCCGCCGAAGCAAGCCCTCCCCGGTTCGCCCCGGGACGAAGGTGTCACCTGGGTCGAGCACAAGCTCCAGCAGCGGCTCGAGGGCCTCCTGCGTCTCGGCGAACCCTGCCAGGCTGTGACCGGCATCCGCCCGGGTCACGCCAGTCATGCCTTCGCCCGAGTTCAGCCGGCGCCACGACAGCCGCACGCCGCAGGTCACTGTCACTGTCCACTTATTCGCCCGTCCCCACCCACGATTCCGGTCGAAGTACCCTCGTGGCGCCCTACCTGATGATCGCCGGGAGGGCCCTAGGCGGTCTGGTCGACGTGGGGGGTCTTGAGCCGGGCCGTGAGCTCCTCGACAAAGACCTCCAGGTGGGGTGGGCGCGGGCCGGTCCGGGTGGCGCAGAACCAGGTGCGGGTCAGCGGCTTCGCGCCGATGTGGACGAGGGCGAGGTCGTGCGAGGTCGCGTACGGGGCGGCCACCCAGTTGGGCAGCACCGTCACGCCCTGGCCGCCCGCCACCATCTCGACCACCAGGTCGGTGACCACCGGCATGGTGGTGATCCGGGCGGGCCGGGCCCCGGCGGGGATCGGCAGCGGCATCGACGGGATGCGCTTCTGGTCGTAGAAGTCGTAGAGGACCAGGTCGGCGCCGTCGAAGTCACGGGCGGTCAGGTGCGCGCGCGAGGCCCACGGATGTCCGGCGGGCACCACGGCGACCATCTCGTCCTCGAACAGGCGGGTCAGTGAAACCCGGTCCATCTGCAGGTCCGGTTTGGTGACCAGCGCGACGTCCACCACGTCGGCGAGCAGCGCCGGGATCGGCGCGTCGTCGGGGACGGTCTCAATGCGCACGTCGATGCCCGGCTCGCGTTCGCGGAAGGCGCGGAGCACGGGCGGAAGCCACGGGAAGGTCGTGCTGCACTGCGCGGTGAAGCGGACCCGGCGGTCGCGCCCTTCACGGATCTCGCGCAGGTCGCGGGAGGCGGACTCCAGTTCGCCGAGGACCTGGTGGGCCGCGACCAGCAGTCGGCGGCCGGCGGCGTTGGGGATCAGGCGGCGGCCCTTGCGGTCGAAGAGGGGCATGCCCAGGCGGGCCTCCAGCCGGGTGAGCCGCTGGCTGAGGGCCGGCTGGCTCACGTAGAGCCGCTCGGCGGCCGCGGTCAGCGAGCCCGCCTCGGCGGTGGCGTCCAGGAGCTCCAGGTCACGCAGATCCACATCCATAACGCTGGATTATCGCATGCTCCAATTTACGTCGTGGTCTTATGGGTTGAGAGTTCGTAGGTTTCTGGTGTCAGCCGCACGAACCCAGCCGCCACGAAAGGCACACGCATCATGACCGACACCGCCACCATCACTTCTGAGACCACCACTGCCGTTGTCACCGGTTCCTCCAGCGGCATCGGCTTGGACATCGCCCGCGCCTTCCTGGCCGACGGCGCCAACGTCGTCCTCAACGGCCGGGACCCCGACCGCCTCGCCAAGGCCGCGGCCGGCCTCGGCCACCCGGAACGGACCGCGTGGGTCGCGGGCGCCATCGCCGAGTCGACGACCGGCGAGTCCCTCGTCCGCACCGCGTTCGACCGCTTCGGCGGCATCGACGTCCTCGTCAACAACGCCGGCACCTTCGCACCCAAGCCCTTCACGGAGGTCGCCGAGGACGAGCTCGACGGCTTCCTGACGGGCAACCTCAAGGGCACCTACCTCACCACCCAGGCCGTGGTGCGGGCGCTGCGCGCCCAGGGCCGGGGTGGCAGCATCGTCAACATAGGCACCGTTCTGGTGGACCATGGGCTGGCGGGCTTCCCGTCCTCCGCGCCGGTGGTGAGCAAGGCCGGTGTGCACGCGCTGACGACCAGCCTGGCCGCCGAGCTCGCCGCCGACGGCATCCGCGTCAACCTCGTGGCGCCCGGCATCATCCGCACACCGCTGCACGCGGGCTCCGATGTGGACTCCTTCGGCGGGCTCGCCCTGCTGAACCGGGTGGGCGAGGTATCGGAGATCTCCGAGGCGGTGCTCTACCTCGCGGCCGCCACCTTTGTCACCGGGCACGCGCTGCGGGTGGACGGCGGCCACGTCACCGGCCGCGCCTGAACCCCCTCTCCCACCCCCTCCCCACCGGAAGGACGTCCCTCACCATGCCGTACGTCAACGTCAAGATCACCCGCGAAGGCGCCACCGCCTCCCAGAAGGCCGAGATCGTCGCCGGCGTGACCGACCTGCTGGTCAGGATCCTCGACAAGGACCCCGCCACCACCTTCGTCCTCATCGACGAAGTCGACCTGGAGAACTGGGGCGTCGGCGGCGTCCCGACGGAGGAGTACCGCCGCCGCAACCGCGCACGCGACTAGGCCGTTTCATCGGATCAATCCGAGCACTGGTGATGTGCGTCGTCGGCCGACACGCAGTGGACGCGTATCGAGCCGTTGCCATGATCGTCGGTGCCCGCCAGCACGCCGCCGGGGCTCCTTCGCGAGGGACCCCGGCCGGCGAGCCGCACGACCATGCCCTCGGGCGGTCCTGCGGCGGACTGACCATCAAGGCCCCCCTCGCCGCCCTCTTCATCCGGTCAGCAAAATCCGAGGGGAACGGCCTACTGGGGGTGGCGCACCGGCGCCCGGTTCCGCTCCCCGGCGGGCCGGGCCGCGTATGCGACCTGGCGGTGCGCCCGCCAGAGCATCAGGCGGGCCCCGTACGGGTGGACGCGGCGCGCCAACGCGAAGTAGAGCCGGCCGCGGGTGTTGTGCAGCCGTACGGCGGTGGCCAGGGTCACGGAGTCGTCGTCGATCACGAGCGAGGTGCGGAAGTCCAGGTGGGAGGCGTCCTCGCCGACCATCAGCTCGCCGTCCGCGGTGCCCCGCACGGGGAAGGGCAGCACGTGCCGCCACGCCTCCGGTTCGCGGTCCATGCCGGGGGCCAGCGGCATGCGCCAGGCGTCGGTGAAGTCGGGCCGCTCGACGGCCTCGTGGAGCAGGCGGGCCGAGTCGGGGACGGGGACGGCGGTCGGCCGGACCCAGAAGAGGCGGTTGGCGAGCAACGCGCGGGGACTCCGGCGGGCCGGCGGGTGGGGCAGGGTGCCGAGGGCGGCCCGCTCGGCATTGTCGAGGATCTCCTCGACCATCGTGTCGTGCACGGGCTGGATCGCCAGCTTCCACAGCGCGAACGCCCGTGCACCCATGGTCAGTTCGAGGACGTGCTCGATCCGGCACCGGTCGGGCCCGAGGGGTTCGACGTCGAGCTGGTGAAAGCCCTCGCCGAGGTCGGTGTCGGTGGTGTCGAACCGGACGGAGCGCCCCGGTTCGTACGCGGTCACCCGGTAGCGAACCCGCCCGTGGCCGCCGTCGGCGCCGACGCCGAGGGGGCGGTCGAGGACCATCGCGGGCCACAGCGGGGTGGGGAAGAGGGGGTCGTCCGGCGCGGAGAGCCGGTCGACGAGGGTTCCGACGGTCTCGGCCGGGGCCTCGACGATCCTCTGGTGGACGTTGCGTACCGTGCGCGCACCGCGCATAACCGCACCTCCATACGGGAGCGTATGTTCACCGTACGGTACCGTATGGAAACATGCACGAGCACGGGGACCCTCAGAACGGCCGCTCCTCCCGACGGGGCGCCGCCCGCAAGCGCCTCACCGCCGACGACTGGGCGGACGCCGCCCTGGCCGCACTCGGGGAGCGCGGCGTCGCCGGAGTCGCGGTGGAACCGCTCGCGGCCCGCCTGGGCACCACCAAGGGCAGCTTCTACTGGCACTTCACCAACCGGGACGCGCTCGTCGCGGCGGCCCTCGCCCGCTGGGAGGAGCTGTCCACCGAGCGGATCATCCAGGCCATGGAGGCCGCCGAAGCCGAACCCGCGGCCCGCCTCGCCGCCCTCCTGCGCGGGGCCACCGCCTCGGTCGCCGAGGACCCCCTGGAGGTGCGCCTGCTCGCCGCCGGCGACCACCCCGAGGTGGCGGCGGCCCTCGCCCGCGTCACCGAGCGCCGGGTCGGCTACCTCGCCCACCTCTTCGAACTCCTCGGCTTCCCCCCGCCGGAGGCCCGCCGACGCGGCTTCCTCGCCTACACCAGCTACCTCGGCCACGCCCAACTTGCTCACGCGGTCCCGGACACCGTCCCCACCGACCCCGAGTACCTCGACACGGTGACGGACACGCTCCTCAGGCCGTGAACGGACGCAAGACCCAACGGCCAGGTGGAGTGTTCAGCCTCGAAGTCCCTCGGGTGCCTTCCGAGAGTGCTCCAGGAATCTACGAACCCGTCGGATCCTGGTCAGGGACGTGGAGCCGAAGCGCTCGTGGGTACTGCCGGCCACCGACAGCGACCATCTGCCGGTGGCGGCCAGCATCAGCTGGTGACCGCTGCCGCCGGCCGATCCCGTGACAGCTCCCCAGGCCACAGCTCAGCGGCCAGCCACTCAGCCGGCCGCTCCTGGTCCTCCGCGGGGTTCCCCCGGAACCCGTACGCCTTCACGGATCCCCTTGCGGTCAGGGGTGGCGTCGAGCTCGGCACCGGCCGGGCATGGGTGGCCCACGACTGGCAGGGCGACCAGATCAAGCGGCGGTAGGTCACTCGTTTTCTCCCCAAGGCGGATACATCTCCGTCACGACCGGTTCCCGCGAGTGCCCGGCCGGAGCGAGCAGCCGGGGCGCAGCCGGGTGAACAGGCCGCCACGACCCCACGTATGGAGATACGGCACCGCTCCCGCGGCGCCTTGCGTGCGTGACGCCGTCTCGGAACGGCTCTTGGGGGTGACGGGATGAGGCACATACGACGCGGCCTGCACAGGACCGCGCGACTGGCGGCCGTCGGCGGGCTGCTCTGCGGCGGGCTGATGATGACCAGCGCGATGGCGGACGAACCGCCCGGCGCCCCGTCGGCCGGAGGCGGCACGGCCGCCCCACCCGGCCGCTCCGATCCGTCCGGAAAATCCAATCCGTCCGGACAGTCCGAGCCACCAGGACAGTCCGAGCCGTCCGGACGGTCCACGTCGGACGCGCCGACCGTGCTGGGCGCGCGTCTGGTGGAGCGGCTCGGCCCCTCGCGTACCGCGGGCACCTGGATCGGTGCCGACGGACGGCCCGTCGTCGCGGTGACCGACGCGGACGCGGCGGCCGAGGTCGACCGCGCTGGCGCGCGTGCCGAGGTCGTCGACCACAGTCTGGGCCGCCTCCGGTCGGCCACCGAGGCGCTCGCGGCGGCGCCCCGGGTACCAGGCACCGCGTGGTCCGTGGACTACGCCTCCAACAGGGTCGTGGTGCAGGCCGACAGCACCGTCTCCGCCGCGGACTGGTCACGCCTGTCCGACCTCGCCGAACGGATCGGCGGCTTCGTGCGGATGCGGCGGACCGAGAGTTCCTTCTCCACCCGGCTCAACGGAGCCGACCCGATCTTCGCCCGCAACGGACGCTGCTCCGCCGGCTTCAACGTCACCGACGGACAGCGCGCCTTCGTCCTGACGGCAGGACACTGCGGGCCCCGTGGAACCACCTGGTTCCAGGATGCGAGGGGCACCACTCCACTCGGCACGACCGTGGCCGGCAGCTTCCCCGGCGGAGACTTCTCCCTCGTCGAATACGCCGACGCCGGCGGCCGCGCCCCCAACGGCGACGCCTCGGGTGCCGTGAACGTCGTGGGCGTCGGCGGAGGCAAGGGCGTACGCATCACCGCCGCCGCCGATCCCGTCGTCGGCCAGCGGGTGTTCCGCAGCGGCAGCACGACGGGGGTGCGCTCCGGGCGGGTGACCGCCGTGAACGCGACGGTGAACTACCGCGAGGGTACGGTGACCGGTCTCATCGAGACGACGGTCTGCTCCGAACCGGGGGACAGCGGGGGGCCGTTGTTCGCGGACGGTCTGGCTCTCGGGGTGACGTCGGGCGGCAACGGCGACTGCACCACCGGCGGTATCACCTACTTCCAGCCGGCCACCACCGCGATGACGTCCCTCGGAGTGACCCTGACCGGCGCCACCACCGCCACGGGGGACGGTACGGGCACGGCCTCGCAGCCCGGGGCGGCGGGGAGCGCCGGTGCCGCGGGTGCCGTCGCCGCGCCGGGACCGGCGAACCGGCCACCGGCGCCGGCCGGGTTCATCGGCATGCGCACCCTCACGCCGGGCCTGCTGGTCTTCGGTGTGAGCCTGCTCGTGCTGACGGCCTTGGGCTGGGTCCGGTCGGTCCAGGAGCGGAGAAGGTACCGCCGCGAGTACTCGCCCAACTGGAGCTGACCCTCGGCCGAGGGGGCCTGAGCCGCCCTCGGCCGAAGGAACCGGCCCTCAGCCGAGGGCCGTCGCCATACCCTTCAGCAGCAGCCCGCACCCCAGCGTGAAGACGACGGCGGCGGTGCCGAGCGGTGCCAGCCGGTGGGCCAGGGAGAAGAGCCGGCCCTGCGGCCGGCGCGCCAGCCTCCGGGCGGTGGTCTCCCGCAGTCGCACCACCGCGAACCCGGCCGCCGCGAGCGTGAGCGCCAGCCCGGCTCCGTAGGCCACCACCAGCAGGAAGCCGAACCACGCCTGGCCCAGGGCGGCCGCGCCGATCAGCACGACGACGGCGGAAGGGCTCGGGACCAGGCCGCCGGCCAGCCCGAGGAGGACGACGCCGCGCAGGCCGGGGGCGGGAGGCAGATGGCTGTGGCCGTGTCCGTGGCTGTGCGCATGGCCGTGTCCGTGTCCGTGGCTGTGCGCATGGCCGTGTCCGTGGTCGTGGCTGTGCGCATGGCCGTGGTCGTGGTCGTGGCTGTGCGCATGGCCGTGGTCGTGGTCGTGGTCTTGTCCGTGGTCTCCCGGCTCCTCAGCGCCGGGCACGTGTACCTGTACGTGTTCAGGGCCCGGGCCGGGGCCGGGGCCGCCGTGCTCGCTGCGGTGCGCGGCAGCGAGGACCGGCACCCGTACCTCGACGCGTTCGTGCCCGTGGTCGTGCTGGTGCTGGTGCTGGTGGGGTTCGTGTGTCCGCCGGCGCCACGCTCGGCGCAGTAGCAGCCCGCCCGCGACGGTGACCAGGGTGCCGCTCGCGATGCCCAACCAGGACACCACGCTGGGTGCCGCCGCCGATCCGGCGGTGATCAGGGCGCCCAGGGCGAAGACGCCTAGGGTGTGGGTGAGGGTCACCGAAGCCCCGAGGGTCAGCATGTCGCGCAGCGAACTCCGGCCGCCCGCGGCGGCGGCGGCCGCCATCATCGTCTTGCCGTGGCCCGGGGCAAGCGCGTGCAGGGCGCCCAGCAGCAAGGACGCGCCGAGCGCGAGGACCGCGAAGCCGAAGGTCAGTTCGTGCCGGGACACCAGCCCGGTGAGCGCCTGCGCCCAGCGGTCCGCCCCGCGCGGCAGCACGCCCGCCGTGGGCAGAGCGTTCCCCTCCTGCCGGCTCCCGTCCAGCGACGGCCCTCCGGCGCGGGCGGCGAAGCCCGCCGAGCGGACGTCGGGCGGGGAGGAGAGCAGATCGTCCGGGTACGCGGTCAGCCGCCGGGACGCGGAGTCGCCGGGGACGTCCGCCCCGGAGAGCGTCATCCGGTCGCCCCGTGCGGTGATCTCCCGCCAGCCCGCACCGGTCGCGACAGGCGCCGGGCGGTAGGAGAGCCGTATCGGCTCGTCGCCCGGCAGCGGCGCCGTCAGATCGCAGGTCACCCGAAGGGTCTGCAAGCCGGCCTGCCCCGCCTGCGCCTGCGCCTGCGCGGCCCCCGCGGAGAGGGGGGCCGCCTTCCCTCCGTCGGTGAGCAGCCTGGCGCCCCGCGCGGCCGCGTCGCACCGCGTCCGGGCCCAGGCCGACAATTCGGCAGAGCCGAGCCGCTCGTCCCCGTCGGTGTCGATCCGGGCCCGTTCCTGGGCGGCCGGGATCTCCGCCAGGTCCTCCACGTGGTCCACGCTCAGCTTGCCGGGAGCGACGACGAGACCGTCGTACTGGTTGACGGTGAAGTTCCCCAGCGGGTGTGCCTCCGCATCCTGGACGGGGAGGAGCACCAGGGCCGTACCCGTCACCAGTGTGGCGAGAGCGGAAGCTGCGGTACGGCGGTTCACGAATCCCCCCGGAGCGCGGACGGCGCCGGTAGTGCGGACAGTGCGGTGGTGGCCTCACGGGCTCCGGTGGGTGAGAAGCCCGGGTTCAGATCGAGCGCGGCCCGCAGGTCGCGTCGCGCGGTCGCGGTGTCGCCGACGGCGCGCTCGATCATGCCCCGATGGAAAAGGAATGAGGCGTTCCGATAGCCGGGCGACGCGGCCGTCGCCTTCTTCGCGTACGTCAGCGCCTCCTCGTCCTTGCCGTTCGCGTGAAGTGCCCAGGCGAGCGCGTCCGCCGTGTGGACGCTCCGGCGGCGGGCCCACTCGGCGCGCGCCGCCGTCAACGCCCCCGCGGGGTCCCCGTGGTCGGCCTCGATGAGCGCGGACTCCAGATCGGTGGCGACGCCCTGGACGCGGGCCAGCCGGGTCCATGTCCGTACGAGGGCGTACTGTTCCTCGGCCTCCTTGCGCCGGCCGCCCGCCTCGTACAGTTCGGCGAGGGCGGCGAGCTGCCCCGGCAACGGGTAGCGCCGGACTGCCTCCTCGAGATCGCCCAGTCCGCGTTTCGTCTCGCCGAGCGCGGCAAGGGCGCGGCCGCGGCCCTCCAGCGCCGGCACGTACTGCGGTTCGGCCCGCAGCGCGGACGCGTAGTGCTCGACGGCCTGACGGAACTGCCCCTGACTCCAGGAGAGTTGACCCAGCGCGGTGGCGACGTACGCCACGTCGGCGGAGCTGAACGCGGTGTCCAGCGCGCGCAGCAGCACCCGCCGCGCCCCCTTCACATCACCCCGCAGCTCCAGCACGTAGGCGTACCGGGTGAAGACCGGGACGCCGGGACGCCGCAGGTCGGCGAGCTCGACCGCCCGCCGTGCCTCGTCGTACCGGCCGAGTTCGACGAGGGCGTCCACCCGGACGCACAGGGCCCGCTCGCTGTACGGGTTGACGCGCAGCGCCAGATCCGCCGCGCCCAACGCCGCCGTGAAGTCGTGCCGTGCGGCGGCGAGCGCCGCCCGCCCGGCGAGTGCCGCGTCGTTCTCGCCGGACGGTCGCAGCTTCAGCGAGCGCCCGAACGCCTTCTCCGCCTGCGGATACCGGGTCGGATCACCACTGGTCCGCGCCTGCTCGACATAGACCGCGCCCAGCGTCGCCCACGCGGTGGCGTCCTTGGGCTGGGCCTTGAGGTGCTGCTGCAGGGCGTCGACGCCCCGGGCGAGATCCCCTGCCGTCAGCCGCTCCACGGGGACGACCGCCGCGCGGGCGGGGGCGGTCCGCTTCGCCGGGTCCGGGTCACCGCCCGCCCCGAACGCCACCGAGGTGGCGGTGAGCCCGACCGCCAGGGCCACGATCGCCGCGCCCCGCCACCGCCCTGCCCCGCCCCGTGTCCCCGGCTCCGGCCCGCTCCCCGGCGCCCGGCCCGGCGCCCGGCCTCGCTCACGCCATCGCGCGACCAGTGGCTTCCGTACGCGCATCGAATCTCGACCTTCCTTGTTCTTCCGCGTGTGTTCCGGGGACTTCCGGGGACTTCCGGGGACTTCCAGGGGACCCCCCGGGTGGCTGTGGCCCGGTCGCGTCCGCGAGGGAACAGGCGCGACCGGGCCGGTCATCAGAGGCCGAGGGGCCCGCGCGTCAGCCGAGCCAGGAGCGGCGCCCGGGGCTGCGGCGGGCACGCCACCACCCCAGGCCGAGACCGGCCAGCAGCACACCCATCGCCCCCGTCGCCGCCGAGACGAGCATCACCGTGTTCTCGTCCCACGACGCGGTGATCGAGGACATCCCTCCGGTCAGCCCCGCGGCGTCCGCCTTGGTGGACGCCCCCGCCGCCTTGCCGTCGGACCCCGCCGCGGGCAGGGCGACGTACGGGAAGCTGTGGCCGAACTCCTTGTCGTTGGCGTCGACCCCGTCGCCGAGGTCGTTCTTCGCACCGACGAGCTCGCCCTCGACGACCTGAAGCGCGATGTCCAGCACGTCGTCCGTGAGGCGGCGTCCATTGGGGAAACCGGCGTTGTCACCATCCAGCACACCCAGTCGCTTCGGCTCCGCGACGGGCTTGATGGAGGTGTTGAGGCGCAGCATCTCCGACGCCTTGACGTTCGGCGGCTGGTTGAGGTCCTTGACACCGGTCAGGAACACCGAGGTGAGATCGTCCCGAGGCTCCGCCGGAGCCTTGATCTTGTAGATCCCCTCGATGAGCTTCGGCAGCTCGGGTTCGGTGACGTTCTTCAGGAAGTCCCCGTCGCCCTGGGGGGAGGAGGCGTTGAACTTGTCCTTGTCCTTCACCGGGTTGACGACCTCGTTGACCAGCGGCATGCCCAGCCGCGACACCCGCGCCCAGTCACCGGCGGCGTTCCTGCGCTCGGTGGTCGCGTAGATGCCGACGACCGGTTGCTCCGCCGACTCCCGCAGGTAGGAGCTCGGCACCTGGAGCGCGATGGTGTTGACGTTGTAGCCCTTGAGCGTGTCGTTGCCGACCTCCGACAGGTCCCCGCCGTACAGCAGGTCGAACACGCGCAGGTCGAGGAAGAACGGATCGTCGGCCTGACCGGCGAACGCCTTGAGCCCGCCGGGGACCTTCCGTACCGCCTGGTCGCGCAGCGCCTGGTAGTTGGGCATCGACGCCTTGCCGACGTTGGACGGCGCGACCGGCAGATGCTTGGCGAGCGGATGCTGGGAGACGACCTTGTCGTGCTTCATCCGCAGCAGCTCGATGTCGTAGCTCTGGGTGAAGTTGAGGTCCGGGTCGTCCAGGCTTTCCACCACGCCGGTGTTGTAGAGGAAGGTGCGTTCGTTCTTGCGGTGGTCCGTGAACGTGAACCGGTACACCAGGTCGTCCTGGGCGTCACCGTCGCTGTCGACGTGGATGTCGTAGCGCGCGTCGGTGGCGAACGTGTAGAAGTTCGGGCCTCCCGCCGGCTCCTGGAACGGCAGCCAGTTCGCCACCAGCGTCGTCGAGTCGGGATGGTCGGGGCTGACGAACGCGTACACGTCCGTGGTGTCGAACTGTGGTTGCCCCGAGATCAGGGGCGCCTCCCGGTGGCTGGATGCGGTCGCCGTCTGCGGCCCCAGCGCGCCCACGCCGACGGCTGCAAGCGCCCCGGCGGCCAGCGCACCACAGACGAGCCGGGCGACACTCCCGCGCCCCCGCGAAATCCGCCCGCTTCTGGTGGTTGAGGTCATCTCGTCCGTCCTTCGTCCGTCATCGCGTCCGTTCCGGCTTGCTTGTACGTCCAGTACGTGCGCCGGAGCCGTCTTGTTCGGACCTGGTCGCCACGAGATCGAGAACGTGCGCGAGGACGGGGGTGAAGGGGACGGTCGAGGCGGTTTCGAAACCGGTCGCGGACCGGAACCGGACGTGGCTCAGAACCAGTTGAAGGGGAGGGGGAAGGTGGTGGTGGCGGATGCCTGGGCGGAGCCGGTGGCCGTGGCAGTGACCTGGAGGGTGACGACCTGCCACGGCGCGGCGCCTTACCGGTGATCCTTCAGGCGGTGTTGTCGATGGCGAGGCCGAAGGGCAGTTCGATGGCCGAGTACTTCAGTGGCGCCTTGCCGCCGGTGGCGGTGATCCGGAGGGCGCAGCTCCGGTTGAACTTGCACGTCTGGCTACCGGGGTTGGTCACCTTGAGGTCCCCGCCCGGCGGCGTCGGACCGCTGCCCGGCGCGTCCTCCGGCGGCAGCGGGACGCGCCACAGCTGGGAGTCGGAGCGCGCCGGCCACGCCGGTCTTCCCGCGCGTACGGGCCCGGCGGAGCCCGGCCCGGTGATGGGGCCCGCGGTCGAGACATGCGCCCGGGACGCGGCGGTCCGGCGCGCCCATCTGCAGCGTTGTTGTCGGGTGAGGGAGGAGAATGAGCGGCATGGCCATGGTGAAAGACATCGATGCCCGCGGCATGCAGCACTGCGAGACGACTGCGTTGGGCGTACTGCTGCGGCATGAGGGACTCGAGTTGTCCGAGCCCATGCTGTTCGGACTCGGCTCCGGGCTGTCCTTCATCTACTGGGACAGCAAAGCCATGGGTTTTCCCTTCCTGGGAGGTCGGGTCAAGCCGTTCGAGCTCACCAGGAACCTGACCGCCGCCCTCGGGCTGGAGCTGGTGATCCGGGAGACCACCTCTCCGCGCAAGGCATGGCAGAACGTGGCGGCACCCATCGACGCCGGTCGACCGGTCGGCCTTCAGCTCGACAGCTACCACCTGGACTACTTCAGCACCAAGGTGCACTTCGGCGGGCACGTCGTGGCCATGTACGGCTACGACGAACAGGACGCCTACCTGGTGGACACCGACCCTCAGGGCGGAGCCGTCTCGACCAGTCTCGCCGGCCTGGCCAGGGCCAGGGCCGAGCGCGGCCCCATGACCGCCAAGCACCGCTCCTTCACCATCACCGCGCCCAGCAGGCTGACATCACCGCAGGACCGGATCATCCCCGCGATCAAGACCTGCGCCGACGCCTTTCTGAACCCGCCCATCGCGAACCTCGGCCACCGGGGCATCGAGAAGACGGCCAAGCAAGTGCCGAAGTGGCTGCAGCGCAGTGACAATCCGCGGGAGGACCTGCCACGGGCCGCCGCCCTCATGGAGAGGGCCGGCACCGGCGGCGCCCTGTTCCGCAATCTCTACCGGGACTTCCTCGGCGAGTGTGCCCAGCTGATCGACAGCAGCCGCCTGCGCACTGGCCACGGCCTGTATACCGAGGCCTCCACCCTCTGGACACAGGTGGCCGCACTCGTCGCGACAGCAGGCGAATCCGGCGATGCGGAGAACCTCATGCAGGCCGGCTCCATCCTCCACGAGCTCGCGCGCATCGAACGCGACGCAATGCAGGCACTCAGCCTGCTCTAGGCATTGGCCGACGCGCGGGTTCCCGACGATGCGCCAGTCAGGTACGGCTCAGTTCACCCCGGATCGCAGTTCGAGGCTGGTCAAGGGGCGGTCCGGCCATGCCGTAAGGTGGGGTTCACCGACGCGGGGTGGAGCAGCTCGGTAGCTCGCTGGGCTCATAACCCAGAGGTCGCAGGTTCAAATCCTGTCCCCGCTACTACCCGGAAGGGCCCGGATCCCCAGGATCCGGGCCCTTCTGCCGTACACCCGCGCTGTGGGCATCGCGACGAACCCAACCACCGGGCCTTCCGCGAGCACCATCAGCACGAGGCTGCCACGTTCCCCGTCACCGGCGGGTGTGGGCGCCGGCGTCGGTTACGCCTTGCCTCGGAAAACCTCAATGAGGCTGGCGTAACCGGCGCCGGTGTGGCCGGCGTCGAGGGCGCGTTCGGCCAGGGCCTGGATGCGAGCGGGCCATTCGGTGTCGATGCCGGCGGCTGCACTCTCGCGTACCAGGTACTTCATCGTGGCCAGATGGGTTTCGAGTGCTGCGTCCTCTGCCGGGTAGGCGCCGCGGTCGATCTGTTCTGCGTACGCGCTGACGAACCCGGTCACGCTGGAGAGCCACTGGTTGGCGAACGGTGCGAAGGCGGACGCGTCGACCCCGGCGGCGCCCAACAGGGCGGCCCCGTGCAGGAACGCGTTCAGCGTGCCCCACATCACGCCGAGCAGCGCCACGTCGTACAGGGAGGCCAAGCCTGGATCCTCGCCGAAGAAGACCGCGTTGCCCAGGCGCTTGAGGGTGTCCTCGTGGTTGTCGAACGCGCCGGATGATCCGCTGAACAGCAAGAACGCCTCGGGGCGGCCGATCACTTCGGGGACGGCCATGATCGCGCCGTCCAGGTAGTCACTTGCCCACGCGGCGGTTTCCCGGGCCTCGCCGGAGGTGCCGGAGGTCAGGTTGACCAGGGTGCGGCCGGCCAGTTCGACCCGGTGCGGGCCGACCGTGTCGCGGACGGCGGCGAAGTCGGTCAGGCAGACGACGATCAATGAGCTCGCCCGGAGGGCGTCGCCGACGGTGGGAGCGACGACGGCTCCCCCGGCCGCCAGGTCCTCCGCCTTGGCCGGCGTGCGGTTCCAGACGGTTGTCGGGTGGCCGGCCTTGAGGAAGGCGGTGGCGAGGGCCTTGCCCATCAGCCCCAGCCCGATGACGGTGACAGGTTCGTTGTTCATGGGACGACTCTGCGCGAGGGAGGTTCCGCTCCGTCTCCGGAAAGGTTGTGGCCTGGGGTGCGGGTACCGTGGCCGTATGCGTTTCGGGGTGCTGGGTCCGCTGGAGGTGTGGACGGCGGGCGGGCGGCGCGTTCGGGTGCGTGAGACCAGGATCCGTACGCTGCTCACCGCTCTTCTGGTGCGGCGGGGGCAGGTCGTCCCGGTGGATCGGCTGATCGACGACCTGTGGGGCGACTCTCCCCCGGTCAACGACGTCCGCACGTTGCGGTCCAAGGTGTCGCTGTTGCGGCGGACCCTGGAGGACGCCGAGCCGGGCTGCCGTGAACTGGTGGCGTCCAGGCCGCCGGGATATCTGCTCCGCGTGGACGGCGACGCGGTCGACGTGGGGCGTTTTGAAGCGCTCCTGATGCGGTCTCAGACGCTCACCGGCGACCCGCGCGCGAAGGCCAAGCTGCTCACCGAGGCGCTGGCGCTGTGGCGGGGGCCGTCGGCCTTCGCCGATTGCGCGGACGAGCAGTTCGTCCAGACCGAGGTCCGGCGGCTCGAAGAACAGCGACTGGTCGCCCTCGCAGAGCTTGCCGAGGCGCGTCTGGAGCTGGGCGAGCACGGGCTGCTGGCAGCCGAGTTGGGGGAGATGGTCGCGGCGTATCCACTGCACGAGGGTCTGCGGTCCGCTCATGTTCGGGCCCTGTACCGGTCGGGCCGGCAGGATTCGGCGCTGGC
This sequence comes from Streptomyces sp. NPDC033174, assembly GCF_055577795.1. NCBI lineage: Bacteria > Bacillati > Actinomycetota > Actinomycetes > Kitasatosporales > Streptomycetaceae > Streptomyces > Streptomyces sp. NPDC033174. The sequence continues at coordinate 83,602 of NZ_JBVIPQ010000016.1, forward strand.
AAGCCTCGGTGAACTCCGCGACCGGCTCCGCGACGACCTCGGCCTCGACCCCGGCCGCGAGCTGGCCGAACTGCACCAGGCGATCGTGCGGCAGGATGCCGCCCTGGCCCCCGACAGGATTCCGGCATTGCGGCCGCGCGGCAACCTTCCCGCTACGCTCACCGAATTGATCGGCCGCACCGAGGAGGTGCGTCGGATCGGCGGCCTGCTGGAATCCGAGCGGCTGGTGACCCTGACCGGAATCGGCGGGGTCGGCAAGACCCGGCTGGCGCTGGAGATCGCGGCGGGTCGAGCCGAGGATCTTCCGGACGGCGCCTGGCTGGTGGAGCTCGCCGCCGCACGCACCGGCGCCGACATACAGGAGGCCGTCGCGGCGGTGCTCGAACTGCGGGACGACGTCCACGCCGCGGCCCGGCCTCTGGCCGACCGGCTCACCGATGCGGTCGCGGGTCGGCGCATGCTGCTCGTGCTCGACAACTGCGAGCACGTCGTGGAGCCGGTCGCCGAACTGGCCGCGCGGCTGCTCCGCGCCGCGCCCGGACTGCGCATCCTGGCCACCAGCCAGGAACCACTGTCGGTCACCGGTGAACACTCCTGGCCCGTCCCTCCACTGGACCTGCCCGAAGCGGACGCCGACCGGCCGGAGGAGTCGAATGCCGTACGGCTGTTCGTCGCCCGTGCCGCAGCCGCCGTCCCCGGCTTCGCCCTGGAACCCGACAACGCGGAAGCCGTAGCGGTGATCTGCCGGCGCCTGGACGGAATCCCGCTCGCGCTGGAGATGGCAGCCGCCCGGGTACGTGTCATGCACGTGGGAGACCTCGCCGACCGCCTCGACGACCGATTCCGGATTCTCGCGGCGAACGTGCGCGGAGTACCGGCGCGGCAGCGCACGCTGCGCGCGACGATCGACTGGAGCTGGGGGCTGCTCACCGAGACCGAGCAGGTCGTGCTTCGCCGCCTGGCCGTGCCGGCGGAGGGCTGCGATCTGCGGGCCGCCGAGGCGGTGTGCGCGGGCGAGGGCGTGCGGACCGAGGACGTCCTCGGTCTGCTCGGCCGGCTGGTCGACCGTTCCCTTGTCGTCCATCGCGACGGCCGGTACCGGCTGCTGGAATCGGTCGCGGCCTACAGCCTGGAGCGGCTCGTGGAGTCCGGGGACGAACAGCGCGTGCGCGACCGCCACCTCACCTACTACGTCGACCTCGCCGAACATGCCGACCCCCGGTTGCGGGCCCATCAGCAGCAGTTCTGGCTGGAACGCATGGACGCCGAGACGGCCAATCTGCGCGCCGCCCTCGCGTACGCCGTCCATAGAGACAGCGCGGACGCGGCACTTCGGCTGGCGAACGCGACCGCCTGGTTCTGGTTCCTGCGCGGCCGCTTCGCCGAAGCCCGACGCTCACTCGACCTCGCCCTGTCGATCGGGGGCGACCCCAGGCTGAGGACATCGGCCCGCGCGTGGCGGGCAGGCATGTCGCTGCTGCTCCTCGACGCCCCCGACGACGAGAGCCAGCCCGTGCTCGAGCTCCACGACCAGGGTGACGATCCCGCCGGACGGGCCCGGGCCCGTTGGTTCGTCGCGTTGTGCAAGGCCGGGTTCGGCAACCCGGAGGCGACATTCGACCTCGCCGACCAGGCCCATGCCGAATTTCGGACCCTGGAGGACCGCTGGGGAACGGCTGCCGCGCTCTCCGTCCGCGCCGAGGTCGCCCTGTACCGGGGGAAGCCGGACATCGCGCGTGCCGACGCGGAGCACTCCGGCATGCTGTTTCGCGAACTCGGCGACGCATGGGGCGAGTTGCGGGCGAACGTCACCCTCGGTGACTTGGCCGAGTTCACCGGCGACTACGACGCGGCAGCACACCTGCGCCGGGAAGGGCTCCGGCTGGCCGAACAACTGAAACTGTGGAACGAGGCCTCCACGATGCTGGCACGGCTGGGACGAACCGCGCTGCTCACCGGCGACCTCGACCGTGCCGCAAGCTTCCACGTACGTGCCAAGTGCCTCGCGGCCGCGCATTCCTACCAGCGCGGCGAGGAATTCGCCGAAGTCGGCCTGGCCCTGGTGGCGCGGCGCCAAGGCAGGCTGGACGACGCCGAAACCCATCTGCGCGTGTGGCTCGACTGGTGCCGCCGGTGGGAAGGCGACCTCGGAGTAGCGTTCATCCTGGCCGAACTGGGGTTCATCGCCGAACAGCGGGGTGAAGCCCACACCGCACTGACGTTGCACCAGGAAGGGCTGGCCTACGCCCGACGCACGGGCGACCGGCGGGCGCTCGCACGCGCCCTCGAAGGCCTCGCCGGCGCCCACGCCCTCACAGGTGACCATGAAACAGCCGCCCGACTGCTCGGTACGGCGGCCGCGGCACGCGAGGCCGTCGGCCTACCGCTTCCCACCGCAGAACGCGGCGACGTCGACCGCATCACCACGGCCGTCCGCCAGGCCCTGAACCCAGCCTCCTTCGACGCTGTCTTCAAGGAAGGCGTCGAACCGCTGTCTCTCACTCCACTGCCGCCGAACCGAGAGATCGCAGTCAGTCCCCCGCACACAGACGGTCGGTGAGGAAGGCGAGGATCTCGTCACGGGCCTGGACCGTGGGATGGCCGGCCTCGTCGACGAAATGGGCGGTGACGACGCTGTGCGGAGTGCCGACCAGGTCGGCGAAGAAGGGCGGCGGCGCCGGGTTGGCGGCGCCGGCCGGGAGGACGCGCCCGTCGAAGGCGTCGCCGAGCAGCGCGCGGTAGGCGGCGAAACGCTGCCCCGTGCACCAGCGGTCGCCCTCGAAGCGGTAGGCGAGGACGGTGAGCCCGTCGCGGTCGAGCCGGTCGCGCACCGCGCGCGCGTCCGCCGCGTCGAGTTCGAGTCCGCCGGGGTCGTCGAGCGGCAGCGACGGGTGGTTGACCACCGGGGCGATCACCGCCGGCTCCAGGGCCATGGTGAGGGCGAAATTGCCGGTGAAGCACAGGCCGATCGCGCCCACGCCGGGCCCGCCGCACGCGGTGTGGGCTTGGCGCGCCAGGCCGCGCAGCCAGACCGTCACGGGGCTGGTGCCTCCCCCGGCGAAGGCGCGGAACTCCGCGCTGACGCAGGCGCGGCGGACGACCTCCCGGCCGCCCTCGACGGTGGGAAAGGCGCCGTCCGTCCCGAACAGGGAGGGCACATGGACGGTGAAGCCCGCGTCCCGCACCCAGCGCGCGAGGCGCAGGACGTCGGGACTGATGCCCGGCATCTCGGGCAGCACCACGACCGCGGGCCCGGCCCCGGCCACGTACACCGTCTTCTTCACCCCCTCCACGGCCACGCTCCGGCGGGTGAAGTCGGTGATCGGATCGTCGTCGCTCATGGGACCAGCCTGGTCCGGGCACCGGCCGCCGGGTGAGGGGCGGGATCGCCAGGGCCAGGGGTAATCTCGCCACACGCCAGGGAGGCGAGCGGTACGCGGTGGCGACACGGGGCCGGGGACACCAGGGGGTACGAGAGCGATGGCGGAGGCGGCGCGGCAGGCGCAGCACGGTGGGGGTCAGGGCGCCGGGCCGGGTGCGCTGCGGGTCGGGGTCCTGGCGTACCCGGGCTGCTTCGCGTCCGAAGTGTTCGGCGTCCCCGACCTGTTGACGATGGCCGGGCACGTCGCCGGCCCGGACGCACCCGGCTACCGGGTGTCGGTCGTCTCGCCGCGCCGCCGGGTCACCGCCTCGGGCGGCGCGAGCCTGGACGTGCGCCCCTTGCGCGAGGTCGACGCCCTCGTGGTGCCCGGCTTCGAACTGCGTCCGGACACGGACCTCGACGCGCAATTCGCCCGGCTCGCCCCCGAGATCGCGGCGATCCGCGCGCAGGCCGCCGCCGGCACCGCCGTCGTCTCCCTCTGCGTCGGCGCGTTTCTGCTCGGCGAGGCGGGGCTCCTCGACCGGCGCCGGGCCACCACCTCATGGCTGCACGCCGGCGAACTGGCCAGGCGCTGCCCGGACGCCGACGTGCGGCCCGAGCACCTGGTCGTCACCGACACAGGGGTGACGACCACGGCCGCCTTCACCGCCATGTACGACTTCGCGCTGGACCTGATCCGTCGGCACAACGGCGCCCGGGTGGCCCGGACCACCGCCCGGGTGGCGCTCGTCGACGACGCGCGGACCTCTCAGACCCCGTACGTCGACCCGCAGCTCCTTCCCCAGCCCGGCCGGGAGTTCTCCCAGCGGGTCATGCGCCGGCTCGACCAGAACCTCGCCGAACGGTACGACCTCACCGCGCTCGCGGACGCCTTCCGGGTCAGCACTCGCACGCTGCTGCGCCGCTTCGCCGAGGAAACCGGACGCAGCCCGCTGGCCCATCTGCAGGTCTCCCGGGTCCGCCGCGCCCGCCATCTTCTGGAGACCACCGACCGCACCGTCGCCGCCGTCGCCGCCGCCGTCGGGTACCAGGACCCCGGCACCTTCGCCGCCCTCTTCACCCGCCACACCGGCCACCGCCCGAGCGCCTACCGGGCCGCCTTCCGCCGCACGGACCGGACATCCGCCCCGGACGGCGACGTCTAGGCCCACGGCTCAGCGAGCAGGGTCAGGGCCTTGACCCGAAACCGGGGCACACCCGTGTGCGCGGCCAGAGGTCGGTGAGAGCGGCCGGAGGCAGCAGGGCGCCGCCGTCACCTGGAGCCGGAGACGACGACACCCGGCGGGCAGACGCAGCGCGTGGCGTGGGCTTCGAAGGCCTCCGCCCCCTCGCGCAGGTGTCCAGGCCAGGACATGGGGCGGGTCCACCAGTCCCCGCGTGCGCGGGGAACAGAGGCGGCTCAGGTGCTGGTAGGCCAGTCTCGCAGGACACCTCTTGTCCGAAGCGGTGGGCATGGGCGAGTTCCACGCGCGCAACCGCGTCCTCGTGGGCGCGGAGGGCGGTCCGGGTCGTGGACGCGGTTCACCAGGGGCCGGATGTTTCCCGCAGAACCGCAGTCGGTGAGCGGAAGTCGCCGAGACGCGCCCACGCGATTCTTACCCGGACGACGGCGATCGCGGGATCCCGGAGGGACGATGCGAACCGGGGGAAGGCATCCCGGTATGCGTCGGCGCAGCGTTGCCGCTCGTCCCCGGCGGGAACGTCTGCCAACCCTTCGGCCTGCAGCGTCACGCCGTCTCGGCCGCCGACGACCACGGCCACTCGGCCGTCCCGGCGCAGGTTGGCCACCTTGCGTGACGCCTCCCGAGCGTCGAGGACGAGTTCCCCCCGGTCCGTGACCGCCAAGGTGAGGTACGCCGACTGCGGGGAGCCGTCGGGGCCGAGCGTCGAGAGCACTCCGTCCCCGTGCTCACGAATGAACGCCACCACCGAGTCGCGGTCGAGTGGACCCCCGAGATACCCCGTCACGACGATCACTCTAGACGAGACGAGGACCGCCCCTCTCGGCCCGTCATCGCCGCACAACGCAGCCCGGACATATGCCCATGGTTCTTTTTCTGCACACCCCTGTTGCCTGCGGGGCGCCTGGTGGCAGGCTGTTCGCACGGCCTCCCCGCCGCCCCACGCCGGGGCGACCCTCAATGGCCCCGCCCTGCGTCGCACGCGTGGGCGTGGCCGCGCCGTCCCTTCCCGGCTCCCCACGGGAAGGGCACAGGCGCGTGCCCCGATCGCCGGCACCACGTACTGCCAGCCCCTGCTCCTGGCGTCGTGAGCGAGGGCTTCGCATACCGGCCACCGGAAGCGCGGGAGCAGGTCATGGGTGAGATCGGTCGACAGTCAGCACCTGGATCACCTGTTGGCCGACAGCACCAGCACGCACCGATCCCCGTACCAGCGGTCGCATCCGGCAGCTGACCGAAGGTTCCGGCCGTCCGGTACGGCCAGGACGCGGTCGAGCCTTTGGCCGTCGTCCGTCGAAGGTGCATGGCCCCGAAAGCTCGCGGCCGGAACCCGCCTGCCAGGGCAGGGCACACCGCGGCCCGCCACGGGTGAAGGATGCCGGACCGCGGTTCCGGGTCCCGACGGCGTGCCGCCCCGGAGGGCGTACGCCATCGGGACCGGCCGAGTGGCCGTGCCGGGGCCACGCTCCTGATTTCTATCGGCGGGCGCACGTCCAAGCGCCCATGCCCTGGATCGAAGCCAATCTCCTGGCCGTGGCGATCTGCTCCGATTTCGAGGCCAGGTCCGCTCGGGCCGCGTACCGGCGACCGCCCGCGGCCTTCCAGCTCGAGCGAGTGAACTGCAGACCGCCGTAGTGCCCGTTGCCTGTGTTGGCGCGCCAGTTGCCGCTGGACTCGCACTGGGCGATGGTGTCCCAGTCGACGTGCGGTCGGGACGTGTGGGTCGCCGCGTGGGCGGTGGCAACGCTGAGCGAAACCGCCTGGCACAGGGACACCGCGCACAGCAGCGCCCTGACGGTGCGTCCGGCTCGCCGGTTGTCCTGGTAACGAGACATCAGTCCTCCTTCTCTGGCGGCGGACGAGCCCCACGACTCCGGCCAAGCCCGCCGACGGCCGTCCGGCCGTGTACGCAGCACAGCACGCCTCCTCCCGGCCACCGGTGCTTCTCGACAGCGCGAACGGGGGACGCCACCCGACCGGGGGGTGATCCGGAGGTCCTGGAGGGGGTCGATGCCCTCGCGCAGGAGGGCGGTGACCATCCAGAACGTCCCGCCGGGGGCCAACAGCTCGCGGACGCGGTCGCTGAAGGCCGGCTTGCCGTCCATCGGCTGGTGGACCGGGCGGCAGGCGATGACCGCCTACGCCGCCTCCGGCAAGGCAATGAGATCGTCGGCGGTGATGTCCAGGTACCGCCAGAACGGGCCGGGGCGGGTGGCAGTGGTCATGGGAGCGAGCCGGGGCATCGGCGTCCTCACCCGCCGGCATCGGAAGGCCCCCGTGCGCGAGGTTTGCCCGACGCCATCTGGAGGCACCTCTAAATTTAGAAGCGTCTCTAATTTTGATGGAGGGGAGTTCGCATGCAGAAAGTGCGCGCGCAGACAGCCGGAGAGGGGCTGCGCGAGCAGCACAAGGCCCGGAGACGGTTCCGGATCCTCGACGCAACGCGTGAACTCCTGCGGGAGAGCCCGGATTCAGTGATCAGTACCGAGCGGATCGCCGAGCGGGCGGAGGTCTCCCCGGCCACCGTGTACAACCTGATCGGACCGCGCGAGAAGATCTGGGAGGCCCTCGCCGACGGGTTCATGGACGAACTCGAGGGCCGCCTGGCGGCGCTGGGAGCCGGTGACCCGCGGGAGGTCGTCAGGTCGACCGTCCAGCTTTTCGTCCGCGACCCCGTCGTGTCCCGTCGCATGGTGCGCGGCTGGGAGGAGAGCGGCCTCGTACTCGGCCGCGGTCCACTCGTCCAGCTCCGCCGGGCGATGGCGGACGCACGGGCACAAGGCCTCCTGCGCGCCGACGTCGAGACTGACGCGCTGGCCGCCATGGTCAGCGCCTCATGTGTGGGCGCGCTGCATCAGTGGGTCGCCGCCCAGATCGATGACGACCGGTTCCTCGCGCGTGCCCTGTTCGCACTGGACGTCGCGCTCGCCGCGGCGGCTGCGGATCCCTACCGCGACCAGCTGCTGGCGCCGCTGCGAAACCGGGGCACAGTATGACGGCCGGCGCACTGCCACGGCCCCGGAGCTTCGCGGGTCACGGCGGGATCCGGCTCGCGGCGGACGTGTGGGGCGAGGCCTCCTCTCCCCCTCTCGTCCTGCTGCACGGCGGCGGACAGACGCGGCACGCCTGGGACCGGACCGGCCCTCGGCTGGCCGCGTTGGGGTGGAGGGTCATCGCCCCGGACCTGCGTGGGCACGGCAGCAGCGCATGGTCGGCCGATGGGGACTACGCCCTGGACCTGTTCGCCGAGGACGTCCGGGCGATCGTCGCCGAGCTCGGCGGCCGGCCGGTGCTCATCGGTGCCTCGCTCGGAGGTCTGGGTTCGCTGCTCGCCGCCGGAGAGGCACCGGAGGCGGCGATCCGCGCCCTGGTGCTCGTCGACGTCGCCCATCGACCGGATCCCCGCGGGTTTCGCCGGATCGTCGCGTTCATGCGCCGCCATCCGGACGGATTCACCGACGAGGAGGAAGCGGCCTCGGCGGTGTCCGCCCACCTGCCGCACCGCCCGCGTCCGTCCGACCCCGAGGGAATACGGACCAACTTGCGGCGCCACGGCGACCGCTGGGTGTGGCACTGGGACCCCCGGATGCTGGACAGCTTCGAGGGCCGGATGGACCCGCCCGGCATGGCAGAGCGTCTCCTCGACGCCGCGCGCCACGCCGACGTGCCGATCCTCCTCGTCCGCGGCGGAATCAGCGACGTGGTACGCGAAGACGTCGCCGAGCAGTTCTGCGACAGGGTTCCCCAGGCGCGACGCGTCGACGTGGCCGGCGCGGGGCACATGGTGGCCGGCGACCGGAATGAGCACTTCCTCGATGCGATCGTCCCGTTCCTGGAACTGGTCGAGTGAGCGAGCCTGCGCACCACCGGACAGGGCCGCGGTCCGTTCGTACGACGCCTGAGCGCGCACGTGGCAAGGAGCTGGGGGCCGGTGGTAAGGGCCGACATCCTTGGCGGAGCGCAACAACCAGGGGCGGCGATCGGCCCGGTGTCCCGAGACCGCGCCCGTCACCGCTGCTGCCGTACCCCGGTGACGGTCAAGAGGCGGAGGTGGCCCGGCTGCGGGCCCTCGGCGCCACCGACATTGACCTGGGCCAGGGCGACGTCCCGAGGACGTGCCTGGCCGGCCCGGAGGGCCACGAGTTCTGCGTCCTCGCCCCGTCCTGACGCGGAGCCTCAACGACACCCCGACACGTGAGCCCTGCCTGCTCCTGCACCGTACGTACCTGGCCCGACGGGCCAACTAGGAAGTCACCTCCACGGGGAGATCGCCGGCGTCGGGGCGGGGCTGTCAGGGGCAGGGCTGTCAGCGGGGACCGGCCGAGGCGCAGGGTACGCAGGTGGTCGCTGTCGGACGTGCCTCCAGACGCTCTGCGGGGATCGGCTCGCCGCACCTCTCGCACCGCCCGTAGTCGCCTCGCTCCAGGCGTTCCAGCGCACGGTCCACATCGTCCAGGTGGTCACGTGCCTGCGCCAGCAAGGAGGCGACATGGGACCGCTCGAAGGCGGTACTCGAGCCTTCGGGGTCGTGCTCGTCGTCGACCGCCACCAGGGCGTTCGCTGCGACGATCCCGTCGAAGTCGCGGGTGAGGGCCTCGGTCTGCCCGAGGGTGCGCGCACGTTCGGCCGCAAGCCGCTCGCGGGCCGAATCGCGGGCGAGTCCATCAAAGGGGTCATTCGGGGATGACTCAGTCATTTACGCGTCAACGTGATCCCATGCCCCCGCATTCCTTACAGCCGTACGGGGACGAAACGCGGACAGTACGGTCGACCGGTGAGGACACCGAGCCGGCGCCCCGGGACGCGGCCGTCTTCGATCGCCCGGGCTGCGTCCAGGCACAGGCCCTCCCGAAACGCGCGTCCGACGGTCTGCACTCCGGAGGGGAGTCCGTCGATCACGCCCGTCGGTACGGCTGCACCGGGTACGCCGACGAAGCTGGTCATGGTGCACCGCCGCTTTGCCGATCCCACCCGGTCCACCCGGTCCCGGCCGGCTCTGTCGCGTGACTCAAGCCCTCGTTCGACAGGGGGCTCGGTGAAGGAAGGGGCCGGATGCTGCCCCAGCCGGTCCCCCTGGACGACGGCCGCACCGTCGACGTCGCCGCCTCGGTCGGCGCCGCGACGCTGGCCGCGATCGGCGAATACGCGACCTGGCGCCCCTCCAGGGGCGGCTGACGCCGCCCTGTAGGACGGCAAGCACTCCGGGCCGCGCGGTCCGGGCTGCCGCCGCGCACGTCACGATGCCGTCCATCAACGGGCGCCGGGCGGGCCAGGCGAAGCTCGGCACAGGCAGAGATCACCAGCTTGGGCGGCCGGCGCATGACGCGGTCGGTCGGATCCAGCCGAGGATCTCGACACCCGTGGCCGCCGCGACATTGGACGTACGAGTTGCCCGCACGGACTTCACCGCGCGGCAGCTGAAGGAGATCGTCGTCAGCTCGCGCGGACCGGACTCCCCCGCGCTGGAAACTCGGATGCGGGCGCCGCACGGCCACCCCTAGGCTGCGCCCGCGGGGAGGGCGAGGTGCCGTATCCACCGTCAGGGGATCGGAGATGCACGGGTATGACCAGTCAACTGTTCGCGATCTGCTTCAACACCACCCGGCCGTCGGGCCTGGCACGGTTCTGGTCCGGGGTCCTGGGCTGGGAGCTGGCCGATGGTCCGGACGGCGACGTCGAGATCCTGCCCCATGATTCCGGCGGGTTCCGCATCCGCTTCCTGCCGGGCCAGGAGCCGAAGATCGGTCAGAACCGGGCGCACTTCGACCTGACGAGCACCTCCCCAGAGGATCAGCAGGAGACGGTGGCCAGGGCGCTGAGTCTCGGCGGGAAACACATCGACGTCGGCCAACTCCCGGAAGAGGGGCATGTGGTGCTCGCCGATCCGGACGGCAACGAGTTCTGCGTCATCGAGGCCGGCAACAAGTTCCTCGCCGACACCGGCTTCATCGGAGCGCTGGCCTGCGACGGTACGCAGAAGGTCGGTTACTTCTGGAGCGAGGCGCTGCGGTGGCCGCTGGTCTGGGACCAGGACCAGGAGACCGCGATCCAATCGCCGGACGGCGGTACGAAGATCACATGGGGTGGTCCTCCGGTGGCGCCGAAGACGGGCACGAACAGGCTGCACTTCGAGCTGGCGCTCCCCGCCGAAGCCGACTGGGAGACGGAGATCGACCGCCTGATCTCGCTCGGCGCGACGCGCGCCGACATAGGCCTGGGCGACAGCGGCCGGGTACTGATGCTCGACCCCGACAGCAACGAGTTCTCCGTGCGGAGGCCCCGCTAGTGCTCTGACCGCATACGTTCGCCGGGTTGGCGGTCGTGGCGGTTGGATGTCCGGGGACGTCCCATCCGACCGCTGGAGGCGCGGGGCCGAGCCCGTCCGTGTGCGCAAACTGACTGACCAGGTGGGGCAGAAGCTTCAGCAGATCGTGCGCCGCGACAGCGCCAACTCGGTGCGCTACCGGCGCGCGATGCTGCTGGCCCCGGCCGGCGGGTACCGCGTGCCCGTGATCGCCCGGTTGGTGCAGGCCGACGAGGACACTGTGCGCGATGTGATCCACCGGTTTCAGCGGTGGGCCGGATCCCGAGCGCGCCGAACCGCTGCGGATGCGGGCGCGGTCCTTGCGCGGGGATCCGCTGGAGCGGACGCCCGCTCGCCGCTGCGGCCCGAGCGACGCGGCGTACCTATGCGGTCAGAGCCCGGTCATGGGCTACGAGTGGGTCTCCTTGACCTCGCAGGCCCGTGGATCGCCGGCTGCCACGACCGTTCCACGATCCGCGCCCTGCGACAGGTCGGCAGCGGTCAGGCCAGGAAGCGCTCGACGGCCTCGCGGGCACGGGCATTTGAGGCCGCAGCGTCAGCCAGGGACCGGGCAACGGCATCGATCCACTCGTCCAGGCCCACTTGGCGCCGCGAGAGCACGACGCCTCGCACCTCGTGGCAGATCTCCCCGGCCGCCCGGCCCTCATCCATCCGCAGCGATAGCCGCCGCTCCCCGAGCGCCACGTCCAGCTCGACGACCGAACCCTCGCGCCCGGCCATCCGTTCCGCCACGGAACGCCTGCGCTTGACCCTCACAGCGCCGGGCGGCAGCCAGTCCGCCAGTTTCGCCGCCAGCACTTTGACGTAAAGGTTCAGGTCCGCGCTGTCCCGGCGCAGCGCCGCGGCCAGCAGTTCCACTTCCATCTCAGGCATCGAGGCTCAGCACCATCGTCGGTCGGTCGATGATGTGGTCGTCGCGAAGCGGGCGCACCGCTGTCCCGATCGCGAAGAACTCGGTGGTGTGCGACCCCCAGGTATGCGAGTGCTGCCTCAGCTGGACTGCCACGATCCCCTCGGCCTCCAGGGCCTTGCCCTCCGCCCGCATGCGGCTCATCGCCAGCTCGCGTGCATCGTAGAGTGCCTGGGTGAACGGCTCGATCTCGACATTGCGGCCCGAGTTGCTCAGCACCTGGGTGAAGCGCTGGTGCGCCACATGGTAGACACACGACCCCATGACCATGTCCAGCGGCGCGTATCCGGCCCGGATCAGTGTCCAGAAATCCTGGCCGGACAGGTCCGAGGTGAACGGCTTGCCCTTGTTGTTGAGCCAGGTCCCGCCCGGTCCCGGGTCCGCTCCGTCCGCCTTCACCGCCGTGCCGATCGCGATGAACTCCGCGATGTCCGAGCCGAACTCCTTGAACTCAATGTCCAGCCGCACCCCCACGATCCCGTCCGCCCCCAAAGCGCTCGCCTCAGCCTCCATCCGGCTCATCGCCAGTTCGCGCGCCTGGTACATGGCCTGTGACAGCTTGGTCAACTCCTGGTTCTTCGACCACCGGCCGAGCTGGATCCCGACGTGGTAGACCGAAGAGCCGAGGACCAGGCCGAGCGGGCGGAAGCCGACCTCGCGCACCAGCAGGAACTCGTTCACCGTCAGGTCCGAGGTGAAGGGAGAGCCCTCCCCCGGCTGAAGCTTCGCAAGCCGCCGCATCGCGTCCTCGGGCACGCCCTCCGCAGCCGGCCGCGCGGTCTTCCCGGCCAGTTCTTGCCCCGTTCGCTCGGTCATCAGCGCTCGCGCTCCAGTCTCATGATGGTCAGTGGCCCAGGCCCGGCGGGCCGCTCGGAAAGGCCGAACCGGGCGATGGAAGTGCCGACGAAGACCGCCTCCGCGATGAGGTCGCGCCACTTCCCGTACTTGGGGCACTGGCTCTCACGCACCCGCAACTCCACCTCGTCCACCACCACCCCGTCGCCGCCGTGCTTCGCCGCATCGAGGGCCAGCTGTTTCCGGGCATCCTGGCGGACGTGGTTGATGAGCTGCGTATAGCCGTCGACCTCCTGGTTCCCGGCGATCCTGGGGATCAGGCGGGCGGACCGCCAGTCGTCGTGGCGGGTCTCGAGGGCGATGCCGAAGGCGAGTCCGGTGGGAACCCATCCCGCGTGTATGAGCTTGACGAAGTCCTGGCCGCTCAGGTGCGACGTGAAGGGCAGGCGCGGCCGGATGCGCGAGCGGGCCCGGACCGCGGTGCCGAGCGCAGTGAACTCCAGCCCCCCAGCCGGGAACTCGCCGACCCGCAGCTCCACCCCGACAATCCCGTCGCCGCCGAGCGCGCGGCACTCGGCCACCGCGCGGGCCAGCGCCAACCTGCGCGCCGCGTACATCGTCCTCACCAACTGCGACAAGGACGACGTCCACCTCGAGGACGGCACCTTCGTGCCGCCTGCGACCGACCACGCGCCTGGGCAGCCCCAGACGCCGGTGTACCCGATGTTGAAGACGGCCGTGCCGAGTACCTGCCCGACCGGCTCGAACCCGACACCCTTGATCGCAGCGAACTCCTCGGACGACAACGCCGAGTCCCAGGTGCTGCCGGCCCAGGGCCCTGCCATCCCGCCGGCAGCGGGCCCTGCCGTATCGGCGTCTCGTCGGTGTGTCATCGACTCCTGTGCCATCGCCCTCTCGGCTCACCCCGCGGATCGCGTCGCCATTCGGCAGCGTATGCCATCGGAGGGATCAACGAAACGGTGATCGCCGACTCCAACGGCGCTTCCAGGCCCGGCACTTGGGTACGGATTCGTCGCCGTTGGGGCGTCAGTGAGCCGGGCCGGCCTCCCGCCCACACAGGGTCCAGCCAGGCCAGGCCGATCTCCTTGAACCGGTGGTTGACGCCGCGAACGGTGTCCTCATCCCCGGCACAGCCGACCGATCAGCAGAAGTCGTCCATCCCCGACCTACTGCTTGCCCTCCACCCAGCGCCGCAGTTTCCTGTTGGCACGTTCCTTGTGAAGGCGGGCAGCGGACATCTCGCGCGAGCTCGTCATGAGCGCGGTGATGGGTGTCCATCGAGCCCTCCCCGACTGGGTAGTCCACCTGACCGCCGGGAAGTCCGTGATCTCGATGATGCGCTCTCGGGCGATCAACCGAGTCCGCACGAGGCCGCGCACCGCCATCCTCGAGTGCTCACACGTCACTCCGAGTCGGTATCCCCGCACGGCAAGGACCACGAACCCGATCACCGCGAAACAAGCCGCGAGCCGTTCAATGTCTGTACTGGCTCCTGCGGCGTAGGCGATTCCACCGACTGCCGAAGCGGCTCCGAGGCCGCTGTTCGCAACGCGGTTCAGCGCCGATGGCGACAGTTCCATGAGCCTCCTCGTCCGTATCGGCACCCGCCGGTGAGCGTACAGTCGGCGGCCCGTACGGTGACAAGAGCACCAGTTTCACAGATCGCGTATGCGGGTGCGGTCAGCGCAGACGAGGCGCTGAACTGCGTGTTCTTGGGGTCTTGGCCAAGCTTCCCCGCCCTTCGCCGCCATAGCCGATCGATCGAACAGGTGAAGGACTCTGATCACTCGGCGCCCTGGGTCGGCTCGTCCTTTGGCTTGTCGGGGTAAATCAGCTGCACGCTACCGCCGATCATCAGGAAGCAGCTCAACAAGAGGGCGAAGCGAACGAACCTCAGTGCGCCCTCCCACTCGGCTGGGGGCCCGAGGACCAACCAGAACGCGAGAACCACCACCGCGATCAAAACCACCAGGCCAGCTAGCCGACGCACCCGTGCTCCACTCTTCTGCGATCTTGGACGACCATGACAGGTTCCACGGGCTCGCGGCACTCAGGACGAAAAGTCTTGAGGATCTTCTGAGCTCCCCCGGACCGCCTTCGTTGATCTGGCACCGTCGCAGGTGGCGGCGGTTGTGGCGGGACGGGCGGGACGAGTACGCCCTTGTCGCCCCCGAGGTGGCCGGGCCGCGGGCGCGGGCGTCCGCCACCGAGGCGGCCGACGGGGATGCGCGTTCCACGGCAGGTGATGACCCTTCGGCGGCTGACCCAACGACCGTCACGGGACCCGGACTTCGGCACGCGCGGCTTCAGCCGGGCCCACTCCCCCAATCCCCATGCCCCATGCCCATGCCCATGCCAACTACACAGCCACGAGGGCCACATAATCGGCCGGACAAGGCTCTGCCGTCTCGTCCGACCTGGCTGCCCGCCCGTCTGCCTGCTACTAGGTCAGCCCCGGTCGCCGAGCTCCAGGCGGTCAAGCAACCCGGCGTCAGCGAAGGCAGCGACCAATTCGTCACGGCCCTCGGTGAAGTGCGCCCAGCCGTCGTAGTGGACGGGAACCACCCGGCGGGCACCAAGGATCTTGGCGGCATCAGCGGCCTGCGCGCTGTCGAGGACGATCAGCGCCCCGTCAAAGAGGACGGAGAACCGGGGAGCCCCGGCGAACAGGATGGCCGTGTCCACCGGGCCGAACCGTTCGGCGATCTCCTTGACCAGGTCGAGCGAGGCGTTGTCGCCGCTGACGTAGACCGTGGGCAGGCCCACTCCGGTCAGGACGAATCCGATGACTTGGCCGGTGATCGGTTCGACCTCATCGCGCGCGCCGGGCCCGTGGAGGGCAGGCACTCCCGTGACAGTGATCGTGCCGCCACCGGGACGATCCAGCTCGATCGCCTCCCAGTCGGCCAGCCCCCTGGCCGCCGCCCCCAGGCGTTGCCCGCCACCGGGCGTGGTCAGTGTCAGCGGGACGTCGGCGAGCAGGGCCCGGCCGGTGTCGTCGAGATTGTCGGGGTGCTCGTCATGGGAAAGCAGGACCACGTCGACCGGGCCGAGATCGGCCGGTGCGGCGTAGGAGTGTGCCGTCTTGGTCAGCCGGCCACCCGGCACCAGGTAGTCGCGGGGCGCGTCGAAGGTCGGGTCGGTCAGGAAGCGCAGGCCGCCGTATTCGAGAAGCGCGGTCGGGCCGCCGAAGACGCGGACGGGGATCTGCTCTGTAGTCGTACTGGTTCCAGCCATCAAAGAAACCTCACGGATAGGAAGCGATTCATCCGTGAAGGACCTTAGAGGTGCCTCACGGATGAAGGCAAGCCGTACCATGACAACCGTGAGTGAGACCCCGACCGCCGTATCCGTGCCACCGCCCGCGCCAGGGGCGGAGGAATACCTCGCCCTCGACTTCGTCAACAGCGCCATCACGCTGCCCGGAGGGCACTTCATCGATCTCCTCGGCACCCCCGGGGCCACGAATCGGTGGCTCACCGAGCACGGCCTCGCACCGGCCGACGCCGGAGTCCAGGAGATGTGCGTGACGCAACTGCGCTCCCTGCGCGAACACCTCAGGGCACTGTTCGCCGCCCGCGTCGCCGGGCTACCCGCCCTTCCCACGGCCCTGTCCGCCGTCAACGACGCCCTCAGCAAAGCTCCCACGGCCCCCATGCTGTACTGGGACGAACGGAACGGCCCCTACCGCGCGGCGCCGTGCCCCACCCACGAAATCCTCGACCGCGCTCTCGCGACCCTCGCGGCCAACGCGGCCGACCTCCTCACAGGCCCCGACGCCGACCGTCTCACCGGCTGCGGATCCGCCCCCTGCACCCGCTACCTGCTGCGCCACGGTCGCCGCCACTGGTGCTCCACCCGCTGCGGCGACCGCGCCCGCGCCGCCCGCGCCTACGCTCGACGCACCCAGCCAAAAGCAGAATGACGCACCCCTCCGGGCCGCGATGACCGCGTGCCGACGCTGTGCCCACCGGTGCGGTAGCACGTGCTCGCGGTCAGGACAGGCGCGGCTCGGGTGCTCTCGGCATTGAGCGACCGAAGACCACCATCCACCCCGCCGACCGGGGCGCCTGGAGCGCAACCGCTACGGGAGTGGGCCGCTGCGGCTCATCACGGCGGGCCCGGTCTGGTCTCGGTCGATCGGCGGCGATTGCCGTGCCAGTCCAGTATCAGGACCGTGGCGTCGTCCTTGAGGTCGCCATTGCAGGCATCAAGCACCGCGGCGGTCAGGCTTCGGACGGCTTCCCTCGGATGCAGCGCGCGGGTGTCGTGTACGACCGAGGCCAGGTCGACGGCTGCGGCACCGCGATCCTGCATTCCGTCGGTGAGCAGTATCAGGCGGTCACCGGGACGCAGTTGCAGTTCCTGCAACCGGTAGGAGTTGGGCGCCGCCACACCGAACGGCAGGTTGACGGCGAGTTTGACCTCTTCGACCGTGCCGTCGCGCAGCAGCAACGGCCACGGATGGCCGGCGTTGATCAGTTCACACAGGCCGCTTTCGAGGTCGACGCACAGCAACTGTCCGGTGGCCAGGCCGCGGCTGTGACTCAGCAGGGCCTGGTGGGCGTGGCGGGCTTGTTTGAGGGCGTCGCAGCCGCTGCGGCGTGCCCGCCGCAGTGCGCCGACCAGCAAGGTGGCCAGCAGAGCGGAGTTCGTGTCGTGGCCCATGGCGTCGGTGATGGACAGGTGCAGGGTGCCGCGGTCAAGGGTGTAGTCGTAGGTGTCGCCACCGATGTCGTCGGCCGGGACCAGCCCGGCGGCGAGGGTGAACTGGGCCGCCTCGCAGCAGGGGGCCGAGGGAAGCAGTTGGTGCTGGATCTCCGCAGCCAGGCTGGTCTCGGTGGTGCGCCGGCCCAGGTGGTACAGATCGGTGAAGCGGCGATCCGTGACGATGATGTAGGCCAGCGCGTGTGCCGCGTCGCGGACCTGTCGGAGCACGGTGTCGTCGGCGGACTGCAGGGTCACCTCCAGGACGCCGATGCAGTCGCCGCGGTTGGTGACCGGCGTGATGACGCGCCGTCCGCCCTGGCCGTCCTCTTCCACATGCTGGCGCTGACTCTGCAGAACGCTGTCGTAGACGCTTCCCAGCAGGCCGATCGGATCGGTGTCGTCCGCGGCATCATCGCCGGCGGCGGCGAGCCGTACCAGCCGCTGACCGATCAGGTCGACGAACAGGAAGGAGACACGCTCCGCACCGAAGCGCTTTTGCAGGTCGTGCGCTATCACGTCGACGGACTCGCCGGGCGGCGCCGCCTCCGCAGCGGCCAGCAACTCGCCCAGTTCCAGATCTCTACTCTCCACGACAACCTCCCATCGGTTGCCGCAACTTCTTCCCCAAGCTTCCGCAACATCACCCGGAGTGCCCGTCTTTCCTGGTCAAGACAGTGGGCCAGGTCGGAGAGTGTCAGCAACAGCGTCCTTGAGCGCCCTCGCGTTCCTCACGGACGACACCTTCCGGAAGGGTTGGGGGCATTGGTCCGCTTCACGGCTTTCTTCGTCGATGACGGCCGTGCCGACTGGGCAGTGACGGACTGGCGTACGGGAGCCGTACTGGCCTCGGGCCCCGACGACTACGACGGGCGCGCCGCCTTGTCGAAGGCGGATCCCAACGCCCCCCGGCCTGGTGGACGACCTCTCCACTGAGTCGGAGCTCGCTGAAGTCGATCCCGTTCCCGGTCTCGCAATTCCCTCGCGGAAGCACTGACGAGTGGATCGGCGCACCGGTCGACGAAGTGGAGCGCGCGATGCGGAACGAAATTGATGCCGCGCGGGCAGGCCGACCTTCAGCGGCAGCAAGCCCGGTGGGCGGGGCCGGGGGTGAGCCCACCCCCGCGTCGCGACCTCCCAGATGCATACCTGCCGTCAGTAGGGGCCCTGAAGTCCTCCGCTGCTACGGCGCCGCCTTGAACGGCCCGCTCCCCTATTCCCTCTGTCTCAGGAGTCTGTGTCCCAGCGCGCCCAGGGTCGTCTCTGGATGTCTCTGATGAGCGCGATGAATGCTTTCTCGTCGTAGAGCACGCCGGAGTACTCCTGCGGAACGGGCACCTCGTTGATCACGGCAGTCGGGGTGCCGGGCCCACGGGGGTCGTCCCCTCCGGCCGCTTCGTACGCCTTCTCCGATGCGGTTACGAAGGCGCGGTACTTCATCGTCTTCACCGCGGAGTCGAACGAGGGGCTCCTCAGTCCCTTGACCTCGGAGGCGAGTTCCAGGAGGCGCTCGTCGGTGTATCCGTCGATGGATTCCGCCGACTGATTCCTGTACAGAACGTCGTGATACTCAGCGAACCGGTTCGCGTCCAAGGCCGCCCGGAGCGCGTTGACGGCCTTCTTCGAGCCGCTTCCGCCGAGCCTGTCGTCCAGGAAAGAGGCGAGTACGTATTCGGTCTTCACCTCGCGGCGCTCGGTCAGCGTGCGCAGGCCCGGCCCCGCTCCTGTGAGTTCGAACTCCTCGCAGTAGGGGCAGCGCGGATCCTCGTGGAGTCGCACGGTCATCGGAGCGCCCGGGTCGCCCACCATGATGGTGGTCCCGTCCGCAGCGAGCTTCTCGGGCAGCTCTTCCAGGCCCGCGTACGCGGGCTTCGACGGTGCTTCCACTCTCGCACCACATCCGGTCACCGACAGCCCCACCCCAGCCGACATGACCGCCGCGGTCAGCCACCATCTACGTCTCACCAGCACGTGCCCCTCCTAGATCAGGAGGACACTAGAACACGCGTTCAGGCGACAGCGCACCGGCATATCCCCGGGCCAAGCGGTCCGCCTGGTACGAGGTGCGAAGGGCGTTCAGTCGGGCTCCGCTGCGCGCTTTGCCGGCCAGAATGCGACAGCGCCGGTAGCGGGGCCGCACAACTGTCTACCGAGGGCCAGCCCACACACTCGCGCGGACACAGGCCACCAGAGTCTGCCTTCTGGCCTTGGGCTGACGACGATGGGGACGGCTTGGTCGCGCTCACGGTGAATGACGCGGCCGGCGTGGAGCGGTGTTCCTGCTCCGGCGCGGTCAAGCGGGCAGCGATGCCCCCGCGAACAGACAAGCTGGCTGTCCGCTACGCAACGGCCGTCCTGGTCGCGGCGGCCATCAACGAGGCTGTGACCAACACTTTCACCAGGGGCGCGGGAGGGCTGGGCCGTCAGCGGTGGCCCAGCACATTGACAACCCGTCCGCTGGGATCGCGGACGAAGAACCGCCGCACGCCCCACTCCTCATCCTGCAAGGGGTGCACGATCTCCGCACCGCTCTCCCGCATGACCGCGTAAGCCGCATCCACGTCGTCCACCTCGACGCTCATGTCGGGGGTGACAGGCGCGGTCTTGTCACTGGTCATGACGCTGATCTGCGCTGCCGGAACGGACGGGGAGGCGAGCGTCATGATCCAGCCGTGGTTCATGACCTCCTCGAAGCCCAGCAGGCCATAGAACTCCCGGCTCTCCTGCGCCGCCTCCGACTGGATGTTGGGTACGACACGGCGAACGGTCATCGGCGCCTCCAAGTGAGAACAAACGTGTCTCCATGTCTCCCCATGAGTACTACGCCGGGTCCACCACCACACACAATCTCGCAACACGCCCTGGCCTCGCCGTTTCGGTTGGATGCGGCGGCTGTCGAGGCGGAAACGCGAAGGTGCCTTCCTGACCTGGGGAGATGAACCTCGCTGAGGGCACCTGCGGGTCCAGGCAAAGGACACTTTCCACGTGTCGGGTTGCGCCCCAAGGTCTATATCGGTGCTGGTGATTGGGGGTCGTCGGTCATGCTGGCACGGTTGCTGGCAAATCTTGCCGATGCACTTGGCTGACCGCCGCGTACTCCACCGCTCTCTAGCTGTATTGATCACGAGGGTTGTTGACACTCGCGGGTCTTGATCATGGCGAAGACCTCCGGTGTGGTGGAGCTGTCTAGGAACACACCACGC
>NZ_JBVIPQ010000017.1:0-43366 GCF_055577795.1 Streptomyces sp. NPDC033174
GCTGGAACAGCTCCCACAACTCATCCGGCACCAGCCGCTCAACAATCCCCGCCACGACCGGCAGCCTACCCAAGCCGCCAAATGAGATCACTTCTTAGTACTCCAGCCGTAGTTCGTGATCTCGATCGTGAGGGGCGCCGAGGAGGCAGCTGGCAGCGTCGATCATCTGGACGAGACCGACCACGCCGTCGCGGGCCTCCGTTCCTTCTCCGCCTACCCGAGTCCACCGAGACGGAGGGCGTTCTCAATCTCGCTGAGTTTCGCGGAGGACAGAACGCCCGCTCGCTCGATCAGGTCGTCCCGGGACACGGTGGTCAGCCACGTGCAAGGGGTAAAGCCCGGACGCGGCAACGCGAACCGCAGCACGCCGTCAAAGGGCAGTCCTTCCACGGCGCCTACTGCCACTTCGACGCCCAGACCGGTGATGTCGACACCCGCCCGAGCGACGACCTGCATCACCCGGATCCCGGACGCGTCGTCTCCCGACAGCAGCACGACCGGCCGCCGCTCGTCGAACTCCACCCACCAGACTTCGCCACGTTGCACATGTCCTCCTGACACAGGACGGCGGGCGGACGCTGCGCGACCCCGACGCGCTGTGGAGACGGGTGCGGACACCCGTTGATCATCGGTGTGTGAAGACAAACGATCACGCTGTGGCCACAGGTCACAGCGTAGACCCTGCCCGCTGGCAGGAGGCGTTCGAGGGCCTGATGAGCCGGATAGCGGGACGGTTCACATGGGTCGAACCCCGGTTCCGGGTCCAGAAGTTGGTGCTCGGACTGCTGTCGGACCTGCCGCGCAAGAACTGCTGAACCATCGCCGAATGGGCTGGGGAGAGGACCCGGACGGCATGCAGCACCTGCTCGGTCGGGCCAAGTGGGACGCCGACCGGTCCGCGACGATGTGTGTGACTACGTGGTGGACCACCTGCACAACCTGGGACTGTACGGGCTGGTGGGCTGCAACCTCCTGGTTCTGTCCGCCGCCATCGTCCTGCGCACCATCTATGTCACCAGTCGGCCCATGGAATGATCGGCCTTGTTGCGAGGGAACGGAGACATGGCCTGGGCGCGAGGCTGCCACTGGAGGTGCCTTGGCCGAATAGGGTGCTCTCGCCGCTGAGCGGCATTGACTTGCGCTGTTAGTCGGGGCGTTCTCGTCACTGGGGACGGGGGTGACTTGGGCGGTCCAGGCGGGTTACTGGCGTGGGCCCCAGGTCACTTCGACGGGGGTGTCGTGGAAGTCGCGCGCGAGTTCGTTGAGCATCGCCGTGGCTGTGGCCAGCGCCGTTTCGGGATCGAGCAGCTCGTCGCTGAGGCGACCGCAGAGCATGCTTCGGCGTAGTCGTGTGACGTCCGGTTTGTGATCAGTTGGGGCCGAGGAGCGCGGGGCAAGGTGTTACGCCGAAGTGTCTGCGTGGCGTTTTCCAGAAGTCCCTTCCGGATCGGCTGCCTCTTTTTTCACCTGGACGAGGCGCTTGTTGTTCAGCACGGGCAGGACCGCGAGGGCAGTGAGCGCCATGGCGGTACCACCGACGTAGAAGGCGGCAGGGATTCCAAAGAACTTTGCCACCAGGCCGCCGGCTATTCCTCCGACGGTGAAGGCGCCCACGGCGACGGACCGGTAGGCCGCGGTGACGCGGCCCATCAGTGCGTTTGGCACGATCTGCTGTCGGAGTGTGACGACCTGGGTGGTCTGGATCAGGACGACGAAGCCGTCCAGCGCCATGAAGGCGACGGTGGCCGCCGGGCTGATCGCCAGTCCCATGCCGATGGTGGATCCGGCCGACAGCAGGTTCGTCACCAGGATCAGCGTGCCCAACGGCATTTGCGTGCCGACCTTGTCGGCCACGAGGCCGCCGATGACCGCCCCGATGGCACCGGCCGCGAGCAGTACGCCGTACCAGCTCGAGGTGACACCGAGCACGTCCGTGGCAAGGAGTACAAGGATGCCGTAGGTGGCGGCGCTGACGGCATTGCCCATCGCTGCGATGACACTGAGCGACCGCAGCGTCGGCGACGTCCAGTACCACCGCGCGCCGACAGCGATGTCTGCCACGACGCTCTTCACCGTCAGGGGCTCTGCGGACGGATCCTGATGGTGCCGGGTGACCGAGGGGATCAGCGCCAGCAGGCCGACGGCGGCCAGAGGTCCCCGGTAGTGGCTACCCACTATGGGAGTGGTCTCTTCTCAGTGGCGGTGCCACCACCACCGGCGGCGCTCTCCCTGCCCCGGCTCTGGCTCTGGTTGGGGCTCGGTGTGGGTCTGGGCGGGTACCGAGGCGGTGGTGACCGGCTGGATGGCAGCCCGTTCCGGGGCGGGCATGAGCGCGCGCAGTGCGTTCTGCAGGTCCGCGATGTGCTCGCCTTTGGCGGCGGGCTGGGCGCGCAGGTGCTCGGCCTCGGCCTGGGCCAGTTCCGCCCCCGTGCTGGGCTGCGGCGAGTTCCAGGGCGTGCTCCTGGCGTATGCGCTCCAGCTCGGCCCGCAGGGCTGCGGCCTCCTGGCCGGTGACCCCGGCCGGGGCGGGGGCCGTGTCCGGCGTGGCCGGGGCCGTGGCCGACTCCTGGCCTGGGGTGGCCCGGCGTGCTCCTGGCCGTGCTCCTGGTCCTCGTTGCCGACGGGGAGCTGTTCGGCGGCGAGGCGGGCCCGGGGCGCAGGAAAGCTGGCCGGCTGGGACGGTGTGGGGCCGGTGCCCAGGGGCCGGCGGGTGGTACTCATCAGCCGAGTCTCCCACCGGGCAAGCCTCCCCCGACCGCGGCCGGTCCGGGTCTCGTGAGGGTTGTACCCAGGGTTGTCTGCACGGGTGCGCCCTGGGTTGCACCGGAGGTGTGAACCCCCCTTTTCAACTTGACCCGTTAGCCGCATGAGGTGTCCTACCTTCTAGGCGGGTTGATAGGGCCATTCGTAGGGTCCTGTCGCCTGGGGGTTCTGGGAGGGGCTACTGAGGTGTCGCCGCTCGTGGCTGAACAGACTTGGCCGCCTGGGACCCCACCGACGACCGGGCCGCTCATTGAGAGTTGCGAGTAGATCGCTGAGTAGGACAACGCCGGTGAGGTCGTCTGCAGAGAATCAGTACGACTGAAACGGGATGAAGATTGAATCGCATCTGGGCCGGCATCGATGCTGGCAAGGGCCACCACCACTGCTTCGTCATCGACGGGGAGGGCACCAAGCTGTTATCGAGGCGGGTGGCCAATGACGAGCCTGACCTCTTGCAGCTGATCACCGATGTTCTCGCCCTGGGCGACGAGGTGATCTGGGCCATCGACCTTGCCGATGGCGGGGCCGCTCTCGTCATCGCTCTCCTGCTCAACCACGCCCAGCAGGTGCTCTACATCCCCGGTCGGACCGTGAACCGGGCCACGGCCGGCTACCGCGGCGAGGGCAAGACCGATGCCCGTGACGCACACGTCATCGCCGACCAAGCCCGCATGCGCCGTGACTGCAGCCGATCAGGCCCGGCGACGAAGCCATCATCGAGCTCCGTCTGTTCACTGGCCGCCGTGCCGATCTGGTCTGCGACCGCACCCGAGCCGTCAACCGCCTTCGTGGCCTCCTGACCGGCATCTTCCCCGCTTTCGAGCGCGCCCTCGACCTGGGCAACCACGGCCCCTTGGTGCTCCTCACCGGCTACCAGACACCAGCGGCCATCCGTCGGCTCGGCGCCAGTCGGCTCGAACAGTGGCTCCGGAACCGGAAGCTCCGCTGGTGCGGAGCCCTGGCCCGCACCGCCATGGAGGCTGCTGAACGGCAGCACACCAGCGTTGCCGGAGAGCAGACGGTCGCAGTGACGGTCGCCACGCTCGCTCGTGAAGTGATCGTGCTTAACGAGAAGATCAGCGAGATCGACCGGCAGATCGAGGTTTCCTTCCGCGCCCACAGTCAGGCCGCCATCGTTGCCAGCATGCCCGGGATCGGCAACCTGCTCGGAGCTGAGATCCTGGCCGCCATCGGTGGCGACATGGATCTCTTCGGCAGCCCTGATGGCCTGGCGACGTACGCCGGCCTGGCACCGGCTCCTAGGGACTCAGGCAAGGTCAGCGGTAACCGACACCGGCCGAAGCGATACCACCGACGTCTGCAACGGGCCCTGTTCCTTGCAGCCATGAGCAGCATCACCTGCTGCTCGGAATCACGCCGGTACTACGACCGCAAACGAGCCGAGGGCAAGAGGCACTCCCAAGCAGTCCTGGCGCTGGCTCGGCGACGCGTCAACGTGCTGTGGGCACTTCTCCGAGACCAGCGGCACTACGAACTCACGCCAGCGGTAGAAACCGCCCAATAGGGCTTCTCGCCGATCGCAAACCTGATCGACCGAAGCCGACTTCTCAGGGAGGATCTCACCAGCATTGACCCATGACGCTGAGGAGATCCCCTGTGATCACACAAGGAGTACAGGTCACAGGCCGGTGCAGTGCCTGCGGAGGTACGACGACCTGCGATGTCGGTCAGTTCTTCGACCACGGCATGCTCTGTTGGGGCACCGAAGGGCGATGCGTGGACTGCCCGAATGGGTGGTGCGAGGAAGACAGCGGCCCCGTCACGCCCGAGAACATTCGACAGGCTCTGCTGCAAGCGCACGGGCCAGCGCGGCTTCGCCTGTCTGGAGACGTGCCGAGCCTTGTTCCCGTGCTGCAGGCCCTCCGCAGTGCACGGGAACTGTCCCTGGGCGAAGCACGAGCGCAGGCCACGGAACTCGCCGAAACCGGTCTCATCGGCACGCTCGTTGAGATGGAGGTCCTGGCGGTTCACCTTCGGAGACGAGCCATCGCGGTGAGCGTTGAACCAGCGGCGTAGCCCCGTCTGGACAGCACCCGCGCGGCTTGACAACGGCATTGAGAAGTCTTTCCCGTACTGAGGGCCTCCGGTGTGTACGAGAACTAGAAGCACGAGCGCAGGCCACGCAGCTCGCCGAGACCGGTCTCATTGGCACGCTGGTCGAGATGGAGGTCCTGGTGATTCACCTCCGGAGACGTGCCGTCGCGGTGGCCGTTGAATCAGCTGAATCACCTCGTCCGGACAGCATTCGGCACGGCTTGACACCGGCATTGTGAAGTCTTCACGCCCCGTTGTCGGAGGTGGATGGCATGGTGAGCCGAACAGAACGAGACACGGGGAGTGAAGAACCATGGGCGACTACTTCGAGCGGATCATCGACCTCGAGGTGAGCGACGAGGATGCCGGTGCGCTTGCGGAGCGGATGGTCGACTGGATGGTTTCCGAAGGCCTGGTCACGCGCGACATGTCGGGTGACGCCATGTACTCCCTGAGCGTCGACAAGGGTTATGTTTCCGGCCCGAACTGGCGGCGCGCCGTGGAGGACTGGGACGGGGACTGGATACCCGGCCCGGTTGCCGTCGTAGTCGGGCGGGACGATCACTTCGCGGGTCAGGGAGAGATCGAGCCGGAGTGCGCCGTCTGCCCACGCTGCCGCGCCAAGACCGTGATCATCAACTACCCGGAGGCGTGGGAGGCGGACGAACAGGTCTGGCAACCCTTCCGGGACGGCATCGAACGGTGGAAGGAAACGGGGGAGGGGAGTGCTGCGTGCCCGTCCTGCGGTGCGCTGGTCTCCGTCACTGAATGGGAGTGGCCCTCTGGCTTCGAGCTCGGGTCGCTGGCCTTCGACTTCTGGGGGTGGCCCCCGCTCCTCGACAGCTTCTTCACCGAATTCCGCGCACAGCTCGGGCACCGCACCGCAGAGCACACGGGGAAGTTCTGACACGTATCGTCGCCGCAATGCGTTGGGAGGGTATCCGAGAGACAGGGGGCGTCTTTCGGTCGTGGCCGGTGCAAGTAGCCGGCGCGGCACACGTGACCCGTACGTGGCCGTGACACGAGCGTGCGAGGCCGGGCGCGTACGTGGCAGCCAGCCACCGAACGCTGCGCTCAGCGCCTGGCCCACGACGGGCGGATCTGGGGGAGCGACCGCGTGAGTCGTGGCTTGCGCGGCGGCAGTGAGACTCATAGTCCGGGGTATGGACGCGCGCAAGGCGGCGCTACGGCAGGCGTACCGCCATGCCCTCCGCCCACCTGGCACGCCGCCCGCCAACCACGGCTCTCGGTCCCTAGGTGTGTGACTGAGCACTGCATCTGGCGGATGAGCACTGAATCTGTCGGGCTGTGCAGCGGAATTATCGAGGTCCGAGGGGAACTGCGAGTTCGGCCCGGGACCTACGCTGGCGCTACCTTCCACCCCGTCTAGGAGTAGCGTGCCGCCTGCCTTCGTTCACCAGATCACGAAGTACGACCCCGCCGACCGTGACGAACACGGCAGCTACCGGGGCGCGGAGGAGGTGGTCAGCGACCACGGGCCGGTCGAGGCCGCGTATCTGGAGGCGATCTCCGCGTTCGGCGGAAGCTGCGGGCATTGACCGGCTGGAGATCCGTGAGCCCTCCGGCGCCGGGCTCGTCCACCTCGGTGCCCAGCCGGCGGTCGAGGGGCACGGTCTCGGCGGGCTCTTCCCAGCTGACCTCGCCGGTTACCGCGACGGGGCCGAGGTCTCCCTGGCGGTGGCCCTGGAGCTGATCCGCGTCATGCTCCGTGAGCAGGGCGCCTGGTGCCGGCTGGAGGCGGGCGAGAAGGCCGGCTCCAAGCGCACCAAGCCCGAAGAACTGGGCATCCGCATCCTCGACCCCCAGGAATTCGCCGTCCTCGTCGCCACCCTCCTCCCCACCACCTAGCCATCGCCCCCCCAGCCCTCGGCCCGGCTTGTACGGCGCGGAAAGCCCCGCGATACCGGAGGGCGGGGCGGGGCGATGGCTCTGTCGTGCCGACTGCTCGGGGGCGCTGTCGACCAGGCTCGGTCGATCCGTCGCCCATCGAGACTCTGTTGAACCCGGTGATCGGCTTGAACGGCCCGGCCGTCATGCCCTCGCGTGTCGACCGCGGCGCCTCGCGTCCACCTAGCCGGAAGAGGCACCGCAAGGCCTTCGCTTAACATTGTGTGAGGGCCTGATCGCGGTGGGTCGGGTGGGGAGAGGAAAACGATCAATGGCGCTGCAGACCGGACTCTACTATCCGTACGTCCATTTGCGCGACGATTCGTGGGCCAAGGCGGCGGCCCTGTACTGGCGCAACGTGGCCCGCGTGGTGCCGCACGGTTTCCCGGTGCGAGACCACGCGGTTGTCAGGGTGCTCAACCAGGGCTCGGGATTCCTCGTCGATACCGATCCACGGCCGGCTGCCGAGGCCGTCGCGCCGGCGTTCTTCACGGCGGTTCAAAACAATTCCGAGGCGCTGCGCGCCCGATTCGCCGTGAGGGGTCGCCAGTTCACCGCACGCTTGCAGTCGGTCCCGATACCTGCGTCGACCGGTCGGCATCTGACCGGCCTCTACCCCGCAGAGATTTCCGACGAGCTCGTGGACGCGCTGGAGGAGGCCGGGCTCGCCCGCTGGGAGTCCCGGGTCGGACCCCAGCAGACATCGTGGGTAGTCGTGGACCCGGCCCTGGCCTGGGCGTACAAGTGCGCGCTTACCCAGGAACTGGCCCGACGGACGGCGTTCGCGCCGGTCACCGACCAGCTGGAGGCCCACACTGCGTCGGGCGACTGGACGGCCCAACGCATCATCGACACACTCCTAGGCCCCGCGGCACCAGCGGTCGGCCACGAGACGGCACAGGCCACGCTGGCCATGATGGCAGTGCGCTGCGTCCTTCCGGCCGACCTACGCCACGTCCCGGCCGAAAAGATCGTCCGCCTGAGGACGCAGTACGCCGACGAGTTCATCGCCTTCGCGGCAGCGGTCGAGGCGGCGACAACCGACGTCGTCAGTGCCACCCAGGACGTCACGGACCGCGCTGCCTTCGAACTGCACCTCCAGGGAGCCTTCGACCTCCACCTGGCCCAGCCGCTCGAATCCCTGCGTAAGGCAATCAAGGGTCTGAAGCTGGAGACCATTTCCACCACGCTCATGATCAAGCCAGAGGTGACCGTGCCTGGGGCCGGACTCGGCTGGCTGCTGGGCGGAACCGCCACCGCTGTCGGCACCGGCATCGCGTTCGGCGCCCTCGCCACCCGCCAGGCCGCCGCCCGCGAGCGCGACATACTGGTGGCCTCCTCGCCCGCCGGCTACCTGCTCCGTGTGGAGAAGGAGCTGAAACCGGCGACCGTGCTCCAGCGGGCAAGTCGGATCGCCGCGCGCGCCGCAGGCGTGGGGATCTGACGCCACCGTCGGCCAGCTCGTCCTCGGCGTCCTCGGCTACGCCGCCTACCGCCACCTGCGCCTGGCCACGCCGCTCATGGTGGTCGCCGCCTTCGCCGCTGCGTTCGCCGGCGGCCTCGCCGTCGTAGTCGCCGTCTGACCGGCCACCGGACAGCCACGACTGCCCAATCGGTGAGCGTCTGGACTACGCGGAGGGGCGGCCGCCGAGACGGCGCCGGCCGGGTGCGGGGGCATGCGCCTGGTCGCGCTCCTGGTCCTCGTTGCCGATGCTGGGCGCGATTTTGAGGACGGCAGCGGTCTCTTTGTCGGTCAGGAGGTTGTCGGGGTGAGCACCGCCGGGCAGCGGTTTCGGGGTGTAGCGGGTGCGCTCAGCCAGAACCCGCACGGAACCGGTGACGGGGTGCACCATGCGCACGATCTCGGCGCAGGCGTTGCCGTAGGCGTAGCAGTCCGCACCACGGGCCGTCCGTGAGCCTGCCCAGCTTGAGCCCTACGCCATAGCGTGCAGCCACCCGGCTCAGAAACGACTGCGTCATCTCACCCCGCAGCGGTGCCACCCGCCACACCCCGCTTGCCAGGAGTATCGACCCCGCTCCTAACGGCGCCAGCTTCCGATTCCTACCGCCCATGCCCTGCCTGGTCCGTTGATCTGCAACTCCCATAACCGTCAGTCGGCCTCACCCGTTATGGGGCACCAGCCACGGCTTGGCGGGGAAGCCGCAACTCGGGGCTCCTACGCCCAGTCCATGCCTAGTTCCCGCAGCGCGTCGAGCTGGTCCTGGCCGAGCTTGTCCCGCCGGGTCTTGGTGTTCGAGACCCACACCCCCAGTTTCACGATCAACGGCTCCGTCTCGCCGTCGACCGTGATCTCTTCAGCGTGGCCGCGTGGTACAGGCCGATGGCCTTCCCGTTCGACCCATTGCGTGAGGGCCGCAAGTCCGCGCTGGAACGCCTGCTGCGCCTTGCTCGAACCCTTCGTCGCACGCGTTGCCGCCGGGGCCGGAGCTGGTGTCTCAAGGGGCTTGACGCCCAGCTTGGACAGCCGCTCCTGCTGCTCGGTCGACAGCTGTGCCCAGGTGCTCGGCTGGGTCTGCCGCTGGAGCCACCGGCCGATGTCATCGCCGTCCATCAGCACGCCGGGTGCGATGTCGGGCAGGCTGCCGTCGGCGTCGACCAGGTCGGCGAGGACGCGGTAGTGGCGTTGCCAGTCCAGCGGCCAGGGGCAGTTCCAGTCCGGGTCGATCGCCGCCAGTTGCTGCGCGCGCTCCGCCGCCCGCTTCTGGTCCTTGCCGAGGCCGCCCTTGCGGCGCAGATTGGCGATGTGCTGCCCGATGGGCACCATCGCCTCGCCCTCGCCCCACACCTGGTCCTGGCGGGGAGCAAGGTGGCCCGTGGCCTGCCGGTAGGAGCGGAGCGCGGCGAGTTTGGATTCCCACGCCTCTTCGCCTGGCTCCCACACCATCCCGGCCTCCGGCACGTCCAGCAGCTCCTTGCGGCGCGGCTCCAGCTCCCCTGCCCGCAGGGCCTTCCGCTGCTGGTGGACCCATCGCCCAAGCGGAAACGCCTTCGTCGCCCCGACTTTGACCTGAACGTCGTAGGGCACGGCGTGCAGGCTGGTGATCTCGTTCTCCTTCCGCCAGCGGATGAGGGCCTGGTAGCCCTCCAGCCACACCAGGGACTCCGGCCGGTAGACCCGGGTGCGCAGGAACGCGGCGATCGTGGCGGCGTCTCGGGGAGAGGAGAAGTGGAGCAGGGCGGACTCGGCAGCGGCGTCGGTGTCGTCCTGCTCCTGGTCCTCGCCGTCGCCCTCGCCGCCGGCCCCGACGATCCGCCCCTCTTCATCGCGCCGGACGTGGACCTTGCGCTTGCCGCTGGTGAGGGCGCGGGAGGCGAGCTGCTCGACCAGGCGCTCATCATGACTGCGGAGTCCTTGGAGGACCGCTACAAGGGGGCGGAACGAGGCGCTGGCGACCATGTCGGCCGGGTCCTCGCCGGGCTCCAGGAACACCGGCACGATGATCCGCGCGACCTTGGTGGAGCCGTCCTTGTTGAGACGGAGTGCCCGGCCGATATTCTGCACGATCTCGACCTGGGAGCCGCGGGTGTCGGCGAAGCAGATGGTCTCCACGCCCCGCTCGCCGGTGATGTCCACGCCCTCCCCGAGAACCCGCACCGAGGCGAGGAACGCCCGGTGCACGCGCCGGTCGTTCGCGTCGATGCCGTTGGCGAACTGCCGCAGGACCTCGCGCCGCTCGGACACGAGGTGGTCGCCGCACAGCCACGCCGACCACACCCGGTCTGGGGGTACATGGCGGCCGGCCTCCAGCTCGTAGAACTCCGCGTCGATCGTCGACTTCGGCAGCTTGTCCGCAGCGGCCAAGTCGTCGTCGGAGGCGTCGTTCATGTACAGCTCGGCTGCCGTCTGCGGCATCTTCTTCGCGAACGCTGCGGCTTCTTCCACCTTCTGGTGGAACGTCATGACCGTACGCAAGTTGTACGCTGCCGCGTGCTCCAGGAGCGCGGTCTGCAGGAGCGCTAGGCGCCGGCCTCGCTGCGCCTCCTCCGATTCCCCGAGGACGGGGGAGGGGTCGCGGATTTCCAGCACGTCGATCTCGAACCCTGCGAGGATGCCCCGCTCGATCGCCTCCGAGAGCCCCAGCTCGGCGATCCACGGTCCGTACGTCTCAGAGTCCTGGCCCATCGAGGCGATCTCCAGCTCCTGCCCGTCCGCGGCCCTCTGCGGGCGGGGCGAGGCGAGGATGCGCGGGGTCGCGGTCAGATACAGCCGGAAGTCGGCGGGGATCCGCTGGTTGTCATGGATCGCGGCCCACGGCCGACCAAGATCACCAGCGGTTCCGTGCGCCTCATCCACGATCGCGAGGTCAAAGCCCGCCATCTGCTGCCCGTACAGCCGCTCCCCGCCCGCCAAAGCGGCCTCCAGCGGCCCGCGAACCTTCCGCCGGCCCTCGGGAGCGTTGATGTCCTCACGGTCCACCAGCGAGGCGTACGTGGCGAACACGACCACGGGCCCGCTTCCGGCCCACAACGCGAGCTGGATCGGGTT
Source organism: Streptomyces sp. NPDC033174 (assembly GCF_055577795.1). Lineage (NCBI taxonomy): Bacteria > Bacillati > Actinomycetota > Actinomycetes > Kitasatosporales > Streptomycetaceae > Streptomyces > Streptomyces sp. NPDC033174. Next base: position 11,235 of record NZ_JBVIPQ010000017.1, read on the forward strand.
GGTGGTGGCACGCACCCCCAGCTCGTTGAGCACCGGGTCGTTCTCCAGCGAGCACACCGCCACCATCGGCGCCCGGTGGCCCACCCGGCGCCACGCCTGGGCAGTCTGCACGAGCAGGTCCAGGGTCGGCACCGTCACGAGGATGCGGCCGTCCCGGAAGCACTCCAGGGCGCACGCGGCCGCCGTAATCGTCTTGCCCGAACCGGTCGCGGACACGATCGTCCCGCGTGCCCCCTCCGGCGGCACAGATGACCTTGCAGGGAATCCCACCCACTTCCGGAACGCCGACTTCTGATCGACCTGGTGTTCCCGGAGTTGAATCACCGGCATTCAGATGCCTTCCAATTTTCCGATTCGAAAATGACCCAGGTGACATACAGCCTGTTCCGCCCGTCCGTGACATTGCGTCAGAACGCTTTCACGACAACCACGGTTCAGGACGTTCATTGACCGAGAAGAGCGTGGTCGGGAGACGAGCACCACATTAGAATCGTGGCCATGGCTAACGACTTCTGCGAAGTCATGTTCCTTCCCTCTTCTCAGTGTGACCACTGCCGTTCCGCACAGTCGAATCTCCCCCGAAGGGTGTACGTCACGAAGGGGGGAAGTGTTTATCACCGCACGCCAAACTGCGAAGGTCTCAAAGATGGTCAACGATACGCCCGGTGGAAAGGTCTGGAGGTCCACGACATCGAGTCCGTCCCGCGCAGTGACGTCCAGGTGTGAGTTCTCATTCTTGTTGCGATAGAGATAGATCTCTGACCTGCGATGCTGCAAGTTACTGAGACAACAGCTCGGATAGCTCTGTCATGCGTAAGGGCGCTTGAGCTGCACTGCTGCAAGCTAGATGGGAATCTCGCAGATATAGTGAGAATCCTGGCGAGCGCCGCGACGCCGCTGCTCCGTACCTGGAGAGAGCCGTCGAGCACCTGGCAGCAGCTGCCCGGCTCCCCGGCCGCGTGCAAAAACAGGGCCCCACGCTCGCCGTCGTGCCAGCTCCTCGCACCGAGCGGACGATCCGAATCGGCTACGCCCGCACCTCGCCGCGGGCAAGAGAGCGGTGGCGAGCCAGCTCGAAGCCCTCTACCGAGCGGAGTTCCACAAGGTCTTCCACGAGCAGATCTGCACCCGCATCAAGCTCCGGCCCGAGCTGGAGAAGACACTCGCGCTGGCCCCCAGCGCAAGGAGGCCGCGCCCGAGACGCCAGTTATCTTCACCGTTCACGAGCTCAAGCGTTTCACCCGCCAAGGAAGCGTCAGACGGGCCCCTGCGGTCGGCCCCGCTCGACTTGCCCGTGTTCGGTTCCGTAGAAGACTGGTAAGTGAAAGCTAGAGCTAGAGGGATCGGCTATGTCCTCTCGTCTTGAGCGGCATCCTGCTGCCGACCGGTCGTTGCTCCCCGTTCCTCGCACACGACTTACGTACGTAGGCACCTTCTTCCTGTTCGTGTCCCTAGTTGCGGTGCTATGTGCAGCTGGCGATGCCCACTACGATGAGAATCAAAAATCTGATCAAGGCCCAGTCGACTGGGTTATGCAGATTTTCGACGGTGCTGCAAGCATGGTGACGAGCGGAGAGAACGGGGCTCCTCTGGCGGACCGTCTTGGCTTCCTGGCCCTCCTCTTCCTCTTCTTCTGGGCTCTGCGGCACGCGATGCTCGCCCATAACGCCTACAAGCCGGGCCCAGTAGACGTAAGAAGGCTCGTGGCATCCACGCCAGAGGGTGAATCGCGGTTGGAAGATCTGACGGCTCAGTTGCGCAAGCAACTGTCAGAAACCAATCTCCATCTCCCGACCACGCTGCCGGCTGAAGCGCCTACCGCGAACTTCTTGGACCTCCTTGGAGACGTCGACCTTGACCCGAAAAAGTTGGGCACAAGTCTGCTTCGCTTCTTCAGTCGGCTACGTCCCAAAATCGCCTATACGGTCACCGGCGTACTCCGCGAACGGGCGCAAGTGCCCGGCTCCGGGGTAACCGTCACGGTAACTTCGTACGCGATCGGTGGCAGCCGTACGGAGACACTTTGGGAGCCGACCTGGGAACAGGCAGTGGACACAGCCGCGTATTGGGTGATGGCGACCCTCGTGCCGATCACGAAGGGCAGCAGGACTCCGCCTTGGCGGGAATGGCGAGGGCGAGACCTCAAACCGGAGCTTTTCGCCGCCTACCAGCAGGCTAAGGAGCTCAGCCGGGACCGAAGGTTCGACGATGCCCTCGACCGTTACTACGCGGCGCTCCGGCTCGATCCGACGAACCTGTTCCTGCGGTCCCAGATCGCCGGCACACAAGAGAAGTTGTGGTTGCACCTCGACGCGCTCGAAACGTACTACGGCGCCATTCTCCTAGATGAGCAAAACAGCAAGCAGCGGAACAAACGTCTCAAGAGACCAGCCCTGCTACGGCACCGCCTCCGGTACAGGTGGTGGCGCGATGGCCTCCTCACCGCGCGCTACCGCTACGCCGTCGTCCTCGGAATGTCAGAGCGCACCGCTGACCAATGGTGCAGAGAAGAGCAGGGTGAGTGCCCTCGGCGGGCACAGGCCCGAACGGAGATCCGCAAAACCATGATGCCAGCTCTCGTCGACCGATACTGGCGCACAGTCAAGGACGTCCCGGGACTGTCTCTCGGCTCCGAAGGTGATGCCAGAATGTGGCTCGAAGACAAACTCCGTCAGCGCAATAGGAGAATGGTTCGACTGATATTTCAGATCGCCTGCAGGGAGGAAATGCGCCAGCTCGCCTACGACTACCCTTGGATTCGGCTCCACTTCCCGCGCACTAGGTATCAGGGATCTCTCACCAGGGCGTCACTCCGGATCAACCGCGACGTGTGGGCGCCACTACGCCTGGCTGGCGCCGACAAATACACCGCACTGTTTTCGCCCAGTCATGAACTGCCGTCATGGCCCGCCACGGGGAAAGACCTCAACATTATGCTGCGGTGTGCGAGGCATTGGCGGCCTCGACGGTGGCGCCCTTGGCAGGACAGCTACAACGCGGCCTGCGTGTATGCCGTGGCGATGAAGGGCTATCCGCCAGGGCATTCAGAGCTTCATGACCTCGCTAAAAGGGCCGTAAGCGAACTAGAGGACGCCGCGAAATCTCAGCAGCGCGATTTCCTTACCATCAAGCGCTCGTGGCTGCTCATCGAAGATCCCGACCTAGAGAAGCTGCGTCAAAATCCCCGATTTGTCCGCTTCGAGCGGGAGACCTATCCGCATCCCACTCCCGATCATCATCGGCCCAGCCAACCGCTGTACGCAGAGCTCACGGCTTACGACCAGCAGTTGCTGGTCGGTAGCACCCATGTCATGGAACACACCTGGCGTATTCGAGGCAAGCAACTGATCACCGAGAAACACGAGCTCTCACAATGGTTCGCAAGTGAGAAACGAATATGGGAATGCGTTCGCCGCGTCGCTGCAGATCGTGGCAGGAACTGGCCTGACCGGGAGAAGCTGCTACAGATGGTCCGAGAGATCGCCGATCCAGTGCTCCTGGACAAATGTGGCCTTCCGTCCCGTCTGCCAGAGCTCGACGAACTCCTGGACGACGCCGCATGGTCCGACCCCGAGCATGCGGAGAACCTCATCGAGAGGAACACCAAGACGATCGTTGAGCGTCTCAAGATTGTGAGTGACAGTTTGCTCGAGAATGCTGTGCACTCACCCATCTCCCACAGCAGTCAGTGGCTCGCTGCGCTGAAATCCGATGGCGCGTACTCAGCTTTGGTGAAACGGTCCATCGTCCAAGATGTGTGCTCGGAATACGAGGCGACCTGGCAGGCGCTCGGCGAAACGCTCGACCCCGACGAACGCGAGAGCGCCCTCACTGAAGCACTGATCAGCCTCAACGGACCGTATTGATCCGCCTGTTCCGTCTACGCAGCCCTGAGTTTGCGGATCTCAGCAGGGCGTGCCAAGCCAGTCGGCCTACGCCCTGCGGCAGGTCAGATCGTGGTTGCTGTCCCTGCCTCGCCGCGGACAGGTTGGTGACCTCTCGCGGGTGTGAGTTCTCATTCTTGTGTCTCATCCTCGTTCACCGGATGTAGAGCAAACTCAGCAAGCGGACCGTGCCTACATCCGGCAGATGCCATCCCCTGCGCACGTTGGACAGTGTGCGACCCCTGTCATCCCCTCGGAGCAGCTTATGCGGTGTGGAGTGTCGACGCCGCGCCAGGCGGAAGACGCGACTCAGCGGCCAAGCGTCCGTACGGGTCGTCGAAGCCCAGATGGAAGGCCCCGTTATCGATGAACGCGGGCCCAAAGATGTCGGCACTCCGGGGCACCGCACGCGAGGGGGACGAAGGGCCTCTCAGCCAGCTGTACGGGACGGCGCAAGCTCTGAACGATTTCGGGTCAACTCACTTTTTTCAGTGACCCTGAGCAGGCAAGAGAGAAGAATCCACCTACCTTGCCGGTGAACACGTCGGCCTGGGCGGATGCCGATCGGACTGGCCGCGAGGGCGTCGGCACGGGCACCATGGAGGCGTCGAGGGTGGGGCACGACCCCGCCCCAATCCCACCCCGATAAGTCCGAGTTGGATGCCGTGCCCCTACCGCCTGGAGTCGCTCATGTCCGCCCTGCCCCTGCCCGCCGCCAGCCCCGAGCCGGCGTCCTGCTCCACCAACCTTCCCGCCCAGGCCCAGCCGAGCCGGTTGGGTGTCCCCGAGGTCGTGGTCATCGTCGTGGTCGTCCTTGCATCGGCCGCATTGGCCGCCGGAAACCGGCCCGTGCCGGCTGCGTTGGTCGTGGTGGCCGCCGCCGTGGCCGAACTGATCACTGGACGCCGCACGAGCGACCCTGCGAAGCCCTCCCGCCGCCGAAGCCGGTAACGATGGGCCGCCCCACCAAACCCGTCGACGCCAGCGCCCGTCCCCGGCTGCGGGCCCTGGCCGCCTACCTGCGCCAACTCAAGGACGAAGCACACACCACCTACGCCACCCTGTCCGAGCGCACCGGCTCCCCCAACACTCCGGAGTACCGCGGGGCCTCCACCCTCAGCCAGGCTGCCCGCGGCACCCACCTGCCCCCGCTTTCGACCGTACTTGCCTATGCCCGTGCTGCCGGCGACCCTGGCAGCTACGCAACGCTGTGGCGGGTAGTTAGAGCGCGGAGCCTGTGGAGGGCGGCCGCAGTCGAAAAGGCCCGCCCGCACTTGTCTGGCCGCGGCCGACGGGCCCGGCAGGTCCGCACCCCAGCCTCCCTGGGCCAGGAATTGACGCGGCTGCGCCTGCGGGCCGGTCAGCCCTCCTACAGCGCAATCGAGCAGGCGACCAAGGCTGACGGACTCCGTGTGCCGCGTTCGACAGCCCGCCTGATCCTGAACGGGAAGGTCCTGCCCAGCCGCGAACAGCTGTCCGCGCTCCTGAAAGCCTTCGACGTGAACATCCAGGACGCCGCCGAGTGGCACATGATCCTCGACCGCATCGAGGACCGACGGCGACCGCCCGAGCCGCCCCGGCGATGGGGAGGCTATGCGTGCTTGGACGCCGACCCTGCAGTGCAGGAATACCTGGAACGCCGCGAGCGCGACGAGGAGATCAAGCGCCGCACCGGCCAGATCCATCCGGACGAGACGTACGACGACTACGAGGAACGGATGCGTGAGAGGGCGTACCGGGAGGCCACGGACCACTGGCTGTACGAGTACGACGAACCCGAGAACGCCGATGAGCCCGAGAGCGAGACCGAGAGGCAAACGCGGACCGCCGAGCAGGCCGCCCTGCGCGCCCAACTGAAGGCCATGGCAGAGCGCGTCACTCCCGCGGGGCGGGTTACCGATCGCGCCTGACGGCGCGCGAGCTGACCGCCTGGTCCTCACTCCTCCTAGACGTTGTCCAGTGTCGGGTGTGAGATCTTCGGTGAGGGCCGAGTTGTGCAGTCGGGCGATGCCGAGCACGGCCTTGTGAACGCAGCGCTCCCTCAAGGTTCACTCGGGGGGTACTGCGCAGGCGTCAGTAGCGCTAAGGCCCGGTTCTCGCGGCGTACCCAGGATCGCTTCGATCCCGGTTCGGGCACCTCTGTGCTGTGGAGGAGGCGATGCTGCTTGTGTGTCTATGCGGGGGGGGCAGCGGGACGGAGGGCGTCTTCCGGCGGACGAAGACGACCATGTGCCGGGCGCGGGTGATGGCTACGCGGAGCAGCCGGCGATTGTTCCGGGTGCGCTCAGTATCCCAGGTCGGTTCCAGGAGACGGCTGTGGAAGGCGCCCTCGGCGATGACGACGCCGTCGAACTCCTTGCCCTTGGAACGGTGCATGTTCAGGGCGCGGCGTATGGCTGCGGCCGCGTCGGTGTAGAAGGTCGCTCCGTCCCACGCCTGAGCCAGGGTGAGGGCCAGCTGGTCGGTCGCGTTCAACAAGCGCAGCATGCGCACCCGCTTGAACAGTTCGTCCAGCTCCTTGGATCCGTGCAGGCGGGCTCAAGCTTCTTGCCAGTCGGCAACGGGCTGGCCGGTGAGCTTCAGGCCTGCATCGTAGGCGGCGTCGATGGCCGCTGCGGTCTTTCCACGTAGTGGTTTGCCGTTGGCGAGCGCGGTGACAGCCCGCTCCATGGTCTGGACCGTGGCTTTGGCGCCGCCTTTAGTAACTTGGTGCGGTAGTAGTCGGCGACAGCGCGTAGGGTCCTCACCAGTGCCTCCAGGCGTGGCAGGGTTGGCTGGCCACTCCAGGATTGAGGCGACTACAAACCTTGCCGCTGCGGTGAGTTCGGGATCCCAGTGCAGGTCGGTTCGACACAGGGAAGCACGCCGCGGGCCGTCACGCTGCGGGCCGTCACGTTCTCCACGCTGATCGTCTCGGAAACCTATACTGAGCCCCGTAGAAGTCATACTCGTCTGCCACCGGGCGCCGGAACATCCGCTCCGGACCCAGGACCAGCTCCAGTGCCTCGCAGACGGTGGACTTGCCGAGACTGTTGGACCCCACGATTAGTGAGTGACCATCCAGCAGTACGGTGCCCTGGCTCACCCCCCCGGAAATGCTGCAACCGTCAGCCGTCGCAACTTCGTGGTCGCTCGTCCTCTCCGCTTCCCATCCCAGACGCGTGACACGGTCAGAGCTTCTCACCGGACTACCAGGCAACCGATGCCTGGTTCCAGTGCCGTGTCCGCCCACGCAGCCGACGGCCTGATCGTACCTACGCAGGCATCCTGCACCCTGGGACAACGACTTCGGCACGGCTGGCGGCTTCCCGACCGAACCTCTCCTGGAAGACTCACGCCGTCCGGGCTGCGCTCATGCTTCGGAGCCGCTACCAACGCCTTGCTGATTCGCATTCCACAAGTTCTGATACACCTGCAGGTCATCGTCCGAGAGCTCCGGGTTGCCGCTGATGACCTGCACGGTGGTATCCCACTCGCGGTAGCCGTCCATCCGGGGAGTGAGGAGCACTCCCAGCGATGTGAGAGAGGAGAGGTCCGCATCCTCTCCCCGTTCGTGGTGGCGCAGCTGCAGCCAAGCGGAGAACGCGGCGCGGGTGGGATCGGTCAGGGCGGAGCAGACAGCGAACCCCAGCTGGTTCTGGTCGGGTCCGGCGATGAACGTGCGCATCCGCCACGCGGTGGTCCCTGCTGCGGCGGTGGTGACTGCGGAGAGGGCATCGAGCAGGAAACGGCCCAGGTTTGTGCGATGTCCGACGGGCAGACTGTCGAGAGAAGCGAGAACGGCTTGCCAGGGCCCCCATTCGTCGGGTCCGGTCAGGCTGGTGGCGACGTCCTCGAGCATGATGCGCACCATGGTGTGTGCTTCGTTATCGTCGCTGCCCGCTGGCGCGGCAGGTAGGAGCGGGATGCTGTAGGGCTGTCCTCCGCGCCGTTCCCAAGCCGGATCGACTGGTCCTGGAGCCGCTGCGGCGTCCGCAGCCGCCAGCTCGTAGTAGCGCTCCGGCTCGTCGCCCAGAACAGGCGCCGAGCCGCCGATCCGGTGGAGGTAGGCGACCACGGCGTGGGTGGAACGTAGCTGGTCGAACAAGAACTCCCAGTCGCGGCGCAGCAGAGCAATCACTGGCGTTACTCCCGGCTGTGGGGTGACCGGCACGTCTGAAGGGGGAGTCGGGTGCTCGATGATCGTCACACCGACCCAGTCGACGGCCGGGCTGTCGATGTGAACGCTGCGGCCTCTTCCGTTCGTCATTTGCACGCTCTGCATCTTCAGCCGCCGTACTGTGCCGTGGGTCTGCTTGCTTGCCGCAGCGAGCTGCTTGAGAACCCAGGACGACTCCTTCTCGCGTGTGCCGGGCTCACCTTCGCGCGCCTTGATCTGCACAACCACGCCACGACTCCCGACGACCAGCAGCCCGTCACTGATCTCCCTGACCCCGCGGCCCTTGCGTTCCACACTGGGAACCATCACGAAGTCCGGCAGACCCCACGTCGCGGCAGCATCCTGCACAGCCACTTCCGCAGCCAAGCCTCGGCGCTCATGACCGCGTAGAGGCGTCGCGTTCGGAACGACCCGCTCGTACACCCCACCCGCGGTCCTCACCATCAGCGTGAGCCTGTCGGCATCCTCCACCCGCCCGAGGCCGATGTCCGAGGAGGCCAGTGCGGCGAGTTCCTCGGGAGTCCAGCACCGGGACGAACGTGCCGCTTCCACCCACGTGTCTCGTTCGCCAAGGCCGGAGTGGGGCAGCACCCTTCTGCTGCCCGGAACCTTGCTGGACAGCCAGGCGAACGAGACAGCGAACCTGGTCACCGCTTCTACGACCTGTGTCAGCCGGCGATCGAAGGTGTCCTCGATGTCGGTGGGGGTGAAACCCTCGACGAAACACAAGTCGACGTAGGTGCCTGCCTGCGCTTCCACGGCGCAGCCGTGCTGGAACGAGCTCAGCCGGTAGCGAGCCAGGACCCGTTCCTCGCCCAGATCACCCGGCGGTTCTGCCTCCAGCCCCTGCAGCACAGCGGGTGCAGCCGCGTGAACCTGCGGCTCGACAGGGGTGGCCCACGCGCCCATCAGCGCGCCCGAAGCAAGATCTGCCTCCCACGCCACCAGGTAGCCCAGCGACGTCCTCAGCCGGTCGATGATCTCGTTGCTGTCGTCGCTTTGGAAAGGCTGACAGTCCTGCACCATCGCCACGTGAGACCGCAGTGTCCCGTCCATGCAGGACTCCGCCAGCAGTGCCTGGAACCCTTCTGGTGAATCGGCGACCGGGAAGAAGCGGCTGTATTCCGGTCGACGCACCCTCTGCAGAACACTGAACGCTTCGACCGACTCCTCCACCAACGCGTCCAGGCACGCCCACAGCTCCTGCACGCAGCTGCGGAACAGCTCGGTCAGCTCCTCCTGCCGCCCGGCGGGCCATGCCAGCCACGCACTGATCACCCCCGAACCGTCCGGGTGCGTGACCACGCTCTCCTCGACAAGGTCTCCATCGAGCAGCGTGCCCCAGAGCGACGCCATCTCTGCCTTTGCCTGCTGTGCCTTCTGCAGGTGCCCGTGAGCCCGCGGATAGTTCTCTCTGATCACAGCCGCCGACCCTAGCGGCGGCCACTGACACTGCCCGCCGTGTCACGGACCGCCCTTGCACGCAGGAGCGACCGGTCCGGCTCCGGCACGCACCCTTCGGACTGGTGGGAGCAGCTCATTTGGCAAGTCGTGCCGGTCGCTGGGGATCTCGGCTTCAGCTGCGTTCTTCCGGGACCAGGTCGAGGTAGTGGGCGGCGTCGGCAACGACGTCCTCGGTGATGGCTTCGGTGCGGTCGAGGATGGCGAGTTGGGCGGCCATGCCGATGAGCGGGGTGAGGTGTTCCATGAGGCCGTCGGTGATGCGGTAGAGGGATTTTTCGTGTTCCAGGAGGCTGCCGGGTTTGTGGTGTCGCAGCCTCAGCCGGCTGTCGAGGGTGGCCAGGGTGCTGACCCATTCGTCGGGGTGCTCTTTGCAGCGGGGCGGTAGCCGGTTGACCCAGAGGGTGGGGACCGCGCGTGGCCGGATAGGGGCGGTGGATTCTGTGGGGCGGCGCAGCGCGGGGAAGCGGGCGGCGCGGGCCTCGCGGAGGATGTCGCTGGAGCCGATGCCGCTCCACAAGACGGTCAGCCCCAGTTCGTCGGCGAGGTAGTCGAAGAAGTCGAACGTCGGCTGCAGGTCCTCGGGTCGTAGCCGGTCGATCCCGTCGACGAGACAGACCTCCGTACGGGCGTGGCGCATGACGTGGACGGCGGGGCCGGTGAAGTCCTTCATACGCTGTACGGGCCGCTGCTCGGTGTCAGTGCGGTACGGGTCCCAGCCGACGAACACGGCCAGGGCCGCGGACCAGTCCGCGGGCGAGCCCGGTTCCGGCGGGGCGTTGACGCAGACGACCGGGATACGGCTGTCGTCGATGCCGTGAAGCTTTTCGCGGCGCCCCTGGTGCGCCAGCCCGATGTGGTGCAGCAGGGTCCGCTTGCCGGTGCCGCGACAGTCGCTGTCGATGGCGACGTGCTGGCAGGGGTGGCGGCGTTCGCCGTTGAGGCGCAGCAGCCGCCGTGCGGTCTTCAGGCCTGTGGCGATGTCGGTGGTTTCGACGAGGCCGAGCTGGGCGTGGTAGAGCACCCGGGGGTCGTCCTCGTCGACGGGAGCGCTGTCGTCGGCCGGCGGGATCGGGGGAGGGGAGGGCTGCTGCCGTACGCGGGTGCGCCAGCCCTGCAGGGTGGTCGGCGCCCCGGGAGCCAGGGTCGGTGCGGACGCGGGGGGCGGCACGCTGTGAACGTCACGCACGGGGGTTCTCACCGGTCGTCTCCTTGCCGTGAGCTGTCCGGTTCGTCGCCGGGCGGTGGGCCGGGCGGGGGAGAGGCAGGGCTGACGTCACCGTCGCCTCGGGGCCCGGCGGCGGTCCTGGGCGGGGGGAGGACGGGCAGAGAGGCCAGGAAATCCTCAAGACTCTGGCCCGCGCCGCGGACAGGTTCGGACGCGTCGAAGAGGTCCCCTGCCGGGCGGTCGAGGGACCGGAACGGGCGGACGGATTCCGGGTCCAGCGGCGGCATGTCGTCGTCGTAGGGCTCGGCCGGCGCCGGCAGCGCCGGACGGGACGGCGCAGCCGGGCGGGGAGCCGGCCTGCTGGCGGGGGTGGTGGCCTGGGGGCCGGCGGTGGCGGTGCGCAGCAGCTGGGCGGTGGCGCGGGTGATGGCGGCCTCGTCGCGGCGGCTGCCGCCGCCGGCGAGGTGGATGTGCAGGGCCTCGGCCCAGGTCTCCTCGGTCCACCGGTCGCCGAGGAGCCGGCGGTGGATGAACGGCACCTCGATCCACGGGTCGGTGCCCGGCTCGGCCCGGTGGTTGAACAGCCAGGCGACCTCAGGGTTGTCGGGGGAGTAGTGGACCTCCCAGCGGCCCTGCTGGGCTGCGATACCGGAAGACCCGCGGCAGGGATCCAGGGCTCCCCGGTCGAGGTTGTAGGTGCGGTTGTTGATCTGGAAGCCCTTGCGGCTGACCCGCACCCACACCGCCGGCAGCAGTTTGCGGTTCTCCTGCTCGGTCAGGGCGGTGGACCGGTAGCCGCGCAGGGACACCAGGGCCGCGTACATCTGGTTGGGGGTCAGGCGCAGCCCGGGGGTGAAGGGGGAGCGGAGTGCACCGTGGGGGGTCTGCTGCCAGTGGAGGACCACCCACTGCTCGAACAGCTCCTGCAGTTCGCGGATGGTCCACAGCGGTTGCTTGCGGACGCGTTTGCCGCGCAGGTCCAGGCGGTGGTGGGTGTAGGAGGCCAGGTACTGGCTGAAGCCGGTCTTCACCGCCCGCATGGCGCGCTCCACGATCGCCTTGTCGGGCGCGGTGCGCAGCCGTGCCTCGCGTACCTCGATGCCCAGGGAGTGGCAGGCGCGGGTGAAGTCCGCCGAGATGAACGGCGAGCCGTGGTCGATGACGAGCGTTTCGGGTTTGATGACGGGCCGGGCGGCGGCGCCGGCGAAGCGGGGGTCGGCGGCCAGGAGCTCCTCGAAGGGAAGGTCCGAGCCGTCCATGAACGTTTCCGGCGCCCACCCCGGACGCGCCGGCAGCGGGGCCGTGGCCTGGGCGACGACCTGCATGGTGTCGAAGGAGCGGGTGGCCCGCCCCGCGAGCCATCGCCCCCTCCCGCCTGTGCGCCCGGCCCGCTTGGGCACGATCAGCGAGCCGACGATGCTGCGGGTGGCCACGTCGATCGCGATCGTGAGCTCCACGGAGATGACCCGTCCGTCGTCCCCGAGGACCAGGACGTCCAGCCCCGTGGTGTCGATCTGCACCAGCTCCCCGGGCCAGCGAGCCCAGGTCGCCCGCCGGGCACCGGGCCGCGCCGACGAGATGGCGGGTCCGGCCGCATGCCGGGCCGCGGCGTCATGCGCGTTGTCCGCAGTGATCCCCAGCCGTTCCAGCAGCCGGTAGAACGTCGCTGGACTGTTCGCCAGCCCCCGGGCAGTGTCCGGAGCGGCCAGCAGATGCGCGTAGCGGGCCCGGACCGTCTGCTCCACCCGCTCGATCAACCGGGAAAGCGTTCCCGGCGACAGGCCCCTGACACGCTCGTCGTCCAGGATCTCCCACACGATGTTGACCACTCGTCCATCGACCCGTCCATGCGGGGCCGCGGTGCGCAGGTGCCGCTTGTCGACCAGGCCCATCAGGCCTTCCTTGCGCCAGGCCGCGCACTTCCGCTCCACGGTGGCAGCAGACACCGGCACTCCGGCCTGCGTGAGCTGTTCGGCCTTGGCCCGGTACCGCTGGCGCAGGGTACGGAGCTTCGGGTCGAAAGCCGGCCTGGGCTCGGTGGTGGCGGGAACGTTCGGGGCCTGCTGGTGCAGTACCTCCTTGACATGCCGCTCCCACTTTTCAGCGGGCTTGCGTACGTCGCGTGGCAGGGCATGGAACTCGCCGCTGCGGCCGGGCAGCGTACTGCGCGGCGCCGCCCGGTTCACTACGGCGAAGTCGGGGGCTGAGGTCACGGCCGTCTGCAGGATGATCAGCGGCTCTGCCGGCTCCTCGGGTTCCACCGGCTCCGCGACGTCGAGGAAGAGACGCGGTCCGTGGAAGGCGGTGACCACCCAGGAAGCACCGCGGAAGCGGATGGTGTCCCCCAGCGCGAGGGTGTCAGGAGCACCAGGCGCCGCGGCGCCTCGGGCATGCTGGGGCGCCGCGGTCACGCGACCTCTCCCGGGTGCGTCCATGCCCTCGACGACGGGGTGAGCGCGATGCCCATGTCGATGTGCAGACGCCGCGCCCAGATCAGGTGATAGGCAAGGTCCACCCCCAAAAACGGGGGCAGAGCGGCGGCGCGCACCCCGGAACGGATAGTGCGCGGCGAGTTGAACTGCTCAGCCAGCAGCTCAGCCTGCCCGGCCGTGAGCCACCGTGGACTGCGGGCGGCATAGAGGAGTTTGAGGTTGTCCAGTTCCACACCGGCGGGTGGGACCAGCACGCGGCTCTGCCAGCCGGCGGCTGCCGCCGCCACGGCCAGCACCTCCTGCTCGGATCTCCACCGGTCGGTGAGTTCCTCCGGCTGTACACAGAGCACCTCGCGCCGTCCCGCCCGGGAGGCGACGAACGCCGGCCGCAGACTGCGGCGGCGTCCCTGCTGCTGCCAGTGCAGTTCCATCGGTCCCGCGCTGCGCAGCCTCACCGCCGGGTCGCGGTCCAGGAGCATGGCGCACTGCTGCTGACGCAACGAGCCGCAGGCCAGGGCCTGGTCGGTGGAGCTGGCCCAGGCGTTGGTGACGAACGACTGCCGTCCCGGGTAGGGAACGGGCCGCGTCAGCGGGGCCAGTTCCTCGAACGGCACCTCGGCGGCCTGTGTCACCGCAAGCTCGCGCCGTCGGCCGAACCGGTCGAGGTAGCAGACGGCGATGTCGCCTGCGCTGACCGGGGTTCCCGGCATGTCCGACACCCCTTCTTCGGCCGGTGCTGCGGCCCGCGCAGTGCGCGGGCCCGCTCCAGCATCCGCGCACCGAGGAGACACCCGCAGCCACTCGGCCCTCCACCCACCGATCGAGGGAAACAGGCGGACTTGCGTGCGAATAGCGAAGGTGCCATGCGGGACTTCATACGGCGGTGAACGGATCGCTCCAGTCCCAGGGCAGACAACAGCGGTCGACTGACGCCGGATTCTCATCGTCGTGATGAATCAGTGCCGTGACCGGCCGCCGCGCACGACGGCCGCCGCCTTCGCTGTCCCCTGCGGCCGGTGCACACGCGTGGTGCCGGGCGAGCCACTCCGCCACCGGCACCTGCCACCGGCCCGGCGGCAGCCCGAGCTCACCCGCCAGCGGGGACAGCTCGGCCACCAAACCGGCCTCGGCCGCCGCCCAGGGCGGCCCGTCGGGCCGGGCGGCACGCCGCTGCTCGTACCGCAGCAGAGCCCTTGCCACCTGCAGCGCCTCCGGATACACCAGCAGCCATGCCGTCTCGATGTTCCCAGGCTGCAGCCCGGCCCGACCGGCCCGCTCGGTCCACCGGCGGTTCAGAGGCGTGCGGCGCCGCCACCATCCGGTGACGGCGAAGGCATCCGCGACCAGGACCGCCCCAGCCGGCCCGAACCGCCGCTCGAGCCGGCCCCGCCCGCGGTGCGCGCGCACCGACTCCGGCAGCCCGGCCAGGTCCACCCCTCCCGGCCCGGCCTGCCGTACATGTGTGAACCGGCGGTGCCGCTCGCAGATCCTCCACCTGTCCGGCCAGACCTGCCACACCTCACCCCAGCCCCCGCCCCGCGCCGCCGCGCACAATCCGCAGCCCGGCACCAGATAGTGCGCCAAGGGCGACCACGGCCACTCCCACCGGGCCTGCTCACCGGGCAGAAGGTGCGATTCGCGCAGATGCGGCAGGGCCCACCGCAGCCGCGCGGCCGGTACGGCGAGCATCCGCGCGAGCCGGTCCGCCGCCGCGCCGCTCAGGAACACCTCGGCCAGATGCGGCCGCAGAGCCTGCTGCCTCGGTGGCCCGTCACCCAGCTCATCGAGCAGGAAACCGACCTCCACCCCCTGCGCGCCGGCTACCCGCCACAGAAACGAGCAGTTCGACTCGTTGGCCACGAAGCGAACCGGCCGCTGCGGCAGGCCCCCTGTCCACATCGCATCCCCCACGTTCCACCCCTGCTTTGGGCCTCAAAGGCTTGCCAGCCGGCCCCCAGCCCCTCTGTGAAGCCTGCAGGCCCGGGTATCCGCCCCGCACCACACCGGGCGGCCGTCCCGCTTACGAGACACCCGGCCCCGTGCTCACCCGGCTCTCTACCACGGCGACGGCCCTTTCCGCGTGGAGGGTTCATCCCCAGGGGTGAGTGATCCCAAAAGGGCGACACGTACCGCCAGCCCGTCCGCATCCTGCCCCTTATAGCCCGTCACTTCGGCCGGGGGAGCCGTCCCAGTGCTGCACGACATTCCAGCCGAACGCCTGACCAGCGAGCTGTGGACGCGTCAGCGCGCCGCGGCGGACTGCGTCCTCAACGCATTCGCCATGGGCTATGAACGGCAGCAGGTCATCATGCCGTGCGGCACCGGAAAGACCCACCTCGCCGTCCACATCGCCCACGAACTCACCCCCCACAGCCGCAGCCTGACCGTGCTGCCGACACTGGAGCTGCTCAACCAGACCGCCCGCGTCTGGTACACCTCCGGCCGCCCCGGTCACTACCTCGGCGTCTGCTCCGACGCCCAGAGCAGCGAACCGGTCCTCAATGACGTGCTCACCATGACAGGCGACCCGGCCCAGCTGGCCGCCGCCCTGCGCGGCGCCGAAGGACCTGTCAGCGTCTTCGCCACCTACGCCTCCCTGCCCAAGCTCGTCGAAGCCCACCACCGCCACCTGCTGCCCCGCTGGGACATCGCGGTCGTCGACGAGGCCCACCGCACGGCCGGCGCCCGCCGCAAATCCTGGGGTGTCATCCACGACAACGACGCCATCCCCGCCCGCCACCGGCTCTACCTCACCGCCACTCCCCGCATCTGGGACGTCAACCGGGGCATCACCACCGAGCCGATCGCTTCCATGGACGACACATCGCTGTACGGCAACGTCGCCTACCGCTACTCCCTGGCCGAAGCCATCCACGAGGGGCGACTCGCCGACTACCGCATCGCCGCCCCCGAAATCCACGATCCCCACCTGCGCGCCTATCTCACCGAACGCAACAGCGCCCGCCGTACCCCTCAGGCCGACGCCATGCGTGTCGCGGCAGCCCAACTGGCCCTGCTCAAAGCACGCGAGGACCACAAGATCCGCCGCACGGTCGTCTTCAGCCGCAGCATCGTCCAAAGCGAGGCCTTCGCCGAGACACTGCCCGAAACCGCCGCCGCCATCCCCGGCGGCCACGCCGACAATCTGTGGGTCGCCAGCATCCACTCCCGAAACAGCCGCCTCGAGAGGCGGGAGCGCCTGACCCGATTCGCCCAGCCCCCGCGAGAGACAGGCGACGGCCGGCCGGCGGAGCTCAGCGTGCTGTGCAACGTCCGCCTCTGCGTCGAAGGCGTCGACTTCCCGCTGGCCGACTCTGTCCTCTTCGCCGACCCCAAACAGAGCACCATCGACATCGTCCAGGCGATCGGCCGTGCGCTGCGCATCGGCCCCGGCATGAACAAGATCTCCACCCTGGTCATCCCGGTCCTCTTCGGCCCCGGGCAACGCCCCCAGGAAGCGACGTTCGGCACCCCGTACCACCTGCTGCACCAAGTCATGATCGCTCTCAAGGCGTACGACGAGCACTATTTCCACCGCCTACCGGTCAACGGCGCCGAGCCGCTGCTGCCCACACCGGCCTTCGCTATCCGGCCCGCACGCGCCTCCGAGATCGCCCCGCACCTGATGCTGCGGATCATGGAGCCCGAGCCCGACGTGTGGGAAACCGGGATGGCGTGCGCACAGGCTTTCTTCGACGCCCACGGCCATCTCAAAGTCCCCAGCAACCACGTCACCAACGACGGTTTCCACCTCGGCTGCTGGCTCGGTTACCAGCGCGCCCTCAAATCCGCCGGCAACCTCGCCCCAGCCCGCGTCGCCGCAATGGCCACCTGCAACATGTCCTGGGCGCACGCCAAGGACAGCACAGAGGCGTTTCTGGAGACTGCTCAGGCCTACGCCCGCCAACACGGACACCTGCTTCCAAGACCCACCCAGACCTACCAGGGAAGGCCGCTGGGCCGGTGGCTCACCGAACAGCGACGCCTGGCCAAGGACGGCACCCTGCCCGCCCCCTACCAGCGCGCCCTGAAAGACATCGACCGCTGGTGGAACCCGGCCTGGCCGGAGGAATGGCAGCGCATGTGCGCCCGGGCGCGTATCCCCGGCACAGCCCTGGCCATCACACCCGGCCCCCTGCCGGCCGACGCGGACGAGGTCACGCGATGGCTGGACGAACAGTTCGACCTCTTTCCCGCACTGGTCAAGGGGCAGCAGGCACAACTGGCCGCACTGCCACTCACGCACGACCCCCTCGCCATCGGACTGCGCCGCCCCATCGACCCTCACAGCACCACCCACGCCCGCGGCCTGCGTGCCGCCCGGCGCTTCTACCGCAGGCACCAGCACCTGCGTGTCCCCGCCGGCTACATCGACGCACACGGCGTCCACCGCTTCCCGCTGGGCCGCTGGGTCGCCGATCTGCGCACACGCGTCGGCGAGGGGCGCCTGAGCCGTGAAGAGATCGACTCCGTCGAAGCCCTCGCCATGGAATGGCTCCCCGGCATCCGATGCGGAGACAACCCGGCCGCATCCCTCACGTCCCCGCTGATCACCAAGGCCGCTCGCCCCAGTAGCGCGACGGTGCCCGGGCCCAGCCGTCAACCACAACCGGCCGGCCACCCCGCCGCATCCGAGAGACCTGAGCGGTACGTGTGGCTCGCAAGCTGCGAACCGCCCCCACCCGCACTGCACGAGATCCTGCTGCGCGGCGGCCGGCGCGTTCTGCTCAGCATGCCGGCCGGCGGAGGCAAAACCATGACAGCGGCAGTGGCGGTCCAGGAAAACGGCAGCGGCGCCGCATGCCTGCTGCTCGGCCCTGATAGGACCTACCTCCATCATGCGGTCAGGACCTGGCGCATGGTCAGCAAAAGACCACTCGCCGGCATCAACATGCGTCCCAGCCACAGCCGCAAGGCAGGCGTCAGACTGACCAGCGCGGGCGAACTGGCCCACTGGATGACCCAGCAGCCCCCAGGGGCCCTCGTCGTGGCCCGCTACCGCGATGCCGAACTCATCGCCCGAAGCCACCGAGACCATCACCTGCTCCCCTGGGGGCACTTCATCATCGAGGAAGCCCACCGCACCGCCGAAGGCATCATCGACCCGACGCATCCGCACGCCGCGATCCACTACGACGACCGCATCCTCGCCTACACACGCATGTATCTGACCGCGACGCCCCGCATCCCCCAGGAACTACCTCGTCCTACAGGCGACACGAACGACGTGACCTGGATCGTCGACATGCCCGCCCAGCCGATCCTCGGTGCCCACCGACCGAGCGTGGGACGCCGGGACCTCGTGGAGGAAGGACTGCTCAGCCCTTATGAGCTGATTCAGATCAACGTGACCGTGCCGCCCACCCTCCCGCGATGGCGCGCCGAGGCAGCCCTCACCGAGCATGCCATCGGCCAGCACAAGCTGCGCCGCGTAGTGGTGGCACTCGAAGACAAACACCAGGCCAAAGACTTCAGCCTCCAGCTCGCCAGCCTGATGCTCGACGCCGAAATCCTCGTGTCCCCGGATCTGAAGCCTCAACGCCTCCCGCACACCCAGCCGATCATCCGATGCCAGGGGCCGCAAGATCCGATGCCTCCCGACCTCGACGCCATCGTGCTCCCCTCCGCCCTCTACACCACGATGGACCTGGTCGACATGCTCGCGCCCCTGGTGGGTCAGCACCCACAACGTGCTGCGCAGACACGGATCATCGTCCCCCACGCCGTCCCGCCTCACGACGACCCGGCATCCGGCACGCCCTCTGTCATGCGCCGCATCACAGCGGCACTGTGGGCACACGACCTCATCGAACCCCGGCGAGCCGTGCCTCAACAGGCGGTTTGGACACCGCAGCCTGCAAACGCCTTGCGGAGCAACTGGCCGGGGTAGGGCAAGGGAAGCGCGGGCAGGGCTCAGACGCTCCCCCTGTGCTTGGCGGTGGTCCCTGGGAGACGTCCTGACGCCATGGCGAGGCAGGCAGCCATGGCGGAGCCGAGTGCGAGGGCGAGGAAGAGTCCGCTGTACCCGCCGAGCTGACCGGCCAGTGCGGCGCCGGCCCAGGGGGGGGGAGGGCCGCCGCGACGGTGGCGGGGGCCGAGAGCAGGGCGGACAGGTGGCTGAGGATGGTGGTGCGGGCCGTGACAGAGGTGCGGTGGGCGAGGAGGGCGTAGAGCGTGCGGCCCAGGGTCTGTCCAGCACCGCTAAGTCCCAGGGGCCCATGCCGCGGTTGTCGGGTCGGCGCCGCGCTCGATGAGCAGCGGGACCAGGCCGATGACCACCTGGACGAGACCCTCACGGGGGCACTTTGGTTGGCGGCGAGGCCCAGCAGCCCGCCTGGCCGAGCGAGACGCGCGGTGCAGCAAGGTAGCTCAAGCGGGGGCGCGACTCCACGTGAGGTCGCCGCTGCCAGAGGCGAGTTCCCAGAAAGCGAGGGCCTGTCGGGCGGTGAGCAGTCTAAGCGTGCTGATCAGCTCGTCGGGCGGTAGGCCGCACAGGCGGGCTACCTGATCGGCTTCTGCGCGCCCGGCTGTCATGCCCGTCGGCGTAAGAGCCGCGAGGGCCAGGGTGACGAGGCGTGCGGATGGGGCGAGTCGAGCGACGTGGCGACCTTGGCCGATGCGCAGGGCCCAGTCGGCTGCTCGTGCGCGTCGCCGCCGTGCCGGGATGCCGAAGAGAGGATCGGTGAGGCGGCCGTCGGCGGTGTCGTCGGAGCCTGAGTCCGGACGGAGCCAGCCGCTGAGGGTGAGCTCCTGTCGGGCGGCCAAGGGCTGGGGGAGTTTCATGCCGCGGATGAGTCCTGCGGGGAGGCGTACATGGCCTTCCGGTGTGGCCCGCAGGACGCACTGCAGGGCCACCATCCACGCCTGCGGACTGATCCCTTGGGGGAGTGAGACGGCGAGGTAACTGAGCATGTCGCGCACCAGGTCCCTCTCCGCGTCCTCGAAGCCCGTCCTTCTCCTGCCGGTCGTGGCCGGTCTGCCGGCAGAAGGACGGCGGCGCGGGGGTGCGTTGATTGTGGTGTCGGGGACGATGCAGGCGTCCTTCTGGGCGCGGGCGCAGGCGGTGCAGGTGTCGGCGAGACGCCAGAGCCGGCCGCCGTGTTCCCGGGAGAGGACGAGCAGGAGCGGGCCGTCGCAGCCGCGGTGGCGAGGGTGCCAGCGGCAGCCGCGTTCGTGGCACTGGCAGGTCCGCAGGTGCTGGGGGAGGAGTGAGCAACGGGCATGCCGGGCCAGGTGGGCCAGTGCCGCGGACCGCGCAGTGGGCCCGTGGAGGATTTCAGGTGCGAGGGTGCACTGGGCGCAGACGAGGAGCGGGCCCTGCGGCTGGGGACGCAGTTCGACGGTCCACGTGCGGGGCGCCGGCGGGCGCGTGGTGCGCAGCCTCATCTGCCGCTGGTCTCTCTCTGCTGAGTTCCGCGTGGCCTGGACTCCAGGGGAGCGGCCGGCGGGGGAGTGGCGTGACGGCCGCATACCGTAGTGCAGACCTCTGCCCTCCCGCTGGAGCCGGCGCCTGCGCAAATAGGGCAGAGGTCTGCACTGACAGGGCAGGGGTCTGCACCGTGCGATGGACGGGTGACGATCTTGCCGCCCGACCCCGACCTCGACGCGCTGCGCCAGGAACTCGCGCGCCTACGAGGCGACCGCGGCTGGAGCTACGACGAACTCGCCGCCCGAACCGGCCTGTCCAGACGCACCCTCATCGAAATCGAGCAGGGACGCACCATCGGATCCCTCGCCACCTGGCACGCCCTCGGCCACGCCTTCGACGTCCCCCTCGGCGGCCTGTTCGCCGCCCTGTGCACAGGCCACGCGCCCCCCGGTAGCAGCCCTGCATGACCCCGGCCGGGGCAGCCCAAACGTCACCCGAACCGGTTGCCCAGCATGAACTGACGATCGAACCCCCGAACGTCCACTCCCACCGGCTGGGCCGGCCGGGGGAAAACGGCAGCGTGGACACCACGGACGCGGCGCGCCAAGTGGAACCTTCACGCCCATGCACTCCACCCACGGCCCCTCACCACGTCACTGGGACGGCAGCCCCGTCACCCCGCGCCACCGCCGCGCCCTGACCATCGCCGACAACAGCCCCACCCGACTGCTCCGCATCGCCCAGCGCGGATCGTGCCGTGAATGCGGCAACCGCATCAGCTGGCATGCCACCACTGCCAAGCAACCCCGCGCGCTGCACCCCGCCGAACTGCCGACCGGCATCGTTCCCCAGACGCTGCGCTGGCACGTCGCCTCCGGCATCGCCCACCCTGCCGACGACGGCAGCGGATGGTGCCGCACCCTCCACACCACCCTTTGCCCCGCACGAGCCGCACCCCAGCCCCTCCCACCCGCCCTGGACCACATCCGCCGGGACCTCGCCCTCCACACCCGGCGACTTCTCGACATCGGAGCCTTCACCACCCCCGGCACGTCCAGCGCGCCACCTGAGGCAACCGGCGGATGCCGGCCAAAGCGCCCGGTCGTCCAACTCCCGTACGGCCGCTACCTCGCAGCCCGCCCCCTCGAGCACATCCAGTGCGTCGCCCAGACCCGCTGTCGCGCCCGATGCCACCAGCCCGTCCTCGACCCCGCCGCTCCCGGACGCTGGATCCTCACCCCTGCGGCCCCCCACCGGCACCGCCAACTCGCTCAGCCCGCCGTCGACATCGCCGTCTACGACCTCGGACACCTTCCGTACACCCAGCAGCTGCGCTGGCGCACGCAGCGCTGCCCCACCCACGCCCTCACCACCGGGGCAGCCGACCTTGTCCTGGCCGAATGGGAACCCTTCGACCCGCTCAAGCACCACACCCATCTCGCGACCCGCCTGCCACAGGCCACGCACCGCCCCTCACGCTGAACCCGCGGAGACTCTCACCGGCCACAGCAGCCCACCCGCCGTGCGTCATCAGCCGCACGGCAGCCGGCCGCTCAATTCGGCACGCCGAGCAGGCCCGCGGCGCAGCCGCCCCTCCCAGCGATCCGCCCCAAATCCCCAGCCCGGAGCAGCACCGTGTTCACCCCGACCGACGAACAGACCCACGCAGCCGACCGCTTCCACGCAGGCGACCACATCGCCCTCCAAGCCGGTGCCGGCACCGGAAAGACCTCGACCCTCGCCTTCCTCGCCGCCGCAACCAAACGCCGCGGCCGCTACCTCGCCTACAACCGTGCCATCGCCCACGACGCGGCCACCCGCTTCCCGCCCACCGTCACCTGCAAGACCGCCCACGCCCTCGCCTACGCCGCCATCGGCCACCGCTACGCCCGCCGCCTCGACGCACCCCGCCGCCCCGCCTGGCGGTCCGGCCAGGACCTCGGCATCACCAAACCCGTCCGCATCGGCGACCACGACCTCACACCCACCACCCTGTCCAACACCGTCCTGCGCACCGTGACCCGCTTCTGCCACTCCGCGGACCCCGCCATCACCACCCACCACGTCCCACCCCTGCGGGGAATCGACGACCCCGCCTTGCGCGGCCACCTCGCCGAAACCGTCCTGCCCTACGCACGCAAGGCGTGGGCCGACCTGCAGCACCCCGAAGACGGCGCAGTCCGTTTCGCCCCCGACCACTTCCTCAAGATCTGGTCCCTCACCGACCCGAAGATCCCCGCCGACTACCTCCTGCTCGACGAAGCCCAGGACACCAACCCCGTCGTCGAGCACATCTTCAACAAACAGCGCAGCCACGCCCAGCTCGTCATGGTCGGCGACTCCGCCCAGGCCATCTACCACTGGCGCGGCGCCAAAGACGTCATGACCGGCTTCGACGGCACCAAACTGGCCCTGTCCCGCTCATTCCGCTTCGGCCCCCGCCTGGCGAACGAAGCCAACCGGTGGCTCGCCATCGCTGACGCCCCCATTCGCCTGACCGGAACCGACACCACGCCCACCGAACTCGGCCCTGTCACCGACCCCGACGCGGTCCTGTGCCGCACCAACGTCGGCACCATGAAGGAAGTGATGGGCCACCTCGCCGCCGGCACACCCGTCGCCCTCGTCGGCGGCGGCGAAAGCCTGCGCGCGCTCGCCCTGGCGGCACGCGACCTCAAAGAAGGCCGCCGCACCCATCACCCCGAACTCGTCCTCTTCCCCACTTGGGGCGCCGTCCAGGATTACGCCGACCACGACCCCTCCGGACGAGACCTGCAGCCCCTGATCGACCTCGTCGACACTCACGGCACCGACGCCATCCTCACCGCCGTCAACAGCCTCACCCCGGAAACACACGCCCAGGTCAGCGTCTCCACCGCCCACAAGGCCAAGGGCCGCGAATGGGCACACGTGAAGATCGCCGACGACTTCACCCCGCCCAGGGACACCGACCAGCAAGACGCTCACGGCCGCCCAGTGCCCGGCCCGATCGATGACAGCGAAGCCCGACTCGCCTACGTCGCCGTCACCCGCACCCGCACGCGCCTCGACATCGGCGGCCTGTCCTGGATCCACGAACACCCAGACGGAAAACCCGAAACGACCACCCCCACGCCGACCTCGGACCAGGCCTCCAGATGACAGTGTGTGCCTGGAGGCGCCATACGCGCGCCCCCAGCGCACCTCAGGGCGAGCACCTCGGACGCTCCGGGGCAACTCGGAGGTCCGTATTGGGCCGTGGCGTCAAGGACGGCCCGAAGCCCCCGCACACCGGCCCGGAGAAGAGCGCCGGCAGCGGGCCGTCCTTGACCGGCACAGCAATGCGGCGGTCAGTGTCGCCACGGCCGCCGCACTGGCCGTGCAGCCTGCGGGGGCAGGCGTAGCCGGCACGCTTACCCGCACAGTGCAGTGATGCCAAAACACCTTCCAAGAAGGCCCATCCGCGGCGCGCAGGCGGGGACCGCCCGTCTCCAAATGGGCGAGGATGTCAATGGTGGCGTGGTTCGTACGTATCGTCGCGCCTTCCTCGGGCGCGCGCACCGCCGTATACACCACACCGCCGTCGAGGTGGATGCGGAAGTCGCAGAAGGGGCAGACCATTGCTCGGCGACCGCAAGCTAGGCGAAGGCGCTGGCGCAGTCGGTGGGCAGGGTCAGACGCAGTCCGTCGTCGATGGGCTCGGCGGTGCTTCCGGAATTGCACGACAAGCGGGCGCACCGGGCGCACGCGTGGTGCTCTGCATCAACATGCCCCAGTCATGGCCAGCGGTGCACCGTCCAGGTGACGCCGTCCCTTCACAGCCTTCGCGTAGGCCATGACCGTCTTGGCGCCTTCAAGCGGCCTTTAGCCAGCAATAGAGAAGGCGCAGGTGGCGCTCTTTCTCGCAGGTGAGATGGGAGGGACTCCCCGTTGGCTGAAGGCAGTTGAGCAGGCTGCTGAGCTGTGAGGTGACCGATTGGGCGACTGGTCGTTAGTTTGGGGTGACGCGGCGTGGCCCTGGGGTGCGCACAACAGGAAGATCATCGCGGGTTTCGTCATCGGCGAATGCGTCGGCCGGCAGGCGACGGTAGCGGTGGAGCAGTGCAGCGACCTGGTCGGGGTCGACGTCGGCAACGGTAACGAGTGCGGCCAGGATTTCGGCGCGGGAGGTGCGCTCTCCGGCGGCCGCGGCTGCGCGGACGAGGATGTTGAGCCTGCGGTCGATGTCTTCGGGCCAGACCACTGAGGTTGTGCGGCGCTGCTGGTGCCACAGCAACTTCATAGGTCCTCCTCGGTGACAGCTATCACATATCGAATATATATTGCGTGCATGGTGATGCTGCTGCAAGACCGTCAGGCCTCCGCTCGACATGAGTCGACACCGGGAACGGTGCGAGTGGGGGGCCGGGATTTGCGGACGTCGCCGGTGTTCGACACGTACTGGCGTTTCGCGGCGGCGCGGCAGGCTGTCTACGAGGCCCGCCTGGCCGGCCGGGCGCACCCGTGGACCGATGACACAATCCTGGCCAGGCACCGGTTCACCAACTGCTATCGCGCTGCCGACAGGGTCAGCCAGGTCTTGATCCGCGACGTCGTCTACGAAGGAGATCAGGGGTGGGAGGAGGTCTTCTTCCGTACTCTGCTGTTCAAGATCTTCAACAAGGAGTCGACGTGGCGGCTCCTGACGGATGAGCTGGGTCAGCTGCGCTGGGACGGCTACGAGTACCGGGCCTTCGACCGTGTGCTGTCACGGGCGTTCGCGGCGGGGGAGCGGTTGTACTCGGCCGCCTACATCGTGCCTCCGCCGCAGCTGGGTGAGGGGCGCAAGCACCGTAACCATCTGCGGCTGCTGGAGATGATGATGACCTCGGGCGCGCCGGAAAAGGTTCTGGCCGCGCCAACGCTGCGTGATGCGTACGAGGTCCTCCTGAGCTATCCGGCCATCGGGCCGTTCCTGGCCTACCAGTTCGTGATCGACCTCAACTACGCGGCCCAGATGCCGTTCTCGGAAATGGACTTCGTCGTCGCCGGTCCCGGCGCACGGGACGGGATCCGCAAGTGCTTCGGCGCGGCGGCCGACGGCATCGAGGCCGACGTTATCCGCTACATGGCCGATACCCAGGACGAGCATTTCGCCCGCCTGGGGCTGACCTTCACGGGGTTGCGGGGGCGTCCGCTGCAGCTGATCGACTGCCAGAACCTGTTCTGTGAGGTCGACAAGTACGCGCGAGTCGCCCATCCGGAGATCGAAGGCATCAGCGGTCGCAGCCGAATCAAGCAGACCTACCGTTCTTCGTCGGCACCGGTGCCAGCCTGGTTTCCTCCCAAGTGGGGTATTAACGAACGACGGACAGTAAGGCGGGCTGCTACGCCGCCAGGGGCGGGGTGCCGCTCAGCAGCGGGCGCAGAGCGTTGATCGGACCGTCAAGGTAGGCGTGTCCGGCCATCAGCGTCAGGGTGCCCACTTTGAGGTCCGCGCGGTCGGCGATGTAGGCGAGGAGCCGGCCGAGGCCCAGGTAGTTACCGTAGGCCCGTTCGAACATGTAGTGGCTGCGGTACAGCGCCGCGGCATGCACTCGTCCATCGCGGTCCAGCTGGAACGAGCAGTGGCTCAGGCACGGGAATCCGCGGTAGAGGTTGTCGCGGTCGGCTGCGTGCACGAGTAGTTCGGCAGGCTGCTCGCCGTCGGCGGGGTGGGCCACGTCCGCTTCGTAGGCGGCGGTCATCGGTCCGGTGGTCGACGCCTGCTTGCGCAGACGGCTAATGATGTTGCCTACCTGATCGATCTCGGCTTTCTTCGCGCCTGGGTAGGCGACCAGGCGGCCGAAGTAGGTGCCGTGCACGTTGCCGGGATAGCGTCTGAGCCTCGGGTACATGGCGCGGTACCTGGTGACGAGTTCGGTGTGGTCGGTGACCTGGCGGGCGAGGCCGGCGGGGAAGAGGGTGCCGGCCACGGTCTCGATGGGCTCATGGCCTTTGCCGATGCGCACCCGGTCGAGTTCCGCGCGGAAGTCGACGTCGTCGGTGGTGGGGTCGGTGATGCGCACCACGGTGTGCAGGGCGGTGCGCGACGGGTTGTCCTTGCGGTCCAGGGCGTTGCAGGCGGCGATCCAGGCGCGGGTGACATCGCGGCCGGTGACATCGAAGCTGATCACGGTCTCCTCCTGGCACGGTCGAGGAATGCGAGGTGGACGGGTTCCGGCATCCGTCAGTCCGGCCAGACGTCGTCCACGCCGACGCGGGGCGAGTCTCGTGACACCGTCAGTCTCACGGGGTCGTCCTGGCCGGCCGCGGACACCTCCAACAGTGCGACGCCGTCGAACTCGTCGGTGACCACTGCGACCTCAATCTCGGCGGCCGTATGCGTCGTGCCCGTCCAGCGGGCCAGGCCTTTGGGCAGCGAGACGAACGCCGCCTCCTTGATACGGACGACCAGTACGTCGCCGGCATCGGCGTACACATGCTGCAGGTGACTGTTGGGAGTGATGACGTGGACGTGAGCGTCTGCCGGCAGGGCGGTGCCGCCGGCGAGGGAACTTCGGAGCGCGGCCGGGGGGACCTTGGCCCACTGGCCAGCGACGCCTGCTTCCAGCAGTCGCAGATGCTGGAGGTGGCGTACGGTGCCGGCATAGGAGGTGCCCAGCATCCTCGCCAGTTGGTAGGCATGCTCCGGACTCGTCGGGCGGCCTTGGTGACAGATCCGCTCGAGCCCGGCCAGTACCGCCGGACGGGGCATCAGGAACCAGGCCGCGAAGGCCTCCGCGGTCTTCTCCTCCTCGGGCCATGTGCCGTTGCCCCACCGCAGCGAAGGATGGAGCTCCTCGTCGGCGGCCGTGCTGTGCCGCAGACAGTGGTGCCCCAGCTCATGGGCTGCGGTGTGCCGTTGGGTTATGACGTCCAGGTTCGCGTTGAGCAGTACGGCAGGCCCGTTGTCGCCAGGGGAGAGGTAGACGCCGAACAGGCGCGGCATCGGCTTCGCCATGCCCGCGATCCTGGCCGACTTCAGCGCCCGGTGCACGGGCACGTAGTGAGTGCGGTCGATGCCGAGGTCGCGGTGCGCCTGAGCGGCCGCGATCCCGGCGATGCGGTGCGCCACCGCCCAGTTCACCGCTGCGCGTCCTGACCGGCCGCTTGCTGCTCCTTCTCAGCCGCCCGCCTCAAGGAGAGGTACTCGGCGAACTCCATCACCGTCTTCTGGTCGCCGTCGGTCAACTGGGCCAGCGCACGCGGCAGTCCGGCGAGCGCGTACTCGCCCGCGTCCGCGTTCTCCTCCTCGGCCAGGAAGTAGGCGACCGGCTGCCGGTACAGCCGGGCGAGCTTCTTCAATTCAAGACTGTCCACACGTCGTTCGCCGCGCTCGATGTCGCTGATCGCCGAGCGTGGAATGCCGGTGCTGTCGGATACGAACTGCTGCGACATGTTGAGGTAGTCGCGTGTCCTCTTCAACCGTTCGCCGAGACGGCTGAGTTCAGGGTCGCGGGCCCGTGCATC
The DNA here is from genome assembly GCF_055577795.1 of Streptomyces sp. NPDC033174. NCBI lineage: Bacteria > Bacillati > Actinomycetota > Actinomycetes > Kitasatosporales > Streptomycetaceae > Streptomyces > Streptomyces sp. NPDC033174. Next base: position 39,178 of record NZ_JBVIPQ010000017.1, read on the forward strand.
GGACGGGGGAGGGGTCATGGCTGCTGCCTTTCGATGATCGCGTCCAGTACCGCGCGGGCGAAGGCCCTTACGGAGCGGGTGGCTTGAGCCGACTGTCGGTCGGCGGGGATGGCGATGGAATAGCGCTCCTCGACGCGCGTGAGGATCTCCACGATCAGGAGAGAGTCGACTGGCAACTCCGATCCCTCCTGATCGAGTTCGGAGCGCACGTCCGCTGCAGTCCGGCCCTGTAGCTCAGCCAGGAACTCGATGACGACCGAGACGATGTCGTCGATCTCCGGTGTGACGGTACTCAGGACTTCTCCCAATCGTCGGTAAATCCAACGTCGTTGTCCTAGGATACGACAACGTCGGGAAAGTCGACAGTACTGCCTCTACAGCAGACATCGGAGCGGGCATGGACTTCCAGCGCTACCAGCAGGCGGCCATCAAAACCCTGCAACCAACCGAGGACGCCGACCCAGTCCTCGTCCCCTTGCTCGGCCTGGCCGGCGAAGTTGGATCCCTCACCACCGCCTACAAGAAGCACCTCCGCGACGGGCCCTCCTTCGAACAAGGCAAGCACCAACTACGCGAAGAACTCGGCGACGTCCTGTGGTACGTAGCAGCCCTGGCACACCGCTTCGGCCTCGATCTCGACGACATCGCCACCGCCAGCCTCGAAAAGGCCAAAGACCGCTGGCGCACCACCCCGCACACCGAACACACCAGCTTCGACGAGCACTTCCCCGAGCACGAACGCCTCCCGCGCCAGACCACGCTCACCTTCACGCCCACCACCAAAGACGACGGGCGCACCGTCATCGTCGTCACCCGAGAAGACGGCACACCCGCCGGCGACCCCCTCACGAGCGCCTCCCACATCGAGGACAACTACCGCTTCCACGACGCCTTCCACCTCGCCCACGCCGCAGTCCTCGGCTGGTCGCCCGTCACCCGCTTCCTCCTGGGCCGCAAACGCAAAAGCGACCCCCGCACCGACGAGGCCGAAGACGGCGGCCGGGCCATCGCCATCGAAGAAGGCATCTCGGCCCTCGTCTTCTCCTACGCCGCCCGCCACCGCTACTTCACTGACATCGAGCACGTCGACAACGAGCTCCTCACCACCATCGCCCACATGACCGCCCACCTCGAGGTGAGCGTCTGCCGGGCCGCAGACTGGGAGCAGGCCATCCTCACCGGTTACACCGCATGGCGCCAACTACGCGAACACAACGGCGGCACCGTGCGCCTCGACCTCGACAAACGTCTGCTCACCGTCGAACCCGCGTGATCGACAACCCATACCACCAGACCGCGTGCGGGATGATGTCGGGCATGGTCACCTCGGTCGAGCCTGCCTTCCTGCACCCCGCTGGCCGTCCCGCGCTGCGTCCGGATCAGGTGCGGGGTCTGGGGGCAGTGGTGCGGCATTTGCGCCGCCTGAACACCCGAGCTTTGTATGTGGCGGCGACGGGGACGGGTAAGACGCTGGTTTCGATTCGGGCCGCCAATGAGCTCGGCGCCCGTCTGGTTCTGATCGTGGTACCCACGCTGGACTTGGCCGCCCAGACCGCGCTCGCGTGGCGCCGTGATGGCCATAGCGAGCACATGGTGATCGTGTCCTCGATGGACACCGCCGCGCACGACGCGCTCGCCGCCCACAGGGTCGGCTCTACGAACAGTCCCGAATCACTGGCGGCGCTCATCTCGGTCGTGGGGGAGCGTGATGACCAGCTCCCCGCCCTGACGGTGATCTCCACCTACGACTCACTCGACAAGATCGAGGCGACGCAGCACACCCGCTACACCGTGCCCCCCTTCGATCTCGCGATCATGGACGAGGCGCACCGCATCGCCGGCCGGGCGGACAAGAAGTGGGCCGTGATCAACGACGCGGCACGGATCCACGCCGACCGCCGCCTCTACATGACGGCCACCCCGCGCAGCTTCGCCGCCCCCGACCTCACCGACTCCGCCAGCACCGCCCGCCGCAGGCCGCGCACCACCCCCGCCCCAGCCGCGGAAGCCACGACGAACAGCATGGACAACGAGCAAATGTACGGAAAGAAAGTCTTCGAGTACCCCCTGGCCCAAGCCATCGAGGACGGCGTAGCCGCGGACTACCGCATCGTGGTCCCCACCATCACCGACACCGAGCTCCGCGCCCGGCTGAACCTCCCTCCACTCGGCACAACCACAGACCCTGCCTCGAAGCCCGAGACCGCGCTGCGCACCACCGCGCTTCACCTCGCCGTCCTGAACGCCATGACCAAGCACTCCATGCGCCGGATCCTGGTCTTCTTCCATCTCGTCGAAGACTCGATCCGCTTCACCCACGAACTGCCCCACACCCTGCGCCGCCTCCGCAAAACCGACCCAGACTGCTTCCCAGACCTCGATCCGGAGGTCTTCTACGTCCACGGCGACCACACCACCGACGAACGTGCGGGCATCTTCGCCCGCTTCGCCTCCTCCCACCGCGCGATCCTCACCAATGCCAAAGTGATCGCCGAAGGCATCGACATTCCAAGCGTCGACGCCGTCGTCTTCGCCGACCCCACCAGCAGCATCGTCCGCTGCGTCCAGGGCCTCGGCCGCGCCCTGCGCCTCGACGTCTCCGGCAAGACCGCCAGCCTCATCGTCCCCGTCTACATCCCACCCAGCGACGACCCCGAAAATATCCTAGGCACCGCCTACGAACCCGTCTGGGCCATCACCACCGCCCTGGCCAGTCACGACCACCGCATCCTCGAACGCCTCCCGAACAAGACCAACCGACTGTCGGCCGAGACCAGCCGCCTCATTCAGCACCGCTGGCACTTCGACTACACGAACCATCCCGAACGCATCGCCCGCGCCATGGACCTCATCGCGTTCAACCCCCGCGGCCTCACACGCACCCGCCGCGAAGGCTTTGCCTCCGCCCAGGCCTTCCATGACACCTACGGCCACCTCGACGTCCCCGCAGACCACACCGACCCGGCAGGCTTCGAACTCGGCCGCTTCATCACCACCATGCGCGACGCCCGAACCACAGACCGCCTCGACCCGGAATGGATCGCCGAACTCGACGCCCTAAGCATGATCTGGGACAAGCACGCCGCCGCCTGGCGCACCCGCCTCACTACCGCCGCCGACTACCACCGCACCCACGGCCACCTCGCCGCCCCCTCCACCACCCCTGTCGGCGGCTGGCTCGCAGAACAGCGCTCCCTCGCCGGACGCGGCCACCTCGACCCCCTCCGAGCCGCCGACCTCGCGGCCATCGACCCCGACTGGCAACTGCCCCACGGACCGGACTGGCACCGCAAATACCACCTGCTGCGCCGCCACCTCGAAACCGGCCAGCCCCTCACCCCCGACACCACCGCAGGGAGCACGAACCTCGGCAGCTGGGCCACCCGCCAGCTCACCCACTGGATGAACCTCGAGCCCGGTCAGCACCGGCTCCTCACCATCCTCGGCCTGACCCCTGCCACCAGCACCCTGGCACCCCGCCCTGCACCCCGCCGAACTTTCGAGCAGACCGTCCATATCCTCGAACTCTTTCTCCACCGCGAACGGCGCGCCCCCTCAGCTCGCGAAACGATCACCGTCGACGGCGACACCATCAAGATCGGCCCCTGGTTCGCCAAAACCCGCACCAAGCACCGCGCCGGCCAGCTCAAAGCCGAACACGAACGTCTCGTCGCGGCCCTCTTCGCAGGTGAATGGACCGACGATAGCCCTGCTCCTGCCTTCACCTGACCGGGCAGCCGCCACTCGCATCCTCGACATCCCCCTGCGCCTCGTGCCCCCGAAGCTGACCTACCATCAACACAAGGGTGAGCAGGGCGCAGTAAGGCCAGAGCGCCTAGACGCCGATCCGCCCAAAGTCTTGGGTAAAGGAAGCAGTCTGGCAACGTGTCAGCCTTCAGCCTCTCTGTGGTTGTGGCATCTGCCGCAACCCGTGGCAGGCAGTTGCCCCGCCAGAGCGCTTGGCACCCGCCCCTCCTGTAGCTCGCTTGGCCCGCGCTAGCGGGCCTCAGGGACTGGAGGCGCAGCCGAAAGTCCCGTTGGGCAGGGGAGCGCAGCGGACCTGCCACGGCCGGTCTGCAGCGAAGCGGAAGACCGGCCGTGGGACGAAGTCCGGCAGCTCCGGCAGCGCAGCGAACGGAGCGTCAATCCGCCTGCGAAGCAGGCGGATTGAGTGGGGCGCGCAGCGCCC
>NZ_JBVIPQ010000018.1:0-21494 GCF_055577795.1 Streptomyces sp. NPDC033174
TAGTCCCAGTCGTAGCCGGAGTCCAGCAGGCCCATCCACCGCTCCAGGCGCAGGATGTTGTCGTCACCGACGTCGGACGGGCCGGCCTCCAGGACACAGACGGTGACCGACGGGTCCTCGCTGAGCCGGGCCGCCACCACATTGCCGGCCGTCCCACCACCGACAACGACATAGTCGAACTCCTCCGTGGCGCCGGCGGCCGCGGTCGTCGATGCGGTCGGGGTGGTCTCAGTGCTGTGCGTGGACATGGGTCTCCGGCTCACTCTCGTTGTCCGTTCCGGTGACGGTGCTGGGGGTGGACATGGGGGCGGTATCGGTGGCGGCGTGGTCGGCCAGGACACCCGTGCGGTGGCGCTGGACGAACCAGTAGTAGGCGAAGCCGCCGAGCATCACGACGCCCACGAAGAGGAAGGCTCCCCAGCGCAGGTACCAGTGGTAGGGGGCGGCGGCGTTGTACACCTCGGCGCGCGGCCAGGCGAGGTTGAAGGTCATGAAGCCGCCCCACACCACGGCCACGATGTTGACGGGCAGACCCCAGCGGCCGAGCGAGAACTTGCCGTCACCGGCCGCTTTCCATGTGCCGCGCAGGCGGGCGACGAGCATCGGCAGGGTCACCAGGAGATAGGCGACATAGATCATGATGATGCCGATGCTGGTGACGACCGAGAAGATCTGCGGCTGACGGATGTTCACCAGCAGGATGCCCAGGGCGAGTACGCCGACGATGACGGCGGGCAGCACCGGGGTGTGGAAGCGCGGGCTGACCTTCGCCATCAGGGACGCGGCCGGCAGGTTGTTGTCGCGGGACATCGCGAACGCGAGCCGGATGGCGGCGGTGTGCACGGCCAGCGCGCACACGGTCACCGCGATGAGCACGCACCACAGCATCAGCTTGCCGCCGGTGTCACCGAGCACGTCGAGCACCACGTACTGGAGTCCGTCGCTGGTGATGCCCTTGCCGTCGAGGCTGCTGACGCTCATCAGCGCGAGGATGAGGATGAGGCCGCCGAGGACGAACGAGGCGAGGAGCGCCCGCAGAATGGCGCGCGGCGCGTTGCGCGACGGGTCGACGGACTCCTCGCCCAGGGACGCCGCGGTGTCGAAGCCGTACATGACGTACGCGGAGGCCAGGGCCGCGGTGAGGAACGCGCCCATGTAGCCGAACTGCCCGCCGCCGCCGTGGCCGTGGGTGTCGAGTACGACATCGGGCCCGCGGACCACGTTCACCGCGAAGAGCACGATGAGGACGACGGTGGCGATGAGTTCGAGGAAGACACCGGCGGTGTTGATCCTCGCCATCAGCTTCACACCGAACGCGTTGACCAGCGTGGTGAAGAGGATCAGCACGGCGGCCAGGACGACCGCGTTGGTCGCCACGTCGTAGGTGCCGGTGCCGTCGCCGACGATCTGGAAGACCTTGGAGATCTGCGGCAGCGTCGCCTGGTAGGCGAGGGCCACGGCCGCGATCGACACGATCGAGGCGATCAGCATCATCCAGCCGGCCAGCCAGCCGACATGCGGTCCGCCGAGCTTCTTGGCCCAGTTGTAGACCGATCCGGCGACGGGATAGCGGGCGGCGAGCTCGGCGAAGCACAGGGCGACCATCAGCTGGCCGACGAACACGAGGGGCCAGGACCACCAGTAGGCCGGCCCACCGAAGCCGAATCCGAAATAGAAGAGCTGGAAGGTGCCGGTGAGGATCGAGATGTAACTGATGCCCGCGGCGAAGGTGTGGAAGTTGCCGAGGGTGCGTTTCAGCTCAGGTCTGTAACCGAACTCATGAAGCTCGGCATCATCTTTTGTCATGCTCATGACTAGCCTCCGGGTGGGCAGGAAGAAGATGGGGCGCCGGGTGCGCCGATGAGGTGGGCGAGGGCCCGGGGCGGTACGACAGGGCTGGCAGGGCGGCCGAGTGGGGCCGGGGGCTCAGCCCGCGAACCAGTGCTGGGGCTCGGGGGCGGTGTTCCGCCAGATGTGCTTGGTCTCCTGGTACTCGGCCAGCCCAGCGGGCCCGAGTTCGCGGCCCGTACCGGACTGCTTGTAGCCACCCCATTCGGCCTGGGGGACGTACGGGTGGAAGTCGTTGATCCACACCGTGCCGAGCCGCAACCCGGCGGCGACCCGCCGGGCCCTCGCCTCGTCGGTGGTCCAGACGGCGCCGGCCAGCCCGTAGACGGTGTCGTTCGCCAGCCTCACGGCCTCGTCCTCGTCGGCGAAGCGCTCCACGGTGAGCACCGGGCCGAAGGACTCCTCCCGGACGACCGTCATGTCGTGGCGGCACTCGTCCAGGACGGTCGGCGGGTAGAAGTGGCCGTTCGCCAGCGCGGGGTCGTCGGGGCGTGCGCCGCCGCAGCGCAGGACGGCGCCCTCGGCGACACCGGCGGTGACATAGGCCTCGACCTTGTCCAGGTGTGCGGCGGAGATCAGCGGTCCGGTCTCGGCCTTCTCGTCGAACGGGCCACCCAGCCGGATGAGTTGGGCGCGCCGGACCACCTCGTCCACGAACCGGTCGTGCAGCGGGTCCTCGACGAGCAGCCGGGCACCCGCCGAGCAGACCTGCCCGGAGTGCAGGAAGACAGCGGTGAGCGCCATGTCGACGGCCGTGTCGAAGTCGGCGTCCGCGAAGACGATGTTGGGGTTCTTGCCCCCGAGCTCCAGTGCGACCTTCTTCACCGTGGGAGCGGCCGAGGCCATGATGCGCCGGCCCGTCTGCAGTCCCCCCGTGAAGGAGACCAGATCGACGCCGGGGTGCTCGGAGAGCGGTGCGCCGGCTTCCGGGCCCGCGCCGAGGACGAGGTTGGCGACCCCGTCGGGCAGGCCGGCCTCCTGGAGCAGCTTCATCAGGTGGATGGCGGTGTGCGGGGTCAGCTCGCTGGGCTTGAGAACGAAGGTGTTTCCTGCGCCGATCGCCGGAGCGACCTTCCACGCGGTCTGGAGCAGGGGGTAGTTCCAGGGCGTGATGAGTCCGCAGACGCCGACCGGCTCGCGCACCACGCGGCTGTCGACGGCGGCGTTGCCGGTGTCCACGACCCGTCCGCTCTCCTGGGCGGCGACGAGCGTGCCGAAGTAGCGGAAGCAGTTGGCGATGTCGTCCATGTCGTACGCGGACTCGACCAGGCGCTTGCCGGTGTCGAGCGACTCGGCGCGCGCCAGCAGGTCCTTGTCGCGTACGAGCAGGTCGGCGACGCGCAGCAGCAGCGCGCCGCGCTCCGCCGGGCCGGTCCGCGGCCAGGGGCCGTGGTCGAAGGCCTCCCGGGCGGCGGTGATGGCGGCGACGGTGTCCTGCGGGCCGGCCTCGTCGACGGTGGCCACGAGAGAACTGTCGGCGGGGCACCGGATCTCACGGGTCCGCCCGTCGACGGCGGCGATCCACTGGCCGCCGATGAATAGCTCGGGCATGGTTCGGATCCTCCGGTGGTCTCGGGACTGGGCTCCTGGGGCCTGCCCCTCATTTCAGGAAGCATTCCAAGTCGGTCACGGGAAGTGACGACCGTCACGTCCGGTGATCTCCGCGGGTCAGAGGTGCCCCGCGCGACGGCGAGCCCGTGCTTCTCGGCTTCCGGCGGCGCGTCAGCCGAGAAGGGGGAGACGGTCGAGCCTGTCCAGCAGGCCGCCGATGACGCCGGAAGGCGGGGCCGGTGACGGTGACGGCGAGGTGGACGGAGCGGGGGTCGGCGAGGGGTGGGACGGCGGCGAGGACGGGGCGGACCCCCCGCCGCCCGTGCCGCCGCCGTCGCCCCCGGGGGTCGCGGGCCCCGGGGAGGCCGCCGGCGCCGGCTCTCCAGACAGGCGGGGCGGGGCGGCGCCCTGTGGGCCGCGTCCGGGCGGGGCGGGCGCGAACCGGACGGGACCATCGACGCCCGTGCGTGAATCGGTGACGCCCGGGCGTGGATCGGCGCCGAGCAAGGGCGCCGGCCGCGGGGGCGCGGTCGGTGACAGGGCGGTGTACCCGGGCCCCTCGTCGGCCCGTTGGTCCCTCCCCCGCGCAGGGGCCGAGACGTTCGTGGCCTCGGGCAGCGCCGTGTGCCGGACCTCCGGTACCGCCCGTACCCGGGCCGTCGCACCGTCGTCCGCCGACTGGACGACGAGAGCCAGGGCTCCGACGACGCCCATGGCCGTGGTGGCGTACATCAGGGTGAAGCGACCACCGGTCGCGCGGTGTTGCTGCCTGTGCTTGCCCATGAGGTCGCTCCTGAGGCCGTGTCGACTCGCCGAGACAGTCAAACCGGTCCGCGGGTCGAAGGTGACGGCTGATTCCGAGTCGTTACGTTACGTACCCAAGCTGCTACAGCGCGGCGTTGCTCCAGTCGGGATCGCTCAGCGCTCATCTGCCGGGCGCGCCTGCGAGATCGGAGCTTAAGACAAGCTCAAAGAAAAGTCGTGTCAGAACTGTTGACCCTTGGCGCGCGGGGCGGGCAAGGTTCCCGGAGAGCGCTCTCCCGCCGTGTCCCAACCACCCGCCTTCGAGGGGACTTCGCCATGCCCGCACTCGCCTTACCCCCGGCGCCACCTCCACGCAGACGATCCGGAACCACCCGCCGCGGCCTCGCCGGGGCGGTGGTCACGGCCCTGGTCGCCGCCCTGCTGTCACTGGTCCAGGCCCCCGCCGCACAGGCCGAGCCCGTCCTGCTCTCGCAGGGCAAGCCGGTGGCGGTGTCCAGTCAGGAGCACTACGGCACCCCCGCGGCCGACGCGGTCGACGGCGACAACGACACCCGTTGGTCGAGCGCCGCATCCGACCCGCAGTGGCTGCGGGTGGACCTCGGCGCCCCCGCCGCGCTCAGTCAGGTCGTGCTGCGCTGGGAGACCGCCTACGCCAAGGCGTACCGGATCGAACTGTCGGCGAACGGCACCGACTGGACGACGGCGTACGCGACGACCACCGGGGCCGGCGGCACGGAGACGCTGAGCATCTCCGGCACCGCCCGCTACGTCCGCGTGTACGGCACCGCCCGCGCCACCGGATACGGCTACTCGCTCTGGGAGTTCCAGGTGTACGGCACCACCGGCGACGGAGGCACGCCGCTGCCCGGCGGCGGCGATCTCGGCCCGAACGTCCATGTCTTCGACCCGTCCACACCCGACATCCAGGGCAAGCTCGACGAGGTGTTCAAGCAGCAGGAGTCGGCGCAGTTCGGCTCGGGGCGGCACGCGTTCCTCTTCAAGCCGGGCGCGTACAACAACATCAACGCCCAGATCGGCTTCTACACACAGATCGCGGGTCTGGGTCTCCGGCCCGACGACACCACGTTCAACGGGGACGTGACCGTGGACGCCGGCTGGTTCAACGGCAACGCGACGCAGAACTTCTGGCGGTCCGCGGAGAACCTGGCGCTCAACCCGGTGAGCGGAACCAACCGTTGGGCGGTCTCCCAGGCGGCCTCCTTCCGCCGCATGCACGTCAAGGGCGGCCTGAACCTCGCGCCGACGGGCTATGGCTGGGCCAGCGGCGGTTACATCGCCGACAGCAAGGTCGACGGCACGGTCGGACCGTACTCGCAGCAGCAGTGGTACACCCGGGACAGCAGCGTCGGCGGCTGGACCAACGGCGTGTGGAACATGACCTTCTCGGGGGTCGAGGGCGCTCCGGCCACCGGGTTCCCCGAGCCGCCGTACACCACGCTCGCCACCACCCCGATCTCCCGCGAGAAGCCCTTCCTCTACCTCGACGGCACCGAGTACAAGGTCTTCACCCCCGCCAAGCGCACGAACGCGCGCGGCACGACATGGGCGAACGGCACCCCGCAGGGCGAGTCGGTCCCGCTGAGCAGGTTCTACGTCGTGAAGCCGGGTGCCACCGCGGCCACCATCAACGCCGCGCTGGCCCAGGGCCTGCACCTGCTGTTCACGCCGGGCGTCTACCACGTCGACCGGACGATCAACGTCGAGCGGCCGAACACGATCGTGCTCGGCCTGGGCCTCGCCACCATCGTTCCGGACAACGGGGTGACGGCCCTGAAGGTCGCCGACGTCGACGGCGTGAAGCTCGCCGGTCTCCTCATCGACGCGGGCCCGGTGAACTCGCCGACCCTGCTGGAGATCGGCCCCCAGGGCGCCTCCGCCGACCACGCCGCCAACCCGGCCACCGTCCAGGACGTCTACCTCCGGATCGGCGGCGCGGGCGCCGGCAAGGCCACCACGAGCATGGTCGTCAACAGCGACGACACCATCGTCGACCACACCTGGGTGTGGCGCGCCGACCACGGCGAGGGCGTGGGATGGGAGACCAACCGCGCCGACTACGGCGTGCGGGTCAACGGTGACGACGTCCTCGCCACCGGCCTGTTCGTCGAGCACTTCAACAAGTACGACGTCGACTGGTACGGCGAGCGCGGCCGGACGGTCTTCTTCCAGAACGAGAAGGCGTACGACGCGCCCAACCAGGCCGCCATCCAGAACGGGGCCACCAAGGGATACGCCGCCTACCGGGTCGACGACTCGGTGAACGTCCACGAGGCCTGGGGCCTGGGCAGTTACTGCTACTACAACGTGGACCCGGCCATCCGGCAGGCCCACGGCTTCAAGGTGCCGGTCAAGCCCGGGGTGAAGCTGCACAGCCTCCTCGTGGTCTCACTCGGCGGCAACGGCCACTACGACCACGTTGTCAACGACACCGGGTCACCCACGTCGGGTACGTCAACGACCCCCTCCACCGTCGTCTCGTATCCCTGACTCCCTGCTTCGCCGGTCTCCGTCCCCGTGACGGAGACCGGTCCCTCCCCAACCCGCGCGGTGGGTGGATCAGTCGGCGACGGCGCTCCTGCGGTGGGCACGGATGATGTCCGCGTACCGGCGTCCGCTGGTCTTGATGGTGCGGGTCTGGGTCGCGTAGTCGACATGGACCAGGCCGAAGCGCTTGTCGTAGCCGTAGGCCCACTCGAAGTTGTCGAGCAGCGACCAGGCGTAGTAGCCCGCCAGCGGCACCCCCTTGCGGACGGCGCGGGCGCAGGCCGCCACATGCTGCTCCAGATAGCCGGCCCGCTCGGGATCGTGGACGGCCCCGTCGGGGCCCACCCTGTCGGGGAACGCGGAGCCGTTCTCGGTGACGTAGAGCCGGCGTACGCCGTAGTCGTCGGTGAGGCGGATCAGCAGTGCCTCCAGGCCGCCGGCGTCGATGTGCCAGTCCATGCCCGTGCGCGGAACGTCCGGAAGGCGGACCTCGCGGGCGTGGGGGACGGGTCCCTCCGGGTCGTCGGCGACGGTGGCGGGGAAGTAGTAGTTGAGGCCGTGCCAGTCGAGGGGTGCGGCGATGGTCGCCGAGTCATCCGGCTTTTCCGGGAGTTCCACTCCGTAGAGCTCCCGCATGTCGGCGGGGAAGCCCCTGCCGTAAACGGGGTCCAGCCACCAGCGATTGATGTGGCCGTCCATGCGGACGGCTGCAGCGCGGTCCTCGGGGCGGGTCGAGGCGGCCTCGACGGTGGAGTGGTTGGTCACGAGACCGACCTGGGCGCCCGGCGCGGCCGCGCGGATCGCCTGTGTGGCGAGTCCGTGGGCCAGAAGCAGGTGGTAGGAGGCGTGGACGGCGGCGGTCAGGTCGGTCAGGCCGGGGGCCATCCGGCCTTCCAGGTGGCCGATCCATCCGGAGCACAGCGGTTCGTTGAGGGTGGCCCACTGGGTGACCCGGTCGCCGAGGCGCCCGGCCACGACGGAGGCGTAGGCGGCGAGGTGCTCGGCGGTGTCGCGTGCGGTCCAGCCGCCTCTGTCCTGGAGGGCCTGGGGGAGGTCCCAGTGGTAGACGGTCACGCTGGGCGTGATTCCGGCGGCGAGCAGGCCGTCCACCAGCCGGTCGTAGAAGTCGAGGCCCGCGGCGTTGACCGGTCCGTCGCCGCCCGGAACGACGCGGGGCCAGGCGACCGACATGCGGTAGGCGTTGGTTCCCAGGCGCCGCATCAGGGAGATGTCCTCGGGCCAGCGGTGGTAGTGGTCGCAGGCCTCGTCGCCGTGGTCGTCGTTGTCGACCCGGCCCGGGGTGTGGGAGAAGGTGTCCCAGATCGAGGGCGCCCGGCCGTCCTCCGCGACGGCACCCTCGATCTGATAGGCGGAGGTGGCGGTGCCCCAGGCGAAGTCGGGGGGAAAGGCGGCCAGGTCTGGCGATTCGGACACGGAGAACCTCTCGGGGAAGAGCGTCTGGGAAGGGAGTCACTTGACCGCGCCCGCGGTGAGGCCGGTGACGAGGTAGCGCTGGAGCAGCAGGAATCCGGCGACGACCGGGACGCTCACCACGAGTGAGGCGGCCATGACCTGGTTCCAGTACACGTCGTTCTGGGTGGAGTAGCCCTGGAGACCGACGGCGAGTGTGCGCGTGGTGTCGGTGGTCATGACGGAGGCGAAGAGGACCTCGCCCCAGGCGGTCATGAAGGCGTAGACGGCGACGGCGACGATCCCGGGGACGGCCGCCGGCACGATGACCCGGAACAGCGCGCCGAGCGGGCCGCAGCCGTCGACCTTGGCCGCCTCGTCGAGATCCCGGGGAACGGAATCGAAGTACCCGATGAGCATCCAGATCGAGAACGGCAGGGAGAAGGTGAGATACGTGAGGATCAGCCCGCCGCGCGAGCCGAAGAGCGCGATGCCGGTGGCGTTGCCGATGTTGACGTAGATGAGGAACAGCGGCAGCAGGAAGAGGATGCCGGGGAACATCTGGGTCGAGAGCACCGTCACGGTGAAGACCCGCTTGCCGCGGAAGGCGTAGCGGCTGACGGCGTAGGCCGCGAACACCGCGATGACGACGGAGCAGACGGTCGCCGCGCCGGCCACGACCAGCGAGTTCATGAAGTAGTCGGCGAGCGGGACGGTTTCCCAGATGTCGAGGTACGGGCGGATGGTCAGCGTCGAGGGGATCCACTGGAACTTCCCCGTGACGTCCTCCAGTGGCTTGAGCGAGCTGGAGACCATGACGAAGACCGGCAGCAGGACGAACGCGGTGAGCAGCGTGAGGAAGATCCGCCTGCTCCAGAGGAAGGAGCGCGGGGCCGCCATGGGGGAGTGGGGGAACCGCTCGGATCGCCTAGGCATCGGACGCCCTTCTTCCCCGGGAGGTGATCAGCAGGTAGACGCCGGTGACGACGAGCAGGAACAGGAGCAGCAGTACCGACATCGCCGAACCGGTCCCGAAGTTCCAGGTCTGGAACGAGGACTGGTAGATGTGGAGCGAGATCAGGTCCGCCGCCTCCGGCGCCGACTTGCCGAACAGGACGAACGGCGTGTTGAAGTCGTTGAACGTCCACAGGAACAGCACCAGCACCAGGACCTGGTTGACCGGGCGCAGTGACGGGAGGGTGATGCGCCGGATCTGCTGCCAGATCCCGGCGCCGTCCAGGGCGGCCGCCTCGTAGAGGTCCCGGGGGATGTTCTGCAGCCCGGCCATCATGATCAGGAAGGCGAACGGCCAGCCCTTCCACACCGAGACCACGAGCAGGGTGACGAAGCTGTTCTCGCCGATCAGCCAGAATGGCGGGCTGTCGGTGAGGCCGAGCTGGTCGTGCAGGACGTGGTTGATCAGGCCGTTGTCCCGCTGGAACATGAACGCCCAGGTGATGACCGCGGCATAGACGGGCAGCGCGTACGGCACGAGGAAGAGCGCCCGCAGGACGCCCCGGCCCCGGAACGTCTCCTGCATGAAGATCGCGGCTGCGGTGCCGAGCAACCAGCACAGTCCGACGGACACCACGGTGAAGAGACAGGTGGTGACGAAGGACCGGAGCAGGGCCCCACCCACGGGGGCGTTCACGTCGAACGAGACGGCGTAGTTGTCCACGCCGGCCCAGGGCGCACTGCCCCAGTCGCGGATGTAGAACTGGGTGAGCTCCTTGAAGCTCATCGTGATGCCGATCAGCATCGGCACCAGGTGGACGAGGAGTTCCAGTACCAGAGCGGGAAGCAGCAGCAGATACGGCAGGCCGAGAGTGCGCCGCCGCCCGGGGCGCCGCGCGCCGCGCGCCGCCTTGGGGTCCTCCAGCCGCTCGGTCCGCCCGCCGGCCCTCTCGATGGCGGTGGTGGTGGTCATGGGGGTGTCCGTGCTCACTTCTTGGGCATCTGCTGCTGGGCCTTCTCGAGCTTCGCCTTCACCGAAGCGGTGGTCACCGGGCGGCCGGCGGCGGCGTCGGCGAACAGTTCCTTGACCGCGGTGCCGACGACGGTCTCGAACTGCGACTCCTCGGGGACCTGCGGAAGGGCCGAGGCGCTGGTGGCGAGGGTGGTGCGCAGGACCGCGAGGGCGGGGGAGTTGAACGCGGGATCCTGCTGGGCGGAGGTCACCGGAGGGATGGATCCGTATGCCTTGTTGAGGATCTTCTGCTCCTCGTCACCGGTCATGAACTTCACGAACTTCAAGGCGCCGTCGACGTTCTTGGTGTTCTTGAAGACCCCTATGTTGATGCCGGCGACCATGGAGTTCGTGGCCTTGCCGGTGCCCGGCACGCCGGACTGCACGGGGGCGGGCGCGACGCCCCACTCGTCCTCGCTCATGCCCTGGGCCTTGAACGTGGCGGAGGCGGTCTGCCACAGGACCATGGCGGTCTTGTCCTTGGAGAAGTCACTCAGGGACTGGTTCTGCGCGTACTCGGCGTTGCCCTTGGCCACGATCCGGTGCTCGGCCATGAGGTCGACGTACTGCTTGACCGCCGCGACGGCGCCGTCGGAGGTGAAGTCCGCCCTGCCGTCCTCGGTGAAGAAGTCGGCGCCGTGCTGCTTGCCGAGGACGAAGACCTGGTGGATGTTGTTGGACAGGTTGGAGCCCTCGACGCCGATCGCGGACGTGCCGTCCTTGGTGAGGTTCTTGCCCGTGGCGACCAGTTCGTCCCACGTGGCCGGGGGCTTCTCGACGCCGGCCTCGGCGAACAGCTTCTTGTTGTAGTAGAGGGCGTACGCCATCGAGTAGAGCGGCACGGCGGCCGGGTCCTTGCCCTGGACACCGGTGGAGCCGAGCGCGGAGGCGACGAAGCGGTCCCTGCCGCCGATCTTCTCGAAGTTCCCCTTGTCCCAGGGCAGCAGGGCGCCGGTGGCCTGGAGGGAGGCGCTCCAGGTGTTGCCTGTGTTCAGGACGTCCGGGCCCTGGCCCGACGTGGTGGCGGTGAGGATGCGATTGAGGAGATCGGACCAGGGAACGACCTCCAGCTTCACCTTGATGCCGGTCTCCTTCTCGAACTTGTCGAGTTCGGGCTGCAGGACCTTCTTGTCCACTTCGATGCTCGCGCCCTGATTGGAGGCCCAGTACGTGAGGGTCTTCGGCTGGGAGTTCGGCCCGCCACCGCCGGACGCGGAGCCGCCGCCACAGGCGGCGGCGGTCAGGACGAGGGAGAGGGTGACGGCGCCGAGGGCTGCGGCTCTGATTCTGCGCATGACTCCAGAGGCCTTTCGTGGAGTGACGGAATCGCCGGGGAGGGGAAGGGTCGGTCGGGACAGCGCGCCGCGTTGGGACCCGAAGAACCTCACGGCTTAATTTAGGATGTGAGTTAAACCTCAAGCGAAGATCGCGTCAAGAGGTGCCGCAGGGGTATGTTGCGTATCAGGACTGAGGAAAGAGGGGCAGCGTGAGAGTGCGCAGCGGCCGTACAGTGCATGACCTGCGGCGCGAGAACCGCACGGCGGTCTTGCGGCGGTTGTACTTCGACGGACCCCTGAGCCGCTTCTCGCTCGGCCCCGCCACCGGGCTCAGCTCCGGCTCGGTCAGCAATGTGGTGGCAGAGCTCGTCGCCGAGGGACTCGTGGAGGAGGCCGGCAGCGTCGACTCCGCGGGCGGACGGCCCCGAATCCTGGTCCGCATCAACCCCACCAGCGGCTACATGATCGGCGTCGACGTCGGGGAGACCCGGGTGCGGATCGAACTCTTCGACCTCGCCCTCACCGAACTCGCCCGGGTCGAGAAGCCCCTGGTCGTCGAGGGCCCGCGGCGCGTCGACCGCTATGAGGTCGGCGTGATCGTCGGCCATCTGCGCGACGGCATCGCCGAGGTCCTGGACCGCGGCGGCATCCCCCCGGAGCAGCTGCTCGGCGTCGGGATCGGCGTCCCCGGCATCGTCGCGCGCGGCGAGGGGGGCGCCGTGGTGCACGGCCAGACCATCGGCTGGGACGCCGTCCCGCTGGAGCGCCTGCTGCGCGAGACCGTGCGACTGCCCGACACCGTCCCCTACTTCATCGACAACGGCGCCAAGACCCTCGGCCAGGCCGAGATGTGGTTCGGCGCCGGCCGCGGGGCGCAGAGCGCCGTGGTCGTCCTCTTCGGCTCCGGCGTCGGCGCCTGCGTCGTCACGGACGAGATGGGTCCCGGCCGCGCCGTCGAGTGGGGACATCTGACCGTACGGGTGCGGGGGCGGCGCTGCCGCTGTGGCGCGCTCGGCTGCCTGGAGGCGTACGCGGGGGCCGAGGCACTGCTCGACCGGTGGCGCGAGGCGGGCGGACAGCCGCCCGCGGGCGCGTCCGAGGAGACCGCGCTGACCGCGATGCTGGCCGCCGCCTATCCCACTCCCGGCGACGACGGCAGCCTGCCCGAGGCCGACGCGGCGGCCGTGGAAGTCCTGGAGGAGACCGCCGAATACCTCGGCGCCGGTTTCTCGGACCTGATCAACCTCTTCCAGCCGGAGCGCATCCTGGTCGGCGGCTGGGCGGGCCTGCAGCTCGGACCCCGTTTTCTGGACTCCGTACGGGCGTACGCCACGTCCTACGCGCTGTCCTATCCGGCCGCCCATGTGCGGATCGGCCTCGGCACCCTGGGACCGGACGCGGTCACGGTCGGGGCGGCGATCCTTCCGCTCGCCGACTTCTTCGCACGCGGCGGCCGCAGTGAGCGGGCCGAGCCCGAGGAGCCGAGCCCGGCGTGGCGGACGACTCTGCGGGAACGCGCGGTGCAGTAGGCGGCGCTGGGGCTGGGGCTGGGGCTGGAGCGGGCGTACGGCAGCCGGCGCTGGAGGGGGTGCCGCGGTGCGGTGGACGAGCCGGCCGGCGGTGGCCCGTGTCCGATCAGGCGGACTCCCGTACGACCAGCTCGGGTTCGAAGATCCTCGAGGTGGGTTCCCTGCGGGAGCCCTGGACCTGCTCACCCAGCAATTCCGCCATCGCCGCGGCCATGCGCTCCACCGGCTGGCGGACGGTGGTCAGCGGCGGCCGGCAGGTCACGGCGACCCTGGAGTCGTCGAAACCCACCACCGCGACGTCCTCGGGGACCCGCCTTTCCTGTTCGCGCAGGATCTGGCACGCCCCTTGTGCCATCAGGTCGTTGGCCGCGAAGACACCGTCCACCCGGGGGTACTCGGCCAGGAGCCGGCTCATGGCCACCGCCCCGCTGTCGAGGGTGAAGGCGCCCTCGACGAGCGCGGGCACGGGCAGACCGGCGTCGCCCAGCGCGTCACGGAACCCGGCGAGCCGGTCGCGTCCCGCCGGGATGTCCTGCGGAGCGCAGATCGTGGCGATGTGCCAGCAGCCGCGGCCCAGCAGATGCCCCGCGGCCAGCCGGCCCCCCTCGTAGTGGTCCAGGTCGACATGGCTGACAGCCAGGGGGTGCGAGGGCCGGGCGCACAGGACGACGGGAATCCGGGCGGAGACGAGCATCTCCGGCAGGGGGTCGTCGGCGTCGATGGACACGACCAGCGCCCCGTCCGCGCTTCCCTGGCGCAGATACTCCACCACCTGCTTCCTGGCGGGCTCCGACTCGGCGAACAGCAGCACCGGATGCATGGCGCGCGTGCGCAGATATCCGACGACTCCGCTGACGATCCGGCCGAGGAACGGGTCGGCGAACATCCGGGCCGCGAACCTGTCCCCCGCACCGGACACGATGAGCGCCACGGTTTCGGCGCGCCGGGTGACGAGCGACTGGCGGCCCGGTTGGGGGTGTACCCCGTCCGCTCGATGGCGTGGCGGACCAGATCCTGGATCCCGGGGTCGACATTACGCACCCCGTTGACGACCCGCGACACCGTCGCCCGGGACACCCCCGCCTCCCGCGCGACGTCCTCCAGCTTAGGGGCCCGTCTGCTCGTGTCCGCACCCTAACGTGCTGTTTTCCCGCAGCGTCGCCGAGCTCGAAGCAGGCGTACCCGTCCCGGTCGAGGCCGTCGGGAAGAGGTCGGGTCGCTTCGCGTCAGCCGAAGACCACGCAGGCGGCGGCCGGTACCGCCAGAGAGCCGGCGCGACGCAACTGCCCGGCCTCCTGGTCGACGTCGAACCAGGTGACGTCTCCGGACCACTCGTTGGAGACGTAGAGTCTGCGCCCCGTGGGGTCGGCCACCAGGTCCCGCGGCCAGCTTCCTCCGCATGCGACGGTTCCTGTGAGCTGCGGCTTCTCGGCTCCGTCGGCGAGACCGTAGGTCAGGAGCGTGTTGCTGCCGCGCACCGCGGCCCACAGGAAGCGCCCGTCCGAGGAGACCGTGACGACCGAAGGGTAGGCCCGCACACCCTCGGGAGCATCATCGGTGCCGATCGGGACATCCGAGAGCACCTCCAGACGGCCGGGCCCCGAGTGCCAACGGCAGACCGTCAGTTGGGGCTCCAGCTCGTGGAGGACATAGACCACACCGCCCTCCGGGTGGAAGGCGAGGTGGCGAGGCCCCGACCCGGCGCGCAGCACGGTCTCGTCGTGCGCCCGCAGGTGGCCGGTCGTCTCGTCCAGTGCGCAGACCCGGACCGAATCGGTTCCGAGGTCCACGCTGAGAACCCACCGGCCGGTGGGGTCGGGCAGCACCTGGTGGGCGTGCGGTCCGTCCTGCCTCTCGGTGTCCGGGCCGCGGCCCTCGTGGGTGAAGACGGCCGTGGGCCCCGAGAGGCTGCCGTCCGCGGCGACGGCCAGGCTGCTGACACTGCCCGAGGCGTAGTTGGCGGTCAGCAGACGGCGCCCGGCCACGCTGAGATGGGTGGGGCCGCCGGCGTCCACCGCGACCGCGGGGCCGAGGGCGGTCAGACCCTCCGCGCCCGGCAGGAAGGCGCCTGCCGCGCCCTGCTCCGCCTCGCTCACCGCGTAGAGCACCCCCGTGTCCGGGGAGAGGACGAGGCACGAGGGGTTCGGGAACGGATCCACGCACGTGAGCGGGGTCAGCGCTCCGGTCGCCGGATCGACGGCGGCGACGGTGATTCCTTGGCCGCCCCCCGAGGTGAACGAGCCGATGTACGCCCTCCCACCGCTGTTACGTTCCGCCACGTTCCTGGGCTCCACGCCGCTCACAGAAAGACCTTTCCGTCGTTTTCGGATTCCGTTTCGGATTTCGGAGCTCAACGACCAGTTGGCCTGCCGGTCACCGAGCCGGGGGCCAGTGGGAGGGCGACCGCCGCGAACCGGGCGCCCTCCGCTTGTCGCGGCCCCCTTGTGCGGCGGCCGACGGCAGCCCCAACCTTGGCGGGTCGTACTCAGACCAGGGGGGTCCGTTCGAATGACGACCAGACCGCGCTTACCGCGGCGCCTCGGCGCCGTCCTCGCACTCGCCGCCGCGCTCGCGCTCGGATCCGACGCGGGGGCCTCGGCGGCCGCCGCACCGCCCGAGGGCGTCGTCCAGAACGCCGGAGCGCCCGGGACCGTGCCCGGCAGTTACCTCGTCATGCTCGATCCGGCCCGAGCGGCCTCCCGCACGGCGGGGGGCCGCTCGGTCGTCGAACGCTCCGGCGGAAGGATCCGCCGGACCTACGACTCCGCGTTGAACGGCTTCGCGGCCGAGCTGACGGAGCGCCAGGCCAGGCGCCTGGCCGCGGACCCGGCAGTCGCCAAGGTCGTACAGAACCGCAGGGTGGGCCTCGACGCCACCCAGCCGGACCCGCCCTCCTGGGGCCTGGCCCGGATCGACCAGCGCCGCCTCCCGATCCAGGGCGGCTACACCTACCCGGACACGGCGGGCCAGGGAGTGACCGCGTACGTCATCGACACCGGAGTCCGCATCACGCACCAGGACTTCGGCGGACGCGCGGTGAACGGATACGACGCCATCGACGACGACATGACCGCCCAGGACGACCACGGCCACGGCACGCACGTCGCCGGGACCGTCGCCGGCACCACGTACGGCGTGGCGAAGAAGGCGAAAATCGTCGCGGTCCGGGTACTGGACTACACGGGCTCCGGTACCACCGAGCAGGTGGTGGCCGGGATCGACTGGGTGACCCGCAACGCGGTGAAGCCGGCGGTCGTGAACATGAGCCTCGGCGGCGATCCCGACGACGTCCTGGACACCGCGGTACGCAACTCGATCACCTCGGGGATCACGTACGCCGTCGCGGCGGGCAACCAGGACATGGACGCCTCGGGCCACTCCCCGGCCCGGGTGCAGACGGCGCTCACCGTCGGTTCGGTCGGCGACTTCGACCACCGGGCCTCCTACTCCAACTACGGCCCGCTGGTCGACCTGTTCGCCCCGGGGGACTCCATCACCTCGGCCGCGTACTTCTCCGACGACTGGTACACGAGCATGTCGGGCACCTCGATGGCCACCCCGCACGTCACCGGCGCCGCCGCGCTCTACCTGGCCGCCCACCGCACGGCGACGCCGGCGCAGGTGGCGTCCGCGCTCACGGCCTCCGCCACCACCGGATCGGTCATCGACGCCGGCCCGGGCTCCGCCAACCGGCTGCTCAACGTGGGCAGCCCGCCGCAGCGCCCGCCGGGGAAGCGCTTCGCCAACACCACCGACTACCCGGTGACCGACATGGCGACCGTGAAGTCACCCGTCACCGTCAGCGGGGTCTCCGGGCGGGCCCCGGCAGACCTCGACGTGGAGATCGACATCAGGCATCCCGAAGCCGGGGACCTGAGGATCGACGTGATCGCACCGGACGGCACCGCGTATCCCATCAAGGACGAGTGGGAGGCCTGGGCGGTCACCGACTTCACCGTGGTCTACGCGATCAACGCCTCCTCCGAGACCGCGAACGGCGTCTGGCGACTGCGCGTGTTCGACACCCGCGGCGGAAACACCGGGTACATCAACTCCTGGGCCCTGCGATTCTGAAGCGGGAGCGGACCGTGCTCCGGGCCCCGGAGCACGGTCCGCCGCGGGGACGGCCTGCCCGGAATGGTCCGATGTGACGGCGCCCGTGCGGTGACCGCCCCGGGCCGAATCGCCTCCATCGGCCGCCCAGGGATCAGCCTGTCGGCGGCCCGGAATACCATGACCGCCCATGAGCACGAGTGAGGACCGAAGACCCCTGGTCGACGGGCGTTTCCAATTGATCTCCCGGCTGGGCAGCGGCGGCATGGGCACGGTCTGGCGCGCACGTGACGTAGCCCTGGACCGCGATGTCGCCCTCAAGGAGGTCCGTCCGCCCGACCCCGCGGTCGAGGACGCGACCCCGGGACTCACCGCGCAGCTGCGCGAACGGGCCGTTCGCGAGGCGAGGGCGCTGGCGCGACTGTCGCACCCGCACGTGGTGACGATCCATCACATCGTCGAGCCCGCGGACGGCTCGCACCCCTGGATCGTCATGGAACTCGTCGAGGGCCGCTCGGTGTACGACCGCCTCGTCGAGGGCCCGATGCCCGTGCCGGAGGTCCTCACACTCGGCAGGCAGGTCCTGTCGGCCCTGCGCGCCGCCCACTCCGCCGGCATCCAGCACCGTGACGTCAAGCCCGCCAACGTCCTGTTGCGCCGCGACGGCAGCGCTGTCCTGACCGACTTCGGCATCGCCGCGTTCGGCGAGGCGACGTCACGGCTCACCTCCACGGGTGACCTGATCGGGTCGCCCGAGTTCATCGCCCCCGAGCGGGTGCGGGGCGAGGAGGGCAATCCGGCCTCCGACCTGTGGTCGCTCGGCATGCTCCTGTACGTGGCGGCCGAGGGTCACCACCCCCTGCGTCGCTCCACCAGCCTCGCGACCCTGGTGGCGGTGCTCGACGACCCGATCCCGCCGCCGGTGAGGTCCGGTGCGCTGACACCCGTACTCACCCAGCTCCTGGTGCGCGATCCCGGGCTGCGACCCGACGGGGCCCGCCTGGAGCAGCTGCTGGCCGACGCCGCGGCAGGGCGGCCCGCCACCGGAGCGCCGGAGGGAGGCGCCCCCGGCCCGTTCACCCCGCCCCGCCAGCACCCGGCGTACACGCCGCCCGCGTCCCCGGCCTGGACCCCGCCGACCGTCCCTTCCCACGCCCCTTCGGGGGGCGGTGTGTTCGGTCCGCCCACGCCACCCACCGCCCCCCGGCCGCGCCGCCGCGCCGCCGTACTCGCCGTCCCCCTCGGGTTGGCAGCGGCGGCGCTCGTCGTCGCCGGAGCCCTGAAGCTGTTCCCCGACGGCGGCTCGCGTGACGACGCCGGCGGGTCGGCCGGTGGCACCACCGCGTCCACGGGCAACCGCACCCCGTCCACCGGTGACCGCACTCCGTCCACCGGCGGCGGGAAGACAACCGGCGCCGGCACCCCCGCCACCAAGGGCACCCTGCTCACCACGGCGAACGCCCGCACGGTCGTCGAGTCGTTCCGCAAGGTCAGCGGCACCACGCGGATGAAGGAGCTGACGATCTACGAGGAGTACGCCCTGGCCGAGATCCCGACGCGGCCCGGCGCGAAGACCTACGACGAGTACGAATTCCGCAACGGCGTCGCCCGGCGCACCGGCCCCGGCGGCACCATCAGCGCCGACGCGGCGGACGAGCAGCCCTTCGACGCCGCCGCCATGCCCTGGGCCGGCCTTCCCGCGCTGATGAAGCGCGGCGAGGGCGAACTGCGCGTGGAGCGCCCGACCATGCGCTATGTCATCGTCGACCGCTGGACCTTCAACTCCGACCAGCCGACGCTGCGCTTCTACCTGATCAACGAATACAACGCGGTCGGCTACCTGGCCGCTGGCAGCGACGGAAAGGTCGTGGCGAGCTACCCCTCGTCCTGAGACGGGGCGGTTCCCCGACTGGCCTGGCCTGGGCGCAGACCCCAGGCCAGGCGCCCGCTTGTGAGACCAGGACGTCGTGGCCGTAGTGAGTGAGCTCTTTCAGCGTTGCCGCTCGAGGGTGAGGACGGCTGCGGCGATTGACGTCATTCGATTCGGGCTGCACCTGGCTTTGCGGAAGATGCGCCACGGTTTGAGCCGTGCGACGCCGCGCTCGACCGGTGCCCGGGCCGCGGACAGTGCGCGGTTGACGGTTCGCGACCTCGCCAAGGGCTTCGAGGCGGTGCAGAAGCGCCTCCAGGGGGAAGCCATGGCTAAATACCTGCTCACCACGGGCGGCGGCTGCTACTTCGTGCGTCACCCGGCGACGGATGGCTTGAGGCGCTCCGCCGGCGCGGCTATGGACGATGCCTGCGCCCTGCTAGGAGTAGGGCCGATTTTCGACGCGTCGATGCGCGCCGTGAAAGGGCGCTTGACGGCAATCAAACCTCCTCATGCGCCCATGTCTTCTGCCTGGAAGAAGCCCAGCTTCTTCGGCGAGTACGACACCAGCAGTCTTGTCGTCCGTTCCGATGCAGTGCGGTGTGCGCCTGTTGCCGAGCGCTTCCCTTCTGCGGTGGGGTTTTCCACATCAAGCGCACCGAGGTGGCGGCACCCTGAAGTGGGGCCCCGCCGTCGTCGAGCGATGGTGCCCGCCATCCCCGGCAACCGCCCGGGCCTCTCGCCCATGACCACGCCCGTCCGAATGCGAGCTGAAGACGTCTTCGTCGGCATCGGAAGCGGTTCGTCACGTGCGCTCGAAGCGGCTGGAGTGGTCCGCGAACTGTGCTGCCATCTCGCGGGTGACCGTGGGACGAGTGCTGTTGATGGCGTGGAGGTAGTCCTCCGTCGTGGGATGCGCCCGGTTCCCTGTGTCGAGGGTCCGCTCGAAGACGGTCTGTGCAACGGTTCGTGAGACCTGGGCGATATCCGCAGGCGTGAACCCCTCGCTTCGCGCGGCGAGTTGGGGGATGTCGACTCCCTCTCCCACCGTGGCGAGGTAGCTCGACCACAGGGCGGACCGGGCCTCCTGATCGGGTGGACCCACCGGCAGGACGTAGTCGAACCGGCCGTGCCGCAGGAATGCCGGGTCCAGGGCGGCCACGTTGTTGGTGGCGCAGATGAGGAGCCTGTTGTCCCGGTCACGGAAGCGAACGATCGAGGTGAGGAGTTCGTTGACGACTCCGATGGAGTCACGGTCCGCGTCGTCGCGGCTGCCGGCTACTTCCTCGACCTCGTCGATGAAGACCACGGCATGGTCGAGTCGGCCCAGCTGATCGAAACGCCGGCTCAGGCCATGGGCCAGCCCCTCCTCCAGTGCGAGACGGGAGGGGAGAACTTCGACGAACGGCCACCCGAGCCTGCCTGCCACCGCTTTGGCGAAGGTGCTCTTCCCTGTGCCGGGCGGCCCGAACAGCACGACGGCCCGGGGCGGCTCGACGCCGTGCTGGGAGGCCAGTTCGGGGTGCGTCAGAGGGAGGACCAATCGGCGCTCGATCAGTTGCTTCTCGACCGCCATGCCGGCCAGCTTCGCCCAGAGCCCGGGCGGAGGAACCGCCCCGCCCAGAGAAGCCAGCAGCACCGCGTCCTGGGCCGTGGCGGCCTCCTGCTTCTCGAAGTAGATCATTCCTTCGCGGGTGCGGAACCCGGAATTGCGCAATGCCGTGGCACCGGACTCGTTCACGGGGAGCACGGCCGCCAGAGTCCGGGCCCCGGCCCCGCGCAAACGGTGCTCCAGGGCGGCAAGCAGTTCGCTCCCCATCCCGAGATTCCGCCAGGCGGGATGCAGATTGATCCGCATGACCCATGCCCGGTCTCCCTCCATCCGGCCCACGGCCGCACCTACGAGAAGTCCGTCTGCCACGGCGACGACCGCGGGGTGGAGCGCCTGGAGAGCGGTGATCACGTCGGACAGGCGGAAGACGGCCGGCCGGTCGCTGTCGCCGCTTTCGGCATCGTTCCGGATGACCCCTTCGAGGTCGTCGGGGCGGAAGTCGCGTACCAGCCAGCCGGCCATCTCCGAGCCTCCTGCTCTCCCCACCCTCTCAACATTGCCGCCATTCAGTCGGTTTTGTGCCTATTTACCATCACATGAGAAAATTGGGGTAGTACCGGAGTGTGGAGTGACCAGGGGGCGTCAACGACAGGAAACAGGTAGGTCGGGCCATGACGAAGAGGGCGAAGCCATCCCAGCCGTCGCACGGCGAAGGACCGAGCCGGCACTCGGGAACCGAGCAGCACGGCTGGTCTCCGGACGTGGACGAGACCCGTCAGCAGAGCAACCCGAGTGCGCATCGCTCCTTCCACGCGGAGAAATACGCACCGGATAAGGGCTCCGGCAGGACGGTGTCCAAGGAAGAAGCCGGGACGGTTCCCGGAGACACCGCCGAGAGCACCGGACGCCGAGGGGAGGAGCAGGCCAAGGGCGGATCCGGCGACAAGGGCATGCACGACAGGGGGCGCAAGGGCCGCTCCCAGCGCCCCAGCGGCAGCAAGGACGCCTCCGCCTTCACCGGCGTGGACCCGCAGGATCCGCCCGAGAAGCGGGGCGGGAAGTAGCACCCCGGCGTGGGGGGGGGGGGGGGGGGGGGGGGGGGGGGGGGGGGGGGGGGGGGGGGGGGGGGGGGGGGGGGGGGGGGGGGGGGGGGGGGGGGGGGGGGGGG
>NZ_JBVIPQ010000019.1:0-6398 GCF_055577795.1 Streptomyces sp. NPDC033174
CCCCCCCCCCCCCCCCCCCCCCCCCCCCCCCCCCCCCCCCCCCCCCCCCCCCCCCCCCCCCCCCCCCCCCCCCCCCCCCCCCCCCCCCCCCCCCGCCGTCACCGCCTCGTTCGCCGGCCCGAGGACCATGGGTGCCATCGGCGCCCTCGCCGTCCTGGCCCGGGCGGGCGTCGCGGTGTCCCGGACCAGCCTCACCGGCCTGAACCACACCCTTCGGCTCACCGCCCTGGCCCTGATCTCGCGGTTCGTCACCTTCTTCGCCCATCTGCGAGAACGGCACGAGAGGCAGATCGGGCAGCTTCGCTCCATCGCCCGCGCCTCCCAGCAGGTGGTCCTGCGGCCCCTGCCGCGCCGGATCGGCACCCTGCACGTCGCCTCCGTCTACCTGGCCGCCGAAGCGGAGGCCCAGATCGGCGGCGACCTCTTCGCGGCCGCGCGTACGGCGCAGAGCACGCGGCTCATCGTCGGTGACGTCCGGGGCAAGGGCCTGGAGGCGATCGGGGACGCCGCGCTGCTCCTCGGCGCGTTCCGCGCGGCCGCCCACCAGCAGCCGAATTGCCCGTACTGATGGCCCATCTGGAAGGGACCGTCTCCTCGGACCTGGACGACCCCGCCGCGTACGAACCCGACACCGGCACCCCCGGCGAGGCGTTCATCACCGCCGCCGTCCTGGACATGCCCGACCACGCGCCCCTGGTCCACCTGATCAACTGCGGGCACCCGCCGCCGCTGCTCCTGCGCGGCGGCCGGGTCATCCCGCTCGAAGTGCGCCACCCGGCCCCGCCGCTCGGCCTCACCGAGTTCTCGGACTCGGGCTTGGCTCCCGACACCTTCCCCTTCGAACCGGGCGACATCGTCCTGCTCTACACGGACGGCGTCATTGAGGCCCGTGACGAGTCCGGCGCCTTCTATCCCTTGGCCGAGCGCCTCGCCCAATGGTCGGGCGAGGGGCCGCAGGCCCTTCTGGGGCACCTGCGGCTCGACCTGCTGGCCCACATCCCGGGTGGCCGGCTGGACGACGACGCCGCCATGGTGGCGAGCGAACGCCTGCCCGACTGACCCCGCGGAACGGCTGCCCCGCCGATCTGCTCGCGCCGGGGAACGGCTCGGGCTGCGAAACGGCCGACCCTGTGAATTGCTCGCGCCGCCCGGCCGGGGCCCCTCCACGCAGGGCCTGCGGATACGTGCTCACGGCCGCAGGGCGAAACACAGCAATCCGTCGAGGCGGAGAACACGTCGCGTGGACCAGCCCGCGGTGAGGCCTTCGCATGCGGCGGCCGTCAGCCCCCGGGACTTCGTGGCGCCTTCGAGACGGTCGGCCGACTCGGCGACGAGCCAGAACGTCCCGCCGGGCACGAGCAGGGCGCGTACGCGGTTCAGGAAGGCGGACTTGTCCTCGACCCATCGGTAGACCAGTCGGCAGGTGATGACCGCATACGCCGGATGCGGTAGTCGGCCGGGATCGTCGGTGACGAAGTCCTGGCGCTGGAAGGCGAGTCCACGCACATCGCCGTGGGCGCGGGCGGCAAGGGCCAGCGCGGTGGGCGAGCAGTCGATGCCGAGCGTGCGAAAGCCGAGGCTCTCGTGGAGATGACGGGCCAGGGCCCCCTCACCACAGCCGATGTCGAGGGCCGGTCTGCCGGCGCCGGGGCCCACGTGCTCGGCGAGGAGCGCGGTCTCCTCGTCGCCGAGCGGACGGTAGCGGCGCCCCGAGGCCCACAGCGGTTCCCAGTACTCGGTGTCGGTCGGTGTCACGGCCGGCCCTTCCCTTCACGGCGGTGGCGTACTCCGGACCCACCCTCGCAGCAGGGGGAGTCGCCCTGCCAGACCGCCGACATCAACTCCCGCCACCCGAGGCTCATTTGCCAACCCGGGCTCCACACGAGGCAACTCAAGCACGGCGGTTGTCGTCCTCCGGGGCGAGGGGTCCCGAGGATGTCCGAGGCGCCCCGACGACACCGATGATGAGGATGACCACCTTGATACGTGTCACACGTGTGGTGACCGCGGCCGCGGCGGTACTCGCCCTGGCAGCGGCGTCGCCGGGACCGGCGCACGCGCAGCCGTCGCCCGTTTCCCCCTCGAACGCGCAGCGGACCACGGCCGGCGGGAGCCTCCCCGCGGACTGGCGGGTCACGGGGACGGGCGCCGGGAAGCAGCTGGTGTGGACATCGCCCGAGCGGGTGCCCATGGGCGACGCCCGGGTCGAGTTCTACGCCGGGGACCGGCTGCTCGGCCGTCCGGTGGCCGCCGAGGACGGGCGCACGTTCCGGCTGACTCTCGACGGCGCCGCCGTCGGATCCGGGGCGGAACTGCGGGTGATGGCCGCCGGCCGCCGCCTGGACGCGACTGCCCCGGTTCCCGGTTCCCGGCTCCGCCCCGCGCCGCCGCGGGAAACCCGGCCGGAAGCCCCGCTCCCGGCGAACTCCGTGGACCCCGGGGTACCGGGCCCCTATCGCACGGTCAGCGGCGAATACGCCCTGCGGTCCGTACGATTGCCGGGCTTCCCCGCCCCTGTCGAGATGCGTGCCACGGTGGTGGGACCGGCCGGGGCCCCGGGGCGCCGGCCGGTCGCCCTGTTCCTGCACGGACGTCACTACACGTGCTACAGCGCGGCGGGCGAGCAGAGCGGCGAGTGGCCCTGCCGACCCGGCACGCGGCCGGTGCCGAGCCACCAGGGCTATCTCGGCGCGCAGAAGCTCCTGGCCTCCCAGGGCTATGTGACCCTGTCCATCTCCGCCAACGGCGTCAACGGGCAGGACGACAGCGCCGAGGACGGGGGCGCGCAGGCCCGCTCGTCCCTGATACGGCTCCACCTCGCGCGCTGGGCGGAATGGTCCGCGCACCGGGCCGCCGCCCCCGCCGCCGTACGCGCCGTCTCCTCGGCGGACCTGTCCCGGGTCCTGCTCGTCGGACACTCCCGGGGCGGGGAGGGCGTCAACCGCGCCGCGCTCGACAGCCTCTTCCGGCCGCCCGCCGACCAGGACGGCCACCGGGGCCCGGTGCGCTGGAAGATCCGCGGCAACGTCCTGATCGGCCCCACCGTCTTCGGGCAGAACCCGGTTCCCGACGTGCCGTCCGTGACCATCCTGCCGGGCTGCGACGGCGATGTGTCCGACCTGCAGGGGGAGATCTACGTCGACGGCACGCGGGGCGTCAGCCGCGGCGCCGCCCTGCACAGCGCCGTGTACATGGTCGGAGCCAACCACAACTTCTTCAACACCGAGTGGACGCCGGGGCAGGCGAAGGCGCCGGCCGACGACGACTTCTGGTCCGGTGACACGCCCGACCCGGTGTGCACGCCCGGCAAGAAGTCCCGTCTGACCGCGACGCGGCAACAGGCCGCGGGCGCCACGTACATCGCGGCCGCGGCCCGGCTGTTCGTCGGCGGCGACGACCGCGTGCGACCGCTGCTGGACGGGTCCGGTCGGCGCGCGCCCTCGGCGGATCCCGCGCGGGTGCTCACCCACGCCGTCGGAGCGAACCGGACACCCGCCTTCCTGCCCGGATCCGAGATCGCCGTGTCCGGCGGCCGGCTCTGCAAGCAGATCGACCCCGACCCCGCCCGTGCCTGCCTTCCGGCCGAGACACGGGGGGCGTCACCGCACTTCGCCTCCTGGCTGACGTCGCCGGAGCCGGGCCGTGACGCGGTCGCGATGAGGTGGTCGCGTGCCGGCGCCCCGACCACGGTGCGCGTGGAACGCACGGTCTCCCTGGCGGGCGCCGAGTCCCTGGCACTACGGGTGATCGTTCCGCCCGGCACGACGGGCACCCAGCTGGATGTCGCGCTCGCCGACTCCTCGGGCCGGCGCGCGACCCTCGGCCGGGCGCGCGTCGACGGGCTGCCGGGCAGCGACCGTACCGCCTCCTACTGGGGCCGCGAGATCCGCCTACCGCTGTCCGCGGCCGTTCGGGCCGCCGTGGACCTCAAGCACGTCAAAGCCCTGGAACTGACACCGCGCACCGGCTCCGGGCAGGCGTGGCTGATGGACGCATGGGGGTGGCGCCCCGGCACACCGGCGGCGCGTCCCGCCGCGCTCGCGCGCGTCGACATCGGCCGGCTGTCGGTCATGGAGGGCGATTCCGGGGTCAGGACGTACCGCATCCCGGTGCGGGTCTCCGGACAGGGCAGCGGACAGGTGCGCGTCTTCGTCCCCGAGCCGGGCACGGACACCGTGACGTCCCGCGTCATGACAGTGGGCCACGGAAGTCATGACATCGACGTGCCGGTGAAGGTGCGAGGCAACACCCGCTACGGCTACGACGTCACCCGCGACATGTTCGTCAAGGCCGTGCGCGGCGCGGTGGTCGGCTCCCACCACGGCGGGGTGACCGCACGGAACGACGACGCGATGCCCAAGGTCACGGTGACACCGGTCGCCGCGGATGTCGTCGAGGGCCGCAATCTGACCTGGAAGGTGTCGCTGTCCGAGGCCGCCGACGCCGAGATCATGGGCGAGCTCGCGTTCCTGCCGGTCGCGGGCGGTGTGGAGCTGTCCACCAAGGACGTCGACCCGCGTTGGCTCGACGAGATCTTCGGCCAGTCGCCGAATCCGGACCGGCCGCTGTCAGAGGCGCTGAAGGGCGCGACGCTGCCGGTCACCGTTCCCCCGGGCGAGCTGAGCTCAGAGGTGAGCGTCCCCACGGTCACGGACCGTGTGAAAGAGCCGAAGGAGTCGCTGCGAGCGCGGCTGACCGTCTACGACGCCGACTGGGAGCCGGTGCCCGGTCCGGTGATCACCGGCACGGTACGGGACGCGCCGTGACGCGGACGGGCGGACCGCCCGGACCCGCTCGGTAGGAACGTGGCACCGGTCCCCGGCGGGGGCCGGTGCCACGCCCGCACCAGACCGTGTCCGCCCTCGGTCAGGGCGTCACGACGCCCGCCGGGTGGCTTTGCGGCGGAGCCGGAAGGGCACGACGTACCAGCACAGCGTGAACCACAGCATGACCGTGCCGACGATCACCTGGGCGAGGGGGCCGGGGAGTAC
Organism: Streptomyces sp. NPDC033174; assembly: GCF_055577795.1. Classification (NCBI taxonomy): domain Bacteria; kingdom Bacillati; phylum Actinomycetota; class Actinomycetes; order Kitasatosporales; family Streptomycetaceae; genus Streptomyces; species Streptomyces sp. NPDC033174. The sequence continues at coordinate 4,992 of NZ_JBVIPQ010000019.1, forward strand.
GACGTCGAGGATGAGGAGCAGGGTGCAGGCGATGGTCAGGGCGAGCAGCACCATGCCGCAGACCATGAGACGGCCGGCGCTCTCCACGACTTCGCCCTTCATGCGCAGGCCCGAGAGGCAGCGATGGATGGAGACTGGAGCGATCAGCGCGGCCGTGGAGGAGGCGCCCAGCACGACGGTGACCACGTAGAGGCCGCGGTCGAAGGTGTCCAGGTCCCGGAAGGCCGGGGTGAAGGCGACACTGAGGAGAAAACCGAAGAGGATCTGTACGCCCGTCTGGGCGACCCGGGTCTCCTGAAGGACTTCCTGCCACCGCCGGTTCACGCGCTCTCGCGAGCTCTCCGGCGGGCCGTGGCCCGGTTCGTCTTCGCACGGAGCCGCTTCCTCCGCAACGTCGGCTATGTGTGACTGGCTGTCCGTCATGGCCATGGCGTCCTCCTTCGGGTGATTGCGTGTACCCCGCACAGTGCTCCGCCATTCGCCGGTGTAGGCCGATGGAGGGAACTGCCGCGGTGAAGCAGGGCGCGGACACCCCGGGTGCATGAGGTTACGGACATACCCGGCAAGACGGATCGCGGCCGTACGGATGCACGGCGGACGGCGGGGTACGCGCCGATCGCATGACTCATTGAGCGCTTAGACCGATCAGGAGGAGCATGGCCGGCTCGCTGAGGAAGCCGGCGACCGCACGGGGGCCGTCACCCGGACGAGGAGCACCTCATGAACGCGAAGAAATCCCAGAACCCCGAGCGTGAGCCCGAGCGGAAGGCCGGTTCGCGCGTGGACCGGGGCCCCGGGGCTCATTCCGGTGCGGAGAGCCAGGCCAAGGACCGGGTCGTACCCGGAACCGCGAGCGCCCGCGAGGGCTACCAGACCGAGGGCGGTACGGCCCACGGGGAGAGCCTCGCCGGTGTGGAGTCGACCGGTGAGAAGCGTGGCGTACCGCGCTCCGGGAAGGGCGGCCTCACGGACACTCCGGCCGCTCGCAAGCGCCACAGGTGAGGCTCCCGGAAGGGGCTATCCATGATCACTGAGGACCACGTCCGGGACCTCCTGCGCCCGCGCGCGGACGAGCCGACGCTGATCGTGCTCCGGGGCCGCGCCCTGGTGGTCCCTGCGGCGGAATTGGACACCGACCGCTATCGCGGCGCCATGGAGCTGGTCTCGGCCGGCGATCTCAGAGGGAGGTTCGGCGCCCGATCACCGTCCGAACAGGACCTCACCGCGCTGGCGGGCACGCTGGATTCCGCCGTCGCGGAAATGGGCGGCTGAGGGCGCGAAGGCGTGCCCGGAGCGGGCGGGGGGGGGGGGGGGGGGGGGGGGGGGGGGGGGGGGGGGGGGGGGGGGGGGGGGGGGGGTGGTGTTTTTTTTTTTTTCTTTCTTTTGTTTTTTTTCTTTTTTTTTTTT
>NZ_JBVIPQ010000020.1:0-3298 GCF_055577795.1 Streptomyces sp. NPDC033174
AACACAGTGGACGCGAGCAACTGAGGACAAGCCCTCGGCCTATTAGTACCAGTCAGCTTCACCCGTTACCGGGCTTCCACATCTGGCCTATCAACCCAGTCGTCTACTGGGAGCCTTACCCTCTCAAGGAGGTGGGAATACTCATCTCGAAGCAGGCTTCCCGCTTAGATGCTTTCAGCGGTTATCCCTCCCGAACGTAGCCAACCAGCCATGCCCTTGGCAGGACAACTGGCACACCAGAGGTTCGTCCGTCCCGGTCCTCTCGTACTAGGGACAGCCCTTCTCAATATTCCTACGCGCACAGCGGATAGGGACCGAACTGTCTCACGACGTTCTAAACCCAGCTCGCGTACCGCTTTAATGGGCGAACAGCCCAACCCTTGGGACCGACTCCAGCCCCAGGATGCGACGAGCCGACATCGAGGTGCCAAACCATCCCGTCGATATGGACTCTTGGGGAAGATCAGCCTGTTATCCCCGGGGTACCTTTTATCCGTTGAGCGACGGCGCTTCCACAAGCCACCGCCGGATCACTAGTCCCGACTTTCGTCCCTGCTCGACCCGTCGGTCTCACAGTCAAGCTCCCTTGTGCACTTACACTCAACACCTGATTACCAACCAGGCTGAGGGAACCTTTGGGCGCCTCCGTTACCCTTTGGGAGGCAACCGCCCCAGTTAAACTACCCATCAGACACTGTCCCTGATCCGGATCACGGACCCAGGTTAGACATCCAGCACGACCAGAGTGGTATTTCAACGGCGACTCCACAACCACTGGCGTGGCTGCTTCAAAGTCTCCCACCTATCCTACACAAGCCGAACCGAACACCAATATCAAACTGTAGTAAAGGTCCCGGGGTCTTTCCGTCCTGCTGCGCGAAACGAGCATCTTTACTCGTAGTGCAATTTCACCGGGCCTATGGTTGAGACAGTCGAGAAGTCGTTACGCCATTCGTGCAGGTCGGAACTTACCCGACAAGGAATTTCGCTACCTTAGGATGGTTATAGTTACCACCGCCGTTTACTGGCGCTTAAGTTCTCAGCTTCGCCCTGTCGAAACAGAGCTAACCGGTCCCCTTAACGTTCCAGCACCGGGCAGGCGTCAGTCCGTATACATCGCCTTACGGCTTCGCACGGACCTGTGTTTTTAGTAAACAGTCGCTTCTCGCTGGTCTCTGCGGCCACCCCCAGCTCAGAGTGCAAGACTCATCACCAGTGATGGCCCCCCTTCTCCCGAAGTTACGGGGGCATTTTGCCGAGTTCCTTAACCATAGTTCACCCGAACGCCTCGGTATTCTCTACCTGACCACCTGAGTCGGTTTAGGGTACGGGCCGCCATGAAACTCGCTAGAGGCTTTTCTCGACAGCATAGGATCATCCACTTCACCACAATCGGCTCGGCATCAGGTCTCAGCCTCAATGTGTGACGGATTTGCCTATCACACGGCCTACACCCTTACCCCGGGACAACCACCGCCCGGGCTGGACTACCTTCCTGCGTCACCCCATCGCTTACCTACTACCACCTTGGACCGGCGGCTCCACCACTCCCCTTTGCCCGAAGGCTCCGGGGCGGCTTCACGGCCTTAGCATCAATGGATTCGATATTGGGCGTTTCAAAGCGGGTACCGGAATATCAACCGGTTGTCCATCGACTACGCCTGTCGGCCTCGCCTTAGGTCCCGACTTACCCTGGGCAGATCAGCTTGACCCAGGAACCCTTAGTCAATCGGCGCACACGTTTCTCACGTGTGTATCGCTACTCATGCCTGCATTCTCACTCGTGAACCGTCCACAACTCGCTTCCGCGGCTGCTTCACCCGGCACACGACGCTCCCCTACCCATCCCAGCGGGCGTTGGCCCTCATGCTGGAATGACACGACTTCGGCGGTACGCTTGAGCCCCGCTACATTGTCGGCGCGGAATCACTTGACCAGTGAGCTATTACGCACTCTTTCAAGGGTGGCTGCTTCTAAGCCAACCTCCTGGTTGTCTCTGCGACTCCACATCCTTTCCCACTTAGCGTACGCTTAGGGGCCTTAGTCGATGCTCTGGGCTGTTTCCCTCTCGACCATGGAGCTTATCCCCCACAGTCTCACTGCCGTGCTCTCACTTACCGGCATTCGGAGTTTGGCTAAGGTCAGTAACCCGGTAGGGCCCATCGCCTATCCAGTGCTCTACCTCCGGCAAGAAACACACGACGCTGCACCTAAATGCATTTCGGGGAGAACCAGCTATCACGGAGTTTGATTGGCCTTTCACCCCTAACCACAGGTCATCCCCCAGGTTTTCAACCCTGGTGGGTTCGGTCCTCCACGAAGTCTTACCTCCGCTTCAACCTGCCCATGGCTAGATCACTCCGCTTCGGGTCTTGAGCGCGCTACTGAATCGCCCTATTCGGACTCGCTTTCGCTACGGCTTCCCCACACGGGTTAACCTCGCAACACACCGCAAACTCGCAGGCTCATTCTTCAAAAGGCACGCAGTCACGACGCATTGAGTAAACTCAATGCGCGACGCTCCCACGGCTTGTAGGCACACGGTTTCAGGTACTATTTCACTCCGCTCCCGCGGTACTTTTCACCATTCCCTCACGGTACTATCCGCTATCGGTCACCAGGGAATATTTAGGCTTAGCGGGTGGTCCCGCCAGATTCACACGGGATTTCTCGGGCCCCGTGCTACTTGGGTGTCTCTTAAACGAGCCGTTGATGTTTCAGCTACGGGGGTCTTACCCTCTACGCCGGACCTTTCGCATGTCCTTCGCCTACATCAACGGTTTCTGACTCGTCTCATCGCCGGCAGACGATGAAAAAGAGATCCCACAACCCCGCATGCGCAACCCCTGCCGGGTATCACACGCATACGGTTTGGCCTCATCCGGTTTCGCTCGCCACTACTCCCGGAATCACGGTTGTTTTCTCTTCCTGAGGGTACTGAGATGTTTCACTTCCCCTCGTTCCCTCCACATACCCTATGTGTTCAGGTATGGGTGACAGCCCATGACGACTGCCGGGTTTCCCCATTCGGAAACCCCCGGATCAAAGCCTGGTTGACGGCTCCCCGGGGACTATCGTGGCCTCCCACGTCCTTCATCGGTTCCTGGTGCCAAGGCATCCACCGTGCGCCCTTAAAAACTTGGCCACAGATGCTCGCGTCCACTGTGCAGTTCTCAAGCAACGACCAGCCACCCACCACCCCGCCGCCAAAGGCAACGAGTTCACTGGGGCCGGCATCGCGAAGGTTCAGACTCGAAAGTCCGTACCCTCAGATACCCAACAACGTGCCCGGACGAAC
>NZ_JBVIPQ010000021.1:0-3422 GCF_055577795.1 Streptomyces sp. NPDC033174
GTTGACGACGCTGCGTCCGGAGCAGGCGGCGTACATCGGTGTCGAGGTCGAGGGCCCGTACAAGCCCGACCACTACCGCTACTGATCCCGATGGCGCGCCGACGCGCGTCCGTAGCAGCAGCAGTACGCACCAGGCAGGCCCCCGCACCCCCGTGTCGGGGGCCTGCCCCGTACCCCCCAGATCGGCCCCGGCCGTCGAGGCCCCCGAGCCTCACGGCTCAGCCGGCACCCGCCACCCGGTCCGATCACACCCGGTCCGATCGCACCCGGTCGATCGCACCCGGTCCGATCACACCTGGTCCAATCACACCCGGGCCGGTGACCGACAGCGCCTCACACACCCCGACGCTCCGAAGCACCTGAGGACCCATGCCCCGCGGCCGTTATTCGCTCCATGATCCGCACGATCACACCCCCCTCGGCGAAGAGCACTTCCACTGCGCGCCCGGCCCCTCCGGCTGGCGCTACGTCTCCCAGATCACCGCCCCCTCCGGCGACCACTCGGGCTCCGTCGACCTGGCCCTCGACGAACTCGGCCGCCCCATCCGTCTCGAACTGCACGCTGCGAGCTGGCAAGTCCGCGGCGCCGCGCTCGACGGCGTCACCTGGGTCCGTACGGACCCCACCGGAAACCACGCCACAGAAGGCAATGTGCGCGCCCACGCCTTCACCGGCACGTCCCCGGCGTTCCTCGTCGCCACATCCCGCTTGCTTCGCCTCACCCCCGGTTCCCCCGCGACCCGCGTCCGGCTCGTCGCCTTCACGGACCCGGTCCTCGCCCCCCTCACCGTCGACCAGGCCTGGGCCCTGATGAAGAGTGAAGCGCACGCCACTGACAACGGCCCCCTGATGGTGGACGAATACCAGGTCAGCGCCCTCGACACCGGCGAACAGCACACGGTCCACATCGCCGGGGACGTCGTCCTCTCGGCACCCGGTATCGAACTCGAAGCCCTCGAGACCCCTCCCTCGGTCTTCCCCTGACCGGGAGCACGTCTGGCACCTCGCGCGGCTAGGCCGGGGGCGCGAACCCCGTAGCCGGCGGCCGGGGCGCCTGCGCCCCAGCAGCGGCAGGATCACCTGGCTCAGCGCCGGAAGCGGAGGATGCCCTCACCGCCGGACCCTCCCCGGACCACGCCGCCGCAGGCCTACTCGCCCCGCCACCGCCACCGCTACCGTTCATCGGCTCACCGAATTCCCGGGCACCCGCCACGCGTGCCGCGTCCCGCGCCGCCGCCTCACCGAACGCCCGCCGCGCCTCCCGCGCCTGCCGCTCGTTCATCACACCCGCGAGATAGGCCGCAGCCGGCACGCCCGCCGGCGCGGGTGCCCCGGTCCTCGCCACCACCTCGTCGGCCAGCCGCTCGGCAAGACCCCGCCCCACCCCGGCGTCCAGCTGTCCCATCCGCGTCAGGTACTGACGTATCGCGAGCCAGAGATCGTCCGGCACCGCCGACAGATCCAGCTCCGAGAACCGCCCCACCAGCCACGGCGGCGGAGGAGGAACCAGCGCCGTCCGCGCCGCCGCGACCCGCTCCCGTACGACCAGCGTCCCCGCGAACACATCACCGATCCGCCGCCCGCGCGCCGACACCAGGGAAGCGATGCAGGCGACGACCCCCAGGGTCAGCAGGATCTCCACCACCCCCATCGCCCCGCGCACCAGCGCATGACGGAACCGGATCGGCCCGCCGTCGTCCCGCACCACCCGCAGCCCACAGGCCAGCTTCCCGAGCGAGCGCCCGTGCGTCAGCGTCTCCACCGCGATCGGCGCTCCGACCAGAACCAGCAGGAAGGACGCCACCCGGATCGCTGCCTGAGCCGCCTCGTCCAGCGAAGCGGTGGCCAGTGTCAGTCCTACGGCTATGAGCAGGTACGCAACCCACACCACGACGAGATCGATGAGGAGCGCCAGCGCGCGGCTGGGCAACCTGGCCGGCGGCAGCCCCAGTACGACCGCGTCCCCCGTGACAACCCCGCTCATGCCGCCCACCCTTCTTCGACCTTCCCGACCCCTCCGAACGCCAGTCTGCCAAGCTGATCGCCAGCGCGCCGCAGTAGTACGAACCCGTACGCACCCAGTGCCTGGAGCAGCAGCCGATCATGGACCTCGACGTCTACGTCACCGCCCACCGTGCCGAGTGGGACCGCCTCGACCACCTCCTGCGCCGCGGCCGCCACCTCACGGGCGCCGAGGCCGACGAGCTCGTCGCCCTCTACCAGCGCACGGCCACCCACCTGTCCCTGATCCAGTCCAGCGCCCCGGACCCCGCGCTCACGGCCCGTCTCACCCAACTCGTGGCCCGCGCGCGCGCCACCGTCGCCGGCACCCGCCGCGCCTCCTGGCGTGACGCCGTCCGCTTCCTGACGGCCGGCTTCCCCGCCGCCGTGTACCGCTCCCGCCGCTGGTGGATCCCCACGGCCGTCCTCTCCACCGTCATCGCCGCAATCATCGGCTGGTGGATCGGTACGCACCCGGAGGTGCAGTCCGCGATCGGCGCCCCGGGGGAACTCCGCGACATGACCCGCCCCGGCGGCCAGTACGAGACGTACTACTCCAGCCACCCGGCTGCCTCCTTCGCCGCCCAGGTCTGGACGAACAACGCCCAGGCCGCCGCCATGTGCCTGGTCCTCGGTGCCTTCCTGTGCGTCCCGGTGATCTGGATCCTCTTCCTCAACATGCTGAACCTGGGCGTCGGGATCGGGCTGATGTCCGCGGCCGGCCGCCTCGACACCTTCCTCGGCCTCGTCCTCCCGCACGGCCTGCTCGAACTGACCGCCGTCTTCGTCGCAGCGGGCACGGGCCTCCGCCTCGGCTGGACCGTCATCGACCCCGGCCCGCAAACCCGCCGCGCGGCCCTCGCCCAGCAAGGCCGAGCGGCGGTGGGCATGGCCATAGGCCTGGCCCTGGTCCTCTTCGTCGCCGGCCTGATCGAAGGCTTCGTGACCCCGTCGGGCCTTCCCACCTGGGCCCGCATCACCATCGGCGTCGTCGTTGAACTCGCATTCCTGGCGTACGTCTACCTCTTGGGCGGACGCGCAGCGCGAGCCGGCGACACGGGCGACATCGACGCGACCGATCGCAGCGCCGAGCTGCCGACCGCCGCCTGATGTGCGTACGACCCCGCTGACCTGCTAGTCTCCTCTTCGCCCGCCGGGACCGTTGACACGGGACCGATGGGGAGGTAGATTTTAACGGTTGCCTGGACTGGACACAGTCGGGCGGTACAGCTAACATCTCTCTCGCTCCGTTCGGAAATTCGATTTCCAGGAGCCATCCCGATTCCTCATTCGAATCAAGAAGCCGATTAGCTCGGCGGAAATGATTCTGATAGAGTCGGAATCGCCGGAAAGGGAAACGCGAAAGCGAAGAACTGGAAGGCAAACCCCGCTCCGACGGGGAATCGGACACGAAAGAGTCT
>NZ_JBVIPQ010000022.1:0-1220 GCF_055577795.1 Streptomyces sp. NPDC033174
AGAAGTGATCTCATTTGGCGGCTTGGGTAGGCTGCCGGTCGTGGCGGGGATTGTTGAGCGGCTGGTGCCGGATGAGTTGTGGGAGCTGTTCCAGCGAGTGGTTCCGGAGGCGCCATCGCGGCCTCAAGGCGGTGGCCGGCGTCGGTATGGCGACCGGGAGGTGCTGGCGGCGATTCTGTTCGTGGCTACGTCGGGCTGCACCTGGCAGCAGCTGCCTACGGCGTCGTTCGGGCCGTCGGGGGCGACAGCCCACCGGCGGTTCTCCGAGTGGACGAAGGCCCGGGTGTGGGCCAAGCTCCACCGCCTGATCCTCGACGAACTCGGCGCCCGCGGCGAGCTGGACTGGTCCCGCTGCGCGATCGACTCCGTCAACATGCGGGCCCTGAAAAGGGGGATCTGACGGGTCCGAATCCTGTCGACAGAGGCAAGTTCGGGTCGAAGATCCACTTGATCACCGAGCGGACCGGTCTGCCCCTGTCCATCGGAATCTCCGGGGCGAACCTCCACGACAGCCAGGCCCTCCAGCCTCTCGTCCGCGGCATTCCGCCGATCCGATCCCGCCGCGGACCCCGTCGCCGCCGCCCCGGCAAGCTCCACGGCGACAAGGGCTACGACTACGCCCACCTGCGGCGATGGCTGCGCAAACGCGGCATCCGTCAGCGAATCGCCCGCAAGGGAATCGAGCCGTCGAACCGGCTCGGCCGGCACCGATGGGTCGTGGAGCGAACGGTGTCCTGGCTCTCAGGCTGCCGTCGCTTACACCGGCGCTATGAACGCAAGGCCGAACACTTCCTGGCGTTCGCAGGCATCGCGGCAGCCCTCATCTGCTACCGCCGAATGAAGATGAACGCCAAACCAGCTCAACGGCTACTGAAAGATGGTTCAAATGAGCGAATCGACTGAGCAGGTGCAGACCGCAGATCGTCTGTGGGAGGAACACCGCCACGAACCCTTCCCCGACAACCTCCGACGTGCCACGTTCGGGGGTACACACGTGTGGCTTCTCGAATTGGACATCGCCGGCTGCGTTATTCGTTGGCTCGACAACGGCGGCACTCTCGACTCGAAGAACAGCATCCTCCTGCAGAGCTGCATCAAGGACCTGGACCGAGTCATCCCTGAGATCAATGACCCCGCAGCAGCCAAGTACTGCCAGCGGTTGCGACAGCTCGCTGTGCTCGTGTCAAGGAACCTGCCCAGCACCAAATGAGACAGACTCT
>NZ_JBVIPQ010000023.1:0-1086 GCF_055577795.1 Streptomyces sp. NPDC033174
CTAGCTGTATTGATCACGAGGGTTGTTGACACTCGCGGGTCTTGATCATGGCGAAGACCTCCGGTGTGGTGGAGCTGTCTAGGAACACACCACGCACGGAGGTCTTCGTGTCCCACCGTAATGCCCGCCTGACCGTCTTTGGCAGGCGGCTGCTGGTCGAACGTGTCCGCTCAGGCCGTCCGGTCGCGCACGTCGCGGCCGAAATGGGCATCTCACGGGCCACCGCCCACAAGTGGATACGCCGGTGGCGGGCCGAAGGCGAGGCGGGCCTGCATGACCGTTCCAGCCGGCCCCGCACGACACCGCACCGCACGCCGGCCGCTGTCGAGGCTCGGGTCTGCGACCTGCGGCAGGCTCGCAAACTCGGACCGGCTCGTATCGGGCCCATCCTGGGCCTTCCCGCCTCGACCGTGCACCGCATCCTGACCCGCCACGGCCTGCACCGCCTGGCCTGGCTCGACCGGCCCACCGGCGAACCTGTCCGCCGCTACGAACGCGACCGTCCCGGCGAACTGATCCACGTCGACATCAAAAAGCTCGGCAACATCCCCGACGGCGGCGGCTGGCGCACGGTCGGCAGAGCCGCCGGTGAAAGCAACCGGCAAGCCACCACGACCGAGCGCAAGAGCTGCAAGCCGGTGATCGGCTACAGCTACATCCACTCCGCCGTCGACGACCACTCCCGCCTGGCCTACAGCGAAGTCCTGCCCGACGAACGCCAGCACACCGCCATCGCCTTCTGGCAGCGGGCGAACGCGTTCTTCGCCGCCCACGGCATCACCGTCGAACGGGTCCTGACCGACAACGGCGCCTGCTACAAGTCCAAACTCTTCACCCAGAACCTCACCGCAGCCGGCATCACCCACAAGAAGATCCGGCCCTACCGGCCGCAGACCAACGGCAAGGTCGAACGCTTCAACCGCACCCTGCTCGACGAATGGGCCTACCTACGGCCCTACACCAGCAACACCGAGCGGACCGCGGCCCTGACAGACTTCCTCCACACCTACAACCACCACCGCTGCCACACCGCACTCGAAGGCAAGCCACCGATCAGCCGCGTCAACAACGCTGCGAGTCAATACA